>NZ_QTPP01000007.1 GCF_003853415.1 Burkholderia sp. Bp9142 | reverse complement strand
GCTTCGTTGCGACGACCGGGGCTCAACTTCCAGTGCCGCCCGGGTCCCTACCGCCAACCCGACCGCACCGCTTCCCTTCTTCCCCCGCGCCGCGTTTCCGTTAGCGCGAAAGAGGCGTGATTCTATGCACCGTTTGCCGATCGCGCAAGGGGTTTGATGGATTTTTCTTCGCCCCCCGCGATTCGGCCTTCCGGACATGCTGGCGCACGAGACCGCTTATCGTGCAAAGAACGGACTAGAATGTGAGGTTCTTCGCCCCTTTCTATACGTATTTAATATGCGCCAGCGAATCGCCAAACGCCTCCCCCCCGACGCCGACAAACTGGTCGGCCTGTCGCTTGCGCTCTTCGCATCGGGCAGCCGCATAGAGGATCGCTTCTGGGAAGCGAAGCTCGATGCTCTGCTCGCCAAGATCGTTCGCAACGGCAACCAGACCACGCTCGACGCAGCACTCGACCATCTGCAGCAGAACCACCCCGATGCCTATGGCGCGCTCGCCGACATGGCCGAGACGCACAGTGAATCGATGGTGATCGAGCATGAAGGCCAACCGTACGATGCGCTGCTGGTCGCCGTTCCCGTTCTCGCCTGGACGCGCTACATGATTCCGTCGGGTCCGCTGAAAGGCGATGTCGCCGACGCACTGCGCACGCAACTGCAGGCGCATGTGCTCGCAACCGGCACGCTCGTCGGACTGGCCCCGTTCCTGTACAGCATCGACCAGCTACCGCGCCACCACGTCGAGACGTACCGGCTCGCCCAGCAGCTTGCGCATGCGGCAATCGGCCAGCACGCCGCCAGGCTGAGCCTCGGCGACCTGCCCGAAACCTCGCCGATCCTGGCCGACCCGCGCTTCCTGCTCGCCGTGGTTGCCGCGCCGGCCGGCGCGCCGCTGTTCCGCTGGCAGGAAGAAGAGCACGGCAACCGGATCGAACGCGGCCAGTGTCTCGAGCAGTGGACCGCCCAGGGCGGCCCGAACCTGTCGGTTGCCCTCCCCGGCTGCGAGTTCGAATGCCTGCTTCCGGACGCGTACTATTCGGCCTGCCGCGACGCGGACGAGCGCATCCGTCCGCACACGGTCCGAACGGCCATCCGTTATCTTTTCGACACACTTGGTGCGGCACCGCAGGAACTGCGCGCCGTGGTCGCGGGCTTCGGCGAGCGCCGGATCGACGAGTACCGCGTCGGCTTCACGCGGCGTGCCAGCAACGACGTGATCTATGGCGTCGTGTGGCCGCTCTACGGCCGCGAGAACGGCGACGTGTCGATCGACAGCGCGACCCTCGAAGGCGAAGCACCGATCGAAGGGCCGCTCGAGGAAATCGTGAGTCTGCTGAAGGAATGCGGCGTAACCGACGTCCGCAGGCACGCAGGCCGCTTCGAACCCGAGTACTGCGACGACTGCGGCGTGCCGCTCTATGCGGACCCGCTCGGCGAGATCGTCCATGCGGAAATGCCGGAAGACGCATCGCCCGCCCAGCCGCACTTTCACTGATCGCGCGCCGCCGGCTCGCCAAGCCTGCCCGACGAAGCCGCTCCCGGTTCCTGCCGGAGCGGCTTTTTTCTCGCCCGTATTCCTCCCCACTCGAATTTTCGGACTTTTCCTAAGCCGTTCAGCCAAGCAGACATCGTGTAAGGTTTTTGTCATTATCGGATCCAACGCATGCCGACGGCAGCTCAATGACTCACCTTACGGAGGTTGAATATGCGGTTCCTGGTGCTGAACTCAGACGCCGAACGGCGTGACGGACTGAAGGCCCTGCTTCGGCAGATCGACCGTCACGCCAGCATCAACGATGCGCCCGACGGTTTCCAGGCGCGCCGACTGCTGCGCACCCAGCGTTTCGACCTCGTTGCGATCGACTGGCTGGACGTCGGTCGTCTCAGCGAACTCCAGGCGCTCTGCAGCGCCTGCTCGCCGACGCCCGCCGCGGTGCTGATCGACGAATCCACGCCGGAAGCCATCCAGCGCTTCTACAACTATGGCGTCGCAGGGGTAATCCCACACTCCATGCGGCCGCATCTGATCGTGCGGGCACTCGAAATGGTTCTGCTGGGCGGCCACTACATCCCGCCCATCGCCCTCAGTCTGCTGCCCTCCGCCGCCGCGGCACGCCACGACACCCACTTCCAGACGCTCGCCGGATCGCTGCCGCGCCGCCCGCCAAGCGGTCTCCTGTCGCCGAGACAGGCGCAGATCATGCGCTTCGTCCACATGGGCAGCACCAACAAGATGATTGCCCGCACGCTCGGCATCAGCGAAGGCACCGTGAAGATCCACCTCGCCAGCATCTTCCAGCAGCTTGGCGCGGCAAACCGCGCCGCCGCCGTCGCAATCTACAACGGCTGGCTGTCGCCGCATCTCGAGGTGCTGCTGGCGAACCGTGAACGGGCAAGCAAGCCGGTCATCGGCGAACGCGGCCCGGTTCCACTGCGCACACAAAGGAACGACCGTCCGTACCCGCTGCCGGCCGCGAACACCGGCACCCGGGACCTGCCGCTCGCGGCCGAGCCGCCAGCGCGGTTTCGGCGCGAGCGCTAACCGGACAGTATCGATATTGCGACGATCGGCATGTGCGGATTCCCACCTTTGATGCTCAACGAGTAATATGGACGCATGGGTTTTCTTTTCACACCGCTTCCGCTCTGGGTTGGCGTCGGTGGCTGGATCGCCGCCGCGGCGCTGCTCGCGCTCGCGCTCTGGAATCGTCCCTTCGTCCGTCTGCAGGACGCAACGCTCCAGCACGTGTGGCTCGCGCTCGTCACTGCGATCACGGTTCTGTGGGCCTCGAATGCATGGCTCGAGGACGGCATCGTCATGCACCTGCTCGGCGCGACGCTGCTCGTCACGCTGTTCGACTGGACGCTTGCACTGATCGCGATGGGGGCCGTCACGGCCGTGGCCGCGATCGTCTTCGACGCGCCGTGGCAAGGCATCGGCCTCACCTATCTGATCTATGGCGCGCTACCGGTCGCCGTGTCCGCGTTGCTGCAGCGCGCCGCAATCGCGTGGCTCCCGCACAACCTCGCGTCGTTCATCACCGGCCAGGGATTCCTGTCGCCGGCCATCGCGATCGTCGCGGTCGCCGCGGCTGCGGCAGGCGTCCAGCTCGCACTCGCGGACGGCGTTCCCGTCGTGATTCCCGCCGGCTATCTGCTCAACACAGCGCTGCTCGCGCTTGGCGAAGCGTGGTTCACCGGCATGGCCACCGCGCTCATCGCCGTCTATCGTCCGGCGTGGGTCACGACGTTCGACGTGCGGCGCTATCGTCTCGGCGGCCCGCGCGCCTGAACGCGCCATCTCGAAGCGATCGGCGCGCACGGCAATCCGCTTGCGCAGTGCGGGAGGGTGCGACGTCTACTGCCGCACAACTTTTTTACGCTAAGATTGAACTCCTGTTCTTCATCGGGCATCTATACGTGCCCGATGCCTCATTCGCTCCTCACCAATAACCAGATGGACAGCTCACCTGCCTCGCTCCGGATTTTCCGGGCGCTCGGCAAGCTGGCAGCCTGTGTCGCGGGCCTGTCGCTTGCGCTTCCGGCACCGGTATTCGCCGACCTCCTCGACCAGCGTTCCGAACTGATCAACAAATTCGTCAACGAGATGCATGCCGATCCGATCGTCGCCGATTGTGCGGCGCACGGCAGCTTCATCGCCAGCACATCGTCGGCCTTCGACCGCGTCGACTTCGCACCGAATGCGTTCGAAAGCGGCAACGCGACGATCACGCCGTGGAACGACTCGTTCGATCAGGGCAAGCAGCGCGTAAAGGTCGACAACATCGTCACTGTGGACGGCCTCGGCATACACAGCGACGGCAGCGACCCGACGCCGCTGAAATTCCGCTGCGGCTACGTCGGTCAGCAAATGCTCGCGTTCAGCTGGAACGATCCGGTGCCGCCGCTGAAGCCACGCGTCGAGCGCCCGTCGTCGTCGCCGAAGAAGTTCAATGGCAAGTCGCACCGCGGCAAGGTCAAGGCATCCGGCCGCACCGGCAAGAAAGCCGTCGCAACGAAGAAATCAAGCGGCCAGAAGAAAGCCGTAAAGAAGAAAACCGCGAAGAAGTCCTGATACGACGGAGCGGCAACGACAGAAGCAAAAAGCCGGCACATCGCATGATGCGCCGGCTTTTTTCATATCGGCGGCGTTACGCTTACGCGAACGTCTCGACGTGCACCAGGATTGCCGCCAGCATCGCGGCACCAAGCGCCGCGCTGCGTTCGCCGTTCCAGCCGACCCGCTCGTCGGGCAGGTTCGCGTTGTCCTTGAACGGCATCTCGAGCGTCAGCGACAGGCAGCCGAACCGATGGCCGATGTACTTCGATGCGAGCTTGAGCGCGTCTTCCTTGTACTTGCTCGCCGCATAACCGTGCTCAGTCTGGAAATCCGGGCTCGCGACCTTGAACGCATCGATGAACGCGGCCTGCTCCTTGCCCTGCTGCTCGGTGAAGCTCGGCAGCATCTCCGAACCCGCGACGAACACGTACGGCAGATCCTCGTCGCCGTGAATGTCGAAGAACATGTCGCAGCCGATCGCATGGATCGCATCGCGAACGGCCAGCACTTCGGGACTGTGCTCGGCATCGGGCTCCATCCACTCGCGGTTCAGGTTCGCGCCCGCCGCGTTGGTGCGCAGGTTACCGTGCACACTGCCGTCCGGGTTCATGTTCGGGACGATATGGAACGTCGCGCGGTCGTAGAGCTTGCGCGCCACCGGATCACCGGCCCAATCGCCCCATCCGGCCAGCCGCTTGACGAGCCCTTCGATGAACCATTCGGCCATCGTCTCGCCGGGGTGCTGGCGGGCGATGATCCACACCTTCTTCTTCGGTGCGCCGTCGACTTCCGGCGTACCGAGCGTCAGCAACGACATCGGACGGCCTTCGACGGTGCGGCCGAGCTCGACGACGCTCGCCTGCGGCAATTGCTGGACCGCACCGAGGAACGCCGCATGGCGCTCTTCGGAATACGGCTCGAAATACGCGTAGTAGATGCTGTCGAACTCGGGCGTATGGTCGACGGTCATCGTCTTGCCGTCGAATGTCGTCGGCACGCGGAACCAGTCGACGCGGTCGTAGCTTGCGACCGCGCTGTAGTTGCGCCATCCCGACGGATACGCGCATTCGGCCGCATTCTCGAACGACATCACGCATCGCTCACCGCGCGCGCCCGTCAGGCGGAAGTAAAACCATTGCGCGAATTCCGAACGGTTGTCGCCACGCACACGCAGCCGGATCGAGTCCGGGCGGTCGCACGACACGACGTCGATTGCGCCCGCGTCGAAATTGCTGGTGATCGAAAGGGTCATCTGTCTCTCCTCTGTCGACCGGAACGGGCGGTTTGCCGCCTGCCCGACCTCCTGCATGCGCCGGCCGTCTCGTGAACGGCCGGCAGGGTCACTCGCCGATTCGCCGGCGATATACGTAAGTCGAATCGTTCGATACAGCGGCATCGAACGCGTAGTCTTCCATCGCGAAGTCCTTCAGCGCCGCCGGTTCGGCGATGCGGTTCTCGACGATATAGCGTGCCATCAGGCCACGGGCACGCTTCGCGTGGAAGCTGATGATCTTGTAGCGGCCGCCCTTCCAGTCCTCGAACACCGGCGTGACGACCGGCGCGGCCAGCAGTTTCGGCTTGACCGACTTGAAGTACTCGGTCGACGCGCAGTTGATCAGCACGCGCGCCGCTCCGCTGCGCGTCTCGAGCTGCTCGTTCAGCGCACGCGTGATCCGCTCGCCCCAGAACGCATACAGATCCTTGCCGCGCGCGTTCGCGAAACGGGTGCCCATCTCGAGCCGGTACGGCTGCAGCAGGTCGAGCGGGCGCAGCAGCCCGTACAGGCCCGACAGCACGCGCACGTGCTGCTGCGCGTAGTCGAGATCGGTGGCCGACAGCGATTTGGCATCGAACCCTTCGTACACGTCGCCGTTGAACGCGAGCACCGCCTGCTTCGCATTGGCCGGCGTGAAGGTCGGCGACCAGTCTGCGTAGCGCTGGAAGTTCAGGCGCGCGAGCGGGTCGGAAATGTCCATCAGCGTCGCGATGTCCTGCGGCGACAGCTTGCGCAGGCCGTCGATCAGCTCCGACGCATCGTCGACGAATGCAGGCTTCGTGTAAGATGGGACGTGGGCGGGCGTATCGTAGTCGAGAGATTTGGCGGGAGAGAGAACGATTATCATAGAGGCTCGCTGGCACGCCGTGCCTTGCGGTCAGACGAAAACCACCGATTGTAACGAATGACCCGCTCCCTCGCCCCGCACGCCGCACTTCGCGTCGTGCTCGACTCGAACGTCTGGATCGACATACTCGTATTCGACGACCCTGCCACACGCCCGATCCGCGCCGCGCTCGAGCGCGGCACGCTCGCCGCCGTGATCGACGGCCGCTGCCTGACCGAACTCGAGCTCGTGCTCGACTATCCGCAGTTCCAGGCGCGCGCAATCGACAAGGCCGCAGCGCTCGCGACCGTCGCCCGCCTGACGAGCCTCGTCGAGCCGCCGCCTGTAGACGCCGATGCGCCGCCGCTGCCGAAGTGCAAGGACCGCGACGATCAGAAGTTTCTCGAGCTCGCACGCGCCGCGCAGGCCGAATGGCTAGTGTCGAAGGACCGCGCACTGCTCAAGCTCGCGAAACGCACCGCACGCGACTTCGGCTTCCGGATCGCGCAGCCCGCGCCGTTTGCCGAAGCCTGCGCGCTCGATGCCGCGTCGGCCACCACTACCACTGCGCCAGCCTGACGGGCCCGGCGCCACCCGCTTGCGACCGTATCGATGAACGCTCCTTCCGACATGCCTACGACTCCCGTTTTCCCCTCGCGCCTGCCGAACGTCGGCACGACGATCTTCACGGTCATGAGCGCACTCGCCGCCGAGAAAGGCGCCGTCAACCTCGGCCAGGGCTTCCCCGATTTCGACTGCGACCCACACATCGTCGACGCGGTCACGACCGCAATGCGCAACGGTCACAACCAGTATCCGCCGATGGCGGGTGTCGCGCCCCTGCGCGACGCGATCGCCGACAAGATCGCGCAGGTCTACGGCCGGCGCTACGATCCGGCCGCCGAGATCACGGTGACGGCCGGCGCGACGCAGGCACTGCTGACGGCGATCCTGTGCGCGGTGCATCCGGGCGACGAGGTAATCGTCGTCGAGCCGACCTACGACAGCTACCTGCCGTCGATCGAACTCGCCGGCGGCAAGCCCGTGTTCGTCACGCTGGAAGCGCCCGACTATGCGATCCCGTTCGACCGGCTCGCTGCCGCGCTCACGCCGAAGACACGGATGATCATGATCAACACGCCGCACAACCCGACCGGCACCGTGTGGCGCGAGGCCGACATGCGCAAGCTCGAGGAGATCGTGCGCGGCACCAACGTGCTGATCCTGTCGGATGAAGTGTACGAACACATGGTCTACGACGGCGCGCGGCACGAGAGCGTCGCGCGCTACCCGGAACTGGCCGCGCGCAGCTTCATCGTGTCGAGCTTCGGGAAGACCTACCACGTGACGGGCTGGAAGGTCGGCTATGTCGCGGCGCCGGCGGCGCTCACCGCGGAGTTCCGCAAGGTCCACCAGTTCAACGTGTTCACGGTGAACACGCCGATGCAGATCGGGCTCGCCGCCTACCTGCGCGATCCGGCACCGTACCTGACGCTGCCCGACTTCTACCAGAAGAAGCGCGACTTCTTCCGCGCCGGCCTCGAACGCACGCGCTTCAAGCTGCTGCCGTGCCCGGGCACGTACTTCCAGTGCGTCGACTATTCGGCGATCAGCGACCTGTCCGAAGCGGAATTCTCGAAGTGGCTCACGTCGGAGGTCGGCGTGGCGGCGATTCCAGTGTCGGCGTTCTATCACGAGCCGCACGAATCGGGCGTCGTGCGCTTCTGCTTCGCGAAACAGGAGAGCACGCTCGCGTCCGCACTCGAACGGCTCGCGCGCCTGTAAGTCCTGCACGGGCAGCCAGGCGCTGCCCGGTGCCGTGCCCGGGTCGCGCTTACGGACGCGCGGTGCCCGTCGCCTCGATATAGGCCTTGCGATCGGCCGCCACGCGCTGTGCGGCCGGCCGCTCGCCGACGAGCTTCGCGTGCGCCTTCCAGTCGATGCCTGCGTCGACCAGGAAATCGCGGCCGAAGATGGCCTTCGTCGCCATGCCGATCACCGGCAGATGGATCGATGCAGCGATGTCCGCAAGACTGAATGCGTCGCCGAGCACGTAGGGCGAGAACTGCGCCATCCGCCTGAATGCATCGATCGCGCGCGGCAGGCGCTTCTCGACGTGCGCCTTCATCCCGTCGCTGACCTTTCCGCCGAAAAACGCTTCCGTATAGACCTCGCGCGCGGTCCATTCGAGATACAGCTCGAGCGTCTCGACGAGTTCGCGCACCTTCGCGGCCGCGAACGGCCCCGACGGGAAAATGGCTTTGTCGGGATAACGCGCCGCCAGATACTCGATGATCACCTGCGACTCGAACAGCGCGCCCTCTTCGGTCTTCACGAACGGAATCTTGCCGAGCGGCGAATCGGCAAGCAGTGTCGGATCGCTGATCGGCAAGCTGCATGCCAATTCCTCGAACGGAATGTCATGCTCAAGCAGGACGAACTTCACCTTGTTGTAGTAGTTGGACAACGGAATACCACACAGCTGTAGCATCAGAGTCTCCTTCCTTGCTGAAGCGCGGCCGCAGCGACGCCGGCCGCATCGGGATGCGTCGCGCTGAAAAGCACGTTCGTGCTAGTCTAAAGCAGTTTCGCGTCCGTCATGACAACAATACATCCGCTGCGGCAGCATCCTCACAGGGATGCGCAAGCGCCCGCGCAACGCGCGGCGCCGCAGCCCCGCCATCCAATGGAGACACACTCGCATGAGTGCTGAACTGCTGGCCTCGCGTCCGCCCGAGAGCGAATCGACGCTCGTCCTCACACTATCCAATCCCGGCGCGCGCAACGCGCTGCATCCCGACATGTATGCGGCCGGCGTCGAAGCGCTCGCCACCGCCGAGCGCGACCCCGCGATTCGTGCCGTCGTGCTCACGGGGGCCGATCGTTTCTTTTGCGCGGGCGGCAACCTGAACCGGTTGCTCGACAACCGTTCGAAGGATCCGTCCTATCAGGCCGACAGTATCGACCAGCTCGGCGCGTGGATCACGGCGATCCGTGCATCGACGAAACCCGTGATCGCGGCGGTCGAAGGTGCGGCGGCCGGCGCGGGCTTCTCGCTCGCGCTCGCGAGCGACCTGATCGTTGCCGCGCACGATGCAAAGTTCGTGATGTCGTACGCACGCGTCGGCCTCACGCCCGACGGCGGCGGCTCGTGGTTCCTCGCGCGTGCGCTGCCGCGTGCGCTCGCCGCCGAAATCCTGTTCGAGGGCAAGCCCGTCGCGGCCGAACGCCTGCATGCGCTCGGCGTCGTCAATCGGCTCGCCGTGCCCGGTGCCGCCTTGTCCGATGCGCTCGCGTGGGCCGACTCGCTTGCCGGCATCTCGCCGAACGCGCTCACGCGCATCAAGTCATTGCTCGACGATGCGACCGCGCAGCCGCTCGATGCACATCTCGGCACCGAGCGCGATCACTTCGTCGCATCGCTGCATCACGCGGACGCGTTCGAAGGCATTACCGCTTTTCTCGAGAAACGCGAGCCGCGCTACAAGCGCTGATCCGGCGCGCTCCCGCCGTTCCAGCGGCGTTTCCGCCGTCACGGCGACACGCGCGCGGCCGCACGTTTCCGTCGCCTGCAGCCCGCATTGATCCATGCTCTAATGACCGCCTGTCGCGGCGCCCTGTCGGCGCCGTTTTCGCGCATGCAATGAAGGAGTTGACAATGATCGACGTCTACAGCTGGGCGACCCCGAACGGCCACAAGGTACACATCATGCTCGAGGAAACGGGCCTCGCGTATCGTGTGCATCCGGTCGATATCGGTGCGGGCGACCAGTTCACGCCCGAATTCCTGAAGATCAGCCCGAACAACAAGATCCCCGCGATCGTCGACGCGGAAGGCCCCGGCGGCAAGCCGATCTCGCTGTTCGAATCGGGCGCGATCCTCGTGTACCTGGCGGAAAAGACCGGCAAGTTCCTGCCGACCGAGCCGGCCGCGCGCTACGCGACGCTCGAATGGCTGATGTTCCAGATGGGCGGCGTCGGCCCGATGCTCGGGCAGGCGCATCACTTCCGGCTGTATGCGCCGGAGAAGATCGAATACGCGGTCAATCGCTACACGAACGAAGCGAAGCGCCTGTACAACGTGATGGAAAAGCGCCTCGGCGAATCCGCCTATCTCGCCGGCGACACGTACACGATCGCGGACATTGCGACGTTCCCGTGGACACGTTCGTGGCAGAACCAGGGCATCGTGCTCGACGAACTGCCGAACGTGAAGCGCTGGCACGAAGCGATTGCCGCGCGTCCGGCCGTGCAGCGCGGCGTCGAGGTGCTCGCATCGCTGCGCAAGCCACTGCAGGACGACAAGGCACGCGAGATGCTGTTCGGCGCGACGCAATACGCGAAGCACTGAAGCAGCACACGACGTGCAACGCGGCGACATCCATCGATACCGCCGCGCGCATCAGAAGTAGTGCAGCGTCATGAATTCCGCCGCGCAAACAAGTAACGGCGCGTCGGGACGCTCGACCTGCATCGATACCGACCACGTCACCTGCACGCCGCCCCGCGCGACTTCCACGGTTTCCTTCACCGCGAACAGCGCGCGCACGCGCGCGCCGACCGGCACCGGCTTCAGGAACCGCACGCGGTTCAGTCCGTAGTTCACGCCCATCTTCTGCTCGAAGCGCATCGCATCGCTCATCAGCGCGGGAATCAGCGACAGCGTCAGGAACCCGTGCGCGATCGGGCCGCCGAACGGCGAGTCGCGCCGCGCGCGCTCGGGATCGACGTGAATCCACTGGTGATCGCCGGTCGCGTCGGCGAAACCGTCGACGCGACGCTGGTCGATCTCGACCCAGCCGCTCGCAAGCGGTTCCGCACCGGCCAGCGCATGCAGCGCCCGAGCCGACGCGATCAGCGGCAATGTCACGTCCGTCATGCGCCCGCTCCTTGCGGATGGCGCAGCCCGAAGATCACCTTGGTATGCACGGTGATCACCGTGTCGCCGGCGCCGTTGATGCCGATCCACTCGGTCGACACGATGCCGCGATCGGGCTTGCTCGCCGACACGCGCTTGTCGTGGACTTTCTGGTACATCGTGATCGTGTCGCCGGCACGCACGGGCTTGAGCCAGCGGATCGCGTCGATGCCGGGCGAACCCATGCTGGTCGAATCCGGCCCCAGCTTCTTGATGAGCAGGCTCATGAACACCGAACACGTATGCCAGCCGCTCGCCACCAGTCCGCCGAACGGCGATGCCTTGCCGGCTTCCTCGTCGAGGTGGAACGGTTGCGGATCGTAGCGTTGCGCGAACGCCTTGATGTCGTCCGCCTCGAACGTGTAGCGGCCGATTTCGGTCGTACTGTCGACTTCCAGATCTTCGTAACTGATACCCACTGTCTATCTCCTTCGGCGCGCTCTCGCGTCGCCGTCACGCCGCGTCGGCCTGCGCGAAATCCGGCAGGGCCGCGATGCGCGCAAGGTGGTGATCGGTGTCGCCGAGTGTCGTCTCGATGATCGACAGCCGCTTGAACAGATGCGCGGCGGCGACCTCGTTGGTCACGCCCATGCCGCCGTGCAGTTGCACGGCCTGCTGGCCGACGAAGCGTGCGGCCGCGCCGACCCGCGCCTTCGCGGCGGAAACCGCCTTGCGCCGCGCATCGGCATCGCCGCCCGCGTAACGCACCGCGGCCAGATAGGTCAGCGAGCGCGCCTGCTCCGCGTGAATCAGCATGTCGACCATCCGGTGCTGCAGTGCCTGGAAACGCGCGATCGGTACGCCGAACTGTTCGCGCGTCTTCGTGTATTCGACCGTCGCGCGGTTCAGTTCGTCGAGTGCGCCGACCGCTTCCGCGCACAACAGGAAGGTCGCGTAATCGGCAATCTGCTCGAGTGCAGCCGCGTCGCGTGCGCCGCCCGTCAGTTGCCGCGCAGGCGTTTCATGCAGCTCGATCGTCGCGGCGCGCTGGCCGTCGATCGTCCGGTAGTCGACGAGCGTCACTCCCGCGGCGTCGCGCTCGACGACGAACAGGCCGATGCCGCCACCGGCGACACGCGCCGGCACGATCCACGCGTGCGCCTGTGCGCCGTGCTGCACGACCGACTTGGTGCCGGTCAGCCGGTACGTGCCGCCCTGCTCGCGCGCATGCGTGTCGAGTTCGTACAGGTCGTAGCGCGCCCGCGGTTCGTGGAATGCAACGGCCAGGCGCTTCTGCCCTTGCGCGACCGCTTCCAGCAGTGCCGCATCGTCGCCCGTGCCGGACCCGGCGACGCGCAGTGCCTCGACGCCGACCGCCGTCGCCCAGTATGGCTCGACCACGAGTGCGCGGCCGAGCGCCTGCATCGCAACCAGCATGTCGACCGAGCCGCCGCCGATGCCGCCCTGCGCGTCCGGCACGGGCAGCGCGGTCAGGCCCAGCTCCGCGAATGCGCTCCATTGCGCGTCCGACACGCCGGCATCGCTGCGCACGATCGCCTGGCGCGCGTCGAAACCGTATTGCTCGCCGAGATAACGGCGCAGTGCGTCGGCGAACTGCTGCTGTTCATCGGTAAAGCTGAAATCCATGGTTGTCTCCGTTCCCTGATCACAGCCCGAGAATCATCTGCGCGATGATGTTTTTCTGAATCTCGTTCGAGCCGCCGTAGATCGACGTCTTCCGATAATTGAAGTAGTACGCGGCGAGCGGCGCAGCATCGTCGTCGCCCGCGATGCTGTGTTCGCGCTCGCCCTCGAGGAACGGGACGTCGAACGGCGCGGCCAGCGGCCCGATCGCCTCGAACATCAGCTCGGTGAGCGCCTGCTGGACCTCGGTACCCTTGATCTTCAGCATCGACGCCTCCGGGCCCGGCCCCTTGCCGCTCGTCTCGCGGCTCACGACGCGCAACACCGTCACCTCGAGCGCCATCAGCTCGACTTCGAGCGCCGCGACCTTCGCGGCAAACACGGGATCGGCGAGCAGCGGCTTGCCGTTCTTGCGCTGGTTCGACGCCACCCGCTTCAGGAACGCGAGCTCGCGCTTCGACCCGCCGACGCGCGCGATGCCGGTGCGTTCGTGGCCCAACAGGTATTTCGCGTAAGTCCAGCCGCGGTTTTCATCGCCGACGAGATTCCCGGCGGGCACCTGCACGTCCTCGAAGAACACCTCGTTGACCTCGTGGTCCTCGTCGAGCGTGATGATCGGACGCACCGTGATGCCGGGCGTCTTCATGTCGATCAGCAGGAACGAGATGCCCTCCTGCTTCTTCGCCGCCGGATCGGTGCGCACGAGGCAGAACATCATGTCCGCGTACTGGCCGAGCGTCGTCCACGTCTTCTGGCCGTTGACGACGTAGTGGTCGCCGCGGCGTTCGGCGCGCGTGCGCAGCGATGCGAGGTCCGATCCGGAACCCGGCTCGGAATAGCCCTGGCACCACCAGTCGGTGCCGTCGAGGATGCGCGGCAGATAGTGGCGCTTCTGCGCTTCGCTGCCGTATTTCATCAGCACCGGCGCGACCATCGATACGCCGAACGGCAGCACGGTCGGCGCGCCGATGCGTGCGCACTCCTCGTCCCAGATGTGGCGCTGCGTCGCGTTCCAGTCCGGGCCGCCGTATTCGGCCGGCCATGCGGGAGCGGACCAGCCGCGCTGGCCGAGAATCCGGTGCCAGCTCGCGTAATCCTCGCGGTCGAGTCGTTTGTGATCGAGTACTTTGGCGCGCAGTGCGTGAGGCAGATTGGCCTCGAGCCAGGCGCGGACGTCGACGCGGAACGCGTCGTCGGCGGGGGAATAATCCAGATCCATGCGCAGTGTCTCCTGTCGACCAGAGTTAGCGCTTTAGCGCTTTACTCTGGTCCCATGCTTCGCGGTCGACCAGAGTTAGCGCTTTATTAGCGCTTTACTCGGGTCCCATGCAAGGCTCACCGCGGCCGTCCGGCCCGGCAAGGACACACTGCTTACGTCATTGCAGCGGTTCTTTCAGCGCGGCAGGAATCGGCAGCGGCATCACGTCGATGCCTTCTTCGACCAAGGATTGCGCATCCTCCGGCGTCGTGACGCCACGAATGCTGCGTGCCGGCGCTTCGTTGTAATGGATGCGCCGCGCTTCCTCGGCGAAGCGCTCGCCCACATTCTCGGTCTTCTCCAGCACCTCGCGCAGCGCGCGCATCACCTGCGCCTGCAGCGCGCGCGGATCGGCCGGCTGCGCCTGCGTCGCACCCGACAGGTTCAGGCGCGGCGCAGACGGCATCCGGTTGATCTCGGTCGTCCCGCACACCGGACATTCGACCAGCTTGCGGGACAACTGCGCTTCAAACTCATCGGCGGAAGCGAACCAGCCTTCGAACCGATGACCGTGCGGGCACTGTAAATCGAGGACCTTCATGCTGAATCAGGGCGTGTGACGAGTGTAGCGCAAATCGCGCTTTTGTGAACGATCGTGCTAAATCAGGATCGCGCGGCCGGACAGCGGCCGCGTCACAGGATTGTAACGCGACGCCCCACCCGCCGCTGACACGCCGTCAGGGCATCTCGACCGGGCCGAGCGGCCAGGTGCCGGACAGTACCTTGTCGAGCCACATTGTGCCGATGATCGTCTTCACGTCGGTGATCTGGCCCGTGCGCACCCATTCCTGCAGGTCGGGCAGCGTCGCCGTGAAGGTTTCGAGGAATTCGCCTTCATCGAGCTTGCGCTCGCCGGCCGTCAGCCCGCGCGCGAGATACAGGTCGATGAATTCGGTCGAATAGGAGATGATCGGGTGAATCCGGGCCAGGAACACGTATTCGCGTGCCGTGTAGCCGGTTTCCTCGCGCAACTCGCGCATCGCGCAGGCGAGCGCGCCTTCGTTCGGGTCGAGCTTGCCGGCCGGGAATTCGGCCATGACCTTGCCGATCGGATAGCGATACTGGCTTTCCATCAGCACGCGGCCGTCGTCGAACAGCGGGATCACCATCACCGCGCCCGGGTGCTGGACGTATTCGCGCGTGGCCTGCTTGCCATCCGGCAAACGGACGGTATCGCGCTTGAGCTTGAGGAACGAGCCTTCGAAAATCGCCTCGCTCTCGAGGCAGGTTTCGGTCAGTGCGGCGTCGTGATTGGGAAGTTCGGCCATCGGCGGGCTCCGGGGAATGAGCACGTGACGGCCGAAGCCGTCAGCGTCGTTTGACGAGATACTGGAACGTGAAGCCGGGAAAAGCGAACACGACGAAGAGACTGAACGTGATCGCGTAAAACTGCCAGCCTTGTTCGAAGCGGTTGCCGGCGCGCGACTCGAGCCAGAAGCCGAGCGCGCCGACGACGAAATACAGCACGATCAGCTCGCCGATCCGAACCCACGCGTTCTTCTTCGTCGCGCCGATCGGCACGACGGCGAAGAGGCGTTGGTTCAGGAACGGCACGTTGGCGCACACGAGCGCCAACAGCACGATGAACCAGCCGGCTGCCGACATTACAGCGGCAGCGTGTGACGGATCGCCTGCAGGCAGGCCGTCAGCAGCGGGCTCGGGATCAGGCCGAGCACGACGACCGCGAGGCCGTTCAGCACGAGGATCGTGCGCTTGCAGAAATCGCCGGTGACCGGAGCCGTATCCTGCGGTGCATCGAAGTACATCAGCTTGACGATGCGCAGGTAGTAGAACGCGCCGAACAGCGACGTGATCACGGCCAGCACCGCCAGCCACGTGAGACCCGCGTTGACGGTCGCCTCGAGCACCGCGAGCTTCGCATAGAAGCCGACGGTCGGCGGGATACCGGCCAGCGAGAACATCATGACCATCATCACGAACGCGAACACCGGGCTGCGCTTGTTGAGGCCCTTGAAGTCGTCGATCGTTTCCGCTTCGAAATCGCGGCGTGCGAGCAGCATCACCACGCCGAACGAGCCGAGCGTCGTGATCAGGTAGACGATCGCGTAGAACATCGCCGAGCTGTACGCGTTCGCCGGCGCGGCCGCGTCGCCCTTCACGATGCCGGCGAGCAGGCCGAGCAGCACGAAGCCCATGTTCGAGATCGCCGAGTACGCGAGCATCCGCTTGATGTTGCGCTGGACGATACCGGTGATGTTACCGACGATCAGCGACAGCGCGGCGAGGATCACGAGCGCGGTCTGCCAGTTCTGTGCGAGCGGCAGCAGGCCCATCACCAGGAAGCGCAGGCCCCACGCGAACGCGGCAACCTTCGGGCCGCCGCCGACGAACAGCGTCATCGCGGTCGGTGCGCCCTGGTAGACGTCCGGCACCCACATGTGGAACGGCACGGCGCCGAGCTTGAACGCGATACCGGCGACGATGAAGACCACGCCGAACATCAGCACGGCTGCGTCGGTGTTGCCGCCGACCGCCTTGTACACCTCGCCCAGCTCGAGCGAGCCGGTCGCGCCGTAGAGCATCGAGATGCCGTACAGCACGAAGCCCGACGCGAGCGCGCCCAGCACGTAGTACTTCATCGCGGCTTCGCTCGACTGCGGGGCATCGCGGCGCAGCGCGATGACCGCGTACAGCGAAAGCGACATCAGTTCGAGGCCGAGGTACAGCGTCAGGAAGTTGTTGCCCGACACCATCACCAGCTGCCCGAGCAGCGAGAACATGCCCAGCAGGAACACGTCGCCGCGGAACATGTCGCGGTCTTCGAGGTACTTGCGCGAATAGACGAGCGAGACCGCGAAGCCGATCGACACGACGGCCTTCATCATGCTCGCGAACGAGTCGACGACGACCATCCGCGAGAAGAAGTAATACTGCTGCGGGTCGAGCGCCTGCACCGCGAACCACACGCCGGCGACGACCGACGAAACCACCGCGATCAGATAGGTCAGGCGGCGGCCAGCGGCACCGGTAAAGGTGTCATTCAGCCATGCGACGACGATGGCGACCATCACCAGCGCGTCAGGCGACAGGACATTCATAGGAGCGTTCATGATCTTGATTTCCTCCGCTCGCGATTACTGGGCCAGCGGCAGCTTCGACTGCGCGACGTGGGAGAGGAGGTTTTCCACGGAAACGTGCATCACGTCGGTGAAAGGCTTCGGATACAGGCCCATCAGCATCGTGAACGCGGCGAGCACGGCCAGCATCACGAATTCGCGACGGCCGATGTCCTTCAGCTTGGCAACGTGATCGTTCGCCACCGCGCCGAAGTACACGCGCTTGTACATCCACAGCGTGTAGGCAGCACCCAGGATCAGCGTGAATGCCGCGCCGAATGCGATCCAGAAGTTGTACTGGACGGCCGCGAGAATCACCATGAACTCGCCGACGAAACCCGAGGTACCCGGCAGGCCGCAGTTGGCCATCGAGAACAGCATCGCGAATGCCGCGAACTTCGGCATCACGTTCACGACGCCGCCGTAGTCGGCGATCTGGCGCGAGTGCACGCGGTCGTACAGCACGCCGATGCACAGGAACATCGCGCCCGACACGAAGCCGTGCGAGATCATCTGGATGATCGCGCCTTCGACGCCCAGCTGGTTGAAGATGAAGAAGCCGAGCGTGACGAAGCCCATGTGCGCGATCGACGAATACGCGACCAGCTTCTTCATGTCGGACTGCACCATCGCGACGAGGCCGATGTAGATCACCGCGATCAGCGACAGCGTGATCACGACCGGTGCCAGGAAGTGGCTGGCGTCAGGCGTGATCGGCAGCGAGAAGCGCAGGAAACCGTACGCGCCGAGCTTCAGCATGATCGCCGCCAGCACGACCGAGCCGCCCGTCGGCGCTTCCACGTGCGCATCCGGCAGCCAGGTGTGGACCGGCCACATCGGCACCTTCACCGCGAACGCGAGGAAGAATGCAATGAACAGCAGGATCTGCGGCGTCATCGCAATCTTGGCGTCCTGCCACGTCGCGAGGTCGAACGAATGCGTCTGCGTGTACAGGTAGATCAGCGCGACCAGCATCAGCAGCGAGCCGGCCAGCGTGTACAGGAAGAACTTGAATGCCGCATACACGCGGTTCGGGCCGCCCCACACGCCGATGATGATGTACATCGGAATCAGGGTCGCCTCGAAGAACACGTAGAACAGCAGGCCGTCGGCCGCCGAGAACACGCCGATCATGATCCCGGACAGGATCAGGAAGGCCGCGAAGTACTGCGCGACGTTCTCGGTGATCACTTCCCACGCGCTGATCACGACGATCACCGTGATCAGCGCGGTCAGCACGACGAACCACATCGAGATGCCGTCGACGCCGAGGTGATACGCGATGTGGAAGCGTTCGATCCAGGTCGACTTCTCGACGAACTGCAGCGCAGCCGTGCTCGAGTCGAAGCCCGTGATCAGCGGGATCGTGACCGCGAGACCGAGCAGCGAACCGATCAGCGCGACCCAGCGGGCCGCCCCCGGATTTTTGTCGTTACCCACCGCAAGCACGAGGAGGCCGAAGACGATCGGCAACCAGATCGCGGTACTGAGAATCGGAAAAGCGTGCATTTATTGTCCCCCGCCTTATTTGCCGCCGAGCGTTACAAACAGGGTCAGGAGCCCCAGCATGCCGATGATCATGGCGAACGCGTAGTGATAGATGTAACCGGATTGGAGGAAGCGGATCACGCCGGCGAACCAGCCGATGAACCGGGCGCTGCCGTTGACGAGGCCGTCGATCACGACGACGTCGCCTTCCTTCCACAGGCCGCGGCCGATCGCCACCGAACCACGGGCGAACACCACTTCGTTGATCTTGTCCATGTAGTACTTGTTGTCCAGCAGCGTGTAGATCGGACCGAACGCGCGGCGGATCGACGCCGGCAGCGCCGGACGCTTCAGGTACAGGAACCATGCGACGACGACACCGGCGAGCGCGAGCCAGACCGGCAGGCCCGACACCGAGTGCAGGCCCATGCCCACCCAGCCGTGGAACTCTTCGGCCATCTCGGCCAGTGCCGGATGGTTTTCGCCGATGAAGATCACCTTGTCGAATGCGACGCCGTGCAGGAAGAAGTCGCCGAACAGCATCGGGCTGACCGCGATCGCACCGATGATCACCGACGGGATCGCCAGCAGGACCAGCGGCACCCACACGACCCACGGGGTCTCGTGCGGCTCGTGCGCGTGGTCGTCATGACCGTGGCCATGGCCGTGGTCGTCGTGGCCGTGCGCGGCCGCCATGCCCATCGGCGATTCCGGATGCTTCGGCTTGCGGAAGCGCTCTTCGCCGTGGAACACCAGGAAGTACATGCGGAACGAGTACAGCGCCGTGACGAACACGCTCGCGACGACCGCGAAGTATGCGAAGCCCGAACCCGGCAGGTGCGACAGCTTCACCGCATCGATGATCGAGTCCTTCGAGTAGAAGCCCGAGAAGAACGGTGTGCCGATCAGCGCGAGCGAACCGACGAGCGACGTGATCCACGTGATCGGCATGTACTTGCGCAGGCCGCCCATGTTGCGGATGTCCTGGTCGTGATGCATGCCCATGATCACCGAGCCCGCGCCGAGGAACAGCAGCGCCTTGAAGAACGCGTGCGTCATCAGGTGGAACAACGCGACCGGGTACGCGGACACGCCGAGCGCGACCGTCATGTAGCCGAGCTGCGACAGCGTCGAATACGCGACCACGCGCTTGATATCGTTCTGGATGATGCCGAGGAAGCCCATGAACAGCGCCGTGATCGCGCCGATCACCGTGACGAACGACAGCGCGGTGTCGGACAGTTCGAACAGCGGCGACATGCGCGACACCATGAAGATGCCGGCCGTCACCATCGTCGCCGCGTGAATCAGCGCCGAGATCGGGGTCGGGCCTTCCATCGAATCCGGCAGCCACACGTGCAGCGGGAACTGTGCCGATTTACCCATCGCGCCGATGAACAGGCAGATACAGGCAACGGTCAGCAGGCCCCAGTCGGTGCCCGGGAAGTGCAGGCTCGCGAGCTCCGCGCGCTTTGCGAACACTTCGCCGTAGTTCATCGAGCCGGCGAACGCGAGCAGCAGGCCGATGCCGAGCAGGAAGCCGAAGTCGCCCACGCGGTTCACGAGGAACGCCTTCATGTTCGCGTAGATCGCGCTCTCACGCGTGAAGTAGAAGCCGATCAGCAGGTACGACACCAGACCCACCGCTTCCCAGCCGAAGAACAGCTGCAGGAAGTTGTTGCTCATCACGAGCATCAGCATCGAGAACGTGAACAGCGAGATGTACGAGAAGAAGCGCTGGTAGCCGTCTTCTTCCGCCATGTAGCCGATCGTGTAGATATGCACCATCAGCGAGACGAAGGTCACGACGACCATCATCATCGCGGTCAGCGAATCGACGAGGAAGCCGACTTCGAGCTTCAGCGAGCCGACGTTCATCCATTCGTAGACGGTCGCGTTGAAGCTTGCGCCGCCCATCACGTCGAAGAAGACTTTCGCCGACAGGAGGAACGCGATCATTACGCCGAGGATCGTGATCCGGTGTGCGCCCTTGCGCCCGACTGCGTTCCCGAACAGCCCCGCAATCAGCGAGCCGGCCAGCGGAGCGAGCGGAATCGCCAGCAGCAGGTTTTCATTGAGTGTCGTTGACATAACAGCGTTGCCTGAAATTAACCTTTGAGCTGATCGAGATCCTCGACATTGATCGTGTCGAGCTTACGGAACAGGGTCACCAGAATCGCGAGACCGATCGCGGCTTCCGCTGCGGCGACGGTCAGCACGAAGAACACGAAGATCTGGCCGTGCACGTCGCCGAGGTAGTGCGAGAACGCGACGAAGTTGGTGTTCACCGCCAGCAGCATCAGTTCGATCGCCATCAGGATGATGATGATGTTGCGGCGGTTCAGGAAGATCCCGACGATCGCGATCGCAAAGAGGATCGCGCCGAGCACGAGGTAGTGAGCAAGAGTCAGCATGGTTTTCTTTTCCTCCGCTTAGCCGTTGGTGCTCGAACCGGCTTCGCTCTGCGCCGTTTCCGGCTGCGGCTTTTCCGCTTCCATCTTCACGAGGCGCACGCGGTCGTCGCGGCGCACCTTGACCTGATCCGACACGCGCTGGCGCTTGCTGTCCTTGCCCTTGCGCTCGGTCAGCCCGATCGCGGCGATGATCGCGACCAGCAGCACCAGGCCGGCGATTTCAAACGCGAAGATGTAGTCGGTGTAGATCACCTTGCCGATCAGGCGCGTGTTCGACCAGTCGGCCATCGCGCCCGTCGCCATGGCGTGCACCGTGTGCGTGTCGCCGTAGCCGCGCCACAGGATCAGCGCGGTCTCGACCACGATGATCGCGCCGACCACCGTCGCCATCGGCACGAAGCGCTTGAAGTCGCGGCGCAGGTAATCGATGTTGATGTCCAGCATCATCACGACGAACAGGAACAGCACCATCACGGCGCCCACGTACACCAGCACCAGCAGGATCGCGAGGAACTCCGCTTCCAGCAGCATCCAGATCGCGGCGGCGTTGAAGAACGCCAGCACAAGGAAAAGCGCAGACGCCACCGGGTTGCGCGAAGTGATCACCTTCAGCCCTGATACCACCAGGAGCAGCGCGAAGATGTAGAACAGTACGGTCGTGAATTCCATGATTACCGGTTCATCGTTAGGCCATAGTCAGGCGCGGCTTGCGGGACGCTCTCGCGTGCCGCACCCGTCGCGGCGGCTCGGCCCGTTCATGCCGGGCCGGCACTGCAAACACAATCAACGATACGGCGCGTCGGCGGCCTTCGCCGCGGCGATGTCCTTCTCGTAGCGATCGCCCACCGCGAGCAGCATTTCCTTCGTGAAATACAGGTCGCCGCGCTTTTCGCCGTGGTACTCGAGAATCTGCGTCTCGACGATCGAATCGACCGGGCAGCTTTCTTCGCAGAAACCGCAGAAGATGCACTTCGTCAGGTCGATGTCGTAGCGCGTCGTGCGGCGCGTGTTGTCCGCGCGCGTTTCCGATTCGATCGTGATCGCCATTGCCGGGCACACGGCCTCGCAGAGCTTGCACGCGATGCAGCGCTCTTCGCCGTTTTCGTAGCGGCGCAGCGCATGCAGCCCGCGGAAACGCGGCGAGATCGGGGTCTTCTCTTCCGGGAACTGCACGGTGAACTTGCGCCGGAACGTGTAACGACCGGTCAGCGCGAGCCCCTTCAGCAGTTCCGTCAGGAAGAAGGTCTTAAAGAAGTGTTGGATTGCCGTCATGATTTCGTCCGATCTTTACTTCACCCAGATGTTGAGCGGCGACATCATCCAGAAGCCGACCACGACCACCCAGATCACCGTGACGGGCAGGAACACCTTCCAGCCCAGACGCATGATCTGGTCGTAACGGTAGCGCGGGAACGTCGCGCGCACCCAGATGAACACCGACAGCAGCGCGAATACCTTCAGCACCAGCCAGAAGATGCCCGGAATGAACGACAGGAATTCGAACGGTGCATCCCAGCCGCCGAGGAACAGCGTCGCGGCCAGCGCCGAGATCACGATCATGTTGATGTACTCGGCGAGGAAGAACAGCGCGAACGCCATGCCCGAGTAATCGATCATGTGACCGGCAACGATTTCCGACTCCCCTTCCACCACGTCGAACGGGTGACGGTTCGTTTCGGCGATGCCCGAGATGAAGTAGACGACGAACGCCGGCAGGAGCGGCAGCCAGTTCCACGACAGGAAGTTCACGCCGTGGCCCGCGAAGAAGCCATGCTGCTGCGAGTTGACGATTTCCGACATGTTCAGGCTGCCGGCCGTCATCAGCACGAGCACCAGCGCGAAGCCCATCGAGATTTCGTACGAGACCATCTGCGCCGCGGCGCGCATCGCGCCGAGGAACGCGTACTTCGAGTTCGACGCCCAGCCCGCGAGGATCACCGCGTACACGCCGATCGACGAGATCGCCATCGCGTACAGCAGGCCCGCGTTGATGTTCGCGAGCACGGCCTGGGCCTGGAACGGGATCACGGCCCACACGGCGAACGCCGGCACGACGGTCATGACCGGCGCGATCAGGTACAGCCAGCGGCTGGCGGCGCTCGGCTGAATCACTTCCTTCAGCAGCAGCTTCAGCACGTCGGCGATCGGCTGCAGCAGGCCGCCGGGGCCGACGCGGTTCGGGCCAAGACGCACGTGCATCCAGCCGATCAGCTTGCGTTCCCACAGAATCAGGTACGCGACGCACAGCAGGATGACGACGGCGACGACGAGGATGCGCACGATGGCCCACACCGTCGGCCACGCGATGCCGAGAAGCTGGGCGCCGCCCGCGTTGATCGTATCGAACAAGCTCATTTACGCCTTCTCCACCACCAGTTCACCGGACAGGCTGCCGAGCGCTGCGCCGGCAGGCGTTGCCGCCGACACGCGAACGACCGTCTCCGCAAGATTCGCGTCGCGCACGGCCGGCAACTGCACCGCACGCTCGCCCTGGCGCACGCGCACCGCGTCGCCTTCCTTCAAGCCCAGCTTGTCGAACAGCGCGGCCGGCAGGGCTGCGGCGTTCGCCACCTTCGCGGCGGCCGTCAGGTGCAGCGCACCTGCACGGCGCACGAGTGCGTCGGCATGATAGATCGGCACGTCGGCGAGGCGCTCGAAGCCGCCGTTCGCGGCAACTGCCGCGACGCGAGCCGGCGCGACCGACGCCTGGTTCGACAGACGGCTCGCGACGCCTGCGTCGCCGAGCGCCGCGACGCGCACTTCTTCCGCCGTTTCGTATTCGAAGTTCGGCAGACCGAGCAGGCTGCCGAGCACGCGCAACACCTTCCATGCCGGACGCGTGTCGCCGAGCGGACGCACGACGCCGTTGAAGCTCTGCACCGAGCCTTCCGCGTTCACGTACGTACCGGCCGTTTCCGTGAACGGCGCGATCGGCAGCAGCACGTCGGCGTAATCGAGGCCATGCTTGAACGGCGACATCACGACGACCATTTCGGCCTGGTTCAGCGCGGCAAGCGCCTGCGCCGGATCGGCCGTGTCGAATTCCGGTTCGACGTTCAGCAGCACGTAGCCCTTGCGCGGCTGCGCGAACGCTTCGCGTGCGTTCAGGCCGCCTTCGCCCGGCAGTGCGCCGACGACGTGCGCGCCGACCGTGTTCGCCGCTTCCGTCAGGAAGCCGAACGTGGCGCCGGTATTGTCGGCGATCCACTGCGCGACGGCGTGCAGCTTCGCGAATTGCGGATGACGGACGGCCGCGTTGCCGAGCAGTACCGCGCGGCGCTCGCCGTTCGCGAGCGACTGGGCGACCGCTTGCGCGGCCGGCGATGCGGTGACGCCTGCAAGCATGTCCGGCAGCGCGACGCCGCGCAGTTGCGCGACGGCCGCGGCGACGCCGGCCAGTTCGTCGAGCCATGCCGACGGCGCGGCGACGATGCGCTTCGCGCTCGGGATCAGCGAGTCGTCGGCGGTCGCGTGCAGGAAGTGCAGCTTCGCGCCGTTCTTCGCGGCCTGACGCAGGCGTGCGGCGAACAGCGGGTGATCGCGGCGCAGGAACGAACCGACGACGAACGCGGCATCCACGTTCGACAGGTCGGCGATCGGCATGCCGAGCCACGGTGCGCCCTGGACCGGCGCCGAGAAGTCCTGCTGACGCAGACGGAAGTCGACGTTCGGCGTCTTCAGTTCGTGGGCGAGCTGCTTCACGAGGAACAGCTCCTCAGCGGTGCTGTGCGCGCTCGCGAGCATCGCCAGCGCGTTCGCGCCGTGATCCGCGGCGATACCCTTCAGGCCCTTCGCGACATACTCGAGCGCGGTCTGCCAGTCGGTTTCGATCCACTGGCCGCCCTGCTTCAGCATCGGCTTCGTCAGGCGCTCTTCGCTGTTCAGGCCTTCGTACGAGAAACGATCCTTGTCCGAGATCCAGCATTCGTTGATCGCTTCGTTCTCGAACGGCAGCACGCGCATCACGCGGTTGTTCTTCACCTGCACGACGAGGTTCGCGCCGACGGAATCGTGCGGGCTCACCGACTTGCGACGCGACAGCTCCCACGTACGGGCGCTGTAGCGGAACGGCTTGCTGGTCAGCGCGCCGACCGGGCACAGGTCGATCATGTTGCCCGACAGCTCGGAGTCGACCGTCTTGCCGACGAACGTCGTGATTTCCGAGTGCTCGCCGCGGCCCAGCATGCCGAGTTCCATCACGCCGGCGATTTCCTGGCCGAAGCGGACGCAGCGCGTGCAGTGGATGCAGCGCGACATCTCTTCCATCGAGATCAGCGGGCCCACGTTCTTGTGGAACACCACGCGCTTTTCTTCCGAGTAGCGCGACGACGACTTGCCGTAGCCGACCGCCAGATCCTGCAGCTGGCATTCGCCGCCCTGATCGCAGATCGGGCAGTCGAGCGGGTGGTTGATGAGGAGGAATTCCATCACCGACTGCTGCGCCTTCACGGCCTTGTCGGACTGCGTGCGCACGATCATACCGGCCGACACGGGCGTCGCGCAGGCAGGTACGGCCTTCGGCATCTTCTCGACTTCGACGAGACACATCCGGCAGTTGGCCGCAACCGACAGTTTCTTGTGATAGCAGAAGTGAGGAATGTACGTATCCGCCTTGTGCGCAGCCTGGATCACCATGCTGCCTTCGGGCACCTCGACCTTCTTGCCGTCTATTTCAAGTTCAACCATGATGGTGAATGGTCCTTAACCTATTTCCGCCCGTTCGCGCCTTCGCCCGACCGTGCGCTCAAATTCCGCAACCGGTGCTTCGCTTCAGGCTGCCGCCGCGTGCGCGTGGCCGCCGACCATGCAGTGCTTGTGCTCGACGTGGTACGCGAATTCGTCCCAGTAATGCTTGAGCATCCCGCGAACCGGCATCGCCGCCGCATCGCCGAGCGCGCAGATCGTGCGGCCCATGATGTTCTCGGCAACCGAATTCAGCAGGTCCAGATCTTCCTGGCGGCCTTCGCCGTGCTCGATACGATTCACGACGCGATACAGCCAGCCGGTGCCCTCACGGCACGGCGTGCACTGGCCGCACGATTCCTCGTAGTAGAAGTACGACAGGCGCAGCAGCGAACGCACCATGCAGCGCGTCTCGTCCATCACGATCACCGCGCCGGAGCCGAGCATCGAGCCCGCCTTCGCGATCGAGTCGTAATCGAGATCGGTCTGCATCATGATGTCGCCCGGGATCACCGGTGCCGACGAACCGCCCGGAATCACGGCCTTGATCTTGCGGCCACCGCGCATCCCGCCGGCGAGCTCCATCAGCGTCGCGAACGGCGTGCCGAGCGGCACTTCGTAGTTGCCCGGACGCTCGACGTCGCCCGACACTGAGAAGATCTTCGTGCCGCCGTTGTTCGGCTTGCCGATCTCGAGGTAATTCTGCGGCCCGATGGACAGCAGGAACGGCACCGCGGCGAACGTCTCGGTGTTGTTGATCGTGGTCGGCTTGCCGTACACGCCGAAGCTCGCCGGGAACGGCGGCTTGAAGCGCGGCTGGCCCTTCTTGCCTTCGAGCGACTCGAGCAGCGCCGTTTCCTCGCCGCAGATGTACGCGCCGTAACCGTGGTGCGCGTGCAGCTGGAACGAGAATTCCGAGCCCATGATGTTGTCGCCGAGGAAACCCGCGGCACGCGCCTCATCGAGCGCGGCCTCGAAGCGTCGATACACTTCGAAGATTTCGCCGTGGATGTAGTTGTAGCCGACGGTGATGCCCATCGCGTACGCGCCGATGGCCATGCCTTCGATCAGCGCATGCGGGTTCCAGCGCAGGATGTCACGATCCTTGAACGTGCCGGGCTCGCCTTCGTCCGAGTTGCAGACGAGGTACTTCTGCCCCGGGAACTGGCGCGGCATGAAGCTCCACTTCAGGCCGGTCGGGAAGCCCGCACCGCCACGGCCACGCAGGCCCGACGCCTTCACGTCGGCGATCACCTGCTCCGGCGGAATCTTTTCTTCGAGAATGCGGCGCAGCTGCTTGTAGCCGCCGCGCGCAACGTAATCTTCGAGATGCCAGTTCTCGCCGTTCAGACCAGCGAGGATCAGCGGTTTGATGTGACGGTCGTGAAGGGACGTCATTTCGAAAGCTCCTCAAGCAGCTGGTCGATCTTCTCGCGGCTCATGAAGCTGCACATTCTGTGATTGTTCACCAGCAGCACCGGCGCATCGCCGCACGAGCCCATGCATTCGCCTTCCTTCAGCGTGAACTTGCCGTCGGGCGTGGTCTCGCCGAAGCCGATGCCCAGCTTCTGTTTCAGGTAGTCGGCCGTCGCCTCGGCGCCGCCGTGCGGACCGAGCTGGCACGGGAGGTTCGTGCAGAGCGTGATCTTGTGCTTGCCGACCGGGTTGAGCTCGTACATCGTGTAGAACGTCGCGACTTCCTGCACGGCGACGGCCGGCATGCCGAGATAGTCCGCGACGAACTGCATCAGTTCGGGCGACAGCCAGCCGTGCTCTTCCTGAGCGACGGCCAACGCCGACATCACGGCGGACTGTTTCTGATCGGCGGGATACTTCGTCAACGCTCGATCGATTTCCTTCAGGCCTTCAGCTGAGATCATTTTCAGACACGACTCTTTCAATTCCTACCGAACGAACAACCTGCCGCACTGCAGTGCATGGACGGCAGACCTGGCGCTCACTGTTGACAGCTTGCGAAGCCGCGCCGGTTCAGCGCGCCTCGCGTGTGACTGACTGCTCGCCGCCCGCTCGCGCAGGCGGCGCAACCATTAGCGATCGATTTCGCCGAACACGATGTCCTGCGTACCAATGATCGTGACGGCGTCGGCAATCATGTGACCGCGCGCCATTTCATCGAGCGACGCGAGGTGCGCGAAGCCCGGTGCGCGGATCTTGAGGCGATACGGCTTGTTGGCACCATCGGACACGAGATAGATGCCGAATTCGCCCTTCGGATGCTCGACTGCCGCGTACGCTTCGCCTTCCGGCACGTGAAAACCTTCGGTGAAGAGCTTGAAGTGGTGAATCAAGTCTTCCATGTTGGTCTTCATGCCGACGCGCGACGGCGGCGCAACCTTGTGATTGTCGGTCATCACCGGGCCCTGATTCTTGCGGAGCCACTCAATACACTGTTTCGCGATACGGACCGACTGGCGCATTTCTTCGACGCGCACCAGATAGCGGTCGTAGCAATCGCCGTTCACGCCGACCGGCACGTCGAAATCCATGCGGTCGTACACTTCGTACGGCTGCTTCTTGCGCAAGTCCCAGGCGATACCCGAGCCGCGCAGCATCGGGCCCGTCAGGCCCATCTGCAGCGCACGTTCCGGGCTGACGACGCCGATCCCGACCAGACGCTGCTTCCAGATCCGGTTGTCGGTCAGCAGCGTTTCGTATTCGTCGACGCACTTCGGGAAACGCGTGAAGAAGTCGTCGATGAAGTCGAGCACCGAGCCGCTGCGCGCTTCGTTCATCTTCGCGAGCGCCTTCTCGTTGCGAATCTTCGACGCCTTGTATTGCGGCATTGCGTCAGGCAGGTCGCGATAGACGCCGCCCGGGCGATAGTACGCCGCGTGCATCCGGGCGCCGGACACCGCTTCGTACACGTCCATCAGGTCTTCGCGCTCGCGGAATGCGTACAGGAACACCGCCATCGCGCCGACGTCGAGTGCGTGCGCGCCGATCCACATCAGGTGGTTCAGCACGCGCGTGATCTCGTCGAACAGCACGCGGATGTACTGCGCGCGCTCGGGCACGTCGACGCCGAGCAGACGCTCGATCGCAAGCACGTAGCCGTGCTCGTTGACCATCATCGACACGTAGTCGAGACGGTCCATGTACGGCACGGACTGGATGAAGGTCTTGCTTTCCGCGAGCTTTTCAGTCGCGCGGTGCAGCAGGCCGATGTGCGGATCGGCGCGCTGGATGACTTCGCCGTCGAGCTCGAGCACCAGGCGCAGCACGCCGTGCGCTGCCGGGTGCTGCGGGCCGAAGTTGAGGGTGTAGTTCTTGATTTCTGCCATGACGCCCCCTTAATGTTTCAGACCGCCATAGCGATCCTCGCGGATCACGCGCGGCGTGATTTCGCGCGGCTCGATCGTCACCGGCTGGTAGACGACCCGCTTCTCTTCCGGGTCGTAACGCATTTCGACATAGCCCGACACCGGGAAGTCCTTGCGGAACGGGTGGCCGATGAAGCCGTAGTCGGTGAGGATGCGGCGCAGGTCGGGGTGACCCTCGAACACGAGGCCGTACAGGTCGAACGCTTCGCGCTCGTACCAGTTTGCGGAAGTCCAGATGTCGACGAGCGACGCCACGATCGGCAGATCGTCGTCCGGCGCGAACACGCGCAGGCGCAGGCGCCAGTTGTTCGTGACCGACAGCAGCTGCGACACGGCCGCGAAACGCGGGCCGTCGTAGGCACCGTCGCCGTAGGTCTGGTAGTCGACGCCGCAGAGGTCGATCAGCTGCTCGAAACGGAGCTTCGGATCGTCGCGCAGCGTCTTTGCGACTTCGAGGTAATCGCTCGCCTTCACGACGAGCGTCAGTTCACCGATCGCTTCGGTGAGGCTCACCACGCGCGCGCCGAGCGCGGCTTCGAGGTTTGCCTTGAGGGTCTCGATTTTGCTTGCCATATTGAGGGGACGCTCGGGGGCTTTATTGACGGGCGATGGTATTGGTGCGGCGGATCTTCGCCTGAAGCTGGATCACGCCGTAGACCAGCGCCTCGGCCGTGGGCGGACAGCCCGGCACGTAGACGTCGACCGGCACGATCCGGTCGCAACCGCGGACCACCGAGTACGAGTAATGGTAGTAGCCACCACCGTTCGCGCACGACCCCATCGAGATCACCCAGCGCGGCTCGGCCATCTGGTCGTACACGCGGCGCAGCGCGGGCGCCATCTTGTTGCACAGCGTGCCGGCGACGATCATCACGTCCGATTGACGCGGGCTCGGACGGAACACGACCCCGAACCGGTCCAGGTCATAACGGGCCGCGCCCGCATGCATCATCTCGACGGCGCAACACGCGAGCCCGAACGTCATCGGCCACAGCGAGCCGGTACGCGTCCAGTTGATCAGCTTGTCAGCCGTCGTGGTGACAAACCCTTCCTTCAAGACCCCTTCGATACTCATTTGCTTTCCACTCCAGACGAGCGGCCCAGCGTGGCCGCCCATGCAAACCGGCGATTAACCCATCACTCCCAGTCGAGACCGCCTTTCTTCCAGATATAGGCAAAGCCCAGCAGGAATTCGAGCAGAAAAATCATCATTGCGATGAAACCCGGCCAGCCGATGTCCCGGAGCGCGACGCCCCACGGAAACAGGAACGCGGTCTCGAGATCGAAGATGATGAACAGGATGGCGACGAGGTAGTACCGGACGTCGAATTTCATCCGGGCGTCTTCAAAGGCTTCGAAGCCGCACTCGTACGGTGCGTTCTTCTCGACGTCCGGCTTGTTGGGACCAAGGAGCTTGCCGATGCTGACCAGCGCTATACCTAAACCAGTGCCCACGAGGAGGAACAACAAGACGGGGTAATAGGCTGCGAGGTTCAAGGCAATCCTCTATCGGTTGGTTCTGAGCGTCCGGAGAATACCACTTCCGGCGGAAGGAATCATTTCGGAGTGCAGGCGATCGCAAGACAATCGCAAGCGGACCCCACAAATGAAAAATGCCAGCCACTAGAAGCGGCTGGCATTGAGTAACTTTGGTGCCGACGGCGAGACTCGAACTCGCACAGCTTTCGCCACTACCCCCTCAAGATAGCGTGTCTACCAATTTCACCACGTCGGCACTGCATGCAACTCGGGTTGTACTGCTCGTTTCCCGCGAATCGCTTCAAGAATTAAATTCTAACCCGAGTTCCAGATTTGTTCAACGCACAAACGCAAAAAATTGGGCTTTTTATTTCGGGACATCCTGGCCCGGCGCACTCGCGGCCGAACCCGCGGCAGCGGACGCTGCGACGGCCGGAGCCGACGCCGCGGGCGCCGATGCCGGCGCGGTCGCTGCCGCACCGAGCACGCCTGCCGACGGCGTCGACTTGTACGAGCCGAGGTACGTCAGCGCGAGCGTCGCGACGAAGAAGATCGTCGCGAGAATGCCCGTCGTGCGCGACAGGAAGTTCGCCGAGCCCGTCGCGCCGAACAGGCTGCCCGACGCGCCGCTGCCGAAGGCGGCGCCCATGTCGGCACCCTTGCCGTGCTGCAGCAGCACGAGCCCGATCACACCGAGTGCAGACAGCACCTGCACGACAATAATCAGCGTCTTGAATAACAGCATCACACCCACCCGATTGGATCAGGCGACCGGACCGACCGGCCGCCGTCATGGTTCAATTCGATCCCGGACCGCTCAACGCGCGGCCCGGCAGATCGCCAGGAAATCTTCCGCCTTCAGCGACGCGCCGCCAATCAGGCCGCCGTCGATGTCCGGCTGCGCGAACAGCTCTTCCGCGTTGTCCGGCTTCACGCTGCCGCCGTACAGCACCGACACGTCCGCCGCCCCCTTCGCCGCGAGACGCGCACGCAGGAACGCATGGACATCCTGCGCCTGCGCCGACGTCGCGCTCTTGCCCGTGCCGATCGCCCAGACCGGCTCGTACGCGACGACGATGCGCGCCGCTTCGTCAACCGTCAGCACGGCCAGCACGGCGTCGAGCTGCGCACCGACCACCTGCTCGGTCGAGCCCGCTTCACGCTCGTCGAGCGTTTCGCCGACGCACACGACGGGCGTGAGGCCTGCCGCGAGCGCGCGCTGCGTCTTCGCAGCGACGGTCTCGTTGCGTTCGCCGTGATACGCGCGACGCTCCGAGTGACCGACGATCGTATAATGCGCGCCGAACTCCGCCACCATCGCGGCCGCGACCTCACCGGTGAACGCGCCCTGCTCGTGCGCGGACACGTCCTGCGCGCCGAACGCGACGCGGCCGCCGGCGAGCTGCGCCTGAACCTGCGCGAGGTACGGGAACGGCACGCACACGCCGACCGACGTTTCGGCCGGCACCGCGCCCGCGCCCTGCACCACTTCGTTCAGCAACGCCTGGTTGCCGGCCAGCCGGCCGTGCATCTTCCAGTTGCCGATCACTCGCTTTGTTCGTTGTTTCGACATCGTGTCTGTCTCGTCATCGACGTGCCGGAAACCGGCCGTCAGGTTGGATCTGGCGAAGCAAACCCGCGATTTTACTGCGCACGGCTTGAACCGGTCAAACCACACATGTCAAGTCCGGCCGCACGGACCGTCAGGCGGTCGTACCCCAATCGAGCACGATCTTGCCGATGTGCTCGCCGCTTTCCATCAGCGCATGCGCCTGAGCGGCGTCGCCGGCCGGCAGCACGCGGTAGATGACGGGCTTGATGCGGCCTTCCGCGAGCAGCGGCCACACGCGCGCCTTCAGCTGCGCGGCGATGCGCGCCTTGAACTCGACCGGACGCGGACGCAGCGTCGAGCCCGTCACCGTCAGCCGGCGGCGCAGGATCTCGTTCAGGTTGACCTCGGCCTTCGCGCCGCCGAGCAGCGCGATCAGCACGAGGCGGCCGCCATCCGCGAGGGCGGACAGTTCGCGCGGCACGTACGCGCCCGCGACCATGTCGAGGATCACGTCGACGCCGCGATCGTGCGTCAGCGACTTGACGACCTCGACGAAGTCCTCGGTCTTGTAGTTGATCGCACGCTCGGCACCGAGTGCCTCGCATGCGCGGCATTTGTCGGCGTTCCCGGCCGTCGCGAACACGCGAAAGCCGAGTGCGTGCGCGATCTGGATCGCCGTCACGCCGATCCCGCTCGAGCCGCCCTGCACGAGCAGGGTTTCCTGCTCGCCGCCCTCGCCCGCACCGAGCAGCGCGCGGTCGAACACGTTGCTCCACACGGTGAAGAACGTTTCGGGCAACGACGCGGCTTCGATGTCGGTCAGCCCGTCGGGCACCGGCAGGCATTGCGGCAGCGGCGCAACCGCATACTCGGCGTAGCCACCGCCCGCGAGCAGCGCGCAGACGCGGTCGCCGAGCTTCAGGCCGAACGGGTTCAGCGCGGCATCCGACAGGTCGCCGCCGACGATCTCGCCCGCGACCTCGAGGCCCGGCAGATCCGACGCGCCCGGCGGCGGCGCATACGCGCCCTTGCGCTGGAAGACGTCCGGCCGGTTCACGCCGGAAGCCGCCACCTTGATCAGCACTTCGCCGCGCTTCGGGTCGGGGCGCGGACGCTCCGCGAGCTTCAGCACGTCAGGGGCGCCGAATTCGGTGATTTCGATGGCTTTCATGGTGGTCGCTCCAGGATCGGAATCGGGGACGCGCCCTGATGCGGCACGGGCGCCTCGCCGGCGCTGCTGCGCCGCACAACGATGCTACAGAAAAAACGGCCGGCGCGCTTTCGCACTGCCGGCCGTTCTCACACCTGCCCGCTTACTGCTGCGGCGGCGTATCCGACTGCGACGCCGCCGCTGCTTCATTCAGCAGCGCCTTCGCCGACAGACGCACGCGACCCTTTTCGTCCGTCTGGATGACCTTGACCTTCACTTGCTGGCCTTCCTTCAGGTAGTCGTTGATGTCCTTCACACGCTCGTTGACGATTTCCGAGATGTGCAGCAGGCCGTCCTTGCCCGGCAGCAGGTTCACGATCGCGCCGAAATCGAGCAGCTTCAGAACCGTGCCTTCGTACACCTGGCCGACTTCGATCTCGGCCGTGATGTTCTCGATGCGCTTCTTCGCTTCGGCCATGCCTTCGCTGCTCGTGCTCGCGATCGTCACGACGCCGTCATCCGAGATGTCGATGGTCGTGCCGGTTTCTTCCGTCAGCGCGCGGATCACCGAACCGCCCTTGCCGATCACGTCGCGGATCTTTTCCGGGTTGATCTTGATCGTGATCATGCGCGGCGCGAATTCCGACAGCTGCGTGTTCGCACCCGAGACCGCCGACGTCATCTTGCCGAGGATGTGCATGCGGCCTTCCTTCGCCTGCGCGAGCGCGACCTGCATGATTTCCTTCGTGATGCCCTGGATCTTGATGTCCATCTGCAGCGCCGTCACGCCTTGCTCCGTGCCGGCCACCTTGAAGTCCATGTCGCCGAGGTGATCCTCGTCGCCGAGGATGTCGGTCAGCACCGCGAACTTGTTGCCTTCGAGGATCAGGCCCATCGCGATGCCCGCGACGTGCGCCTTCATCGGCACGCCGGCGTCCATCAGCGCGAGGCAGCCGCCGCACACCGATGCCATCGACGACGAACCGTTCGATTCGGTGATTTCCGACACGACGCGGATCGAGTAGCCGAATTCGTCGGCGCTCGGCAGGCACTTGACCAGTGCACGCTTCGCGAGGCGGCCGTGACCGATTTCGCGGCGCTTCGGCGAGCCGACGCGGCCCGTTTCGCCCGTCGCGAACGGGGGCATGTTGTAGTGGAGCATGAAGCGCTCGCGGTATTCGCCTTCGAGCGCGTCGATGATCTGCTCGTCACCCTTCGTGCCGAGCGTCGCGACGACGAGCGCCTGCGTTTCGCCACGCGTGAACAGCGCCGAACCGTGGGTGCGCGGCAGCACGCCGGTACGGATCTCGATCGGACGCACGGTGCGCGTGTCGCGACCGTCGATGCGCGGCTCGCCGTTCAGGATCTGCGAACGGACGATCTTCGCTTCGATGTCGAACAGGACGTTGCCGACGGTGGCCTTGTCGGCCGCGACCGTGCCGGCCGCCAGCGCGTCTTCCTCGAGCTTCGCCGAGGTCGCCGCGTAGACTTCCTTCAGCTTCGTCGAGCGCGCCTGCTTGTCGCGGAGCTGGTAAGCAGCGAGCAGTTCGTTCTGTGCCAGTTCGGTCACGCGCGCGATCAGCGCTTCGTTCTTCGGCGCCGGCTGCCAGTCCCACTCGGGCTTGCCGCCTTCGCGCACGAGTTCGTGGATCGCGTCGATCGCCGTCTGCATCTGCTCGTGGCCGAACACCACGGCGCCCAGCATCACGTCTTCCGTCAGCTGGTCGGCTTCCGACTCGACCATCAGCACGGCACGCTCCGTACCGGCGACGACGAGGTCGAGGCTCGATGCCTTGATCTGGTCACGCGTCGGGTTCAGCACGTAGGCATTGTCGATGTACGCAACGCGCGCGGCACCGACCGGGCCGTTGAACGGCAGGCCCGACACGGCGAGCGCGGCCGACGCGCCGATCAGCGCGGGGATGTCCGCCGGGATTTCCGGGTTCACGGACAGCACGTGGATCACGACCTGCACTTCGTTGTAGAAGCCTTCCGGGAACAGCGGACGCAGCGGACGGTCGATCAGGCGCGACGTCAGCGTCTCGTGTTCCGACGGACGGCCTTCGCGACGGAAGAAGCCGCCCGGGATCTTGCCGGCCGAGTAGGTCTTTTCGAGGTAGTCGACGGTCAGCGGGAAGAAATCCTGGCCCGGCTTCGCCGACTTCGCGCCGACGACGGTTGCCAGCACGACGGTGTCTTCCACGTCGACGATCACGGCACCGCTCGCCTGGCGGGCGACTTCACCGGTTTCGAGGCGCACCTTGTGCTGGCCCCACTGGAATTCCTTCACGACCTTGTTGAACATGGACATGGTTGCTCCTTTGAACTCATTCATTTCATTCGCCGCCCGGGCCATCCCGCGCGGCGGCGTCCCGACCGAATCACCCGGAGCAAGGTGTGTTTTTTATGCCATTCCAGCGCGGCGCTCGTCGAGCGGCGCGCTGGAATGACACAAATCCCGACCCCGGCATCAGCCGTTCCGGCAGCCCGGCATCCACGTGCCGGACAACCTGCGGTGCGCGTGACGCTACGCACCGCGCAAAAACAAAATGCCTGCATCAGCGGACTGACACAGGCATCTTGCTGGCGGCAATCGCCTCGATTACTTACGCAGACCCAGCTTCTCGATCAGCGCGCGGTAACGGTCGGCATCCTTGCCCTTGAGGTAGTCGAGCAGCTTGCGGCGGCGGCTCACCATGCGCAGCAGGCCGCGGCGGCTGTGGTGGTCCTTCGCGTGGGTCTTGAAGTGACCCGTCAGTTCGACGATACGTGCGGTCAGCAGTGCGACCTGGACTTCGGGCGAACCCGTGTCGTTGGTACCGCGGGCGAACTGAGCAACGACTTCCGACTTCTTGATATCTGCAACAGACATGTGATTTCCTTGGTTTCCTACTTGCTAACTGAACAGGCGGACACGGAAGAAAGGCCGTGCCGTGACTTACAACCGGCGGGCATTGTAGCACAACTGCACGCCGTTCCTACCGCCTCCTGTCACGGGCGCGTCATCGAGCATGTCGACGGCATCTGCGTGCGCTGCGCGGGCACCGCGAGGACCGTCCGGAAGCCGTAGCCCGAGCCCTCGTTGTCGAAGCGCACGCTTGGCGTGCCGGCCTTGTCCATTGCCATCACGTAAAGGGGCTGGATCAACTGGTGATCCTGTGCGCGCATCGTCGACGCGTGGAAGCCGTCGTCGAACGACAGCCCCTCCAGCGCGCGCGCCACCGCGACAGGGTCGGCCGAGCCGGCCCGATTCATCGCCGCCGCGAGCATCTCGATCATCAGGCTCATGCGCCGCACCGGATAGTCGTCCTGGGCCGCCGGGAAACGGGTTCGGAACGCACGATAGAACGCGTCGGACTTCGCGCCGCCCGCGTTCGGATGCCAGTCCGCGACGGCGATCACCCGCCCGACGCCCGCGTCGCCCAGTGCCGCCGGCGCGCCGAGGCTGTTGCCGTAGAACGTGTAGAACTTCGCGTTCAGCCCCTGCTCGCGCGCCGCCTTCACGAGCAGCGTGAGATCGTTGCCCCAGTTGCCGGTCACGACGGCGTCCGCGCCGCTCGCCCGGATCTTCGCGATGTACGGCGAGAAATCCTTGATACGGCCGATCGGATGGAACTCGTCGCCGGCGATCGCGATGTCGGGGCGCCGCTCGGCCAGCGCCTGCCTTGCCAGCGCACTGACGTCGTGGCCGAAGCTGTAGTCCTGGTTCAGCAGGTAGACCTTGCGCAGCGCGCGGTCGCGCGCCATCACGTCCGCCAGCGCGGCCATCCGCAGCCCCGCGTGCGCGTCGAAGCGGAAATGCCAGAAGCTGCAGCGCGCGCCGGTCAGCGCAGGGTCGTCGGCCGAATAGTTGAGGAACAGCATCCGGCTGTCCGGATTGCGTGCGTTCAGCTTGTCGAGCGCCGCGACGAGCGCGGCCGCGACCGCCGAACTGTTGCCCTGCGCGACGAAACCGATGTGCCGGTCCGCCGCCGCGCGCAATTGCACGAGCGCCTCTTCCGGGCTGCCCTTGCTGTCGAGCACGGCGAGTTCGAGCGGATGCGCGCCGTCGCGCAGTTTCACGCCGCCTGCCGCATTGACCCGTTCGACGCCGAAGCGCAGGTTGCGCTCGACCGCCGCGCCCGCATTCGCGAACGGACCCGACATCCCTTCGATCAGCGCGATCCGCACCGGCTCGCCCGCCGCGAACGCGGACGACGCCAGCATCCACCCGGCGCTCAATGCGAGCGCGCACCGTTTCCACAGCTGCATCGGCTACCTGCCCTTCAATCTGCCCGAGAAGCGCGGATCATAGGCCGCGGGCGCGCCTGGCCGCAAGCGCGGCACGACACCGAACCCCGACGGCACACCGCCGGCGATCCGCACCGATTTTTTCGGCACGATACGCCGGCGCGCGCCGTCCGTGATACAACTGAACGGTCAGTGAGTTCTGGAGAATCCCATGCGCATTCGCATTCCCGCGCGCCTGCCGGTGCTGGCCGCCTGCGCGGCGGCACTGCTCGCCGGCTGCGCGCAACCGTGGCAGCAATACCAGGCCGGCCAGGACGAGTCGGCGATCGTCGCGCGCATGGGCCCGCCGCGCGAGATCTACGACCTGCCCGGCGGCGGCAAGCGCCTGATGTGGCCGACCCAGCCGATGGGCGAGATCACCGTCGCGGCCGACGTCGACGCGGCCCACCGGATCGTCAACGTACGCCAGGTGCTGCAGCCGAGCGAGTTCTATCGCGCGGAAATCGGCAAGTGGACCAAGACCGACGTGCTCGTCAATTTCGGCCGCCCGGTCGAGACGTCCTACTTCCCGCTGATGAAACGCGAGGTGTGGACCTATCGCTATCTCGAGGACAACGTCTGGTACATGATGTACAGCTTCTACTTCGACCCGCAGGGCATCCTGCGCACCACGCAGAAAACGCCGGACCCGCTGCACGATCCCGACCGCCGCAACCTGTTCTGAGTGGATCGATTGCGCCTTGACGCACAATTTTCGCAATGGCCATTCACGAATCACTGCGTGAATGGCCATTTCATTTTTTCCGTCATATTGATTAATTTCGATTTCGACGCGGCAATCCTTTCCGATTGAAGACGCTCCGGAGGCTATTACGCCGAGACCCATGCCACGCGGCCGTCTGCAGGAAACAGGCAGATACGATGCATGTCATGCGTTGCATTGGTGCATTCGATGCACCTCGCCAGATCCAGTTGAAACAATTTGTATCAGTGGCACCGGCCGTTAGGGCATACCCCTAATATCAGTCGAAATTGAACCTTTCAATTTAGAAAGTATCTTATTGCCCCACTTCGTCCGGTATCCGTTTGCCTTTATCAGAAAGGAGTCCTCATGAATCGCCCCAAGAGCATGCTGGTTGCCAACATCGCCTGGGCCCGCGAAACGCGCGAACACACACCCGGCTTCTTCGACGCGCTCGCGCGCGGCCAGAACCCGCGCGTGCTGTGGATCGGCTGCGCCGACAGCCGCGTGCCGGCCGAAACCATCACGCACTGCGTGCCCGGCGAGCTGTTCGTCCATCGCAACATCGCGAACCTGTTCCATCCCGACGACGACAATTCCGCGAGCGTGCTCGAGTATGCCGTGCGCGTGCTCGAAGTCGACCACGTGATCGTGTGCGGCCACTACGGGTGCGGTGGCGTGCGCGCGTCGCTGCTGCCGCCGCCCGCCGACCTGCCGCATGTCGCGCGCCGCATCGCGCCGCTCTGCGCGCTCGCGCGGCGCCACCGCGACACGCTCGACGGGCTCGACGAAACGGCCGCCGCCGACCGCCTGGCCGAGCTGAACGTGCTCGAACAGGTACGGCTGCTGCGGGCGTCGCCGATCGTGCATGGCCGGCAGCGGCCGCCGCTCGTGCACGGCTGGATCTTTTCGCTCGCCGACGGCCGCCTGAAGGAACTCGACTCCGGCTACACGGCGCCGCCGGCCGAAGCCGAACCGGAGCGTGCCGCCACGGCCGCCGCACTCGCCTGACCCTCGCCCTCCCCTACGCCAATGAAATAGCCAACCATGAAACTGAATGAGCGCCTGTCCACCCTGCCGCGCGATATCGTCGCCGGCATCGTCGTTTTCCTCGTCGCGCTGCCGCTGTGTCTCGGCATCGCCAATGCGTCCGGCGTCGAGCCGTTCGCCGGGCTCGTGTCCGGCATCGTCGGCGGCATCGTCGTCGCGCTGCTGAGCGGCTCGTCGCTGTCGGTCAGCGGGCCGGCCGCCGGCCTGGTCGTGATCGTCGTCGAAGGGATCGCGCAACTCGGCAGCTTCTCCGCGTTCCTGCTCGCGGTGCTGCTGTCCGGCGTGCTGCAGTTCGGCTTCGGCATGCTGCGCGCCGGCCGCTTCGCCGCCTACGTGCCGTCGCCCGTCATCAAGGGCATGCTCGCGGCGATCGGCCTGCTGCTGATCGTGAAGCAGATTCCGTTCGCATTCGGCATCGGCGGCGCGGCGGCGCAATCGTTTGCATCATGGCCGGGCCTGCCGACCGCATGGGCCGCGACGGCCATCGCGCTCGTCTCGCTCGCGCTGCTGCTCGCCTGGGACGCGCCGGCGCTCAAGCGCTTCGCCTGGGTGCGCTCGATACCCGCGCCGCTCGCGGTCGTCGTGTTCGGCATCGGTGCAACGCTGGTGCTCGGCGCGCTCGTGCCGTCGGTCGCGCCGGGCGCCGCGCATCGCGTCACGCTGCCCGAGCTCGGGTCGTTCGCGGCCTTCGCCGCGTCGCTCAAGCATGCCGAGCTCGGCCCGAACTTCGCGCAGCTCGTCAATCCGGACGTGTGGCGCGTCGCGATCACGCTCGCGGTCGTCGCGAGCCTCGAGACGCTGCTGAGCCTGGAGGCGGTCGAGCAGATCGATCCGAAACGCCGGCCGACCCAGCCGGACCGCGAGCTGAAGGCGCAGGGCGTCGGCAATCTCGTCGCGGGCGCGGTCGGCGGGCTGCCGATCACGTCGGTGATCGTGCGCAGCTCGGTCAACGTGAACGCGGGTGCGCAAAGCCGGATGTCGGCGATCGTGCACGGGATCCTGCTGCTCGCCAGCGTGTTCGCGCTCACCGGACTGATCAACCTGATCCCGCTCGCGAGCCTCGCGGCGATCCTGATCCACACCGGCTTCAAGCTCGCGAAACCGGCCCTGTTCCGCTCGGTGCTGAAGCAGGGTCCGGCCGCGTTCGTGCCGTTCGCCGCGACCATCGCGGGCGTGCTGGCGGTCGACCTGCTGTTCGGCATCGCGATCGGCCTCGCGTGCAGCGTGCTGGCGGTCGCGGTGGCGAACCTGAAGAGCCCCGTCACGCTCGCGCAGCACGACGATCACTTCCTGCTGTCGTTCCGCAAGGACGTGTCGTTTCTCGGCAAGGTGCAGGTCAAGCATCACCTGCGGCACATTCCGGACCGTGCGGCCGTGATCATCGACGCGACGCGCGCCGACTACATCGATCACGACGTGCTCGAACTGCTCGATGGGTTCGTCGCCGATGCGCCGCGGCGCGGGATCACGGTCGAATTCCGCCGTCGCAGCCCGGCGCCCCGCCCGGCCGCGCGCCGCTGGATGTTCCGCGCGCCTGCCGCCGAATGAGCGGCGCATGAAAAAACGCCCCGGGCGGCACAAGGCCGCACGGGGCGTTTCGGGCGCTCGACGCGCAGCGCTTACGCGCGCTGCGGGTTGAGCTTGTCGTCCTTCGAGTGCAGCTTGTTCAGCGCGGCAATGTACGCCTTCGCGGACGCCGCGACGATGTCCGGATCGGTGCCGACGCCGTTCACGATCCGCCCGCTCCTCGACAGCCGGACCGTCACTTCGCCTTGCGCCTGCGTGCCGGTCGTGATCGCGTTCACCGAGTACAGCAGCAGCTCGGAACCGCTGCCGACTTCGCTTTCGATCGCATTCAGCGTCGCGTCGACGGGGCCGTTGCCCCGCGCCTCGCCGGTCACTTCCTTGCCCTCGACCGCGAACACGACCTTGGCCTGCGGCTGCTCGCCCGTTTCCGAGTGCTGCGACAGCGACACGAACTTGAAGTGCTCCTGCTCGTGCGCGAACGCCGACTCCTCGGAGACGATCGCGATGATGTCTTCGTCGAAGATGTCGGCCTTGCGGTCGGCGAGGTCCTTGAAGCGCATGAACGCGGCGTTCAGTTCGGCTTCGCTGTCGAGCGACACGCCGAGCTCCTGCAGGCGCTGCTTGAACGCATTGCGGCCCGACAGCTTGCCGAGCACGATCTTGTTCGCGGTCCAGCCCACGTCTTCCGCGCGCATGATCTCGTACGTGTCGCGCGCCTTGAGCACGCCGTCCTGGTGGATGCCCGACGCGTGCGCGAATGCGTTCGCGCCGACCACGGCCTTGTTCGGCTGCACGACGAAACCGGTGATCTGCGACACGAGCTTCGACGTCGGCACGATCTGCGTCGTGTCGATGCCGACGTCGAGGCCGAAGTAGTCCTTGCGGGTCTTCACGGCCATCACGATTTCCTCGAGCGACGTGTTGCCCGCGCGCTCGCCGAGACCGTTGATCGTGCACTCGACCTGCCGCGCACCGCCGATCTTCACGCCCGCGAGCGAGTTCGCCACCGCCATCCCGAGGTCGTTGTGGCAATGCACGGAGAAGATCGCCTTGTCCGAGTTCGGAATGCGTTCGCGCAGCGTCTTCACGAGGTTGCCGTAGAGTTCCGGCACGCCGTAGCCGACCGTGTCGGCGATGTTGATCGTGGTCGCCCCTTCGGCGATCACGGCTTCCAGCACGCGGCACAGGAAGTCGAGATCCGAACGGCTGCCGTCTTCCGGCGAGAATTCGACGTTGTCGGTGAACTGGCGTGCGAAGCGCACCGCGAGGCGCGCCTGCTCGAACACCTGGTCCGGCGTCATCCGCAGCTTCTTCTCCATGTGCAGCGGCGACGTCGCGATGAACGTGTGGATCCGCGCGCTGTTGGCCGGCTTCAGCGCGTCGGCGGCGCGCTGGATGTCCTTGTCGTTGGCGCGCGCCAGCGAACAGATCGTGCTGTCCTTCACGAGACCGGCGATCGTGTGGATCGCGTCGAAGTCGCCGTTCGAGCTGGCCGCGAAGCCGGCTTCGATCACGTCGACCTTCATCCGCTCGAGATGCTTCGCGATGCGGATTTTCTCTTCCTTCGTCATCGACGCGCCGGGCGATTGTTCACCGTCACGCAACGTCGTATCGAAAATGATCAGCTTGTCTGTCATGGGGGGCTCCAGGGCTCTTTATACGGAAATCAAACGTAATGAGATCGCGCCACCGCTGGCGACGCTCAACAACAGACGAGGCTTGACGGAGGGCGAGAACGGTCAGCGCGGCAGGCGCGCCAAAGCTAGCGCGCGTAGCGGCGCACCGGCTAGAAGGAGGGAGAGGCGGGAAAATGCAGTCATGCCGAAGACTATAGCGGCATTCCGCTGGGTGCGCAATCGGACGGCACCCGGGATGCCGGGCCGCGCGATGCTAAAAAGGGGCAAATGGAAACGGCGGCCCGGAATCACATCCGAGGCCGCCGTTTCCGGGCAGGTTGTGCTTCAGTGATCGCGCTGCGACGAGCGTGCCGGATTCGCCCGTCCCCGGACGGCCATGTAGGCCCAGAACACGTAGCCCGACAGCCCGTACAGGACGAACAGGCAGAACAGCATCAGCGGCGGATCCGACGACACGAGCACGAACGCGACGACGACCAGCAGGATCGCCGCGAACGGCACGCGGTGCCGCACGTCGAGCGCCTTGCCGCTGTAGAACGGCGCGTTCGACACCATTGTCACGCCCGCGTAGATCGTCAGCGCGAACGCGACCCACGGCAGCCAGCCGAGCTTCATCGGCACGCGGTTGTCGGTCGCGAGCCAGACGAAGCCGGCAATCAGCGCGGCGGCGGCCGGGCTCGGCAGCCCCTGGAAGAAGCGCTTGTCGACGACGCCGATGTTCGTGTTGAAGCGCGCGAGGCGCAGCGCGGCGCCCGAGCAGTAGACGAACGCGGCAAGCCAGCCCCAGCGGCCGAGATCCTTCAGCACCCACTCGTACATCACGAGCGCGGGCGCAACGCCGAACGACACCATGTCCGACAGGCTGTCGAACTGTTCACCGAACGCGCTTTGCGTATGCGTCATCCGCGCGACGCGCCCGTCCATCCCGTCGAGCACCATCGCGACGAAGATCGCGATCGCGGCGATCTCGAAGCGCACGTTCATCGCCTGCACGACCGCGAAGAACCCGCAGAACAGCGCGGCGGTCGTGAACGCGTTCGGCAGCAGGTAGATGCCGCGCGTCTTCAGGAACCGCTGGCGCGCGGCGCGGCGGCTCTCGATGGGCGCCGGATCGGGCGCCATCCCCTTGTTGCGGCGGAACGGGCGCGGCGTCTGGCTGGAGCCGTTGCGCGGCCGGCGCGGTTTGAATGCGGCCATCGTGCGTTCCGCCGCTTACTGTTCGAGCTCGGCGAGGATCGTCGACGACGCGTAGACCTTCTCGCCAATCGACACCTTCGCGCGGCTGCCGAGCGGCAGGTACACGTCGACGCGCGAACCGAAGCGGATGAAACCGTAGCGCTGGCCGCGCGACAGCGGCTCGCCGGCGCGCACGTAGCAGAGGATCCGGCGGGCGACGAGACCGGCGATCTGCACGGCGGTGACGGTCTTGCCGCTCGCCGTCTGGATCACGACCGCATTGCGCTCGTTCTCGGTCGACGCCTTGTCGATCGCCGCGTTCAGGAACGCGCCCGGGAAGTACTCGACCTTGGAGATCGCACCGTCGACCGGCGAACGCTGCGAATGGACGTTGAAGACATTCATGAACACGCTGATCTTCAGCGCTTCGCGGTTCGCGTACGGATCCTGCGTGGTCTCGACCGCGACGATGCGGCCGTCCGCCGGACACAGCACCGCGTTCGGCTGCGCCGGGATGGGGCGCTGCGGATCGCGGAAGAACTGGACGACGAAGACGAGCAGCAGCCAGAACGGCCACGCGAAGCCGAAGCCCCCGACGGCGTGGATCAACAACGCGACGACGGCTGCAATCGCGATGAACGGCCAGCCTTCGCGCGCGATGATCGGATGAGGATAGTTCATGGATTCGTTCTGTGTTCGGTGAATTGCAAAGCCCGTAGGATAGCAAAAGCCGCCCGGGGCACTACTGCCTTCGGGCGGCTTTTTGATACTGACCCTCCACTCGAAGGGCCGGAACAGCACGTTTTGCTCGATCCGTGCTTAGTTCTTCGTCTGGTCGACGAGCTTGTTCTTCGCGATCCACGGCATCATCGCGCGCAGCTTCGCGCCGACCTGCTCGATCTGGTGCTCGGCCGTCAGGCGGCGGCGCGACTGCAGCGTCGGAGCGCCAGCCTTGTTCTCGAGGATGAAGCTCTTCGCGTACTCGCCCGTCTGGATGTCGGTCAGGCACTGCTTCATCGCCTTCTTCGTCTCTTCCGTGACGATGCGCGGGCCCGTCACGTACTCGCCGTACTCGGCGTTGTTCGAGATCGAGTAGTTCATGTTCGCGATGCCGCCTTCGTAGATCAGGTCGACGATCAGCTTCAGCTCGTGCAGGCACTCGAAGTACGCCATTTCGGGCGCGTAGCCGGCTTCGACCAGCGTCTCGAAACCTGCCTTGATCAGCTCGACCGTACCGCCGCACAGCACGGCCTGCTCGCCGAACAGGTCGGTTTCGGTCTCTTCACGGAAGTTCGTCTCGATGATGCCGGCACGGCCGCCGCCGTTCGCTGCCGCGTACGACAGCGCGATGTCGCGTGCCGCGCCCGACTTGTTCTGCGCAACCGCGATCAGGTGCGGCACGCCGCCACCTTGCGAGTACGTGCCGCGCACGGTGTGGCCCGGTGCCTTCGGCGCGATCATGATCACGTCGAGGTCGGCGCGCGGGATCACCGCGCCGTAGTGGACGTTGAAGCCGTGTGCGAATGCCAGCGCGGCGCCCTGCTTGATGTTCGCGTGCACTTCCTGCGCGTACACGTCGGCGATCTGCTCGTCCGGCAGCAGCATCATGACGACGTCCGCGCCCTTCACCGCTTCCGCGACTTCCTTGACCGTCAGGCCTGCGTTCTCGGCCTTGCTCCACGACGCGCCGCCCTTGCGAAGGCCGACCGTCACGTTCACGCCGCTGTCCTTCAGGTTCAGTGCATGTGCATGGCCTTGCGAGCCGTAGCCGATGATCGTGACTTGCTTGCCCTTGATGAGGGAGAGGTCAGCGTCTTTGTCGTAGAAAACGTTCATGATGGTTCCTTCTCTAATTCAAAAATTCAACAATTCGTTCAGATGGAGTACTGCGGGCCGGGACATGACGGCGCACCCGGCGTGCCTGTCTGGCATCACACCTTCAGGATGCGCTCGCCGCGTCCGATGCCGGAGCTGCCGGTACGCACGGTCTCGAGGATCGCGCTGGCGTCCAGCCCCTGGATGAATGCGTCGAGCTTGTCGCTCGCGCCCGTCAATTCGATCGTGTAGGTCTTTTCGGTCACGTCGATGATGCGGCCGCGGAAAATGTCCGACATCCGCTTCATTTCTTCGCGCTCCTTGCCCACTGCACGTACCTTGATCAGCATCAGCTCGCGTTCGATGTGTGCACCGTCGGTCAGGTCCACCACTTTCACCACCTCGATCAGGCGGTTCAGATGCTTCGTGATCTGTTCGATCACGTCGTCCGAGCCAATGGAAACGATGGTGAGCCGCGACAGCGATTGGTCTTCGGTCGGCGCCACCGTCAAGGTTTCGATGTTGTAGCCGCGTGCGGAAAACAGACCGACCACGCGCGACAGCGCGCCCGGTTCGTTCTCCAGCAGGACGGAAATGATGTGTCTCATGTTCGCTTCTTCCAGAATGTGCCGTGTCGATTCACTCGCGCCGCGCGCCGCCCGGTGCCGCACCGCCCTTCGTGAAGGCGGCCGCTTCCGGTCCAGGCGCGCGTCGCGCCGTTACAGATCTTCCGATCCGAGCAGCATCTCGGTGATGCCCTTGCCGGCCTGTACCATCGGCCAGACGTTTTCGGTCGGATCGGTCTGGAAGTCGAGAAACACGGTGCGGTCCTTCAGGCGCAGCGCTTCCTTCAGCGCCGGCTCCACATCCGAGGTCTTTTCGATCCGCATGCCGACATGGCCGTACGCTTCGGCAAGCTTCACGAAATCGGGCAGCGCATCCATGTACGAATGCGAATAGCGCTTGCTGTATTCGATCTGCTGCCACTGGCGGACCATGCCGAGATAGCGGTTGTTCAGCGAAATGATCTTCACGGGCGTGTCGTACTGCAGGCAGGTCGACAGTTCCTGGATGCACATCTGGATCGAGCCTTCGCCCGTGATGCACAGCACGTCGTCGTCCGGGTGCGCCATCTTGACGCCCATCGCCGCCGGCAGGCCGAAGCCCATCGTGCCGAGGCCGCCGGAGTTGATCCAGCGACGCGGCTTGTTGAAACGGTAGAACTGCGCGGCCCACATCTGGTGCTGGCCGACGTCCGAGCACACGAACGCGTTGCCGTCCGTCAGCTCCCACGCCTTCTCGACCACGTACTGCGGCTTGATGATCTCGCTTTCGCGGTCGAACTTCAGGCAGTCCTTCGCGCGCCAGTCCTCGATGTCCTTCCACCATTGCGCGAGCGCGTCGGTGTCGGGGCCATGCTCGGCCGTCTGCAGTTGTTCGATCAGCTCCTTCAGCACTTCCTTCACGTCGCCGACGATCGGGATGTCGACCTTCACGCGCTTCGAGATCGACGACGGGTCGATGTCGATGTGGATGATCTTGCGCGGACGCGACGCGAAGTGCGCCGGGTCGCCGATCACGCGGTCGTCGAAGCGGGCGCCGATCGCGATCAGCACGTCACAGTGCTGCATCGCCATGTTCGCTTCGTAGGTGCCGTGCATGCCGAGCATGCCGAGGAATTTCCTGTCCGACGCGCGATAGCCGCCGAGGCCCATCAGCGTGTTCGTGACCGGGTAGCCGAGCAGGTCGGCGAACTGGTTCAGTTCGCGCGCCGCGTCGGCGAGGATGATGCCGCCACCCGTGTAGATATAGGGACGCTTCGCCGACAGCAGCAGCGACACGGCCTTGCGGATCTGGCCCGAATGGCCCTTCGTGACGGGGTTGTACGACCGCAGCGACACGCTCTTGACCGGCTCGTACTGGCACGGCGTCTTCGAGATGTCCTTCGGGATGTCGATCAGCACCGGGCCCGGACGGCCGGTGCGGGCGATGTAGAACGCCTTCTTGACGGTTTCCGCGAGGTCGCGCACGTCCTTCACGAGGAAGTTGTGCTTCACGCACGGACGCGTGATGCCGACCGTATCGCATTCCTGGAAGGCGTCCTGGCCGATCGCGGCAGTCGGCACCTGGCCGCTGATCACGACCATCGGGATCGAATCCATGTAGGCCGTCGCGATGCCGGTCACCGCATTGGTGACACCGGGGCCGGACGTCACGAGACAGACGCCGACGTTGCCGGTGGAACGCGCATACGCATCGGCTGCGTGCACGGCCGCCTGTTCGTGGCGCACCAGCACGTGCTGAATCTTGTCCTGCTTGTAAAGCTCGTCGTAGATGTAGAGTACCGAGCCGCCGGGGTAGCCCCAGATGAATTCGACGTTCTCGTCGGCCAGTGCCTTCATGAGCACGGTGGCGCCGATGGAGTCGCTATCGGGAGGGGAAAGGGGTTCCGACGTGGAGAATTCCGCGCTGGGCATGTTCATTTTGACCTTTCGAATTTTCGGCAAAAAATTGATCGGGTGCTCTCTGCCGGGCTTGTGGCTCGGGTTCAAGCGGCGCGTCCAGTTTGAAGGGCGGGCTTCTTGGGCCAGCCTCAAATGAGACCATCACTTCATGTTGCGAATCATTGACGATAGCGGGTCATGATTGGGTCGTCAAGCAAAATATCCCGCAGCGCATCATGGCCCCCGCCCGGCGGCCCGCGGACGCGGCTCGCGCGCAACGTAGCACGCCGCAACCGGTGCCAAGTCGCGCGAAAATTTGTTAGCATCCGCGGGTTTTACGAAATTTTTCGACCTTTCACACGCCGCAGTCCGCAGCGCATACCTTTACGGAATGGCATCAGACAAGGAACTCGCCGACTTTCTGGCGGGCGTCGAAAGGCGCGCGTTCAAGCAGGCTGCGTACGCCGTGCGTGACGACGATGCGTCGCTCGACATCGTGCAGGACGCGATGATCAAGCTGGCGGAGAAATACGGCGACCGGCCGGCGGCCGAGCTGCCGCTGCTGTTCCAGCGGATCCTGCAGAACGCGATCCACGACTGGTTCCGCCGGCAGAAGGTCCGCAATACCTGGGTCACGCTCTTCTCGTCGCTCAACAACACGGACGACGAAGACTTCGATCCGCTGGAAACGCTCGAATCCGCGGACGACAATGCGGGTGTCGAGAGCACCGAGCACCGCCTCGAGCGGGAGCAGGTTCTGGCCCTGATCGACGAAGAAATCCAGAAACTTCCGACACGTCAACGGGAAGCCTTCCTGATGCGTTATTGGGAAGATATGGATGTCGCCGAGACTGCCGCCGCAATGGGGTGCTCCGAAGGCAGCGTCAAGACGCACTGCTCGCGAGCCACCCACACCCTGGCGCAAGCGCTCAAGGCCAAAGGAATCACGCTATGAGCTCCACTCCCGTAAATCGAGAACACGAATTCGCGCTGAAGGTCGGTCGCGCGCTGGACGAACGTGCCGCGGCACTGCCTGCCGCGACCACCGATCGCCTGGCCGTCGCGCGCCGGGCCGCGCTCGCGCGCAAGAAGCCGGAAGCCGCGACCGCGCCGGTGTTCGTGCCCGCCTTCGCCGGTGCGGCCGGCACCTACGGCACACCGCCCGCGAGCCGCCCGCAGACGTCGTTCGCGCGCCGCCTGCTGCGCGCCTGGCCGCTCGCGCTGCTGCTCGCGGGGCTCGTCGGTATCGCCTACTGGGAAGACATGCAGCGCACCGCCGAGCTCGCCGACATCGACGCGGCGATGCTCAGCGACGACCTGCCGCTCAACGCGTATCTCGATCACGGGTTCAACGCGTATCTTTCGCACGCACGCTAACAGACAATAACGAGGGGATCGCACGGGTGAGTCAGAAGCGCGGCCTGGCCGTATTTTTCGGATGCGTGATCGCGATCGCCGTTTCCTACGTCGCCACCTATTCCCGATTCAACCCGCCCCCCGCGGCGGTCTCCGCCGCGGCCAGCAGCGCGCCCGCGCCGACCTCGACCGCCGCCGGGCTGACCACCGAACTCGCCCCGCTGCCGATGCCGGCCGCCAACGGCCCGCTGTCGTGGGCACGCTTGACGCCCGCGCAACACGCGGCGCTCGCGCCGTTCGCCGACCAGTGGGACGGCTTCAGCGATGCACGCAAGCGCAAATGGCTGAAGATCGCATCGCGTTTCGCGAAATTGACGCCTGACGAGCAGAAACATCTGCAGGACAGGATGTCCGAGTGGGCGCGGATGACGCCCGAGCAGCGCCGGGTCGCGCGCGAAAACTACCAGAGCGCGAAGGAACTGTCCGCGCAGGCGCGCGAGCGCGCGTGGAAGGCCTACCAGCAATTGCCCGAAGAACAGAAGCAGCGCCTCGCCGCGACCGAGCGCCGCCGCCGGCCGAGCGTCGTCAGCGCGCCGCCGACGGTCGCCGCCGACCGCGACGTGCGCCGCCTCGTCAATTCGCACGAGCATCCGGCAAGCAGCCCCGCGCCGGCGCCGTTGCCCGCATCGGCCGGTGCCGGCGCGCCGCCGGTGGCGGCGTCATCCACGTCCGGCCCCGCACCCGCGCCTGCGACTGTCACGCCCGTGTCGCCGGCCGACGCGCCGTCGATGTTCAAGGGCTCCTGAGCGGCCGTGGCGAGCGCCCCCGCCCCCCAGGCCGCGGCCGTCGCCGCGCCGTCCGTGCGGCGGCGCCTCGCGGCGATGCTGTACGAAGCCGTGCTGCTGTTCGGCGTCGTGTTCTTCGCGGGCCTCGCCTTCAGCCTCGCGACGCAGCAACGCAACGGCCTCGTCCATCACAATCTCCTCGCCGCGTGGATCGCGCTCGTCGTCGGCGCGTACTTCGTCTGGTTCTGGACCCACGGCGGCCAGACGCTGCCGATGAAAACCTGGCGGCTGCGGCTCGAATCGTCGAGCGGCCGCCCGCTGAACGCCGCGCATGCGCTCGTCCGCTATGCGCTCGGCTGGCTGTGGTTCCTGCCGCCGCTCGCGCTGCATCCGCTGCTCGGCCTGTCGGTGCCCGTCACGCTCGCGCTCGGCGCCGCCTGGATCGTCGCATGGGCCGGCGCCGCCCGCCTGCACGCCGATCGCCAGTTCCCGCACGACCGCCTCGCGCGCACGCGCGTCGTCGCGATTCCGCGCTGACGCGCCCGCGCAGTCCGCGCAACCGCGGCCCCGGCCCCGGCTCCGCACATCCGCACATCCGCGCATCCGTCAGACGAAACCCCTCGAAAACGCCCGCATGGCCGCCCCGCGCGGCCTGCACGATCGTGACAGACCAGTCGGTTCGGCAGGTTGCACAACCTCCCGGCATTCACTGCTAAATACGCCGCAACGACAGTAATAAGAACGTCTCGTGACTGTCACGGCATGGTCACGCCCGCATGGCGCAATGCCGGTAATGTCAACCGGCGCGAGTCATGCATGGGCCAGAAAACGTCCGCGACCTCCCTGTTCCGTCAACCGCTCGGCGCCCGCGCCGTCACCGCCTTCCTGTCCGGCTCGGCCGCAACCGATGCCCTTTCGCCGCACGAGCCGACGGCCGCGCACGCCACGCAGCATGACGATCACGAACCGTCCACGCATCGCTACCGCACGATCTGGCTGTCCGACATCCATCTCGGCTCCAGCGGCTGCCAGGCGCCGTACCTGCTCGACTTCCTGCGTCACAACGATTCGGAGTACCTGTACCTCGTCGGCGACATCATCGACGGCTGGCAGCTGAAGAAGGGCTGGTACTGGCCGCAGGCACACAACGACGTCGTGCAGAAGGTCCTGCGCAAGGCGCGCAAGGGCACGCAGGTGGTCTACATCCCCGGCAACCACGACGAAGGCGCGCGGCAGTTCTGCGACCTCGCGTTCGGCGACATCCAGGTGCGCGGCGAGGCGTTTCACACGACGCTCGCGGGCAAACGTTTGTGGATCGTGCACGGCGACCTGTTCGACGGCGTGATCCAGCACGCGAAATGGCTCGCGTATCTCGGCGACACGCTCTACACGCTGATCCTCGTGCTGAACCGCTGGTTCAACCGGATCCGCAGCCGGCTGGGCTTCCAGTACTGGTCGCTGTCGCAGTACCTGAAGCACCAGGTGAAGAACGCGGTGAACTTCATCTCGCAGTTCGAGACCGTGATGACCGACGAAGCGCGCCGCCGCGGCTGTGACGGCGTCGTGTGCGGACACATCCACAAGGCGGAGATCCGCGACATCGACGGCGTGCTGTACTGCAACGACGGCGACTGGGTCGAGAGCCTGTCCGCGCTCGTCGAAACGATGGAAGGCGAACTGAAGATCGTCTACTGGACGGCGATGCGCACCGCGCCGTCAGCAGCCCCGTCGCGCAAGGCCAAGGCCACCGCCTGACACAACTCCACTTACAGGACACATGCCGCGATGAAGATCATGATCGTCACCGATGCGTGGGAACCGCAGGTCAACGGCGTCGTGCGCACGCTGAAGAGCACCTCCCGCGAACTCACCGCGCTCGGCCACCGGGTCGAAATGCTGACGCCGCTGGAATTCCGCACGGTGCCGTGCCCGACCTACCCCGAGATTCGCCTGTCGATCCTGCCGTACCGCAAGCTGCGCGCCCGCATCGATGCGTTCGCACCGGACGCGCTGCACATCGCGACCGAAGGCCCGCTCGGCCTCGCCGCGCGCCGCTATGCGCGCGCGCGCAAGCTGCCGTACACGACCGCGTATCACACGCGCTTTCCGGAATACGTGCAGGCACGCTTCGGCATCCCGCTGTCGGCGACCTACAAGTTCCTGCACTGGTTCCACGGGCCGTCGCTCGCGGTGATGGCGCCGACCCCGGTCGTCAAGCAGGATCTCGAGAAGTTCGGCTTCACGAACGTCGTGCTGTGGACGCGCGGCGTCGATCTCGACATTTTCCGGCCGATGGAGTCGAAGGTGCTCAATACCGCGCGGCCGATCTTCCTGTACGTGGGCCGTGTCGCGATCGAGAAGAACGTCGAGGCATTCCTGCGCCTCGACCTGCCCGGCTCGAAGTGGGTCGCGGGCGAGGGCCCGGCGCTGGCCGAGCTGAAATCGCGCTATCCGGAAGCGAACTATCTCGGCGTACTGTCGCAAGCCGAGCTCGCCAAGGTGTATGCTGCGGCCGACGTGTTCGTGTTCCCGAGTCGCACCGACACGTTCGGCCTCGTGCTGCTGGAGGCGCTCGCGTGCGGCACACCGGTCGCCGCGTACCCCGTGACGGGCCCGATCGACGTGCTCGGCGGGGGCAATGCCGGCGCGATGCATGAAGACCTGCAGGAAGCCTGCCTCGAGGCGCTGAAGATCGAACGCGAGACTGCCCGCGCGTGGGCCGAACGCTTTTCGTGGCGCGCGGCATCCGAGCAGTTCGCGTCGCATCTGAAGCCGCTGCCGAAGACCGCGTACTCGCCCGCCGAAGGTGCCGCCGTTTGAAACGAGACCTGAACGACAAGACCCCGCCCCCTGCCGCGACGGCGCAACCGCATCGTCCGTTCGACGAAGAAGAGCCGCACGCCGACGCGGACGTGCACCCGCACGAACCGCTCGGCCCCGACGATCGTCTGGCGCCGCTGCCGCCGAACCCGTACAAGCGCCACCGCGGCATCACGCGCGCGTGGTACGCGCTCAAGCATTCGCTGAACGGGTTTCGCGTCGCGATCCGCGAGGAAAGCGCGTTCCGCCAGGAGCTCACGCTCGCCGCGCTGATGCTGCCGATCGCTGCGTTCTCACCGGTCCCGGCCGCATCGCGCGCGCTGCTGATCGCGTCGGTGCTGCTGGTGCTGATCGTCGAGCTGCTGAACTCGAGCGTCGAGGCCGCGATCGACCGCATCTCGCTCGAGCGCCACGAACTGTCGAAGCGCGCGAAGGACCTCGGCAGCGCGGCGGTCACGGTCGCGCTGTTCGCGTGCGTGACGACGTGGGGCTTCGTGCTCGGGCCGGTCGTCGCGCGCTGGCTCGGCTTCTAGCGGCACCGTCCGCAGCGCCCGCATGCGGCGGCGCACCATGCGCGGAACGCATCGCGATCACGAAATGCGCCCGGTGTAAGGAAACAGCGGTTTATAATCGTCCGCCAGACTTAGAACAGCAACCCGCGCCGGACGAATCTCGCAGCATCGATTGCAGCGCCCGCCAGTCCGGCACACACAGGGCCGGACGACATGGAAGCGAAACCTCCCCGCCGCACGCGCGAACGGATTCTCGAGTTGTCGTTGAAACTCTTCAACGAGATCGGCGAGCCGAACGTCACCACCACGACGATCGCCGAGGAAATGGAAATCAGTCCAGGCAACCTGTACTACCATTTCCGCAACAAGGACGACATCATCAACAGCATCTTCGCGCAGTTCGAGCAGCAGATCGAACGGCGGCTGCGCTTCCCCGAAGATCACCGTCCGACGATCGACGAGACCTGGTCGTACCTGCAGTACATGGCCGACTTCATGTGGACCTACCGGTTCCTATATCGCGACCTCAACGACCTGCTCGCGCGCAACCGCACGCTCGAGACGCACTTCAAGCAGATCATCAGCCACAAGGTGCGCTTCGCGCACGACATGTGCGAACTGCTCGTGTCCGACGCCGAAATGGTCGCGACGCCCGCCGAGATCGAAGTGATCGCCACCAACATGGCCGTGATCTCGACCTACTGGCTGTCGTATCAGTACGTGATGCATCCGCGCAAGTACAACGACCAGGACGCGATCCGCGAAGAACTGCACCAGGTGAGCATGCACGTGATCTCGGTGATGGCCCCGTACCTGCGCGGCCGTTCGCGCCAGCTGTTCGACGATCTCGTCTCCGGCAAGCTGCCCAAGCGCCAGTTCACCGACTACCTGCCGCCGCGCGATGGTTCGCCGCGGCCCGCGGGCAGCCCGGTCGCCGCCAGGCCCGCCGCGAAGGATACGAAACAATGAAGGCAGTCTGCGTTTACTGCGGCTCGTCGTCCGGCGTGCGGCCCGTCTATGCGGACGCCGCGCGCGCGTTCGGCCGCGCACTCGTCGATGCGGGCCTCACGCTCGTCTACGGCGGCGGCCGTGTCGGCCTGATGGGTGTGATCGCCGATGAAGTGATGGCCGCCGGCGGCCGTGCGGTCGGCGTGATCCCCGAGCTGCTCGTCGACAAGGAAGTCGGCCATACCGGGTTGTCCGAACTGCACGTCGTGCCCGACATGCACCATCGCAAGAAGATGATGGCCGACCTCTCCGACGCGTTCGTCGCGATGCCCGGCGGCGCCGGCACGCTCGAAGAGCTGTTCGAGGTGTATACGTGGGCGCAGCTCGGCTATCACCGCAAGGCCGTCGCGCTGTACAACATCGATTCGTTCTACGATCCGCTGATCGCGCTGCTGCGCCACACGGTCGAGGAAGGCTTCATGCGTCCGGCCTACTTCGACGCGCTGTGCGTCGACTCCGAACCGGTCGCGCTGATCGACCAGCTGCGCCGCTACCAGCCGCCCGCCCGCGACAAGTGGGCGCCCGACGCGGCCAAGTAACGCTCACCGGGAGCCTCGCGCAATGCCCGCACCGTCCGATCGCAAGGCCGTCCTCATCACCGGCGCGAGCCGCGGCATCGGCCGCGCGACCGCCGTGCTCGCGGCCGAGCGCGGCTGGGACGTCGGCATCAACTACGCGCGCGACGCGGCGGCAGCCGAACTGACCGCACAAGCCGTTCGCGACGCCGGCGCACGCGCGTGCGTCGTCGCCGGCGACGTCGGGAACGAGGCGGACGTCATCGCCATGTTCGATACGGTCACGGCAGCGTTCGGCCGCCTCGACGCGCTCGTCAACAATGCGGGGATCGTCGCGCCGTCGATGCCGCTCGCCGACATGCCGCTCGACCGGCTGCGGCGGATGTTCGACACCAACGTACTCGGCGCTTACCTATGCGCGCGCGAAGCGGCGCGCCGGCTGTCCACCGATCGCGGCGGGCGCGGCGGCGCCATCGTCAACGTGTCGTCGATCGCGTCCCGGCTCGGCTCGCCGAACGAATACGTCGACTACGCAGGCTCGAAGGGCGCGGTCGATTCGCTGACGATCGGCCTCGCGAAGGAACTCGGCCCGCACGGCGTGCGCGTCAACGCGGTACGCCCCGGCCTGATCGAGACGGAAATCCATGCGAGCGGCGGCCAGCCGGGTCGCGCAGCGCGCCTCGGCGCTCAAGCGCCGCTCGGCCGCGCAGGCGAAGCGGCGGAGATCGCCGAAGCGATCGTCTGGCTGCTCGGCGATGCGGCGTCATACACGACGGGCGCCCTGCTCGACGTCGGCGGCGGACGCTAATCGCGCACCAGAAGGCGGCAAGACGGACAGGCTGAAACAGTCCGCGGTCACGACACCACAAATCTCCACAATATCGTGACCGTTTCAGTAAACATCCGTAACAGTTCCGTGCTTTACTAGCGCCAAGCCAAAACAGCCGGTCATCCAGCTGTCATTTCGCCTTGATGCGCCCCTTATTGGCCCGGCCCATGTCGCCGGACCGGCTTGACCCGACCGAGATCTTTTCCATGCCTGGAACCGCAGCGCCCGGCCGGCGACGCACGTCCTCCGTGCCCGCTTCGGCCACGCACGCCCGATCAGCCGCCGATCCCGACCTCAGCGCGACGCTCAATGCCGCCGGCACGTCCGCCGTGGCCGGCGCCGCCGCGACGAACGCCCCCCGTGACCGGGTCCTGCGGCTCGGCTGGCGCGTCTGGCTGCTGATCGCCGCGCTGGTCTGCGCGTATACGCTGCCGGGCGTGCTCGGCCACGATCCGTGGAAGCAGGACGAAACCTATACGTTCGGCATCATCCAGCACATGCTCGAGACAGGCGACTTCGTCGTACCGACCAACGCCGGCCTGCCGTTCATGGAAAAGCCGCCGCTCTACGCGTGGGTCGCGACGAGCCTCGCGTGGCTGCTGCAGCGCGTGATGCCGCTGCACGACGCCGCGCGGCTCGCGAGCGCGCTGTTCGCGGCGCTGGCCTTCGGCTTCGTCGCACGCGCGGCACGCAGTGCCAACCGGGCCGACAGCTGGCTCGACCTGCGCGTGATCGGCCCCGTCGTGCTGAGCGCAGGCACGCTCGTCGTCATCAAGCATGTGCACGACATGATGACGGACGTCGCGCTGTTCGCCGGCACCGCGATGGGCTTCTGCGGCCTGCTCGAACTCGTGATGCAGCACGTCGCGCACGCCCGGCAGATGCGCCACGGGCTGCCGGTGCAGCCGTCCGCCCGCTGGGCCGCGCCGATCTTCGGCGCGGGCGTCGGCATCGCGCTGATGGCGAAGGGGCTGTTCGTGCCGCTCGTGTTCGCGGCCACGCTCACGGGGGCGCTGGTGCTCTACCCCGCCTGCCGTACGCGCGCGTTCGCGCGTGCGCTCGGCGTCGCCGCGCTCGTGTTCGCGCCGTTCGCGCTCATCTGGCCGATCGCGCTGTTCCTGCGCTCCGAAACGCTGTTCATGACCTGGTTCTGGGACAACAACGTCGGCCGCTTCTTCGGCTTCTCGGTACCCGAGCTCGGTGCGGAAAACGACAAGCCGTTCTTCATCGTGCGTGCGTTCCTGCTGCTCGGCTTCCCGGTCGCGCCGCTCGCGATCGCCGCGCTGGCGCGCGGTGCATGGCGCGAGTGGCGCACGCCGCGCATCGCGCTGCCGGTGCTGTTCGCCGGCATCGGCCTCGCGGTGCTGCAAGTGTCCGCGACCTCGCGCCAGCTCTACATCCTGCCGTTCTTCGCGCCGCTCGCGCTGGTCGCCGCGCAGGCGATCGACCGCCTGCCGCGCGGGCTGCATCTCGCCTGGGATTACCTGAGCCGCCTGCTGTTCGGCACCGTCGTCGCGCTCGCGTGGGTGATCTGGGCGACGATGGCCGATCCGGGCGCATCGCGGGCGAGCCTCGCGCGGCTCGGCCGCTGGCTGCCGCTCGACTGGACGATGCCGATCGTGCCCGGACTCGTGATCGGCGCGCTGGTGCTGACGGTCGGCTGGCTGTGGCTGCTGCCGAAGCTGCGCACGACCGGCCGGTGGCGCGGCGCGCTGTCGTGGGGCGCGGGCGCGCTGGTCGCGTGGGGCCTCGTGTATACGCTGCTGCTGCCGTGGCTCGACGTCGCCAAGAGCTACCGGTCGGTGTTCGACGACCTGAACGCGCAGCTCGCGCTCGAATGGCGCGACGGCGACTGCATGGCGAGCCTGCACGGGCTCGGCGAATCGGAAGCGCCGATGCTGTACTACTTCTCCGGGATCCAGCACACGCCGATCGACGACGCGAACACGACCCGCTGCACGTGGATGATCGTCCAGGGCGTGCGGGCCGTCGATCCGGCGCCCGGCAGCGAATGGAAACTGTTCTGGACCGGCGCGCGCCCGGGCGACAACGAGGAACTGCTGCGCGTCTACGTGCGCACGCCGCAAGCGCACCAGGCGCCGTGACGCAAGGCGGTGCCGCGCCGCGTGCCGTCGCCCTCTCCGGCACGCGGCGCAAGCGGCGCGCGAGCGCGGCTTCACGCCCGCCGCGCAGCCGCCCCGCACGTCAAAACGATGAACCGGGCTCGCGCAGGAATGCCGCCTCTTCGACCGTCGACGGTCGGCCGAGAATCGCGTTCCGGTGCGGGAAACGACCGAAGCGCCCGACCACGGCCGCATGGCGCAACGCGAAGTCGTGGTAACTCTCGCACCCGGCCTTGCCGCGAATGCCTGCGCACAGCCGCACGGCCTCGCGCTGGCTCTCTTCCGACTCGTCATGTTCGAACGGCAGGTACGCGAACGCGCGGTGATGGCCGCTCGGCAGTTGCGCGTCCCACCCTGCCGCGACGACGCGCCGCGCGAGCGCCAGCGCCTTCGGATCGGCCGCGAAGGCACGCGGCGTACCGCGATGAATGTTGCGCGAGAACTGGTCGAGGACCACGATCAGCGCAAGCGCGCCGAGCGGCGTGCCGGCCCAGCGATCGCAGGCGCCGTCGCACGCGGCGTCGAGCAACGCACCGTAGCGCGTGCGCAGCACGTCGTCGAACGCCGCGCCGCCGTTGAACCATGCCTTGCGCGCGTGGCCGAACTCCGCCGAACCCGGCTCGCCGAACCAGAAATCGAGAATCTCGCGCGCTTGCGGATCGAGCGCCGCGGCGCTGTCCGTCAGGTTGTCGATCGTCATGCAAACTCCAGTACGAGGCGCCGTGTCCGCGCGCTCTTCTTTTCAAGCCTGGCGACCCGCAGGTCGCCAATTTCCGACGTGTTGCGCACGTGCGTGCCGCCGCACGGCTGCAGGTCGATGCCGGCGATGCGCAGCAGCCGCACACGGCCCAGCCCCATCGGCGGTTTCACGCTCATCGTGCGCACGAGATCGGGGCGCTCGGCCATTTCCGCGTCGGTGATCCATTCGGTCGTGACCGCATGCGCGCCATGGACCAGCCCCGCGAGACAGCGCTCGACGTCGACGCGGTCGATCGCGTCGGACGTCGCGAAATCGAGCCGCACGTAGTCGGCGGTCACGCTGCAGCCGTCGACCGGGTACGGCAGCACCGCGCACATCAGGTGCGCGGCCGTATGCAGCCGCATGTGCCGGTAGCGGCGCAGCCAGTCGATGTCCGCGACCACGCGCGCGCCGGGCGCGAGCGCCGCGACGCGCGCTTCCTGGCCCGCCGCGGGCACGTGCACCGCGTCGTCGGGCGTTGCGCCGTCGAACTTCGCCTTGCGCGTGTCGGCGATCGCGATCGTGCTGCCGTCGGGCAGCGTCAGCGTGCCGCTGTCGCCGGCCTGCCCGCCGCCGAGCGGATAGAACACGGTGCGGTCGAGCCGGATGCCGTCAGCGCCGACGGCCGCGACGACGGCCTCGCAGTGCGTCAGATAGGCGTCTTCGCGAAACAGGGCCTGGGTCGTCATCGCGCGAACCTCGTATCGATAGGGAAACGGGCAGTGTCGCGCCGCGCCGGACCGGCGCCCAGACGCAGATCGCCCGGCGTCCGGACGGCGGCGTACCGGTCGATCAACCGGGCCGGTTGCGCATCCAGTCGGCCGTGTCGTAGAACGAGTGCATGAGCCGCTCGCGCAGCGGCTCGGGCATCCCGATGTCCTCCATCGACCACGCCATGCAGCGCAGCCACTGATCGCGCTCGACCGACGCGATCGGGAACGGCAGGTGCCGTGCACGCAGCCGCGGATGGCCGAACCGGCTGATGTAGTGGTCGGGGCCGCCGAGCCAGCCGCACAGGAACCAGAACAGCTTGTCGCGCGAGCCGTCGAGCGATGCCGGATGCAGCGCGCGAATCTCCGCGAACTCGGGCTCGAGGTCCATCAGGTCGTAGAAACGGTCCACCATTTCGCGCACGCGGGCTTCACCGCCCACGAGTTCGAACGCCGTCGGCTGTGACGGCGCATCATCATTCACATCGGTCATACGGATAATCGGAAACGGGATATTTGGGGCCGCCGGCGACGCTCATGCGTCGCGCAGCGACTGCAGCGCCGGGCGCCGCAACACATTATGCAGGCTCAGCCAGCCGGCCGCACCGGCGCACGCGACGCCGGCCGCGATGCCGGCCGGCACGAGCCACGGATCGACGGCGAGCTGGAAGTCGAACACGCGCGACGCGAGCACCCAGCCGACCGCGATCGCCCCTGCCGACGCGAGCGCGCCGGCCAGCGCGCCGACGACGATGAATTCCGCGCGCTGCACCGCATTGACCTGCGCGCGCGACGCGCCGAGCGCGCGCAGCAGCGCAGCCTCGCGCACGCGCTCGTCGCGCGAGCCGGCCAGCGCCGTGTACAGCACGAGCACGCCGGCCGCGAGCGTGAACGCAAACAGGAACTGCACCGCGCCGACCACCTGCAGCATCATCCGCTGCAGTTGCGCGAGGATCGGTGCGACGTCGATCGCGGTCAGGTTCGGGTAGCGCGCGATCAGCGGATCGAGCAGCGCCGCCTGCTCGGCCGGCAGATGGAAGCTCGTCAGGTAGACGGCCGGGAAATCCTTCAGCACGGGCGGCGGCATCAGCACGAAGAAGTTGACGCGGAACGAGCCCCAGTCGAGCTTGCGCACGCTGGTGATCGGCGCATCGACCGTCAGCCCCGTCACGTCGAAGCGCAGCGTGTCGCCCGGCTTCACGTTCAGCGTCTTCGCGAGCCCGGCCTCGATCGAGATCTGCGGCGTCGCCGACGTGCCGAACCAGTCGCCCGCGACGATCCGGTTGTCGGACGGCAGCTCGGTCGTATACGACAGGTTGAACTCGCGGTCGACGAGCCGGCGCGCGTCGTCGGACGGATACGCGTCGGGATTCACCGGCTTGCCGTTGATCGCGACGAGCCGGCCGCGCACCATCGGCGCGGGCACCGCATCGCGCGCGCCGTGCGCGGCGAGCCACGCCGCGACGTCGTCGCGCTGGTCGGGCTGGATGTCGATCAGGAACTGGTTCGGCGCATCAGGCGGCGTCGACTGCCGCCAGCCGGCGACGAGGTCGTTGCGCGTGATCGCGATCAGCAGCAGACACATCAGGCCCAGCGCGAGCGCGGTGATCTGCAGCGCGCTGGCCGTGCCCCGCCGGTGCAGCGACGCGAGCGCGTAGCGCCAGCCGATGCCCGCGGCCACGCGCGCATTGCGCACCGCGCGCGCCGCCGCGTACAGCGCGAGCCGCGCGATCAGCGAGAAACCGACCAGGGCGCCGGCAAACCCGCCCGCGACGATCAGCCCGAGCTTGAGGTCGCCCGCCGCGACAATCAGCAGCCCCGCGAACAGCACGACGCCGATCGCATACGCAGCCCACGCGATGCGCGACGCGTCGCCCCAGTCGCGCCGCAGCACGCGCACCGGCGGCACGCGGGTGAGCGGCACGAGCGGCGGTAGCGCGAAGCCGAGCAGCAGCACGAGCGCGGTGCCGATCCCGACGAGCGCGGGCCAAGGCGTAGGCGGCGGCAGCACGACGTCGATCAGGCTGCCGAGCGCGGCCAGCAGCGCCCAGTGGCCGCCGTAGCCGAGCGCCGCGCCCGCGATGCCCGCTACGATGCCGATGCCGGCGAATTCGAGCGTGAACAGCGCCCCGAGCGTGCGGCGGCTCACGCCGAGGCAGCGCATCGTCGCGCAGCCGTCGAGATGGCGCCGCATGTAGCGCTGCGCGGCCATCGCAATCGCGACCGCCGCGAGCAGCGCGGTCAGGAGCGCGACGAGCGTCAGGAAATGGCGCGCACGATCGAGCGTCTGGCGCACCTGCGGCTGGCCTTCCTGCAGCGACTCGAGGCCGGCGCCGCGCAGCTTGCCGCCATCGACGCGCCCGTGCGCGTAGGCCTCGAAGCGCGCGACGGCCGGCGTGTCGCCGGCGACCAGCAGCCGGTACGTGACGCGGCTGCCGTAGCCCGTGAGCCCGGTCGCGGCGAGTTCATCCGCGCGCATCATCAGCCGCGGCGAGAAATTGACGAACGAGAAGCCGCGATCGAGCTCGCGGGAGATCGACGCGGCGACCGTGAACGTGCGCAGCCCGACGCGCACGGTGTCTCCCGCCTTCAGATGCAACGCATCGAGCAGCGCCGGATCGGCCCACACGGTGCCGGGCGCGGGAATCGCGGCCGCCTTGTGCGCGGCGGTCGCGCCGGCCGGCACGATCTCGACCGCGCCGCGCAGCGGATAGCCGGGCGATACGGCCTTCACGGCCGCGAGCCGCGCGGGCGCCGCGCCGCTCGCCTGCCCGCCTGCTGCCGACGCGATCATGCTCGGGAAAATCGCGGTGGTCGCGGTACGCAGCCCGAGTGCGCGCGCCTCGCGATCGAACGACGGATCGACGGGACGGTCGGCACGCACGACGAAATCGGCGCCGAGCATCTGGCGCGCGTCGCGCTCGAGCCCCTGGCGCAGCCGGTCGGCGAGAAAACCGACGCTCGTCAGCGCCGCGACCGCGAGCACCAGCGCCAGCACGAGCAGCGTCAGCTCGCCGGCACGCCAGTCGCGCGCGGTCATCCGCGCGGCCTGGTGGATCAGATCGTGCCAGCCGAAGCGGCCGGCATGGCCGGGACGCCCGGACTGCGACGGGTCAGCGTGCTGCCGCTCGGCGGGTGACGGCGCCTTCAATCGCGCTTGCCCCCGATCGAGTTGAGCCGCGTCACCATATGGTTCGCCATCCCGCGGAACCCGCCGGACACGCCGCGCCACAGACGCGGCAGCGCCCAGGCGGACGCCGCGATGAACGCCGCGAGCAGCACGAGGAACGCGAGCGGGACGAAGAATGCGAGCGCGAGGCCGCCGAACACGAGCCCGTCCTCGGTGGACGATGCGACCCAGTTCGAGATCGGCTCCGGAGACAGGTTGATCAGCGCGCGCGTACCGGCCTTCGCGACGTGCGCGGCACCGGCAAGCGAACCGCCGGCCAGCCCGGCGACCGCGAGCACGGTCGGGTCGGCATGGCCGAGCGCACCGGCGGCCAGCACCGCGCCGGCCGGGATGCGGATGAACGTGTGCACGGCGTCCCACAGCGAATCGAACGCGGGAATCTTGTCGGCAAGGAATTCGGTGACGGCGAGCACGGCGGCGGCGCCGATCACCCACGGCGACGTCAGGACCGCCAGCGTGTCCGGCAGATGGAGCCAGCCGACCCGCGCGAGCACGCCGGCGATCAGCACGGTCAGGTAAAGGCGCAGCCCGCTCGCCCACGCGAGCCCCGCGCCGAGCGAAATGGCTTCGATCATGGCCCTCTCCTTGCACTTTCCGTGCGCTTTGCCGATTGATCGGATCGAGCCGGTATGACCGGCCGCGCGGCGCGTGGCGACCGGTGCCGCCGGCCGCGAACGGCGCAACGGCATTCAGGCCCGAATGCGTTCCATTATAGACAGGCTGGCAGGCGGGCCGGCGCAATTCCGCCGCGCGTCACGGCCGGGCGCGGACGCGGGCCGGCGCCCGGCGGGCCGGCTTCAGGCAGCCGACGACAGTTTCAGGCCGATCAGCCCGAGCACGATCAGCGACGCACTCGCGACGCGGGCGACGGTCAGCGCCTCGCCCATCATCACGATGCCGAACACGAACGCGCCGACCGCGCCGATGCCCGTCCATACCGCATACGCGGTGCCGAGCGGCAACTGGCGCATCGCGGCCGCGAGCAGCCCGAAGCTGGCGAGCGCCGTCACGATCGTAAACACCGATGGCCCGAGTCTCGTGAAACCCTCGGACGATTTCATGCCGGCCGCCCAGGCCACTTCCAGCAAGCCGGCGATCGACAACCATACCCACGCCATCTCGACGTACTCCGTCTCGGATGGGGCCGTCCCCGTTGAAGCGAATGACCCGGGGTCGTCCCCGGGCGGCGCCGAGTATAACAAGATGCTTACAGGCACGCCGGATCGGACGGCCGGGGGCACATGGAGCATCGGCCCGGAGCATGGTCCGGCCGCGCCCGCCCCGCCGCGCTCAGTTCGACACGCGCTTGGCGCCCACGTCGCCGACGCAGCGATCGTCGCGATACAGCGCCCACTCGTCGCACACGCGGCCGTCCTTGAACACGCACATCCCGACCTGCCCGCGCGGCAGGTTGCGGATCACGTGGCGGCCGCCGAGCTTCTCGCAGTTGACCGACGCGGGATTGGCGAGCGCCGCTTGCGGCGCCGAAGGCTGCTGCCCGGGCGGCAGCGGCTGCGCGAACGCGCCGGGCGCAGCGAGCGCCAGCGCACAGATGACGACGAGACGGACGGACATTGCACGCTCCTCGATTTCGTTCGCGGAACGGTCAGCATAGCGGGGAATGCGTGGCCGGTGTGCGCGGCCGGCGCATGCGGCGGCAATGTCGCGCCGATGCAACTTCACCGGCGTGCTGCCTTGCATTCCGGCCGCATCACGCGGCGGGCATCAAGCGGCGCCGACGAGCCGGTAGCCGACACCTGTTTCGGTGACGATGTGCTCGGGCTGCGCGGGATCGCGCTCGAGCTTCTGGCGCAGGTGCGCCATGTAGATGCGCAGGTAGTGATGGCTCTCGACGTGCGTCGGCCCCCACACGTCGCGCAGCAGCTGGCGATGCGTGAGCACGCGTCCCGCGTGCCGGACGAGCGTCGCGAGCAGCCGGTACTCGAGCGGCGTCAGGTGCACGATCTCGCCGTCTCGCCACACCTGGCGCAGCGCGAGATCGACGGTCACGCCGCCGAAGCTCACCTTCGGCGACTCGTTCGCGCCGCCCTGGTTGCGCCGGCGCAGTTGCGCGCGGATCCGCGCGCGCAGCTCGGACACGCCGAACGGCTTGGTCAGGTAGTCGTCGGCGCCCGCGTCGAGCGCGGCGACCTTCTCCTCTTCCTGCGTGCGCGCCGACAGCACGATCACCGGCACCTCGGACCAGCCGCGCAGCTCGCGGATCACGTCGAGGCCGTCGGTGTCGGGCAGGCCGAGGTCGACGATCACGAGATCGGGCTTGCGGGTCGCCGCGTCGATCAGCCCCTGCTTGCCCGTCTGAGCCTCGAACACGGCGATGTCCTCCTCCTCGAGCGCGGCGCGCACGAAACGGCGGATCTGTTTTTCGTCCTCGATCAGGACGACGGTCAGGCTCGGTTCACTCATGGTCTGGCAATGGCTCGGAGGGAGACGATGCGCCGGGCACGTCGATTTCGTCGTCGGGTACGACAGGCACGGCCGGCGGCGTGTCGACCGGCAGCGTGAACCAGAAGCGCGCACCCGTCACGCGGCCGTCGGGCCCGGTACGGTTGAGCGCGCCGATTCTACCGCCATGCGCCTCGACGATCGCGCGACAGATCGCGAGGCCGAGCCCGATGCCCGGCGTCGCCGATTCCTTCTCGCCGCGCGTGAACTTGTCGAAGATCCGCGTTTCCATCCCGGCCGGCAGGCCCGGGCCGTGGTCGTCGACGTGCACGCGCACGAACGGGTGTCCGTCGTCGGTCACGCGTTCCGCACCGATCTCGATCGACGTGTCGGCCGGCGTGTACTTCGCCGCATTCTCGAACAGGTTGGTGAACAGCCGCTCCATCAGCACCGCGTCCATCTGCAACAGCGGCAGGTCGGCCGGCAGCGACACGTGCGCGGGATGGCGCGCGAGCACGCGCTTGCACGCGGCGAGCGCGGCGCCGACGGTTTCCTCGAGCAGCGACCACTGGCGCTTGAGCTGCAGGCTGCCGGCCTGCAACCGCGCCATGTCGAGCAGGTTCGTGACGATGCCCGTCATCCGCAGCGCCTCGTCGTGGATCGCGTCGACGAGCTCGGCTTCGCGCTGCGCGGACCGTTCGGCCGCCGGTGTGGGCGCGGCCGCGCGTGCGTTCGCGAGCATCGACGAAAAGCCGACGATCGTCGTGAGCGGCGTGCGCAGGTCGTGCGAGATTGCCGACAGCAGCGAGTTGCGCAGCCGCTCGGACTCCATGTTGACGAGCGCGTCGCGCGCGATCTCGACGTAGTGCACGCGCTCGAGCGCGAGCGCGATCTGCGCGGCGAACGCATCGAGCATGCGCAACTGCTCGGGCACCTCGAGTTCGCGCGGATCGCGCGACGCCACCGCGAGCACGCCGCGCGTGCGCATCGGCGCCTTCAGCGGCAGGTACAGCGCGGCGGTCGCGGGCAGCGTGTCGGTGCCGCGGCCGGCCGGCTTCTGCTGGTCGTACACCCACTGGCCGACGTCGCAGTCGAGATCCGCGCCCGTCAGCGTGACGACCGCGTCGGGCTCCTCGATCTTCTGCCGCACCTGATCCGCGCTGTCGGGCAGCAGGAACGCGACGCGCGCGCGGAACACCTCGCCCACGTGGCGGCTGCCGATCTCGACGATCTGCTCGGTCGTCAGCGCCGCGCCGAGTTCGCGCGCCATCGCGTAGATCGCGCCGGTGCGGCGCTCGCGGCGCTGCGCGATGCTTGCCTGGCGCGTGAGCGTCGACGTCAGGTGGCTGATCACGAGCGACGTGAGCAGCATCCCGAAGAAGGTCAGCAGGTATTGCGTGTCGCTGACCGAGAACGACATGCGCGGCGGCACGAAGAAGAAGTCGAACGCGGCGACCGACAGGAACGACTGCAGCACGCCCGGGCCGCGTCCGAGCCGCACGGCCGAGAACACGACGCCGAGCAGGTACAGCATCACGAGGTTCGTGAGGTCGAGCCGCGCGGACACGATGGTCGCGACACCGGTGATCGCCGCGCAGATCGCGGCCGCAAACAGGTAGTGACGCGGCGGCGAACGCCGCATGCCGAATTGCGCGAACGCATCGCGCCAGTCGCGTGCGCGCGCGTCGAGCGGCGCCGCGCGCACTTCGTCGCTCGCCGACGCGCGGAGCAGCATCAGGTCGACGTCGCCCGCGCGTTCGGCGAGCTTTTCGCCGAACGGCCGCGCGAAGCGGCGCGCGAGGCCGACCTTCGGCGAGCCGCCCGCGACGATCTTCGACACGTTGCGCACCTGCGCATAGCCGATCAGCGCGGCGACCGCGTCGTCGCCAGCGAGCGTCGCCGTCTCCGCGCCGAGCTCGGCCGCGAGCTTCAGCGCATCGAGCGTGCGCTGCCGCCGCGCGTCGGGCAGCCGCTGCAGCCGCGGCGTCTCGACGTACACGGCGATCCAGTCGGCCCTCACGCTCGCGGCGAGGCGCGCGGCCGCGCGCACCAGCGTCGGCGCCTCGGGGCCGGGCCCGATGCACACGAGCAGCCGCTCACGCGCCTGCCAGATGCGCTGGATCGAACGGTCGGCCCGGTACTCGCGCATCTGCGCGTCGACGCGGTCGGCCGTGCGGCGCAGCGCCAGTTCGCGCAGCGCGATCAGGTTGCCCTTGCGGAAGAAGTTGCGCACCGCGCGCTCGGCCTGCTGCGCGAGATACACCTTGCCGTCGCGCATCCGCTCGAGCAGCTCCTCGGCCGGCAGGTCGACCAGCGTGACCTCGTCGGCCGCGTCGAACACGCGGTCGGGCACGGTCTCCCACACGCGGATGCCGGTGATCGCGCCGACCACGTCGTTCAGGCTTTCGAGGTGCTGGACGTTGACGGTGGTGTACACGTCGATGCCCGCGTCGAGCAGTTCGTAGACGTCCTGCCAGCGCTTCAGGTGGCGCGCGCCCTGCACGTTCGAATGCGCGAGTTCGTCGACGAGGATCAGCTGCGGTGCACGCGCGAGCGCGCCGTCGAGATCGAATTCGGCAAGCGTGCGGCCGCGATACGCGAGGCGCGCGAGCGGCAGCACGTCGAGGCCGTCGAGCAGCGCGGCGGTTTCGCCGCGGCCGTGGGTCTCGACGATGCCGACGACGACGTCGACACCGTCCTGCCGGCGCTGGCGCGCGGCCTGCAGCATCGCGTAGGTCTTGCCGACGCCGGCGGACGCGCCGAAGAAGATCTTGAGCTGGCCGCGCCGCTGCTTTTCTTCGTCGCGCTGCAGCTTGTCGAGGAGTTGGTCGGGATCGGGGCGGTTCATGCGTGAGGAAGGCGAAGCGCCGGATTGCGCGCGAGTACAGGCATTGTTGTTCCAAATCGCCGCAAAAGGCAAAGACGGCGCATGCGCCGTCGGAAAAGTCTGCCCCGGCGCGCCGCAAGTCGCGCCGGGGCGTCCGGATCCGCGCTCAGTGCGCGGCCTGCGCCGCGTCGAGCGCGAGGTTCAGCTTCAGCACGTTCACGCGCGGCTCGCCGAGCACACCGAACTGGCGGCCCGTCGTGTTCGCGGCGACGAGCTGCGCCACCGCGTCCGCCGTCAGGTTGCGCGCCTTCGCGACACGCTCGACCTGATACGCGGCGGCGGCCGGCGTGATCTCCGGGTCGAGGCCGCTCGCCGACGCCGTCACGAGGTCGACGGGCACGGGCTGCGACATGTCGGTGCCCGCGTCGCGCAGCGCGGCGATGCGCGCCTTCACCTGGTCGGCGAGCGATGGATTCAGCGGACCGAGGTTCGAGCCGCCGGAGCCGCTCGCGTTGTACGGCATCGGCGACGTGGCCGACAGCCGGCCCCAGAAGTACTTCGGCGCGTCGAACGGCTGGCCGATCAGCGCGGAGCCGACCGCGCGGCCGTCCTGCTCGATCAGGCTGCCGTTCGCCTGCGACGGGAACACGGCCTGGCCGAACACGGTCATCACGGCCGGGTAAGCGAGCCCCGTCACGACGGTCAGTACGACAAAGATCACGGCGAGCGGGCGAATCAACGTTTTCATGAGGGTTCCTTCAGGTACGGCGCATCAGGCCCAGCCGAGCGCGGCGAGCGTCATGTCGATCAGCTTGATGAACGGGAACGGCAGCAGCACGCCGCCGAGGCCGTACACCAGCAGGTTGCGGCGCAAGAGCGACGCGGCGCCGAGCGGCCGGTAGGTGACGCCCTTCAGCGCGAGCGGGATCAGCGCGACGATGATCAGCGCGTTGAAGATCACCGCCGACAGGATCGCGGATGCGGGTGACGTCAAATGCATGATGTCGAGCACGCGCAGCTGCGGATACGTCGTCACGAACGCGGCCGGGATGATCGCGAAATACTTCGCGATGTCGTTCGCGATCGAGAACGTCGTCAGCGAGCCGCGCGTCATCAGCATCTGCTTGCCGATCTCGACGATCTCGATCAGCTTCGTCGGGTTCGAGTCGAGGTCGACCATGTTGCCGGCTTCCTTCGCCGCCTGCGTGCCGGTGTTCATCGCCACCGCCACGTCGGCCTGGGCGAGCGCCGGCGCGTCGTTGGTGCCGTCGCCCGTCATCGCGACGAGCCGGCCGGCCGCCTGGTGCTCGCGAATCGTCGCGAGCTTGGTTTCCGGCGTCGCTTCCGCGAGGAAGTCGTCGACGCCCGCTTCCGCCGCGATCGCCGCGGCCGTCAGCCGGTTGTCGCCCGTCACCATCACGGTCTTGATGCCCATCTTGCGCAATTCGGCGAAGCGCTCCTTGATGCCGCCCTTCACGATGTCCTTCAGTTCGATCACGCCCAGCACGCGCGCCACGCCGTCGTGCAGGTCGGCCACGACGAGCGGCGTGCTGCCGCGGCGCGCGACGTCGTCGACCGCGCGGCGCACTTCTTCCGGGAAGCGGCTGCCGTGGCTCTCGACGTAGCGGCGAATCGCGTCGGCGGCGCCCTTGCGGATCTCGCGACCGGGCACCCCGGAGGAAGTCCCGTTGGGGGATAGATCGACGCCGCTCATCCGCGTCTGCGCGGAAAAGCCGAGGAACGTCGCGTGCAGTTGCGCCATGTCGCGCTGGCGGATGTTGAAGCGTTCCTTCGCGAGCACGACGATGCTGCGCCCTTCCGGCGTTTCGTCGGCGAGCGACGACAGTTGCGCGGCGTCGGCCAGCGCTTCCTCGGTCACGCCCGGCGCCGGCACGAACATCGACGCCTGGCGATTGCCGAGCGTGATCGTGCCGGTCTTGTCGAGCAGCAGCACGTCGACGTCGCCGGCCGCTTCCACCGCGCGGCCCGACGTCGCGATCACGTTCGCCTGCATCATCCGGCTCATCCCGGCCACGCCGATCGCGGACAGCAGGCCGCCGATCGTCGTCGGGATCAGGCACACCAGCAGCGCGACGAGCACGGTGATCGTCACCACGTGGCCGGCCTTCATCGCTTCGACCGAGAACATCGAGAACGGCAGCAGCGTCGCGGTCGCGAGCAGCATCACGATCGTCAGCGCGACGAGCAGGATCGTCAGCGCGACCTCGTTCGGCGTCTTCTTGCGCTTCGCGCCTTCGACCATCGCGATCATCCGGTCGAGGAACGCCTCGCCGGGGTTCGCGGTGACCGTCACGACGATCCAGTCGGACAGCACGCGCGTGCCGCCCGTCACCGACGAGAAGTCGCCACCCGACTCGCGGATCACCGGTGCGGATTCGCCGGTGATCGCCGATTCGTCGACCGATGCGACACCTTCGACGACTTCGCCGTCGGCCGGGATCACGTCGCCGGCCTCGACCAGCACGACGTCGCCTTTGCGCAGGTCGGACGCGGTCGTGATGCGGATCGGCGACTTCGGATGCGGCTCGTTCAGCTTCTTCGCCATCACGTCCTTCTTCGCGCTGCGCAGCGACGCGGCCTGCGCCTTCGAGCGCCCTTCGGCGAGCGCCTCGGCGAAGTTCGCGAACAGCACGGTGAACCACAGCCACAGCGCGATCGCGAGGATGAAGCCTGCCGGCGCCTCGGCCTGGCCGGCGAGCGCCGCGATCCACAGGATCGTGGTCAGGATGCTGCCGACGTACACGCAGAACATCACCGGGTTGCGGAACTGCGTGCGCGGCGTGAGTTTCTTGAACGAATCCACGATCGCCGGACGCAGCAGCGCCGGATCGAACATGGACCGTGTTGCGGAATGTTGAGTCATTGCGATCTCTTCAAGCTCTTCAGTCTTTTCAATGTGTCGCCATGCGGGCGCGCGTCACGCGCCCAGCCACATCATCAGGTGCTCGACGCCCGGGCCGAGCGCGAGCGCCGGCACATAGGTCAGCGCGCCCACCAGCAGCACGGTGCCGAGCAGCAGCACGACGAACAGCGGACCGTGCGTCGGCAGCGTGCCGCTCGTCACCGCGATGCGCTTCTTCGCGGCGAGCGAGCCGGCGATCGCCAGCACCGGCACGATCGTGCCGAAGCGGCCGAACCACATCGCGATCGCGGTCATCCAGTTGTAGAACGGCGTGCCGACCGTGAGGCCCGCGAACGCGCTGCCGTTGTTGTTCGCGGCCGAGCTGAACGCGTACAGGATTTCCGAGAAGCCGTGCGGGCCCGGGTTCGCGATGCCGGCCTTGCCCGCGTCCGCCAGCACCGCGATCGACGTGCCGAGCAGCACCAGCAGCGGCGTGAGCAGCACGACGATCGACACCATCTTCATCTCGTACGACTCGATCTTCTTGCCGACGTATTCGGGCGTGCGGCCGATCATCAGGCCGGCGACGAACACCGCGAGCAGCGCGAACACGAGCATCCCGTAGAGGCCGGAGCCGACACCGCCGTAGACCACCTCGCCGAGCTGCATCAGCAGCATCGGCACGAGGCCGCCGAGCGGGGTCAGCGAATCGTGCATCGTGTCGACCGCGCCGCACGACGCGGCCGTCGTCGCGACCGTGAAGATGCCGGTCTGCGCGATCCCGAAGCGCGTTTCCTTGCCTTCCATGTTGCCGCCCGGCTGCATCGCGTTCGTCGACTGGTCGACGTGCAGCGCGGCGAGCGTCGGGTTGCCGGCCTGCTCGGCGCTCACCTCGACGCCGATCGCGAGCACGAACGCGACCGTCATCGCCGCGAGCACGGCGATACCCTGCCGGCGGTCGCCGATCACGCGGCCGAACACCAGGCACAGCGCGGCCGGGATGATCAGGATCGAGAAGATCTGCAGGAAGTTCGCGAACGGTGTCGGGTTTTCGTACGGGTGCGCGGAGTTCGCGTTGAAGAAGCCGCCGCCGTTGGTGCCGAGCATCTTGATCGCTTCCTGCGACGCGACCGGGCCCATCGCGAGCGTCTGCTTCGTGAGCGCGGTCGGCACCGTGACCGGGTTGCCCTTGTCGTCCTTGACCGGGCTGCCCTGCGCGTCGAGCTTCGGCGCGGCGTAGGTGCTCGTCTGCAGCACCGGCACGTCCTGGTACGCCTTCATGTTCTGGATCACGCCCTGGCTCATCAGCAGCGCGGCGATGATCGCGGCCATCGGCACGAGCACGTACAACGTCACGCGCGTGAGATCGACCCAGAAGTTGCCGATCGTCTGCGCGGTGTGACGCGCGAAGCCGCGGATCAGCGCGATCACGACGACGATGCCGGTCGCGGCCGACAGGAAGTTCTGCACGGTCAGGCCGAGCATCTGCGTCAGGTAGCTGACCGTCTGCTCGGGTGCGTAGTCCTGCCAGTTCGTGTTGGTGACGAAGCTGACGGCCGTGTTGAACGCACCGTCGGCCGTCATCGCGCCGAATTGCTGCGGGTTGCCGGGCAGGAAGCCCTGCAGGCGCAGCAGGCCGTAGAGGAACAGCGCGCCGAGCGCGTTGAACGCGATCGTCGCAAGCGCGTACTGCTTCCAGTTCATCTCGCTGCCGGCGTCGACGCCGGCGATGCGGTACAGCGCGCGCTCGAGCGGCCCGAACACGCGCACGACGCGCGAGCTGCCGTCCATCACGGCGCCCAGGTAGCGCGCAACCGGTACCGCCGCCGCCAGCAGGACGACGATGAAGAGCAGCACCTGAAAGAAATTGTTCGCGTTCATTCGATGTCCTCCGCGCGCAGCAGCGCAAAGACGAGATACGCGAACAGCAGGGCCGTCGAGGCGCCCGCCAGCCAAAGCATCCAGGTCATGCCCGCCCCCCGCGACCGTATTGCGCGAGCTTCTCGCAACCGGCAAGCAAACCGAGGATCAGCGCTGTGAACAGCACCAGTGCGCCGATGAAAACCCCATCCATTTTTGTGTTCTCCGTCGTCGAAATCGGACGACTAGAACCTTATGGGAACGCACGTAAAGGACGGGTCAAAGGTGATCGGGACGGTATAAAAAACGCGTAAACGCGTGCGGCAGGGAACGGCAGGCGGGACGGGAGACAGGACGGGCGACGGCCGGCGCCGCCCGCAAGGGCGCGTGCCGGCGTGGTGCCGGCACGAAGGGAATGCGTCAGGGAACGAGGATCGTCGAGCCGGTCGTCCTGCGCGACTCGAGGTCCGCATGCGCGCGGCCGACTTCCGCGAGCGGATAGCGCTGGTTGATGCTCGTCTTCACCTTGCCCGACAGGATCACGTCGAACAGCTCGGCGGCCGCGGATTCGAGATCGGCGCGCTTCGCGATGTACGAGAACAGCGTCGGGCGCGTGAAGAACAGCGAGCCGCGCGACGAGAACTCCTTCGAGTCGATCGGCGGCAGCGGGCCCGACGCACTGCCGAAGCTGACGAAGTAGCCGAGCGGCGCGAGGCAGTCCAGCGAACCGATGTAGGTGTCCTTGCCGATCGAATCGTAGACGACCGGCACGCCCGCGCCGTTCGTGATCTCCTTCACGCGCTGCGAGAAGTTCTCGCGCGTATAGACGACCGGATGATCGCAGCCGTGCGCCTTCGCGAGCGCGGCCTTCTCGTCGGATCCGACCGTCCCGATCACGGTCGCGCCGAGCGCCTTCGCCCACTGGCACACGAGCAGCCCGACGCCGCCGGCCGCCGCGTGGATCAGGATCGTGTCGCCGGCCTTCACCGGGTACGTGCGGCGCAGCAGGTAGTGCGCGGTCAGCCCCTGCAGCATCACCGATGCCGCGTCGTCGTAGCTGATCCCGTCAGGCAGCTTCACGAGCCGCTCGGCCGGCATCACGCGCTCCTGCGCATACGCACCCGGCGGCTGCCCGACATAGGCGACGCGGTCGCCGACCTCGAGCGCGGTCACGCCGTCGCCGACGGCCGTCACCTCGCCCGCCGCCTCCATCCCGAGGCCGCCGGGCAGCGGCTGCGGATAGAGGCCCGTGCGGAAATACACGTCGATGTAGTTGAGCCCGACCGCGTGCTGGCGAATGCGGACTTCGCCCGCCTTCGGCTCGCCGACCTCGACATCGACCCACTTCATCACGTCCGGGCCGCCCGGCTGGTCGTATCGGATTGCTTTCGGCATCGTTTCGCTCCTCGTTTCTGAATCGGTCAGGGGGATATTCGGGTCGCCGACGCGCCGGCCGACGCCGACCGGTGCAGGCGGGCGCCGGCGGCCGATGCGCGTCACGACGCCCGATTCTCGCGCGTCGCCGCCGGGCGTGCATGGCCCTGCCGGCAGCAGGGGCAATCGGGCCGGCGCCGCCTAGCAGACGTCCTGCATGTTCCGCGCCAGATCGTCGAGCAGCATTCGCGCGGTCGCGACGTTGGTCGCGACCGGCACGTCGTGCACGTCGCACGCGCGCACCAGTGCGGTGATGTCCGGATCGTGCGGCTGCGCGGTCATCGGGTCGCGCAGGAACACGACGACGTCGACACGGCCGTCGGCCAGTTCCGCCCCGATCTGCAGGTCGCCGCCGAGCGGCCCCGACAGCTTGCGCTCGACCTCGAGCCCGTGCGCGGCGGCGATGCGGCCGCCCGTCGTGCCCGTCGCGACCAGCCGGCATTGCGCGAGCGTCTCGCGGTACTGGCCCGCGAGCGCGACGATCTCGTCCTTCTTCGCGTCGTGCGCGATCAATGCGATGCGGGGTTTGCTCATCTCCGGTTCCTTCGTCGTTCAGTGGTTGTCGTCGTTGAATGGCGGTGCGCGCGTCAGAACGTGCCCGGATACGCGCCGCCGTCGAGCAGCCAGTTCTGCCCGGTGATATAGCCGGCATGCACGCTGCAGAGGAACGCGCACGCCGCGCCGAATTCGGCACGCGTGCCGAGGCGCCCGGCCGGGATCTCCTTCGTGCGCCGCGCGCGCAGCTCGTCGACCGTCACGCCCTGCGCCTTCGCCGATGCGGCGAGCGTCGTCGTGATCCGGTCGGTGTCGAACAGCCCCGGCAGCAGGTTGTTGATCGTCACGCCCTGCCCCGCGACCTTGCGCGACAGCCCCGCGACGAAGCCGGTCAGCCCCGAGCGCGCGCCGTTCGACAGCGCGAGCACGTCGATCGGCGCCTTCACGGCCGAACTCGTGATGTTGACGATCCGGCCGAAGCCTCGCCCGATCATCCCGTCGAGCGTCGCGCGGATCAGCTCGATCGGCGTCAGCATGTTCGACTCGAGCGCGCGGATCCAGTCGTCGTGCGAGAAATCGCGGAAGTCGCCGGGCGGCGGGCCGCCGGCATTCGTCACGAGAATGTCGGGCTGCGGGCAGGCGGCGAGCGCGGCCGCGCGCCCGTCGGGCGTCGTGATGTCGCAGGCGACCGCGGTGATCGATACGTTCGACTCGGCGCGGATCTCCTCCGCGGTTTCCTCCAGCGTGTCGCGCGTGCGGGCGACGATCACGAGATTCACGCCCTCGGCGGCCAGCGCTTCCGCGCAGCCGCGCCCGAGCCCCTTGCTCGCCGCGCACACGAGCGCGGTCTTTCCTGCGATGCCGAGATCCATCGTCGATTCCTTGGTGGCGCGCGCGCCGGCGCGGCCCGGCCGAGTCGCCGGACCGGCGAACGGTCGCGAACGGACAGGCAAACACGACGCGCGGATTGTCGTGAGACGTCGATAATATCCGGATCGCGCGGCGCGCCTTGGTAAAATTGCGGCCATAAGCGGCGGCCGGCTTGGCGCCATCGCCGCGTCCGATCCCCTTTTGCCGCCAAGGCGCCCCCGTCATGAAACAGGACAGCCGTTTCCCGAATCTCTTCATCACCGATCACCCGCTGATCCAGCACAAGCTCACGCACATGCGCGACAAGGACACGTCGACGCGCACCTTCCGCGAACTGCTGCGCGAGATCACGCTGCTGATGGGCTATGAGATCACCCGCAACCTGCCGATCACGACCAAGCGGGTCGAAACCCCGCTGGTGGCGGTCGACGCACCGGTGATCGCGGGCAAGAAGCTCGCGATCGTGCCCGTGCTGCGTGCCGGCATCGGGATGTCGGACGGCCTGCTCGACCTGGTCCCGTCCGCGCGGGTCGGCCACATTGGCGTGTACCGCGCCGAAGATCACCGCCCGGTCGAATACCTGGTGCGCCTGCCCGATCTCGAGGATCGCATCTTCATCCTGTGCGACCCGATGGTCGCGACCGGCTACTCGGCCGTGCACGCGGTCGACGTGCTCAAGCGCCGCAACGTGCCGGCCGCGAACATCACGTTCGTCGCGCTGGTCGCCGCGCCCGAGGGCGTGCAGGTATTCCAGGACGCGCATCCGGACGTGAAGCTGTTCGTCGCGTCGCTCGACTCGCACCTGAACGAGCACGCGTACATCGTGCCGGGCCTCGGCGACGCGGGCGACCGCCTGTTCGGCACCAAGAACTGACGCGCCGCGACGGCCGCACCGGCCGTTCGGCCATGCGCGGCGGCCCCGAAGCGACGGTCGCCGCGTGATAAAATCACGTTCCACTCGACACGCGCGGCCCCGCGGCATCACGCCCGCCGGAACGGCCGCCGAATCAACGACACATTGGCACAATCGCCCGCGCAGCGCGCCCGGGCACGGAGAAAGGTATGGCTGGTCATTCGAAATGGGCCAACATCAAGCATAAGAAGGCAGCGGCCGACGCGAAGCGCGGCAAGATCTGGACCCGCCTGATCAAGGAAATCCAGGTCGCGGCGCGCCTCGGCGGCGGCGACGCGAACTCGAACCCGCGCCTGCGTCTCGCGGTCGACAAGGCGGCCGACGCGAACATGCCGAAGGACAACGTCAAGCGCGCGATCGACCGCGGCGTCGGCGGCGCGGACGGCGCGAACTACGAGGAAATCCGTTACGAAGGCTACGGCATCAGCGGCGCGGCGATCATCGTCGACACGCTGACCGACAACCGCACCCGCACGGTCGCGGAAGTCCGTCACGCATTCTCGAAGTTCGGCGGCAACATGGGCACCGACGGTTCGGTCGCGTTCATGTTCGATCACGTCGGCCAGTTCCTGTTCGCGCCCGGCACGTCGGAAGACGCGCTGATGGAAGCGGCGCTCGAAGCCGGCGCGGACGACGTCAGCACGAACGACGACGGCTCGATCGAGGTGCTGTGCGACTGGCAGGCGTTCTCGGCGGTGAAGGACGCGCTCGAAGCCGCGGGCTTCAAGGCCGAACTCGCCGAAGTGACGATGAAGCCGCAGAACGAAGTCGAATTCACCGGCGACGATGCGGCGAAGATGCAGAAGCTCCTGGACGCGCTCGAGAACCTCGACGACGTGCAGGAGGTGTATACGAACGCCGTCATCGTCGAGGAATGACATGCCGGCCGCCGTGCGCATCGTCGCGGCGGCGGCCCGACCGATTTCGCGGCCGGCGCGCCTGAGCGTGCCGGCCGCCCTGTTTTCTAGTCTGCGGGGAATCCCATGAAATTACTCGTCGTCGGTTCCGGCGGTCGCGAACATGCGCTCGCGTGGAAGCTCGCGCAGTCGCCGCGCGTCCAGATGGTCTACGTCGCGCCCGGCAATGGCGGCACGGCGCAGGACGAGCGTCTGAAAAACGTCGACATCACGGCGCTCGACGAACTCGCCGATTTCGCGGAACGCGAAGGCGTCGCGTTCACGCTCGTCGGGCCGGAAGCGCCGCTCGCGGCCGGCATCGTCAACCTGTTCCGCGCACGCGGCCTGAAGGTGTTCGGCCCGACTCGCGAAGCCGCGCAGCTCGAAAGCTCGAAGGATTTCGCGAAGGCGTTCATGAAGCGCCACGGCATTCCGACCGCCGAGTACGAAACCTTCTCCGACGTGGCTGCCGCGCACGCTTACATCGACGCGAAGGGTGCGCCGATCGTCGTGAAGGCCGACGGCCTCGCGGCCGGCAAGGGCGTCGTCGTCGCGATGACGCTGGAAGAAGCGCATGCCGCGGTCGACATGATGCTGTCGGGCAACAAGCTGGGAGACGCCGGCGCGCGCGTCGTGATCGAGGAATTCCTCGACGGCGAGGAAGCGAGCTTCATCGTGATGGTCGACGGCAAGCACGCGCTGGCGCTGGCGTCGAGCCAGGACCACAAGCGCCTGCTCGACGAGGACCGCGGCCCGAACACGGGCGGCATGGGCGCCTATTCGCCCGCGCCGATCGTCACGCCGCAGATGCACGCACGCGTGATGCGCGAGATCATCATGCCGACGGTACGCGGGATGGAGAAGGACGGCATCCGCTTCACGGGCTTCCTGTATGCGGGCCTGATGATCGACAAGGAAGGCAATCCGCGCACGCTCGAGTTCAACTGCCGGATGGGCGACCCCGAGACGCAGCCGATCATGGCGCGCCTGAAGAGCGATTTCTCGAAGGTCGTCGAACAGGCGATCGCGGGCACGCTCGACACGGTCGAGCTCGACTGGGACCGCCGCACCGCGCTCGGCGTCGTGCTGGCCGCGCACGGCTATCCGGACGCGCCGCGCAAGGGCGACCGCATCAATGGGATCCCGGCCGAGACCGAACAGGCCATGACGTTCCATGCGGGCACGACGCTCGCCGAAGGCGACAAGCTCGTCACGTCGGGCGGCCGCGTGCTGTGCGTGGTCGGCCTCGCCGATTCGGTGCGCGAAGCGCAGCAGCATGCATACGAGACGATCAACCAGATCAATTTCGAAGGCATGCAGTACCGCCGCGACATCGGCTTCCGCGCGCTGAGCCGCAAGAGCGCGTGACGCCCTGAGCGCCGCCCTGCCCGCGCGGGCGCAGCGCGCGGGGCCTGTTCCTGCTGCCGGGGTTCGATAGAATGCCCGGCAGATGCCTATTTCAAGGCCCCCGCTTCGTGCGGGGGCACCCAGTCCAGACATGACCGATTCGACCTACGACGTGGCGCGCGTGCGCACGTACCTCCAGGGCCTGCAGACACGCATCGCCGACGCGCTCGGCGCGCTCGACGGCACGCCGCTTGCGACCGACGCATGGCAGCGCGGGCCTGAAGAGCGCCTGCGCGGCGGCGGCTGCACGCGGATTCTCGAAGGCGGCCGCGTGTTCGAGCGCGCGGGGATCGGTTTTTCCGACGTCGCGGGCGACGCGCTGCCGCCGTCGGCGAGCGCCGCGCGCCCGCAACTGGCCGGCCGCGGCTTCGAGGCGCTCGGCGTGTCGCTCGTGCTGCACCCGCGCAACCCGTACTGCCCGACCGTGCACATGAACGTGCGGATGCTGATCGCTACGAAGCCGGGCGAGGCGCCGATCTTCTGGTTCGGCGGCGGGATGGATCTGACACCGTTTTATCCGTTCGAGGACGACGCGCGGCATTTCCACCAGACCTGCAAGGACGCGCTCGACCCGTTCGGCGCCGAGCTCTACCCGCGTTTCAAGACGTGGTGCGACGAGTATTTCTTCCTGAAGCACCGCAACGAGACGCGCGGGATCGGCGGGATCTTCTTCGACGATTTCGCCGAACCCGGATTCGAACGCTCGTTTGAGATGATGCAGAGCGTCGGCGACGCGTTCCTGAACGCGTACCTGCCGATCGTCGAGCGCCGTGCCGAGCTGCCGTACGGCGAGCGCGAGCGCGAGTTCCAGGCTTACCGGCGCGGCCGCTACGTCGAATTCAACCTGGTGTTCGACCGCGGCACGCTGTTCGGCCTGCAAAGCGGCGGCCGGACCGAATCGATCCTGATGTCGATGCCGCCGGTCGCGAACTGGCGCTACAACTGGCAACCCGAGCCGGGCTCGCCGGAGGCACGCCTGAGCGACTTCCTCGTGCCGCGCGACTGGGTCTGACCCGCCGCGCACCACCGCCCCAAGAACAGGACACGTTTTTCTGGACACCATCGCCCGCCCCACCCCGCAGCCGCGCCCGCCGTTACGTCGCATCGGCCTGCTGGGCGGCACGTTCGACCCGATCCACGACGGCCACCTCGCGCTCGCGCGCCGGTTCGCCGAGGTGCTCGGCCTGACCGAGCTCGCGCTGCTGCCCGCCGGGCAGCCGTACCAGAAGCGCGATGTGTCGGCCGCCGAGCATCGGCTCGCGATGACGCGCGCCGCTGCCGGCTCGCTGTCGCTGCCCGGCGTGACGGTCACCGTCGCGACCGACGAGATCGAGCACGCGGGGCCGACCTATACGGTCGAGACGCTCGCGCGCTGGCGCGAGCGGATCGGCCCCGATGCGTCGCTGTCGCTGCTGATCGGCGCCGACCAGCTGGTGCGGCTCGACACCTGGCGCGACTGGCGCAAGCTGTTCGACCATGCGCACATCTGTGCGTCGACGCGCCCGGGCTTCGACCTCGGCGCGGCGCCGCCGGACGTCGCGCAGGAAATCGCGCGGCGGCAGGCCGGCGCCGACGTGCTGAAGGCGACGCCGGCCGGCCGCCTGCTGATCGACACGACGCTGGCGTTCGATATCGCCGCAACCGACATTCGTGCGCACCTGCGCGAATGCATCGCGCGTCACGCGCAAATGCCCGATGCGTCGGCCGAGCATGTGCCGGCCGCCGTCTGGGCCTATATTCTTCAACACCGTCTCTACCATTCCTGATTCCATGGATATCCGCAAACTGCAGCGCGTGATCGTCGACGCTCTCGAAGACATCAAGGCGCAAGACATCAAGGTGTTCAACACCAGCCACCTGACCGAACTGTTCGACCGCGTGATCGTCGCGTCCGGCACGTCGAACCGCCAGACCAAGGCGCTCGCGTCGAGCGTGCGCGACAAGGTCAAGGAAGCCGGCGGCGACATCGTCAGCTCCGAGGGCGAAGACACCGGCGAATGGGTGCTGGTCGATTGCGGCGACGCAATCGTGCACATCCTGCAACCGGCGCTGCGCCAGTACTACAACCTCGAGGAAATCTGGGGCGACAAACCCGTGCGGATGAAGCTCGGCGGCGGCAAGGGCCCGAACGGTTTCGCGACGGCCAGCGAGGACGAGGACGACGAGGAAGAAGCGCCCGCACGCCCGGCTCCGGCGCGCAAGACGGCCGCCCGCCGCCGCTGAGTCGCAGCGAGTCGTCCCGATGAAGCTTTTCATCCTCGCGGTCGGCCACAAGATGCCTGGCTGGATCGCGTCCGGCTTCGACGAATACACGAAGCGGATGCCGCCGGAACTGCGCATCGAACTGCGCGAGATCAAGCCCGAACTGCGTTCGGGCGGCCGCAGCGCGGAAAGCGTGATGGCGGCCGAGCGGCAGAAGATCGAGGCCGCGCTGCCGAAGGGCGCGCGCATCGTCGCGCTCGACGAGCGTGGCCGCGACTGGACCACGATGCAGCTCGCGCAGGCGCTGCCGGGCTGGCAGCAGGACGGCCGTGACGTCGCGTTCGTGATCGGCGGCGCCGACGGGCTCGATCCGGAACTCAAGGCGCGCGCCGACCTGCTGCTGCGCATCTCGAGCATGACGCTGCCGCACGGGATGGTGCGCGTGCTGCTTGCCGAACAGCTTTACCGGGCGTGGAGCATCACGCAGAATCATCCCTATCACCGCGCATGACGTGTCGTCCTCGGGACGCGCGCCGCGCGCGCTCAACGAGATAACGACACCATGCCGTCCAGCACGTCCCCCGCCCTTTTCCCGACCCTTTATCTCGCTTCGCAAAGCCCGCGCCGCCAGGAGCTGCTGCAGCAGATCGGCGTGCGCTTCGAATTGCTGCTGCCGCGCGCCGACGAGGACGCCGAGGCGCTCGAAGCCGAACTGCCCGGCGAAGCCGCCGACGCGTACGTGCAGCGCGTGACCGTCGCGAAGGCCGAGGCCGCGCGTGCGCGCCTCGTCGCGAGCGGCAAGCCGGCCGCGCCGGTGCTCGTTGCGGACACCACCGTGACGATCGACGGTGCGATCCTCGGCAAGCCGGCCGATGCCGACGACGCGCTCGCGATGCTGACCCGCCTCGCAGGCCGCGCACACGAGGTGCTGACCGCCGTCGCCGTGATCGGCGCCGACGGCGAACTGCTGCCGCCCGCGCTGTCGCGTTCGTCGGTGCGCTTCGCGGCCGCGCCGCGCGACGCGTTCGAGCGTTACATCGAAACCCGCGAGCCGTTCGGCAAGGCGGGCGCATACGCGATCCAGGGACGCGCGGCCGAATTCATCGAGCGAATCGACGGTTCCCATTCAGGTATCATGGGTCTGCCCCTTTTTGAGACTGCTGCGCTGCTGCGCACCGCGCGCGTCGCCTTCTGAATCCCACCATGAACGAAGAAATCCTGATCAACCTCACGCCGCAGGAAACGCGGGTCGCACTCGTCCAGCAAGGCGCGGTGCAGGAGCTTCACGTCGAGCGCACGCTGTCGCGCGGGCGGGTCGGCAACATCTACCTCGGCAAGGTCGTGCGGGTGCTGCCCGGCATGCAGTCCGCGTTCATCGACATCGGTCTCGAGCGCGCGGCGTTCCTGCACGTCGCGGACATCTGGCATCCGCGCCTCGCCGGCGAGCCGCAGTCGGGCACGCCGCACCAGCCGATCGAGAAGATCGTGTTCGAAGGCCAGACGCTGATGGTCCAGGTGATCAAGGATCCGATCGGCACGAAGGGCGCGCGGCTGTCGACGCAGGTCAGCATTGCGGGCCGCACGCTGGTCTACCTGCCGCAGGAGCCGCACATCGGCATCTCGCAGAAGATCGAGAGCGAGGCCGAGCGCGAGGCCGTGCGCGCGCGGCTGACCGCCGTGATCCCGCCGGACGAGAAAGGCGGCTACATCGTGCGCACGATCGCCGAGGACGCGACCTCCGACGAACTGGCCGGCGACGTCGCCTACCTGCGCAAGACCTGGGCGACCATCGTCGCGCAAGCGCAGCGGCTGCCGGCGACGAGCCTGCTGTACCAGGATCTCGATCTCGCGCAGCGCGTGCTGCGCGATTTCGCGAACGACGACACGACGCGCATCCAAGTCGATTCGCGCGAGACGTACCAGCGCCTCGCGGAATTCGCGGGCGAGTTCACGCCGGCGGTGAGCCCAAAGCTGCATCACTACACCGGCGAGCGGCCGCTGTTCGACCTGTACAACATCGAGACGGAGATCCAGCGCGCGCTGTCGCGCCGCGTCGACCTGAAGTCGGGCGGCTACCTGATGATCGACCAGACCGAGGCGATGACGACGATCGACGTGAACACCGGCGGCTACGTCGGTGCGCGCAACTTCGACGACACGATCTTCAAGACCAACCTCGAGGCCGCGCATACGATCGCGCGACAGCTGCGGCTGCGCAACCTCGGCGGGATCATCATCATCGACTTCATCGACATGGAGAACGCCGAGCATCGCGACGCGGTGCTGTCGGAGCTGAAGAAGGCGCTGTCGCGCGACCGCACGCGCGTGACGGTCAACGGCTTCTCGCAGCTCGGGCTCGTCGAGATGACGCGCAAGCGCACGCGCGAATCGCTCGCGCACGTGCTGTGCGAACCGTGCCCGACCTGCCAGGGCAAGGGCCAGGTGAAGACGTCGCGCACCGTGTGCTACGACGTCCTGCGCGAGATCCTGCGCGAGTCGCGCCAGTTCAACCCGCGCGAATTCCGCGTGATCGCCGCGCAGCAGGTGATCGACCTGTTCCTCGACGAGGAGTCGCAGCATCTCGCGATGCTGATCGACTTCATCGGCAAGCCGGTGTCGCTGCAGGTCGAGTCGAACCTGAGCCAGGAGCAGTACGATATCGTGCTGATGTAGGGTAATCCGTGGCGATCTCCGAACAGGGAGATCGCCGCCAACCCTTGCCGCGGGCGTCGCGCAAAAATATCAGTCATCGCGCCGATCTTCGAAGGCTCGATCAACGTAAGCGAACACCCCTTGGCGGGCGAAGCACGGTCGCTTGAGTTCAACGTGGCTCACTGACCGTTTGACGCACCGCAGCAGTGCCAGTACAATTCGCGCCGCGGGGTGGAGCAGTCTGGCAGCTCGTCGGGCTCATAACCCGAAGGTCATAGGTTCAAATCCTATCCCCGCAACCAATATCGAAGCCCGCTTTGCGACAGCAAGCGGGCTTTTTGCATTTCGCCGATTCGTTTGTTCGTATCCCGCCGCTCAAAACGGGGAAAGCCGACGAGCGCGGTCAAGTCTGATGCCAAGGAGGAGATGTTCGATGCGCGTCTGAATCTTATCGACCGGGACCCGGAAAACCAGATCTCCCGGCGTGAGATCGACACGCCCATTGCACGCATGGCGATTCGTCCAACCTACGGCCCTCGTTGTTGTTCGACTAGTCGCCGACCTCGGCAAAGCCGAAGAGGCTCGCCATCCCTGTATCATTCGGTCATGCGTGCAATCAGCCGCCGGGCCAAGCCGCACCGCGAAAGCCAAGTCGATCCATTGTTTAACAACGGTTTCCTGATCGACCGCGCGACAACCCGATATCGCGACGGCGCAACGCATCACTTTTTCGCGCGGGCCCGGGCCGCGCGGCACGTCGACATCGTGCCCGCACCCGCCGCCGCGCTATCCTGTCCCACCTCTCATTCACTCGTCACACACCATGAGCCAACGCCACAACCGCCGCCAGCGCAAGAAACTCCACATCGCCGAGTTCCAGGAACTCGCGTTCAACGCGACCGCGCACTACCGCGGCGAACTGTCCGACCTCGAGCGCGGCCAGCTGATCGATGCGTTCATCGATTTCGTCGAAGCGAACGGGCTGCTGACCGTCGCGTCCGCCGACGAAGGGATCGGCGCGTACGTGATCTCCGGCGCGCCGCGCGGCACGACGACCGATGCCGACCGCGAGAACGTGCGCGCATGGCTCGCCGCCCGTCCGGAACTGACCGACGTCGAGGTCAGCGAATTCAGCGACGCGTGGTATCCGGACGCCTGACGCTCGGACTGCTCCGCCCCTCGGGCAGCACCCGCGCCTGGCCCGCCGTGATGGCGGGCCAGGCAGACGCCGCCGGCCCCCTGCACGCCCCCGCCCTTCCGCCTTCCCTTCCGCACCAATCACACGACGCGCATCGCGTCGATCGTGATTACCCCAACTCCGGCCGTGAATCGGACGCTTACTTCAATTTAACGATCATTAAAAGACGTCTCGCGTCGACGGACCTACTCTGATCGCACGAATCCGGTGATTTCCGGCACGATCGGCAAGCAAGACGAAAGAATGCAAACGATTCGTCCTGCATGCGCTTCCGGGTTCCGACTCAGGCGAAGACGCGACACGGCGACAGGTCAATCAGGGAGACGACAACGACGCGCCCGCCGCTTCACTTCCGCAGCGACGACACGTCGGCGCACACGAAGGCCGCCTGATCCATTTCCATAATCGAGACGAGGACGACATGAACACGCCCACCATTCATCAGGCAGGACTCCGAATGATCATGATCGCGGCAGGCGTTGCGGCGCTGCTGTCGCTGTCCGCGTGCGGCGGCTCGGGCACGCTGAGCCAGGGCACCGGCGGCTCCGGATCGGGGTCCGGCGACACGACGGCGTCGACCGTCGGCACCGGCAACGGCGCCGACGGCACATCGGCCAATGGCGTCGGTCAGACAACGGCTGCGTCGAGCAACATCGTGACGGCCGGCGGCGGCGCCATATCGGGCGTCGGCACGACGATCGCGGCGCAGTCGCTGCCCGGCACGAACCCCGCGACGACACAGGGGCTCGGCGCAGTCGTGCAGGATGTCGGCGCGGCCGTCACGACGCTCGGCACCGGCCTCGGCTCGGGCCTCGGCCAGCTCGGCGCGACGTCGAATCCGGTCGGCACGACGGTCGCGAGCACGGGGGGCGTGGTCACGAATCTCGGCCAGGCCGTCGCCGCGACAGGCGAGGTCGTGTCGAGCCTCGGCGCCAGCGGTTCGGCGCTGGCGCCGCTCGCGCCCGTCACGTCGCCCGTCGGCGGCGCCGTGACATCGCTCGGCAACACGATCGCGGGCGCCGGTGCGACGCTCGGCACGCAACTGTCGACCGGCCCGGTCGCCCAGGTGACGGGCGCGGCCAGCTCGGCGATCACGCCGATCACGACGACGGTCGGTTCGGTCACGCAGACGGTCGCGGCGAGCACGCCGCTCGGCGCGCCGCTGACGAACCTCGTGACGACCGTCGGCAACGGCGTCGCGAACGCCGGCACGACGCTCGCGAAGACCGGCGGCAATCCGGTCACGACCGGCGTCGGCAACGTCGTGACCGCGACCGGCAACACGGTCGCGACCGCGGGCACGGCGCTGCTCGGCGGCGGCGGCGCCGCGACGAATCCGCTCGCACCGGTGACGGGGCTCCTGTCGACGGGTGCGCTCGGCGGCACGACGGGCGGCAGCAACCCGGCAGGCGCGCTCACGTCGGCGGTCGGCGGCCTGACGGGCGGCAGCGGCAGCGGCACCGGCGCGCTGTCGAAGACCGGCGGCGGCCTGCTCGCTCCGGTGACGACGACGCTCGGCGCGCTGGCCAAGTAACGCCACGCCGGCCACCCGTGCGGCGTCCGTCCCGTCGTCGACGGTCGGGCGCCGCGCGCGTTGCGGCACCCGATGTCGCCCGCCCCGCGACCGATCGCCGCACTTTCCCCGCCATCCCGCTCCCGACCCCTCCGCGGAAATCGGTCCTGAAAGGAAGACACGTTAAACTCTCACCTCGCGTGGTGCGCCGCCCGCACCCGCCATCCATCGCCAGCCGCGAGCCTCCGGGCCCGCCCCCGACCCATGGAGTGAGTGTCAATGAGCGGCGGACTTCCGTTTCCCGCATCCCGCATGTCGTTCCCGTCCTCGACGGTCTTCCTCGTTCTCGCAGCCGCCGCGCTGCTGTCCGGCTGCGGGCTGCTGCCGACCCAGAATCCGCCCGCACCGATCAGCGAGGCGCTCGTCGAGCCCGTCGAGGAAACCGCCGGCGAACCGCTGACGATGCCGCCCGTGCCGCCGCTCGTGCAGCCGGAGGAACCGGAAGCGCCGAAAAAGCCGCACCGCGAGGTGACACGGCCGAAGCCGGTGCAGCGCCCCGAATCGCCTCCGCCGCCGCCTCCGCCGCCGGCCCCGCTCGTCGCGACCCGCACGCTCGAGCGCACCCAGATCCATGCGCTGCTCGACAGCGAAGTCGCGCGCCGCAACGGCAAGGTGATCGGCCGCGCGGTCGACATGGTGGCCGACGCAAGCGGCAAGCCGCGCGAGATGATCGTCAACCTGCAGGGCTTCATGGGCGTCGGCGACCGCAAGGTCATCTTCCCGTGGAGCGTGTTCCGCTTCACGCCGGGCGGCAAGCAGGAGCCGATCGTGCTCGACGTGCCGTCGGGCGACCTGCCGCCTGCCGCGCGGCCCAAGGCCGTGCCGCTGTCGGGGTCGGCCGCGGCGTCGCCCGCCACGCGGCTGCCGATGCTCGACAGCGACGTCGAGCGCCCGAACGGCACGAAGATCGGGCGCGTCGTCGACGTGCTGATCGATCGCGCCGCGCAGCCACAAGCCGTCGTGCTCGATCTCGGCGGGCTCGTGAACACCGACCGCCGCTCGATCGCCGCGAGTTGGGGCGCGCTGCGCTTCGTCACGCGCGACAAGGCGCTGCGTCCGCAACTCGACCTGAACGATGCGCAGATCAAGGCGTCGCCGCCCTACGCGGCCGACAAGCCGATCGTCGCGGTCTCGCCGCCGGCCACTGCCGCCGCGCCGGCTTCGTCTGCGAGTGCCGCCCGATGACGATCAAGCATTCCGTCAGCGTTCGCAGTCTCCGGGCCCTCGACTGGCTCAACTTTTTCGTTGCAAACGTTCAAACCGGGTTCGGTCCGTTCATCGCGTCCTACCTCGCGTCGCACAAATGGACGCAGGGCGAGATCGGCATGGTGCTGTCGATCGGCACGATCAGCGCGATGGTCAGCCAGGTGCCGGGCGGCGCCGCCGTCGACGCGCTGAAGAACAAGAAAGGCGCGGCCGCATGGGCGATCGCGGCCATCATCCTGTCCGCGGTGCTGCTCGCGTCGAGCCCGACGATCGTGCCGGTGATCGCGGCCGAAGTGTTCCACGGCTTCGCGAGCTGCATGCTCGTGCCGGCGATGGCCGCGATCTCGTTCTCGCTGGTCGGCCGCGCCGACCTCGGCGACCGGCTCGGCCGCAATGCGCGCTGGGCGTCGATCGGCAGCGCGGTCGCGGCGGGCCTGATGGGGCTCACCGGCGAGTATTTCTCCGCGCGCGCGGTGTTCTGGCTGACCGCGGTGCTGGCGTTGCCCGCGCTGTTCGCGCTCGCGATGATCCAGCCGACGCACGAGGTGATCCCGCATGCGTCGACGCCCGACGATCACGACGAAGGCGAGGAGCGCGAGACGCTGCTCGAGCTGCTGCGCGATCGCCGGATGCTGATCTTCGCGGCATGCGTGGTGTTGTTCCACCTGTCGAACGCGGCGATGCTCAACCTCGCGGCGGGCGAAGTGACGGCCGGGATGGGCGAGAACGTGCAGCTCGTGATCGCCGCGTGCATCATCGTGCCGCAGGCCATCGTCGCGATGCTGTCGCCGTGGGTCGGCCGCTCCGCGCAACGCTGGGGACGCCGGCCGATCCTGCTGCTCGGCTTCTCCGCGCTGCCGGTGCGCGCGCTGCTGTTCGCCGGCGTGAGCAGCCCGTACCTGCTGGTACCGGTGCAGATGCTCGACGGCATCAGCGCGGCCGTGTTCGGCGTGATGCTGCCGCTGATCGCGGCTGACGTCGCGGGCGGCAAGGGCCGCTACAACCTGTGCATCGGGCTGTTCGGGCTCGCGGCCGGGATCGGCGCGACACTCAGCACGGCCGTGGCCGGCTATGTCGCCGATCACTTCGGCAACGCGATCAGCTTCTTCGGGCTCGCCGCGGCCGGCGCGCTCGCGGCGCTGCTGGTCTGGCTCGCGATGCCCGAGACGCGCGTCGAAAACGGCGATGCGACCACCGGCGAGCCGGCCGCCGCATCGTCCGAACAGGCGCACTGACGCGCTCGCACCGCACCCGATTCCAGGCCCGACACGATGGATACGATCAGGACACTCAACGAGGCCCGCCAGCAGATCCAGCAGTCGATCTTCGATCTGTTCAAGGGGCTGACCTTCGGTGAACGGCTCACGCAAGGCACGTTGATGGCGCTGCAGGCCGTCTGCGGCGCGTGCCTCGCGTACGCGATCGGCCGTGCGCTGCACACCGAGCAGGCGGTGTGGGCGGCGATCACCGCGATCGCCGTCACGCAGCACAACTATTCGGACACGATGTCGCTGTCGCGCGACCAGTTCATCGGCGCGATGATCGGCGGCCTGGTCGGCTTCGCGGGCGCAGCGCTCGGCGGCGACCGCCTCGTCGCCTATGCGCTTGCGGTCGCGATCACGATCGTCGGCTGCTGGTGCCTGAACGTCGGCAGCGCGGCACGGCTCGGCGGCGTGACCGCGACGATCGTGCTGCTGTTTCCGGGCAACGGCCCGCTATGGGACATTCCGCTGATGCGGCTCGGGGAAGTTGCGCTCGGCACCGTCTGCGCGCTGGCCGTGTGCTGGGCGATGTCGCGGATCGAGCGGCGCTGGTTCCGCCGGGCGGCGGACCACAAGAAGTGACGCGGCTGCCGGGACGCACGGCCCCGGCAGCCGGATGAATCGATGATCGGCGGGAAACGCTACGGGCCGACCCGCAGCACGATGCCCGAGCCGATCTGCACGAGCAGATAGTCGCCGCCGACGCCGATCCAGTGATAGCCGCGCGGCGGCGGGCTCAGGTGATAGCCGCGCCAGTCGTCGACCACGTACTGGCGATCGCGGAATTCGTTCGGGAGCCGGTCGCCCTTGTGCCAGTCGCGACGCGGCTGATCGGCCCAGCGCGACGGTACGTCGTCGTCGCGATGCATCGCCTGGCCGGGCGGCATGTGCTTCGGGCCGTGGCCGCGCTGCATGCCGCGGTCACCGTGATTGCCGTGGTTGTCGTCGTTGCCGTGCCCCTGCGCCATCGCGGCAGGTGCCGCGACACCCGCCGCGATCAGCGCGGCCAGCATCATCCCGTGCATCTTCCTCATCGTTCTTTCCTCCGTGTCGTCACGTCGAATCGGAAACAACTGGACCTGCCCGGTCAAGACTAGCACACCCGCACGACCCGCCGTCACGCCGCCTGCTGCTGGTACTGGATCCGGTGCAGGTGCGCGTACAGTCCGCCATGGCGCAGCAGTTCGTCGTGGCTGCCCGTTTCGACGATCTTGCCGGCCTCGAGCACGAGGATCCGGTCCGCACGCTCGATCGTCGACAGCCGGTGCGCGATCACGAGCGTCGTGCGCCCTTCCATCAGCCGCTCGAGCGCGGCCTGCACGTGGCGCTCGGATTCCGAATCGAGCGCGGAGGTCGCCTCGTCGAGGATCAGGATCGGCGCGTCCTTGTAGATCGCGCGCGCGATCGCGAGCCGCTGCCGCTGGCCGCCCGACAGACGCATCCCGTTGCCGCCGACCAGCGTGTCGAGCCCGTCTGGCATCGCGGCGACCGCGTCGGCGAGGTTCGCGGCCTCGAGCGCCGCCTGCACGCGTGCGCGATCGGGCGTCTGGCCGTACGCGACGTTCGCGGCGATCGTGTCGTTGAACAGCACGACGTCCTGGCTGACCATCGCCATCTGGCCGCGCAGCGCGTGGATGTCGTAGTCGGCCACCGGCACGCCGTCGACCAGGATCGCGCCGCCCGTCGGATCGAAGAAGCGCGGCAGGAGGTTCACGAGGGTCGTCTTGCCGCTGCCCGACGGCCCCGCGAGCGCGATCATCTCGCCCGGCGCGACCTTGAACGAAATGCGGTCGAGCGTCGGCCGCTCGGATGCGCCGTAGTCGAACGACACGTCGCGGAATTCGATCTCGCCGCGCGCGTGCGGCAGCGCGCGGCCGCCGCCCTGCGGCTCGGCCGGCTCGTCGATCAGCCCGAAGATCAGTTCGGCGGCCGTCATCCCGCGCTGCAGCGGCTGGTTGACGTCGATCAGGTGCTTGAGCGGCGAAATCACCAGCAGCATCGACGTGACGAATGCGACGAAGCCGCCGACCGTCGTCTGGTCGTTGGACGACTGCACGACCGCGATCGTGATCACGACCGCGAGCGCGATCGACGCGAGGAACTGCGTGAGCGGCTGCGCGAGCCCGCCCGAGATCGTCATGCGCATCGCGTAGCCGCGCAGGCGCTTGCTCATCGTCGTGAAGCGGTCCATCTCGTACGCCTCGCCGTTGTGCACCTTGACGACCTTGTAGCCGCCGACCGTCTCCTCGACGATGTACGACAGCTCGTTCGTCAGCGTCTGGTGCTCGCGGTTCAGGCGGCGCAGGCGGCGGCTGATCTTGCTGACGAGCCAGCCGATGCCCGGCAGGATCACCGCGACGATCAGCGTGAGCCGCCAGTTCAGGTAGAACAGGTAGCCGAGCAGGAACACGACGGTCAGCGAGTCGCGCACGAGCGTGACCATCACGCCCGTGAGCACCGACAGGATCTGGTTGACCTCGAACACGATCGCGTTGATCACGGTGCTCGCGGTCTCGCGCTGGAAGAACGACGCGCCCGTGTGGAGCATCCGCTGGAACATCTCGAGCCGCAGCTGCAGCAGGATGCGGTTCGACACGTAGTTGAGCAGGTAGTTGGACGTGTACTGCGACACGCCGCGCACGAGCGCGAGGCCGATCACCGCGATCGGCACGTACCATTTCGCGCGGTCGCTGCCGTGCGAGCCGAAGCCGTGGTCGAGCAGCGGCTTGAGCAGCGCAGGAATCCCGGCTTCCGTGGCCGCGACGACGCCCATCGTCATCACGGCGAGCAGCACGATGCCGATGAGCGGCCGGATATACGGCCACAGGCGCTTGAGGACCGTGACCGGCGACGTGCCGGTGCCGTCCATCGGTTTGCGAAGAGTGTTCTGGGTTTCCAAGGCAATCCTTCTTGAGCCGCGACGCGGCGCCCGGGGCATGGCTGCCCGGGATGCGCCCCGTCCGGCGGGTGCCGAAAAAGGCCCAACATTATAGCTGCACTGCCCCCGCCGGCACGGCCGTTGCCGAAGCGGCCGCCGGCCGGCGCGCGGGTATACTGCCGCTCACCGTTTTCTCCGCCTTTTCGACGATTTCATGGCAGAACCCACCCTCGGCGTCGCCCTCATCGCCCTCAACGCGGCCGCGCGGCTCGCGCAGTGCCTCGACGCGCTGACCTTCGCCGACGACGTCGTCGTGATCGACGGCGGCAGCACCGACGATACCGTCGCGATCGCCCGCGCGCACGGCGCCCGCGTGATCGTCGAGCGCGACTGGCCCGGCTTCGGCCCGCAGAAGAACCGCGCGCTCGACGCGCTCGACACCGACTGGATCCTGTCGCTCGACACCGACGAGGTGGTCAGCCCGGAACTCGCGCAGTCGATCCGCGCGGCCATCCGCACGCCGGCCGCGCAGGTCTACGCGCTCGACCGGCTGTCGAGCTTCTGCGGCCAGTGGATCCGCCACAGCGGCTGGTATCCGGACTGGGTGCCACGCCTGTTCCGGCGCGGCAGCGCGCGCTTCTCCGACGACTTGGTGCACGAACGACTCGTGTTCGACACGCCCGCGCAGCGGCTGCCGGGCAAGCTGATGCATTATTCGTACGAGGATTTCGAAACCGTCGTGCGCAAGCTCGATGCGTATTCGACGGCCGGCGCGCGCCAGCGCCGCGCGGCCGGCCAGCGCGGCGGCTTCGGCAAGGCGCTCGCGCGCGGCGCATGGGCGTTCGTCAGGACCTACGTGCTGCGACGCGGGTTTCTCGACGGCCGGGCGGGCTTCATGATCGCCGTGTTCAACGCGGAAACGGTGTACTACCGGTTCCTGAAGCTCGGCCACGAAGCGGCCCGCTGAGCACGCCCCGCCCTGCCTCCCCCCTGACGCCGCCGGCATGCGGCCGGCCCGGCGTTACAATGCCGGGCTGCCCGCGTGCCATGCGCGCCCGAGCGCGGCGCCGCGCCACGCGCCACCGACACGACGACCACCGAATCCGACCGCCATGTTCTCCATCATCATCCCGACCTGGAACAACCTGCCGTACCTCAAGCTCGTCGTCGACAGCCTGCGCCGTCATTCGGCGTACGACCACCAGATCATCGTGCACGTGAACGACGGCTCGGACGGCACGCTCGACTGGGTGCGCAGCGAAGGCATCGAGCACACCGCGTCGCCGGCCAACATCGGCATCTGCCACGCGGTGAACCTGGCCGCCGCGCGCGCGACGCGCGACTACGTCGTCTACATGAACGACGACATGTACTGCTGCCCCGGCTGGGACGCGGCGCTCGCGCGGCGCATCGAGCAGATGCCGACCGACCTGTTCATGCTGTCCGGCACGATGGTCGAGCCGGTCGACACGCGCAACCCCTGCGTCGTCGTCAGCAATTTCGGCCGCGACGCCGAACAGTTCGACGCGGCCGGCCTCGTCGCGGCCACGCCGCGGCTCGCGCGCGCGGACTGGCTCGGCTCGACCTGGCCGCCGACGCTCGTGCACCGCGACTGGTGGAACCGCATCGGCGGCTACAGCAGCGAGCTGTCGCCGGGGATGAGCAGCGACAACGACTTCTCGATGAAATTCTGGGACGCCGGCTGCCGGATCTTCCTTGGCGTCGGCGACAGCCTCGTCTACCACTTCCAGCAGAAGAGCACCGGCAAGATCGTCAAGAACGACGGCCGCCGCCAGTTCCTCAACAAATGGGGCATGACGCAGGCCACGTTCGACCGCTATTACCTGCATCGCGGCGAGCCGGCCGGCTCGCGCGTCGCGCTCGACACGCCGGCCGTCGAAGGGCGCCTGAAGCGCGCGCTGCTGCGCTCGCGGATCAAGCGCGCATTCAGCTGATCAGACCCCGGAAACGACGCGGAAACGGACGCCGCTTCGCGTATACTGCGCGCTTCGTCCCGGGCACTGCCGCCGCGGGGCGCGCGGCGCGCAGCACGGTGCCCGCATGCCGCATTCGTCCATTCGACAGGTTCCGATGCTTTCGTTTTCCGCTCCCGCCACGCGGCGCCTGACCGCCGCCCGCGCCTTCGCCGTCATCGCGCTCTGCATGGTGCCCGTCTCGACCGCGCTGACCAACGTGTTCTGCGGGCTGTTCGCGGCCGCGCTCGTGATCTCCCCCGAATTCTGGCGCGACCTGCGCTCGTTCGTCACCGAACCGGCATCGCTCGCCGCGCTGCTGATCCTCGCGGCGCTGGCCGCGAGCGTCGCCTATACGGTCGCGCCGCACCCGAAGGCGTGGAACTGGGTCGCCAAGTACGACAAGCTGCTGCTGCTGCCGTTTGCCGTACTCGCCTTCCGCCATTCGAACTGGGCGCCGATCGTGCGGCGCGCGTGGTTCGGCACGCTGTGCGTGATCCTGCTGCTGTCGACCACCAACTATCTCGGCCTGACCGCGATCGGGCCCGCGCATGCGACCGATCTGCCGCTGTCGCGCGCGTGGGTGTTCAAGAACCACATCGCGGCCGGCATGTTCGGCGCGCTGCTGTTCTATCAGGCCGCCGACCTCGCGCTGTCGGCCCGCACCGCGCTATCGCGCGCCGCGTATGCAGCCGTCGCCGCGTGGTCGCTGATCAACGTGTTCGTGATGCTGCAGGGGCGCACCGGACAGCTCATCGCGCTGCTGCTGATCCTCGTCGTCGCGGTGCGTTTCGTGCTGCTGCTGCGCCGCCGGTCGGCATTGCGCGCGGGGCTCGCCGCCGGGGCGCTGGTCCTGGCCGGCGTCGCGCTCGTCGTCGCCGCGTGCACGGTGCACGACGGCCGCCTCGTGAAGGTCGTGACGGAAGTGCAGCAGTATCGGCAGACCGATGCGGCCACGTCGACCGGGCTGCGTCTCGAGTGGTACAAGAAGGGGCTCGAGCTGTACCGCCAGCGCCCCGTGATCGGCTACGGCTCGGGCGGTCTCGAGTTCGAGTTCCAGAAGCTCACGGCGGGCAAGACGGCCGCCGAAGGCCAGCTCACGTCGAACCCGCATAACGAATACCTGCTGATGGCCGTACAGCTCGGCACGCTCGGCGTACTGCTGTTCCTGAACCTGATCGTGCAGATCGCGCGCGGCAGCCGCACGCTCGACCCGCGTTCGCAGCACTTGCTGCTCGCGTGGCTCGCGATCTTCGCGATCGGCAGCCTTGCGAATTCGCTGCTGCTCGATTTCGCCGAAGGTCACCTGCTGGTGCTGCTCGCCGGCATCCTGCTCGGCTGCGCCGAGCGCGGCGAAGCGCTGCCGCGCGAGACGTCGGCGATCCGGCGCAGCGCGTAACCCGCTCCGCCTCGCACCGGACCGGCGCGGGGCGCGGCCGGATCGGCTCGATGGCGACACACGCGCGGCCGCGCGCCATCGACGCGACGCGTCGCCACGCTCCGCTTGTCTAATCAGGAAACGTCCGGCTTTCGCGCGTCAGTCCGAGCGCGCGCGATGCAGCCGTGACGTGTCGACGACCGTGTCGGCGGCGCCCGGCGGATTCAGCCCGAGCATCTCCGCCGCCGCCGCCTTCACACGCTGCGTGCCAAGATTGACGAGGCAGTCGCTATGGCTGTCGACGTGGCGCTCGCAGCCCTCGTGCCGGCACGGCACGCAATCGCCCTCACCCTGCAGCAGCCACACGTTGCCGTGCCGCGCGGAGCCGCGCAGCGCCCACGGGTTTTCGGTCGGCGGCCAGTGCTGCGGCCACGGCCCCCAGCGCACCGGGTCGGACGGACCGAACAGCGCGATCGTGTCGGTGCCCGTCGCGGCCGCGACGTGCGTCGCGCCCGTATCGGGCCCGATGAACAGCCGCGCGCGCCGCACCAGCTCCGCACTTTCGCCGAACGTCAGGCGGCCGACCAGGTTCAGCACGTCGCCGCCCGCCTCGGCCGCGACCTGCTCCGCGTACTCGCGCTCGCGATCGGCCGGGCCGCCCGACAGCGCGATCGCGAACCCCTGCGCGCGCAGCCATTCGATCATCTCGACCCAGCCTTCGAGCCGCCATTGCTTGTAGCGGAACATCGGATACGGATGCAGCACGACGAGCGGCTTGCCGTCGCGGATGGCCGGCGACTCCGCGAGCCACGCGTCGAATCGCGCGCGCCGCGCGGGATCGTCGCCGATGCCCGGCGCGACGACCTCGGACACCGGCTCGATGCCGATCACCGGCGCGAGCGCCAGCGTGCTGACGACCGTATGCGCGGACTCGTGGTGATTGATCGCAATGCCGTTCAGCATCATCCGCGTAAGCAGCGTGACACGGTTCGGATCGACGAGGCCGACGCGCTTGCGGCCGGCGAACCAGCTATAGAAGCGCGGCCGGTCGGAGCTCAGTGCCGCGCACGCGAGATCGTAGCGGCGCCACATCGACAGCGCATCGCGCAGCCGCTCCGGGAACCCGGCGCGCTGCGCGACGACGATCACGCGCCGCACGTCGGGGTTGTGCTCCAGCACGCCCTCGGTGCCGCGAAACACCAGCATGTCGATCTGTGCATCGGGCCAGCGCGCCTTCAGCGAACGCACGAGCGGCGTCGTCAGCAGCACGTCGCCGATGCGGCGCGGTGCGGCGACGAGGATGGTTCTGGGCGGGCGGGCGGAAGAAAACAGGGCCACGGCGATCGTTCCGTCTAGCTGGCTGGACAAGGCTCGCAATGTACAGGATTTTGCGGCCGATGGCGTGGCGCCGGGGCGCGGGCTTCGGGTGTGGGTGGCACGTCTCGGCGGCGGCCGGTAGCCGGTGCCGCCCTTTGCGGCAACGCGGCAACGACGCGACGCTCGCGACGCGGCCTGCGGCCTCTGCTTCTCCTTGCGCGCGTTTGCTCCCGCTTGCCCGTCCAATGGCAGTGCCGGCAATGCCGGCGCCGCCCGCGTTCCGGGCCGCTACGAAACGATCGCGCCAACCCCGGGTGCCGCGAGCGTGATACCCGGCAGCGGCATCGCGGCGCTCGTCGCGTCGCCGGCCTGCCCGGCCGGCGTCAACAGATGCAGCACCGCGCGCTCGAGCGCGTCGACGCCGATCGCATCGACCGTCGCGCCGGCCCGCAGGATCACGTGCGGCACGCCGAGCGGATGCCAGCGCAGGTATTTCTCGGGACGGTCCTCGAACAGCCCGGCGACCGGCACGCCGAGCGCCGACGCGAGATGCACGGGGGCGCTGTCGGCCGACACGATCGCGTCGAGCAGGCTCGCGGCGGCCACCAGTTCGACCACCGACGATGGCGTGACGTGCCGGGCGTTCACGTCCCGCCACGCGTCGCCGTCGGTGTCGGCACCGGCCGACACGGCGGGGTCGCGGAACACGATCACATCGGCGACCGGCGCGAGCCGCCGGCCGAGGTCGCGCCAGCGATCGGCCGGCCAGCGCCGCTCGGCCGCCTTGTTCGAGACGAACAGCCCGACGCGCGGTTTCGTGCGCGGCCCGAGCAGCCGATACCACGTGTCCTGCAGCGCGCGGTCCGGGTGGACGGACAGCGCGAGACCGTCGAGACCGGTGCGGCCGAGTTCGGGCACGAGCCGGAATCCCGACAGCGCTTCATGGCATATCGGCCGCGACGCGACATGTTCGGGCTGGCGATCGTCGAATTCGGAATCGGCATCGTGCCAGCGGCAATCCTTCACGCCGAGCTGCCGCGCGAACTGGATGCTGCTGCAATGCATGCCGCCGTTCGGCACGACCACGAGATCGAACCGCAGGCGGCGCAGCCGGCGCACGAGCCGCAGCCGGTCGAAAAATGCGCGCATCCGTCCGGGGCGGTCGTTGCGCTCGCACTGACGGCTGTACACATACGTGTGGACCGTGTGCACGTCCGGGTTGCCGGCCAGCGCGGCCGCGTTGTAGCGGTTCGCGACCACGTGCAGTTCCGCGTCCGGCCAGCGCTGTTTCAGCGCGCCGAGGAAAGCGGTCGTGCACAGCATGTCGCCCAGAAAATCAATCCGGATCACGAGGATCCGCCGCGTCGGTTTCCCGTTGGCCATTGTCTTGGTCCAGCTATCGGCATTTTTATCGTCGCGTACCGACCGGCATCCTGGCGCCCCCGTCCGTGCCGGCCATGTCGCGTGGTCGCTCGCGGCACCGCGCTGCATGGCGCGCCGCGTGGAACCATCCCCGTTTTCAAGCGCGCGATGCCGCCTGGCCCGCGGACGGCGCCGCATCTGCGTCGTGCGCGACGGATTGTATAGCGTCCGGATGACAGTCCCAAGCATCCGCCAAAATGAAAACGGCCCGCCGCACCGCACGATGGCGATGCGACGGGCCGCGGATGCGACACCGTCAGGTGGGGACGCGGTCAGTACGTGATTTCGACGACGCTGCCGTCGAATGTCGCGCGCAGCTCCGCGAGCAGCGTGTCGCTCGGCTTCACGCGCCACGCGTCGCCAAGACGCATTTCGCCCTGCGCGCGCGCATTGCGGTAGTGAACCTGGACCGCGAGCCCGTTCGGCAGCGGTGCCTGCGGGCGACGGCCGCCGTCGCGCCCGCCGCCGCGCGGCGCGGGCGCCTCGACCGCGGGCGCGGCCGCCGGATCGTCCTTCGACACGTGCGGCTCGAGCACGCGGCGCAGCGCCGCCGCATCGGCATTACCGTTCATCGTGAGCCGCACCGCCTGCGCGTAGCGGCTGCGCGCGCGCTCGAGATCCATCACCGTGTCGGCCGTGAAGCGGATGCCGCCGGTGAACGCGTCGTTGCGCGCCTGCCCCTGCACGATCAGCAGCTCGTCTTCCTTGAACAGCGCCTTGTTCGCCTCGAACTGCTCGTTGAAGATCGTGATCTCGCACTGGCCCGAACCGTCGTCGAGCAATGCGATCAGCATCTTGCCGCGTTGGGTCATCTGCGTGCGCAGCGACGCGATGATGCCCGCGACGAGCTTGTCGCGCCCTTCCTTCAGGTCCCCGACCTTCTGCCGCACGAACCGGCGCACTTCGTCGCGATACGCGTCGAACAGGTGGCCTGACAGGTAGAAGCCGAGCGCGCCCTTCTCTTCCTGCAGGCGGCGCTTGTCGTCCCACGCGGGTTCGTCGACGAGCGCATGCGCGTGCGGCGACTCGGCCCCCATGTCGAACAGGCCAGCCTGCATCGCGTTCGCCGCGGCCTGCTCGGCCGCTTCCATCGCGAGCGGCACCGACGCGAGCATCTGCGCGCGGTTCGCGTTCAGCGAATCGAACGCGCCGGCGCGGATCAGCGCCTCGACCGTGCGGCGGTTGACGACGCGCCGGTCGATCCGCTCACAGAAGTCGAACAGGTCGCTGAACGGCTTTTCCTCGCGCGCACGCAGGATTTCCTCGATCGCGTTCTGGCCGCTGCCCTTCACTGCGCCGAGGCCGTAGCGGATCGTGCGCGAGCGCTTGCCGTCGGCTTCGGCGACCGGCTCGAACCGGTAATGCGACTGGTTGATGTCCGGCGGCAGCACCGCGAGGTTGTTCACGACGCAGTCGTCGAACAGGATCTTCACCTTGTCGGTGTCGTCCATCGCGAGCGTCATGTTGGCCGCCATGAATTCGGCCGGATGGTGCGCCTTCAGCCACGCGGTGAAATACGCGAGCAGTGCGTAGGCCGCCGCGTGCGACTTGTTGAAGCCGTAGCCCGCGAACTTCTCCATCAAGTCGAAGATCTCGTCGGACTTCTCGCGCGTGAGGCCGTTCTTCGCCGCACCCTCGGCGAAGATCTCGCGGTGCTTGGCCATCTCCTCGGGCTTCTTCTTGCCCATCGCGCGACGCAGCAAGTCGGCGCCGCCGAGCGAGTAGCCGCCGATGATCTGCGCCATCTGCATCACCTGCTCCTGATAGACCATGATGCCGTAGGTCTCTTTCAGGACGGGTTCGACGCGCGGATCCGGATAGTCGACCTTCTCGCGGCCGTGCTTCCGTGCGCAGAAGCTCGGGATCAGGTCCATCGGGCCCGGACGGTACAACGACACGAGCGCGATGATGTCCTCGAAGCGGTCGGGCTGCGCGTCCTTCAGCATGCCCTGCATCCCGCGGCTTTCCAGCTGGAACACGGCGACCGTGTTGGCCTTCTTCAGGATCTGGAACGATGCCGGATCGTCGAGCGGCACCTGCGCGAGCGACCAGTCGGCCTTCGACGCATCGAGGCGCCGGATGTAGCGCTCGGCCCAGTCGAGGATCGTCAGGGTCGTGAGACCCAGAAAGTCGAACTTCACGAGGCCGACGGCTTCGACGTCGTCCTTGTCGTACTGGCTGACGACGCCGCCGTCGTCGCCCTGCGTGTACAGCGGACAGAAATCGGTCAGCTTGCCGGGCGCGATCAGCACGCCGCCCGCGTGCATCCCGACGTTGCGTGTCAGGCCCTCGACGCGCTGCGCGAGGTCGAGCAGCTGGTGCACTTCGTCCTCGTGGTCGTAGCGCTCCTGCAGTTGCGGCTCTTCCTTCATCGCGTCGGCGATCGTCACGTGCTTGCCCGGCTTGAACGGGATCAGCTTCGCGACGCCGTCGGTGAACATGTAGCCGAGATCGAGCACGCGGCCGATGTCGCGCACGGCCGCCTTCGCGGCCATCGTGCCGAAGGTGGCGATCTGCGACACGGCGTCCGCGCCGTATTTCTCCTTCACGTACTGGATCACGCGATCGCGGCCGTGCTGGCAGAAGTCGATGTCGAAGTCGGGCATCGACACGCGCTCCGGATTCAGGAATCGCTCGAACAGCAGGTTGTAGCGCAGCGGGTCCAGATCGGTGATGCCGAGCGCGTACGCGACCAGCGAACCGGCACCCGAGCCGCGGCCCGGGCCGACCGGCACGCCGTTGTTCTTCGCCCAGTTGATGAAGTCGGCAACGATCAGGAAGTAGCCCGGGAAGCCCATCTTCGTGATGGTCCCGCACTCGAATTCGAGCCGCTTGTAGTACGTGTCGCGCTGCGCGTCACGCTCCGCGGCATCCGGATACAGCTGTTCGAGGCGCTTCTCGAGCCCTTCCTTCGACAGCTGGACCAGGTAGTCGTCGAGCGACATGCCGTCCGGCGTCGGGAACAGCGGCAGCTTCGGCTTGCCGAGCTCGAGCTTCAGGTTGCAGCGCTTCGCGATCTCGACCGTGTTCGCGATCGCCGACGGCAGGTCGGCGAACAGCGCGGCCATGTCGTCCTGCGTGCGGAAGTACTGGTCGGTCGTGAAGCGCTTCTGGCGCCGCGGATTCGCGAGCATGTCGCCTTCCGAGATGCACACGCGCGCTTCGTGCGCGGTGAAATCGTCGTCGGTCATGAACTGCGTCGGATGCGTCGCGACGACCGGCAGCTTCAGCGACGCGGCGAGCGTCGCAGCCTGCTGGATGTACGCCTCGGCGCCCGGCTGGCCGTAACGCTGCAGCTCGATGTAGAAACCGCCCGGGAACACCTTCGCCCAGCGCTCGGCATGACGGCGCGCGGCTTCCTCGTTGCCGGCCGCGAACGCGAGCCCGATATCGCCCTGCTGCGCGCCCGACAGCGCGAGCAGCCCTTGCGACAGTTCGCCGTCGAGCCAGCTCGCGTCGAGTTCCGCGCGGCCGCGGTACTGGTTCGTGAGCCACGCCTTCGACAGCAGCTCGCACAGGTTCAGGTAGCCGACCTTGTCCTTCACCAGCAGCAGCAGGCGCGACGGTTTGTCGCGATCGTCCGGATTGGTGATCCAGACGTCGCAGCCGGCGATCGGCTTGATGCCCTTGCCGCGGGCTTCCTGGTAGAAACGGACGAGGCCGAATGCGTTGCCAAGATCGGTGAGGGCGAGCGCGCCCTGGCCGTCTGCGGCCGCCGCCTGGACGATGTCGTCGAGACGCACGATGCCGTCGGCAATCGAGAATTCGGAGTGAACGCGAAGATGGACGAAGCGGGGATCTGACATGGGCGTTATTGTAGCCGCGTCGTCGCGCAGGCTGCCCAAAAAATCCCCGCGCCCGGCCGTTCGGCCGATGCCCGCGACGTCGGCCGAACGCTCAGGTGCCGGCGCATGCGCAGTTTGCGGGATAATACGGGTTTTCGAATCATCGCCCCGGCTTCGCACCCTTTTTTGCGGGGCCGCCGTGCGCCCGCCGCACGGCCGCGGCCGTTTTCCGTCGGACCATCATGACCATCGTCAACCTCGCCGCCTACCACTTCGTGTCGCTCGACGCGACCGAGCAATGGCGCCCGCTCGTCACCGCGCGCTGCAACGAACTCGGCCTGCGCGGCACGATCCTGCTCGCGCCGGAAGGCATCAACCTGTTCATCGCCGGCCCGCGCGAAGCGGCCGATGCGTTCATCGACTACATCCGCCACGATCCGCTGTTCGAAGGCAAGTTCGCGACGCTGCAGTTCAAGGAGAGCCTGTCCGATTCGCAGCCGTTCCGGCGGATGCTCGTGCGCCTGAAGCGCGAGATCATCACGATGAAGAAGCCGGCGATCCAGCCCGAGCTCGGCCGCGCGCCGTCGGTCGACGCGCGCACGCTGAAGGCGTGGCTCGACCGCGGCCACGACGATGCCGGCCGCCCGGTCGTGATGCTCGACACGCGCAATGCATTCGAAGTGGACGTCGGCACGTTCGACGACGCGCTCGACTACCGGATCGACAAGTTCAGCGAGTTCCCGGAAGTGATCGACACGAACCGCGCCGATCTCGAGGGCAAGACGGTCGTGTCGTTCTGCACCGGCGGGATCCGCTGCGAGAAGGCGGCGATCCACATGAAGGAAATCGGCATCGAGAACGTGTACCAGCTCGAGGGCGGAATCCTGAAGTATTTCGAGGAAGTCGGCGGCGCGCACTATCACGGCGACTGCTTCGTGTTCGACTACCGCACCGCGCTGAACCCGCAGCTGCAGCCGACCGAGAACGTCACGTGCTTCGCGTGCCGCGCGGTCGTCACGCCGGAAGCCCAGCAATCGCCGAGCTACGTGCCCGGCAAGTCGTGCCCGGCCTGCGCGCAGGCAGCCAGCGCCGCCGCGTAGGCGCGCGTCGCTCCGCGCCCCGATGAACGGCTACCGCGGCCGCTTCGCGCCGTCGCCCACCGGCCCGCTGCATTTCGGCTCGCTGGTCGGTGCGCTCGCGAGCTGGCTCGACGCGCGTGCACACGGCGGCGCGTGGCTCGTGCGCATCGAGGACATCGACGGCCCGCGCACGGTGCCCGGTGCCGCCGACGACATCCTCGCGACGCTCGCGCATTTCGGCATGACGCCCGACGAGCCACCCGTCTGGCAAAGCACGCGCGATGCCGCCTATGCGGCCGCGCTCGAACGGCTCGTCGCCGCGGGGCTCGTCTACCCGTGCGGCTGCACGCGCAGGGAAATCGCCGATTCGCTGCGCGCCGCGCACGAGCGCCACACGACGCTCGCGTACCCGGGCACCTGCCGCTCCGGCCTGCACGGCAAGCCCGCGCGTGCATGGCGGCTGCGCGTGCCGGACGGCGCCGATGCGATCGTCACGTTCGACGACCGCTGGCAGCACATGCAAGCGCAGAACCTCGCGACCGACGTCGGCGATTTCGTGCTGAAGCGTGCGGACGGCCAATGGGCGTATCAGCTCGCGGTCGTGGTCGACGATGCCGACGCTGGCATCACGCACGTCGTGCGCGGCGCCGACCTGCTCGATTCGACCGCGCGCCAGATCTATCTGCAGCGCTGCCTCGGCGTGCCGACGCCCGGCTACCTGCATGTGCCCGTCGTCGTCGATGCGAACGGCGAAAAGCTCAGCAAGCAGACGGGTGCGATCGCGCTCGAACGCGACGATCCGCTGCCGGCGCTGCGGGCGGCCGCCGCGCATCTCGGCCTTGCGGCCGATGGCGACCCACCGGGCGATACGCTGGATGCGTTCTACGCGGCCGCGACCGATGCGTGGGCACGGCGCTTCGGGCCGCGCGCCGGTTGAATCGCCCGCAGGCCGCCTCTCGCCCCTTCGCCATCGTCTCGCCCAATGAAAAACGGGCACATGCTCATCGCATGCACCCGCTTGTGCGGCAGCGCTCACGCGCCGCACCGACCGCCTGAACCGCCCGCTTACGCCGACGGCTTGCGCGGCATCCCGAACCCGCCGAGCAGCGCGGCGACCTGACGCTTCGGCCCCTTCTTCTCGGGCTGCTGCGCGGACTTCGTCTCTTCCGGCTGCGTCGCCGGTGCCGACGGTTCGTACGGCTTCAGGAAGAAATCGTCGACCGGCGCCTCGTGGCGACGGTGATGGCCGCGCTCGGAACCGCCCGAACGACGCCCCGACGCACCGCGATGCTCGTCGCGCTCGCGCCGGCCGCCGCGATCGCCGCTACGCTCACCGCGCTCACCGCGCTCGCTACGCTCACCGCGCTCACTGCGCTCGCCGCCACGGTCGTCTTGACGATGACGCGCCGGCTTGTCGAGCGCGAGCGTCTGCACGTCGAGCGGACGCTTGATCAGATTTTCAATATCGGCGAGCTGCTTGCGCTCGTTCGGGCTGCACAGCGACAGCGCATCGCCCGTCGCGCCCGCGCGGCCCGTGCGGCCGATCCGGTGCACGTAGTCTTCCGCGTTGAACGGCAGGTCGAAGTTGATCACGGCCGGCAGTTCGGCGATGTCGAGACCGCGCGCGGCCACGTCGGTCGCGACCAGCGCCTCGATCTCGCCGCGCTTGAACGCATCGAGTGCCTGCATCCGCTCGATCTGCGTCTTGTCGCCGTGGATCGCCGATGCGACCACGCCGTCGCGCTCGAGGTTGCGGGCCAGCCGGCTCGCGCCGATCTTGCTGTTGCAGAACACGATCACCTGCTTGAGCCCGCGATCGCGCAGCAGTTGCACGACGGCGGCCTGCTTGTCGCCTTCGGCGACGTCGTAGACGATCTGCGTGACGTTCGCGTTGGTCGAGTTGCTGCGCGCGACTTCGATCGTCTGCGGGCTGCGCAGGTAGGTCGACGCGAGCTTCTTGATTTCGCCCGAGAACGTCGCCGAGAACAGCAGCGTCTGGCGCTCCTTCGGCAGCAGGTTCAGGATGCGCTGCAGGTCGGGCAGGAAGCCCATGTCGAGCATCCGGTCGGCTTCGTCGAGCACGAGGATCTGGACCTGACCGAGGTTCGCGGTCTTTTGCTGCACGTGGTCGAGCAGGCGGCCCGGCGTCGCGATCAGGATCTCGACGCCGCGGCGCAGCTCGGCCATCTGCGGATTCATGTCGACGCCGCCGAACACGACCGCGCTGCGCAGCGGCGTGTGCTTCGCGTACGCGTGCACGTTCGCGGCGACCTGGTCGGCGAGTTCGCGGGTCGGCGTGAGGATCAGCGCGCGCACCGGGTGGCGCGCCGGGGACGCGCTCGTGTTGGCCTGCGGCAGCAGCCGCTGGATGATCGGCAGCGAGAAGCTCGCGGTCTTGCCGGTACCCGTTTGCGCGGCGCCCATGACGTCGCGGCCGGCGAGCACGACCGGAATGGCCTGCGCCTGGATCGGCGTCGGCGTCGTATAGCCCTGCTCCGCAATGGCTTTCAGGATATCGGCGGCAAGGCCGAATTGATCGAAGGTTGCGTCGGCTGGCTTGGCGACAGAATCGGACATGGTGGCGTTTCGCTCAAAAGGCGCGGCGGGGACATCGTGCGTCAGGCCGGCCGGGCCTGCGCTCATCTCATTTCGGAAGTAGACGGAGCCGCGGCGCGCCGCGCGGCGCCGCTCTGGCGCTTGGGACCGGTTCGATTCGAACAGCGGGCGCCACAGGCCGTGCGGACTCCGTTCGGCGCGAATGCCGGCGGAAAGGGGCGTATTGTAGCACTGCGCGGCCATCTGTCCGTGACAACACCGCGAACAGCCCCGATGACGGTTCGCGGCATGCGCCGGCAGGCTGGGCGCGGGCGATGCGTTGGGCAGTCGGACTATCCCCATTGGCCGACGGCCGGCATTCGGGGTCAAATCCCGGTCACGTCGATCGAACAATCACCAGGCGGCCAGCGAGTCCGGGACGCGGCCCGAGCCACCGTCGGGTTCGGGACCCCACCCGGCTGGCCGCGCCGGTTACGGCGATCGGCACGCTCGCATGACGCATCCGATCACGCGCAGCGCTCAGCCCTGGTTCTTTTTCTTCTTTTCGACCTGTACGCAGTCGCCAAGCAGCGGTGCCGCATGCGGGTCGGCGATCTCGTCGCGCAGCGTCCCTTCCTTGCCCTTCGTCCACCATGTATAGCGTCCGGCCTGGTAACGCACGCCCGATGCCGAAACGGTGTCGACGAACAACAGCTGCTGCCCGTTGACCGGCACCAGCGCGAAGCTCTGGCCGTTGCCCGCGCGCCAGTACGACACGCGTACCGGCTGCTTCTGGTTCGCGCACTGATAGACGGTCTGCTGGCGCGCATCGGCGTCGATTTCCTCGACGGTCAGTTGCGCGGCATGCGCGACGGAAACGGCGGTGCCGGCCAGCGCGAGCGCGGTGACGGTTTGGCGAATCATGCAGGTCCTCTCACGGGACGGGTGACAGCGCGCCCTCGCGGGGCGCGCTGTCATCGTTGGTCATGTGTCGATGGTTGGTCGCTCAGGGATCGATGACGTCGGCGCACGCGTCGGTCGGCGCGGCCGCCACATGGCCGACGACCGGCACGATCTTCAGCCCGGCCGACACGACCCGGCACGGCGCGGCCGCGAGGCCGCACCCCGCGAGACTCGCGACCAGCGCCAGCGCGGCGCCGAGCTTCCCGATACGTCCGATCCGCCGCAATGCCGACGCCATCTTTCTCTCCTGGTCCGGTCAGCGCGCCGACACGGGCCGCACGGCCGCCGCGGCGCGCTTCGCGCGTTCGCGGGCTTCGTCGACGGTCGCGCCGGTCGCGAGCGCGACGCCCATGCGCCGCTTCGCAAAGCTTTCCGGCTTGCCGAACAGGCGCAGGTCGGCGCCCGGCACGGCCAGCGCGTCGCGCACGCCCTCGAACGCGATGCCGCGCTCGTCGAGCCCGCCGTAGATCACCGCCGACGCGGCCGGCGAACCGAGCGTCGGATCGACCGGCAGCCCGAGAATCGCGCGCGCGTGCAGTTCGAACTCCGACTGGCGCTGCGACGCGAGCGTGACGAGGCCGGTGTCGTGCGGCCGCGGGCTCACCTCGGAGAACCAGACGTCGTCGCCGCGCACGAACAGCTCGACGCCGAACATCCCGCGCCCGCCGAGCGCCTCGGTCACCCGGTGCGCGATCTCGCGCGACTTTTCCAGCGCGAGCGCGCTCATCGGCTGCGGCTGCCACGATTCGACGTAGTCGCCCGCCACCTGCACGTGGCCGACCGGCTCGCAGAAGTAGGTGCACGTCTCGAGCGTCGCCGGGTCGATCGCACGCACCGTCAGCTGCGTGATCTCGTAGTCGAAATCGATGAAGCCCTCGACGATCACGCGGCCGTGGTTCACGCGGCCACCCGCCATCGCGTAGTCCCACGCGGGCTTCACGTCGGCTTCGGTCCGCACGACCGACTGCCCCTTGCCCGACGACGACATCACCGGCTTCACGACGCACGGCATGCCGATCTGCGCGACGGCCGCGCTGAACGCGTCGAACGACTCCGCGAACGCGTACGGCGAAGTTGCCAGCCCGAGCTCCTCGGCCGCGAGCCGGCGGATGCCTTCGCGGTTCATCGTGAGCTGCGTCGCGCGTGCGGTCGGGATCACCTCGGCCAGGCCGGCCGCCTCGATCGCCGCGAGCGCGTCGGTCGCGATCGCCTCGATCTCCGGCACGATCAGGTGCGGACGCTCGGCCTCGACGACCGCGCGCAGCGCGGCGGCGTCGGTCATGTCAATCACGTGCGCACGATGCGCGACCTGGTGGCCCGGCGCGTCCGGGTAGCGGTCGACCGCGATGACTTCGACGCCGAGCCGCTGCAACGCGATGATGACTTCCTTGCCGAGTTCGCCCGCGCCGAGCAGCATGACGCGCGTGGCCGAGGGAGAAAGCGGCGTACCGAGCCGCTGACCGATCTGCATGTGATTTCCCGCTGGTTCTGTTGGAGGACGAAAACGGCTTCGATGTTAACACGCGCACCCCACGCGCACCCGCACCGGTTCGGCCGGTTTCGTCGCGCCGCTGCCCCGCCGCGCGCGGCCCGCGGGCGGGCTGCGAACGTTTTCACGCGCGAAGTGTCGGCTCGCCTCGCGCGGGGCGGGTGCGTTACTCTTACGCCTTGATCAGAATCCGATGAGGAACGAGGCTCATGTCCCACCTGTCCGCAGCCGCACGCGCACGCACCGGCCTGCTTCGCCCGTTGCGCGCGCCGCTCTGCACGCTGACGCTTGCCACGCTTCTCGCCGCCTGCGCGATGCCGACCCACCCCGATTCCGCCGCCCCCGCACCCGACCCGTACAACCCCGCCGCCGTCCAGCTGCTCGACGACACGAGCTGGGAGCTCACGAGCTGGCTGAACGCCGACGGCACGCCGCGCACGATTCCGCACGGCGACAACGGCGAGCCGATCAAGCTCGCGCTGTCCACTGAATCGGGCGTCCGGCGCGCCAGCGGCTTTTCGGGCTGCAACCGCTACATGGGTACCTATGCGCTCAAGAACGGCCTGCTGAGCTTCGGGCCGCTCGCCGGCACGCGCATGGCATGCCCGAACGCGCTCGGCGGCCAGCTCGAGCACGCGTACCTCGATGCGCTCGCGCACATCGGGAAGACCGGCGTGCAGATGCGCGAGCCGCAGCAATTGCAGATCGTGACCGAAGCCGGCGCGACGCTGACCTTCACGCGCCGGAGCCCCTGATGCAGCGCGCGGGCGAAGGCCGCCCGGCCGCCTTCGCCACGCGCGGATCCCGGACGCATGCGTCCCGCCGCATGAAAGCGCATCGACGCCTTCATGCTGCCTTAGAGTCCTGTTCGCCGGCCGGTTAAACTCGGCGGGTCGCGCACCGCGCTCCCGCCCTCTTCCTGTTTCATCAAAGCATGCACACGGTTGTCTTCGGCTGGTTCGGCATCTCCGCCGTCTGGTTCCTCCTTCTCTTCTGGCGTCTCGTTCAGGCGATGCTGCCCGGCGGCGGCGGACTCGCCGGGCGCGGCTCGATTCGCCTGTGGCTCGGCTTCGCGGCCGTGTTCGTCGCAAGCTGCGCGCTGACGAGCCCGTTGTCGGGCCCCGACACGAATGCGCTCGGCCACGCGTTCTCGAACGGCTTCGCGCATCTGCTCGGCCCGATCGGCACGCCGGTCGCGATGGTCGTGCTGTTGTTCGCGGGCCTGCCCTGGCTGACCGGCATCGGCTGGCGGCAGTTCGCCGCGTGGGTCGACACGTCGTTCGGCGTGAAGCTCGCGCGTGACGTCGACGACGACGATGTGCGCGGCGTCGCCGACCTGCCGCGCAGCGCGCTGCACCGCGACGACGACATCGTGCAGCCGACCACCGCCCATACCGTCAACTCGATGGCGCCGCGGCAGAACGGCCGGTATTCGCGCCCGACGCTTTGGAAACCCGATCCGCAGGCCCGGCCGACGCCGCGCAGCAAGGCCGCGCCGCGTCCGCTCGCGGAGCCGGTCGCGCCGTCGGGCTGGCTGAAGCCGACGCCGGCCAGTCGCATGCCCGCGCCGCCCGCACCGGGCACGACGAGTGCGATGCCGCCCCCGACGACCGGCAGCACCGCCAGCCTCGCGCGCGCCGCCGCGAACGCACAGGTAGCGCGCCCCAACCCGGCCCCGCTTCCGGCCGGGTTCGAGCCGGTTCGGCCGCAACCGGCCACCGCGCGACCGGCCGCGGCCGCGCTGAAGCAGCCGGCCGCGCCGCGCACCGCGGTCACGCCGCGCCCGGTCGGCGCGACACCGCCGCGCACGCCCGCGCGCCCAGTCACCCCGGCAACGGGAGCCGGCGCCGCCGGCCAGTCGCCGGATGCGGCACGACGCCGCCCCGCGCCGCCGACACCGGCACGCGCGCCGCTCTACGCGTGGGTGCAACAGCCCGCGGAGCCGATCACGCCGGCGCCGAGCGTTCACGACACGCTACGCTCCATCGAGGCCAGCACCGCGCAGTGGGCGGCGCTGGACGGTGTACGGTCGGCCGATGCGTCGCCGGCGCCGGCCGCCGCAGCGACCGAGGCCGGCTCGGTTGCCGCGGCAGGCAGCGTGGCCGCGTCGGCATCGACGGCCGTACCGGCCGCGGTCGTTCCGGATGCGCATCAGGTCGCCCCCCACGACGCAGGCCGTCCGGACGCGCTCGCCGCCGCGCCGGCGGCATACGACGACGACCCACCGATCGTGCTGGATGCGTTCATGCCGGCCGAGTCGAGCCTGCGCGCGCCTGCTGTTGATGCAGTCGATACCGGCACCCCGGCGTTCGGTGAGACGGCGCGGCATGCCATGTCTGATCTCGGCAGCGAGGCCAATGCGCCGACGCGTCATGCGGACGGCGAGCATCGGCATGACGCCGATGTCGCTGCCGCGCCGGTATTCGATGCGCCGATCGACTTCGCGCCATGGGAAGACATCGTCAGCCAGCCGGTTTCCGGATTCGGCGCGTTGCACCCAAGCCCGGTTGCCGCACCGCTGTCGGGCACGGGCGAGCCGGTGACGGCACCCGCGGCCGTCGAAGCGCCTGCGGCCGTCGTCGCACCGACGGCAAGCGACACGGGTCACCCCGTCGATGCGAGGGATGCGGCAACGGCCGCCGGGATCGTCGGCCAGTTCCAATCGCAATCCGCGCATCCTGCCGATACCGCCGTAGCGGTCGACGCGAAACAAGACGCAACCGCAACCCCCGACGGCGTGAAGCCCGTCCAGCAGGTTGCGCCGATCACGCGCCTCCCCGCGTCGTCGGGCGCTGCAACGCCGGCGCGTCCGCTGGCCGACGCGATGCCCGTCGCAGCGGCAACGACGGCGTCCTTGGCCGCTTCGAATCCCGCACCGGCCGACGCCGTGACGGGAACGGTCTGGAACGCAGCGGAACAGCAGGCCGGCGAAGCCGCGCCGTTGCCCGCAGACACGCAACGTGCGACGCCGCCGACGCCTGCGGCGTCGACCTCCTCGAGCACTGAACCGGCTTGCGCGAATGGCACTGCGCCCGTGTCGTGGTCGAAGCCGTTGCCCGCGGAACCCTTCGCGGCAGCGCAGACGGCCTCGGCAGCTGGCGCGTCGTCGCCTGTCGGCACCGCGCCCGGTTCTGCTGCGCCGGCACCGGCGAACATCTCGGACAGCACGCCTGTCACCGCCACACGTTCGTTTGCCGGCGTAACGAACACGGCGTCCGGTTCGCTGTCGCAACCGGCCGCATCGGCAGCACCCGTTGCCTCGGTTGCGCCGTCCACGCCGGCGGGTATGACGGACACCACCCACGCTTCCAGCGATCGTACGCCGGCGGCTGCATCGTCGGCGATCGGCGCTGCGGGCCCGGCATCCGGCACGGTGACGCCAGTGCCCGCACCGACGACGCTGGCCGAGAAGCCTTCGACGGGCGCCTCCGCCCTGCCCTCCACGCAGCCGTCCGCCCCCGCGGCGGCGGCTGTCCCGACACCGGTGACCGGCACCTCTGGTCCGGCCGCCGCACAGCCTTTCGCCGCCGCGCCAAGCGCGGCTGCGGCTTCCGTCCCGGCGTCGGCAACCAGCGCTTCCGGATCGGCCGCCGCGCAGCCTTTCGGGTCCACACCGACCGCGGCAGGGGCGGCATCCGTCCCGATGTCCGCCGTGGGCGCGTCCAGCCCGATCACGGCGCTGCCTCCCGTATCCGCGCCGTTCGCAGCGGCCGCGACGTCTGCGACAGGCGCCTCAGGCACGACCACCGCGCAGACTGTCGCGACAGCTCCGACCGCAGCGGCCACCCCGGCCCCGGCATCGGCCGGCACGTCCTTCGGCGCAATCGCATCGCAACCGGCGCCAAGCACGCCGGTGCCGCCTGCCGCCGGGTCTTCCGCTGCGTCGGGTAGCCCCTTTACCGCAACGCCGGCCGCATCGGCCACGCCTTCGGCGATCGGTCAACCGTCCATGCCGACTGGCGCAGCGCTAACGGCAACCGGCATCGCGCCTGCCGCCGCCGTTCCGGCATCGTCTTCCGGCGCACTCGCCCCGACGAGCCCGGCCGCGGCGCCCCCGTCGGCGCCGGCATTGCCGACCCTCTCCGCGCCTAGCGCAGCCGTCGACGCGGCGACACCGTCGCAAGCCGTCGTGTCCGCCCCGGCGCAGGCCCAGCCGTTCGCCACCCCGCTGGCTCCCGCCGCTTCGCCGGCGAGCTGGGCCATGCCCGGCGCCGGCGCCGGCGCAACGCCCGCGACGACCGGCACGCCCGTCCCGACCGCGCCGCTCCCGGCCACAACGTTTCCCGCGGCCACCCTGCCGACTGCAGCCGATACCGCCGCGCCCGCGGAATCGAGCGCCCCGGCCCCCGACACGTCGGCCGCAGCGGTGCGCCCGCCGCGCCCGAACGCGTTCGAATTCCACGCGCCCGCGTCATTCAACGTCGAACTGCCGACGCTCGATCTTCTCGAGCCCGCCTCCGGCGACGTCGAAACGATCACCGAGGAACACCTCGCGCAAACGGCTCAGGTGATCGAACAGCGCCTGCAGGAGTTCAAGGTGCCGGTGACGGTGGTCGGCGCATCGGCAGGCCCGGTGATCACGCGCTTCGAGATCGAACCCGCGCTCGGCGTGCGCGGCAGCCAGATCGTCGGCCTGATGAAGGACCTGTCGCGCGGCCTGGGCCTCACGTCGATCCGCGTCGTCGAGACGATTCCCGGCAAGACCTGCATGGGCCTCGAGCTGCCGAACGCGAAACGCCAGATGATTCGACTGTCGGAAATCCTCGAATCGCGCCAGTACCAGCATTCGGCGTCGCAGCTGACCATCGCGATGGGCAAGGACATCACCGGCCACCCGGTCGTCACCGATCTCGCGAAGGCGCCGCACATGCTGGTCGCCGGCACGACGGGCTCGGGCAAGTCGGTCGCGATCAACGCGATGATCCTGTCGCTGCTGTACAAGGCGACGCCCGAGGAGGTGCGCCTGATCATGATCGACCCGAAGATGCTCGAGCTGTCGGTCTACGAAGGCATCCCGCACCTGCTCGCGCCGGTCGTCACCGACATGAAGCTCGCGGCGAACGCGCTGAACTGGTGCGTCGGCGAAATGGAGAAGCGCTACCGGCTGATGTCGGCCGTCGGCGTGCGCAACCTCGCGGGCTTCAACCAGAAGCTCCGCGACGCGGAGGCGAAGGAAAAGAAGATCGGCAACCCGTTCTCGCTGACGCCCGAGGATCCCGAGCCGCTGTCGAAGCTGCCGCTGATCGTCGTCGTGATCGACGAGCTGGCCGACCTGATGATGGTCGCCGGCAAGAAGATCGAGGAGCTGATCGCCCGCCTCGCGCAGAAGGCGCGCGCGGCCGGCATCCACCTGATCCTCGCGACGCAGCGCCCGTCCGTCGACGTCATCACCGGCCTCATCAAGGCGAACATCCCGACGCGCGTCGCGTTCCAGGTGTCGTCGAAGATCGACTCGCGCACGATCCTCGACCAGATGGGCGCCGAATCGCTGCTCGGCCAGGGCGACATGCTGTTCCTGCCGCCGGGCACGGGCTACCCGCAGCGCGTGCACGGCGCGTTCGTCGCGGACGAGGAAGTGCACCGGATCGTCGAATACCTGAAGCAGTTCGGCGAGCCGCAGTACGAGGAAGGGATTCTCGACGGCCCGGCGGCCGACGGTGCGACGCAGGACCTGTTCGGCGACGCACCGGACGCGGAAGCCGATCCGCTGTACGACGAAGCGGTCGCGTTCGTCGTGCGCACGCGGCGCGCGTCGATCTCGTCGGTGCAGCGCCAGCTGCGCATCGGCTACAACCGCGCCGCGCGCCTCGTCGAGCAGATGGAAGCGGCCGGCCTCGTGTCGCCGATGGGCATCAACGGCAGCCGCGAGGTGCTCGTGCCGGCCGCGGCCGACTGAGCATGGCGGCCGCACGGCCGCCGACCGATACGGGCGCGCCGCGCAAGCGGCCGCCCGAACGCCAAGGGGGCGCTGCCGAGGCAGCGCCCTTCTTGCATGGACCGCGATTTACTGCGCGACCGGCACCAGCTTGAAGTCGACCGGGCTGCCGAGCGCCACCTTCTGCGGATTCGGGCCGAGCTGCCCCGTTTCGACATCGCGGCTGAACACGTAGAACGTGTCGCTGTCCTGGTTGCCGACGATCAGCCACTTGCCGGTCGGATCGATCAGGAATTCGCGCGGCGTCTTGCCGAGGCTCGACTGGCGGCCGACGGTCTTCAGCCGGCCGTCGGCCTTGTTCACCGCGTAGATCACGATGTCGTTCACGTCGCCGCGGTTGCTCGCGTACAGGAAGCGGCCGTCCGGCGACAGGTGGAGCGCGCCGCCGCCGACCTTGCCCTTGAAGCCCGGCACCGTCATCGGCAGCGTCTCGAGCGGCGTCAGCTTGCCGTCGTGGTAACCGAACACCTCGACCGAGGCGTTGAGTTCGCTCGTCACGTACGCGAACCGGCCGTCGGCGCTGAACACCAGGTGACGCGGGCCGGAGCCGGCCTTCACGGGCGTGTAGCGCGTGTCGGTCGGGCTGATCAGCCCGCGGCTGCCGTCCACCGTGTAGCGGTAGCCGTAGAGCTTGTCCGCGCCGAGATCCTGCACGAACAGGTAGCGGCCATCCGGGGAGAACACCGTCGAGTGCACGTGCGCGCCGTCCTGGCGCCCCTTCACGGGCCCCGTGCCTTCGTGATGCGCCGTCAGCACGGCCGGGCCGACCGCGCCGCCGTCGCGGACCGGGAACACCGCGAAGCTGCCGCCCGGATCGGCCGCGACCGAGTAGTTGGCCGTGACAAGGTACTTGCCGTCCGGCGACAGCGCGAGATAGCAAGGATCGTTCCCTTCCGACGATACGCGGTCGATGAACGTGAGCGTGCCCGTCTTCGGATCGAAGCCGAACGCGCTGACGCCGCCGCGCTGCGCCGCCGGCCCATTGTCGCCGGGCAGTTCGTTGACCGCATAGACGGTGCGACCGTCGCGGCTCGGCAACAGATAGGACGGGTTCACGGTCTTCGCCGACGACACGGGCGCGACGCTGCCCGTTTTCGTATCGAAGCGGTACACATAGATCCCGTCGCTGCCGTGCCCCGTATAGGTGCCGACGAGCAGGTTGTAGACGCCGTCGGCCGGTGCCGGCGATTGTTGTGCGAAAGCGTGGGTCGCGGACAGGGAAAGCACGATCGCGAAACCTTTCATCCAGTGAGCGAGCCTAAGCGGGAACCGTCGTGTCGAAGCGCGTGCGTCATGCTCGCGTAAACGGTTGGGCATTGAATCCTCCTTGCATCGAGTCGCTTCAAGTGTTGAGATAGGACGAAACGCCGGCCGTTCATGCGCTCCGCCGCCCGGCCGAGTATACGGGGCGCGACGCCGACGCGTGAAGCCCGGGCGCCGCAGCCTGCATCGTGAACTCGAATAACCCAAGGACCGCTTGCCCATGCCTGCCCTGATCGAAGACTACGCCCTCGTCGGCGACGGCCACACCGCCGCGCTGATCTCGAAAGACGGCTCCGTCGACTGGCTGTGCTGGCCCCGCTTCGATTCGGGCGCCTGTTTCGCGGCGCTGGTCGGCACCCCCGAGCACGGCCGCTGGCTGCTCGCGCCGGCCGCCGACGCCGCGATCACGCACACGACACGCCGCTACCGTGGCGACACGCTGATCCTTGAAACCGATTACGAAAGCGCCGGCGGCGCCGTCACCGTGATCGACTTCATGCCGCCGGGCAATGGCTGGTCGGAACTCGTGCGGATCGTCGTCGGCCGGCGCGGCACGATGAAGATGCGCATGGAGCTGGTGTTGCGCTTCGACTACGGTTTCTCGATTCCGTGGGTCACGCAGCTGTCGCGCGAGGACGGGGTGAAAGCAATCGCCGGTCCGGATACGGTCGTGCTGCGCACGCCGGTCGCGCTCACCGGCAAGAACCTCCATACGCTCGCGGAATTCACGGTGAGCACCGACGAGCGCGTGCCGTTCTCGCTCAGCTACGCGGCATCGCACCTGCGGCTGCCGCCCGCGCGCGATCCGCTGTCGTTGCTCGCACGCGCCGAGAACTACTGGCTCGAATGGTCGGGCCGCTGCCAGGTGCAGGGCCGCTACGCGGCGGCCGTGCGCCGTTCGCTGATCACGCTGAAGGCGCTCGCGTACGAGCCGACCGGCGGCATCGTCGCGGCGCCGACCACGTCGCTGCCCGAGAAGATCGGCGGCAACCGCAACTGGGACTACCGCTACTGCTGGCTGCGCGACGCGACGATCACGCTGCTCGCGCTGATGCGCGGCGGTTACTACGACGAGGCGCGCGCGTGGCGCACGTGGCTCGGCCGCGTGATGGCCGGCTCGCCCGAGCAGATCCAGATCATGTACGGGATCGCGGGCGAGCGCCGGCTGCCGGAAATGGAACTCGACTGGCTGCCCGGCTACCAGGATTCGAAACCGGTGCGCGTGGGCAACGGCGCCGCGAACCAGCTCCAGCTCGACGTGTTCGGCGAAGTGATGGCCGCGCTGCACCTCGCGCGCGTGGGCGGCCTGCAGGCCGACGACACGGTATGGTCCGTGCAGTGCGCGCTGCTCGACCATCTCGAGAAGATCTGGCAGGAGCCCGACGAGGGCATCTGGGAGACGCGCGGCGGCCGCCGTCATTTCACCTTCTCGAAGGTGATGGCGTGGGTCGCGTTCGACCGCGCGATCAAGTCGGCGGAGATGTTCCGGCTGCCCGCGTCGCTCGACCGCTGGCGCGCGCTGCGCGACCGCATCCACGCGGACGTGTGCGACAACGCCTGGCACGAAGGCAAGCAGGCGTTCGCGCAGAGCTACGGCAGCGACGAGCTCGACGCGAGCGTGCTGCTGATGCCGCTGCTCGGCTTCCTGCCGCCGGAAGACCCGCGCATCGTCGGCACGGTCGACGCGGTCGAGCGGGAGTTGCTGCACGACGGGCTCGTGATGCGCTACCGCACGACCGAGTACGACGACGGTTTGCCGCCCGGCGAAGGCACGTTTCTCGCGTGCAGCTTCTGGCTGGTCGACAACTACGCGCTGCTCGGCCGGATCGACGACGCGCACCGGCTGTTCAGCCGGCTGCTCGCGCTGTCCAACGACCTCGGGCTGCTCGCCGAGGAATACGACCCGGTGGAAGGCCGGCTCGTCGGCAATTTCCCGCAGGCGTTCTCGCACGTGGCGCTGGTGCATACCGCGATGAACCTGATGCACCACGAAGAGGCAATGGCGCGCGCGGCGGGCCAGCCCGCGCCGGCCATGGCGACGGGGCGCTGACCGGCGGCGGGGCAAGCTTGGTCAGAGATCGTCAATTCGCAAAACTTTGATGAAAAATCGAGGAAATGTTGCATTGCAACATTCATCGTTGTCCGATATGATCGACTCGATTGTCCGGCCGCACTGCACCATGGCCGGTCGCTGACCCACACGGCACGCCGCGACGCCCCACGCCGCCCAGCACCGTCCCCCAAGCGGGAGTAGTCTGCATGCTTTACCAACTGCACGAATTCCAGCGGGCCATGCTGAGCCCGCTCACGGCCTGGGCCCAGGCCGCTTCCAAGTCGTTCGCCAATCCGTCCAGCCCGTTCTCGCTGGTGCCTGGCGCGACGCGGATGGCCGCCGCCTACGAACTGATGTACCGGCTCGGCAAGGATTACGAGAAGCCCGAATTCAACCTTCATCAGATCGTCAAGGACGGCCACAACATCCCGATCGTCGAGCAGACGATCGTCGAGAAGCCGTTCTGCCGGCTGCTGCGTTTCAAGCGCTATTCGGACGACGCCGACGCCGTCACGCAGCTGAAGGACGAGCCGGTCGTGCTGGTCTGCGCGCCGCTGTCGGGCCACCACTCGACGCTGCTGCGCGACACCGTGCGCACGCTGCTGCAGGATCACAAGGTGTACATCACCGACTGGATCGACGCGCGGATGGTGCCGGTCGAGGTCGGCCCGTTCCACCTGCACGACTACATCGCGTACATCCAGGAATTCATCCGTCACATCGGCGCGCGCAACCTGCACGTGATCTCCGTGTGCCAGCCGACGGTGCCGGTGCTCGCGGCGATCTCGCTGATGGCGAGCCGCGGCGAGGACACGCCGCTCACGATGACGATGATGGGCGGCCCGATCGACGCGCGCCGCAGCCCGACGTCGGTGAACTCGCTCGCGACGCAGCACTCGACCGCGTGGTTCGAGAACAACGTGATCCACACGGTGCCCGCGAACTATCCGGGCGAAGGCCGCCACGTGTATCCGGGCTTCCTGCAGCACACGGGCTTCGTCGCGATGAACCCGGAACGCCACGCGCAATCGCACTGGGACTTCTACCAGAGCCTGCTGCGCGGCGACGAGGACGACGCCGAGGCGCACCGCCGCTTCTACGACGAGTACAACGCGGTGCTCGACATGGCCGCCGAGTACTACCTCGAGACGATCCGCGTCGTGTTCCAGGAATTCCGGCTCGCGGAAGGCACGTGGGATGTCGCAGGCGAGCGCGTGCGTCCGCAGGACATCAAGCACACCGCGCTGATGACGATCGAGGGCGAACTCGACGACATCTCGGGCAGCGGCCAGACGCACGTCGCGCACGAGCTGTGCACGGGCATCCCGCAGGACGACCGCCGCAGCCTGACCGCCGAGAAGTGCGGTCACTACGGGATCTTCTCGGGCCGCCGCTGGCGCACGATCATCTACCCGCAACTGCGCGACTTCATCCGCGAGCATGCGCCGGAACCGAAGAACGGCGCGACGAAGTTGCCCCCCGATGCACAGGACGCGACGACGATCGGCGCCGTGCCTGCCGCCAAGCCGCAGCCTGAAGCGACGGCGCGCACCGTCACCGCGAAGCGCACGCGCGCGAAGGCACCGGCCGCGACGGTCGCGCCCGCCAAGACGGCAATCGCGAAGGCCGCACCGGCCGCGAAGCGCGCGGGCAGCACGCGCGCCAAGCCCGTTCGCGCGCGCAAGGCCGCCTGACGTCCCGCGTTCCGACGCAAAAACGCCGCCGTTGCTTGCGCACGGCGGCGTTTTTCCATCCGGCGGCCGCGGGTGGGCCGCTATCGGCCCATCGGCTCAGCGTCGCAGCAGATACGCGAGCAGCACCTCGGTATTCATCCTGACCATCTCCGCGCGCTCGTCGGCTTCGCTGAAGTCGCGGCCGAGCGTCGCGGCGAGCGTGAAGCGGTTCGACACGATGTAGTAGCCGAGCCCCGACAGCGTCACGTAGAAGTGCAGCGGATCGACGTCGCCGCGGAACAGCCCGGCCTTCTGGCCGCGTATCAGCACGTTGCCGAGCTTCGCGACGATCGGCGACATCATCTCGCGGATCCGCGTCGACTTGTGCAGGTAGCGCGCTTCGTGCAGGTTCTCGTTGTTGATGAGCCGCAGCAGTTCCGGATGGTCGCGGTAGTAGTCCCACACGAAATGCGCGAGCCGCGTGACGGCTTCGACGGGCGCGACGCCATCGAGATCGAGCACGCGCTCGGCCTCGGTCAGCGCGGAGAACGCGTGTTCGAGCACGGCCGTAAACAGCTGCTCCTTGCTGCCGAAGTAGTAATAGAGCATGCGCTCGTTGGTTTCGGCCCGGCGCGCGATCTGATCGACGCGTGCGCCGAACAGCCCTCCACTCGCGAACTCCTCGGCTGCCGCCATCAGGATGCGGCGGCGTGTACCTTCAGGATCTCTTTTGATTTTTGGCTGATTCATGGTGGCGTTTTGCTATGTGAGCCGCGTGATCCGGACCGGCACCCCCACCGCCTCGGCGCCGGCTGCCCTGGAACGGGCGCGCCGCATGCGGCCGCCCTCCTGCTGAGCCCCTGCAAAAAAGCGGTTCGATTATGCGCACAGACGGCCTCCAGCGCAATGCGGGAAATCGGCGATAATCAAGGTTTGGCAAACCTTTCCGGCCGCGCCCGACGCGGCCGAGAGCCATTCGGCGCTGCTGCGCCCGTTGTCACCGTGACCGATTCCAAGACCCTCGCGGATCGCATCGAAGATCTGCTTCCCCAGACGCAATGCACGAAGTGCGGCTATAACGGCTGCCGTCCGTACGCCGACGCGATCGCCGCCAGCAACGCGAACTACAACCAGTGCCCACCCGGCGGCGCCGAAGGCATCGCACGCCTCGCGAACCTGCTCGGCAAGCCCGTGATCCCGCTGAACCCCGTCAACGGCACCGAGCATCCGCGCGCCGTCGCGTTCATCGACGAAAGCCTGTGCATCGGCTGCACGCTGTGCATGCAGGCGTGCCCGGTCGATGCGATCGCCGGCGCGCCGAAACAGATGCACACGATCATCGAATCGCTGTGCACGGGCTGCGACCTGTGCGTGCCGCCCTGCCCGGTCGACTGCATCGCGATGGTCCCCGTGACCGGCGAGCGCACCGGCTGGGACGCGTGGTCGCAGGAACAGGCGGACGCCGCGCGCGAACGCCACGACCGCCGGCTCGCGCGCCAGCGCCGCGAACGCGAGGCCGCGGAAGCGCGCGCCGCCGCCCGCCGCGCGGCCAGCGCCAGCGCCGGCGCGGCCAAGGCGGCGCCGGCCGCGGGAGAGCCCGGCACGCAGCCGGGCACGCCGGGCGCCGCCCCGGCCGACGACGCCGACGCGAAGAAACGCGCGATCATCGCCGCCGCGCTCGAACGCGCACGCAAGAAGAAGGACGAACTCTCCGAGCAAGGCGCCGGGCCGAAGAACACCGAAGGCGTGAGCGCGGCCGTGCAGGCGCAGATCGACGCGGCCGAAGCCCGCCGCAAGCGGCTCGCCGAACAGCAGGCGCAGCGCGATGCCGAGGCCGCGGCGGCCGGTGACGACAGCGACGATCCAGACAACAACGCCGACCGGAACGGCCCGTGCGCGCCGCCCGACAAGAACCGTCCATGAACGCCACCAAACGACGCGCGATCTACGAAACGCTGCAAAGCCTCAATCCGCACCCGACCACCGAGCTCGAATACACGACGCCGTTCGAGTTGCTGATCGCGGTGATGCTGTCCGCGCAGGCGACCGACGTGTCGGTCAACAAGGCGATGCGGAAGATGTTTCCGGTCGCGAACACCCCGCGACAAATCGTCGCGCTCGGCGAGGAAGGCGTCGCCGACTACATCAAGACGATCGGCCTGTACCGCACCAAGGCGAAGAACGTGATCGCGACGTGCAACCTCCTGCTCGCGCGCTACGACGGCGAGGTGCCGGCCGATCGCGAAGCGCTCGAGAGCCTGCCGGGCGTCGGCCGCAAGACCGCGAACGTCGTGCTGAACACCGCGTTCGGCCAGCCGACGATCGCGGTCGACACGCACATCTTCCGCGTCGCGAACCGCACGGGACTCGCGCCGGGCAAGGACGTGCGGGCCGTCGAGGCCGCACTCGAGAAGTTCACGCCGAAGGAATTCCTGCAGGATGCGCATCACTGGCTGATCCTGCACGGACGCTACGTGTGCAAGGCGCGCAAGCCCGAATGCTGGCACTGCGCGATCGAGCCGCTGTGCGAATTCCGGCCGAAAACGCCGCCGCCGAACGAGTGAGCGCCGGCTGCGGCTGACGCACCGCACGCGGCCGACCGAACCGGGCGCGGTACCGCCCATGGGCGCCATTGCGGCGCCGGCGGCTTTCCCCTTCCCTGCTATGCGTTGGACGTCGCCGTCGCGTCGTCGGCCGCCGCGCCGCCCGCGCGCACGAGCGCCAGCACGGCCGCGAGGATCGCGACGCCGCCAGCCCACTGCAGCGGCGACAGCGCCTCGCCGAACAGCAGCGCCGCGAGCGCGACCGTCACGACCGGTTCGAGCGTCGACAGCATCGACGTGCGCGCGGCCCCGAGCCGCTCGAGCCCGGCGAAGAACGCGAGCATCGCGGCGACCGTCGACACCAGCGCGATCGCGAGCATCGACGCCCAGCCGGCGGCCGTTGCCGGCCAGCGCGGCGGCGCGCCGAACGCCGCGGTTCGCACGACTGCGATCGCCACGAGCGTCGCGGTTGCCGACAGGCAGATGATCGCGGTGGTGGCGAGCGGATCGACGCCGCGCGTCGCCTTCGTGCCGCCGACGATGTACAGCGAATAGATCACCGCCGCGGCCAGCGCGAGCGCGATGCCGAGCGGCTCGCCGTGGCCGCCGCCGACCATCAGCGCGGAGCCGGCGACACAGAGCACGAGCGCGACCGCCTTCGCGCGCGTGAGGCGCTCGCCGAGCCACCACGCGGCCAGCAGCGTGACGAAGGCCGGATACAGGTACAGCAGCAGTGCGACGAGGCTCGCCTGCGCATGCTGGAGCGCGCTGAAATAGCAGAACGACTGCCCGACGTAGCCGAGCGCGCCCATCGCCACGAGCGGCGCGAGCGTGCGGCCGCGCGGCCATGCGACGCGGCGGTGCCGGGCGATCGCGGCGAGGATCGCGCCGCCGATCGCGAAACGCACGATCAGCAGCCCGAGCACGTCGACGCCGGCCGCATACGCATAACGGCCGAAGATCGCCATCGCGCCGAATGCGGCGGCGGACAGCGCGACATAGAGCGCGCCCTGCAGCGCGGCGGACGATGAGCGGGAGGTGGCGGACATGATGAACGGTGCGAGCGCGACGACGGGAATCGTCGGAGTGTAGCGGCGCGCCGGCCGGCAGCCTAGCCCCGCGCTTACCCGTTGCGTTGCGCCGCGGCCGCGGCGGCTGGCGCCGGCCGGCGCGGCCCGCGGTGCGCCACGGGGCCTGCCCCGCTCGCGCGCCACCCGCCGCCAGCACCGTGCGCCGACCCGGCGTACAATGCGCGACGCGGCATGACGCCGCCCGAATCACGACGTTTCCCCACCATGTTCAATCCGAGTCGCGACGAAGTCCGTCGCTTTTTCACCGAGACCTGGCGCAAGCAGCGCGCCGGCGAGATCCTGACGCCGCTGGAAGCGATGGCAGCCGACTGGATCGTCGAGCACCCCGAATACCACGACGACCTCGCGGACGCCGACGGCGCCGCCGCGCGCGACTACACGCCCGAGGAAGGCCGCACGAACCCGTTCCTGCACCTGTCGATGCACCTCGCGATCAGCGAGCAGCTGTCGATCGACCAGCCGCCCGGCATCCGCGCCGCGCACGACAAGCTGGCCGCGAAGCTCGACTCGGCCCACGAGGCGCAGCACATGATCATGGAGTGCCTCGGCGAGACGATCTGGGAAGCGCAGCGCACCGGCACACCGCCCGATACGGACGCGTACCTGCAGCGCATCCTGCGCCGCGCGTCGCGCGACTGAGCGGCGCGGGCAAAAAAATACCCCGCCGCGGCGGGGTATGCTTGCTGCACGGACCGGGAAGGCCGGGCGCGCTTACTTCTTGAAGACGAGATCGGTCTCTTTCAGCGACTCGATGTAGGCCGCGATGTCCTTCATGTCGCTGACCGACAGGTTCTGGACCTGCGCCTGCATGATCGCGTTGTTGCGACCGAGCAGCGGGTTCGTCAGCCCCATCTGGTACTGGCGCATCGCCCACACGAGGTAGTCGGCGTGCTGGCCCGCGAGGCGCGGATACTCGGCGTTGATCGGCTTGTTCAGCTGCGCGCCGTGGCAGGCCGCGCAGTTGTGCGACTCGACCAGCTCCTTGCCCTTCGTGGTGTCCGCCGCATGCGCGGTACCGATCGCGAGGCCGGCCGCCAGTGCAACCGCCGCCGTCTTGAATGCGTTGTTCATGAATGCTCCTGTCCCGCCGGTCAGATCGGCGGCGCGCGCTTTACTTGTAGGGATTGTCCTTCGTGTCGGCCTTCTGGGCGGCGTAGTAGGCCGCCAGATCCGCGATGTCCTGGTCCGTCAGCGAACCGGCGATCGCGTTCATCGACGGGAAGTGACGATCCTTCTTGCGGTAGGCCTTCAGCGCGTTCTCGAGGTATTGCTGGTTCTGGCCGCCGATGACGGGCACCCGGTAGACCTCCGGGTACGCCGCGCGGTAATCCTGGATGCCGTGGCAACCGATGCACATGGCGGCCTTGCCTGCCCCGTCCTTCGGGTTGCCGACCACACCGGCCGCCTGCGCGCTGCCCGCGAGCGCCACGAGCGCTGCGACAACGACGTGTTTGCCGACGAATTTGTTCATAGCTCTTGTAACCTAGCTTGAGGGGAAACTGGCGCCGAAGCGGCAACGGCCCGCGCCGTTTTGCTGATCGGATCGCCACGCAGGCCAAAAAAAACGGCCAGATTGTACCGCGTCGGCGGGGAACGCGTCCATATGGCGCCCCGGCCCGCCCCGCCGCAGCCCCGCAACGATACGCGGCCCCGGCCCAACCGGACAGCCCTTCTGACTTATACTGGGTTTTTTTGCGATCAGGAAAGAGCGCCGCCATGCGTTTCGATGGATCCTCGCACTACGTCGCCACCGACGACCTGAAGCTCGCGGTCAACGCCGCGCTGACCCTGCAACGCCCGCTGCTGATCAAGGGCGAGCCCGGCACCGGCAAGACCATGCTCGCCGAGGAAGTGGCCGCCGCGCTCGACATGCCGCTGCTGCAATGGCACATCAAGTCGACGACCAAGGCGCAGCAGGGCCTCTACGAATACGACGCGGTATCGCGGCTGCGCGACTCGCAGCTCGGCGACGCGCGCGTGAAGGACATCTCGAACTACATCGTGAAGGGCGTGCTGTGGCAGGCGTTCGACGCCGAGCACCCGAGCGTGCTGCTGATCGACGAGATCGACAAGGCCGACATCGAATTCCCGAACGACCTGCTGCGCGAGCTCGACCGGATGGAATTCCACGTGTACGAGACGCGCGAGACGGTGCGCGCGAAGCACCGCCCGCTCGTCATCATCACGTCGAACAACGAGAAGGAGCTGCCCGACGCGTTCCTGCGCCGCTGCTTCTTCCACTACATCCAGTTTCCCGACGCGTCGACGATGCAGAAGATCGTCGCGGTCCACTTCCCGAACATCCGCGAGGAACTGCTGCACGCGGCGCTCCAGGGTTTCTTCGAGTTGCGCGGCGTGTCGGGGCTGAAGAAGAAGCCGTCGACGTCCGAGCTGCTCGACTGGCTGAAGCTGCTGCTCGCCGAGAACATCCCGGCCGACGCGCTGCGCGGCGCCGACGCGAAGCAGATCGTGCCGCCGCTCGCGGGCGCGCTGCTGAAGAACGAGCAGGACCTGAGCCTGCTCGAGCGGCTCGTCTACATGAACCGGCACAGCCGGTAACCCCCCGCGAAGGCCCGGCCATGCTGCTCAATTTCTTCTACGCGCTGCGCGCAGCCAGGCTGCCCGTCTCGGTGAAGGAATACCTGACGCTGCTCGAATCGCTGAGGGCCGGGCTGATCTCGCCGTCGATCGACGCGTTCTACTTCCTCGCACGCATGACGCTCGTCAAGGACGAGCAGTATTTCGACAAGTTCGACCAGGCGTTCGGCGCGTATTTCCACGGCGTGTCCGCGCTGCCGTCCGACGCGTTCGACCTTCCGCTCGACTGGCTCGAGAAGCGTCTCGAGCGCGAGCTGTCGCCGGAGGAAAAGGCGCAGATCGAGGCGATGGGCGGCCTCGACAAGCTGATGGAGCGCCTGAAGGCACTGCTCGACGAGCAGAAGGAACGCCACGAAGGCGGCAACAAGTGGATCGGCACCGGCGGCACGTCGCCGTTCGGGCACGGCGGCTACAACCCCGAGGGCATGCGCATCGGCGGCCCGTCGAACGGCAACCGCACCGCGGTCAAGGTGTGGGAGGCGCGCGCGTACCGCGACTACGACGACTCGGTCGAGATCGGCACGCGCAACATCAAGGTCGCGTTGCGGCGCCTGCGCCGCTTCGCGCGCGAAGGCGCGGCCGAGGAACTCGACCTGCCCGGCACGATCCGCAGCACGGCCGCGAACGCCGGCTGGCTCGACCTGCGGATGGTGCCCGAGCGCCACAACAACGTGAAGGTGCTGATGCTGCTCGACGTCGGCGGCTCGATGGACGACCACATCAAGCGCACCGAGGAACTGTTCTCGGCCGCGAAGGCCGAGTTCAAGCACCTGGAGTTCTACTACTTCCACAATTGCGTGTACGACCACCTGTGGAAGAACAACCGCCGCCGTCACTCGGAGCGCACCGCGACGTGGGACGTGCTGCACAAGTTCACGCCCGACTACAAGCTGATCTTCGTCGGCGACGCGACGATGAGCCCGTACGAAGTGCTGCAGCCCGGCGGCTCGGTCGAATACAACAACCCGGAAGCCGGCGCCGTCTGGCTGCGCCGCCTCGCCGACCAGTTCCCCCACCATGCATGGCTGAACCCCGAGCCCGAGCGGCTATGGGAATACCGGCAATCGGTCGCGGTGATCCGCGACCTGCTCGGCCAGCGCATGTATCCGCTCACGCTCGCGGGCCTCGAAACCGCGATGCGCGCACTCAGCAAGTAACGCACCCACCCTGCAGACACGAAGGCCGCGTCCGCGCGGCCTCCCCCCGGAGATAGCATGAACCCTTCGCCCACCGCGAGCGCTGGCGGCGCCGGCGGCCGCCGCTTTTTCACCGATACGTCCGTCTCCGCGCTCGTCGCCGGCTTCGTCGCGATGATGACGGGCTACACGAGCTCGCTCGTGCTGATGTTCCAGGCCGGCCGCGCCGCGCACCTGACCGACGCGCAGATCTCGTCGTGGATCTGGGCACTGTCGATCGGCATGGCCTTGACGACGATCGGCCTGTCGCTGCGCTTTCGTGCACCCGTCGTGGTCGCGTGGTCGACGCCCGGCGCCGCGCTGCTGATCGCGTCGCTGCCCGGCGTGCCGTATCCGGAGGCGATCGGCGCGTTCGTCGTGTGCGCGCTGCTGCTGACCGCGGTCGGCGTGAGCGGGCTGTTCGACACGCTGATGCGGCGCATTCCGGCCGGCATCGCGGCCGCCTTGCTCGCGGGCATCCTGTTCGAGATCGGCATCGAGATCTTCCGCGCCGCGCAGTTCCAGACCGCGCTCGTGCTCGCGATGTTCTTCACCTACCTGATCGTCAAGCGGCTCGCGCCGCGCTATGCGATCGTCACGACGCTGATCGTCGGCACCGCGGTGGCCGGCGGCCTCGGCCTGCTCGACTTCAGCCGCTTCCACATCTCGCTCGCGCAACCGGTGTTCACGATGCCCGCGCTCTCGATCGCATCGATCGTCAGCATCGGCATCCCGCTGTTCGTCGTCGCGATGGCGTCGCAGAACGTGCCGGGCATCGCGGTGCTGCGCGCGGACGGCTACCCGACACCGTCATCGCCGCTGATCGCGACCACCGGCCTCGCCTCGCTGCTGCTCGCGCCGTTCGGCTCGCACGGCGTGAATCTCGCGGCGATCACCGCGGCGATCTGCACGGGCCCCGAAGCGCACGAGGATCACGCGAAGCGCTACACGGCCGCCGTGTGGTGCGGCGTGTTCTACCTGATCGCCGGGATCTTCGGCGCGACGATCGCCGCGCTGTTCGCTGCGCTGCCGAAGGCGCTCGTCGTGTCGGTCGCCGCGCTCGCACTGTTCGGCTCGATCATGAGCGGGCTCGCGAACGCGATGCAGGACGTGAAGCAGCGCGAAGCCGCGCTCGTCACGTTCATGGTCACCGCGTCGGGCCTCACGCTGCTGTCGATCGGCTCGGCGTTCTGGGGACTCGTCGCGGGGATCGTCACGCAGGTGATCCTGAACGCGCGGCGCCCCGCGTAGCGCCGTGTGACGGGGAGCGCACTGCAAACGGCACGCCAAAACGTGCGCGACGCGAATCGGGCCTAAAATAGCCGCTCGGAGGCGGTGCCCGGCGCCGCCTCGCTTCGCTGCCGCGCTCGCGCGGCCCGTGAGAACCCCGGCGCCCCGCGCCCTCCTCCCGAATCGCCATGACTACCGCACTCGACCAGCTGAAGCAGTACACGACCGTCGTCGCCGACACGGGCGATTTCCAGCAGCTTGCGCAATACAAGCCGCAGGATGCGACCACGAACCCGTCGCTGATCCTGAAGGCCGTCCAGAAGGACGCTTACAAGCCGATCCTCGAGAAAACCGTCCGCGATCACCGCAACGAACCCACCGATTTCATCATCGACCGCCTGCTGATCGCATTCGGCACCGAGATCCTGAAGCTGATCCCGGGCCGCGTGTCGACCGAGGTCGATGCGCGCCTGTCGTTCGACGCGACGCGCTCGATCGACAAGGCACACGAACTGATCAAGCTGTACGAAGCCGCCGGCATCGGCCGCGAGCGCATCCTGATCAAGCTCGCGTCGACGTGGGAAGGGATTCGCGCCGCCGAGGTGCTGCAGAAGGAAGGGATCAAGTGCAACATGACCCTGCTTTTCTCGCTGGTTCAGGCCGCCGCGTGCGCGGAAGCCGGCGCGCAACTGATCTCGCCGTTCGTCGGACGCATCTACGACTGGTACAAGAAGCAGGCCGGCGCCGACTGGGATGAAACGAAGAACGGCGGCGCGAACGACCCGGGCGTGCAGTCGGTGCGCCGCATCTACACGTACTACAAGACGTTCGGCTACAACACCGAAGTGATGGGCGCGAGCTTCCGCACGACGAGCCAGATCACCGAGCTCGCGGGCTGCGACCTGCTGACGATCAGCCCCGATTTGCTGCAGACGCTGCAAGACAGCAACGACACGGTCGAGCGCAAGCTGTCGCCGGACGCGCTGCACGACAAGCCGACCGAGCGCGTCGCGATCGACGAGGCTTCGTTCCGCTTCCAGCTGAACGACGAAGCGATGGCGACGGAAAAACTGTCCGAAGGCATCCGCGTGTTCGCCGCCGACGCGGTGAAGCTCGAGAAGCTGATCGACGCGCTGCGCTGAGCCGCACGGCACGTCATCGCGGTCAGTTGAACTGTCAGCAGGCCTGACAACAGCCGTCAGCACGCGCCGCGAACGGCCGCGAACCTCGTGTTCGCGGCCGTTTTTATTTTCATTCCATCGTCAGGCGCGCGCACTACAATCCACGTCACGAGTGCGCCGGCCGCATCCCGGCGTGCTCGTCCCGGTCAATCTTGGCAGTACCCGCGCCGGCACCGACACGCCGGCCCGGTCAACAGGAGACAACGATGCAAGTCCAACCGTATCTGACGTTCTACGGCCGCGCGGAAGAAGCCCTGCAGTTCTATGAAAAGGCGCTCGGCGCGAAGACGATGTTCAAGATGCACTTCAAGGATGCGCCGCCGAATCCCGATCACCCGATGGCACCGGAGATGGCCGACAAGGTAATGCATGCGAGCTTCACGATCGGCGACTCGATGATCATGTGCTCGGACGGCGACTGCAGCCAGCCGGGCGGCGGCACGCACGCCGGCTATTCGCTGTCGCTGAATCCGGCGACGGTCGAGGAAGGCCAGAAGCTGTTCAATGCGCTCGCCGACGGCGGCGAAGTGACGATGCCGTTCGGCAAGACGTTCTGGGCGCTCGGCTTCGGGATGGCGAAGGATCGTTTCGGCGTGCACTGGATGGTCAACGTCGAGGACCTGTCGCAGCGCGAGGATCTCGCGAAACGCGCACAGGGCTGACGCCAGCGACAACGCCCGCCGCTTCGCAGCGGCGGGCGTCGTTGTCGCTTCCCGCACGACGCGCGGCCCGCGGCCGCGCCGTCCGTATCACCCCTCGACGACGTCGAGATAGTCCTCCGGCCGCGTGCGGTCCTCCGCATGCGCCATGCCCATCACGCGCACCAGCACGCTCACCGCCACCGCCACCACCAGGTTCACGACCAGCGACCACACGGCCGCGTAGCCGGGAATCGCGAATCCGAACAGGTGGATCGTGAAGATCGAGCTCGCCAGCTTCAGCGAGACCGCCATCCACGTGCCGCACACGATGCCGGCCGCCCAGCCGATCAGCAGGCCGCGATGGTCGAGCAGCCGCGTGTACAGGCCGAGCACGATCGCGGGCAGCGTCTGGATGATCCAGATCCCGCCTAGCAGCTGCAGCTGGATTGCATAGGTCAGCGGCAGCCCGAGGATGAACGCGACCGCGCCGACCTTCACGATCAGCGAAGTGAGCTTCGCGACGTGCGTCTCCTGGTCGTGCGTCATGTTGCGGTTCACGAACTCGCGGTGGATGTTGCGCGTATAGAGGTTCGCGGCCGCGATCGACATAATCGCCGCCGGCACCAGCGCGCCGATGCCGATCGCCGCGAACGCGACGCCGACGAACCACGACGGGAAATACTCGAGGAACAGCGCGGGCACCGCGAAGTTCGGGCCGAACGCCTTGAAGTACGGCGCGTACTGCGGCATGTCCTTCACGCCCGCCGCGAGCGCCATGTAGCCGAGCAGCGCGAGCAGGCCGAGCACGAACGAGTACGCGGGCAGCATCGCCATGTTGCGGCGGATCGAGTTGCCCGACGACGACGACAGGATCGCCGTGACCGAGTGCGGATACAGGAACAGCGCGAGCGCCGAGCCGATCGCGAGCGTCACGTACGCGCTGTAGCCGTTCAGGCTCGTCGCGTCGGGCGCCTTCAGCAGCAGCTTCGCCGGCGGCACCGACGCGAAGATGTGGCCGAAGCCGCCGAGCTTCGCGGGGATCACGATGACCGCCGCGGCGATCGTGACGTAGATCAGGATGTCCTTCACGATCGCGATCATCGCGGGCGCGCGCAGCCCCGATGTGTACGTGTACGCGGCGAGGATCGCGAACGCGATGATGAGCGGCAGGTCGCCGACGAAGCCCGTCGTGTCGAAACCGAGCGCGCCGATCACCACTTCGATGCCGACGAGCTGCAGCGCGATGTACGGCATCGTCGCGAGGATGCCCGTCACCGCGATCGCGAGCGCGAGCATGCGGCTGCCGTAGCGCGCGTTCACGAAGTCGGCGGCCGTCACGTAGCCGTGGCGCTTCGCGATGCTCCACAGCTTCGGGAACACGATGAACGCGAACGGGTAGATCAGGATCGTGTACGGCAGCGCGAAGAAGCCCATCGCGCCGGCACCGAACACGAGCGCGGGCACCGCGACGAACGTATAGGCCGTGTAGAGGTCGCCGCCGAGCAGGAACCACGTGACGATCGTGCCGAAGCGGCGGCCGCCGAGGCCCCATTCGTCGAGGTGGGCGAGATCGCCGCGCCGCCAGTTCGCGGCCAGGAAACCGATGATCGTGACACCGATGAACAGCAGGACGAAGACGACGGTTGCGCCGAGATTCATCGCGCACCTCCTTGCGGGCCGCTCGCCTTCCACGCGTTCTTGGTCTTGAAATATACAAACGCGGTAATCACCGCGCTGATGAAGACCCAAAGCAGCTGGTACCAGTAGAAAAACGGAAATCCGAACCATTGCGGTTCGATCTTGCTGTACGACGGTACCCACACCATCGCGATCAGCGGCAGCACCAGCAGCCAGAGCCAGCGCTTGGCGGCCCGGTTGGCGTCGGCATCGTGAGCCATGACGTCTCCTCATCTATCCCGGTTATCGATCTTGTTGAGCGGGTACGGCACCGAGAGGAGCACAAAACGGGTAGGCTGCGGCTCCCCTGGCTTCGCGCCAGTATAGGAGCCGCGAGCACGCGGTCAAGCGGGGGCGAACCCGAGGTGATCCGCCCCTTGTCGCGTGGTTGCACCGGCATGCCGCCGGTGCATGACACGTCAGATCGCGAACGAGGATTCGCGTGCGCCCGTCGTTTCTTTCAAGGCTTTCACCCACTTGCGCGCGGGCAGCTTCAGCGTGTCCTCGATCAGCTTCGCGCGTGCTTCCAGCTGCGCGAACGACACGTCGAGCGCGGGGCCCGAGAACGCGATCGCGATCCGGTTGCCGTCGTGCACTTCCGGCAGCGCGATCACGCGATGATCGAACGCCGCGTTCAGGTGCTTCATGTTGCGCACGAAGCTCGGATGGTCGCCGAACAGGTTGATCGTCGCGATGCCCGCGTCGGCGAGGCAGCCGCGCACCGCGCGGTAGAACGCGACGCTGTCGAGCACCGGGCCGCGTGCGGTTGCATCGTACAGGTCGATCTGCAGCGCGCCCGTCGTGCCGCGATTGGCCGGGTCGTTCACGAAATCCCATGCGTCGGCTTCGTGCACGACGAGGCGCGTGTCGTCGGGCGGCAGCGCGAACATCGTGCGCGCCGCGACGATCACGGCCGGGTTCAGTTCGACCGCCTCGACCTTCGCGTGCGGCAGGAAGCGGTGCGAGAACTTGGTCAGCGCGCCGGTGCCGAGCCCGAGCTGGACGATTCGCTCGGGCGTTTCGAGGAACAGCAGCCACGCCATCATCTGCTGCGCGTATTCGAGCTCGATGTGAAGCGGCTTGGAAATCCGCATCGCGCCCTGCACCCATTCGGTACCGAAGTGCAGGAAGCGCACGCCGCGCTCCTCCGAGAACGTGACGGGCGCGAAGCGCGGCTTGCGCGGCGCATCGAGGACGGGCACGTCGTCGTGTTCGTCGATCTCCGGGCGGCGCTTCACGCGCGGCGGCTGGAGCTTTTCGGAACCGTTGTAGGCGGACGGCTTGCGTTTTTTGAATGCGCGCGCCTCGGCGGACGCGCGCTTGATCAGTCGGGTCATGTTGAATCTCGCTGGGTGATGCTGGATGAGCGGACGAGAGGATAGCATTGGTGGGGGATGGCGGCCGCCGGGCGAGCGCACGGCAGATCGGCCGGCCATTCGGTCGACTTGCATGCGATTCGGGCATACGGGATAATGCATCGCAATTGCGATGCAAAAGAGGCCACGATGAAAACTGCGACTTTTCCGTCTGTCCGGGTCGAACCGGAATTGCGCGATGCCGCCGAGAATGTCCTTGAAGAAGGCGAAACGCTGTCGAGCTTCGTCGAGCAGTCGATTCGCGAAGGCATCGAACGTCGACGTCTCCAAAGCGAATTCATTGCGCGCGGTATGGCGTCGCGCGACGAGGCTCGACGCACCGGCGAGTATGTGTCGTCGGCCGAAGTGCTGGAGAGACTGGGTCGACGACTCGATACGCTGCGTGACAGGAAGCGGCAGACTCGATGACCTATACGGTTCGCTTTACGTCCGCGGCATCGGACGACCTGGACCGGCTTTATGCTTTCGTCGTCGACCGCGACGATGCGGAGGTCGAACGGGCCGAACGTGCACTGGCGGCCATCGTTTCAGGAATCGCCACGCTCGAATCGTCTCCGTTCACCTGCCGTAAAGTCCATCCGTCCATGCCGTTTCTGCGGGCGTTGATCATTCCATTCGGGGCATCCGGCTACGTCGCATTGTTCGAGATCGATGACAGTCGCACGGTGACGATCCTCGCAGTGCGCCACCAACGAGAAAGCGACTACCACTGACGACGTGGCGCCACATGGCCCCGAACGACAAAACTGTCTGGTTTCCGGCGAAGCGCTACAGATGGGGATGGGGGTTGCTGGTCGCGTGGCAGGGCGTCGATCGCGAATCGCCCGCCACTGCACCAGCTTCTGCTCGAACGACAGCATCGCATTCGCCGGGCTCGCGAGCCGCGCGTCATACGCGAGCGCGTGCAGCCCCGGCTCGCCAAGCACCGCGCCGAGCAACCGCCCGAACGGATCGATGATCCGGCCGATTCGACATCGAACCGGAACCGCCTCGGCTCGCCTGCCCGCCCTGGACCCGGTGCGTCGTTTCCGTTCATTCAAGATTCGCGGTTCCGTGCCGATATTCCCGAACGGAGGCCAAAATCGAATTCCACCAGACAAGACCTCAGGTGCCCATCCGCCGATCGCGCATCGGGCCGCATTGTTTTACAGTCCCCGTGTAAGCCGATTTTAATAATCAGAGGTAGTTCAAATATGCGCAACGTTGTCCGTACAGTCGGCCTGATCACGCCAATTGTGCTACTGGCCGCTTGCTCGATGGTTGCTCCGCCGTATTCCCCTGCTGTCGACAATATCCAGTCGCTCAAGAACGCCGCTACGGCACACGCGAAAATCGGCACGTTCGAATCCCATGCGGATACCACCAATCGGTACCCGGTCCCGTTGCGCGCCAACCTGATGAAATCCCCGGTTGGGGATTCGTTCGGCGCCTATCTTGCCGACGCCATGACGAAGGAATTGCTGTTGGCCGGCAAGCTCTCGCCGCAAAGCGATGTCGAGATCAAGGCGACGCTATTGGAAAACGACATCGACGTCGGCATGGCAACCGGCGCCGCGAGACTGTCGGCGCGCTTTATCGTGATGCGCGCCGGCGCTGTGCGCTACGACAAGGTCAAATCCGCGCGCACGCAATGGGATTCGGCGTTCGCGGCAATGATTGCCGTACCGAAAGCACGCGAAGAATATCCGCTCGCCGTACAGAAGTTGCTCGGCGAGCTATACGCCGATCCCGCCTTCCTCGAGGCAATTCAATAACGTTACCCACCACGCTACGAGAGACCCAGCACAATGGCATTGATTCGAATGATTGCAGCCGCAACCGTGGTCGCGGCATTATCCGGCTGCGCGCACGAAATTTCGCTGACCGGCGACGCGAACAAAATTCCGGCCCTGTCGGCACCGCCACTCGACAAGACGGTGGGTCTTGTCATCACGGATGATCAGTTGTCGCGGGAAGTGATTACGCCCGGCGGGGGAGGCGACAAGGTGAGCTATCGCCCATACCACGACCTTGAATTGCCGATTTACATCGGTCTCGGCCACGTATTCAAGAATGTGACCAAGCTCAAGAGTGCGCCCGACGCAGCAACGATTCAGGCCAAGCATCTCGATTACGTGATCACGCCGACGATCAAGACGACGTCGTCGTCCCCCAGCCCGTTCACGTGGCCGCCCACGGATTTCTCGGTCTCGCTCGCCTGCACCGTCGCGGACCCGGGCGGTCAGACCGTGGTCACCGCGGACGTGACCGGTACCGGCCACGCAGAGTTCAGCGAATTCAAACGCAACTTCGGCCTTGCCGGGCAGCTTGCCACGGCCGATGCGGTGTCCAAACTGCAATCCGCGCTGGCAAAGGCGCCCGAGTTGCAAAAGTAAGTACCGGCACGGTGCGGCTGCGCCGCACTGCCCACGCGCGCCTCAACCGAGGCGATCGCGGTGCTACCGATCCTGGAATGCGCATTCGCCGCCGCGGTCAGCGGCGGATTCCCTGCCAAACGACGAGCTTCTGATCGAAAGAAAGCATCGCATTCGCCGGGCTCGATGACGGCAGCACGAGCGTCTCGTACCCGGCCTGGCCGATCACGTCGGCAAAGCGCCCCGCCGTCTTGCCGTTGAAACACACTTTCTTCAGCAACGGCGCATGCTCGCGCAACGACGCGAAGTCGTTCGGCTTCGCGTTGCGGATTGCCGAATCCAGACTGCCCTGGCGATGGCACGCATCGAGGACATCCCAGATGCCGATGCCGTGCTTTAACACGCGCTCGAGGCGCACTTCATAAGCCAGCTCGTGCAGCCCGGGCTCGCCGAGCACCGCGCCGAGCAACCGCCAGAACTGATTGCGCGGATGCGCGTAGTACTGCGCGGCATCGAGCGACGCCTCGCCCGGAAAGCTGCCGAGGATCATCGTGTGCGTATGCGGCGCGACGACCGGCGGAAAGCCTTGCAGCATCACACGGCTCCGCGCGGCACGGCGGACCCCGGCCCGTCGCCGTGCGCATCGAGATGCCGCCACAGCGCCGGCAGCATGCACTCGGTGACCATCAGCGGCTTGCCGTGCCGCTGGAACACCGAGCGCCGCGCGGCAAACGCATGGGGCGCCCGCGCACCCTGCAACGCATGGCTCGCGAGCGTATACAGCGGATGACCGGCGATCACGCGCCGGCTGACGAGCACCGAGCGCTCGACCTGCGGATCGCTGTACAGCAGCTCCGCGAGCGGCCGCGTGCGCAACCGCCGCATCGCCTGCCAAACGCCCTTGCTGGCCGCGAGCGGCGCGATGCTGTGCGCGGCGACGTACGGCGTGCCGTCCACCGACAGGATCACCTCGCGCACCCACATCGGCGCGCGCGGCGCAGTGTCGAGCGCGTCCGGCTCGTCGAACCACGGACAGTCGACGGCCTCGCGCGTCACGCGCACGTTCACGCTGCCGAGCCGCGCGAGATGCGCGGTCAGCGAACCGCCGCGCGTCAGCCAGTCGCGCTGGTCGAGCGTGCAGCCGGGCCGGGGCGTCTCGCGCCAGCCCGCCCGCGCACCGTCGAATCGCATCCGCGCGTTCACGCGGTGCGCGACAGCAGCAGCGCGTTGGTCCGCTTCACGAAGCTCGCCGGATCATCCAGCATTCCGCCTTCGGCCAGCAACGCCTGGTCGAACAGCAGGTGGCACCAGTCGCCGAAATTGGCGCCGTCGGCGTTCAGCTGCTTCACGAGCGCGTGCTCCGGGTTGATCTCGAGGATCGGCTGCATCGCCGGCGCGTTCTGGCCAGCCGCCTTCAGCATCCGCTGCAGGTAGCCGCTCATGTCGTTATCGTCCGCGACGAGACACGACGGCGAATCGGTCAGCCGGAACGTGACACGCACTTCCTTCACCTTGTCGCCAAGCGCTTCCTTCATCTTCTCGACAACCGGCTTGATCGCCTCGCCCGCCTGCTCCTGCGCCTTCTTTTCCTCGTCGTTCAGCTCGCCGAGGTCGAGATCGCCACGGGCGACGCTCGCGAGCGGCTTGCCGTCGAATTCATGCAGGAACGACAGCATCCATTCGTCGACGCGATCGGTCAGCAGCAGCACCTCGACACCCTTCTTGCGGAACACCTCCAGGTGCGGGCTGTTCTTCGCGGCCTGCCACGTATCGGCGGTCACGTAGTAGATCTTGCTCTGCTCGGGCTTCATGCGCGACACGTAGTCGGCGAGCGACACGTCCTGCGCGTCGGTGTCGCCGTGCGTCGATGCGAAGCGCAGCAGCTTCGCGATGCGCTCGCGGTTCGCGTGATCCTCGCCGAGGCCTTCCTTCAGCACCTGGCCGAACGCGCTCCAGAACGTCTTGTACTTCTCCTTGCCGGCATCCTCTTGCGCGTTCGCGAGTTCCTCGAGCATCGACAGCGCGCGCTTCGTCACGCCTTCGCGGATCGCCTTCACGTCGCGGCTTTCCTGCAGGATTTCACGCGACACGTTCAGCGGCAGGTCGGCCGAATCGACGACACCCTTCACGAAGCGCAGGTATTGCGGCAGCAGTTGCTCGGCGTCGTCCATGATGAACACACGCTTCACGTACAGCTTCAGGCCGCCGCGGTAGTCGCGGTTCCACAGGTCGAACGGCGCGTGCGCCGGCACGAACAGCAGCTGCGTGTATTCGCTGCGGCCCTCGACGCGATTGTGCGTCCACGTGAGCGGATCCTGGTGGTCGTGCGCGATGTGCTGGTAGAACTGCGTGTACTGCTCGTCGGTGACGTCGCTCTTCGAACGCGTCCACAGCGCGCTCGCCTGGTTGACGGTCTCGTCCTCGTCCTTCAGGACCATCTCGCCCTTTTCCTGATCCCACTCTTCCTTCTGCATCAGGATCGGCAGCGCGATGTGATCGGAATACTTCTGGATGATCGACTTCAGGCGATGCGACGACAGCAGTTCATCCTCGCCTTCGCGCAGGTGCAGCGTGATCGCCGTGCCGCGCTGCGCGCGCTCGATCGCGTCGATCGTGAAATCGCCCTCGCCCGCGCTTTCCCAGCGCACGGCTTCGTTCGCCGGCAAGCCGGCGCGGCGCGTCTCGACGGTGATCTTGTCGGCGACGATGAAGCCCGAGTAGAAACCGACGCCGAACTGGCCGATCAGCGCCGCATCCTTCTGCTGGTCGCCGGACAGCTTCGTGAAGAATTCCTTGGTGCCCGAACGCGCGATCGTGCCGAGGTTCGCGATCGCCTCGTCGCGGCTCATGCCGATGCCGTTGTCGTCGATCGTGATCGTGCGTGCGGCCTTGTCGAAGCCGATGCGGATGCGCAGGTTCGGATCGCTTTCGTACAGCGCGTTGTCCGCGAGCCCTTCGAAACGCAGCTTGTCGGCCGCGTCGGACGCGTTCGACACCAGTTCGCGCAGGAAGATTTCCTTGTTGCTGTAGAGCGAATGAATCATCAGGTGGAGGAGTTGCTTGACCTCTGCCTGAAAGCTCATCGTTTCGTGTGCCATGGATGCTGTTTCCTCTTACTTGAACTTGAATGGTGTGGCGCGGGCGCCCGGCGCGCGATGCCGGCGGGCCCGTCAAGGACGACCGCCTGGCGCAAGCGGTTTGCGCCGGTATCTGGGGACGGGCGGCCGGATTTCAAGGGGCGGCGTGCCGCCCCATCACGACGCGCGCCGCGCCGCCGACTCGATATAGCGCGCGAGAAAGCCCGGCAGCGCCGGATCGCCGCAGTTCGCGACGTTGAAGCGCGTCCACGTCGACGACGACTGTTGCGGCGAGAACAGGCTCCCCGGCGTCAGCAGGAACCCTTCCTCGTGCGCGGCGGCCGCGAGCGCGTCCGAATCGACGCCCGTGTCGGCCCACAGGAACATCCCGGCCGCCGGCATCGTGAAGAGCCGCAGCCCGGTGCGCTCGAGCATCCGCGCGGTCTTGTCGCGCACGCCGTCGAGCCGCGCGCGCAGCCGCTCGACGTGGCGCCGGTAATGCCCTTCGGTCAGGATCTTGTAAAGCACGCGCTCGTTGAGCTCCGGCGTCGTCATCCCGACCAGCATCTTCTGGTCGGTGATCGCCTTCGCGATCTCCGGCGCGCAGGCGACATAGCCGACCCGCAAATTCGCCGCGAGCGTCTTCGAATAACTGCCGAGGTAGATCACGCGCTTCAACTGGTCGAGGCTCGCGAGTCGCGTCGCCGGATAGCTCGGCGGGCACAGGTCGCCGTACACGTCGTCCTCGACGACGAGGAAGTCGTACGCCTCCGCGAGCTTCAGGATCCGGAACGCCTGCGCGGCCGACAGCGACGTGCCGGTCGGGTTCTGCAGCACCGAATTGATCACGAGCATCTTCGGCCGCCACATCTGCACGAGCGTCTCCAGCGCGTCGAGATCCGGGCCGTCGGGCGTATACGGCATGCCGACGAGCTGCGCGCCCTGCGACGCGAAGCGGCCGAACATCTGGAACCACGCGGGATCGCCGACGATCACCGCATCGCCGGGCTGCACGTAGATCCGCGAGATCAGGTCGATCGCCTGCGTGATGCCCGACACCAGCACGAGCTGCTCGGGCTTCGCGCCGATCTCGACTTCCGCGAGCCGCGTCTGCAATTGCTGGCGCAGCGGCAGGAAGCCCTGCGCCGTGCCGAAACCGAGCATCTGCGCGCCGGACTGGCGCCCGAGCGCACGCAGCGCGCCGGTGATCAGCTCGCCGTCGAGCCAGCGGCCCGGCAGGTAGCCGAGACCCGGCCCTTTTTCCGGACTGACGGTGTGCAGCATGTTGCGCAGCAGCCAGACGACGTCGATCGTGTTGTGCACCGGCGCGGCCTCGGCCACGCGCACCACGTTGTCGGCCGGTTGCGGGCCGGCGGCCGTGCGCTCGCGCACGTAGAAGCCCGAGCCGCGCCGCGAGTCGAGGTAGCCCTGCGCGACGAGCCGTTCGTACGCCTCGACCACGGTGAAGCGGGACACGCTCTTGTCGAGCGCGAGCTTGCGGATCGACGGCATCCGCATGCCGGGCCGGAACACGCGTTCGTCGATGCGGCGCCGCGCCCACTGGACAAGCTGGTCGACGAGCGTGAGCGTGGCCGTATCATGCGGCGCGGGAATCTGGGCGAGAGGGACGGTGGACATGGGCGGCGGCTCGAACTGTACCGAAGGCTATCGCGCCGATTGTACCGTTACTGTGCCGGTGCCGACGATTACAGTTGACCGCAATGGCGATCGTGCGGCCGCCGTTCCGGCCCTGCCGCACGCGGGGCGGCACCGCCGGGCGTGCATCGCGGCCCGGGCACCGGCCGGCCGCGCAACGGCCCGGCGCTTCGCCCGCCCACCATGACACTTGCGCTTCCCGACCGACGTTCATGCCAGCCCGCTCCCTGACCCTCGACCATCTCGTGATCGCCGCGCGCACGCTCGACGACGGCGTGCGCCATGTCGCCGACGCGCTCGGCATCGAACCGGCCGGCGGCGGCCGCCACCCGCTGATGCGCACCCATAACGCGCTGTTCGGCGCGTGGGGCGGCCTGTACCTCGAAGTGATCGCGATCGATCCCGACGCCCCCGCCACCGGCGACGATGCCGCACCGCCGCGCGCGCGGCTGTTTGCCCTCGACGACCCGGCGATGCACGCACGCCTCGCGCAGGGCCCGTTCCTCGCACACTGGGTCGCGCGCGTCGACCGCCCGCGCCAGCTTGCGCTGTGGCGGAGCCAGTACCCGAACCGCATCGCGCCGGTCGTCGCGATGCGGCGCGGCGACCTGAGCTGGGGCCTCACGGTGCCCGACGACGGCGCGTTCCCCGCGTGGCAAGGCGCCGGCGACGGCCTCGTGCCGTCGCTGATCCAGTGGGACAGCCCGCGCCATCCAGCCGAATCGCTGCGCAATGACGGCGTCGCACTGAAGACGCTCAAGGGCATCCACCCGCGTGCGGATACGGTCCGCGAGCAGCTCGACTGGCTCGGCGCCGGCCATCTGCTCGACCTCGAAACCGGCGACGGCCCGCCCGCGCTCGTCGCAGAATTCGACACGCCGCACGGGGCACGCACGCTGCGCTGACCGCCCGGCCCCCCTCGATTACACGAACCCTGCAATACGGAGACACCCAGTCCATGAATTCGCGCGAAACCCGGGGCATGCTGCTCGGCCTCATCGGCGTGATGATCTTCAGCCTGACGCTGCCGATGACGCGGATCGTCGTCTCCGAACTCAATCCGCTGCTCAACGGGCTCGGCCGCGCGCTCGCCGCGGCGGTGCCGGCCGGCCTGCTGCTGTGGTGGCGCCGCGAACGGCTGCCGACGCGCGCGCAGCTGAAAAGCCTCGCGGTCGTATCGGCCGGCGTGATCATCGCGTACCCGGTGTTCTCCGCATGGGCGATGAAAACCGTGCCGGCGTCGCACGGCGCGGTCGTAAACGGGCTGCAGCCGCTGTTCGTCGCGCTGTACGCGGCGTGGCTGTCGCACGAACGGCCGTCGAAGGCGTTCTGGGCCAGCGCGCTGGCGGGCAGCGCGCTCGTGATCGCGTTCGCGCTGCGCGACGGCGGCGGCACCGTGCAGGCCGGTGATGCGCTGATGCTCGTCGCGGTCGGCATCGGCGCGCTCGGCTATGCGGAAGGCGCGCGCCTCGCGCGCCAGATCGGCGGCTGGCAGGTGATCTGCTGGGCGCTCGTCGTGTCGGCGCCGTTCCTCGTGCTGCCGGTCGGCTGGCTCGCGTGGATGCAGCACGTCGCGCACCCGGCCCCGCTCGCGCTGCGCACGTGGCTCGCTTTCGGGTACGTGACCCTCTTTTCGCAATTCATCGGCTTTTTCGCGTGGTACGCGGGGCTCGCCATGGGCGGCATCGCGCGCGTCGGCCAGGTGCAGCTGCTGCAGATCTTCTTCACGATCGCCTTTTCCGCGCTGCTGTTCGGCGAAACGGTGACGCCGTCGACGTGGCTGTTCGCGGCCGCCGTGATCGCGACCGTGATGCTCGGCCGGCGCTCGGCGGTGGCCACGGCCCCGCGTCCCGCTCGCGCCGGTTGATGAGGTGCGCCATAATGATCGTTTTGCCTGAACGGTTTTGCCCACCCGGCCGCGACGGCCCGATCGCGCTCCCGCATGCCCACCCGGCCGCGTCGACGCGATCTGCCTGACCGACCTTTCTTGACTGACCACGATATCCGAACGAGGAGACTATGAATCCGAGCGACCTGCATCCGCCGCACTGGCAGCTTTCCGAACGCGCCCGCAAGCTGACGAGCTCGGCGATCCGCGAGATCCTGAAGGTCACGGAACGCCCCGAGGTCATCTCGTTCGCAGGCGGCCTGCCCGCTCCCTCGACGTTCCCGGCCGAACGCATGCGCGACGCGGCCGACCGCGTGCTGCGCGATGCGCCCGCCGCCGCACTCCAGTACAGCGCGACCGAAGGCTACCTGCCGCTGCGCGAATGGATCGCCGAGCGCTACAGCGTGCGCGTGTCGCAGGTGCTGATCACGACCGGCTCGCAGCAGGCGCTCGACCTGCTCGGCAAGGCGCTGATCGACCCGGACAGCCCGATCCTCGTCGAAACCCCGACCTACCTCGGCGCGCTGCAGTCGTTCTCGCTGTACGAGCCGCGCTACGTGCAGGTGCCGACCGACGAGCAGGGCCTGCTGCCCGAAGGCCTCACGCCCGACCTCACGCAAGGCGCGCGCCTGCTGTACGCGCAGCCGAACTTCCAGAACCCGACCGGCCGCCGCCTGCCCGTCGAGCGCCGCCGCGCACTCGCCGCGTTCGCGCAGACGAGCCCGTTCCCGGTGCTGGAAGACGACCCGTACGGCGCGCTGAACTACCAGGGCGAGCCGCTGCCGACGATGCTGTCGATGGCGCCGGACCACGTCGTGCACCTCGGCACGTTCTCGAAGGTGCTCGCGCCGGGCCTGCGGATCGGCTACATCATTGCGCCCGAGGAACTCCATTTCAAGCTCGTGCAGGCCAAGCAGGCCACCGACCTGCACACGCCGACGCTCACGCAGCGCATCGCGCACGAAGTGATCAAGGACGGCTTCCTCGACGAGCACATCCCGACCATCCGCCAGTTGTACGGCGCGCAATGCGAAGCGATGCTCGCGTCGCTCGCGCGTCACATGCCGGAAGGCGTCACGTGGAACCGCCCGGACGGCGGGATGTTCATCTGGGTGAACCTGCCCGCGCAGATCGACAGCATGAAGCTGCTCGAGGCCGCGGTCGCCAACCATGTCGCCTTCGTGCCGGGCGCGCCGTTCTTCGCGAACGACCCGCAGCAGAACACGCTGCGCCTGTCGTTCGTGACGGTGCCGCCGGAGAAGATCGAGGAAGGCGTCGCACGCCTCGGCAAGCTGCTGCGCGAGCGTCTCTGATCCCCTTTTTCCCTGTCACGACTCTCTACGAGGAATCGAACACATGGCTAACGTCTACGACAAGCTGAAGTCGCTCGGCATCGAGCTCCCGACCGCCGGCGCACCGGCTGCCGCCTACGTGATGAGCGCGCAAAGCGGCAACACGGTCTACCTGTCGGGCCACATCGCGAAGAAGGACGGCAAGGTCTGGGCCGGCAAGCTCGGCGCCGACCTGCAGACGGAAGACGGCAAGGCGGCCGCGCGCTCGATCGCGATCGACCTGCTCGCGACGCTGCACGCGCACACCGGCGACCTGAACAAGGTCACGCGCATCGTGAAGCTGATGAGCCTCGTCAACTCGACGCTCGACTTCACCGAACAGCACATCGTCACGAACGGCGCGTCGGAACTGATCGCCGACGTGTTCGGCGACGCAGGCAAGCACGCGCGTTCGGCGTTCGGCGTCGCGCAGATTCCGCTCGGCGCGTGCGTCGAGATCGAGCTGATCGCCGAAGTCGCGTGAGTCGCGTAACACGACCGTCACGATGACCCGCCGCCGCGTCCGCTTCAAGCAGGTCGACGTCTTCACGTCGGTGCCGTTCAAGGGCAACCCGCTCGCCGTCGTGTTCGACGCCGACTCGCTGGGCGACGACGACATGCTCGCGATCGCCCGCTGGACGAACCTGTCGGAAACGACGTTCGTGTGCACGCCGACCGATCCGCAGGCCGATTACCGCGTCCGGATCTTCACGCCGGGCGGCGAACTGCCGTTCGCCGGCCACCCGACGCTCGGCACCGCGCACGCGTTCCTGGAAAGCGGCGCGCGGCCGCGCACGCCGGGCCGGCTGATCCAGCAATGCGGGGTCGGCCGGGTCGAACTGCGCGATCAGGCCGATGGCTGGGCATTTGCCGCGCCGCCGGCGCGGTTCACGCCGCTCGACCGTTCGGACTACCCGGCGCTGGCGGCCGCGTTGCGCAGCGACGCGATCGATCCGGATGCCGAACCGTGCGCGGTCGACAACGGCGCGCCGTGGCTCGTCGTGCGGCTCGCGTCGGCCGAGGCCTGCCTCGGCCTCGCACCCGATCCGGCCGCGCTCGAGGCCATCACCCACCGCTACGGCGCGCACGGTCTCGCGGCGTACGCGCCCCACCCCGACGGCGGCCCCGCGACGTTCGAAATTCGCTGCCTGATGACGGGCGGCGGTTTCGGCACCGGCGAGGATCCCGTCACCGGCAGCGCGAACGCCGCGCTGGCCGGGCTGCTGAGCCGCCAGCAGCGCCGCCCCGGCACGTCCTATACGGCCCGCCAGGGCACGGCGATCGGCCGCGACGGCCGCATTGCCGTCCGCTATGACGACGACGGCACGATCTGGATCGGCGGCCACGTCGTGACGATCGTGGACGGCACGTTCCAGGCACCCGTCTGACGTTTCGCCATGTGCGATGGCGCCGGCCCGGCCGGCGCCCTACGGTTCCCCCGGCTATCGCAAAAACGTTCCAGCCAGTAATATCGGGCCTAATCCGTCGCTTCGGCGGGTCTGTCCATGGTTGCGCATCCCGCGAACGAACAGACGCCGGTGCGACCCCAACCACAGCCGCCCATCCTGAGAGGGTGGCGCACGCGAGCAGGACGCCGCCCTCTTCGATGAGCTCCGCCCGGTCAAACCACACGCCGCCGAACCGACCGCTACGCGCGCCGCGCAAGTCGCGCCGCCGCGCGCTGTTCGCGATCCCGCTGCTCGGGATGCTGGCGCTCGCGCTGCTGTGGGCGGTGATCATCGCGCGGCTGTCGGTCGAAAAGGACAGCGCGTACAAGGAAGCGGCGGCATCCGCGGCGATCCTGTCGTCCGCGCTCGAACAGCACACGGTCAAGGCGATCCACCAGGTCGACCAGATCACCCGCTTCGTCAAGTTCGAATTCGAGAAATCGCCTGCGCGCTTCAACCTCGCGAGCACGGTCGAAAAAGGCGTCGTGCCGAGCGACACGCTGATCCAGGTCTCGCTCGTCAACGCGAAGGGCATCCTGTTCGCGAACACGGCCGAACGCCATCCGCATCCGATCAACCTGGCCGACCGCGAGCACTTCAAGGTCCACCTCGCGCACAACGACGACCGCCTGTACATCAGCAAGCCCGTGCTCGGCCGCGTGTCGAGCCACTGGACGCTGCAGATGACGCGGCGCCTGAACAACCCGGACGGCAGCTTCGCGGGCATCGTCGTCGTGTCGGAAGACCCGAGCTACTTCACGAACGACTTCTACAACAACGCGGCGATCGGCAAGGAAGGCGTGATCTCCGTCGTGTCGGACACGGGCGCCGTGCTCGCGCGGCGCACCGGCTCGCTCAACAACGCACCGGGTGCGTTCTCCGCATCGGGCGTCTACCCGATCGCCGAGCGCGTGACGGGCACGATCATCGACCCGATCGACGGCGTGACGCGCATCGTGTCGTACCGCCACCTCGACGGCTACCCGCTCGCGGTGATGGTCGGGCTGTCGCAGACCGAGGAATTCGCGGACTACTACCACACGCGCAACGTCTACCTGCTGATGACGAGCTTCATCACGCTCGCGATGCTCGCGTTCTTCAGCGTCGCGACGGGGCTGATCGGCAAGCTGCTCGGCCGCGAGCGCGAGATGACCCAGCTCGCCGAATACGACCTGCTCACCGGCCTCGCGAACCGCTACGCGACGCTGCGCGGGCTGCGCAACGACGTGGCGATGCCGGCCAGCCTGTCGCGGCTCGGCCTGCTGTTCATCGACCTCGACAATTTCAAGACCGTCAACGACACGCTCGGCCACAACGCGGGCGACATCGTGCTGCAGATGACCGCGTCGCGCCTGTCGGATGCCGTCGGCGACGAAGGATCGCTCGCGCGCATCGGCGGCGACGAGTTCGTGGTCGTGATGAAGGGCGACGACGTGGAACGGCGCGCGGTGCGGCTCGCGGAAGCGATCATCCGGATGTTCGGCGCGCCGTTCGACGTGCGCGGCAGTTCGTTCGTGCTGCACGCGAGCATCGGCATCGCGCTGCACACCGTTGCGAACGAAAGCGAGATCGATCTGCTGAAGAAGGCCGACCTCGCGATGTACAGCGCGAAGGACGCCGGCAAGAACTGCTATCAGTTCTACGCGCCGCACCTGTCGCACCGCGCGGACCACCTGATGCGCTGGGAACAGCAATTGCGCGTCGCGCTCGCCGAAGGGCAGCTGTTTCTCGCGTACCAGCCGAAGATCGACCTGACGCACCGCACGATCACCGGCTTCGAGGCACTCGCACGCTGGGACCACCCCGAGCACGGGATCATCTCCGCGAACGAATTCATTTCGATCGCCGAATCGACGGGCCTGATCGTGCCGATCGGCGACTTCGTGATCCGCACCGCGTGCGCGCAGATCGCGCGCTGGCGCGACGACGGCCACGACACGCTGACGCTCGCGATCAACATCTCGCCGGTGCAGTTCTGGCGCGGCGACCTGATCGAGACGATTTCGCAGGCGCTGCAGGACACCGGCATCGACGCGAACCGCCTCGAACTCGAGATCACCGAGACCGCGATGATGGAATATCCGGAGCTCGTGTCCGAGAAGATCGTCGCGCTGAAGAAGCTCGGCATCCGGATCGCCCTCGACGATTTCGGCACCGGCTATTCGTCGCTGTCGTACCTGCATCGGTTCTCCGTCGATACGCTGAAGGTCGACCGCTCGTTCGTGCAGGCGATCCCGAACGATCGCAGCGTGTGCGTGATGGTGTCGTCGATCGTGCATCTCGCGCGCTCGCTCGGCCTGACGGTGGTCGTCGAAGGCACCGAAACCGAGGAGCAGGTCGCGTGGCTGTCCGCGCTCGGCGAGATCGAAGCCCAGGGCTTCCTGTTCTCGCGCCCCGTGCCGGCCGACGCGATCCCCGCGCTGATCGCGCGCTTCGGCGTGCGCGGCGACCGGCCGAACGTCCTCACGCACCGCGCAACCGGCAGCACGGGCGCCTGAGCCCGCAACACGCACCGCACGTGTTGCGCGGCACACCGATTGTTTCGGCTTCCAATCCGGTTGTTTAGTTCGTTTACTAGCGTTTTCGCGCATGGCAGTGTCACGATGCCCGGTGGACAATCGGGAGGGCCATCGCGTCGGCGGGCCGCCGGCACATCCCCCCATGCGTGAGACCAGGCCCAGCACCAACTGCACAATCATGACCACCGTCGAAGTCGAAGCGGCCGAACGTGTCGAACAGGCACAGGCATCCCTGTGGACCTTGTTCAAGGTCATCGCCGGCATTTCCGCCGTCTCGTGGGGCGGGCTCTCGATGATGGCGCAGCTCGAACGCCATTACGTCGACCGGTTCCAGCGCATCGAACCGCACGTCTTCGCCGATCTCGTCGCACTCGCGTGGCTCGTGCCGGGCCCCGTCGGCTGCAATGTCGCGGTACAGGTCGGCCAGACGCTGCACGGCCGCACCGGCGCGTGGGTTGCCGGCATCGCGAGCGTGCTGCCGTTCTCCATCCTGATGACGCTGTTCGCGATCTTCTACCGCACGCCGCTCGTGCGCTCGCTCGCCGCGCCGATGCTGATCAATCACTTCGGGATGGTGCTTGCCGCGCTGATCGGCGTCACGTGGCTCAGGCAGCTGCGCACGCTCGCGCGCACGCGGCTCGAACAGCTGATTGCCGCGCTATCGACGATTCTGCTTGCTTTCGCGCATAGTCCGGCCGCTTTCGTCGGGATTCTGTTCGCTGCGTTTGCAGCCGGCTGGCTCACGGGGCCGCCGCAGGACGACACGGTCGATTTCACGCTATCGAAGCGTGACCGCAACCTGCTCGTGCTGCTGGCGATTCTCGTCGCGCTGTTCGCGTTGCCGCTGCCCGGCGACTACCAGATGACGCTGCTGTGGCCGCGGCTCGCCGGCGCCGGCATGACGCTGTTCGGCGGCGGCTTCTCCGCGCTGCCCGTGCTCAAGACGCTGTTCGTGTCGCCGGCAACCGGCATCTCCGATCACGACTTCACGCTCGCGTTCGCGCTGTCGCCGGTGTCGCCCGGACCGCTGCTGAACGTCGTGCCGTTTCTCGGCTACCTGACCGACGGCTGGGTCGGCGCGCTGCTCGCGACCGCCGCGCTGTTCATTCCGTCGGGATGCCTCGTCGTGTTTGCGCACAACCACCTGCTCCGGCTCAAGCGCCATTCGCGCTTCGAGCACGGAATGCGCCTGCTGCGTGCGGCGACCACGGGCTTTCTCGTCGTCGCCGTCGTGAAGATCCTGCATCGCGAACCGGCCGATGCCGTCTATTGGGTCACGGGCGCCTTTGCGACGCTGTGCTTCGCGCGCTTCAAGGTGCCCGTGTATGCCGTCTACGGTGCGGTCGCGATCGCGTGCGGCGTATGGCTGTGGGCGGCCGCGCACTGACGACCGGCCCCGATCGCGGCCATCGCCGGCCGCTTGCCGCTCAGCCCGCCTGCACCGCGACGCGGCGTGCGGCCCAGCGTGCCCGCAGCGCGTCGTACGCGAGGTTGAAGCAGAACGTGTAAGGCAGGAAGAACAGCACGATGCCGAGGTCGAGCAGCAGCGCCTCGACGAGGCTCACGTCCAGCCACCACGCGGCGACGGGCACCACCATCGCGACGAGGCCGAGCTCGAACGCGAGCGCATGCGCGATCCGCATGCCGAGCGTGCGCGTGAGGCCCGCGCGCCGCTCGAAACGGTCGAACAGCGTGTTGAACGTCATGTTCCAGGCCATCGCGATCAGCGACACCATCACCGTCAGCACGCCGACGTGCGACACCGGCATGTCGAGCAGCCATGCGCCGATCGGCGCGCACAGCGCGATCGCCACCAGCTCGAACGTCAGCGCGTGAACGAGGCGTTCCGCCACCGTTTTGTTCGTATGTTTCATGATTCCCTCCGATGCGTTTGTCCAGCTCATGCCGACCATTTTGATCGGCAAGACCGTACGAATCCAGTTTGTTATCATCGGTTTTACCGATATAACACCATGAGGTCCGCCGCGTGCGCCACGCCCCCGAAGCCCTGCTCGCCTTCGCCGAAGCCGCGCTGCTCGGCTCGTTCACGGCCGCCGCGCGCAAGCTCGGCAAACGCCAGTCGACGGTGTCCGAAGCGATCGCGAACCTCGAGATCGACCTCGGCGTGCAGCTGTTCGACCGCTCGACGCGCACGCCGACGCTGACCGATGCCGGCCGCGCGCTGCTGCCTCAGGTGCAGCGCGCGCTGGAGGCCGGCGCGGCGATCGACCGCACCGCCGCGCGGCTCGCGCAGGGCGAGGAAGCGCGGCTGACGCTCGTCGTGTCCGATACGTATCAGTCGAAGCGTTACGAGGAAACGTTGATGGCACTCGAGGGGCGCTTTCCGGCGCTCGAACTCGAATGCCAGATCGCCGAGCACGAGGACGTGCTCGACCTGATCCAGCAGGGCCGCGCCCAGCTCGGACTGATGGCCGCGCGCGCCGTCTACCCGCCCGATATCGGCGCGGCGACGGTGGCGGAGGAATCGGAGATCGGTCTGTTCGTCGGGCGCACGCACGCGCTGGCGGCGTACGGCGACGCCGACGTGCCGCATGCCGCGTTGCGCGACGCGCGCGAGCTGCGGCTCAACACGTACGTGAAACCGGAGGATCGCGGCGCCGACGACCGGATCGTCGTCGGCACGCAGCGCTGGCTCGCGCCGAGCTATCTGATGCTGCTGGAGATGGCCGTGCTGGGGTTCGGCTGGGCCGAGCTGCCGCGCTGGATGGTCGAGCACTTCGCGCGCGACCGGCTGTGCGAGCTGCGCTCGCGCGGCTGGCCGCGCCGCGTCAGGGTCGATGCGGTCTGGTCGCGCAACCGGCCGCTCGGCCCGGCCGGCGCGTGGCTGCTCGACGCGATGCTGGCCGCCTAGCGGCGCGCGACACCGCGCCTGCCGCGGGCGCCGGCCGGCGCCGCAAGGTCAGCGATGCGTGATCACAGGCCGCGCGACAGCACGGCCGCGCCGATCGTCACGACGCCGAGCACGAGGTTGACGACGACGAGCAGGCGCACCGCGTTCACGGCGCGCGCGCCATCGGGCCAGTTCTGCGCCTGCACCGCGCGGCGGATGCGCGGGAACAGCGCGAAGCGGATATGGCCGAAGATCAGCATCATCACGACGCCGAGCCCCGCCATCGCATGCAGCGTCCACGTCGCGTGCGCGCCGCCGAACTCCATCAGCAGGAATCCGCCGGACAGCAGGATCACGATCACCGAGCCCGACACCCAGTTGAAGAAACGGCCGAACACACCCTCGATCAGCGGCAGCCGGAGCTGCGGCGTCAGGTCGGACAGCGCCGGACGCAGGCAGAAGTTCGCGAAGACCATCCCGCCCACCCACACGGCGACGGCCAGCAGATGAAGAAACAGCGCGACGGCAACAGCGTGGGACATAGCGGCAATCCTGTTATGGGTTGAATGCAACGAACAGCCGCGTCACGCGCGGTCTCGAGCGACGTTCGACCGGCGGGCCGCCGCTCGGTTCAGAGCCCTGGCGGCATTTCACAATATTTTGCAAGTTCCGCGTGACGGCGCCACGCTCGCTTACCAGAATGCGCCGCCCCAAAAAGAACAGGCCGCACGCCCGCCGAAGCGGAGGTGCGGCCCTCGATGCCGGTCGAACCGGCCACCGGATGCGGCGTCAGCCGAGCAGCGGACGCAGCTCGTTGACGACCTTGAGCTTCGTTTCCGGCGCGCGGCCCTTGCGTGCGCGCTTGCCGATGTGCGGCGCGAGCCCCGCGTACGACAGCGTTTCGTCCTGCGCCTTGCCGCCGCGACCGGTGCCGATCAGCACGACGCCGGCCGGGTCGATCGCGAGCGCCTGCACGAGCGTTTCCTTGTCGTCGAGCGCCATCAGGATCACGCCGCGACCGCCGCCCGACAGCGTCTTCATCTCGTCCATCCCGAACACCAGCAGACGGCCGCCGCTCGACAGACACGCGACCTGCGTCGCGTTCGGCAGCACGGGCATCGGCGCGAGCGGCACCGCGCCCGCATCGATGGTCATGAACGACTTGCCGGCCTTCACGCGGCTCACCATGTCGCCGACCTTCGCGAGGAAGCCGAAGCCGTTGCTCGACGCGAGCAGCAGTTGCTGGTCGGCCGGCGCCGCGTAGTAGTGCATCAGGTGCGAGCCCGATTCGAGCTCGATCAGCGACGTCACCGGCACGCCGTCGCCGCGCCCGCCCGGCAGCACCGACACGTCGACCGAGTACACGCGGCCGCTGCTGCCCCACGCGATCAGGCGATCCGGCGTGCGGCACTGGAACGCCGCGTACAGGTGGTCGCCGGCCTTGAACGTGAAGCCGGCCGGGTCGAGCCCGTGGCCCTTCAGCGCACGCACCCAGCCCTTCTGCGACACGACGACCGTCACCGGCTCGTCGACGACCTTCGCCTCGAACGTCGCGCGCTTTTCCTGCTGGATCAGCGTGCGGCGATCGTCGCCGTACTGCTTCGCGTCGGCCTCGATCTCCTTGATCATCAGCCGCTTCATCGCGCTTTCGTTCGCGAGCAGTTCCTCGAGCTTCGCCTTCTCGTCGCGCAGCGCGTCGAGTTCCTTCTCGATCTTGATCTTCTCGAGCCGCGCGAGCTGACGCAGGCGGATTTCGAGGATGTCTTCCGCCTGGCGGTCGGAGAGGCCGAACGCGCTCATCAGCGCGGCCTTCGGCTCGTCCGCCTCGCGGATGATGCGAATCACCTCGTCGATGTTCAGGAAGACGATCATCCGCCCTTCGAGGATGTGGATGCGGTCGTCGACCTTCGCGAGGCGATGGCGGCACCGGCGCGTCATCGTCAGCTGGCGGAACTTCACCCATTCGTCGAGGATCGTCAGCAGGCCCTTCTGGCCCGGCCGGCCGTCGGCGCCGATCATCACGAGGTTCAGCGTCGCGTTCGACTCGAGGCTCGTGTACGCGAGCAGCGTGTTCACGAATTCCGTCTGGTCGATCGTGCGCGACTTCGGCTCGAACACGAGCCGCACCGCCGCTTCCTTGCCCGACTCGTCGCGCACCGCGTCGAGCAGGTCGAGCATCGCCTTCTTGGTATTGAGCTGTTCGGGCGTCAGCGTCTTCTTGCCGAGCTTGAGCTTCGGGTTGGTGAGCTCCTCGATTTCCTCGAGCACCTTCTGGCCCGACGTGTTCGGCGGAAGCTCGGTGACGACCAGTTGCCACTGGCCGCGCGCGAGATCCTCGATCTTCCAGCGCGCGCGCACCTTCAGGCTGCCGCGGCCGGTCTCATAGGCCGCCGCGATCTCGGTGTCGCTCGAGATGATCTGGCCGCCGCCGGGGAAGTCCGGGCCCGGGATCAGGCTCACCAGCTCCGCGTGCGAGAGCTTCGGATTGCGGATCAAGGCGACCGCCGCCGCCGCGACCTCGCGCAGGTTGTGCGACGGGATTTCGGTGGCGAGACCGACCGCGATGCCCGACGCACCGTTCAGCAGCACGAACGGCATGCGGCTCGGCAGCGTCTTCGGTTCCTCGAACGAGCCGTCGTAGTTCGGCATGAAGTCGACCGTGCCCTGGTCGATCTCGTCGAGCAGCAGCTTCGAGATCGGCGTGAGCCGCGCTTCGGTGTATCGCATCGCCGCCGCGCCGTCGCCGTCGCGCGAGCCGAAGTTACCCTGCCCGTCGATCAGCGGATAGCGCAACGAGAAATCCTGTGCGAGACGCACGAGCGCGTCGTACGCCGACTGGTCGCCGTGCGGGTGGTATTTACCGAGCACGTCGCCGACCACGCGCGCCGACTTCACCGGCTTCGCGTCCGGGCCGAGGCCCATTTCGTTCATCGCGAACAGGATCCGGCGCTGCACCGGCTTCTGGCCGTCGCACACGTCGGGCAGCGCGCGGCTCTTCACGACGCTGACCGCGTAGCTGAGGTACGCCTGCTCCGCGTAGTTGCCGAGCGTCAGCGCGTCGCTCTCGGGCGCGTCGGGGCTGGCAAAGAGATCGGAAGTGTTGTCGTCCATCTGAATTCCGTATTCGTAAGTGGCGTGAGGCCGGGCCGGGCGTCATGCCCGGCCGCGCGGGTTCCCGGCTTAGATGTCCGCTTCGACGTCGTTGCCCTTTTCCTCGAGCCAGCCGCGCCGCGCGGCTGCCTCGCCCTTGCCCATCAGCATCGTCATGCGCGCGACGGTCGCCTCGTAGTCGAGCTCGCCGAGCTTCACCGGCATCAGGCGGCGCGTGTCGGGGTTCATCGTCGTGTCCCACAGCTGCTCCGCGCTCATTTCGCCGAGGCCCTTGAAGCGGCTGATGCTCCACTGGGTCTCGCGCACGCCGTCCTTGCGCAGCTTGTCGAGGATCGCTTCCAGCTCGCCGTCGTCGAGCGCATAGAGCTTCTGCGCGGCCTTCTTGCCGCGCGCCGGCGCGTCGACGCGGAACAGCGGCGGCCGCGCGACGCACACATGGCCGCGCTCGATCAGTTGCGGGAAATGCTTGAAGAACAGCGTGAGCAGCAGCACCTGGATGTGCGAGCCGTCGACGTCCGCGTCCGACAGGATGCAGATCTTGCCGTAGCGCAGGTTCGACAGGTCGACGCTTTCATCCGGGCTGTGCGGATCGACACCGATCGCGACCGAGATGTCGTGCACCTCGTTGTTCGCGAACAGGCGGTCGCGCTCGGTTTCCCACGTGTTCAGCACCTTGCCGCGCAGCGGCAGGATCGCCTGGTACTCCTTGTCGCGGCCCATCTTCGCGGAACCGCCCGCCGAATCGCCCTCGACGAGGAACAGTTCGTTGCGCGCGATATCTTCCGTCTCGCAATCGGTCAGCTTGCCGGGCAGCACCGCGACGCCCGAGCTCTTGCGCTTCTCGACCTTCTGGCCCGCGCGCGTGCGCGCCTGCGCCTGCTTGATCACGAGTTCGGCGAGCTTCTTGCCGAGCTCGACGTGCTGGTTCAGCCACAGTTCGAGCGCCGGACGCGAGAACGACGACACGAGCTTCACCGCATCGCGGCTGTTCAGGCGTTCCTTGATCTGTCCCTGGAACTGCGGATCGAGCACCTTCGCGGACAGCACGAACGACACGCGCGCGAACACGTCTTCCGCGAGGAGCTTCACGCCCTTCGGCTGCAGGTTGTGCAGTTCGACGAAGCTCTTCACCGCCTGGTAGAGACCGTCGCGCAGGCCCGACTCGTGCGTGCCGCCGGCCGGCGTCGGGATCAGGTTCACGTACGACTCGCGCACGAGCGAACCTTCCTCGCTCCATGCGACAACCCACGACGCGCCCTCGCCCTCGGCGAAGGTTTCGTCGGTCGAACGCGCATCGGCGAAGCGCTCGCCCTCGAACAGCGGGATCAGCAGCTCGCTGCCGTTCATCTCGTCGAGCAGATAGCCGCGCAGGCCGTCCTCGTACTTCCACACCTGGCGCTCGCCGGTCTTCTCGTTGACGAGCACGACCTCGACGCCCGGCAGCAGCACGGCCTTCGAGCGCAGCAGGCGCTGCAGCTCGCCGAGCGGCAGGTTCGGCGAATCGAAATACTTCGGATTCGGCCACACCTGCACGCGCGTGCCGGACTTCTTCTCGCCGCGGCCCGCGCCCTGCGTCGCGAGCGGTTTCACGACATCACCGTCGGCGAAGCCGAGCTCGGCGATCTTGCCGTCGCGCCAGACCGTCACGTCGAGACGCGTCGCGAGTGCGTTCGTCACCGATACGCCGACGCCGTGCAGGCCGCCCGAGAACGTGTACGCGCCGCCGGCGGCCTTGTCGAACTTGCCGCCCGCGTGCAGGCGCGTGAACACGATCTCGACGACCGGCACGCCTTCCTCGGGGTGCATGCCGAACGGGATGCCGCGGCCGTCGTCCTCGACCGACACCGACTGATCGGCGTGCAGCGTGACCGTGATCTGCTTGCCGTAGCCGCCGAGCGCCTCGTCGGACGCGTTGTCGATGACTTCCTGGATGATGTGCAGCGGATTTTCGGTACGGGTGTACATGCCGGGCCGCTGCTTGACCGGCTCGAGGCCCTTGAGCACCTTGATCGATGCTTCGCTATAGGCCGCGCTGGGCTTCTTCGTTGACATAGGCGCTGAATTTCGTCATTCATCGGGACGTTGTCCACACCTCGTGTGGATAACGTCGTGGACAAAACGTTGAGTTCCGTAAAAAAGCGAATCGAAACAACGGTGTGCTTGGACTGCTCCGAAAGCGGGCGCGCGGCATGCGCCGCGCGGCCCGGGACGCGCGGTATTTTACTGGTTCCGCGTGACGCGCCGTTGCAAGATCATTCGCACCACGCGCGGTGCGTCAGACCGGCTTGCGCTTCGCCTCGAGCGTCTCCCACCGCTCGAGCGCGGCAAGGAGCTCGTCGTCGATCGCCGCGAACCGCTCGGTCAGGCGCGTGCCTTCCTGCGGATCCTTCGCAAAGATCGAGCCGTCCTCGAGCCGCGCGTTGATCGTCTTCTGTTCGTCCTCGAGCGCCGCGATCTTCTCCGGCAGCGCATCGAGTTCGCGCTGCTCGTTGAACGACAGCTTCACCGTGCGCTGCGCGTTGCGGCCGGCCGCGCTCTTCGCCGCATCTTCCTTGACCGGCGCCGCTTCCTTCACCGCGCGCTTCGCCGCTTCCTGCTGCGCGAGCTGCTGCGAACGCTCGCTCTGGATCTGCCAGTCGGTGAAGCCGCCGACGTATTCGCGCCACTTGCCGTCGCCCTCGGCCGCGATCACCGACGTGACGACGTTATCGAGGAACGCGCGATCGTGGCTGACGAGCAGCACCGTGCCGTCGTAGTCGGCCAGCAGCTCTTCGAGCAGTTCGAGCGTCGGGATGTCGAGGTCGTTGGTCGGTTCGTCGAGCACCAGCACGTTGGCCGGACGCGCGAACAGGCGCGCGAGCAGCAGCCGGTTGCGCTCGCCGCCCGACAGCGACTTCACCGGCGAGCGCGCGCGTTCCGGCGCGAACAGGAAGTCGCCGAGATAGCTCATCACGTGCTTGCGCACGCCGCCGATCTCGACCCATTCGCTACCGGGGCTGATGGTGTCGGCCAGGCTCTTTTCCTGGTCGAGCTGCGCGCGCATCTGGTCGAAATACGCGACCTGCAGGTTCGTGCCGGTGCGCACCGTGCCCGCGTCGGGCTTCAGCTCGCCGAGGATCAGCTTGAGCAGCGTGGTCTTGCCGGCGCCGTTCGGGCCGACGAAACCGATCTTGTCGCCGCGCATGACCGTCGTCGAGAAGGTGTCGACGACCGTGCGATCGCCGTAGCGCTTCGTCACGTCCGTCAGCTCCGCGACGATCTTGCCCGACTTCTCGCCCTGCGCGACGTCGAGCTTCACGTTGCCCTGCGAATTGCGGCGCTCCGCGCGCTCGTTGCGCATCTGCACGAGCCGCGCGATGCGCCCGACGCTGCGCGTGCGGCGCGCCTCGACGCCCTTGCGGATCCAGACCTCTTCCTGTGCGAGCAGTTTGTCGAACTTCTCGTTTTCGACGCGCTCGACTTCGAGCTGCTGCGCCTTGCGCGTCTGGTAGGCCGAGAAATTGCCCGGGTACGACAACAGCCGGCCGCGATCGAGCTCGACGATGCGCGTCGCGACGCGGTCGAGGAACGCGCGATCGTGGGTGATGAACAGCAGGCCCGCGCGCTGCGCGACCAGCAGTTCTTCCAGCCAGCGGATGCCGTCGAAGTCGAGGTGGTTGGTCGGTTCGTCGAGCAGCAGCACGTCGGGCTGCAGAACCAGCGCACGCGCCAATGCGACACGCTTCTGCATCCCGCCCGACAGCGCGTCGACGCGCGCGTCGCCGTCCGTCAGGCCGATCTGCGCGAGCGTCATCGACACGCGCGTGCGCCAGTTCCACGCGTCGTGCGCGTCGAGCGACGACTGCAGCGCGTTCATCCGCGCGAGCAGCGCGTCGTGCTCGGCGCCTTCCGGTGTTTCCGCGAGGCGGTGCGCGATCGAATCGTATTCCTCGAGCACTTCGCGCGTGTGCGTGAGCCCCGATGCCACGGCGTCGAACACGGTCGCGCCGGGTTCGAATTCGGGCTCCTGCGGCACGTAGACGGTCACGAGCTCCTGCTGGCGCGTGATCAGCCCGTCATCGGGCTTCGCGAGCGCGGCGACGATCTTCAGCAGCGACGACTTGCCCGCGCCGTTGCGGCCGATCAGGCCGACGCGCTCGCCGGCCTCCAGCGAGAAGTCCGCGTGATCGAGCAACGCGACGTGACCGAACGCGAGTTGCGCGCCGGTAATGGAATAAAGCGACATGGGGAGACGGCGAAGAGAGAAATCGGAAGCGCCCATTGTACCGGTGGCGGACGCCTGCGCCGGGATGGCCGGATGGACTAGGCTGATGCGCGGTTCTTTTTGTGCCGTGGCGGCATGTCGGCGCGCACCCGACGGATGGGCCGGCATGGCGTGCTTCGGCGTTGCAGAGCGCCGGGGCGGCGGGCATCCGGCCGCAGCTTCCCGGCCGGGCGCCCGCATGTGCGAGGAGCGATTACTTCACGTTGACCGTGATCGTCGAGTTCAGGTCGGGACCGTACGAACGGTGCGCACCGTCGCCGAGCTGCAGCGTCAGCGTGTGCTGGCCGGGCGGCAGCTTCACGTCGGTTTCGGTCTGGGCCTTGCCGAAGTGCAGCGAATGGTCGGTGGCGGGGATCACGTCGCTCTTCGGCACCGGCTTGCCGTCGATCAGCAGGTGATGGTGGCCGGTGTCCGGCGTCATGTCGCCGGCTGGCTTGAGGCCCATGCCTTCGAGACCGAACTTCACGTGCACGGGGCTCGATACCGTCGCGCCGTCCTTCGGCTCGACGAAGAACACGCGCGCCTCCGCACGCGCGAGCGTCGACACGGCCAGTGCCGCGACACACACCGCACCCGCGATCCACTTCTTGTTGAGCATCGTTTTCTCCTTCAGATGAAAGGCCCACGAAGCATACACTGCATGCCCGGCACGCGCGATGACGGCCGTTGTTCGCGATGCGTACATTTAAAACGACGTTGCGCAGGCGTTCGGCGAAATTCCGGTAACATTGCGCCTTTCGTCCGCCGGCCACGCCGCGGGCGACATTGCCGACTTTCATCATCCCGAGCGCCACATGAGCGAAGTAATCGAATACCAGAGCTGGGTCTGCCTGATTTGCGGGTGGGTCTACAACGAAGCGGAAGGCCTGCCCGACGAGGGCATCCCCGCCGGCACCCGTTTCGCCGACATTCCCGCCGACTGGCGCTGCCCGCTGTGCGACGTGGGCAAGGAAGATTTCGTCGTCGTAGATTTCTGATTCCGGTTTCCGGACACGACCGAGCACGCGCGCCACGCATCGGTGCGCATTCCGTCCGCCGATGCGCCGCGCGTTTGCTATACTCTGCGCGCTGTCCACTTCGCCGTCCCGATCGCGTCTTTTGCACGCGGAATCGCGGACATGGCTCTCCCCGTAGTTCAGGGGATGGAATGATAAGCGCAAGGCTTACCCAGCAAGGCTCCCGCCCCTTGCTGTAGCAAATTTGTAGCACGTAAATAAGCCCGCTAACAGCGGGCTTTTTCGTAGAGCCATCACTTAGGCCCCCGGTTCGATTGACACTAGTTGACGGACCATGCACCTTCCAGCCGCAGACCGCCCCTCGAGAAATGGTAAATTCATACGAAAACCACATCTACGAGAGAACATATGGCCCGAGCCATGATCTGCGTCGGCGACACGACGACGCACGGCGGCCGCGTGCTCGAGGGTACTGCGACTGCCACCATTGACGGGAAGCCCATCGCAGGCGTCGGGCACAAGGTACTTTGCCCACAGTGCAAAGGCATCTTTCCGATCCTGCCCGCCACCGGGCGACGCTACCCGCACCAAATCGCCGGCCGGGAAACGGCCATCGAAGGCATGAAAACCGCGTGCGGGGCAACGCTGATCGCCTCGCAATCGTCGGCGACGCTCGACGATGTCGGAGCCGGCGAAGCGGCGACTGGCGGCGCAGTAGCCGCCGCAGCTACAGCGCTGGCCCCCTCGTCCACGCTTTGCCTCGAATGCCTGAAGTCCGCGGCCGAAAATGCGGCAACGATGATCGCGCGCGGATAGAACATGACCGGCAATTCAATCGAGGCGTTCTACTTCACGCGGCAACAGCAGTTGACCATGCAGGTGCACTTGTACGCCCTGGTCGACGGTCTCCTGTTCGCGGATGCGGCCGGCGGATCCCCCCCTCAGCGATCGCAAGCAGCCGTGGCGCTGTTCGACGGCACACCGGATGCATCGCTGGCCGATGCGGGTCCGTGGCTGCTCGACTACGAGCGCGCGGCCGGCAATGTGCGAAGCTCCCTCTTCGCGATGGCCGGCGGGCCGACAGGCGTGTCCTGGCTGATCAGTGGATATCCAATTGAATCACTGGCCGACGAGCTGCGCCGTCGGCTCGACGTGCGCTTGCCGGACGGCCGTACAGCCCTACTCCGCTTCTACGATGCCCGGATCATGGCCGACATGGCATCGCTGATGGAATTCACGCAGCGCCTGCAGTTCTTCGTCCCGACATTTAACTGGCTCGTCGAAGTAAATGGAAAACTGAAGGGAGTGCACCCGCATGCTTGAGCTGACAAGCGAACAGGTCGCGGGCCTTGCCGAGATCGACGCACGCGGATATGTCGAACGCACGCGGCAGGATCTCATCAAAGCGGACCCGAAGCTGGCCGACGACGGCACGCTACCCACGCGCCTCTGGAACGCATACATCGCTGCTCGACAGCTTGGCATCCGGTCCGACGAGAATGTCGCTGCGTTTCTCCGGATCGAGGCATACGCGCCAAAGTTTTACGAGAAACCCGCGACGCGCGCGTGGCTGACTCGACCAGGACGCTCGGCTGACGAGCGTTTCCACGATTACCTTCGCGTCATCAAATGGCGCATCGAACATCCGGAATACAACGGGGGATCTCGAAATGGCGGGCTTGGTAGTACCGATAATCGAAGCAGCGGCAGTGGAGCTTGGGCCGGTATTGGCGCGCGCTGGCGTCGCCTTGTTGGGCGCGGTAGGACTGGCGGGGACGGCGAGCCTGTCTAGCGATACGCCGAAGGACGAGAGCAAAGCCAAGACTGACGCAAAGGCCATTCCGCGCACCGGGGAAAAATGTAAGAAGTGCCCGCCCGAGGAAACTGGCAAGGCTGAAAACAAGACGCACCATATGTCCGACCACTCGCGCGAGTATCAAGGCCGCATCACAGGCCGGCCATACAGCAATGAGGGAAAATGGAACGAGGAATGGGTATGGCAAGGCATCGCATTCGACGGTTTCCTGCCGGCCGAATGCATGCTGCAAGAGGCAAAGTCGCGCTATGCGCAGTTCCTTCAGCGAGACGACGAAGGCGAACTGGAGCCAGTCGCTTGGTTCAAAGGCTTTCCGGGAATGGTCTCCGATATTGAGCGACAAGCCGGCGCAGTGAAGCTGTTCCCGCCAGCTCGTTTGACATGGTACTTTGAAGAAGCGGAGGTACGCGAGTACCTACTCAAGGACCTGAGACGCAATTCGGTTCTTTCCGTCGTACAACCGTAAACCGAGAACAAGATGGACTTCAGCCTCCAGTTCAGGGACGAGTCATTGGCCCCTACAGACTTCGAGAAGATTCTGTCACGCATCCGCATCGTAACGTTGACGATGGGCGCAATCGATTCGACGCTAAGTACTTGGTTCGCTCAAGGCGACACCTTGGACGAAGCCCTACTCTACCCAGCGTTCGAAGACGGCCAACCATCGACGGCACTGCTCGCGGTTCTAAAACATCAGTTTTCAGACGATCCGTCACGATCCTACGTTGCGCTGTGGAACGGGAATCAGAATAAGGGCGAAGGTGCAACGATCGCGTGCCACGTCGGTGAGAATGCCGTGCCGCATTCCTTCGAAATCAAAATTTCCAGTTCGGCGGTGCTAGCGAACATCGAATCGGTTCAACGAATCGTGAGCGCCACCGTAGCCGCATTTCAGCCCGCCTACGTTTCAGTCTCTCCACGGAGTTACGCGACGAAGCAGGTGTTCGACGATAAGCCTGGCGTTGGCTGGATGATCTATTTGCCGACGGTGATCACTCAGCAACAGGTTCCGGAAGCACGCGAGATTGTTCCGGTCCCTGAGGCCGGCAAGACTCAGACCGGCACGATCGTCGTCAGCACAACGGATGCCCCGTTCTCGATGAAGAATCCCGAACACGTCGAGACAGCAAACCGTATCGAGATCCGGCTCGTCGACCAGGACCTCCTGCCCGCATTCGCTGACCTGTAAGCACGATGCCGGCGCGATATCCCACGCCGGCATCGTTCAGTTAGAAGAGTCCGACAGGCTGCGCCGCATCATCCCAACTGAAGATGATCAGCTCGTTCCGGTCGACACCCTTCCCGCCTCCAACCGTGTACTGGATCGGCACCGTCTCGATATGAAAGCCGTCAAACACGCGCCGAATGTCAGGATGGTCGTTCAGGCTCACGACCGCGCGGCCCTTGAGCGATCGCAGCTGCTGCGCCATCTTTTCGTACTCGCCGAAAGGAAATGCCACGCCATACCCCTCCGTCTCGTAATACGGCGGATCCAGATAGAACAGCGTATGCGGACGATCGTATCGATCGATGCACGCGGCCCAATCAAGGCGCTCGACGAACGCGTTCGCCAAGCGCAGATGTGCGGCTGACAGTTCCTCTTCGATTCGCAGCAAGTTCAAGCCAGGAGGCGTCGTCGTCGCGGTCCCGAACGTCTGCCCCTCAACCTTTCCGCCAAAGCAACTTTTCTGGAGGTAGTAGAACCGGGCCGCACGCTGGATATCGGTGAGGGTTTCCGGGACAGTGACCTTCAGCCACTCGAACACCTGCCGACTCGTCAACGCCCACTTGAATTGCCGCACGAACTCCTCGAGGTGATGCTGGACAACGCGATACAGGTTCACCAGGTCGCCGTTGACGTCGTTGATTACCTCCACCTTGGCCGGCGGACGTAAGAAGAACAGCGCAGCCCCGCCGGCAAACACCTCGACGTAGCAATCGTGTTGCGGGAAGCGCGGAATGAGATGTTCGGCCAGCCGTCGCTTGCCGCCGATCCACGGAATAATCGGATTCGCCATTGTGAAAGCCCTTCTAATGATTGGGGTAGAATGGCCCGCCCACCGGTGGGTGGCAGGGCCTCGGCTGATTCACTGGCATGCACAGTGGAAAGGTGGCCGCATGGATGCTCGACCATCCATGCGGTCGCCCTGTCTTTCTCCCGACCGTGTCAGCTCGACGTCGACATGCCGGATGCCCCGGCTTGCACCTGGTCGAGCGTGACCATGCCTGGTGCGGTCGCAAAATCGGCGACCTTCGCGTTCGTAGCACTGGCCTCTCGCGTCGTACCGAAGTAGAAGCCGAGCACCTGCTTGTTCTCGCTCAACACGTAGCCGATCAGCGTCCCAACCGTGAGCGCCGCCGTCGTATCCCGGATGACGCTATCGGCGTGGCCGCCCATCACCGCCCAGACGATGTAGACGGTCAGCCCCATCAGCACAATCGCAAGTAGTGGCCGCATGAAATCCTTCGACTGCTTCGCGGCGAGCTGGCGAGCGCTATCCCGATCCGCGGCCTCGGCCGAATACTGCGCCGTCTGAGCCGCCCACAGCGCCGCTTCGCGCGACGCGGCGATCTGCGCGAGATCGCGTTCGTGATCCAGCTCGGCCTGCTTCAGCTTGACGATTGCATCCGGATTGGTTGCGAGCGCGCTCAAGATGCTGTCCGGCGTCGGGTCCGTCCCGAGCGCCTTCGCAATGACCGACGCGGCAAGACCAACACCCGCACCCACTACCGAGCCAACACCAGGCACTGCACTGCCGAGAATCGGCGCAAACTTCGAAACGGCAGCGGCCACGTCACCCCACGTCGAACTCATACGCGCACCCCATTCATTGCACGGTTGACTTGCCAGCCGAACTCGAAATCTTCGTTTGCCGGCCGGTTCTCTGCTGCCACGACGTAGAACACCGAATGCAGCGACGCGACCATGAAGAACAGCACGTCACGTCCTTGCTGCCCTCGCTGCGCGACAAACCCCTTCAGCGCCCCGAGCGTGACGGCGCCGACACCGCCATCGACGCTCAGATCCGGGAAATCCTTGCCACCGTGATTCAGCGTGTTGAGCGCACGCTGAAGGAACTGCACGCCGGTCGCCTGCCCCGCATTGACGCCGATATCAAACAGCCGCTCGGCGAGGCGGTCGTCGATCGCCGCGATCTGGTCAAACTTCACGCCGAACCAGTAGCGCTGTTGGTAGATCGAGACGGCCGTATCACGGGGCATCATATTCATCGGCCCCGTATAGCCGAATGACCGTGCGACGGCCGCGGTGATGCCCCACATCGTTCCCTCGAGCTTGCCGAGGTACCAGTTGCCCTTGTCGTTCGGGTCGTTGGAGAACCCGCCCTCGCGACCGAGCAGCGCGTCGACCTTGCCTTTCAGATCCATGCTCACTCCTTTCCCAAAACTGCTTTCGCCTTCCGGCGCAGCAGAACCTCGATGTACTGCGCCCCGACGATCCCGAGCGCGCTGCCGATTCCGAGCAACGCAAGCGGCGGCAGGTCCGGCACTTGCAGCAGTGCGACTCCGGCGATCATCGATGTCGCCGAGCCGAGCAGCGCACGGCCGGCGACAACGCGAAACGTCAGCTGCTCGCTGCTCACAAGTAACTTTGCGATCCCAATCAACGCACCCATGACGATCAGCTCCGCGATAGTCTTCTCAGGCTCTTGCATCCCTTCTCCCCCGCAGAAATAAAAAGGCCACCTCGAAAGGTGGCCTGCTCGACGGCTTGTTGTTCGGTTATGCCTGCATCACCGTCACGTTGATCGAATCGCCGTAGTGCGTTTGGCTCGCTGCGTCTTGCACGATCACGAACGGGTAAATCAGCGGATCATCCACATCGGTGCCAGCATCGGACTGCCGCACGACATGCGCCGTATACGCACCAGGCGCGACGTCGTCGAACTGGGCCGATGCCTCCGCCACGTTGACGGTCGCGATTGCGTGATCGTCCGCATCCAGCAACGACACGCGCATCGCGCTCGCGGCCTGGTCATCCATGCAGAGCGACAAAATGTCGATTCGTACTTTCATGCCGATTTCCTCCCGGAGTTATTCCACTGCCGCAGCCGCGAGATACGCCTCGAGCACCGTCAGATCCGAACCGCTTAACGCAGCGTTCGCCGCGACCGCCTTCACGAGCTGCGTCGAACGGTACTTCGTCGCCGCCGTCGAAAAGTCCCAGTACAGACCGAACCCAAGCTCGGCCGCAAACGTGGCGGCGACCAGCGCGTTGTTCTGGAAACTCTGTTCATACGCACCGTTGATACGGAGATTCATGGTCCCGGTCGAACGGAAAAACCGCAGCACCGCATACATCATCTGACTCTGCGTGACGACCGGGCCGGTGTAGTCGGCGTAGGCCGACTGCAGTCCACCAGGCGCACCCATGCGGAATTTTCCGTTCGTATCGTTCTCGAGGCGCCAGGCATTATTCGCACTCGAGTAGCTGCCGAGCGCGAACCCGCCCCACGTGCCGCCCGACACCGCCAGCGATCCGGGATAGAAGCGCACGCCGACAGTGAAGTCGCCCGACGTATCGAAAACCGGCGCGACGACACCCGTCTGAATATCCTGAATCGAGAAGCCGGTACCGGCACCGTCCGACGTATCGAAGAAGCGACCAGCGATCGCTGTCTTGCCGTTCGCCATGCGGATCGCATTTCGCTCGATTCGGTCGAGAAAGCCGGTCGCGGCCGGGCTGACACTCCACTTCGCAACCGCGGGCCATGCAACGATCGGGGCCAGCTGCGCGAGCGCGAACTGCTCGGTCGTGACGCCCGGCGGCAAGGCGCTGCCAATCTGGATGATTTGACGACGGTTCATATTTTTCCCTTACGTAAGCGTCTTGCGGAACGCGACGCACCAGTTGAAAAGATTCGTGCCATCGAATCGCGATTGGTCACGCGCATCCGAATCGCGCAGGCACCCGCGCGATCCAGTGTTCTGCCCGGTCGGCATCGTGTTCAGGTTGAGCGCGCTCTGCATCGCGTATTGGAGCGTCGCGCCGACCACGTAGGCTGCCGACAACGTCAGGACAACGCTCGTGCCGTCGACGCCGAGCGCGACGTTCGTGATCGTCGTGCCGTTGCCATCCGCATACTCGAATCCGTAGTTCCCTGGATTCGTGACGACGGTCGTATCGAATGCCAACGCTCCAACCGGACCTGGCACCGTGTCCGCGCTCGCGAGCGTGTTGTTGAACTGGATCGTGATTGTGTTGCCGGCACCCACGACCGATACCGGTTTGAGCGGCGACCATTTGCGCCTGGCCAGCCAATGCCGCGATGCGCGCTCCCCATACTCGCCTTGCTTGACGTAGCCCTCGGCAAGCATGTGCGCGTCGTCGTAATAAAGGTGCTGGTATTTCGGCCCGATCAGGATGATGTTCGCGTTGTTGTCGTGCGCGAGCACCTGGCCGAGCGTCACGCCTTCATTCGACGCCTTCTGCCGGTTCATTTGCGAGAGGATCATGACGGGCGGTTGACGCTGCCCCGTGATCGGCATGATGTCGGTCGTGAAGTCCGAGATCCATTCCAGCAGGTAGCCGGCGTAGGTCGCATCTGCGATGTTTCCGCTCTCGCTTTCCCCGTGGACGATGTAGAGCGTCGGCACGAAGTACTTCCAACCCTTGCCATTTGCGGTTGCTTTGCCGCCGGCCACGGACGAGATCAGGCTGTTGTATGGCGCCGTGCCTTTCTTCAAGCCCGAATACGGCGTTCCGCCGAGACCTGTCGACGTCATGAGAATGCGCTGACGAAATCCCCATTTCGTATAGAGCTTGTCATTGCGAGTGTTGGCAAAGCCCGAGCAGACCGTTTCGCCCACAACGCCGCTCCATGCCTCTTGCAGCACGCCGAAGTTGTTGAACACTGCGCCCGTGCGCGCATATCCCGTCGTGCCGTCGCCGAAGCCGAGACAGTACACTCCGTGCGGAGATGGAACGCTCGAGAACACGGTCGCAGCAGTGAATACCTGGTTGACGGGATCCCATGTGAACGTCACGAAGCCGCGCGCACCGAGAGCAAGCGATTGACCGAAGATCGCGTGGTGCACCACCATGCCGGATTCGGGCACGATTTCGCCGGTAGGCAAGATCGAGACGGCGTCGTTACCGCCCGCAAAATAGTAGTCGGTGACAGCACGCACGACCGACGTTCGTTGAACGGTCGGCGCGCGCCAGTTGTATCCGTCAAGCGTAAGCTGTCGATATTGCGACTGTCCGTCGAGCAGCATGATTTGCTGCTCGGTCGTGCCCCCGTTCACCTTCGCGACTTGCTCGACCAAGTATCCCGACGCGTTGCCGCCGATCGCTCCCGAATCGAGCTGCTCTTGAATGGCCGCCACTGCGGTCTGCAGCGGTGCGATTTCAGGATGGGTATGAGTCGAATGAAATGTACCGACGCTATCGATCCAGGTGCGGTACGCCCCGTCGACAACGATGCCATACGAATAGTCTTGATTCTTCGCCAGCGGCATGACCTTCGGCGCGATATCCCGGAGCTGCCCGAACTGCGCAAACTCCGTATGCGAATGCGTCGAGTGAAACACGCCGGCCGAATCGACCCACACCTTGTAGGCGCCATCGACGAACCAGCCGTAATCGCAGCTCTGTCCCGGTGCGAGCGGCAGCACCTTGGGTGCTACACCGAGCAGATCTCGGATATTCGACAACGCCTGCGGTAGGCTGCTCAGACCGTCATGGGTATGCGTCGAATGGAACATGCCGACGCTATCCACCCACGTCCTGTACGCGCCATCAATGCACGTGCCCCAAACGACGTCATAGCCGGCCGACAGCGGCACATATCGAAGCGTTGCGCCGCGGGCCTGCAGATCACCGATCGCGCGCGTGTTCGCCTGGACTGCAGCAAGGTTCGGCAACGTGATACCAGTGAACATCGCCACACCCGCGCTATTCAGCCAAACGTCATAGGCTCCCTGCGCGCTCGTCGCCGGCACGTAGAAATACCTGCCGGCGGCAACGCCTGCGACGCCGGCGGCGGTCGTCGCATAAATCGAATTTGCGGCAGCGCCAATGCCCGCCTGCTGCGTTGCGATGCCGGCCTGCTGCTCGGCTACAGCCGCATTGCCGGACGACGTCATGGCAGACGCGGACGCCTGGTCGGCGGCGCTACGCGATTGCTGCAGCACACCGTCCGCCGCCTGGTTGATCTCCTGATCCTTCTGCGCGATCAGATCGGTTTTTGCCTGGTCGAACACCGTCTGCGCGTCCGCGACCACCTTCGCAATCACCGGCACCGTGCCGGAGCCGGTCTCGACCGTTTCCGTCGCCCCACCGTTGACGAACGTTCGGATAATCGGCCAGTTGGCAACGATGCCGGTAATGGCGTCTCGCAGATCCCCAAGTGCACTCATCCCTTCCCCCCGCTACCCATTGATTGCGTTATCGAGTTGCGCCTCCAGCGCGAGAAATTCATCGCCGTAGGTCTGCATCACAAAATCCGAGATCTCGGCCCATTCGTCAGGCGTCGCATACGCGATCACTTCGGACGTACTGGCCTCGTGCCCGATGTACCGAAACGACACCATCCGGCCGTCGAGTTGCGCGACGGCAGCCGCCGACTCGCCGAGACGTACGTCGGTCACGCGCTGGACGCGCGCCGCAGAAAGCTGCGCCGTCACACCGTTTCGGCCGGCGCGCACACCGGTTTGCCCACAAGCGATCACGACCAGCGCGACCTGGTCGACGATCGCCGTATCGAACGCGAACTGCACATCGCCGTAGAACGCGTACACCGTGCCGTCGACGACGCGAACGCCGAATTGCGCAGCCGGTGAGGTCAGCTCGATCACGGTGTGCGTGCCGGCACCCGGAAACTCGAAGCTGACCAGCCATACGCCACGCGCCGGATTGAACCAATCCGGATTGAGGATCACCGCCGCGTGGTCTGCGGCACGGGCCGAGCCGTCCGTGTTCATACCGGCGTGCTCGAGCAACAGTCCACGCCCCGCCTTCGTGACCGGATCGAAATCGATCCGCGGCACATCGGGGCCGACGGTCTCGGTCTGACCGTCCGCATTGACTCGCGTCGCCGAACTCGCCCGCGCGAAGGCGACAAGCTCGGCAAAAGTGGAATCAGGCATTTCTGCTCCGGAAGTGACCAACAAAAAACCCGCCAAGCGGCGGGTCAGGTTTTGTGCGGTTGACCGATCGTCGGTGGATCGGGCCAGGTAATGGACGTCGGCCACCCAGGCTGGGCGGTGATATCGCGCAGCGCTTGGCGGTATGCCCGCGCCTGCGCTTCGCTATCGAATTCATTGAGATCGACGGCCTTCGACACCAATCGATCCGCGTCGGCCAGCAACAGGGCCCGCTTCGCCCGAGCATCGGCGTCGGCGATCATTGCGCGGTACTCCTCGCCGTGCTGACGCCAAATGGCATCGATCGCGGCGTCGTCCGGCTTCGCTGCCTCCAGATTCCACTGGACGATGATTGCTGGCCCGGTTTGCGCTCCGGAACTGAAATCGCTCGGATGGGCGACCCAGAAATCGACGCCATGCACCGTGCCGGGATGAAGCCGTTGCAAACAGAAGATCAGTTCGTCGTGTCGCATCATGGTCATGCGTTCCTCAACATTACGCCGCGCATCCCGATCGCGTTCGCCGTCGCGTTTCCGGGACCGTAAAGTCCGATCAGCACGTACGGTGCCGGCAGATTGATATTTTGCGAAACCACGCCGAAATCGAGCACCTCTGAATCCCACTGCACCCGCGCCCCGTTTGCCGCCTTGCCGTTCACGTTGTTGTTCGTGACGTTGAGTGCATCCTGGCTCGCCTTCGTAGCGACTGCCGCGTTGGTGTTCGCCAGGTCTTGTGCGTTGGCCTTCGTCGCCAATGCGTTCGCCGTTGCCTGCGCGTCCGCCTTCGTGTTGATTGCCCCATTTAACGTATCCTTCGCCGACTGAAGATCCGAGTCAAACACCACGCAGCCGAGATCGGATGTGCTCAACGTCACCCGAATACGCGTTGGCTGCCCGGCGTCCTGCCCGAAGTAGAGCTGCGCGTCGGTCTGGTTCGCGCCACCGCCGTTGCGCACGACGCGTCGATACACATAACCCGACTCATCGTCGAGCACGAACACCGCGAGACCCTTTCGGCCGGCCAATGGCGGGAGGTTGACAGTCGCAGCGGCGGCCTTGGCCTGCGTCGCAGCCGTCTGCGCCGCTGCCTGCGCCGTGCCGGCATCGCTGGCAGACTGGCTCGCGGCAAGCGCCGACGTCGATGCCGCCTGCTTCGCTGTGGTCGCTGTCCCGGCCGCATCGACGGCCTGCTGCGTCGTCGCGATGGTCTCGCCGATCATCGGCAGCAGGTTTTCGGCGTGTCCGCCGTTGAGCATGTCGTGGTCGCTGCTGCCGTCGTCCGAATAGGAATGTCCGGTGAGCGGAAAAGTAACTTTGGTCATGTAATTTCCTCGATCTCGAATGCGTTGGTGTAGTTGTCGAGAAACGGCAGCATCAGCGGATTAACCTTCCGCTGGCGGCCGAGAAACGATCGGCGGATCAGATTGACCGGATCGTCGCGATCCCACACGAACAGCATTTCCTTATCGATGCCGGCTGCACGTTGCATCTCGAACACGTTCCCGAACGCTTCGTCGCGCGACAACCAGTCGAGGCTCAGCGTCTGCACACGGCGCCCTGTTTTGCGATCGAAATAGGCCGTGCCATCAATTGCGCGGTCCATCGTCGTATCGAATTCCCAACCGACGCCGGCACCGTATGTCACGTTGTTCTTTGGCGTCCACGCCTGCGAAACGAACAGCCTGCCCAGCTCGACGTAACCGTCGACATTTCCCTCGTCGAGGAACTCGAACCGGACATAGCGCCCGAACACGGGCTCGTGAAGCACCGAAAGTACAAGCCCCGGATAGCCCTTCCGGTCTTCTTCCGGCAATCGCCCATCCCACCAGTTCGGGTCTTCCCAATCGAGCGACGCCGTATTGAATAGGCGCGGCCATACCGGCGACCAGATCCGCCCCTGCACCGAATACTGTTGAAGCGCAAAATTCGCTGATACAGACGGCTCACCCGGCAATGCCGCGCTGTCATAGATCACGTTCTGAAATGCCGAATCCTGCGCCACACGGATCCGATATCGCGCGTTAAGGCCGAGGTTATGGCGCACGATCGCGAACAGCGACACCTTGCGCGGCACACCGAGGTCGACGTCGAACCGCGTCGCCTCCTTGAGCGCAGTCGCCGACCGCGCAACGCGGGACAGTCGCCTGTCCTGCAGGTTGCTCAGCGGCGTCTGCCAGTCGCCGCCCGACAGCGTTGCGGTATCCGTCCGGTTCGGAAACCCGAGCAGAACATTCGCCATGCATCACCCCCAAAGTACGAGCGCGGCTTTACCGCTCGCGAAACCGCTGTTGATTCCGATCACGCGCAGCAGGCGGTCAGCGAGCCGATAGCGCGGTGTATCTAGTCCGACGATGTCGCCGAGATCCAGCGCCCCGAGCTCCGTCACCGGCACGTCAACGTCGAGCGTCATTCGACGGACCTTGTACAGATCAAGGCGGCGCTGCGCCTCCGCCTGAGCGGCAACCGCGTCCACCAACCCTGTCTCGAACGTGAGTGCCTGCGCGTGCGGCCAAGCCACTTTGGTCGAATCGCTCGTCGCCTTCGCGGTCCGGTACTCCTGGGCGAGCCAAGCTGCACGCTCGACACCGGCCGCACCCGCCACGTTCGACTGCACCGTGTAATTGCGCGCATAGCTGATGGACACGCTCCATGCCGGCACGCCCGCACTCGACGGCTGCACGGTTTCTTGCACCTCGCGCGCCCATTCGGCCACCGGCACGCCGGCCGGTGCATCGACACGGCCCATGCGGAGCCGGCTGAGACGATCGAAGCCGTACCATGCGCCGATCGAGCCCGCGACAAAATCCATCAACGATTGCGGTGTCTGCGTCGAGTCCGCCCATACCCCAACCGTCGCAGGAGCCAGCGCGTTGAGCGCGTCGACGTCGGCCATAACGATGTCGGCCGCCGGCACGCCCGCATCGCGTGCGATCGCAACGAGCAGATCTGCGGCCCGAGTCACCGGGCCGGCCGCGTCACACGCCACGGTCCCTGCCGGCGCCGAACCAAGCCGCAGAAACCCCTCGATGCAGCGAAACTCGCCGGCGGCCGGTGCAGTCGCCTGCATGTCGTCGGTGCTCGCGTAGTCGGCCCCACGGGTCAGCGCGGCGCCGTTGTCGTACGCCGCCGTGATCGCACATGCTTGGTCGCTCACTTGGTAGATCAGTTTCGACGTGTTCACTGCCTTTGGCGTCACGTTCAGTGCCGCCCCATACAGCCGCGGCTTCGCCTGGTCCTTCAGATCGTTGGCCGTGCCCTCGAGCCCGTTCGGCGCAACGTTGTTGCCCGCGTATGTCGGCCATTCGACGATCGCGAGATCCGCGAGCCGATCCTGGATCACGAGCGCGACGGACGTATCCTGCGCGGCCATGTCCGAGAGCGTGCCGGTCATCACAATCAGCCACGACGAAAACGGCTGATCGACAACACCCATTCGAACAGTAAAACGCCGACCATCGAACGCATAGTCGGTCAGCAGGTAATCGAGAGCACCTCCCTCGTTGACCAGCAACACGTTGCCCGCCGTTACCTTCGTTGCCCCGTACGTGCCGGCCTGGTCGAACAGCACGCGCTCGAGTGACGGCGCCGATTTGATGACCGGTTCGAACCATGCGTTGGCCGGCGTATCAGACGGACGCGTGATGAATCCGTCCGTCGAAAAACGAAGCGTATCGACCTGCCCGTCGGACAGCCGATACCCCTCAACCTCGATTGCGATCACCATGCTCTATTTCCCCGGTCGCTTCCTGTCACGCAGGATTGCCGTCTGCTCGTCGAGCCGCGTCGACTGTTCCTTCGCGAGATCTGCACGCTGCATCGCGTGCGCGACGTCGGCCTGCCGGCGATCGGACCGCAATTGAGCCACTTCGCTACGCAGCGCCTTGATTTCCGCCAGCAACGCATCGTTGCCACCTGACCGATACCGGCTGAAATCGACTACCGGGGCCGAGTCTGCCGACACATCCAGCGCCCTCGCTTCACGGGCCGTCAGTACCCGCTCGCCCGCATGCAGCTCGGCAACGTAGCCGTCGAACGGAACACGATAGAGCCCCGACGCGTGCGACCCGTCGACACCCGACCAGCCCTTCAGATTCGCAATCGCCTCCGCCACCGACTGCACCGACGTGTTCACGTCGACGATGCCGGCGACCATCTGCTTGAGCTGGGCGAGCTGCGCGTCGGCCGACGAACTCGCGTAATCCATCGACTTCACAACTTCCGACAGATCTGACTGATACTGGCCGGAGCTGGCGTTGTACGCCTTCGATGCATTGAGGAAGTCCTGTGCGGCCGACGTCAGGCTCGATTGAGCGTTCGCATCGCCCCCCATCGCTGCGTTGTAGACGCTTTCGAATCGCTGTCGCGTCTGAGCATAAAGCTGCTCGGGCGACAGGCCGGCCAGATCGCCGGTCGAAAGCGACTGGCGGAACTGGTCGACCTGATCCTTGAACGACTGCAATGCTTGGGACTGCGTGCTGTATGCGGATGCCACCGCCGACTCATACGACGAGACGACACTGTCGAATGCCGGCGCCAGCGCGAGCAGCGCGGCATACGCCTTCTGTCCCGCGTCCGTCGAAAGATCCATCGATTCGACCAGGTCGCGGAACTGATCACGCGTACGAATGCCCGTATAGCCGAGCGCAGAAAGCTGATCCGCTACCGCCTTCTGCGCGTCCTGCGCCTGCTGATCGGCCGTCGTGAAGTGCTGATAGAAGTACGTCGCGCTACGGCTGAACGAATCGACCCCGCCAGCAAGACTCATCACAGCCAACTGCGCGTCGGTAGACACCTTTTTCAAGTTGTCGAAGTCGCGCCCAAGCGTCTGAAGCGAATCAAACAGGGACTTGACCGAATTCAGTTGCGCGAGCAACGCGGTCACATCGTCCGTCGACAGCTTCGAGGCGTCGACACCCTGCAGGATCGCCGCGTACGGCGCGTCGAGGTGTGCCTTTTGCAATCCGTCGATCACTGAACGCTGCAGCTGCAGGCTGAAGTCGTTCAGCACCGTCGTGGAATCCTTCACACCACTCAGATCCCGTCGGTTCGGATACCCCTTCAGGTCACCGAACCCCGCCGACACGAACGAATTGCCTTTGTCCGGACTGACTTCATACGTTGCGGAATACGGGCCAAGCCCGTCTATCGAACCCCCAAGTTGCTTTGCGAGCGAGGAAAGCGAGTCGTACGTGCTCTTGATCGACGACTGAACGTCGCTCGCTACGGGATCGCCGCCGGAAGGACCGCGGACTTTCTTGACGTTACCCGCGCCGTCAATCGTATAGTCGGCACCGAAGCGCGTTTCCCCTCCGCCAATCAGCGAGCCGACCAACGATCCGAGTGCCATGCCGATCACAGCCCCAATCGGGCCGGCCGCAGAACCGAGCGCCGCCCCGATCGCCGTGCCACCAACCGCAGACGACGCACCAAGCGCAAGGCCACCCATCGCGCCGAGACTGCCACCGATGCTCGAGTAGCCCTTATTGCCGAACAACGCTCCGCCGGCGAGCCCGCCGAGCAAACCCGCACCGCCATATGCCAACCCCAGCGATCCAAGCCCGCTCGCAGCGCCCGTGCCGAATCCGTACGCGTTCGAGCCCACCATTCCCGCCGTCGCCGATGCGACGTTGCCGCCGATTCCCGCGCCGAGACCACCGAGCGTCACCCCGCCGCTCAACAGTGCGCCGCTCGTCGCCCCCGCAATGGCAGACGATCCGAGTGCGGTCGAGACGCCTCCGTAACCCTGCAACCACCCCATGACGGTGTCGTATGCGTTCGACACGTTGTTGTACGTACCGACCGGATTCGACAGCAGATTGGTCAATCCACCGTTGCCGCCCAAGCCGTAGCTTTGCAGCAGCGCATTCTGCACGCCGGAACCACCGGTAAGGCCGGCGATTTGCGCAATGACGTTCACGATGAGCGGCTTGGCGAAAGCCTTGTAGACCTCATCGATCACGGTCGCCTCGAACGTATTCTTCAGCGCCTTCGTCCAGCTCGACCAGCCAGCCCTCCCATCATTGAGCATCTGCAGAAAGCCGCTGTGGAAATCCGAGCCAATCCCGTCGATCGTGCTCTTCCACCCGCTGACGATGTCGTCCTGCTGCTTCTTGAACTGCGCGAGATCATCAATCGTCGCCTGATCGTCGGCGACATTGTGCAGCGCCTTCGCCAACTCCCGTGCCTTCGCAATCGCGTCATCCCACGGCTTCACATCACCGACGGTACCGTTCAGCAGCGCGAGTGCCTTGCCATGTTCCAGCGCCGCGACGGTGTCGTCGGCCCGCGACGCCTTCAACGTATCGATGGCCCCCTTCGCCATCCCGAACGTGTCGATCTGGTCTTTCAGCGATTGATCCTGCTGATGAGTCGACTCGATCTGCTTCTGCATCGCGTCGAGCTGGGACTTGCCATACTTGTCCCACACCTCATCCTCTTGCGCGGCCGACTGCGCCACCTTCGCGAAGAACTCCTCGACCGCCTTGCTGCCGTCGGCCAGGGCCTTGCGTTCCTGGTTCGCGAGTTGCGCACGCTGCACCGCACTCAGGTTGCGGCTCTTCATGCCCTGCGCGATCAGCGCCGCTTCCTTGTTCGCGGCATCGATCCGGTCGGATGCAGCCTGGGCGATCAGGTCACGCTCCTGCGTGTAGTACGCCGTCACCGACAGCGTGCCGCCCTTGTAGGCAGCATCAAGCACCTTCATCGCGCTGTCGACCGCCGACACTTGCTCCGCCAGCGCATCCTTGACCGCCTGCACTTCGCCGCTCAACTCGGCACGATCAATGAGTCCGGTGCCGCTCTTACGCGGCGCCTTATCCTTGAACTTGTCGTTGATCTTCACTTCATCGGCAAGCTGCTGCTCGGGACTCAGCCCGAGGATGGTTGCACGATTGAGATATTCGTTGACCTCCTTCGCGCGCTTCTCGGCCGGTGTCGCATATTGATTGTTCCAGGTTTCGTACCAGTCTTTCGCGTGAATCAGATCGGCCTCGTGCGCGGCCTTATCACTTTTTTCTTTCGCATCCCGAATCGCCTTATCACGCGCCGCGATCGCCTTCTTCAAATCGGCTTCGTCCTGGTCATCCCACTGACCAATCGGCAGACGTGCTGCCTTGTTCGCCTGCAAGCGAGCGACGACTTCCTCAGGGCCAGGCGTCGCACCAAAGGAGCCAAGCAGAGCGAGCGCACCACCGATCATCGCCTTGATCTCACGCCACCCCTGAAGAATGATGCCCTCGTTCTTGGCAATATCCTTGGTGCGCAACTCCATTGCATCCGCGAATGACTCGACGGCCAGCTTCGATGCGCCGGTCGCATCTCCCTGCTTTTCGAGAGCAACAATCTGATCGTAGGTCGACGCCGTGAGATAGTGAAACTGATCATTGAGCTTCACCGATGCCTTGACCGGATCATCCGCCAGCTTCGTCAGACTGTCGATCATCTCCTTGCTGGAAATTTTCGTGTAGGTCGCGACATCCGCTACGGCGCGACCGAGCCCGGCAAGCTCTTCGCCCGTGAAGCGTCCAGTTTGCGCAAGCGCCGTGACACCCTCCACGGCGGTCCCCATCGATGCGCCCCCCGCCGTCGCCTGCTCGGCAAGCTGCCGAAGCCCTTCGGTCGTCACGCCGGCATAGCCGCCCGTCAACACCAACGCTTCGTTCAGTTCCGCATTCTGCTGCGCGACGTGGATCATCGCGGCACCCACCACGATTGCCGGCGCGGCGACCGCAGCAATCCGCAATGCAACGCCGGCCGCCGCCCCACCGAGCAGGTCCATCCGTTCTGCCAGCACCATCACCGAGCCGCCGAAGTTGCTCCAGCTTCCCGTCAGTGCTTCATGGGCAAGCACAAGCACTTCGCGACGCGCGGCTGCAGTCTTCAGACCGAAGCCCTCGACCTCCGAGCCGGCGGACTTCGCGCCGACGACAACCTGTTCGAATGCGGTACGGCTCGATGCAATATCCGCCATCGAACGTTTATAGTCGGCCGCAGCCATCTTGCCGGACCGGAACGATGCTTCGAGCTGGGCCTCCTGCTGCGCGAGCTGCCGAAGCGCGACACCGGCCTGATCTGCCTTGATGCCGGAAAGTGACTTTTCGTAGTCGCTCGCCGAAATCGCCCCCGCCTTGAACGCATCGTCCAGCAATGCCTGATCCGCCTGCAGCCTGCGGGTCGCGGTGCCGAGCGGATCGTAACGTACAGTGAGCGCGGCGAGCCTAGCCAGTCGCGCATCCTCGTCCTTCCCGATCGCCGCGAGCGCCGCATCATATTCCTCCATCGACAGCTTGCCGGTCGCCATCGCACGATCGAGACGCGCATACTGCTCGTTGACCGTCATGAAGCTGGACGATCCCTGCGCGAGCGTCGTACGCAAAGCCTGCATCTCGTCATTCATCACGCGCGTGGCATGCTGCGCGTCGATCATCGTTTGCGTCTGCGCCGCCACATTCGCGCGCACCTGGTCGGCGGACGCCCCAAGCGCCCCAATGCCACTCGCTGCGCTTTGGGCCGCCGACGCTTGCTGCGTCATCGCCTGCGTCGCCTCGAGCGACCGCGCAACCATTTCCCTGATACGCGCGGTCGCCTGCGCTTCCGCTTCGCTCAGGATCGACACACTGTCGGTCAGCCCCTTCCCTGCAGCAGTTGTCGCCTGGATCGCAGCAGCAAGATCCCGCGCCCCGAACGATGCCGACGACAGCGCATTGCCAATGGCAGCGCTCGCCGCGGTTGTGCGGTTCTGATTCTCGACGAGATCGGCCAGATATTCCGACGAATCCAGCGTCAGAGTGACGTTGATTGCTCCGGCCGATGCTCCCATATCGCCCCCTTTCATTCGCCAGCTGGCTCAATTACGACGACCGCAATGTGCGATCGGAAAACACCTTCAACGCCGCACGCTCCATCACGCGCACGGCCGCGAACAACTCCCGATGCCTCTTGCGTCGGAATCCAAACATGCGCATCGCGGCCTCGACCGCGGGATAGTCGAGGCCCTCGTAGATCACACCGCCCCCGTTCAACGACGCGACAACAGACTTGCGCCATTGCGTACCGACCGCGACGAACAGCTCGACCGCCTCCCAGTTCTCCGGAAGCACCTCGAAATCGTCGCTGCCCGGCCTGGACCTCGCCGCGGACACGACGTCATCCGACGCACCAAAAGCTTTCAGTGCGTCGGCAACGTCAGCGTCAACGGCAAAGTCGTCGTGTCGATCTCCCGCCCAATAGCGAGCGGCGTCGATCAGTTTTTTTCCGGCAAGGTCGCGAGCTTCGTGACGAACTCCCGCGAGATCGCCCGGACGACGTGCGGGTCGTCGATCTGCTCCGCGAGGTTTTGCGCCGAAAACGGAATGGGGTCGTTGTTCTGGTCGAGCACTTCGCCCTCGGGCCAGCCGACGATCACGCTCGTGACCAGGTCGGCGGGCGGTTGCTTGATGAGATGCTGAAACTCGGTTTCCGTCACGCGACGCGAGATCAGCGTCACCGTGGATTCGGTCACGTCGCCGTTCTCCGCGATCTGCGGAACCGTAACTTTCAGCTTGAAGGTGTTGCTGCGCGATTTGATGAGCGGCATGGTTTCTCCTGTCAAAAAAATGGGCCACCGTCGAAGGTGGCCCGTAGGCACTATGTACAGCGGAAAGTAACTTTGGTCAGGTCAACGTAATCGTGATCTCGTCGTTGCCCTGGACCGGATTCAGCGTGAGCGTCGTCGACAGGCTCGCGATGCCGTTGTTGTCGGTGTACGACGGCGAGGTGAGCTGGACCGCGGGCGCCGCGATCGTGACGATGTTGCCGGCCACCTTGCCGTGCGTCAGCGACAACGGAAGGTTCTGCGCGACCGCAATGGCGCTCCAGTAATCCTTGTCAGCCACTCGCGCCAATTCGAACGCCACGCTGCCGGTCGGCTTGCGATCGGTAACCAGTGCGCCCGCCGCACCCGGCAGGCTGCGATACGTCACCGTGTTGGCGACATCGAGCTGCAATGCATTGAGAACGGCCGTGTAGCCGCCGAGCGAGAAAGCCGGCGTATTGTCGTTGTTCACGACGAGCGGATCCTTGAACTTCGAGAAATCCGTCACCGGAAGAAGCTGGTCGACGACCGGCGAATAGTCGCCCGTGAACTTGAACTTGAATTTCGGGATCGCGTTCGACGTCAGGTCGAGCGAAACCGTGCCGAACGCGTTCGAGATCTTGTGCAGCAGACCGTCGAGGAAGTAGTAGATCGTCACCGGCAACGGTTCGTCGCTGATCGGAGCGTATGCGACGCTCGTATCCTCGGTGACGGTTGCGACAAACGAGCAGGCGCGCAGCAACGGATCCCAGGCCGGCAACGTGCCGGCCGCGCCGCTACCCGCGATTTCGACGCTGAACGACAGCTCGCTGTGCTTCTCGGAAACGAGCTGCTGATCGTTGCCGAGATACGGCTTCACGTTGTTCCGTTGCGCATAGGTCGCCGCCACCGGCGTCGAGCTGACATCGCTGACGACCATCGCATTGTCCGCTCCAGTCGGGATAACGGGCACGCCGAGCGCAACTTGCAACGCGGCCAGGACGACGGTTTTTCGGGTTCGCTTGGTCATAAGCCTGATTCCTGAAATGAGAGTGCTGTACGAGTCGACCGACTCATTCGGTCAGGCTGTTCCAGCGGGTCCGATAGGTGAAGATGTAGTGAACCGTCCGGAGGCACGATTCACCGTCGACGTTCGCGAAGATCGGCGGATCGGTGTGGCCCTCACTGACATCAATGATTCCGGATGCGTCATAGTTCATGACGATGGGGTGAGCCAACTCGAGCACCAGATCGGCAGCGCGATCCGGCGCTGTGTCCCGTGTGATGACGGTGCAAAGCAACTCCGTCTGACGGGTCGCGAATCCAACGGCCGAACGGTCGGGCGACGCTTCACCGCCGAGGTGCAAAACAAGCGCGAGACTATGCTTTTCATCGAGTGCGTCGACTACCGAGCGGCCGACCTGGACGTCGAGCTGCTGCAGGCCGGCATCGCTGCCGGCCGCAGCGAGCAGATCCTCGATATAGACTTCACGGCGTGTCGTCATAGGCGCTCGAGCGGAACAAAGCTGAAGAATCCCGCCTCATCGCTCGGCCGCCCCGCACGAGTGGCTCTGTATCGCTGCCCCCCGATCAGGACGACCGTATGCTTTGGCAGGGCCGGTACGTCAGACGTCCGGTATTCGATGCCGTAATCGACCGCCTGCGCCATGTTCTGCAGGATGTCGGAACCAGGCTGCAGGAAGTCGGCGTAGAACGGCGGCGGCACGCCGTCACCCTCCACCGTTACCTCGGTGAGCATGCCGGCGTCGCGTGCCGCGTCGAATACCGCGCTTATATCGAATACGCTCACAGCCAGAGCCGGATGCGCGCGGTCGCGTCGTTCGCCACCTTGGATGACGCGAAATGCCCGATCGGATCGTTGTCCTGCGCCGTGATCGTCACGACGTTGTTCACCGAATCCCAGTACGCCTTGTCGCCGACAGCAGCAGCACCGGCCGCGGCGCTCGGCAGTTCGTACACGCCCTTCGTCACGTACTCGCCCGGCGTGTTCGCCGCATAGCTCCCGCTGGCGATCGCCGGCACCTTGCCGTTGCCGAGCAGGACCAGCTGGCCGGAATTGACTGCGAAGGCGAGCGACGCCGTGATGGTGCTGCCCTTTTGAATGAAATTGAACATAGACTGATCCCTCGAGAAATGGATGCCCAAACAAACGCGCCGGCTCGGGGCCGGCGCATTTATCACGTGCTACTGCGAGGCGGTTACTGCGCGCCCGGATTCTTGTAAAGACCGCGCCAGTCCACCGCCTTGGCGGCGAAGTCCAGTCGCGCCTTGACCTTCACGCCGTCGACGTCGAAGTCGATCTGCTGTTCGGTGTACAGCCCCTCCTCGCCTTCGAGGTAGCAGAATTCGATCGTGTCGATCGAGGCCGGATCAGCGGCCAGATACCACGACGCCGTGCTGATCGCATCCAGGCGCGGCTCGACAATCGGCGTGAGCGTGTTGAAGAACGGGTTCTGCTGCGTCGCCACGTTCGGCACGTACTGGCTGCTGGTGAATTGACCAGCGACCGTTTCGAGTGCGGCGGGCACGAGCAGGAACTTCGGCTGTGCGTTGATCGGCGTGCCATCACCCGGCGCCGGCTGCGTCCGCATCGCGGTACGGGCCGCGCTGAGTGTGTCGATCCCGATCGCGCCACCAGCTGCCGCGAGATTCTTGTGCGCCGCGTGAAACAACACCTTGCCGTCCGACATCGGTGCGGCACCCGTCAGCGCACCGTAGACGATGTCCGACTCGAGGTTGGCTGCCGATCGACCGAAGTACAACGGCACGCGCTGCAGCGCCGACAGATCGTCGTTGATGATCATTTCGCGGGTGAACGCGATGATCTTCCCGTACGAGCCGAGCTGAATCACCTCGCCGTTGTCGACGAGCTTGCCGTACTTGAATTCGCCCGCTTCGTTGCGCTTTTCGAGCTTCAACGCGCCGTCGACCTGGACACGCGTCGCCGCACGGAAATCCACCAACGTACCAGGACGCGCCCACGCCGTGAACGAACGGGGCGCCGCCGAGTACGCCTCGCGCAACGTCCGGTTGATCACGTTGCCGAACACTGCCGGCAGGTCCGATGTCGTGCCGTACGCACGCGATGCCTCGGTCAAGCCGAGTGCCGTTCCGGCGAGCGCGCGCAGATCCATGCCGGCCGTACGAACGCCGGCCGCCTCGAGCGCGTTGCGGCACAGTTCGCGCAACGTCATGCCGCGATAGACGCGGCCGGCTTCCGTGAGCTGGTGCGCCGGATTGACCCGGTGCATCAGCGCGTCGGTCATGCCGGCACGGCGCTGCTCGGTCTCGTCGACGACCGTCTCGACATGAGCGCCGCGCTGCGTATTGGCGGCGCTACGTTCGGCCTGCAAACGCAGGATTTCGGTACGCGCTGCATCCACCGTGACCCCGCGCTCGATGAAACCGAGCAACAGCGCGTCCTGATTGTCGAGCACGCTTGCGCGTACCGCCGTGCGCAGATCGATCACACGTTGGCGTTCCGCGTCCGCCGCCGCAGTACGAGCGGCTTCGATTTCGGTCGGCGTAGCAGCGCCTCGTGCCGCCTCCGTGGGAGTCGCAGCGGCCGCAGTTGCGGCGGGTTGGTTCTGGTTTTCACCGGGCATCACAGCTCCTTGGTCGCGTTGCGAGGCGCTAGCCCCGTCTTGAGAACCCCCTGCACTTCGATCGTTGAAGATGCAGGGGAAGAATCGTTGTTGCACGGCGCCGGCACCATTGCCTTCGCCCCGCACTGTTGCGTTCGGGTCCGCCGGAATCGACACGAGCGAGATCTCGTAGGGCTCCCAGTCGATCGCGCGATAGATCCACTGATCGTTGCCCTCCTGCCCCGGCGGGATCATGTCGACGGCGTAGATGCGATAGCCGAACGAGATGTTGCGCAGGATGCCGTCCAGGACGTCCTGAAAGTACGGCTGCACCGCCTCCCGTGACGAAAAGCGAACCGATGCGTCGCCCGTCGACGTCGTCGAATCCAGCGACGCGCTCTCGACAACACCAAGCACGGAGTCGATCCCGTCCCAAGTGTCGTGATCGCGGAGCAACGGAGCGCTGCCTGACTGCAGCCGTCCCATTCGAACCGCCGTCGAATCGGCGCTCAGCTCCTCGATGTAGCTTCGGTCACGCCACCAGTCGTAGCGCATCACCTGCGCGAGCGTCGTCCAGGTCACGTCGACAGTGCGAGCCTCAGCGTTGACCGTGGTAACGGGCTGCGATCGGGTAAAGATAGGCATCGAACCGGCCGGCGCACCGGCGCTGCGGCGATGCCCTTGAGCGGGTACGGACATGGTTCACTCCAATGAAAACGCCCGCGCGAGGCGGGCGTTAGATGGGTCAAAGTAACTTTCGGTGACTAATGCTCTGCCGACGCAACGAACAGCTCGAGGCGGCGCAGCCGAGACAGCAGCTCGGACAACACCCGCCCCGATGGTGACGTCCCCTTCGGCTCCGGAATCTCCGTGTTCAACGGGTCGGTCGTAATCTCTGCGTCGGTCTCTTCCGGATCGTCACCAAGATCGCGAATGCTTTGGTGCCGGCTCTTCAGTCGCGCCTCGATCAACGCGATCATCCCGTTCGCCTCGCGAAGCGGATCAATCATTTCGATTCGGTTCGGCGACCAGGACACGTCATAGTCCGGTGACGCTGTAACGCCCGCGAGGTACGCCGTAGCGGCGAACTGAGCCGCAATCGCCTCGCAGAACATGGGGATGAAGATGAGCCATAGCTCTTGCGTGAGCATGCGATTGAACTCCATCTTTCCCATCCGACCACTCGTGAAGTTGACCTGCGAATAGTCGCCGGTCAGCTGCTCGTATGTCGTATCGGTCCCTGCGGCAATCGCTCGGAGATCGATTCGGACGCCCGCTTCATATCCGTCGTTCGTCGCAGGCGCGGCGAAACTGACGTCCTCATCGGTGCGCAGATATTCGATCATGCCGGGCGAAAGCGACTCGACACGGCGCGGGTCGCCGGGGCTCTGTACTCCCGGAGTACCCGCCCGAAATTGATCGTCCTGGGATTTGACGAACACCGCGAAGCACGCCTCGATCTTCTTTCGAATACGCTCGGCATCCTGATATTCATCGAGATCACGTGCCGCCCAGATCGCGGACGCGAGCCACGGAAACCCGCGCACCGAATTAGGCCGGTCGATAGCGTCGAACAAATGCAGCACCTCGCTCGCTGGCACGAACCGGCTCTGCATGTTCTTCGGCACCTGCGCGATTTCGCCGGGATGCTGATCGAACAGCCAATATCCGACGCGCTGGCCGATCAGGTTGAACTGCACACCGGCGAGAATGAACCCGCCAGCGACCTCACCGACCTTCAGTGAGTCAAGGTAGTCGATTTCAAGAATCTGGATCTGCAGCGGCACCTCTAGCCCGTCGCTCGCTCGGCGCCGGCGGAATCGCACCAGCACCTCGCCCGACAACTTCATCGACCGATACGCCTTGGCCTGCAGCCCGTAAAAATCGAGCAGCCCGTCCGCATCGCAGTACTTCACCCACCGCTTCCACGACTTCCGCTGCTTCTCGTCGGCGAACTTCGCCTGGATGCCGGTACCGATCGCGTTCGCGACGAGAATCTTCAATGCTCGCCGCAGGTGCGAATTGTTGATGACCAGGTTGCGCGCGCGATTGCGAAGCGTCGCGAGCGACGGCATCAAGTCCGCCAACGAACTCGCGCCGGAGGTTCGCCAACCGGCCGATCGGGGCCCGCGCTTCGCACCGTCGAAGCCGCGGACCGCGTCCATCGCCATGCGAGCCCGCATGCGCGACGCGGCGTAGCGTGGTGCGAACCACTCGATCGTGCGGTCAAGAAAATTGGATTTCATGTCAGTACGGCCTATAGATGCCGATGCTCGAACGCGATGCGCCCGTCCCCGACCGGTTTTCGAGATCCGACTTGATCATGTTGCGTACGCGGATGAGATCCGCCGTCGACTGGTACGTGATCCGCTTCCCGTTGTACTCGACTGTGAGCGTCCCGGATGCGATCGCTTTCTCGATCGCATCCAGGTTCTGCTGCGTGAATGCCATGTCTATCGCCCTCCAAACCAGTTTTTGCGCTTCGGGATCCACTGCCCCTGCACGCCGCTGTCCGTTGCTGGCTGAGATTGAGGTGGCGACTCGACCGCGGCCGGGACCGTCGGCGAAGTCTCGCTCGCTTCAACCACCACGGTCGCGACGTCATCGTCGGGGTCGGCCGACGTGGACGACGTATCCTGCGCGGCAGCCGATTCCCCGACAGGAGCCGAGAACAGATCGTTGATGCGCGGCTCGATGACCGCCTCGAGCGCGGCCCAGTCCGCATCCGTGTACGTGTTCAGCCGCAACCGCGGGTGATATGCGCACGCCAGGCTATACACCTTCAGGTCGAGCGCTTCGTTTCGCTTCCGGAGCTTGTCCCACCGGTCTTTCGACGGGTTGTACGCTTCCGCCGTCAGTTGCTCGTAGTACTCGTCCTCGAGGTCGATCGAAAAGTGCATCCGTCGATCCACCGGCTCGAGCTCCTCGTCGCCGAGTAAGTCGCCAAAGATCCTGCTCTTGGCCGTATCCGTGCCGACCGGCCAGAGCTTCACGCCCTTCGCGTAGGTCTTGCCCTTCACGGTCACGTCAACGTCGGTCGGCTTACCGATAATTGGCTTGTGCTTCTCCGACGCACCCTTGAGCGCGAACACACCCTTGTGGCGACGCGTCCGACAATAGTCGTATACGTCCTGCGTGCGGCCACCGCCCGAGTCGACACCGCAGAGCTGAATGCGCATCGAGACACCGAACGCGTTCGTGAATGTTCGCTCGAGGTACGCGTCGAGCTGATTCCAGACCTCCGGCCGAGCAGGATCGCCATGAAAGACAACGTAATCGATCGTCCAGTTACGCATGCCGCGCCCGTAGGCGTCGGTTTGCACTTCAAGGCGGTCATTCTGCGTGTCGACGGAACACACCAGGATCAACGCGCCAATTGGTATCGAACGCAGCTTGTACGGTTCAGCTCGACGTTTGATCGCCTCCCACTTCAGTTCCGCGCTCTTATCCTCCCAGCACTCCGCGAGCGCGTTGTTCACAAACGCGATCATCTTCAGGGTGTCTGTCTTCGCCGCCTCGAAGTCGTCCATCAGTTCGGACCACGGACGCCAGCCAAGCGGTGCGTACAATGCACTTAGGTGAAAGCTCGCGACCTTACCGGCGCCGCGCGCTGTCGGCATCCAATACGCGTTTTCATAGCCCTTGGTTTTCCAGGCGCTCTCCGTACTACCAACGCCGCACCCGGTCTGACAGAAGTAAAGAACAGTTGAGGGATCACTCGGCGACCGCTTCATGCCCTTGTGCCAGTCGAAGAATTGCGGCGCACTGCATTCGGGACAATGCACGAAATAGCGCCGCTGATCCCCCTGTTCGTACAGCGCCTCGATCTGCGAGCGCCGCTTGATGGTCGGTGTACTGTTCGCGAATACCTTGGCACGGCGGCCAAAGTTACTTGTCCGGTTGATCGTCAACATGACCGGATTACCTTGTCCGTCGACGTTAAATTGCCACTCGTCGACCTCCTCGAGCAGCGCGTAGCGAACAGTCGTCGATTTAAGTCGACCGGCCCGCATTGCGCTGACGAGGTTCAGCATCCCACCAGCGAACTTCTTGCGGAGCTTCGTGTTCTCGGAACCTTTCTTGTTCGAGTCGCGGATCAATCGCTTCAGCGCCTTCGTCGACGTGCGCATGCTCTCGAAGCGGTCCATCTCCCATTTCTCGGCATCGTCTCGCGTTGCGAACACTGCAAGAATATTGCCCGCGGCCTGCGTAATCGCCCGCCCAATGAAATTCTCTCCGAGGGCTGAACCACCGAGCTGGTGGCCCTTCTGCATTGCCACCAGCGTCACACGACTGTTGTCAAAGATCCGTGTGTCGTCGTGCGCGTACCTCGTCACCTTGCTCGGCAAACCCGACAGCGCATCCATGATGCCGACCAGATACGGCGTGCGCGAGTTGCGCCACTTCCCGGGCTCCGGACTATCCGGCGGCAGGACGCGATTGTCTTCCGCCCATTCAGCGATGCCGACGTTGCGGTCAGGATGAATCGCGTCCGTGATCTTCTTCAGAAACGATTCGATCGCTCCCATCGTCATCATCCTCGTCGGTGTCTTGCAACAGCGCGTCAGCGTTGATCGATGCCAACGCTCGCGCCAGCTCCTCCTCAAGCAGCATCTCCACGCGGACTGGATCGGTCTCGGCTGCGAGAACATCTTTGATCCGGACGGGGACGTTCATAACGTTGTCGCGCACGGTACGAAACGCAGTGAATGCGAGGCGCTCCGCCACATCGCGCGCCAGCACTGTTTCGCGGTCGCGCTCCAACTCCAACCGTTCGCGCTCCAGACGCACGATCTCGCGCTGAGCACGAGCATCGCGATACGTCGCAAGCGACGGATCCTCTTTTGCCGCGTCAGCGGGTTTGGCGCCGATTTCCTCGTCTTCGTCGATGTCATCGTCATCAGGAGCCGGGGCAGAGGCGTTGGAACCACGATTTATTGCGGTCTGGCGTGCCTGGTCGGTCAGCGATCGTCGCGAGTCGTCCGTGTTTCGGCGCCACGCGGCAACGGCTGTGTCGGCATCGATCTTGCCGTCACTGTCGACGACGATGCGCCCGGACTGGATCGCCTTCTGCACCGCGCGCAACGTGACGCCGACGTGCCGCGCGAAAGCTCTTTGTCCGAGCTTCGGCATGCCGCCTCCTGAATGGAAAAAGGGTAGCCGGTGACTACCCGACTACCCTCAAATTGACTACCTGACTACCTTAGTGACTACCCTGAAAAGTCGCTTTGACCGCGTGCGTAACAGGGCTCGAATTACCCGCATCCGCCCGCCTTCGGGAAGGACCCAAGGGTCGACGGCCAGGCCGTCACCACCGCGCGGTCGCGAGCGCGAACATGAAGGCCCGTTGCATTTCCGGGGCGAGCGTCGCGTCGACCGTCTGCTCGGCGACATCGAAGAATGGATAGCGCTCTTCGTAGTGCGGCTGCGCACCGAACGCGAACACTGGTCGGATCGCCGAGCCATTCGCGAAGGTGTACCGCGCCCACACGCCGAGCGCGAATCGACCGCCGGCCGGTTGACCAACGAAATACCGAACCCCTTTGACCGGATCGCGCGACTTCCGTTTGCGCGAGCGCGTCGTTTCGTTCTGCGCGCTGTCCCGCGACGCTCGGATCTGCGAAGCCACTGCCGAGTAGACGCTACGCGGCACGTTCCCGTAACTGTCCCGCACATTCGCCGACGTCGGCTGGACATAGTCGCCGTTCGGCAACTTGCCCGATAGCGCGAGCATCTGTTCGAACCGCGTCATCGGACGCGTGCCGCCGAAGACTTGCGGCTTCAAATAGTCGCCAGCTGCCGTACCCTTGAATGCAAATGACTTGAAGCCAACCTTCGCGGTTGGGTCTGTCGCCGTTGCCCGCTTCAGTACCGCAACGGATTTCAACGTGTAATCGATCGGCCGATAGAACACGTCTTTCATCTCGCGATCCTGCGCCGCCACGATATATCCGGCCACCTTGTTCAACGCATCCCGAGATGCGAACACGAACTGTCGGCCGACTACTTCGGTAAGGCGGGACATCGCGGGTAGCGACTGCACCTGCGCAGTAACGTTGTCCATTCGACGGAACCTCCAACGAAAAAGCCCCGAGGCTTTCGCGCTCGAGGCTTCGATGATTCTGTTTTGTGAGGGCGAACGCCTCCCACTGACCTAACGGGCACCCTTAATTCTTCTTTTGTCTCCGAGAGGTTTGCACGACTAACGCGCGGTGCCAGCGAATATCCAGTGTTCCGGTAAAGGATGGCGGAAATATACGCCGACATTTCTTGGATTGCAACGGCTTTCATCGTTGCATCTTTCTCCGCATCGTGTCGGCGACCCCGCCGTCGGCCTGGTCGAGCATTGCGAGTATCGCATCGAACATGCGCGGCCATTGCGATCGGTAAAGGTCCAATGAGATGCCGAGCGCATGTGCGCGGCCGGGCTCGTCGACTGGTGCTTTCCCTGTTCCAGCGCAGTGTTTGCAGATCTGCCGACCCGCAGGTTCTGCCCGCTCGAGTATCTGCAACTTTCCCGAGCCACCGCAATTCGGGCATCGATCGTACTCACGCAGCATCATCGGCCCGCGACCGTTGTGTGCGAAAGGAACTCGTTGTTCATCGATCACCACGTTTCTGCGACCGAGGCAGACCGGGCACTCGATGTCGTGCACTGCAGGCTCAGCACGTGGCGTCCGCCCGAGAATGCCGCGCCCGTCACATGCGATGCAGAGATCCGCGCACCATTCAACGATCGCACGCCGAGCGAATCGTTGGACGATGTCGGCCCGTGCCGCCTCGACCTTTTTCCCTCGCCGCTTATCGCGCGACTGTTGATGATCGAGTCCAGTGAACTTCACCCGCGAAAATTTCTTTGAGCATCGAACGCTATGCGAGAGTAGTAGCGTCGCACGCTGCATCCCCGAGCGCTTCACGTCCTGCCCGTATTTCATGTGCCAAAGTAACTTTCCGAGTTCGCCGGCGAACGCGAGCGCCGCCAACGTCGTCTCACCGTCGACCGCCTGATCGTTCAGCTGGCTCTGCACATTCATCGCGGTCCCGGCTCGCTCTTTCAGGTCGATCATTCCCCACCCCGTTCGTTATTTCGTCCTACTGTCCCACTGTCCCAAGAAAAAATGGTCAGGTGCGCGTGCGCGCGCTTGCGACATGCGCCCATCCACGCGCTCACGTCGCGCACGTCGCACGCGCACGCACACATACGCGAGGCGGAACGCTTGGGACGTCGGGACATGGGACGGCGCACAGCGCGCCGAACACGCTGACGCGGCGCGACAGAAATGGCAAGTTGGCGCGACATACAGCGCTGACGCAATGCGATGAACGATGCGGCCGGCGCGACATGAATGCGATGTTCAAAAGCACGATTCATCGCCCACCTCCGCTGTCGCGAGCGCTGCTGACGCAGGCCGTGCGATGATTTCGACCTGCTCCGGACGTTGGTAATACCAGCCACGTCCGCCTTTCGTCTCCCGCTTTCGGATCCAGCCTATCGACTTGATCGCCTTGCCAATACGACGCTGCTCGGCCGGCGTCCACTTCGACATATCGAGCTTCAAACATTCGCCGAGGATCTCTTCCATGGTGACGCGATCCCTCAACTCGATGAATCGCGCGATCATCGGCTCGAAGACATCGCCTTCATACCGGGCATCCTGCTCGACACGGAACAGTGGCTTCTCGTCTGCCAACACCTGCCACGGAGCCGGAATAGCGCCATCGGCCTCGAGGTTCGCTGCGTCCCACTCGCAATACGTCTGAAACGCCTCGGCCCAGATCTGATCACGATCAGCTGCAAGCCCCTTCAGGTTCAGGATGTCGGCCACCTTGACCGGCCAGTAGCGGCGGTTGCCCGATTCGTCCTTCAGGTATGTGTCGAAGTTCACCGTGCCGGCGAACACGCTTTGACGTGGCACGTCGATCGCACGCTTCGCGTAGGGCGGCCGATAGGTGTCGACGGCGGTCGAGAAGAAGCGTTTCGAGTTCGACGACTCGGACTTCGAAAGCGCGTCGAGCTCGGCCAGCTCGATCACCCACTTCCCGGCCATCACCGCATACGAATCCTTGTCGCCGATGATGATGTTCGCGTCCGTGAACCAGCGCTGAGAGAAGATTGTCCGGAACGCAGACGATTTACCGGCATCCTGGGCGCCTTCGAGAATCAGGACGTTGTCCATCTTGCAGCCGGGCTTCATGACGCGACCGACCGACGCGACGAGCCACTTGAACCCGGCCAAGCGCACATACTCCGTGTCCTCAGCGCCCAGGTACGTTACCAGCCAGCTCCGCAGCCGCGGCGTCCCATCCCAGGTCAAGCTGGCGAGATAGTCGCGAACCTCGTGATACGAATTGCGCTCTGCCACCAGGAATACTGCGTCGGCGATCAGATCCGCACGCGGGCTTACCGCGTACCGCTGACCGAGCCACAATGCACAACGCGCGTCGTCGCGATCTGTCCATTCTCCCGCTTCACCGCCGGGGAATGGCGGAGGCTTCAACTTCACGATCCGCAATGCAAACAGCTCGAAGCCGAGCACGCCATCCCACTTCGGGTCATTCGCCAGGATCGCGAATATGTTGTCGACAGTCGGGAGCAACGCACCGCTGTTCGTGCGGCGCAGATCCGCGTACCAAGACCGAGGCTGTCGCGCATCTTCAGGGGGCGGTTCATCATCCGCAGCGCCAGCGTACGTCGCGGGCAACTCGTCTTGAGCAGCCAGCACCCGACGCGCACCCTTGTCGTTCTCCGGCGAAACGATGCCGGCCTTCTCCATTTCCGCGAGGAGCCGGGCAGCGCGGTTGTATCCGATCCGCAGTTGTCGCTGCACCAGCGACACGGAGGCTCGATGCGCTTCGCGCACCACCGAAACGGCCTGCTCGTACAGCGGATCAACCGTGCTTTCGACAGCATGCAAGTGTGGAAACGGCTTCACGTCACTCGCGGCCGGCGCCAATGCGGCGAGGATCGCGCGCGTGATCTGGTCTTTGACGACGTGCAGCCCTTCTTCACAATGCAGGTCGTTGAAGTCAGTCAGCTTACGGTCCTCGCGATTCGAGAAAACCGGAAACGCGACGCTGGCATTGCCGACAGCTACCGCCGCCTCTTCCGCACGCGACCGGCCGGTGTTTTCGAATCGCTTGATCTGCTCGGGCCGTGACTCGACGACAACGCGCAGCTCGACGAACGGAACGCCGCCGTTGATCTGCCCGATTTCGGCGCTCACGCGATGTACGGTGCCTCGATGTTCGATCCCGACCGGATCGGCACCGATGACTAGGTCACCGGAATAGCCAAGCTTGTCGGCGAGCCAGTTCCGCATCTGCTGCTCGACCTTCCAGTCGTCGTCAGCGCAGATCAAGATATGCACGTCTGGATACGCATCGCGCAATGCCTGCGCGGCCAGCATTATGTTGCCGGCGTCGAAACACACCGAAACCGGGATCGCGTCATCGGTCGCCATACGGATTGTGCGAGCAGTCGCGTACCCCTCCGCGACCATCACCACCTTGTCATCGGCGCTCGATGCGCCGAGGCGACATTCCGCGCCCTTCTTCTCCGTGCCCTTGTTGAACCGCTTCGCACCGTCCGGCGTGATCTTCTGCAAACCGACCATCCGCGCCCCGTCGGCGCTGTGGCGCCACATCGGTACGTAGATCGTCCCGTCGTCAGCGAAGCGCACACCTTCCGGCGTGATTTGCTTCCGCTCGAGGTACTGAGATTCGCCTACATCGGCAGCGTGTGCCCACTGATCCCAAGCACGGTTTGCAGCAAGCTTTGCAGCCTGTTGCCGCTTCTCCATCTCCGCTCGCTCGGTTTGAGCCTGACGTCGACGCGTTTCCTCAAGTACATCGGGTGGCAGCGTCGACCCTTGCCATTCGAATTTCTGAGCGCCGTTATCATCGGCGCTCCATTCGCCGAATGCACCGGTGTAGCCGACGACCTGTCCGTTACGGACGATTTCGTGCAGGGAGTACCAGTGTTTTTTCTTGGGCCCGTAGCGGTGCGGTTTTCCATCCGCGATGGGATGTCCTTCGGGCAATCGCGGGTGCCCCGCAGCATCGAGCTGCGCGATGATCTGGTCGATCGAGGACAAGGCTCACGCTCCGATCCAGAATTTGCGGGACGTAATATGAAGCCGGAACGATGCGCGGCCAGCAGCAAAAGACATGCACGAAGGGCTCGTGTTGAGGCGACGGACGCGGTTGTGGCGCGTACGAAGGGCGGACGATTGATTCAAAGTCACTTTGTTATCCCCGATTGGTAGATGCCTTTCGCCGATGGAATTCGGCGAGAGTGCGTTCTTCGAATGTCGCCAGTTGCTCTGCGCTGAGATAGCCGGCGACCTGGTCTTTGAATGCCACGCGATCTGCGCGTGACTGCATCGAGGCGCAATACTTCGCTGCAACGTCGAGTGCGACGGCGGGATCGGCATAACGTAGTGCGTGCTGCATCACATACCCGGCCGAGGCAGGAAACGTGTCGAACAGCATATTGAGAAGACGCGGGATACCCGACGGCATGCCGATCGCCATACGCTCAATCGCGGAGCTGGCGCAGCACAACTGATTGCCGTAGTCGCATGAAAGGCCCGCCTGTTCGCGATACGGGTTGCAGCACGCCATCCCCTCGGCGAAACGCATGATCAGCTTCGACCGAGCTTGCTGAGACGCACAACAGCGTCGATCAGCTGGTCCGCCATGCGCTGATGTGCTCGAGCAGCAACCGTGACCGCCTCAGCCTCGGCCGTTGTGATCTTTCCGTCCGCGACGGCGCCGCGAACCTCGTTCATCACGACACCGGTCTGGTGCGTGAGATCGAGAGCCTGGAGGACCAGGGCGTGAACGGTGTCTTGCCCCTCGGCTGCGTCGACGTTGGTCGCCCGAAGTCCAAAGCGCTCATTGAGCGCATAGAGCGCATCGTGTGCGTGCGGAGAACCGTGCTCCTCCATCCACTCGATCAGCAGCTCAAACATTTCCATCGAGAGGCGATTCTCGTCGACCGCGCGAAGACGCAACCGAAGCGACTCAACTGAGATCGAACGTCCGCGGCGAGCGGTCAGGAAGAGAGCTGCATCCGCCACCCCACCCGGCGTATTGCGCACCGACGTGTAGAGGACATCAAGCCAATCTGTCCCGCTATATCTGCAGGTCATAGGAGCCCCATTTGTTCTTGGTGATGGAGGACTTTCATTCTGTTTACCGGTCAACAGCCGACCTAAGATGCAGACTCGGTTGCGCGCTTGGGGCGACCGTCGAAGTAGTCGTGCAGCGCCTGGACAGTCGACACGCGGGGATCGGTAACCGCACCTGAGCTAATCTTCGCCAACGTCGAGTAAGGAACGCCGGTTGCCTTGGCGATCTCGCGCAGATTCCCCTTTTCCCGCCCAAGACGTTCGAGCGTGGCGTCCAACATCGAACGGCGGTGATGGTCCATAGCGGCACCTCAGAACTAAGAGTCCCGACATGATAGCCATTAATGGTTATTCATACAACCAAGCCGGCTCGGAAGATTGCCGCAAATGGCTAACCACGGGTGGCACGCTGTGGACCATGAAACGAGCAGACATCAGGCAAATACTTGCTAGACGCCTCCACAGCCTTATGGAGGTCACACCACATCTAGATACTCAGATGAAGGTCGCGACGCGCGCCAAGATCGCTCAGAGCACGGTCGGTCGAATCTTGCGCGGAGAGGTATACGCACAGCTCGCGCAGGTCGAATCACTCGCCGAAGCCTTCCGTGTCACACCGGCCTCCCTCCTCACGGACAAGGATGCGCCATCGAGCAGCACGCCAGTACAAGATGAATCAGGCTACAACAGCCTTCCGGAAGCCGATAAAGAGCAAATCAAGGCATTTATCGAGTTCACCATCCAACGGTACAAATCCAAATCCGAGGACACCCCCCTTACGGTGAGCTCAAGCAAGGAGCCCCCGCCTGGCCTAAAAGAGCGATTGCTCAATGCCATACAGCGTGAGTTAAATGATGACACGCTGAGCATTGACAATGAACCCAAAGAACAGACCAACCCACAGAAACGAAACCGGCATAGCTCGTCTCAGTGATTTCCGGGGCAATGAAAATCACTCAGGCGACATTCACAGCCAATCCACACTAGACCGCGCCGACACCGTCCGGCGGCACATCAAGCAAGCCCTCCTCGGGCCACCATCGCCCGCTATAGCTGCAGCAATGGTGTACCTGGATGCCAGGGGGCACTTGGGCATTTCCGCCGCCGGAATCGAGCCGGAGATGGCGGCCGCAATCGCCGACGAACTCCGGCAGCTCGCGACGACAATCGAACAGCACAAAGAACGCGAGCGACAGCGCCGCCCGCCACGCCGATTCGAGCGCGGCTACTCAAGCGTCGCAGCCCTAGCAGGCATCGCGTTTATCGTAGCGACATACATCAACCCATTCGACTGGCTAGACGCAGCCCTATCGCTTGCGGCACAACTGACCACCGCACTCGCATCCCGCCACTCAGCCGCGAGCAGTCAAGCCCCACCAACCACAAAGGGAACAAGAAAGGACATCTCAAATCTGAAATAGCCGTTTCTGGCTTGCATTGATTTCCATTAATGGCTATTCTCCGGTTCAGCGCGTCTTCCGACGCGCCCACCGGAGACCGCCATGAAATCCATCTATGACGCGCACACAGACGCCCGACGGGCGGAACTGCAGCGCATGCAGCAAAGCTACTTTCCGCCCGCCAAGCCGGTCGAGTCATCCGCCGCCTGGCGTCTCACGATCGTTGCCGCTCTGGTCGTGATTCTCGTGAATCTCGTGCCGAGCAACGACGTGCCGGCTGCACCGATCGCGCAGCAGCGCTCGATGGTGTAAGGGAGATCGCGCTATGAACACGATCACCCTTACCAACGGTGCGTTCAAAGGTCGTTTGGAAACGTATCTGCATGACCGCATTCGGGTCACCGCGATTGACCTGCTTCGCGAGGTTGCGGAACTGGATTCGCGCGAATGGTCGATCGAGGCGCAGGCACGCCTCGCAAAGGCCATGGAACAGCTCGGATGGCTGCGCCAGCCAAGCGCCGACAGCCCCGAATCATATTTCTACGCTGCCCCCGGCTACGCTGATCCGTTGCCGGGCGAAAAGCGGTTTCGCCAGTGCGCATCCTGCACTGGCTATTTCGGCCGTTATCCCTTCGGACGCGATATCACTCCGTGTCCTTGCGGGGAGTGCTTGCCCGATGACGGATTTCCGTCGCTAACACCTGAAAAAGCGCAACAGCATGGTCAGGTGACGCATCACTTCCAAAATGTGCCTTCGCAAGCGCACGACTTGCCGAAAGAAGATCGTTCAGATCTTCCAACACCTCCGCCGCTTCCGACGAAATCTTCCGCTGTCGGCGCTGACGATCCACATAGGTATCGAAATGAGTGTCGCCGTGATCAACGGTCGGAAAAAGGTCCGCCATCTGAATCCCCGTTTGTTGAAAGGGACAGCATAGCGCAGCCTTCGTCGCCCCCCGATGAAAAGCCTTGATCGGTGACGGGACTGGGTAATGGCAAAGCGGATACCTGTTACCGATGCCGACATTGCACGCGAGCATCGTCTCCGCCACCTTCCCGGCCCCGCCTCCGCATCCCTGACCAATCCAGCCCTCCGGATCTGCCTCGCGAACTGCGCGGCACTCCGGACGCGCGATCAGCAACCACACGCCAGACACGTCGACATGAAGAGTCGCGCGGCCGGCGAAAGCGAAGAGGAATAGCACGATGCCCCGCCAGATCAAGCGCTTCGAACCTGACGCCCCGCGCGGCGATACCCTCGGCCTGCGGACGATCGTCCGCTACAACCGTGAAACCCGTCGGCCCTCGACGCCGATCCTCATCGGTCAGACCGTGGTGATGCGCCGCCCGATCCAGGACAGCATCTACACCGAGTACCTGATCATGGACGGCGACCAGGTCGTCCGAACGCAGATCACGTATCCGAGCGACGGCGATTGCGAAAGCGCGATCAATGCCGCCCGTCGGCACCGGAAAGCAGCCGAACACGCGGCAACGACCGCTATTGAAAATGCCGCACGCAAGGCGAAGCCGCACAGCAAACGCGCGGCAAAGGTGGCAGCATGAAGAAGCCATCCACCGCTTGGACTCCGCCCACGACGTATGCGGGGTTCGTCGAACACGCGGAAACCTGCTATCGCCGCCGCCTTGCCGAGTTGAAGCGCGCAGAGAAGCAAATCCGCGCGATCGAACCCGATCTGCGAGCCCTGCACAAGAAGTACCAGCTCGCCGTCAGTCCGGCGGACTACTCGCTCGTACTCCGGGCCCATCGCGAAAACTACAGCTCGCGAGCCCAATATGTCCTACGCCTCGGCACGGGGATCTCGGCCGAGTACTCCGATCGCTTCGTCCACGCATTTCTCGCACTTGGCTGGGAATGCGAGCGCGTATGCGGCGACACGAAATATGCGCCGGTCATCCTCCGCAAGCCGAAGACGCAGCTCCGCATTGAGCTCGACGCTTCACCTGCGTTGCGCGAGACCCTCAAGAAGCCGGAGGCCGCATGAAGCTCTGCATTCATTGCAAGTACTACGGCGAGAACGTGCCTCCGCCGCTTCGCAGCGACGGACGACCAATGATCCGGCAACCCGGATCAGATCTTCACTGCATGCACATGAGCACCTCCGAGGGCATCGACCTAACCAACGGCGAGCCGATCCGATCGAACGGCGCCCTCGCGTACCTGCAACGCTCAACGCAGCCCCTGATCGCACGCTGGCTCAATAAGTGCGGACGCGATGGTCGCCACTTCGAAGCAATGGAGGAGACGCAATGTTCGCCCTCCTGATCGCCATCACCAGTTGCATGGCCTGTGCCCTGCTCGCGTCGACCGGCCGCGTGGTCGGCCGCGTCTTCGGCCTGGTCACTGCCCTCCTCTGGTTCGTTGCCGGCATGTCCGCCGGCAGCACTTCCGTCGCGTACGTTGCGGCTTTCTGCTCTGCCTGCTTCGCGCTGCCCATCATCCGCTCCGCATTCCGGAGGTTCCATGTCTAAAACCAAACCGCTCGCGCTGCTGCCGGTGTTCGAGACCGGCAACACGAAGGCAGCTGCAGCCCAAGCCGGCGCCAAGTCGGCCGATCTCTGGATGGTGCCGTACGACCAGATACATTACGATCCCGCCGACAACGTCCGCCCGGTCGACCACGCCTGGGTGAAGGAACTCACCGAGCTGATGATTCAGCACGGATACGACAAAGGGTCGCCGCTCCATTGCTACGTGCGCAAGGTTGGTGACAAAGACCATTTCTTCGTCTATAAGGGCCAGCACCGCTACCTCGCGGCAGGCGCAGCAAGGAAAGCCTGCGGAAACCCCAAACTGGTCGAAATACTCCACCTCGACAAGCTCCCGCTCGTCGTGCGGGATAGTCGCGAAGTCGATCGCGCGAAGATGGTTGTCGACGGCCACCACAGCAACCGTCAAAAGGCCGCGTCACCGCTCGATCTGGCCGCCGCGATCGCCGAACTGCGCGACATCCACCGGTACGACCAGAAGAAGATTTGCGACGAGCTGAACATCACGGACCAGACCATCCGCGACATCGCACTGCTCGAGCAAGCGCCGCAGGCGCTGCACGACCTGGTACGTAGCGGCGCCGTCGCCGGCACGCTCGCGATCGAAGAGATCCGCGCGCATGGCGGCGAAAAGGCGCTCGAACGCATCGTTTCCGGCCTTTCAAAGGCGAAGGAAGCCGGCAAGAGCAAGGTGACAAAGAAGCATCTGGTCGGCGGCAAGTCCTCGGAAAAGCCGACGTCGCCCAAGGCGGCGAAGATCACCGAGCCGTGCGCAAAGCAACTTTTGCAGGCCCTGCAGGCGGTATTGCACGACGAAGGTTTCGGCAAGCTGGCACCGGCGACGATCGACGCTGTTCACAAGGCACTCGTCCCGCTCACTGATTTGCTCGATGCGAAACCAGCCTCAAAGCATTGGCCCATTGCAGAACCTGACGAAAATGGCTGCTGCGATCCGGCCGACACGCTGTCCGGCCCTGAGCGCACCGGACGCGTCAAAGGGCCGCTCGCATACATTCGCGTCGCACAGCCAGCTCCCGGTGCGTGGATCTACTCGATCGAGTACAACACGGGCACGAGCTTCGCGAGCGACCCTCTGAAGGTATCTCCGCAGACGCGTGCCGTATGGACACGCGTACAAGCCATTCGCTCCGGCGCGGCGCGGCTCGTCGATACGATCAAGTCGCCGGTGCACGGGCGGACCAAGGCGGAGCAAGCGACATTTAAGCGGATCCTCGCGTGGGCGCACGAGATCATCGCTATGCCGGACCCCGATATGACCGCCGAATTCTCGGCAGCCACCGCCAAAGGGGAACGCCCCGATCTGTCGGATGTGTTGACGGCCATCGAGCACAAGCGGCGGATCAAGTCGAATACCGCGCTGCTCGCTTCTGCATTCCCGACGCACCAGGTGAAGCCCGGCCTCGACCCCGCGTCCGCATGGCCGTTCCCGACCGGAGGCGCGAAATGACCTCGCGCCCGGCTCTTTCTACCCCACGTCCGCTGTCGCGTAAGCGGGAACACGGAAAACAGCGCACTGCGATCGCGCTAGCGAGCGTCAACGGCAAGGCGATCGGGACCGAAAAGCGCGGGCGTGCGCCCGCAAAAGCGATCCAGAAGGACGAAGCGACGCTCGCGCGTCGCAAACCTATCCAGACGAACGAAGCCTCGGCGGTTGCCCGCCGAGGCAGAGCCGAGCGCCTCGAGGCGGTGCGCATTGCGATCCGCGAGCTCGTCGTCGAGATCTCGCAGGCGGCCGACGTCGAATTGCTCGACCTGATGGCCGACGAGGTCGGTTCGCTCGCCCGCCACAGAGCCGCACAGGAAGCCCGAACGTGGGCCGCCACTGCTGGCGTCACTCTCGAGACCGGGCTAATGCAACTCGATCGCGCACTGCCGAATCGAGAAGGGAGCCCCCAATGATCCCGCCGATCACCGATCCGTTAGGTCGCCACTGGAGGCAGCCACCCCGGAGGGAAATTCTCGTCGATGACGAGCATGCCGTCATGACGCGCTCGACCTTCGAGAAGCTGGCCGAGTACTCCGCATCGCGGCCGACCGGCGTCTACCCCGGAAAGATGTGGAGAGCGATCTACGACGACGGCGCTTTCCTACGGTGGTACGGAATCGTCGACGGCCGGCCGGATCTCTACTCCAACAACCAGCGATTGATCCTACTTGTGGAGGATCCGAAATGACCGTCTACGTCGACGACATGTACCTCCATCCTGCCGGCCAGTTCGGCCGCATGAAGATGTCGCACCTGATTGCCGATACAACCGCCGAGCTGCTCGCAATGGTCCGCACAATCGGCGTCAACGCGAAGTGGATTCAGCACGCCGGCACATCGGACGAACATTTCGATATCGCGATGTCGATGCGCCAGGCAGCGATCGCAGCCGGCGCCGTCACGATCACATACCGAGAGTGCGGCGCGATGAATGCGCGGCGACGCGTAACAGGGTTGCTTGGTTCGCCGGCCGACGCTATTGCATGGCTCCAGCAACATTTAGTAGAGCGCCGAACGGAGGTCACGCGATGAGCCTACTCACCCGTGCATACATTCTCGAAAAGTATGGCCCGCGCATGACGCTCGCTCAGTTAGCGCAATTGATGATGATGTCGGAAGGCACGATTCGTAACCAGATCAGCGCCGAAACGTTCCCGATACCAACGTACAAGGAGGGTGGTGCACGCTTCGCCGCGTACGACGCCGTTGCCGACTACCTCGACGAAATGTCGGCCCAGGCGCGACGTCGAGCAGCGTAGCTAAAGCCACTTTGATGTCTCAGTGCCACCCGACTCAGCCCGAGCCGCCACCGGCCTGCTGCGGTCACGATATACTCCGCCGATCGCATCGACCGGGGCGGCACACAATTGGAAACCAATACGAAATTGCCAAAACCCACCGTTCTGCTCGGCAAATTCGCACCCGGCAGAATACTCACTCGGACCCACGGCTTTCCGCCGAACGTCGACGAACCGATTTTTCTCTGGCGGGACGATACCGAACTGAAGGCTCATGCGAGCTACGCCGCCGCCAAGGCCGGCGATACCCAAGCCGCCATCGAACTGGTTAGCGATCTCAGCGAGCCGCTGTATTGGAAAGTCCGCGAGATTGCGAATACGCGACGATGGCCGGAAGTGATCTTTGTTGCTCCGCACGCCCGAGAGGCACGTGGAGACAACGCCATCCCCCAAGTGCTCGCAGTAGTACTCAGTGTTGTGATGGGCGCCGTTGACGAACACATTGTGCAGACCACGAAGGTGTATCACACCGGCGCTGACGCAATGGAACGCCTCATCGCACGCGCATCGTTTCAAGGTTCAGTTCAGCGCGGTGGAAACTACGTCCTCGTCGACGACGTGACAACGCTCGGCGGCACCCTTTGCGACCTGTCAGATTACATCCGCCGAAATGGCGGAAACGTGGTGGCGGCCGTCGTTCTGGTGAACGCAAGCCGGTCTGGTAAACTATTCCCTGCACGAAAAACCGTGCGCCGTCTAGAGGAGCAATTCGGCCATGTCATCCGCGAAACGTTCCGCATCGAGCCAACTGCGCTCACGGCCGACGAAGCCCAGTACCTCGTTGGCTTCCGTACCGCTGAGGAAATCAGAGGTCGCAGCGCTAAAGCAAAGCAAACGACAGATCTCCGACTCCGTTCGAAAGGCATTGTCTTCGACCGGACTGGGACAACACCGCGGCAAGGCGCGGTAAAGAAAGCGCACCGCGTTGCGTTTCCGGGCGCGAGCGCAGTCCGATCCGGGCGCTGGATCAAAAAGCGCCCCCGATAAGGGGTCTAGTCTCCGCTATTCCCCGCCCACAACCTTCAGCTGCCCCTTTTTCGCAACCTGATCCGGCCGCAAATTCGTATACCGCTTCAGGTTGCGCCAATCCTTGTGGCCGGTCACGGCCGCGACCTCGGGAATATCCCACCCGTCCTCGAACAGCGCGCTCGTCGCTTCGTGCCGCAGGTCATGCAGCCGCAGATCGACAATCCCTTTGTCGTCACACGCCAGCTTGAAGTACTTACTGGCCGTGCTCTTATCGAACCGGAAGATGAACTCGTTCGGGTGCGGCTCGATCAATGGGTCCGCCCGGCGCTTCGCCTCATAGTTTGGCGGCACGGGATATCGCGGCTGGCGCAACAGCACTTCGAGCGAGTCGCCGATCAGCGGTACCCACTCGTCATTACCCTTCTTCTGGCGTGGATGCTTCCGATCGCGGACAAGGGCGAGCCGACGCTCGACGTCGAGATCCGACCACGTCAACCGAAACAGCTCGCCGCGCCTGAACGCGCTTTTCATCGCGACGCGAATAACATCCGGCACCGCCTGTTCACGCTCCGGATGCTCGGCAAACCATTGGAAAATTTTCACGATTTCGTCGCGGGTCGGCCGGCGGTCGCGAAGTTTGCCGGGACCGATGAGTTGCAGGTGATCAAGCGTTGGCCGCGCGATGCTTGGGGCGTGCGGAAGTCGGAGATCGAGAAGCGACGCCATATGCTTGAACACGGTTCCGAGCTTCGAAATGTCCATGTCGATGGTGTACTGCCCCGCCCCTTCTTTCTTTCGCTCCTGTGCAAACTTGACGAGCCGCTTGGTCGACAGCTTCGCAGCCACTTCATCATCAAAGTGACTTTCCAGGCGCTTGAGCATGTAGTCTTCATTCGACTTTTCAGCCACCGGCCGACTGGAATCATTCCGAGCGTTCCTATACAGTCGTACCAGCTCGCCGACCGTGATAGTCTGCTCGTCGACGGCAGCCTGACCTTTGTCGATTCCGCCCTCGATCTCACGCGCCCATGCTTCCGCAGCACCCTTCGTTCGAAATGTCTTTGATATACTCTGTCCCCGCCGGCGGACTTGTGCCCGCCAGCGGTCGCCGATCTTGAGGATCGAAGCCATGAACCCCCCGTCTGTGGACTGTAGCAACGCATCATCCACACACGCTGCTACAGGGTCGATTTGTAGCAGAATTGTAGCAGGCAGGGCGTTAAACTATGCTTCACGACCCGTCATTTCGCATCATTAGCGAGCGGGATTAAATCCTCGAAAGGCAAGCGGGACAAGGCTAAGAGCCTGATTTACAAGGGTTCGATCCATCCCGCTCAAACTATCCGCTCCCCGTAGTTCAATGGATAGAACAAGCGCCTCCTAAGCGCTAGATACAGGTTCGATTCCTGTCGGGGGGACCAGCCAAGCCCCAAACCATCCCCAAGATTCACAAGAAACTCCCCGCTCAAGCCCGTCTGGCGGCCGTCTCGTGCCCATCGTCACCCAACGTTGCTCAGTGACAGCCGGAGAAAGTGTTGGTATTTTTGTTGGTATCAGCAGATACCAACAACACAGATACCAACCATGCCTCTCACTGACATACAGGTACGGAACGCGAAGGCCAACGCGGCCCCGTACAAACTCACGGACGGCAACGGGATGTTCTTGCTCGTCCAACCGAACGGCGCAAAATACTGGCGCTTGTCTTACCGTTTCCTTGGCAAGCAGAAGACGCTCGCCCTCGGCGTCTATCCGGCCGTCACGCTCGCGACGGCACGGAAGAAGCGCGACGAGGCCCGCGAGCAGATCGCGGCCGGCATCGATCCGGGCGAGGCGAAGAAGGACGCGAAACGGGCCGCCGAGATCGCGGCGGCCAACTCGTTCGAAGCGGTAGCCCGCGAGTGGTTCGACTCCCAGCGCCCGGGCTGGAGCGACGGCTACGCAGAGAAGGTGTTGAATTCGCTTGAGGTCGACGTGTTCCCGAAGATCGGTGCTCGCCCGATCGCGGAGATCGACTCGCCGCAGATGCTCAGCATCGTTCGCGAGGTCGAGGCGCGTGGGGTGCGGGAGACGGCGAAGCGGATTCTCCAGCGCTCACGCGCGGTCTTCCAGCACGGGATCATGACCGGCCGATGCTCCAGGAATCCGGCAGCCGACATCGACGCGCAAACGGTCTTGAAGAAAGGGCCGGGCGTGCAGCACATGGCCCGCGTCAAGGCAACGGAGATTCCGCAGCTCATGCGCGACATCGACGCCTACCAAGGCGACCTAGTCACCCGGCTCGCGCTGCGCCTGATGGCGCTGACCTTCGTGCGGACAACAGAAATGATTCGTGCGGAGTGGTCGGAGTTTGACGAGGCCGCTGCAGAATGGCGCGTGCCGCCCGAGCGCATGAAGATGCGCGACCCGCACATCGTGCCGCTATCGCGGCAGGCGCTCGACGTACTCGCCCAGCTCCGCGCGCTCAACGGCCAGCATCGATTCGTGTTCTACAGCGTGCAAGGCCGAAGCCACATTTCGAACAACACCATGCTCTATGCGCTCTACCGCATGGGCTACAAGTCGCGAATGACGGGGCACGGATTTCGCGGACTGGCGGCTACTGCTCTGCGTGAACTAGGCTTCGGCCGCGATGTTGTTGAGCGCCAGATGGCACATGCCGAACGCAATCAGGTGACGGCCGCGTACGTCCATGCCGAATATCTGCCGGAGCGCAGGCGCATGATGCAGGCATGGGGCGATCATCTGGATCGTCTCAAAGCAGGAGCGGAAATCGTGTATATCGCATCCACCCGATAGCGCGCCAACATTGACTAGAACGAGCAGACGTGGGACTAGTCTCCAACCAGTCAACACGCCCCACACTTCAGACCAAGGTGAAGCACATGGCAAACAAAATATTCGACGCTTTATTCCGCGAGCAAGTTGACGTTTTTAGAGCTGCCTTCTCCGCAACATCAACAGAAATTTTCTACGATTCGTCCAATGAAAGATTATTTCACGCCGGCGAATATGGAATTTACCGCGAATCGATTGTTCGAGACTTTCTTAAATTCATTATCCCGCAAAGCCTCGACCTCTCAACAGGGTTTATTCTTTCGACAATGGACGACGTGAGCACACAATGCGACATAATCGGTTTCGATTCACGACTGACCCCCTTGTATCAGGAAGGTGATCGACAGCGCTTTTTCCCTCTTGAGTCTGTATATTGCGTTGGCGAAGTTAAATCAACGCTCTCCCGCACCGCCCTACGTCAAGCACTCAATAAACTTGCAGCAACAAAGAGGCTGGGAGAGCGCATTAGTGACCCCGGCGTCGCAAGACCGGACCAACCGCAGTTCAATCCGACCGACGATGCTCGACAACTATTTTCGAGCTTTCTCATTTGCCAGAAATTGGATTTCAATACAAATAATCTGGAGAATGAAATTGACGGCCTTTACGACTCAGATGTTTCACATCGCCACAAACACAATTTGATAATTAGCATCGAAGATGGATTATTGACCTATATAGATCACAACGGAACTACGAACCCCTACCCACGATTTGCAGCAAAGGACTTGAAACATCTCTTCGCGCTCCCCGAAAAGGATCCGTACTATCACTTCAAAGTTTTCAGCTCCCTCCTGTTCCTCCTGACGTCAAACAAAACTCCGTGGTATCCGGAATTCTCGCGGTACGTCAAAATATCCGACGACGCAGCGGCCGGGCGCGTTCAACAATAATTAATAGCCCTGCACAGATATGCCCCCCCTTGCCGCGCGCCTCCCACCGATTTCTCAGGGTTGGCATTGCACTGCCGGCTCCATGCATGTCGGTATGAATATGACCCCCCTTAGGCGCGCCGGGAGTAGGAAAAACGCGCGGGTGTGAGCCCCCGCGTCTTTGCCCTAGACGCAGGGTCCCCCGCTCTCCGGCCGCCCCGACACTTGCGGCCGGCGCAACAATGCCCGATCGGGGCTCATCGCGGAGCCCCCCCCTCGAAAACACGTTGTCAACGCACCTCGAATCCCGGAGAGCCTCGCCCCGTCTGGCTTCGCGGTGGAAGCAGACGGTCGACGCCTGTCTGCTCAGTGCAAAATGAGTTGGAGAGTTGGAGATAAACGCCTGAATCGGCCGCAAAGCCTTATGGGGTAAGGCTTTGTGTGTCTCCAAACAATTTGGAGAACGCTGGAGATACTGGAGATAAACCGGGCTGGATTGTTACGGATACGGCAAGATTCGCGGCCATCGCCGGCCCGGTTCCATCTGGAGCGTACCGCTCAAAGTAACTTTGACGCACGGACCAAAAATGCCGCGCAAAGGGATGCCCGCCACCGCCCTCCCGGACGGCGGCGGTGCAGCTTAGATTTCGAGTGAGAAGATGGACGGCAGGACGCGATAGACCATGAGTCTCTTTGTCATGCCAGGGATATGCTCTTGTCGATACGGACGCCCGTCGCTGCGCGGCATCAGCACGCCCCGCTTCATCAAAGCCTTCTCGACGATCCGATGATCGTAGCCGGCACACACCTCCTTGCGAAACACGGTTGATTCGATCAGGTATTCCGTCTCGACGCTTTCCGCGTCTTCGGCGCTCATCTTCTCGCCGAACTCGGCGTAATACGCTTGATCCGACTCAATGGCGACGCTGCTCTTGTCGTGTTTCACGAGTCGTTTCCAGCCCGCACGGTGCGGCGCGTTCGGCCGATGGTCGTCCTGCGCCCGGTTCATCCATACGAAACGGTTGTCGCCGTGTGCGACGAGGAAGTGCAGCACCTGTCGCACAGCATCCGCTTCGTCCGAATTGCCGGTGCCACCGCGCAGTTCGAGCCAGCCTTCGAAGCAGCGACGGGCGGCCTCGACCGCTTCGCCCTGCGGCCAGCCGGTCAGCCCGTGTGCCGTCGCCAGCTCGCCGGCTACCGCAACGAGGCAGAACCGCTTGGCGACGCGCGCGACCTGCGAATGCGAGCCGTCCGGCACCCATTGCCCGACCAGCTCGTCGACGCGCATGCGCAGATGCTCGGCCAGCTCGCCGGCCTGCGACGACGCCCATTCGATGAACGCGGGGCCGGCCGTGCCGTAGTGCATGCCGGCGTGCCGCTCTAGATGCTCGATCAGCGCGGCCGGCGTCGGAAAGCCGTGCAACTTCTCGACCACGCCCATTTCGCCCACCTCGGCCGGGATCGCCGGCAAGCGCACCTCGATACCGCCTTTCATGGGCTTGTTGCCCTCGGCCATCAGGGCAGACACGCTCTTTTCACCGTTCGACAGGAACAGCAGCCGCCACGTGAGCACGGGCTTCGCCGAGCCGCTACGCGACGCGCGGGCCTTGCCCGACTCGTTCGCAAGCATGTAGATCACATCGCCGACCAAGCGCGGCTCGACCTGCCCGATTTCGTCGAGGATCAGCAGCGCGTCGCTATGCTGCGTGGCGACGGCTTCGAGGGCGTTGTCGGTCGCCTTCCAGCTCCGCACGTAGTCCGGCGAGCCGAACACGGACGCGGCGATAACGCCGCCCGTCGACTTGCCCTTGGACGTCGTGCCGAGCAGGTGAAACCCGCCCGACTGAAGCCCGGAGAAGTGCAGCAGCGGACCAGCGAAGGCGGTTGCGACGCAGAACAGCAGCCGGCTATTGCCGACGCAGTAGGCTGCGACCTCGCGTTGCCAGTCGTCCAGCGTGCCGCGCTCCTTAAACTGACTCTGGATCGGCGTGTCGGCCTGATAGATCAGCGCCTCTTTGCCGGTGCCGATGACGCGATCCGGCAGCACGAACGCGCCGTGATGCCAGCCGACGCGCGGCACGCAGCGCACGCGCTCGTCCGGCTGCGCCATCTGCACATAGTTCGCGATCTGCGTGCGGGCGATCTGCGTCACGCCGAGCTTCACGCCCATATCGAGCAGCATGCGGCGCAGCTCCGTGCCGTCGCCGGCAAAGAGGCCGGCCGGCACCGCCCACCGTTTCAGGATGCCGTCGCGATCGGTGAATTCGAGCAGGTAGCCCCACTCGCTGTTCATCTCGTTTCGCGTCTCCGCGATCACGTCGATACGCGTGCTGACCCAATGCGGCGGCAGCGGATCGCCTTGATTGTTGAAGCCGTGAAACCACACGCCCTTGTCGTCGACGACGATCCGCGACTTGCCGTCCTGCGCGCGAGCCGTTTTCGGGCGCTTGGCGGGCTTCGCGGCGGCTGGAGCGACCTTGCCCTTGCCGACGTCAGCCGAGCCGGCCAGCGTGAGCGCAGCACGCACGGCGGCGGCCACCGCATCCGGGCCGACGTGCGCAGCCAGGTCGTTGAAGTCGGTGCCGGCGGCTGGCCGGTTCGGACCGAAGTCGGGCACCGCGACGATGCCGGCGACTGCCTCGGCCGCCGCGCGGGCCTTCGTCACGCCCGGATTGCCCTTCGTCGTGTGGTCGTCGTCGGCGCAGACGACGATGCGGGTGTCCGGATACTGGCCGCGCAGCGCCATCGCAACCGCGTGCAGGTTGCCGGCATCAAACGCGACGGCAGCCGGATAGCCGGTCGCGGCCGCGAGCGTCGCGCACGTGGCGTAACCCTCGCCAATCAGCAGCGTGGACGGCGCGGAAGATAGCGGGCCGCCGATCAACGAGAAGCAGCCCGCCTTGCGGCCGTTCGGCAGATAGCGTTTCTGGCCGTCCGTCAGGATGAATTCCAGCGTCCACAGCTTGCCGTCGGCGTCACGGGCCGGGATGACGAGGGCGCCGTCGCATGCGGCCGTGCCGATGCACAAGCCCCCGCGATAGACGCGCAGCGCGTCGACCGGGATGCGCTTGCGAACGAGATACGGATGATCGGCCGGCGCAGGTTCGGCCCCCGACCAGATCGATTCGGCGAGCATCGACGCGGCTTGCTGTTTCTCGGTCAGTTCCGCCAGCTCGGCCGCTTCGCGGGCCGAGCGTTCGGCCTTCTGCCGCTCGCGCTCCGCTGGATCGATGGGCTTGGCTCGATGCGCACGCGGATCGAAGCCGCCGAGCTTGGCGAGGTGAAACAGCGTGTTGATGGTGATCTTGCCGCCCTTGAACGACTTCCACACATCACGCGCGTCCTTGCCGTTGTAGTTCTGCGCGCCTTGGCTCCATTCGTTCCAGAGGGCGAAGCCCTCCTCGCCAAACTCGGCCTTGAGCGCCATCCCCACCTGACTCCACGTGTCGCGGTCGTCTGGCGGGACATAGCCGAGCGCGACTCTCGCCCGCTCGAATTCGGACATGGGTGCGTTACTCATAGGTTCCCACTGGACGCGCGTCGGTCGACTTCCGATTAGTAGTCCATATCGGGCAAGTAGCTACCCGACGCGCGAAGAATTGAATGATGTGACGATGCCTAGCGGCGCAGCGTCAGCCGGCCGCGCGAGGCACCGATAGAACGGCCCCGCCGGCCGTGACGTCGTTGCTGTAGACGTAGCGGCCGAGCCGCGACTCGCCAAGGGCGTCGTTGGCCGCCTCCAGCGCCGCGCCGATCGACGGCAGGGACGCGCGGAACAGGCTCAGCACAAGCCAGTAGTCGTCATCGGACATGGCCTTGTCGGCCGCCCAATGCAGGCTGTCCAGCAGTTCCATGGCGTCGCTGATCCGCGTGCCGATGCGGTTGTGATCGGGACGATTCACTTCGGCCACGAAGTGCGGCGCGAGCGGCTGCACGGCATTCTTGTTCGTCTTTGCCATGGTCGCCCCTCAGTGCGTCGTACGCGGCTCGCGCGTGACAAGGCCGAGTGCCGCGAACAGATGCTGCTGCACGCGCCCCATCAGGCCGGCCGCGAACGCTTGGCGGCTGATCGTCACGCGGTGCGCGTCGACGTCGCCCGCGTCCTGCATGGCGGATTCCATGCCGCGCGCGAACGCGGCGGCTTGATGGGCCGCGTAGTCGTGCAGCCGCACGTCGCCTTTCAGGTCGAGCCATGCGTCGGCGCAGATCGCGCCCAGGTCGACGGCGAATTGCAGCTCGATCGGTGCGCCGGTATCCAGCGGCGGTGCGTTGTCGAATCCGTCGACAACCGCGGTTCGGATGCGCTGGTCAGTCATGGCACACCTCCGGCTGCGCAGTGCGACGCATTTCGGCCGAATACCGGCTCGCGACGCTTTGCCCCATGTCGACGAGCGCGCGCTCGTAGGTGCCCTCCGCAAGATGCGAACGGACAGCATCGAACAGGGCTTCGAGCTGGGCGAATTGATGGGCCGCACACATGGCGATCATCGTGACTTCGTTCGGCAGGCGGTATTTAGACATGGCGCACCTCCAGAATCGACGCGAGGAGTTGCCCGACGTCGATCGTGCAATCCAGCTCCGCTTCGCCGCGAATCGGCGTGAGGTTCCAGTCGTGGACGGCTGCGTGCGTGAAATCGCCGGACCGCCGAGCGTAGATGCTACGTCCCGTGACGGGGCCGCCCAAGATCCGCACGCGCCAATCGTGATCGGGCGTCGGGCGAGCCGATGCCACCTCGACCAGCATGCCGATACGCGAGCGAGCATCGCATTTCGTGACGATCGCCAGATCGCCGATCTTGCAGCGCAGCTCAGCCATGACGCACCTCCGCACGGACGAGCGCGGCGATCGCGGCCAGTGCCGCGCCGGTTGCGTCGAGCGCGTCCTGGTACGTGCTGGCGGTTGCTGCGTCGCGCAGTGCGGCGCGGACGATGGATTGAATGAGGTGGGATTGCTGCCCGGTATGGGCGTGCGTGGACTGGCGCATTGGCTGCGACTCCTTTTGCTGGGTTCGGAACCCGGCCCCCGCTGTCAAACGGGGTGGCCGGGCACATGGCGGGGTTGACAGACCGGCGCAAAAGGGAACCGGCGTGCGCGAACGCACCCCCACCAAGGCCCGACCATAGAAGGCGCAAGGTGTACGGACGTAAAAAAACCGCACAGCGGCGGTTGTCCGCCTTTTGCAATTTCCGGCTGTCACCCCGGGTCGCTGTTGTCTCAGCGACGCCCACAGGATACTGCGCACCGCCGCGATGCGCAAATCGCTGAAGGGACGGACCAGTGACAGCGACGTCACGCAACCGACGTGCCCTGCCTTCCATCACGGCAAAGTGACTTTGACGAGACATCATGCAGGGGCCTTCGGATCAAGCATGAAAACCGCGTGCTTGAGGAGTTCGACCGCGCGTTTAGCACGCGACGGCATACGTTCGGCGTCGCGCTCGAATACCGTGGCGGCCGCCGCGATCCAACAAGCCGCCTCGCGTCGACCTTCGTCCACGCAACGCACGTGCGCTTCGGCGAATCGCTCGCGCTGGCGCTCCAACTCGCTTTCGTAGAATGCTGTGTCGGCGTCTCGTTTGGCTTCTCGAGCTGCCACGCGCGCGCTCGTCACATTCACGCTATTCGTCATCACGCGCCCTCCTTCACTTCGCACGCAGCATCGGCAGTGCGATAAGTCAACGGGTTGGCCATCCAGCGGTGAATCTCTCGATTCGACCAGACGGTGCAGCGCTGCGTCAAACGACTTGCACGCGGAAAGCGCCCTTCCAACTCGCGCTGTCGGACCGTCTCGCGGGATAACGGGATGAAGGGCCGCAGATCACTCCAACGCGAAAAGCCGTCAAGCGGTAGTCCGACCGGGGCCTGTGACGCGAATGTATTGCTTGCAGACATTTTGTGCTCCCTAAGCGTAGCTGTGCCACCATCGGCACAACCGGGAGCTTGGAGCACCAAACGCGACCGACGTATCGACAATCCCGTTTAGAACCGTGCAAAACAAGACTATCGTTGCGTCAATCGCGTTTTATCAATTCACGTGGCAAGCCAAGCCCGTTTCAGCTTGCGCACATGGTCAGCCGTGACGCCGAAGCGAGCCGCAATATCTGAGCAAACATTGCGTCCCTGAAAGTCCTCACCACTACGCCGACGCCTGTTAAATTCTTCGACGATCTTTGTATTCTTTGCACCAGCAAGCCGCGCAGCCTGAGCCGGCTTGATGGCCTTTTGCCTCTCGCGCATCGCCTGATCTTGCCGCTCTCGTTGTTCAGCTTGGAGCTGCGCCAAATGTGCCTGCGACATGTCGCGCTCCTCAGCGTGCTCGGCAAGCTGATCATGCAAAGCATTAATTCGTTCGAGGAATGCCGATTCCGTTTCACGGCGCGCGTATAGCACCACTCCTTCCAACGTACGGCTATTAAACAACTCATGCTTCATCAGTTCTTGCGCCGTGCGCAGATCATCCTCGTCAATGCACTTGACGAGCAGGCCGGCCAGCAAGGCCATCGCCTCCCCAACCGGCACATCGCGTGGAATGATGTCTTGCATCCGCCCGAATGGACTTTCACCGTCCTCCGCAGCAAAAGGCTGAGACGCCCGGTGTTTTGCTTCTATGGCGGCGAAAGAGAGAATGCTTCTTCTGACACATTGCCGCGAGCGTCGTGAACGAAAACCGGCGCGTGGCTTGTGTTTGGGAACTAGACTAGGTGTCTTTATACGTAGCAATAGTGCACCCTTCTGTGCGGCCTTCACGAAGAATGCCGAGCCAGCCGGTGAAGGTATCCGGTTTTCAGGTGGCCGCCCTAGGCTCGACGCGACAATTTTACCTTCAACGTTGAATCAAACGCGCTATTGCGCAATGTCTAGCGCTTCGCAAAGTGCGCTCCTCAGCGCCTGCATTTTCTCAGGTGCTACCTGTCCGCCGGTCACCGCCTTAAGCATTTCGACCGGTTTGCGATCATTTGTCGGCACCGGCAGCCCGAGAAACGATTCCAAACACCCCGTAAACTGGACTGGGCGGGCCAAGGTCCAATCGTTTCTCGACGCCTCCACTAACTCATTCATCGCTTTGTGGTGCGCTCTATCGTGATCATCGTCAAGCATAACGCCGTGCGGGATTCCGTAGACTTCCAAGAGTGCCATGTAGCGGTGGAAGTTGAACTTCCCGAGAACGTCGACGACACAAATTCGATGCGGGCTCAGGTCATACCAATCGTTCGCGAGCAGATAGTTGAATAAACCACGCTCAGTCGCTCCCTCAACCAGCAGCACTTTGTCCGAAAAAAATAGAGATGATCGCTCACCGTCAAGCCAAAGTTGAAATCGAAAGCGTTCTTCTTGGACAGCAATGTCGGCTGCGGGTGGATCTGCGATCAGCGTCCTCGCATTCCGTTTTCGATCGTCTGGAATCTCTGGATTTGCGACAAACGCCTCCAACGCCCTAAGTAGTTCGCCTCCCCTCTCGAACAGCTCCTTGATCTGCCCACCGCGTGGCTGGAACGTGCGCGATGCACCTTCGAATCGCCAAACACGCACAACCTGCCCAATCTGTTCCGCCGCCTTGCCCGCAAATGTTGGAGAGTGTGTCGTAACGATAACCTGCTGCCCTTGCTCGGCTCCGAGTCGGCGCAGATGATACGCCATGCTTTCTTGTTGACTAGGATGAAGAAAGGTTTCCGGCTCTTCGAACAGTACGAGATTGAACGACGGGTTGAACTCTTTCTTGTCAGGCTTTCTCTCATCCTTGAATGTCGGGGCTAAGCGAATCAACTCGTAGATGACGGACCGCTGGAAGCCATGGCCATAGCGCTCCAGGTCAAAGCCCGCGTTATCCAAGGATGAATCCACAAACGCAAATTTGATGAGCGATTTTGAGATGTCTTCTGGGCCCATCGAATTTACCGACAAGTCAATCTTGATGCTCCACGACGATATTGCCGTGTTGATAGGAGTCGAGATTTCGCTCAGGAAACCGTCCTTCTGACGCGCTTCGTCGTTCAGTTTCTCAAATGCAGCCGACAATTCTCTGTACGCCTCACTCTTCGCCACCACCTTCTTCAGCAGAAAATTGAGCATATTGCGCAGCGGCGACGGGCCGCTCATCTTTGTTTGCTCTGTGGCCGTCGTCAGTGCTGGAACATATAGCACTTGCCCAAGCTTGGCCGCACTGACATTCTTCGCCCCGTAAAAAAGCTCCGCGTCCGGCTGCCCTTTGACGAATCCATAGATGTTGCTTTGGCTAGCCTGCACGCGCCCCTTTTCGTCTGATACGAAGTAACGACGCACCGGCAAACGCTGATCAGCAACCCCCTCCTTGTACTTGTCCGCGAGGTTCGCCCACTCGTCGTCATCAAGTTGATACGTGAGCTGGACCCATGCCTCCTTATCCGCCGCTCCAACTTTGGGGAAGTCGTCGCTCGACCATTTCAGGTCGTCATAAAACACTCGCAACGCGTTGACAATGGTGCTCTTTCCCGCATTGTTTGCACCGACAAGCAGCATATAGTCATGCGCTTCGATATCGACATCGAGCGCCGATCGGAAGTTGTGAATGTTGATTGCTCGCAGCTTCATGGTCACCTCCTCACGCGTGTGATGGGTCTTTCTGAATAGTTGGTGCTGCCCTGCCCCGTACGTACCTGCTCCAAACACGCGACGAAACACGCTCGCGTACAACACGGCTCTCCTGAGTATTGAGCCTCGATTACCGCACTGGCAATCTACTCCATTGCACTCACCGCTTGTGATTCGGAAGTGTCCGAAACCGAACCCTTACGGACATAGGCATACAGGCATGTCCGAAAATAAGGGTGTAGATGTTATGGACATAGGATATGATTCGGACATCCCTTTCGAACACATTGAACCTCGACATGAGCCGAACCTTTGCATATGCCCGCGTCAGCACCGGCGATCAAACGACAGCGAACCAACTGCGCGAGATCGAGACGGCCGGCTTCTCTATAGACAAGCGGAGGGTTGTGACGGAAAGCATCTCAGGCAGCGTTAGCGCGCAACAAAGACCGGGGTTCGCAGATTTACTCCGCAGGATGGAGGAAGGCGACGTGCTGATCGTGACGAAGCTGGACCGGCTCGGTAGAAACGCGTTGGACGTGCGTGCGACCGTTGAAACTCTTTCGGGTCGTGGCATTCGAATTCATTGCCTCGCGCTCGGCGGCGTCGATCTGACCAGCGCCGCTGGTCGAATGACGATGCAAGTACTAAACGCTGTGGCCGAATTTGAACGTGACTTGTTGATCGAACGAACGCAAGCTGGTATCGCTCGTGCCAAAGCGGAAGGAAAATCTATGGGTCGCCCATCCGCACTATCCAAGACGCAGCAGAACGAGGTTCGGCAACAATTAGGGGAAGGGGCGAGTGTGGCAAGCCTTGCAAAGCGATACAGCACAAGTCGTCAAACGATCATGCGGGTACGCGACGCGAAGTAGATTCCCTGTAAACCAAAGTCACTTTGCGTAAGAAAAGCCAATCTGAAGATCAAGCTGACAGCCAACAGGTAAGGTTAATGCCACATTTTTTGTGGCTACAGATGCTTGATCCAATAACGTGACGGGGCAAACTGATATATTGCGCCCCATAACCATGCTCTTTAACCAGCGACACATCCATGTTCAGGGCAAATTTGCTCGACATCGACATCAATCTCGGCAAGGAACTCGCGCTTCTCGTGCCAATCCCCATCCAACGCGTTGACGATTTTCGCACCCGATACAATAGCGGCCGCAAGGAACTTTCGATCGCTTGGATCGACCTCATTTTCCGGCAATTCGTCGAATCCCGTGGATTCGTCATTATTCGGCGTCACATTTACCAAGCAAATGACATCTTGATCATACATGTTGTCATGAAGAAACTTAAAAAACATGTCCCCGACGCCAGGCTGCCCCTTATACGAGAGGTGTCCGCTGTATTCTTCGAATATAAGCCCCAGCTCATCAAGCACGACAAAATCGCCACCTCTCCCCGTCGCAATCTCCATCAATAAATCAATACAACGCATTTGGCACAACTCCGTCGCATGCGTGTCGCGACCATTAGCAGCGATAGCAACGTTCGTGTCAACTATAACGCTCATTTCGAAGCCGCCTTCCGCTCTTCAATTTTTCTCCGAAGGACTGCCTTTCTCGTTTCAGCGATTTCAGTCATTTCATCGCCAAAGAAATTATCAGGCCAATTCCTAATTTCACCAAAGACGTCAAGCTCCAAATCGGTGAGAGTCGAATTTCCGTTAACGCTATTGCAGAAGTACAACTTAACCAATTCTGATGAAAACGTTTCATCCGCCACTCGACGCTGGAATCGACGAAGCAAATGCTCACTGTGACTCTCTACAATTACCTGGAGGCGACGCGTTTTCGCAACCGTCAAGATCACGTCAGCCAAACCGCTCTGCACGGACGGATGCAGATGAATTTCCGGCTGCTCCATGATGACAGTACTACCCTCAGGAACGTAATACAGCAACACAAGCGCTGGAAGAACTTGCGAAACACCAAACCCCACGTCTGTTAGCAATGCAACAGGGCTCTTTGCATCCCGTTTTACGACCGCCCGGTACAAATTCGCGTCCGCGCCGATCTCCTCTATCTTAAAGTCATGAATCAGGCCAAGCCTTTTGAGCCAAAATGCGATAATTTCTTGAAATGGTTTATAGCGTGTTCGCCCGCCTAAATTCCGTGTTTCTTTGCGAAGAGTTGCAGCCAAGATCGCTTCCATCGTGCGCTCTCCTCGCCGGCCGACATCGCTAGGACTCGCGCCAGACCATGGATATTCGCGACGGGGGTATTCACGCAATGGGCCTAAGTAGTAGATGGAATCCATCAAGGCCTCATATTCCGATTCAAAAAGACTCAAAAAATCCGAGTTTTGATAATAAGTCTTTGCCTGATCCGGAAACAGATAGGTTTTCAAGGGGCCCGGCAGTGCCCATGCCCGTGCTTGGTTGCGCACAAAGCGAAAGCTCGCCCCCGGTGGAACCTCGGCTCGAAGTTGATATTCACTCGACCCTATTTTTTTAGGCTCAATGAGAAAAGCATGCCTTTGCTTTCCAAAGCGATACTCCAACCGATCAGATACAAGAGATTTATCCTGATACCTAACAAGAGATTCAAGAGCTATAGACTGGCCGCTAACAAGAACCTCAGTCCTCTTGCCAGACGGATTATTTATTGATAACTGGGATGGCAACGTCCACAACAATTTCCATGACAAAACCGCATCTATATCATGCGCGTTAATTATGTCACGGAAACTACCAAGATTTACAAGCTGATCCGGCCCCCCAAAGTCTAAAACCAAACCCCGATCCGTTGCATTTTTAGTTTGCTTTAGAAGCAAAATAAACTGAATAATACTACTTTTCCCGGAACTATTCGTTCCAAAAAGACCCGTGACGCGGCCAAAGGTAATATCAAGCACCTTCCACGATTTGAAATTTTCAATATAAAGACGTTTTAGCATCCCGCGTTTTCCTTCCTAATACGGTTCTCGTTGACGCGGCTGCAGACTGATTGGGCTGCGAAGCGCACCAAGCTACGTCTGCCCACGATATGCGTCACACCTTCCCCGCGAACACCCACGCCACGTGGCAGACTGATTGTCTGCGATCTACCCGCCGACGTCGAGCAGCCCCCGTCGTATCGCTTAGCTCTTGATGATTGCTAGTACGTTACGCCACCTGCACCCTGTGCCCCCCGTGGTGTTGAAGATGGCAGCAAGTGATACCTACGGGTCCAGCAGCGCGCCGGGTATGCGGCGGGGCGGGGAGGTTCCTTGCGCGAAGAGTCCCAGACGACGGACCAATCCGCAATGAGACACGATGGGCATTGCTGCTACGTCGCCTATCTCCAACATTATCTCCAAGAAAATATGTGATTTGGAGATAGACTTGGAGATAACCGCAGCCTTACCAGACAAGGCTCACAAGCCGAAGCGAGTGTTTATCTCCAAATCTCCAGATATTTTTGCTTCCGGCGGCACGACAAAGGTACGCACCACGCCTCCCTTCGAATGATCGAGCCTACCCGGATGCGCCTGTTGGTATTTTTGTTGGTATCTACGGAGCACACGTTCCGGAATAGCTTATCTAGCCTAGAGATATGAATTCTGTCGGGGACCAATCTTTCATCCGAAGCGATCCGCAGAATTCCGCAAAACCCGTGATAGCGTAAGGCTTCACGGGTTTTTTGTTTCCGTGGACGTCCAATAGCGCACCGCGAAAGCCGGGCGTATTTGGGGGTACTTCTTGGGGTACTCGACATACCCCTTGGAGGAATACCCCCATGTCGCTGACTGACAAAACCGTCAAGAACGTCAAGCCCGGCGACACGCCAACGAAGCTGTTTGACGGCGGCGGCATGTTCCTGCTCGTCGCGCCGGCCGGTCAGCGGTACTGGCGGCTCAAGTACCGCACCGACGGGAAGGAGAAGTTGCTGGCACTCGGGGTCTATCCGGACGTTTCCTTGGCGGCAGCACGCAAGAAGCGCGACGCGGCACGCGAAAGGCTAGCGGCCGGTATCGATCCGGGCGAAGCGATGATGCAAGCGCACCGTCAGGTGTCAACCGTGGCCGGCCGTCAAAAACAGGAAGGATGCCGCATCAGCGTATCCGCGTCCTATGCGTGGCCAACCTTGAACCGTCGGCGATATTCACCGGGCGTGAGCCCAGTGACCCGGACAAATACCCGTCGAAACGCGCCTGCGTCACCGTAACCGACGTCCCAGGCAATCGTCTCGATGGGGGTCGTACTGAATTGCAGCAACTCGCGTGCTTTTCCTACTCGCAATCTTTGACAGTAGTCGACCGCAGTCAAGCCTGTCGCCTTCCGGAATCGGCGCAGGAACGTTCGCTCCTCCAAAGCGGCATGCGAAGCGAGCGCCGCGAGAGTCACATCTCTCGCCCCTGTGGCCTGCAACCAATGTTGTACCTTGAGTACCGCAGCGTCGCCATGATTCAGGTTGGGAGAGAAGGCGCTGTAGTAGCGTTGCTCGCGCCCCGGGGGATCGACCAGCAAAAAGCGCGCGGTCTCGGACATGATGGTTGGCCCAAGAAAGCGATCGACCAACTTCAACCCAAGATCGACCCACGCCATCATGCCGCCCGCGCTGATGAAATCGCCGTCATCGATGATGAGTCTGTCGACGTCGAGACGCACCTTCGGAAACCGCTGCCGGAAAATGTCGGCATGGGCCCAGTGCGTGGTGACCGATCGTCCCGCCAAAAGACCCGTTTCTCCCAGAACGAAAGCTCCCCCACAGACCGAAGCCAGTGTTGTCCCCACGCGATGGCGATTCACCAGCCAGTCGACGAACAGCGCTGCGTCCTCTTGCGATACCGGGCCGCCCAAGGAGGGAGGCAAGATAAGCACATCAGGTGGCACGTTGGCGCCGTTCTCATTAGATGGACTCCTAACTGGCGTGGCGCCCGGCTCCTCGATTCGCCATTGGCTAACGCTCAGAATGGCCCTTTCCTCGCGATGGTGCTGCTTGGCGAAACGGTCTGCGACATCGAAAAGATCGGTCAAGCCGTGGACGGCCGCGAACTGCACACCCGGATAAAGAACAATGCCGATTTCTATGATGGGACGTGATGCCATTTGTACTACCTCGACTCTGGCCACGTGGTCAGAGGGCGCGACAGAGGCCGGCGAACATCATTGGATCCTTGAGAAGCGGCGCCGTGCCGGGGGACACGGCGATCCAGATTCCCATGGCCCAAAGAAAGCACGCGATCGGGAGCGTTAGCTTTTTGCCCTGCGGCAGAACCTTTTCGGCGAACATGATCACAGTCAGCAACGCCATCCACGTGAGGCTCATGGCACCAACGGCGAACATCACCGCCATTAGCGCCCAACAGCAACCGACACAGACCAGCCCATGTCGCACGCCCATGGCAACAGCACCGACGTTTCCTTCGGTCCAATAGCGGGCAAAAAACGAAAGAGGTGATCGGCATCCTGTCAGGCAGGAATGCTTCAGCCTTGAGATCTGATACAGACCCGCGAAAACCAGTACCGAGCCAGCGAGGTAAGGCCCGGTACGATTCCAGGCAATCATCTCTGGACTGATCGCTCGAATGAGCCAATCCACAACGTAGGCAGCAAGGCCATACGCAATCCACGCGATGCCGTAGCCAGAGATGAACGAGGCCATCAGGCCGCGGCGCCTCGCCGTCAACCCGCGCCCCCTCAGCAGCACCGCGAAGGCTCCGATGTAGTTGAGTTCCGACGGCAGCATCATCGCAGTCAGCATGACGACCCAACCGGCGAGAAACACCGGCAGTCGATTCAACGGCGTCCCCGGCCCCTCGTCCATGCCCCCCATGAATACCAGCGCACCGAGCCACGCTGCAATGCTGAGCGCCACGACGGTCATCGTCCAGCCAGCAACCCTCGGGCCCCTCCTGGGCGCCTGTGCCGTAGCTGTTGAAGCGGAAGGCATCGGTCTCATGACTTGTCAGGTCCGTGCCAGTCAAAGGGAATGTGCTTGCTCGCCTGGCCTGCCGGGATGTCCTGCTCGAACCCGAAAGCCGTCCATCGGCCGCCCGTGCCCTTTCCCCATGTCACCGGAGCTTCCGTCGGACCGACCTCACTACCCGGTGGATTAAAGCTCTGCAAAAGTTTCGTTGTGTCCGACGTCGGGCCGTACATCGGGTGCCCGCTCGCGTCGACGCGGTCGTCGACCTTCACGCTCCAACGTTCCAGCTTGCTATCGATCTCGACGGTAATGTCAGCGAATTCGACACCGTTGACCTGGCGGACGCGCGCCGGCACGAACTCGGACATCCAACTGCCGGCCTTGCCAGTGAAGATGTTGATCAGCGCTTCCCGCTGAGCCTCATCCGACCTGGCGTCGAGGAAAACGCCACAGTCGAGTTTGGCGTCGCCCCAGAGATTGCCGTCAAAGGCAGCGATCAGCACCACGTTGAGACCCGCCATCGGGGTTCCGCCATAATGTCCAGAATTGATCCTGTAAGCCCAAAGCACTTCGCAATGGTTATTCGTCGGAGGCTGCGCGAACGTGCAGGGACAAGGTGAATTGCACGAGCAGACGTCAAACCATTCGCCTGTGATCTGCCATTGCGGAATTACCGGATGTACTTCAGATACCAGCTTCTCAGTCATCATGTACCTCATCTCTGTCGACACTGAATTCACATTGCAATGTTGAGCCGCACACGCGATGCCGTCGAATGGCGATATCGACATAAGTAGCGGCGATACCGACATGTAGTAGCCGGCCGGAGCCATCCCAGATGCCTCTCGAATCGTGCGGGACGGCAACATCATCACTGGCGGCGGAATAACAGCCGGGATCGATTTTGCTCTGGCGCTGATAGCCGAACTGCGTGGAAAGCACGAAGCGCAGATGATCCAGCTAGCACTCGAATACGCGCCGCCCCCCCCGTTCGATGCCGGACGACCGGACCTCGCTCCTCCGGCCGTCTTGTCCGCAGTACTTGCAGAGAGAGCTGAGCGAATGGCTGCGAACCGAGCTCGCGTTGAACGGGTTGCCAATCAAGCGAAGAGGCGCTCCATTCTTGCAAGCCGGTTTTGAACGCTCAACTTCCTTCGGCGGGAGAGAACTGCGTTCGCCGCGGAGGACTGATGCGATACGGCCGCTCGACGAGCGCTCGATGCGGTAACGTTAGCGCTACCGCAACTGCTGCTGCGGCTACACCACGGGGCTTCGCGACTCCCGGACGTCGCGGCTCGCGCAGCTGCGAGGTAGCAGGTAGATTGTTTACCCGTAACGTGATGCGCCGGATGGAAACGTCCCGTGAGGCTCTGGCGACGCGATTGGGCACTCGCCGCTCTCTCTATCCATGGACCACTCGCAACAGGCCGCAGCCTAGGAGAAAGTTACAGGGTCTCCGCGCTCCAACTTGCCGAAACGGCTTCGATAGTCCTGCGGAGAGACTCCAAGTGTCTTGATGAATGCGCGGCGCATCCGCTCATCATCGCCAAAGCCAGTGCTGTGCGCGATCTGCTTGATGGCGTCCGTCCCTTCAAGAAGGAGTCGGCGTGCAGCTTCCAGCCGGATCTGCTCTATCGCGCGCGCTGGGCTCTGACCGGTCTCACGCAGATAGACGCGAGCGAAATTGCGCGGGCTCATGTGCGCGGCAGCGGCAAGCACCGGAACGGACAAGTCTTCCGCAAGATTGCCGTTGATCCAGAGGTGCAGATCATCGAAGCGACCTCGTGCGTCTCGGATTTGCCGTCGAAGCTCGAAGCTGAATTGCGATTGTCCGCCAGGTCGTTTCAGATACAGAACCAACAGTCGCGCAATCTTTAGTGCAACCTCATGGCCGAGGTCCTCCTCGATCATGGCAAGCGCCATATCGATACCGGCTGATACTCCGGCAGACGTCCAGACCCCATCGGAGGCCACGAAAATTGCATCCGGTTTAACAGTGACCGACGGATGCTCGCGCTGCAGCCGATCACAGACGGCCCAATGCGTTGTCGCCTCCCGGCCATCCAGCGCGCCGATCTGCGCAAGTGTGAACGCCCCGAGGCAGACAGCGCCGAGCCGACGAGGACGGTTCAGGTGCGGGGCGAGACAAGACCGCAAAGCCGCTGAAGCGTTAGGCGGAGCGGCTAGGTCTCCGCCCGCAATCAACAGCGTATCCACTGCGTCGGCGAAAACGCTCTCCAGCGGTACCGATTGCAGCACTACGCCGGAATCGGTGGTGACTAGCCCTCCCGCCTCAGAAGCGATCTCGATCTTATAGGCCGGCGCGCCATTCTTGAGATGCGCCTCGGTGAAAACCTGAATCGGTCCGGTAATGTCGAGGAGCTTTGCTCCGCTGAAAATCACAAGAACAACTTTGCGCGACATTTGCGCCGACGATGCATCAGACTTCGAGGACATGGCGTACTTTTTGCCGGCGCGCCGGCGGTGACAAACAACACTCGACCTCGACACGCCCTCAAACAGCGATCGAGGCGCCCGGTTACAGACATGCCGCGGCGGCGCATCCGAGAACTGCACTCAGGCCCACCTCAACTCTGGAAAGGCGCGAAGAGCAACAGGTCGCAGACGTTCGGAACGTCCAGGTCCGGAACCAGGCGACGACCGATATCGGCGAGCCCCGTTCCAATCGCCGTATGCGGCTTCTTCCTCGCCACTTCAGCCAACGCCTCGGTGAACGCCTTCTTGAACCCCATACGCGGATACAAGGCAAGCGTATCGTCGATGAGCTGCGGAGAAATTTCGTCCTTTCGCAGCCCCATCACGTCGACGTGCGCACCAAAATGGACCAGAGCAACCTCCGGCTCTCTGCGATCGGCGATATCGGCCGCCGAGTGAAGCGCAATGGCATCCCAAACGAGGTGGGTCTTCGCCGGCGGATAGTCATGGGCGTGCAAGAACCGGCTAGCCGCATCCGCCCCGTCCACTTCGAAGCGCTTATCAGCTGCGTGATCGTGCGAAAGACCAAGATCATGGAGAAGAGAAGCCACGTACACGAGTTCGCGATCGAACTTCATCCCGCGCTTCTTGGCTAGAAACTCAGCAAACCAGTACGTTCGATGAACGTGATTAAGAATCGGCGGCGTATGGGCCTGCTTGGCGAGCGCCGCAGCCTTGCGGGCCAAGTCCGAATCGGGGGCAGCAATCCCCCCGATGATGACAGGTGTGCTCATATATCCTCACCAATCTCTGGGCCAAGGCAAGCGTTTACCTTGGTGATAAGTTCACTGCGGGCAAGGCTCCAGCTCGCAAGCGGAGCCTGGCTCAAATCTGATTGTGCCGTCGCTTGGCAACAATCAGGGCGCGGCCAGCCACAGCTTTTCCGTGCCAATCTTCTCCGCGTATTTGATGGCCGCCTTGAGCAGGTCGGGGCCAGCCTTGCTCGGACTCCCGGTCCCAAAGGGCGGCTGAGGGTCGTAGCACATGGCAAGCTCCGTGGTCGCGGCCACCCGGCTTCCCTTCGCTTCCTCGAGCAGCCTGATGCCAAGTTCGATGCCAGCAGTGACGCCACCACTGGTGAACACGTTGCCGTCGATCACCACACGGGCGTCACGCACGAGTTCGATCTCGGGGAAGTTCTTCTCGATTGCGTCGTACACAAACCAGTGCGTAGTCGCCTTACGACCGTTGAGCAGCCCGGCTGCAGCAAGAAGAAGCGTTCCCGTGCAGGCCGACGACACGATACGTGCGGTCTTGGCTGCGCGTTGGAGAAACTCGATGATCTCCGGATCGCCCATCGCGTCCTCGACACCAAAGCCGCCCGGGACGAGTAGAACGTCGATGTTCCCGTCGTACTCCGCGAACGTCGTGGTCGGGACCAGTTCGGGACCGTTGTCTCCGCGGACGGGATTCTTGTCCTTCCAGAAAAGGAGCGTGTTGCCCTGGTTGCCGATCGCGATCTGCGGCCCCGCGAGGTCCAGAAGCGTGTAGCCCGGATACAGCAGAATCCCAATCGTTGGGCGGTAGTCGGGGTCGCTCGAATAAGCCATGTCAGTATTCCTCGATATTGATACGGCCCCACCGGCCGCGTCGCCATTAAAGAGTAGGGCTGACCGAGTCTGGCAGCAATGCCAGACACCCCTCGATTTATGCCATCGCGATGGCTGCTGCCTCCCTCCTATCCTCCGGACAGCCAAATCCCAGCGATGCTTGCTGCGCGCCGGACACCCCACTCGCTACGGAGCGCGGCATGGCGAAGGTTTTACGGTATCGGGTCGGTGACGTGCCGGCGATACGCCGGAAAACCCCCGTATTCCCGTGCAACCTCCGCATCATGGCCGCGATCGAGGCCACGACACCGTTCGTACTTGTCGTTATCTCGGTTCCGCTCAAGCATCTGGGCGGCATGCCGACGGCCGTCCAATGGATGGGACCTGTGCACGGCATCGCGTTCGTTTTTTACCTGTGGATGGTCGTCACATCAGCGGCAAGCGGTCAGTGGCGACGCTCGGAAGTCGCTCGGACTCCTGGTCGCTGCGATCATCCTGTTTGGGGGCTTTCTGAACGTGGCATGGCTCGCGCGCAAGCGAGTTGTTCGATGATCTATCTGCTGATGAAGGCACTTCACGTTGCCTCGATCATCGCCTTCGTCGCCGGGCTACTCGTCCTCGCCATCTGCGTAGCAACGGGCAATCTTGCAACCCTGTGGGCGACACGCCGTTGGGACCGCCGGGTAACGACGCCAGCCTTGGCGCTGGTATGAATCACCGGCCCGACGATCGCGATAATGGGTCACTGGTTTAGCTCTGCATGGCTGACCGTAAACTGGTTCTGGTTGTATTACTCCCCAGACCGTTTATTGGTCGGCAGCTGCCGACTCCGGAACGTTTTCGTCGGCGGCAATCGTTATGTCTTCATACAGCATCTAAAGGGTGAGTATGACAATCATCAACATTCAATTTTCCGATTCGATTGAGTCCGAAATCGTTGCGTATTTTATGTCGCCCCAGGACCCGGCCGCATATGCAAATCTTGGCTCCATCGATATTGACGACCAACGAATGGGCATCGTTTTACGAAAAAGCTGGAGGCTCGGAACTGGGGCTGCCCGTGCCGGCTGGATGATGAGGCAGCATTAAGGTCAGACGCATGGGTCGCGTAAGATGCTTGGTCATTTGCCCCCTCTTCCGCCAGGCATGGATGCTACTCGTATCGAAACGCGTTCAATTGGATGGCGCGCATGCGCCAATGAGGCCGTGTCGCGGATCTACTGCACGTTTCTGGCCTTTGCGGCCGGGGCGACTGTCTTGGCATGGCTCGTGGCATCGTTGTATGCACCGCATGTGGACGGGAAGGTAGTCGATGCCTCCATGCTGCTACCGCTCTATCGATCGCTGTTATCGCCTAAACCGGTCGAGCGCTTTACCTTCCTGTTGCTTGCATCGTCGTTGCCGGCCGTTGCATTCCTGTATGCGCTTATGGCCCGACGCAGTTCTGTGCGGCCAGTGCCCGGGGTATTGTCGCGGGCGATCCCCTTGGGGGTCGCCGTTGCATTCGGCGTGCACTTCGCACGATTTGGCTTCGATGAGTCGCTACTGACAGGAAAGACTCCGACAGGCGCCCATCCGGTGCTGATGTTTTGCGGCCTAGTTGTTGTTGCCGCGCTTGCGTGTACTACAAAAACCAAGGTGTTGATATGCGCCACCGATCGGTCGACGCGCGTCATTTCGTGGGTGCTGTTCGTTTCGAGTGCCGTGCTTCAATTGCTCGCCTGGAGAATAGTCAACGAGACGTCGGTCACGGAGGGGGCGACGTGGTCGACAAGTATGGACGCGGTCATATATTCCGTGAGCCAGGTAGTTGGTGGTCGAACGGTTCTTGCCGATTTCCCGTCGCAGTATGGCCTCTTCCCTGAATTCATCGCACCTGCCCTTCGATTTTTTGGATTGTCGATCTTCTCTTTCTCGGTGCTGTTCGGTGTCATGCAGCTAGCCTCGCTTGGCGCGGTATTTTGTGTGGCACAGCGTGCACTTCGTCACCCATTGTTCAAGGTCGGGTTCGGAGTTGCGCTCGTGATGGTCACCTATGAGACGTGTTTGTTTCTGGTTGGAGTGCGAGAACAATACCTTCAATATTGGCCGGTACGGTTTTTTTGGCCGGCCCTTTCGGTGTTGGCCTTCAACTTCTATACGCGAAAGCCTAGTCTGTGCCGCGCCGCTGTAATGTCGTTAGTTGGCGCGATCGCTAGTCTGTGGAACGCTGATTCAGGCGTGATGGTAGAAATAGCATTCGGTGCATTTCTTATTGAAAAATGGGTCGCACTATTCTCGCGAGATAGAGCCGCCTCCTGTCTGGAGCGCCGCGCGATCATCTTGAAGTTGTTGCTACATGTCGGGGTATTTACGATAGCGATCGCGACTGTGGCGCTTTACTTGTCGACGAAGGCAGATCGATCTCTGCAGTGGGTGTGGCTTTTCGGATACCAAAAGCTGTTTTATGGGCTAGGCTTCATGATGTTGCCGCTACCAATGATGGCAAGCCCGTGGATTGCAATTCTTGGCGTGTATCTGATGGGCATCCTGGTGGCTGCATCGACATGGCATAAGTCACCACGAAATCGCTCTGCTGATCTGTTGCTGTATGCAAGCCTCCTCGGAATAGGCCTGTTTGTCTACTATGAGGGGAGGTCTCACGTCTTAAATCTCGTCACGGTATCGTGGCCTGCGCTCCTTGCTGCATCATTGATGGCTGATCGGCTTGTTCGAGCAACGGCAGCCGGGATACTGGGCCGAGGATTTGCAGCGCCTGCGGCCATAGTTGGAGGCATAGTCCTGCTTTGCTGCGTGGCTTTCGTTCGGGGTATCCCGATGCTCGCAGATTCGGCGAGGACGGCGATTGATGAATGGTCAGTTCCTGCGTCGCCGGTCGTTAGCGACGAAATCGCATTTATTTCGTCAAATACGAGAAAGGGTGAGACCTGCATTATTTTGTCTAAACGACAAGGACTTTACCATGCATCGCTTCGCCTGGTTTCGCCGCTGATTGGTCCAGGAATAGCGGAAACGCTTACTGTTTCAGATCGTGACTCGATGATCGCACAGATGCGGAAGGAAAAATTTGAGTGCGTGTTCGTTGGTATGGATAAGAGCGCACCAGACCTCGATGTGGATCTTCTGCGTACTTTGCCATCTTATCGCGTCGTGAGATCAAACTTGCTCAAAACGATGGTCCAACTATCGCCGAACTGATTCGGCTAGTTGGTAAATTCGAATAGACCTGCCCCCCAGTTCCCGGCATCACGCCCTTGCGGGGTATTGTCAGGATTCGCTTTCGAGCGCCTTGTCCTCCCCGATCGTTATCCAGAGTTTCTGTATGCCGACTCCAAGCAGTCGGCCATCATTACCCGCACCGCTTTGCTGCGGAGAACGTGGCAATGCCGGTCGGATCCGGATCGTGCGCGCAGCAGCCGGATTGTCAAAGCGCAACGCGAACTCGCGCATCTCTGCACCCGGAATCACGGTCCGGGTCTGCTGACCAACCATGACGCTCGAAGATTGCCCAATGTTCGGACCGTATCCCTGCATGCGGATATGCAGCGTGAAGCGTGCCGGAAGCGACTGAACGAAGCTCAGTTCCACATCCGGGAACACATTGGCATCCGACCAACGCCCCCAGCCTTCTCGCGCCGATAGACCTCGAACATTCTCCAGGAACATCGGAAGACTTGTTTGGGCGAGGTCGAAGCCTTCACTGAGTGTGTTGTTGTTCCTCGGCCCCAATTTGTCGACCACATAGCCGGCCCGTTCCATGATCTGATGCGCGGTCATTCCGGACAGATCCACGTTGCTCCTTTCGGCCGACTGCCTTGCAAGAGCAAAAAAAACCTGATCGCCGGTCCGGCTGACAATCGGCGCCATACCGAGGGTCCGGGTAAGTTCGGCCTCGAGGGCAGCGCCGTTGTCGGCATAACCGCGCCGGTCGATATAGATACCGTTGAAGCCGATCCGCTTGATCACTTCTATCTGCCGCGCGACGGACTCGAGCGCGAGGTTGCGAAAGAACAGATCGCCATCGCGCCCCTTCATGCCGCCGAAGCTCCATCTGAGTGCGCTGGTATGCAGAAAGGGTCGTGCCAGGTCATAGGGCTCGAGACGGTTGAGCATCGGTCCTTCGGGAAACTCGACATACGGCAATTGATAGATCGCGCTTCCGGCCGGAACCCGTTGTTCGATCGCATGCACGAAACTCGCATCACTATTGAATTCAGCCTTGTTTTTTTCAAGGCGAGTCAGAGAAGGCGTCGTTGTCTGATCCCAGAGCGTAAATGTGCACAACGCCAAACAGAGCGCCGCGCCCCGGAGAGAAGCACGTTCACCAGCGATCAGATATCGCTGGATCAATAGCAGCACCGCGGCAATCGACGTAAAGGCGATAAATACACTGACGCGATTCCAGGCCCGAATCATCGGACTGACGAGCAGACTGAATATGCCGGAAAATCCACCGATCGTGCAGAACAACACCAGCACGATCGTAAGACTTGCAAGGACTTGCAGGCGCCCTTCAGGAACGCGCCGCCGCGTCGGCGCGACCACAAAAATCACGAGGCTTAGCAAGCCAACGCTGCCGATGATGCCAAGCGACGCGAAGGCATTTTCGTTGACGAGCGGAAAGGTTGTCGAGTAGTTCGCCGTGAGCCTCGCGAACGGCTTGAAGCGATGATCCGGCCGCGGCAGCAGAAGCTGGTCGATCTTGAGACCGTATAGCTCCGCCTCGCTGGGCGAGCGCTGCGCTGCTTCCTGATTGACGCCGTGCTGCATCCGGTAGATCAGGTTCGGACTGACATTGGCCACGATGCCGAACGATACGATCGCCACGGCCACGAAGGCAGGCAAGATCGCCTTGATCGCTTTCTGCTGAACCCATCGTACGAGGCCGGCTGTCAGCAGGCAAAGCACGCCAAAGAACGCGTAATACACGCCGAAGCATGAAAGCGCGAGAAGGATCAACGCGTCGCACAGCGTTCTCTTCGCGGCACGTCGCTGCAGGCTGAAAGGCAGTTCGCCATCCCAGATCCGCTTGGCGAACCACACGAACATCGGTGCGGCAAAGTACCAGGTATAGAAGAGATGATGAAGTCGAAGGAAGTGGAACGGGAGCAGCGTAAAGATGAATCCCCCCGCGAAACTCAGCACCTTCGATATCTGAAACTTCCGCAGCACCCAGTACGCCGCGATCGCATTGAGCGGAAATCCAATCAAATAGTAGATGTCGAGCGCGGTCGCGGGATTGCCGAAAGTCCGGCCAAGAGCCTTGAGCACGAGCATACTGCCCGAGTCTGGAATCGGATAGTCATACAGACTAGCGCCGAACGGCGCGCCCAATAGTTCAGTGCTGAGGAACCAGTGACTCCTCACCGCAAGCTGTATCAACGAGAGAGTGAAAATGCCATCGCTTCCATAGATGAGCGGCAGATGAAGGCCGAGATAGGCCGCACCCGATAGCTGCCAAGCGGCGACCAGGGAAACCAGCATCAGCGCGCCTGAAAATGCCCACTCGGAAACCAATCGCTTTTCAGACGATTGCACGTGGGAGATTCTGTCGGAAGGTCGATCGTTCATGCCGCTGACTCAGCAGGTTATCTGGACTGTCGCTCAATTCGGCCGCGAGGCCACTTGTGCCTCGATAGCGGTCCCGCCCGAATTGATCCGCTCGCGCTCGACCACCAACGGTCTCTTTTGCGCATAGGTAAGAATCGCGCCGACATACTCGCCAAGCAGGCCAATAAAGAACAACTGTACCGATGCAAAGAAAAACAGACCGATCAGCATCGGAGCGCTGCCCATCGAGAAACTGCTCCAGAACACAAGCTTCAGGACGAAATACATGAACGAGACGAAAAGGCTCAGGCCGGAAAGGAAGAACCCGGCGATCGTGGCGAGCCGCAACGGTACCTTCGAATGCGAGGTAATACCCAGCATTGCGATATCGTAGAGCGTGTAGAAGTTGTTCTTCGATATGCCCCGTCTGCGGCGCGGCTGGACGTATGGAATCTGTTTGATCTCGAACCCGATCTCGCACACGAGTCCGCGGAAGTAAGGGTACGGATCATCGATCTGTCGCAGGATCTCGATGACCTTGCGGTCGTAAAGCCCGAACCCCGTAAAGTTCTGGATCAGCGTGACGTTGGCGATCTGCGTGACCAGGCGATAGTACATTCTGCGCAGCGCGAAGAAGAGCGCCGATTCTTTTGACTCGGGCTTTACGCCGACCACGACGGGCGCGCCAGCCAGCCAGTTCTTCACGAACTCGCGCATCAGGTCGGGCGGGTCCTGCAGGTCGGCGACCAGCAGAATGACGGCATCGCCCTTTGCTTGCAAAAGACCATGCATCGGCGATCGGATGTGCCCAAAGTTCCGTGCATTAACGATTACGCCGACCGCCGGATCGTCCGCGGCGATCGTTCGCAGGATGCTGACCGTCGAATCCGTCGACGCGTTGTCGATGAAGAGATGGTCATAGGTCACCTCCGGAATCGTCGAGAACACGCGACGAGTCTCTTCGTAGACAGCCCGGACGTTTTCCTCTTCATTGAAACAAGGCGTAACAACGGTTATATGCTTCATGGCAGGTTGAAGACAAAGCGGCGGTTCAGGATAAACGCAATGACGCTCAGCGGAAGCAGCGTCAGAGCATTCGCAATGTAGATGTTTGCGTCAAGGCCGAGCAGCAACCGCACTCCGCCGAGATTCAACAGGTAAATCACACAGTAGACGCCGACGAATCGCCAGAATGACGACCGCGGCGCACCGTCGAATACGAGCCGTCCGACGCTCTGGAAGTTGAAGAGCACACCGCCAACGGTGGCGAGCCCGATAGCGGCGGGATAAGCGAGACCCGCGTAAGTCAGGACCGCAAATAACGAGTAGCCAACCAGTGTGTTCAGCCCACCGACAACCAGAAAACGCAATAGCTGGACAAGCGTCTTTGTCAAAGGCTCACGGTCGGAATTAGACACTTGCATCGAGTGCCTTTTTTATCTGCTCTTTGACGGCATCCGGGGAAAGGCCATGGCTTTCCATCAGATAGGGATAGTTTCCACATAACGTACTGAACCTGTCTTGAATACCTACACGCACGAACGTCCCGACAAAACTGCCCATCAGTGTTTCCGCGACAGCGCCGCCCAGTCCACCGTAAATCGAATGCTCTTCAAACGTCACGATCGCTTGCCGGCCCGCTGCAAGTTTACGAATCGAATCGACAGGAAAGGGTTTGATGCAGGGCACGGAAACGATGTCCGCGCCACCGGTAGCAGCAGCGACCTTCTGAGCCAGCTTCACGCCCGAACCTGTCGCAATGAAAAGGCTTGGGTGCGCTTCGTTCGTCAACGGAACGGCATCGCCATTGCGCCACGAGTTGAGCGGTGCAGCATGCACATCGCCAAGATCCGCCTTGCCCATCCGCAGATAGGCAGGCGCCTGTCTGTCCGAGATGTCCCGCATGCAGGCAGTCAGTTCGAACCGGTCAGCAGGAGAATATATCGACAGTTGCGGGATCGCGCGAAGCGCAGCGATGTCTTCCGTACTTTGATGGCTCGTACCCAGTTGGGCGTAGACGACTCCAGCGCCATCGCCAATGAACGTCACCGGCAGATCTTCATAGCAGACATCGATCTTGATCTGCTCGAGAACGCGAATAGGCACGAATGCGGCGAGTCCGTAGACGATGGGTTTGAATCCGGCCTTGGCCAGACCCGCGGCCACCCCCACCATGTTCTGCTCTGCAATACCGCAATTGATGTATTGATCGGGACATGCCTTGCGAAATGCATCGAAGAGCGCATAGCCGTGATCACCTGTCAGCAGAAGAATCTTGGGATCTTGTCGCGCCGCGCCGACGATCGCATCAGAAAACGCATCCCTCATTGCTTCTCTCCAAGCTCGGCAATCGCGATGTCATACGTTTGCGCCGTGAGCCGCGTGTAATGCCAGATATTTTCGTGCTCCATGAACGAGACACCCTTGCCTTTGACCGTGCGAGCCACCATCGCTTTCGGGCGCCCGTCCTTTCGGGTCTTCAGGGTCTGATACGCTCGATCGATTGCGGTTTCGTCGTGACCGTCGACAGAGATGGCATCGAAGCCAAATGCCTCGAACTTCGCCTGGATGTCGCCGAGTCCGATCACTTCGTCTGTCGTGCCCATGGCCTGGAATCCGTTCACGTCGACGATGACGATCAGGTTGTCGAGTTTGAACTGGGCCGCAAAGAGCGCCGCTTCCCAGATCGGGCCTTCATTCAGTTCACCGTCTCCAACGAGCGCATAGCACTTCTGATCGGTGTCGTTTCGCTTCGCAGCCAACGCAAGACCGACGCCGACGGAAAGACCATGTCCGAGTGACCCGGCCGTCGTTTCGATGCCGGGCACGTGCGCATCGGCGAGTCCCTTGAGACGCGTGCCATTGCCAAAATAGCGGGTGATTTCATCATCGGAGAGCCAGCCGATTTCATTCAGACAAGCGTACTGAGCCATCACACCGTGGCCTTTGCTCAGCACCATATAGTCGCGCCCGGGAGAACGCGGATCGCTTTGCTCGTAGCGCAGGTGTTTGCGGTAAAGCACAGCCAGCAGTTCAACGATGGAAAATGCGCAACCGATATGGACGGTCGATCCGGCGAACGCCATATCGAGAATGGTCTTGCGAATCCGGGACGATTCGAATGTCTTCATGCAGTGACCGTGTTTCGGTTCCAGTTGATCGTCTTGGTAAGAGCCAACTCCAAAGGCGTGTACTCCTCCACACCAAGCGAATGACGCGCTAGCGCGGTCGAAGGAATATAGCGTGGCGCCGGACCAGACGCAGGTGCCATGTCGGGCACGGTGGCCTCGCGTGCGCCGCATAGCGTCTCCACCATGCGCGCAAGTTCGAGAATCGACACGGCGCGTTCGGAGCCCACGTTATAGGCGCGCCCCGTCACGCCGCCGTGCAGCATGCGCAGAAGCCAGATGCAGGCATCGGCGATGTACAGATAGCTGCGTAGAGGCCGCCCATCGCCCTTGATGACAATGCGCTGCCCCGCCAGCGCATCGCGAATAAAGTTGCCGACTGCAAATGGACCGTCTGCCGGGATACCTGGGCCGACGAGCGCATAGATTCGCGCAATGGAAACATTGATGTCGTGCTGCTCGCCGTACGTCGACGCGAGCCATTCAGCCGACCTCTTCCCTTGCCCGTACGCTGCTTTTGTATCGAGCGTGTCAGGCGCGCCGCAATAGCTCTCAGGCGTCCGTTCCAGCGTCGAGGGCTGATGCCCATAAATCGCGCCACTCGACGTCAACAAAAAGCGTGTCGCACCATTCGAGCGGGCGAAATCCAGCACCCGACGCGTACCGGTCACATTCGCATCGAACACCCGCAAGCCATCGCCAGCCTTTGTGATATCCGCGACGTCGGTCGCTGCATGGATGCAAAGGTCGATCGCCCCCATTGGGCCTGTCGTCGTTTCGAAATCGATGACGTCGCCTTCGTACAATGCCAGGCCGGGGGCTGCATAAAGATGCGGTGCAAACGCGCGCGCTTTCTCGGGGTTACGACTCAGTACGACAACCTCGATCCCGCTACCGAGTACCCGATTGGCGTGCTGTACCGCTTCCAGCAACCAGGATCCGATGAAACCCGTGCCACCCGTGATGAATAATCGCGCTCCACGGAAAGCCGACCAGACATCCGCCGTATGCTGAACGACCAGTTCGAGATCTTCTCGTGGGTACGGCTTGCGCATTGACGTCATCACCTAGAAATTGACGCCGACGAACGTCTCGATTTTCTCGACGATGAAGTCAAGCATTTCGTGGCTCAGCCCCGGGTAAACACCAACCCAGAACGTCTGATTCATCACGATGTCGGTATTCGTCAAATCGCCGCTCACGCGATATTCCTGGCCAATCATATAAGGCTGACGCGTGAGGTTGCCGGCAAACAGCAGGCGGGTGCCGATCTTGTTCTGGTCGAGGTAAGTCAGCAAGTCGAGGCGCGAGAACTCTGCGTCGGGCCTCAGCGTGATTGGGAAGCCGAACCACGACGGATCAGCGTTCGGTGTCGCATGCGGCAGGATCAGATGTTCCGTGCAAGTCTGCAAACGCTCGTGCAGATAGCCAAAGTTCTCGCGGCGCGCCTGGACGAATCCATCCAGACGGTCCATTTGCGCGAGTGCGCATGCCGCCTGCATGTCCGTGATCTTCAGGTTATAGCCGAGATGGGAATAGGTGTACTTGTGGTCGTAGCCTTCCGGGAGCGTGCCGAGCTTCCAGCAAAAGCGCTTGCCGCACGTGTTGTCCTTGCCGGGCGCGCAATAGCAGTCGCGCCCCCAGTCACGGAACGATTCGGCGATGAGTTTCAATTCGGGGTTGTTGGTGAACACTGCACCGCCCTCGCCCATCGTGATGTGATGGGCCGGGTAGAAACTGAGCGTGCCGATATCGCCGAAGGTGCCGACCAGTTGGCCATTGTAAGTTGCACCGAGTGCGTCGCAGCAGTCCTCGATCAGCCACAGGTTGTACTTCCGGCACAGCGCGGTGATCGCTTCGAGGTTGTACGGGTTGCCAAGCGTATGGGCGAGCATGATCGCCTTGGTCTTGGGCGAGATGGCCGCCTCGATCTTCGTCGCGTCGATGTTGTATGTACCCAGTTCGACGTCAACGAATACCGGAACCGCACCGAATTGAAGAATCGGGTTGACCGTAGTCGGAAAACCCGCTGCGACACCGATTACTTCGTCACCCTGACGAATGGCACGATCACCCAGTTTCGGCGATGTCAACGTCGAGAATGCCACCAGATTCGCCGACGAACCGGAATTCACGGTGATCAGGTAATCGACGCCAAGATACGTCGCGAGCCTTTTTTCGAAGGCTTCGTTGAATCGTCCCGTGGTCAACCAGCCGTCGAGGGATGCCTCGACCATGAATTCCATTTCTCGTGCGCCAATTACCTTGCCCGACGGCGGCACGGCTGTCTGGCCAGGCTCGAAGGCAGGGCGTCGAGTCGCGAGTTCGCCATATTGTTTGACGAGCTCGATGATCTGCATGCGGATTTGATCTTTGTTCATTGCGGCGATAAATAGCTATGACCGGGTGTAGTCGGCAATCTGGGCGAGCGTCAGTGCTCTTACGTCTTCGTGCTGGTGCGCCGCCCTGTACCAATCGACGATCTTGTCCAGGGTGAAATCGAGATTCCAACGGGGATGCCATCCAAGCCGGGCACGTGCTTTTGAGCAGTCGAGCTTGAGGTAGGTAGCCTCGTGCGGATGATCGCCGCCATCCAACTGCCAGCGTGCGTTGTCGCCCCACCGGGAAGTCAGGCGCTCGACAATCGCTTGCACCGGTTGTGCATCGATATCGTTAGGCCCGAAATTCCACGCGCCGGCGTAACATGCCCCTTCGACGTAGAGTTTCTCGGCAAGCAGCAGATAGCCGCCAAGCGGCTCCAGCACGTGCTGCCAGGGGCGAATCGCATGAGGGTTGCGGATGTTGACGATTTCGCCGGCGCTGATCGCCTTGACGATGTCCGGAATGAGGCGGTCCGATGCCCAGTCGCCTCCGCCGATCACATTACCGGCACGTGCACTCGCAATTGCCACGCGATGTGTATCGTAGGCGGCTTCGTTGAAGAACGAATTGCGATACGCGGCGGTTACGAGTTCGGCGCATCCTTTGCTGCTGCTATACGGGTCGTAGCCGCCCATCGCCTCGTTCTCGCGGTAGCCCCATTCCCATTCGCGGTTTTCGTAGCATTTGTCGGTCGTAACGATCACAACCGATCGGACACTGCGTACTTGACGGATTGCGTCCAGTACATGCACGGTGCCCATTACGTTGGCTTCATACGTTTCAACCGGGCTCGAATACGACGTACGAACGAGCGATTGTGCCGCCATGTGGATCACGACTTCCGCCTCGGCACGGCGCAGCGCGTCGAGCAACTGTCCGCGATCGCGAATATCGCCAATGACGGACTCGATGCCCTCCTCCACTCGTGCGAGGGAAAACAGGTTTGGCGTCGTGTCAGGCGCGAGCGCATAACCCGTGACCTCTGCTCCGAGCGAACGGAGCCACAGCGTCAACCAGCTCCCCTTGAAGCCCGTATGACCTGTCAGAAAGACACGTTTTCCGGACCAGAACGACGAGGCGATCATGACCACACCTTCCATGGCGCCTCATTGGTCTGCCAAAGTTTTTCGAGGAGCAATTTGTCCCTCAACGTATCCATCGGCTGCCAGAATCCTTCGTGCTCGTAGGCGGCGAGGTTGCCCTGCTCGGCGAGTTGCTCGAGCGGCGCCTCCTCCCAGACGCATGCATCGCCGGAGATCAGATCGATCACTTTCGGCGACAGTACGAAAAAACCGCCATTGATCATGCCGCCGTCACCCTTGGGCTTTTCCTTGAACGACGTGACCTTGTTGCCGTGAATATCCAGCGCGCCAAAGCGGCCAGGCGGAAACGCGGCCACGAGCGTGGCGAGCGTGTTGCTCTTCTGGTGATACTCGATGAGTTGGGTGATATTGACGTCACTCAGGCCATCACCGTACGTGAAACAGAACGCTGCCTCGTCCTTGACGAAATTCTTCACGCGACGAAGACGCCCCCCCGTCATGGTCGATTCGCCGGTATCAACCAGCGTGACTTTCCAGGGCTCCGAATATTGCTGATGCACCTGCATTTCATTGGTCCGCATGTCAAACGTGACATCGGACGTATGCAGGAAGTAATTCGCGAAATACTCCTTGATCATGTAGCCCTTGTACCCGCAGCAGATCACGAAGTCATTCACACCGTAAGCGGAATAAATCTTCATGATGTGCCAGAGGATCGGTTTGCCGCCAATTTCGATCATCGGCTTCGGGCGGTTGACCGTATCCTCCGAAATGCGCGTTCCCAGCCCACCCGCAAGAATGACTGCTTTCATCAGAATCCTGTGTTGAACGTTGAACGTCGAGCGGGCTAGCTGCCCTGCCCGGAGGGGTGACAACAGCGGATCGCGTGCTCAACTAACGTGACGAGCCGGATAGTCGTCGCGACTCGCGTGTCGATGTCGCGACGGGACAATTTGGAGGAGCTGTTTCACTTCGTTTGACGACCCAAATATCCTCGCCGGATGCCCTGGTTGGCAACCTTGCCGGACACGTCGGAGTGCAAGGATTGTACGAAAACGCAAAGGATACGGCTTTCAGATGTCAGGATTGTCGCGCCGCTGGTGGAACATCGGTTGCTTCAGATGCAATCAAGGGCGGCGGCAGGATGGCAGAACATCTCGAGGACACGAACGCACCTTTCCGAACCGACGCATCTCGTCGATGGATCGAAATCCCACGCGACAACATGTATCTGAACTCGAAATTACAACAGATTCCCGCTCGGAACGAAAGTAGTCGCAACCCCAATCAGGCGCGGGCGACTACCGATTTCGTGGTCTGACGCCATTTCCATCCACGCCATTCGACTCGCACCCGTTCCATTCCTGATGCATGAATTCTGACGGGAACCAGACTTTTCCCGAAAATTCGCCGCCCGGAATACGCCACCGGCTCTGATCTGCGGGGCTTATCGTCATACCTTCGACGACCCGCATGCGCCGCCGCGCAATAGTCACCGCTCATTGCATCAACCCCGTCCTGACCGGCGGCATCAAGCTCGCATCCGCCCCCGTCACGATAAACGTCCCCGTCGCCGACGCCCCCGCAGGCCGGGCCAACGCACTGCTGTCCGCCAGCGCGTTCGCATCGACAACGATCTGATTCGCCGCACAACCATTCATCAACAGCGACACTGGCGTACCCGCAATCGCCGAGAACGTATTCCCGGTCGCACTGAACGAACAGACATTCCCGTACGCCCTGAATCCCGCATACCCCGAGCCCGTCATGCGATTGCCCGTCACCGCGACAAGCGACACCGTCCCCGTCCACGTATCCAGCTCGATTGCCCCCTGCTGCGTCGGCTGCAGCCCGTTGTTCACGTTCGAGTTCTGGATGTTGGTCACGGTATTGCCGGTGACAACGACGTTCGATGTCCCGTAAGTCTTCCAGCTGTCTTCCTGCGCGACCAGAATGCCCGCCGCCTTCTCGATTCCGTCGACCGTATTGTTCGAGATCGTCACCGCCTGCCCGCCGACAACGGCAATACCGCGCCCCCAGGGGTTGCCCGACACTGAATTGTGGTCGATCAGCACGTTGCTGCTGAGCCGACCGTCGCCGAGATAACTGACCACGGCGATCAGGTCGTCACCGGTGCCCGTCACCGTGTTGTTCTGCACCAGCACGTTGGTCGACCCGTAGGTGGTATGGATGCCGTCGGCCAGCGTCGCGCGCACGGTATTGCCCACGATCGCGATACCGCTGCCGCCGAACACGAAGATCCCGGCGCTCGCGCCGCCCTGGATCGTCACGCCGAGCACCTGAACGTCCGTGCCCGTCACCTCGACCTTGGTCGACTCGGGTGTCGTGAGCCGCGTCGCGCCAGTGCCGGCGAGCGTCACGCCGACGAGCGTCGAACCCGCGCCGCTCATCACGAGCGTCTGGTCGGCCGGATTCGTGGCGGCGAGCGTCGCGCCGTATCCGGAAATCACCGCCTGCGGCACCGTCACGGCCAGCGAATGCCCGACGACGTAGCGCCCGGGCGCGATGACGAGGCGCTGGCCGGCCTTCAGGCTGTCGAATGCTTTCTGCAACGCGTCGGCCTGGTCGCTGCCGTCGGCGGCCGGAGAGACCGTCACATCGGCGACGAGAACCGGTTTGGTGCCGGTGGAAGGCGGAAGCGTCGAGCCGGACGCGGCACCGGTCGCCCCGGCGGCCGGCGCCGGGCTGCCGGAATTCGCTGATGAAGCCGATGCGCCGGATGCGGCACCGGCAGGTGCGACGGACGATGTCGATGTGCCCGCAACGGTTTGCGATGCCGGTGCCGCGTTGTCGTCGCCGCCGCCACATGCGGCAAGACAAAGGCAGAGCGCGGCAAGCATCGCCCGATCGACTGTACGCATACGATGTTCCGCTATCCCAAGTTGGCGTCATCGTAGGTACGCCAGGCCACTTTGTAAATGAATTCCGTGCAGCGATTGTCATGACGCGCATCAAACCGTTCGTTATCCTCTGTCATTCATCGCGGCTGACACGCATCCGGTATTGCGTAGAAGCCCGAACCTTCCTCAATACGCAGACCTCGGGATCGGATTCCGGCGCGCGCGGCATCGGTGCCTCGGCTGCCGGCAGCACACAAGCGAATTACATCGCAGTTCTACGCTTATGCATTCGCACCGCCATCGATTGTCAACCCGATACCATTAATCGACCGCCCTTCCGGCCCGACGACGAACGCGACGAGCGCCGCGACGTCCTCTGCCTTGCCATACCGCGGAATGGCCATCCGCGAACGCTGCGCACCGGCATGCTCGCCGTCGGCCGGATTCATGTCGGTGTCGGTCGACCCCGGATGCACGAGATTGACCGTAATGCCGCGCGCGCCCAGATCGCGCGCGAGCCCCTGCGTCCAGCCGATCAGCACGGCCTTGCTCGCCGCGTAGAGGCTCATCCCCGCATCGGGCACGCGCGTCGCGAGACAGCTGCCGGCCGACACGATGCGCCCGCCCTCCCCGAGATGCCGCGCGGCCACCTGCGACGCGACGATCACCGCGCGCAGATCGGACACGGTCCGGCAAACGCTGATCGCCATGCGCGAGCAGACGGTCGCCGCGTTACGCGCACGGCTCGGCGAGGGCGTTGCAACGGGCGCGCTCTCCACGCACGCGAACCTCGACGCGATCGCGCGCGACTACGTGACGGTGCAACAGGGGATGTCGATTCAAGCATGCGACGGCGCGAGCCGTCGCGATCTGGAAGCGGTCGCGCAAGCCGCGCTGGCCGCGTGGCCGGCGCTCGCGGGCGCGAGCGGCGGATAACGGCGGGCTCCGGAATGAAACCCGCGAAACGCACGCGCGGCCGTGCGACGGCAGGCGCCCCCGCATGACCGCGCCGGTCGGTGCTTTACTGCGTCACGGCGTGCTGTACGTCCTTCGACGCATGCCACACGCGGTAGCGCACGTCGAAACCGTCCGGCACGTACACGACAAGCGGCAGGCGGCTGTTGTAGCGCAGCAGCTGGCCGTCACCACGCACCTGCACGAACCGCCGCTGCGGCGCCTGCCCCGGGCAGGCCATCAGCGTCGATGCCGGCCCCTTCACGTCGGTCAGCCGATAGTACGTATCGCCCCAGCCCTTCACGTCCTCGGCGCTCAGCTCGCCGCCGAACCATTGCTGGTTGCAGTCGGTCTGCAGCGTCTTGCCGATCATCAGCTCGACACGCGCATCGCCTTCGTTCTCGAGCGCGGGCAGCGCGATCACCGCGCGCTGCTGGCCGGCCGCCGGCTGCGGGAACATCTTGATCGATTCGGCCGGCACGGCGGGCGCCGATGCGGGCCCGGCCGCGCAGGCGGCGGCGGTCGTCACGCAAAAGGCGGCCAGGACGGCCCGGATCGCGAATTTCATCGATGTGCTCCTGATAGACAAATAGGCCCGGGATGCTAACACTTTCGCCGCGAGACCTTACGACGCTGTAATTTGTCGACACAATTGCAAACAGCCGGGAATCCCCGCACGCGGTACTTATAGCGGAATCAACGGAGAACATCATGCTGAAGCTCATTGCTGCCGCCAGCGTCGCCACGCTGCTGGCCGGCTGCGTCGTCGGCCCGGACGCCGGGTACGGGTACGGTTACGGCCAGCCCTACTATTCCGAGCCCGGCTACGCGTACGGGCCGGCCTACGGGGCGGCCCCCGTCTACGGCACGGTCAATATCTGGGGCGGCGGCGGCGGGCGCGACTGGGATCGCGGACACCGCGACTACCGCCGCTGGGATCGCGATCGCGGCGATCATGGCGGTTGGGGACGCGGCGGCGGACGCCGCGGCGACTGGAACGAAGGCGGAGACGGCGGGCGCGGCAACGGCGGCCATCGCCACTGATCCCGCGGATCCAATTGCAACCGTTTGTATCCGCACGCGGCCTCGCTCAACCACCGTTTGGCGCGCAAATAGCGGCGCCCCCGACATGACAAAGGCCCTCGCATCACGCGAGGGCCTTTGCTTTTGTCGTCCGGCGCACCGGCGATTCAATGGGCGCCGGGCCCGGTCACCCGCCCGCTTACCAGCCGGCCGGCTGCGCATAGCCGCCCGACACGGGCGCGCCGCACACGTACGCGCGCTGATAGCGGTCGTAGCAATAGTTCGGGCCGTCGTCCTGGTACTGCGCCTGCTGGTAGGTCGGATAAGCCGGCTGCTGGTAGGCCGGTGCCTGGTAGTACGTCGGCTGCTGGTAGGCCGGCGCCTGATACACGGGCGCCTGGTACGCGACGGGCGGACTCATCGCGGACGTCACGATCGCGCCGAGCACCGCGCCGCCGATCAGCGCGCCGATGACGGCGCCCCCGTCGCGGCCATGCGCGGACGCCGGGCCCGCCACGGCGAGCGAACCGGCGAGGACACATACTGCGGCAATCTTTTTCATGATGGACTCCCACGCGAAGTGGTACTGGATGCGATGCATTGTGGCTGCCCGCGGCCGTAATAGATGCAGCAAGTGGTAACGCGCCATTACGCGTATCACGCACACCGGAACGCGGCACTGCCGTGCTACGATTTTCGGCACACAGGAGACGCCTTCATGCAGCCCGAAACCGCCCGCCGTTTCGATACCGAATTCGCGCCGCGCATTGCGCAGGCGATCGCCGCCTTCTTCGCCGATCACGTGCTGACCGACGTCGTCCCGTACGGCGGGCACGGGCAACCGACGTGCGTGCAGATCCGCAGCGCGCCGCACGAGCACGTGAGCGGCTTCGTGCATCCGCTGAACCTCGAGCTGACCTGGGACACCGACGAGATCGAACGGCTGATGGAGCCCGACGGGCCCGCGCGGTTCGAGCACTACCTGAGCGCGCTGCCGAGGAAGCTGAGCGCATGGCAGGGCGCGCGGGACATCGATCTCGCGTCGCGCACGCAGGCCGACCCGCTCGTGCGGCTCGGCGGCCTCGACTTCGAAGGCTGAATGCACGCGCCGGCCGGCGGCCGGCGGCGCCGGCGTCGCGCGATGCGGCCCGGTGATACACTCGACCGGTCCCGCTCCTGCGCCGCCAGGCCGGCCGGGCCATTCACCGCCGCCTCCACCCGCAGGCATGGTTGCGCACGCAACCGGCACCCGGGCGTGCGCACAACCACGCTTTCGCTCCCGTCATGAACGCCGACTCCGGCCTGCCGCTTCCGCAACGCTACTGGGCGATCGTCTGCGTCGCACTGGGCATCACGCTCGCCGTGCTCGACGGCGCCATCGCGAACGTCGCGCTGCCGACGATCGCGCGCGACCTCCACGCGTCCGACGCCGCATCGATCTGGATCGTCAACGCTTACCAGCTCGCGGTCACGATCACGCTGCTGCCGCTCGCGTCGCTCGGCGAGCGCGTCGGCTATCGCCGCGTCTACATCGCCGGCCTGGCGCTCTTCACCGCGTCGTCGCTCGGCTGCGCGCTCGCCGGCTCGCTGCCGACGCTTGCCGTGATGCGCGTGATCCAGGGGTTCGGCGCGGCCGGCATCATGAGCGTCAACGCGGCGCTCGTGCGGATGATCTACCCGTCGTCGATGCTCGGGCGCGGACTGTCGATCAACGCGATGGTGGTCGCGCTGTCGTCGGCGATCGGCCCGACGGTCGCGTCGGCGATCCTGTCGTTCGCGTCGTGGCCCTGGCTGTTCGCGGTCAACGTGCCGATCGGCATCGCCGCGGTGTTCGGCAGCCTCCGTGCGCTGCCGGCCAACCCGCTGCACGACGCGCCGTACGACTTCCCGAGCGCGCTGATGAACGCCTGCGTGTTCGGCCTGCTGATCATGGCCGTCGACGGGCTCGGTCACGGCGAAAGCCGTGCGTACGTCGCAGTCGAACTGGCCATCGCGCTCGGCGTCGGCTACTTCTTCGTGAAGCGGCAGCTGTCGCAGCCGGCGCCGCTGCTGCCGGTCGACCTGATGCGCATCCCGATGTTCGCACTGTCGATCTGCACGTCGGTCGCGTCGTTCACGTCGCAGATGCTCGCGTTCGTCGCGCTACCGTTCTGGCTGCAGAATTCACTCGGCTTCTCGCAGGTCGAGACCGGCCTCTACATGACGCCCTGGCCGCTCGTGATCGTGATCGCCGCGCCGCTCGCGGGCGTGCTGTCGGACCGCTACTCGGCCGGCATCCTCGGCGGAATCGGGCTCGCGCTGTTCGCGGCCGGGCTGCTGTCGCTCGCGACGATCGGCGCGCACCCGGGCACCGTCGACATCGTGTGGCGGATGGCGCTGTGCGGCGCGGGCTTCGGGCTGTTCCAGTCGCCGAACAACCGCGCGATGCTGTCGTCGGCGCCGCGCGAGCGCAGCGGCGGCGCGGGCGGGATGCTGAGCACGGCGCGCCTGACGGGCCAGACGCTCGGCGCCGCGCTCGTCGCACTGATTTTCGGGCTCGCGCCCGACCGCGGTCCGACGATCGCACTCTATGTCGCCACGGGGTTCGCCGCGGTCGCCGCGGTGGTCAGCATGCTGCGCATCGTGTCGCCGCGGCCCGACGCGGCGACCTGACGCCGCCGCGCGCCGCGTCCGCACGTCATGCGGCGTCGAGCGCGTCCATCACGAAGCGCACGCGCGCCTTCACGCTCACGCGCGGCAGTTCGATCAGCCGATAGCCGTACGCCGTATAGCAATCGACCATCGCGTCGTAAGTGCGCACGGCCTCCGCGAAATCCTGCCGCCGTTCGGTGTCCTGTGCGTAGATCTCGGGCCACGGCGGCGCGATGAACACGCGCCGGTGATAGCGGAAGCGCCGCGCCGCGGCCTCCGCATGCGCGGGCACCGCGAGGCCCGTGAGCCGCAGGTAGCCGATCACGTCCGGCACGCCGCGATCGAAGAACACGGGCCCGCGCGCGCAGCGCGCGAGATGGTACGAACGCATCTCCCAGTTCAGCATCAGCTCGGCGAACGCGGCCCGGTCGCGCCACGGCAGCGCCGGGCCGTCGATCGCCATCTGGTCGCGGATCACGCCGCGGCCGGCCTCGTGCGAGCGCGCGAAGCCGCTGCGCTCGAGTGCATCGAGCAACGTGCTCTTGCCCGAGCCGGGGCCGCCGGTGACGACGAAGAAGCGGGCGGACGCGTCGTCCGCCGCGCCGCCCGCCTCCACGCGCTCAGACATGCGCGGCCCGCCGGCCCGCGCGCTGCGTGACCGACGCGGCCGCCGCGACGCTGCGCAGGTCGGCGACGAACGTGTCGCGCCAGACCGACAGGTTGTTTTCGCGCAGCCGCGCGAGGTTCTCTTCATGCCGTGCCTGCCGCTCCGCGAGCGGCATCGACAGCGCGCGCTCGAGCGCGTCGGCCATCTGCGACAGGTCGTACGGATTGACGAGCACCGCGCCGGTCAGCTCGGCCGCCGCGCCCGCGAATTCCGACAGCACGAGCACGCCCGGATCGGCCGGATCCTGCGACGCGACGTATTCCTTCGCGACGAGATTCATCCCGTCGCGCAACGGCGTCACGTAGCCGACCTGCGACATCCGGAAGAACGCCATCAGCAGATTGCGCTCGTACTTGCGGTTCAGGTACTGGATCGGCGTCCAGTCGAGCTGCGAGAAGCGGCCGTTGATGCGGCCGGCCTCGCCTTCGAGCGTTTCGCGAATGCGCTGGTAGGTCTGCACGTCGGAGCGCGTCGGCGGCGCGATCTGCACGAGCGATACGCGCCCCTGCCAGCCCGGCGCGTTGGCGAGCATCCGCTCGAACGACTGGAAGCGTTCGACGAGCCCCTTCGAATAGTCGAGCCGGTCGACGCTCATCACGAGCTTGCGGCCGTCGAGCGCGTCGCGCAGCATCTTGACCGGCTTGCGCGCGCCGTACTGGACGGCCGCCTCGGCGATCGCGTCCGGATACACGCCGATCGGATAGGCGGCGACCTTCACGACGCGGCCGTGCGCGTGCAGCATCCCGTCGTCGCTCGCCGCGCCGATCCCGCGCCGCTCGATGTAGTCGGTGAACGCCTGCTTGTCGGCGCCGGTCTGGAAACCCGCGATGTCGTATGCGCACATGAACTTCACGAGTTCCTCATGCGGCGGCACGACGCGCAGCATGTCGGGCGACGGAAACGGAATGTGCAGGAAGAAGCCGATCGGGTTCTTCACGCCGAGCTCGCGCAGGCAATGCGCAAACGGCAGCAGGTGGTAGTCGTGCACCCAGATCAGGTCGTCGGGCCGCAGCAGCGCGGCGATCTGCTTCGCGAGCATTGCGTTCACGCGCAGATAGCCCGCGTACTCCTGCCGGTCGAAGCGCGCGAGATCGCCGCGATAGTGAAACACCGGCCACAGCGTCGCGTTCGAGAAGCCGCGATAGTACTGATCGTAGTCGCGCCGGGTCAGCCCGACCGTCGCATACGTGACGTTGCCGTCCCGCTGGATCGCGGGGGCGGCGTCGGGCGTACCGACGATCTCGCCGTTCCAGCCGAACCAGACGCCGCCGGTCTCCTTCAGCGCGTCCATCACGCCGACCGCGAGACCGCCTGCGCTCGGGCGCGTGTCCTCGCCGGCGGCGACACGGTTCGATACCACGATCAATCTGCTCATGCGGCTTCCCCTCCTCGATTCGATTGGATGACGCGCGGCGCGCGCCAAGGCGGACGCGACGGCCCGGAGGCAGTCGCGCGGCGATTCAGATGTGAGCGATGCGACAAAGAGCGCAATGAAATGCGGCAGCGGAATGCAACGGCGACGGGATCAAGCGTCCTGCTCCTGGCCGAGGTCGCGTTGATAGTCGAGCCCTTCCGGGCGTGCGCCGCCCTGGTTGTGATCGCCGTCGGACGGCGTCGCGTCGGGCGCGCCGGCAGGCGGTGCGGCCGGCGTGTCGGTCTGCGGACGCTCGGCGCCCGCATCGGGCGGCCGGGGAGAAAACCGTTTCGAACGGCGCATGGCTGGGTGTCTCATATGTGGCGCGGCTCGGAGCCGTCGTAGAAACATTCCATAACTAAACAGTCTAGGTCGCTTCCTCGCACGCCACGGTAACAATTACCTTCAATTTGTAACGTTTCGACCCCGGTCCAGCCATCTGTCCGACAATAGCGCCGCGCGTATGCGCGCGAGCCGCCGCGCGGCGATTTGTCAAAGCTTTGCAATTTTCCTATGACAATTGCGAAACAATGACGCGGCAAGGGGGCGCGCATGCGTCGCCGCTCACCCAGACAGGACTTGCACTCAGGGATGAACATTCGTTTCGAACCGCCGCGCCGGGCCATGACGGCGCGCACCGTGCTGGCCGCGCTCGCCACGGCCGCACTGCTGTCCGGCTGCAACTCGCTGTACAGCGAAGGCGCGACCGCCGGCGCCGGTATCGCGGGCGCCGCGATCGCCTCCAAGGTCACCAACAATGCCGCCGTCGCGACGGGCATCGGCCTCGGCGCCGTGGCCGGCGCGCGGGCGGGCGTCCAGTACACGCAGCGCGTCGCACACCGCTACACGCAGGAACAGATCGCGAAGGCGGCGGGCCCGCTCGACGTCGGCGGCGTCGCGCCGTGGTCGACGCACCATTCGTTCCCGATCGAGGACGACGAACAGGGCCGCGTGACGGTCAGCCGGATGATCAGCATCGGTCCGCTCGACTGCAAGGAAATCGTGTTCGCGGTCGACACGCCCGCGAAGGCCGACAAGGCCGCGCAATCGGCGTTCTACGTCGCCACGATCTGCCGCGACGGTCCCGTGTGGAAATGGGCGGCGGCGGAACCGGCGACCGAACGCTGGGGCGCGCTGCAATGAGCGTCGCGATCCGTATCGCGGCGATCGGCGCGCTGTGCGCGGCCAGCGCCGCGCTGTCAGGCTGCGGCTCGGTCGGCGCGGCGAGCGGCGCGCTCGCCGGCGCGGCGACGGGCCTCGTCACCGCGAATCCGGCCGTCGGCGTCGGTGTCGGCATTGCCGTGCAGGCGGCGACGGACGAAGCCGTCAACCGCACGATGAAGCAGCTCCATCAGAACCAGCAGGACGCGATCGCGAAGGCGGCCGGCAGCCTGGCCGTCGGCGAAGTGAAACCGTGGCAGGTGAAGAACACGCTGCCACTGGAAAACGGCGAAGGCGAGGTGCGCGTCACGCGCGCGTACTCGACGGCGCTTGCGCTGTGCAAGGAATTCGCGTTCTCGGTGAAGGACGGCGACAAGGCCGACTGGTATTTCGCGAATGCGTGCCAGCAAGGCACGCACTGGAAGTGGGCATCGGCGGAACCGGCCGTCGATCGGTGGGGCAACCTGCAGTAACGATACGATGCACGGCGCCTGGCAAGCGCGGCGCATGCGGATGCCGGGCCGCACGGCCCGGCTCGGCGGCTCAGGACTCGACGTCCTCGAGACTGAAGATTTCGGTCTGGTCGTTGTACGAGAAGATCTCGCCGTAACGACCCCAGTCGATCACCGCGTCGAGCGTTTCCTCGGCCGCGCCGTCCGACAGGAAATCCTCCAGCTCCTGCTCGAAGCGCACGCGCGGCGCGCGATGGCCCGGGCGCTCGTTCAGCACCTTCTTGATCCGCGCGGCGAGCGGCACGTGCTTCAGCAGGTGATCCGCGAACATCAGCTTGCGCTCCTGCGTGCCGAACTCCGCGAACACGCGCCCCGGCGGCGTCAGGAACACGTCGCCTTCCCGCACGTCCGCGAAACCGAGGTACTGCAACACTTCGGCGATCGGGAACAGGTCGTCCACTTCCAGATGCAGCGTGCGCGCGATTTCCGGCATGTCCGCGCGGCCGTGGTACGGCGCCATCGCGAGCGTCTCGATCAGGCCGGCCATCAGGTTGGT
>NZ_QTPP01000006.1 GCF_003853415.1 Burkholderia sp. Bp9142 | reverse complement strand
GTGACGCTGCTGCACGAGATGGTCAAGCGCGACGCGAAGCGCGGGCTGGCGTCGCTGTGCATCGGCGGCGGGATGGGCGTGGCGCTCGCGGTCGAGCGCGGTTGAGCAGGGTCTGACGAGATTGCGCGTGTGCGGCGCCGGCCTGCGCCGCACACGCGCGAAGCAAACTTCGCGCAAAACAAGCTACCAACAACAAGCGTGATGTTCCGGTGCGCGCCGTGTCCGCCTTGCGGACGCCAGCGCACCGCAGCGGTGGGGCGGCAGCATGTGCGATGCCGCCGCCCCGCACCATTGACTACTTTATTTGTCTGTAACTTATAGGATGACTAAGCGAATTGCAGTTGTGACAGGTGGGATGGGCGGCCTCGGCGAAGCAATCAGCATCCGGTTGCACGATGCGGGCCACCGGGTCGTGGTCACGTATTCGCCGAACAATGCGGGCGCCGATCGCTGGCTGACCGAGATGCATGCGGCCGGCCGCGAATTCCACGCGTATCCGGTGGACGTGGCCGATCACGATTCGTGCCAGCAGTGCATCGAGAAGATCGTCCGGGACGTCGGCCCGGTCGACATCCTGGTGAACAATGCCGGCATCACGCGCGACATGACGCTGCGCAAGCTCGACAAGGTCAACTGGGATGCGGTGATCCGCACCAACCTCGATTCCGTGTTCAACATGACGAAGCCGGTTTGCGACGGCATGGTCGAGCGCGGCTGGGGGCGCATCGTCAACATCGCGTCGGTCAACGGCTCGAAGGGTTCGGTCGGCCAGACCAACTACGCGGCGGCGAAGGCCGGCATGCACGGCTTCACGAAATCGCTCGCGCTCGAGATCGCGCGCAAGGGCGTGACGGTGAACACGGTGTCGCCGGGCTATCTCGCGACGAAGATGGTGACGGCGATCCCGCAGGACATCCTCGATACGAAGATCCTTCCGCAGATTCCGGCGGGACGGCTCGGTCAACCCGAGGAAGTCGCGGCGCTGGTCGCGTATCTGTGCTCGGAGGAGGCCGGCTTCGTGACGGGCTCCAACATCGCGATCAACGGCGGCCAGCACATGCACTGACGCGCGGCGGCCCGGGCGGCGTTCGCGCGCGCGTCCGGGCCGTGCTCCCGCTGTATCCAGCGCCGGGGCGGCGCGCACGCGCGCGGTGACGGATCACGGACGCAGGCTCGCTGCGCGTGCGGCGGGCAGTGTGCGCCCGCGGTCCGGCCACCGTGTCGCGGCAGGCGCGCCGTACCGGCCTCGCATTCCGGAGGAGGCATGGGTGAGACCTGGATGGGACTCGCGATCGGCGGCTCGGCACTGGCCGTCGCGCTGACGATGGCGATCGCGCTTCACTGGCTCGAGCGGCGCCGCGCGCGGCTGCTGCGCAACTTCGATCATCGCGATTGCTGGCTCGTCGCGTACGGCAAGTGCCTCGCACGCAGGCCGGCGCGCCGCACGCGCGGCAGCGCGCGATGACGGTGGCGGTGCGGCATCGGCGCGCTCAACGGTCGTGCCGCATCCCGCGCATCCCGTCTGCGGTGCGCGGGCCGCCTACACTCAATCGTGGCTTTTCTCGGCGCCTGCGCCCGAATCGTTCTTGTGGAAGATCCGCTTCGTCGTGCGCTTGGTGGCATCCCAGCCCTCGCGCGACGCATGTGCGATGCCGTGGCCGACCGTCTTCGCGGCGCTCGCGGTCGCATGGCCGAAGCTGCGCGCGGCCTCGCCGGTCTTGTGCGCGGCTTCCTTCGAATCGCGCTTGATGTCCTGCTTCACTTCCGACATGTCCGCGTGCGCGATCGGGCTGATCAGCGCGAGAACGAACGCGGTGCAAATGAACTGACGTGCTTTCACGGCCTGGTTTCCTTGGGCAAATTCATCGAGGGTCCGCGCGGCCGGCAGGCGGCGGAACGAGTGGGCCGGCCGCCGATGCATCGAGCATCACCGCGGCGCGGCCGCTGAGCAGCACGCGCTCGCCGCAGCGCAGCGCGAAACCGTACAGCACGGAGCGGTCGTCGCCGCCGATGCGTTCGGCGTCGACGATCAGCGGCAGCGCGAACGTGTCGAGCCGATCGACGAACGCGTCGACGTTGCGCACGCTCGCGAGATAGCCGGCGCGCGGCCGCGCATGTTCCGTCCGCGCCGGTTGCGCACCGAGCAGCGCGCCGTGCACGGCCATCGCCTGCGCCGCGTATTCGATTCCGCAAACCGCCGCGAGCCGGCCGCGCGAACGCAGCGGGTTGTGCGGATCGCGGTGGCTCGTCGCGCTGCAGCGGATGCGCGCGGCATCCCATGCTTCGACGCGGTCGAGCACGCACATCGCGCCGTCGTGCGGAATGTGCGCGGCGATCCATGCGCGATCGAGCGTCGTCATCAGCGGCGGTGTCGGAGTCGGAGTCGAGACGGACGCAGTCATTGCGCGTGCTCCGCGGCGGCATCCGGCAGCGCGATATCGACCTGCACGCGCGCATCTTCCAGATAGTCGAGCACGACGCGCGTCGCACGCCGCGCGGCGAGCGCGTCGAGCAGCGGCAGCGCACGCGCGGCCGGATTGCCGGTGCGCAGCGCGTCGAGTTCGCGGTTCGCGAGCGTCGTCGCCGGCGCGTCGGTGAGCTGCACGTCGATGCGCGCGAGCGCGCGTTCGCTTGCGTCGGGCGCGAGCACGAGCGCGACGCCGAATGCGTCGACGATCGGCCGCACCGCGCGCAGCGGCTCCGGATAGTCGGTGTCGTAGGCGATCAGCAGGCTCGGCACGCGATCGACCGCGACCTGGCACAGGCTCTCGAGCAGGCCCGCGGCAAAGCTGCCGTCGTACGCGCACAGCACGTTCGACGTCGCCATCGCGCGGGTCGCGATGCTCCAGTAGCCCGCCGGCGCGTTGTGCACGGAGTTGTGAAAGCGCGTGGGCGACAGGTGGCGATCGTCGCCGGCGAGGGTCTCGCAGATCGCGTGGCAGTTCTGGCCGTCGCCGCCGGACGCGCTGAACACGGTCGCGAGCGTGGCGGCATCGCGCCCGCTCGCGGCGGCCGCTTCGAGCCCGACCGCGAGCGCGACGCGCACGACGGGCCCCGTGCGGCGGCGCTCGGCCGGCGGCAGGCCGGCCGGCGGCGGCAGCACGGTGCGCGCGCTGGCATAGGCCGCGCGGCCCGCGAGCACCTCGGCCGCGTGCGGCCAGTCGTTCAGTCCCGGCCCGACGAGGCCGACGCTTTCGATGAAGGCGGTGAGTGTCATGTCGGCTCCCGGCGGCGGGCGTGCTCGGCGCGGCCGAGGATCAGGCTGCAATTCGTGCCGCCGAAGCCGAACGAATTGGACAGGACCGCCCGCACGCGGGCGTCGCGGCTCGCGAGCACGTAGTCGGCGGCCAGCGTCGGGTCGGGTTGCGCCGTGTTGACGCCGGCCGGCACGAACTGCTCGCGCAGCGCGAGCGCGGCGACGACCGCTTCGAGCGCGCCGGCGGCGCCGAGCGTGTGGCCGGTCGCTCCCTTCGTCGAGCTGCACGGCGTGCGCGCGAGCAGCGTGCCCACGGCGCGGCTTTCGGCGGCGTCGTTGCTGGGCGTCGCGGTGCCGTGCAGGTTCACGTAGTCGATGTCGCTTGCATCGAGGCCGGCCGACGCGAGCGCCTGTTCGATCGCGATGCGCGCGCCGAGCCCTTCCGGATGCGGCGACGACATGTGATGCGCATCGCTCGATTCACCGAGGCCGAGCAGCAGGATCGCGTCGTCGTCGAGCGCGGCGGGCGCATCCGGCACGCGTTCGAGCAGCGCGAACGCCGCAGCTTCGCCGATCGAGATGCCGTCGCGCGAGACGTCGAACGGCCGGCACGGCCGGCGCGACAGCAGCTCGAGCGAATTGAAGCCGTACAGCGTCGTCAGGCACAGCGAATCGACGCCGCCGACGACGGCTGCATCGATCAGCCCCGCCTCGATCATCCGGCGCGCGGAGCCGAATACCTTCGCGCCGGACGAACACGCGGACGAGATCGCCATCGCTGGCCCGCGCAGCGCGAAATACGCGCGCACGAACGCGGCCGGCGAATACGGGTTGTGCGTATGCGCGTAGCGGAACCCGGCGGGCAGCGCGCCGCTCGCCGGATCGCGCTGCTCATACGCGCGTTCGGTCTCGAGGATGCCGGACGTGCTCGTGCCGACGAACACGCCGACGCGCGCAGCGCCGTGGCGCGACACGGCTGCCGCGACGCGCGCGGCGAAACCGTCCTGGACGAGGCCGAGCTGCGCGAGGCGGTTGTTGCGGCAGTCGAAGTCGGCGAGATCCGCGCGCACGGGCTGTGCGTCGACGCTGTCCACCGAGCCGATCCAGGTGTCGAGTTCGGCGCGCTCGAAGTCGCACGGCGTGAGTCCGCCGCGCGCGTGGCGCAGCGCGGTGAGGGTCGCGTCGAGGCCGCGGCCGATGCAGCTGGTGGCGGTGAAGTGCGAGAGCAGGAGAGGTTTCACGAGGGTCGCATCCGGTGGCCGGAACGGGCGCCGCAGCGGGGCTGGCGGGCGCGCCGGGCATGGTCAGATTTTATCAAACGGGGGTGCCGGCATGCCCGGCCGGCCGGGCGGTGCGGGCGGCTCCGGCGCGAGCGCGGCGCGCAGCGTGGTCCACTGCAACTGTGCATCGGCAGCCGCGCGCAGCAGCGCCGGCAGCACGTCGAGTACGACCGGTTCGCCGCGCGCATCGCGCGCCGCGTGACCGTCATGCACGAGCAGGATGTCGCGGGGCGCCAGGCCGTTCAGCAGGCGGCGCGTAACGATGCCCGCATCGTGCGCGCGCGTGTCGAAGCCGCGCCGCGTCCAGCTGGCGAGTTGCAGGCCGAGCTCGCAGAGCACCGGCTCGAGAAACGGATTGCGCAGGCCGGCCGGCGCGCGGAAGAAGCGCGGGCGCGTGCCGGCGATCTCGGTCAGCGTCTGCTGCGCCGCCGCGACTTCGCGCCGCAGTGCGGCGGGGCCCGACAGCGAGAACGTATGCCGGTGCCGCTGGCTGTGGTTCTCGACCGTGTGGCCGCGCGCGACGATCGCCTCGATCCACTGCGGATGGCGGCGCGCGAGATCGCCGATGCAGAAGAACGTGGCGCGCGTATCGTAACGATCGAGCAGGTCGAGCACGCGCGGCGTGACGTCGGGGTCCGGGCCGTCGTCGATCGTCAGCGCGATCCGGCGGCCGGCATCGGCCGGCAGGCGAGTCCAGTTCGGCCCGAGCAGCGCGCTGCGCGGCCACAGGCCCGCGGCGGTCAGCGCGAGATGCGACGCGACCACGCCGCCGGCGGCCCACGGCCAGGCGGCCGGTTGCGCGACGACGGCCGCGAGCGCACCTGCGTGCAGCGCGGCCGTGCCCGCGATCAGCGGCGTCGGTTTCCAGCGGCGCGTATCGCCGGGCTGGCGCGGCGGAACGGACGACGGTGCGTTCATGAGCGGGCTCCTGCCGGATCACGAGGACGGCTGCTGGCGGCCGCGGCACGCGGCGCGAGAATCGCCGCGAACGCAAGCGCGAGCATCGCGCCGGGGCCGACGGTCAGACCGAAGGTTTCGAGCAGCGGCACCCGCGACAGCGCGAGCAGGCCGAAGCCGGCGACCGTCGCAAGGTTCGCGATCAGCAGCGACACGAGCGTGTGCGGCGTGACCGGTTGCGCGTCGTCGCGCTTGCAGAAGAACAGCGCGTAGTTCGAGCCGACCGCCACGATCAGCAGCATCCCGACGAGGTGCAGGATCGTCAGCTGCACGCCGGCGAGCGCGAAGCCGGCCGTCACCACGAGCACGGCCGCGACCAGCGGCGCGAGCGCGCGCACGACGCGGCGCGGCGAGCGTAGCGCGATCAGCAGTAGCACGGCGATCGCGGCGAAACCCGCGAGCGACAGCCGGATGTCCTCATGCACGTAGTTCACGTACAGGCGATCGGCCTCGGCCTTCATGTCGACGAACAGCGCGTCGGGTACGCCGGCGCGCGCGACGGCCGCGCGGATCGGCGCGGCATCGAGCGCCGGCGCAGCCGCCGACGCGGTGCGTGCGACGTCCGGCGCGCGCAGCGGCAGCATCGCGCTCCAGCGGCCCGCGCGCTCGGTCAGCAGCGCGTCGACGGCGAGCGCCATCGACGTGCCGTGCAGGTCCGCGCGCGTGAGCAGCGGCGCGTGGCGTGCGGCCTCGACATCGGCGATGAACGGCGCGAACAACGCGGGCCTGACCGAGACCGGCTGGTCCGCGACGGCCGCGCGCATGCGCGCGGCAAGCACGTCCGCGTCCGGCAGGCTCGCCTGGCGCGCGTGCTGCGCGGCGTCGCTCGGCAGGTAGCGCGCGGGACTTTCGAAACCCGCGAGCGTGCCGCGATCGACGAGCGGCTGCAATTGCGCGGCGACCCGTTCCGCGCGTTCGAGCGCGGCCTGTTCGGTCGGTGCCGAAATCACGACGAGGTAGCGCACGTCCGGTGCGCCGATATCGGCGCGCAGGCGTGCGTCGAGTGCCTGCGCGCGGGCGGGAACCGGGCTCAGCGCCGCGAGCTCGCGGCTCCACAGACCGTCGCGATGCAGCACGAGCGTCGCGCACGCGACGAGCACGAGCACGGCGAGCGGCCAGCGCAGCCGCGGCGCCGCGCGGGCCGCCCGCGCGAGCCCCGCGCCGACGCGCGACACGTCGCGAATCGCGACGTGCTCGCCGCGCAGGTGCGGCAGCACGAAGCGCGTAACGAGCGCGGCGGCCGTCAGCCCGACGATCGAGTACAGCCCGAGCTGCACGAGGCCCGGAAAGCCGGAGAACAGCATCGACGCGAAACCGCATACGGACGTCTGCACGCCGAGCCGGATCGTCGGCCAGTACGCGGCGACCCACGCGCGCGTCGCGTCGGCGGGCCGTGCGGCGCCGCCGCGCGAGCCGGCCTGCGCCGATTGCACGAACAGGTAGATCGAATAGTCGACGGCTTCGCCGATCAGCGTCGTGCCGAAGCCGAGCGTCAGCCCGTGGACCGTGCCGAACGCGACACTGACCGCCGCGATGCCGGCCGCGATGCCCGTCAGCACCGGCAGCAGCCCCAGCGCGAGCGTGCGCGGCGAGCGGTACAGCGTCAGCAGCAGCGCGACGATCAGCACGACGCTCGCCGTCGACAGCCGCTCGACGTCATGCCGGATCGTGTCGCGCGTGTCGACCGAGAACACGCCGGGGCCGGTCATCGCGAGCGTGTATGCGCCCGGGTTCGGCAGCGTCTGCGCTGCGGCGGAGAATGCGCGGCGCACCGCGTCGATCGCGCGGGCCTGCGCGTCGGTGTCGGAGCCGGCAGCGGCTGTCTGCACGACGAGCACCGCGCGCGTGCCGTCGCGCGACGCCCACACGCCGTCGCGGACGGCGGGCTGCGCGCCGCTGTCGAGCTGGTCGACGAGGGCGGTCACTTCGCCGGTCGGGTCGTGCGGCAGCATCGCCTTCGCGACGAGGCCCGCCGACGAGCTCAGCAGGTCGAGGCTGTCGCCGAGCGCCTGGTGCAGGCCGTCCGCGCTGAAGCGCTGCGGCGTGACGGCCGGGCTCAGCAGGTAGCGATGGTCGAACACGAACTGCCGGTCGCGCGTGTCGTTGACGGCCTCGCCGTTGTTGACCGCCGCGAATTGCCGGTCGGCGCGCAGCGTGCCGGCGACGCGCTGCGACAGCGCGGCGCGCGTGGCCGCATCGCCGCCGTCGATCGCGACGAGGATCAGCCGCGACACGATGCCGTCGCGCAGCTGATCGACGAGCACGCGCTGGCCGGCGCTCGGCGCACTCGGCAGGAACGCGGACAGGTCGGCCGTGAAATTCGCGCGGGCGATCGCGATCCCGCATGCGACGAGCGCGACCAGCCACACGAGCACGGCGCGTTGCCGCAACGCGGGCAGGCGCTGCGTGACGGGGGCGGGCGGCCGGGTGCGTTCGTCCATCAGTTCGCCGGGACGGGTTGCAGGCGCATCATCGAATGGTCGCCGTCGGCCTGCCGGATCGCGACGCTGCGCAACACGTCGCGCGTGCCTTCGAGCGTGATCGTGCTGATGACCTTCAGCATCCGCGAATCGAGCGGCGTGAGCGTCAGCGTCCAGTCGTCGCCGCGACCGGCGAGCGCGACCTTGTAGACCTGCTCGAGCGCGTAGCGGTTGCCGGCGAGCGTCGCGCGAATGCTGTCGATGAACGCGCCGAGTTCCGGATAGCGTGCGAGCGCGAGCGTGTACTTGCGATTGGTGCGCTCGACGGTGAGCATGTCGCCGTCGACGACGAGATGTTCGGGCTTCGGGGTCAGCGTGTGCTTCTCGAGATGGTCGGGTGCGACGAACACGAGCTCGCCCGACGATTCGACCGGTTGCGTGGCGATCGACAGCGTCTTCGTCTCGGTGAAGGTCGCGCGCCCGGACTTGTGCTGCGCGAGCGTCGACATCAGCCGGTCGAGGGTCCACGCCGAACCGGTGTCGGCCGCATGCGCGGGCAGCGCGAGCGCGATGGCGGCCGCGACGGCGAACGCGCGCGCGGCGCGGCGCGGCACGCGCGCGCACCGCAACGGGAACAGCAGCAGCGGCAGGAAGCGGCGAACGGCGGTCATGCGTCGGAATTCCTCGTGGCGGGCAGGTCGGTGCAGGCGCGCGCATCGTCGCGGCGTGCGGCGGCCTCGCCGGTCTGCCAGAAATCGAAATAGTTGAACCAGTTGTACGGCGCCGCACGGCAATACGCGTCGAGCAGCGCGACGTAGCGCGCAAGTGCCGCATCGACGGCCGCCGCGCGCGTATCGCGGCGCACGTCGGAGAAATCGGCGATCGTCTCGAAGTGCACATCGTAGCGGTTGCCGTCGCGATAAAGGCCCGTCATGAACAGCACCGGACGCCGCAGCATCGCGGCCATGTACAGCGGCCCGAGCGGGAACGCGGCCGGCGTGCCGAGCAGCGGCAGCCGCCGCAGCGACGCGGCCGCGTCGTCGAGCAGCGTGCGGTCGGCCAGCATCCCGACCATGCAGTTCGCGTCGAGGCGCTCGCGCACCTTCAGCATCGAGTCGACCTGCCCGAGCGGAATGACTTCCGGCTTCGCGGCCGGATTCACGGCGGCGAGCGTCGCGTTGATCTTGCGTGCATTCTCTTCGAACATCGTGACGACGACGCGCAGGTCCGGACGCGTGCGGCCGATCGCCCGGACGACTTCGAAGCTGCCGAGGTGCGCGCCCATCAGGAATGCGCCGCGTCCGCCGGCGAGCGCGTCGTCGACCCGCGTTTCGCCGTGCAGCCGGATGTCGAACAGGTCGAAGCGGCCGTTCATCAGGTAGATGCGGTCATGGATCGTCGCCGCGAACGTGAACACGTGCCGGTACACGTCGCGCCAGCGCGCGGGACGGCCGAGCACGCGGCGCAGGTAGTCGCGCGACGCCGCGCAGGCGACCGGCGAGAACAGCACGAAATAGGTCGCGACGGCGTGCAGCACGACGCGCGACGGCCGCCGGCCGAAACGCAGCGAGATCCAGGCCATCGCGCGCAGCAACCCCGCGTTGCTGCGTTCCTGGCGCTCGGCCCACCCGGTGCGCTTCATGGCTGCGGGCCGTCCGGTGCGGCCGGCGGCGCGGCCAGCACGCCGGTCGCGACGTCGCGCGCGCCGGCGCGCAGCGTGAAGCGGATCGCACCGCCGGCCGCCGCATCGAACGCGAGATCGAGCGGTTCGCCGGGCGCGACCGGGCTCAGGAATTTCGCGGACGCCAGCCGCCACGTATCGAGCGGGCGGTTCAGCGACGCGCCGAGCGCGGTGATCGCGTGATCGAGCAGCACGACGCCCGGCACGATCGGATGACCAGGGAAATGGCCGGGCAGCGCCGGGTGATCGGCGGGAATCGTGAACGCGAGCGGCGCATCCGTTTCGCCGCGATCGCGCACGTCGGTCGCGGCGGCGCGCGTGTGCCGTGCGACGAGCGCGGCGAGCACGTCGCGCGGCAGCTTGCCCGTTTCGTTGCGCGGCAGTGCGTCGACGAACATGAGCGGACGCGGCATGAACGCGGGATCGATCCGCTCGCGCAGCGCGCGCTGCAGATCGGCTGCGGCGAGCGTCGGTGCGACCACGAGCGCCACGAGGCGCGTGACCGGTTCGCGGGTCGCATCGGCGTCGGCCGGCGCGGCTTCGTCCGGCATGAAGAACACGCCGTCGGCGACGCCGGCGATCGCGTTCAATTGATGATTCAGATAGGCGAGCGACGTGCGCTTGCCGGCGATGTTGACGAGGTCCGCCTTGCGGCCGTGCAGCAGGAACCGGCCGTCGCCGAGCAGCTCGAGCGCGTCGCCCATCGGCACGGGCGTCTCGACGTGTCCGCCCGACACCCACACGGTCGGGCCGCTGTCGTCGCCTGCGGCGTCGCGCTCCGACGCGTCATGCGCATCACTCGCGTCACGCGCGTCGAGCCGGATACCCGGGAACAGCTGCCACGTCGCGCCCTGCGACGTGCGGCGCGTCGCGATCTGGCCGGTCTCGGTGCTGCCGTAGATCTCGACGAGCGGCGCGTCGAGCGCGGCCTCGGCTTCGCACGCGAGTTTTTCCGACAGCGGCGCGGTGGCCGACAGCACGAGCGCGGCCGGCGGCAGCGCGTGGCCGGCCGACAACAGCGCGCGCAGGTGGATCGGCGACGTGACGAGCACGCGCGGCTGCGGGATCGCGTCGAGTTCGTCGCGAATGTCGACCGGATAGAACGGCTGGCGGTTGCTGAACGCGAGGCCGCCGATCAGCGCGAGCAGCACCGTCGATTCGAAGCCGTACATGTGCTGCGCGGGTACGGTGCCGATCAGCGTGGCCGCGCGGCCGTCGAGCAGGCCGAGGCGGTCGGCCGCCGCGCGCACGCAGCCGACCAGGAAGCCCCAGGTCTTGCGGTGCGGCACCGGCGCGCCGGTCGAGCCGGACGTGAACACGTACGCCATGATCCGCGCGGCGTCGATCTGCGGCACCACGCACGGCGCGTCGTCGGCGAGTTCGCCGGGTGCGGCGTCCGGATACGCGAAGCGCGGCAGGTCGATCGTGCAGTCCGGCGCGTCGTGCAGGCAGAACGCGTCCGGTGCGAACGACGCCAGCTGGCGCACCATCTCCGGCGTGTGCGTCGACGGCAGCAGGCTGATCTTGCCGGAGACGAGCGCCGCGCACAGGCTGACCGCGAAGCGGTAGCGGTCGCGGCACACGTTGAACACGTGGCCGCCGGCAGGCAGCGCGGCGGCCACGCGCGCGACGTCGGCGACGAACGCGCGCACGGTGACGGGCGTGGCGTCGCGCCAGGCGATCGTCTGGTCCGGCGAGGAATGGAATACCAGCGGGTGAGTCGGCATAAATCGGCAAAAGCGGGAAGCGGTTGCCGGCGCGGCCGCGATGCGGCGCGGCGCCGGCCATGAATTCATCGTGACGGCTGCGTCGACGCGCGATACGCGCGCACCGCGTCGACCATCCGCGGCCGCGCGTCGTGCGGCAGCGCGAAGCGCCGGCACGCGTGCTCGGCGGCGAACATCACGGCGACGAGCGGCAGCGACAGGTAGTTCGCGAACGTCGACCACGCCGCGATCGGCGCGGTCGCGAACATCAGCGTCGACGCGGCGGCGATCGCGACGAAGAACAGCGTCCACGCGAGCGTGATGCGCCGCGTGTAGCGCGCGACGGCCGGCGTGATCGCACCGTGGATCATCGTCGCGAAACGCGTGCACAGCGGCACCTGGCCGGCCGCCAGCGTGCGGCCGAACAGCAGCGCCATCGCGAGGTTGAAGCTCGCGTGCTCCAGATACAGGCCCCATTCGAAATGACGCGCGAGCGGGATGCGCGCGGTCCACAGCGCGGCGGCGGCCAGCAGCCACGCCGGCACGAGCCAGGCGCGCCGCGGCGAGCGCAATGCCGCGCCGAGCGCGAGCAGCAGCGGCGGCACGAGCGCCATCGCGAGGCCGAAGCCATGCGCGCCGGGCGTCGCGGCCGCGTAATGCGCGCCGATCTGGTACGCCGCCACCGCGGCGAGCGCGCCGACGCCGCGCGCGATGTCGAGCGGCGTGCTCATCGCGGCGCTCCGGGCGCGCGGCGCGCACGCACGTTGCCACAGGCCGCCGCGGCACGGTGGTGGCGGACGGGCGGGCAAACCGGGGCGAGACAAACGGACGGGCGCGGCATGGCTGCTGGAAACATCGGGCGGATCGGGGCCGGACGCATGCATCGGGCCGTCAAACATCATATGAATGGCGGCCGGGACGCTAGTCCGGGCCGGCTGTCGTGCACGCCCATTTTAGGGCCCCGGCGCGGCGGTTCGAGACGGGCGCAGCCAGGTTTTGTAACCGAATGTATGGCTGCGCACCGAAGCTTTCGCGGCGGCGATCCATTTCCATCCGAAGCGGCTCAAGCGTCTGCTGCGATCGGGTCCCGAAACCGGCCGTGGCCGGGGCCCTTCAGTCTGTAACCATTCGCGGTATACGCACCGATACCCATCGTCTAGAATCCGCGTAACTTTTACAAATGATCCCCAATAACGCAGGCGGGGAAGCCGGCAGACGCCGGAGGGACGGAGATTCGCGCGCGCTTCGCACGCGCCGGGCGTGCACGACGGTTGCCGTTTCCGGACGCCTCCCGCTGCCATGGGCCGCCTGCCCGCAAGCATGATGAACGCACTGGAACAAGAGCTCGCCACGCTGATCATCGGCGAACTGAATCTCGAGGACGTCCCGCTCGAAACGGTGACGGCCGGGACCCCGCTGTATGGCGAGGGCTTCGGGCTCGACTCCATCGACATCCTGGAAATCGCGCTGCTGATCTCGAAGAAATACGGCTTCGAGCTGCGCTCGGACAATCCGGACAACCAGAAGATCTTCGCGACGCTCGGCGCGCTTGCCGCGTACGTCGCCGCGCATCGCACGAAGTGACGGTGGCACGCAGATGATGACGGCACGCGGCGGCGGTCGCTGGACGATACGCCGCCGCGTCGATCGAGGTGAAACGCGATGAACGGAGCAATTCGATGCGGGCGCTCGTAACGGGCGGCAGCGGCGCACTCGGGCAGGCGATCTGCACGATGCTCGCGCAGGCCGGTCACGAAGTCTGGGTGCACGCGAACCGGAATCTCGCGCAGGCGGAGACGGTCGCGCGGCAGATCGTGGCGGCCGGCGGCACCGCACACGCGATCGCGTTCGACGTGACCGACGCCGACGCGACGCTCGCCGCGCTCGCGCCGTTCGTCGACGACGCGCCGGTGCAGATCCTCGTCAACAACGCGGGCATTCACGACGACGCGCCGATGGCCGGCATGTCGCGCCGGCAATGGCACAGCGTGATCGACGTGACGCTCAACGGTTTTTTCAACGTCACGCAGCCGCTGTTGCTGCCGATGATCCGCACGCGGCGCGGCCGGATCGTCAACATCGCGTCGGTCGCCGGCGTGACAGGCAACCGCGGGCAGGTCAATTACGCAGCCGCGAAGGCGGGGCTGATCGGCGCGACGAAGTCGCTGTCGCTGGAGCTCGCGTCGCGCGGCATCACGGTGAACGCGGTCGCGCCCGGCATCATCGAATCGCCGATGGCCGACCACGCGTTTCCCGCCGAACGGATCAAGCAGCTCGTGCCGGCGCAACGCGCGGGCCGGCCCGACGAAGTCGCGGCGATGGTCGCGTATCTGGTATCCGATGCGGCCGCCTATGTGACGGGACAGGTGCTGTCCGTCAACGGCGGGCTCGCATGACGACACGCGCCGCGTCGGCTTGACGCGAGGCAACGGCGCGCGGCCGCGGTGCCGCGGTGCCGCGAGCCTGCGCCGCATAGTGAGGAAATCGAAGTGTCAGTGCATCCAGTCGACGCCGAACGGCGAGCGTGTTCCCCGTCGTCCGCCACGACCGCGGTCGCGCGCGGCCACATGGCAGCCGGGCCCGCCGCATCGCGAGCGGGCATCTCGCCCGCAGCGCACGGCGGCAACCGTGCGCTGCGACTCGTCCAGGTCGATCATGCGCGGCTGGCCGCGCTGCTGCACGATGCGCAGCAGCGGGGCGACGCATTCGACCAGGTGTTCCCCGGCGCGCTGGGCGCGGTGTGCATCGGCGCGGCCGGATCGCCGGTCGATGCGATGGCACGCATGCTCGCCGTCGCCGCGCCCGGCCTGCCGATCGCACCGGTGCCGATGGCGCTGCTCGACGCCGGCGGCCACGCACGCGCCGGCGCGGTCTGCGAAATCTGGCAGTGCGGCGCGCACGACCTGCGCAGCGCGCGACGCGGCGCGCTGCAGTACCGCTACAGCGAAACGGCAGGGCTCGTGTTCGGCAGCATCGTCGTGCAGGAAGCGCAGGAAGCGACCGACGTGGATCGCGACGGCGGCACGCCGCTCGAACGCGCGACACACGCTGCCTACCGCGCGCTGTTCGACGTGCTCGACACGCTTGGTCTCCCGCATCCGCTGCGGATCTGGAACACGGTGCCGGCGATCAATGCGCAGCAGTTCGGGATCGAGCGCTATCGTCAGTTCAATATCGGCCGGCAGCGCGCGTTCGATGCGTGCCGCCGCGTGCTGACGGGCGGCGTGCCGGCCGCCTGCGCGCTCGGTTCGGTCGTGCCGGTCGCGGGCGACACACCGCCGGCCGCGCCGCTCGCGATCCATTTCATCGCGAGCCGCACGCCGGCCGATCCGGTCGAGAACCCGCGCCAGGTCAGCGCGTATCACTACCCGGCGGAGTACGGCCCGCGGGCGCCGACGTTCGCGCGCGCGGCCGCATGGGCCGACGGCGATGCGGCACCGCTGCTGTTCGTGTCGGGTACCGCCAGCATCGTCGGGCACCGCACCGTGCATCGCGGCGACGTCGTCGCGCAAACGCGCGAGACGATCGCGAACCTGGCGGCCGTGCTCGAGCAGGCCGCACGGCAGGGGCACGGCCCGTTCACGCTCGCCGACCTGAGCTATCGCGTCTACGTGCGCGACGCCGGCGATGCCGCGGCGCTCGCCGCGATCGAACGCGAGTTGCGCGCCGCGGCCGGCCCCGGCGTGCGGACGCTGTTCGTCCACGCGGACGTGTGCCGCGACGATCTGCTGGTCGAGATCGAGGCGAGTGCCGGCCATCCGCTGGAGCAGTTGTCGTGAAGCGCGCGGGCCTGTCGCTGCGCGAACCGGCGCCGCATGCGGGCGGTGTCGACGAAGCCTGTCGGCGGTCGCCCGCAGGTCATAAACTTTTGTCAGGATCATCGTCTTCGCAATCGGCCGTTCCCATGTCCAAGCCGCACGCCTCGTCCACCCATCTCGTGCTGATTCCGAGCTACAACCCGGGCGTCAAGGTCGACACGACCGTGCGCAACGCCCGCGCGCAGTGGAATCCGGTGTGGGTCATCGTCGACGGCAGCACCGACGGCAGCGCCGAGCGGCTGCAGGCGATGGCCGAGCGCGATCCGGGGCTGCGCGTGATCGTGCTGCCGGAGAACCGCGGCAAGGGCGCCGCGGTGCTGGCCGGCCTCGACGCGGCGGCCGCGAGCGGCTTCACGCACGTGCTGACGATGGATTCCGACGGCCAGCATCCGGCCGACCTGATTCCCGAATTCATGGCCGCCTCGCAGGCGAGCCCGGACGCGATGGTGCTGGGTCTGCCGAAGTTCGACGCGAGCGCGCCGCAGCTGCGCGTGCAGGGCCGGCGGCTGTCGAACGGATGGGCCGACCTCGAGACGCTGTGGGCCGGGATCGGCGATTCACTGTACGGCTTTCGCGTGTATCCGGTCGCGCCGCTCGCGGCGATCATGCATCGGCAGCCGTGGATGCGCGGCTTCGACTTCGATCCGGAAGCGGCCGTGCGGCTGTGCTGGGCCGGCGTGCGGCCGATCCGGATCGAAGCGCCGGTGCGCTACTTCGGCGCGCACGAGGGCGGCGTGTCGCATTTCCACTATGGCCGCGACAACGCGCTGCTCGCGTGGATGCACCTGCGGCTGTTCGCCGGCTTCGTGGTGCGCCTGCCGATGCTGGTCGCGCGGCGGCTGACGCGCCGGTCGCGTTCCGCGTTCGGCCGGTCGCCCGGCCGCGGCGATTGACGGCCTGTTTGTCGTCAGTTTGCTGAACAATCGCATCGTTCATTTCGAATGGCGCGGTAATCAAGCTGTCATTCGATGTAAACATCTGGTAATTTTCTGCCGGATTATGCAAAATCGCCGCTCCCAATACTAACTACCGAGGGATCCGGGATGCATATCAAGAAAGCGGCGGCAGCGTGTGGCATGGCGTTCCTGTTGAGCGCATGCGGCGGCGTGCAGAGTCTCGACGCAAACAGCCTGACGTCGGCGGGGACCAACCTGGTCAAGGCGGCGACGCTGTCGGACAGCGACATCGCGGCACTGTCGAACGACTCGTGCAAGGCGAGCGACGCCGAATCGAAGATCGCCGCGCCGAACAGCGCGTACGCGAAGCGCCTGACGAAGGTGATGAAGGGCTTTGGCGACATGACGCTGAACGGCCAGAAGATCAACTACAAGGTCTACATGACCAAGGACGTCAACGCGTGGGCGATGGGCAACGGCTGCGTGCGCGTATACAGCGGCCTGATGGACATGATGAACGACGACGAACTGCGCGGCGTGATCGGTCATGAAATGGGCCACGTCGCGCTGGGTCACTCGAAGAAGGCGATGCAGACCGCCTACGCGGTCAGCGCGGCGCGCAGCGCGGCCGGCGCGGCATCGCCGGGCGTCGCGGCCCTGACGAGCTCGCAACTCGGCGACATCACCGAGAAGTTCATCAACGCGCAGTTCTCGCAGACGCAGGAAAGCGCGGCCGACGACTACTCGTTCGACCTGATGAAGCAGAAGAGCATGAGCCAGAAGGGCCTCGTCACCGCGTTCCAGAAGCTCGCGCAGCTCGACGGCGGCAAGAGCTCGATGATGAGCTCGCACCCGTCCTCGGCGAGCCGTGCGCAGCACATCCAGGATCGCATCGCGAAGGGCAGCTGATCGAGGCTCGAGGCGCCGGATTCGTCCGGCGCCCGGGACGAAGAAAACCCCGCGCTCTTTCGAGCGCGGGGTTTTTGTTTTTCGCGAGCAGGAAAAACGGCCGCGCCGCTTACGGCACCATCCCCGGCAGCACGTAGGCCTGCACGAGCGTGATCAGGCCGACGACCACCGCGAACAGCAGGCTGTGGCGTACCGTGAAGCGGAACAATTCAGACTCCTTGCCGACGAGGCCGGTCGCCGCGCATGCCACGGCGATCGACTGCGGCGAGATCATCTTCGCGGTCACGCCGCCGGTGGTGTTCGCGGCGACCGCGAGTGTCTCGGGCACGCCGAGCTGGTGCGCGGTCGCTTGCTGCAGCGAGCAGAACAGCGCGTTCGACGACGTGTCCGAGCCGGTCAGGAACACGCCGAGCCAGCCGAGGAACGGCGAGAAGAACGGGAACGCGGCGCCGGTCGCGGCCAGCATCAGCGCGAGCGTCGACGACATCCCCGAGTAGTTCGCGACGAACGCGAATGCGAGCACGAGGCCGATCGACAGGATCGGGCGCGTGAGTTCCTTCAGCGTTTCGCCGAACGTGACGAGCGCGTCGCGCGGCTTCATCCGCAGCAGCGCCATCGAGATCAGCGCGGTCACGAGGATCGCGCTGCCCACCGCCGACACGAGGTCGATCTTGAGCACCGCTTCGAGTGCCTTCGGCGTCGCGGCGATCGGCGCGGTCTTCACGACGAGCTGGTCGAGCCCGGCCACATGGAACTTCAGGACGGTCGACGCGAGCGCGCCGTGCGCGGCGAACAGCGCCTTGAACGGCGCGATGCTCCACACCGTGACGACGGCCGTCAGGATCAGGAACGGCGACCACGCGCGCACGGTCTGCGCGAGCGTGTACGGCGACGCCTGGCGGCTCGTGGCCGACCCGTTGCCGCCCGCGCAGAACCCCGCGAGCGCCGCACCGCCGCCGGACGCGACGAGGCCGCCTGCCGCCTGCTTCGCGCTGCTCGGCTGCCAGACCTTCAGGAACGCGGCAAGCGACACGAGGCTCACGAGCGACGACGTGATGTCCGGCAGCTCGGGCCCGATATGGTTCGACGTGAAGTACTGCGTGATCGCGAAGCTGCCGCCGGCGACGAGCGCGGCCGGCCAGGTCTGCCGCACGCCGCGCAGCCCGTCCATCATGAACACGAGCCAGAACGGCACCGCGAGCGACAGCAGCGGCAACTGGCGGCCGGCCATCGCGCCGATGTGGAACGCGTCGATGCCCGTCACCTGCCCGGCGACGATGATCGGGATGCCCATCGCACCGAACGCGACCGGCGCGGTGTTTGCAATCAGACACAGTCCGGCCGCGTGCAGCGGCTTGAAGCCGAGGCCGACGAGTAGCGCGGCCGTGATCGCGACAGGCGCGCCGAAGCCGGCGGCGCCTTCGAGGAATGCGCCGAACGAGAAGCCGATCAGCAGCATCTGCAGCCGCTGGTCGTCGGTGATGGCCAGCACCGATGCGCGGATGATGTCGAACTGGCCGGTCTTCACGACGATCTTGTACAGGAACACGGCCGCGACGATGATCCACGCGATCGGCCACAGGCCGTATGCGAAGCCGAAGCCGGCCGCCGCGAGCGCTTGCGGCACGGGCATCCCGTACGCGAGGATCGCGACGCCGAGCGCCAGCAGCAGCGTGATCGCGGCCGCGACGTGCCCCTTCATCCGCAGGGCGGCGAGCGCGATGAAAAAGAAGATGATCGGAATTGCGGCGACGAGCGCCGACAGCCCGAGGCTGCCGAGCGGCGTGTAGATCTGATGCCAAACCTGCATGGGTGTCTCCTCCATGGATTTCTATCGGTACGGGTTTTAAAGCGAGGTGGTCTATTCGGGCTGGCCGCGTGCGCGCAGCAGGTCGGACAGGCTGCGCGGCGCCGGTTCGAGCGGTGTGCGGTGCTGCGTCCAGCCCATCTGCTTCGCCGGCGTCAGCGCGCGCAGCCGCGTCGCGGTCCAGCGGAACGCGCGATAGGCGCGCGGATGCGCGAATGCGCCCGACCAGAAGCGCCACACGAGGTCTTCCGCGCGGTTGTAGTTCGCGCCCTGGCCGCGCAGCGGATGCGCGACGGCTTCGTCGGGCTTGCGGTTCGCCTCGGTGCGCAGCCGCACGAGCAGTTGCGGGATCGGAATTCGCACGGGGCACACCTCGCCGCAGGCGCCGCACAGCGTCGACGCGGTCGGCAGGTCGGCCGTCGCGTCGAGGCCGAGCAGGTGCGGCGAGATGATCTTGCCGATCGGGCCGGGATAGGTCGTGCCGTATGCGTGGCCGCCGATGCGCGTATAGACGGGGCAGTGGTTCATGCACGCGCCGCAGCGGATGCATTGCAGCGTCGCGCGCAGCTGCTCGTCCGCATAGGCCTGCGTGCGGCCGTTGTCGAGCAGCACGAGATGCAGCTCGCGCGGGCCGTCGCGCTCGCCGTCGCGGCGCGGGCCCGAGATCAGGTTGAAGTAGGTCGTGATCGCCTGGCCGGTGGCCGAACGCGTCAGGAGGCTCGACAGCGGCACGATGTGCTCGAGCTTCTCGACGACCTTCTCGATGCCCATGATCGCGACGTGCGTGTCGGGTACGGTGGTCGACAGCCGGCCGTTGCCCTCGTTCTCGACGAGCCACAGCGTGCCCGTGTCGGCCGCTGCGAAGTTCACGCCGGACAGGCCGATGTCGGCTTGCGCGAACGCGCGGCGCAGCGCGCGCCGGCCGGTCTGGATCAGCTCGTCGACGTCCTCCGTGTAGCGCGTGCCGGGGATGTGCTCCTCGAAGAGTGCGGCGATGTCGCCGCGCGTCTTGTGGATCGCCGGCATCACGATGTGCGACGGCTTCTCGCCCGCGAGCTGCACGATGAACTCGCCCATGTCGGACTCGATGCAGTCGACGCCGTGATCCGCGAGGTAATGGTTCAGCTCGATTTCCTCGCTCGCCATCGACTTGCCCTTGATCACGCGGCGCGCCTTGTTCGCCTGCGCGATGCCGAGCACGATCGCGTTCGCGTCGGCGGCCGTCTCGGCCCAGTGCACGTGCACGCCGGCCGCGGTGAGCTTTGCCTCCAGCCGCACGAGCAGCGCGGGCAGTTGCGCGAGCGCGTGCCGCCGCACGGCTTCGCCGAGATCGCGCAGCTGCTGCAGCTCGGTATCGTCGGGGAACTGGGTCGCGCGCTTGCCCTGCAGGAAGTCCATCGCGCCGCGAAAGCTCCGGCGCAGCGCGGGATCGTCGAGCGCGGCGCGCGCGCGGGCCTTGAAGTCGCCGGGGGCGACGAATTGCAGTGGCTGGTCGCTCATTGCGGCAGGTCCTGGCAAGCGGTTGCGGTCGGTTCGGTGACGATCACGACCCAGAGGTTGCGCGGGCCGTGGGCGCCGTACGCGAGGGTCTGCTGGATATCCGACGTCTTCGACGGGCCCGACACCAGCACGACGTTGGTCGGCATGCCGGCGTGCCAGCGCTCCGCGTGCACGGCCGCGTGAAGGTCCGGATGCAGCGTGTTCGCATGAACGAGCGCGACGTGCAGCGGCGGCACCAGCGACACCGTGCGTGGCGTGCCGGCATCGGGCGCGAGCACGACGGTGCCGGTCGCCGCGATGCCCGAGCGCGCGACGGTGAAGCCCGCATCGATCGTGTCGAACAGCTCGGCTTTCCATGCGTCGATCGGCCGGTCGAACGGCACCGGCGCGACCGCGCCGGGCAGCGCGCGCGCGAGCGCCGCGGCTTCGGGGCGGGCCGGGTCGAGCAGCACCCGGCGCACGCCGGCGTCGGCCAGGCGCGCGGCAAGCTGTGCGGGCCATGCATCGGCGGTGGCGCACCAGACTTCGGCGTGCGACGCGGCGAGCGCGGCCTGCATCGTCTGCGCGAGCGCGTGAGGATCGGTGGCGACCGGCTCACGCCGCGCCGCGTAATGCGCGTCGATGCGCGTATCGAGTGCGGGCGCGGCGTGCGCGGCGACGCCGGGCGCGGCGGTGCGCAGGCGCGCGAGGATTGCGTCGCGCGCGCTCATTGCGCGTCTCCGCGCAGCGACGCGGCATCGGCCGTGCGGCGCCACAGGAAGCTCGCGAGATGCTCGACGGGTAGCGCCGCGCCGGCCTTGTCGGCAGCGTGACCGATGTTCAGCAGGCAGCCGCAGTCCGCGGACACGAGCCGGTCGCAGCCCGTCGCGCAGGCCGATGCGACCTTGTCGCGCACCATCGCGCCCGAGATGTCCGGATGTTTCAGCGAAAACGTGCCGCCGAAGCCGCAGCATTCCGATTCGCGTTCATGGTCGATGCGCGTGACGCCCGGCAGCGCGTCGACGAGCGCGACGCCGTGCATGCGGGTGCCCATCTCGCGGCGGGCCGCGCACGACGTGTGCAGCACCACGCGCTCGTCCGGGCCGGCGTTCGCGGTGACGGCGTCGAGCCGCACGTCGAGCACGTGGACGAGGAATTCGGCAAGTTCATAGGTGCGCTCCGCGATCGCGCGGGCCTTCGGGCCATGCACGGGATCGTCGGCGAACAGCGCCGGCCAATGGTGCCGGATCATGCCCGCGCACGAGCCGGACGGCACGATCACGGGCCAGGGCTGCGCGAACAGGTCGAGCTGCGCGGCCGCGACGCGGCGTGCTTCGTCGGGATTGCCGCTGCTGTAGGCCGGCTGCCCGCAGCAGCTCTGGCCGCGCGGATAGTGGACGGTCAGGCCTTCGCGTTCCAGCAGGCGGACCGCGTCGAGCCCGGCTTCGGGCACGAACAGGTCGACCAGGCAGGTCGCGAACAGATAGACGTGCGCGGGGGCGGCGGTGGGGTAGTGCCTTTCGTTCATGTCTCGCTCCAGGGGCGACGGCCCGGCATGCGCATGCGGGACGACGATTTCGCTGCATAATTCCCGCGACGGCGCCGCAGCTCAAATTGGTTGGGCCAATCGGTGCGACGGGTATTCCGGATGGAGAGACGGCGATGGCGGCGATGACGGCACGGGGCCGGACCGAAGTGGTGATGCGCAAGATCGAGATGGCGCTGCTCGACGGCACCTGGCCGGCCGGCGCGCGGCTGCCGGCCGAGCGCGTGCTCGCGCAGCAATACGGCGTCGCGCGCAATACGGTGCGCGAGGCGACCCAGCGGCTCGTCGCGCGCGGGCTGCTGCAGAGCCGGCGCGGCGCGGGCGTGTACGTGACGGACCAGTTGCGCGCCGGCATCGCGTCGCCATGGGGCCAGCTGGTCGCCGACCACCCGGCGCTGCGCGACGACATTCTCGAATTCCGCCGCGTGCTCGAAGGCGCGACCGCATATTTCGCCGCGCTGCGCGCCGACGCGAACGACCGGCGCCGGATCCGCGCGCTGCTGCGCGAACTCGAAACCGCGCACGCGAACGACGATGCGGCCGTCGAGGCGTCGACCGACGCGAAGCTGCACGAGGCGATCGCGCTCGCGTCGCACAACACGATGTTCCTGCACCTGCACACGAGCGTGATCGGGATGCTGCGCGAGCACATCTCGATCAACGTCGCGGGGATGACGACGCACGACGAGCAGGCGTCTGAGCTGCTGTTGCTGCAGCACCGGGTGGTTTGCGACGCGATCTGCGCGCATCGGCCCGAGGAGGCGCGCACCGCGATGCAGACCCATATCGACTATGTGCGAAGCCACTTCGAGCGAAGCGGCGATGCAGCGTGAGATTGGTTGGACCGTGGCCGCCGCAGGGCCGCCCGGCGGCCGGTCGCGAGCCGCAGGGCCTGGCGGTCTTCGCGGGCGGCGCGCGCAGCGGCAGCGCGGCGCCGGATGCGCCGGCCGCGCGATTGACCGGTTCGGCGGGCGCCCACTAGAATCGGCCGGAACCGCCCGTCAGCCGCGCGCCGCGGCGATTGCGGCCCATTGATCCGCCTGTCGAGGAAGCTTTCGTGCTCACGACCTTGATCCGGCGCGCGCCGGCCGCGCTGTCGTGGCGCGCCGCCGGCCGCCCGGCCCGCGCGCTTGCCGTGTGCGCGCTGCTGTCGCTGGGTGCCGCCTGCGCGACGCATCCGCCCGCCACCACGCTCGATCGCCCCGTCTCGCACGCGTTGCCGGCCGATACCGCGACGCCGTTGCGCGATGCACTGGTCGCGCCTGAAGCCGCGCATCGCGGCCAGTCGGGCTTCCGGCTGCTGCCCGACGGCGCGACCGCGCTGCAGATGCGCATCGCGCTCGCGCGCGCGGCGACGCAGACGCTCGACATGCAGTACTACATCGCGACCGAGGACACGACCGGCAAGCTGCTGCTCGCCGCGGCGCTGTACGCGGCCGATCGCGGCGTGCGCGTGCGGATGCTGGTCGACGACCTGAACTTCCGCGACATCGACCGCGTGATGGCCGCGCTGAATACGCACCCGAACATCGAGATCCGCGTGTTCAACCCGTTCGGCGCTTCGCAGTACAGGATGGTCGAGCGCACGGCCAACTTCTTCACGCGGATCGGCAGCTTTACGCGCCGGATGCACAACAAGGCGATGATCGCGGACAACCAGCTCGCGATCGTCGGCGGCCGCAATCTCGGCGACGAATACTTCAGCGCGAGCCCGACGCTGCAGTTCCGCGATCTTGACGTGCTCGCGGCCGGCCCCGTGACGAACGACATCTCGAAGAGCTTCGACGACTACTGGGCGAGCGCGAGCAGCTACCCGCTGCGGGTGCTGAATCATCAGACGTTCGATCCGAAGGATCTCGACGCGATGCGTGATGAGCTGCGCGACCACTGGCGCAAGAACGCCGACCCGTACAACGCGAAGCCGCTGAACGCGACGCCGCTCGCGCGGCAGATCGCGCGCGACGAGCTCGGGCTCGTCTGGGCGCCGGCCGAATTCAAGGTCGACGCGCCGGACAAGGTCGCGCGGCCGACCGACGCGTACGTGAGCCCGCCGATGCAGCGCCTCGTCGAGCTGACGCGCGGCGCGCAGAACGAATTCCTCGCGTTCTCGCCGTACTTCGTGCCGCACGACGCGGGCGTGAAGATTCTCGGCGACACGACCGCGCGTGGCGTGCGCGTGGCGATCCTGACCAATTCGCTTGCCGCGACCGACGCGGTTGCCGTGCAGGCCGGCTACGCGCCATACCGCGTGCCGCTGCTGCAGCACGGCGTCGAGCTGTACGAGTTCAAGGCGCAGCCGGAGCAGCCGGCTCCGCGACTGTTCGGCTCGCGCTCACGGGCGAGCCTGCATGCGAAGGCGTACGTGATCGACCGGAAGATCCTCGTGATCGGCTCGTTGAACCTCGATCCGCGTTCCGCGCACCTGAACACCGAGCTCGCGCTCGTGATCCACAGCCCGGCGATCGCGCAGCAGGCGGCAGCGATCTTCGCGCGCGTCACGCAGCCTGACGAAAGCTATCGCGTGAGCCTCGCGACGCCGGCGGGCGGCGGCACGCCCGAGCTCCAGTGGGCCGGCACGGACAACGGCGTGCCGACCACCTATCACGTCGACCCGCATGCCGGGCTGATGCGCAACCTGATGACCGGCATCTTCATGCTGCTGCCGGTCGATGACCAGTTGTAAGGGCCGGAACGGCTCGGGCCAAACCCGCGATACCGGTGCGCGGCGAAAGGTGATATGGTTGTGTGCGCAACGATATGCGTATCGTGCAGGTGCCGGCTGAAGGCGCGCGCAATGCGGGCCGCGGCGGCGCCATGCGCCACGCCGCACGAGCCGCGTGCGACGCCAGGAGACGATGGACGATGCGCGCAGCCGCCCCGCGCGGCCGCGCACGCCCGCAACCGGAGTGCCCCATGCAACGTGTACCGAACCAGCCGTTCACGCGTCCCGCCCGTTTCTCCGAAGCCGAGTGGCAGGCGCGCGTGCAGCTCGCGGCTGCCTACCGGATCTTCGACCATCTCGGCTGGACCGAGCTGATCTACAACCATATCTCGCTGCGCGTGCCGGGCGAGGACGGCCATTTCCTGATCAATCCGTTCGGGCTCCATTACCGTGAGGTCTGCGCGTCGAACCTCGTGAAGATCGACATCGACGGCAACGTGATCGGCCATTCCGACTGGCCGACCAACCCGGCGGGCTTCACGTTCCACAGCGCGATCCACGCGGCGCTGCCCGACGCGCACTGCGTGATGCACGTGCATACGACGCCCGCGATGGCCGTGTGCTGCTCGCGCGACGGGCTGTCGTTCTCGAACTTCTATTCGGCGCAGCTGTACGGGAAGATCGCGTATCACGATTTCGAGGGCATCACCGTGCATCTCGACGAAGGGCGGCGCATCGTCGAGAGCGCCGGCGGGCGGCCCGTGCTGCTGCTGCGCAACCACGGGCCCGTGACGATCGGCGCGACGCTCGCGCAGGCCTTCTCGCTGATGTGGCTGCTCAATCGCGCGTGCGAGGTGCAGGTCGCGACCCATGCGATCGGCGACGCACTGCCGATCGCGCCGCCCGTGCTGGAGGGCTGCGTGCGCGATTCGCTGAATTTCGACCCGAAGCACGGCGCGGGACAGGACGCGTTCGACGCGTTGCAGCGGATCGTCGATCGCGTCGACCCAGGCTATCGCGCGTGAGCGCGCGGTGCCGGCGCGATGTCGGGTTCGATTGCCACGGCGAAACTTGATTCGCGATGCCTGATGGCCGGCGAAGCCGAACTTGCCCGACGATGCCCGCTTGCCGTGCGGCGCAGGCAAAAAAAACGCGGCCGGATGGCCGCGTGAATACTCGCAGACTCCTTCGGACGAAGGAAACAAGCAACTGTGAGACGAAGTGTAGCGAAACGCCGCGCGCGGATTCAGGGCTCCCGCTGCAAAGGTCTCTTCCAGGTTCCGGCAGGCTGGCGGACGACGCGCAGGCTGCCGGATCGGCGGCGATCGACTACCATCATGGAACGTCCCCGTCCGGGTGGCGTACCCCGTCGTACAAGGAGGATTCATGCCGAAGCTGCGTTTGCTCCAGGTGGCGTTGCTCGCGGGCGTGCTGGCCGCCGGCAGTGTCGCTGCCGAAACGGTGCGCCTGTCCGCCAACCTGCAGCCGTCGAGCGAAGTGCCGCCTACCGCGACCAAGGGCTCCGGCGCCGTCGACGCGACCTACGACACGGCCACCCGCATGCTGCAGTGGACGGCGACTTACGAACACCTCACGGGGCCGGTGACCGCCGCGCACTTCCACGGGCCCGCGTCGGTCGGCCAGAATGCCGGCGTGCAGGTGCCGATCCCGAAGGACGGACTCGCGAGCCCGATCAAGGGTTCGAAGGAGCTGACCGACGCGCAGGTGACCGACCTGATGGGCGGCAAGTGGTACTTCAACGTTCATACGAAGGAGCATCCGGCCGGCGAGATCCGCGGTCAGCTGATGCCGGCGAGCTGATGCCGGCCAGCCGCGCACCGGCGTTTGATGTAGAGGCTCCCGTCGAGCGGCGCGGCAACGATCGCACGTACCATCGTCACACTGCGATGACGGAGTATGTTCGATGAGTTGGCAAAGCAAGTTCGCGTGCTGGCTGCTGCGCTGGCAGTTTCGTCCCGAGACCACGCGCCCGGTGCTCGATCCTGCCCGCGCGCGGCGCTTCACCGACCTGAGAATGGTCGTGCCGCGTCGCGCGCCGCCGGGCTACCGGCTGCGCCAATGCTACGGTCCCGGCGACGCGCCGCTGCGCGGCGAATGGCTCGAACGCACGGACACGGTCGCCGCTCGCGGGCCCGGCCGCACGCTGCTGTACTTCCACGGCGGCGGCTACTACTTCTGTTCGACGAAAACCCATCGGCCGCTCGTGTTCGGCCTCACGAAGCGCGCGGGCGTGCGCTCGTTCTCGCTCGACTACCGGCTCGCGCCCGAAAACCGCTTCCCGGCCGCGCTCGACGACGCGCTGGCCGCGTACCGGCAATTGCTGGCGCTCGGCACGCCGCCCGAGTCGATCGTGTTGGGCGGCGATTCGGCGGGCGGCGGCCTCGCGCTCGCGACGCTCGTCGCGCTGCGCGACCGCGGCGAGCCGTTGCCGGCCGGCGCGATCCTGTTCTCGCCGTGGACCGACCTGGCCGGCACCGGCGGCACGATGCGCAGCAACGACGGCCGCGATCCGATGTTCGCGGCCGCGGCGCTGCCGAAGGCGGCGAAGCTGTACCTGGGAGAAGCGTCGGCGACGCATCCGTACGCGTCGCCGCTTTATGCGGATTTCACCGGGCTGCCGCCGCTGTTCATCCAGGCTGGCAGCACCGAGGTGCTGCTCGACGATTCGCGCCGCGTCGCCGACAGCGCGAAGGCGGCCGGCGTACCGGTGCAGATCGAGGTGTGGCCCGGCATGCCGCACGTGTGGCAGCTCTACACGCCGATGGTGCCGGAGTCGCGCGACGCGCTCGACCGGGCGGCCGCGTTCCTGCGCAGCGTCGCGGTCGAGCGGGCGGTTCAGCGCGCGGGCGAGCCGTCGATCGCCTGATACGCGGCCTGCACGGCCACCGGTCCGTACTTGCGCTCGAGCCGGCGCACGGTGAAGTGGCCGTGCGCCATCTGCTGGAAGTGGTCGATGAACAGCGTGTTGACGGTCGCGCCGAGCACGGCTCCGATCGCCGGGATCGACTTCGCGGCCATCTGCTCGGTGACCTGCACCGAGAAGCGTGATGCCACCGTCTGCACGAGCTTGAACACCGCCGCCGAGCTGTGCGCGGCAATCCCTTTCGTCGTGATGTCCGACGACGCCTTCGAAATCGCCTGCGCGAGCGCGCCGCGCAGCACGAAATAGCCCAGATCGGCGTCCTCTTCCCGCTTGTCCGCGTTGCCGCCCATGCCGAGCACGGCCAGGCACTGCAGCTGCGTATCCACCGAGCCCAGGTCCTCGCCCTCGCTGCGCGCGATATCGCAGACCGAGCGGAAGATCAGCGTGGTCGTCACCGGCAGCTCGACCGGCAGCGCGAGGAAGCCGAACGCGCCACCCGCCGCGCCGGTCGTCGCGACCGCGAGCTTGTGCAGCAGGTTGCTCGGCTTGTCCGGCTCGGCGTCGGGCGTCTGAGGCCTGCCGAGCGTGCGCAGCGCGATGTTCAGGCACTTGCGCAGCGCGAGCTGCGTCGCGTCGTTGATCTTGCCGGTCGCGAAGTCCGGCAGCCGCGCGATCATCTTCTCGACCGGCGCGCCCAGCACGCCCGTCAGCTTCATCGTCAGCGACGGGCTTTCCAGCACCTGCTTCGCGCGCCGCAGCGCGTCCTGGTCTTCCCGCGACAGCGTCGCGGCAGGCGTGATTGAAATCGGTTCCATCGTTCTCCTTGGCGGCCGGGGCAGGTTAAACCGTCGCCAGCCTAGATTACTCCGGCATGCTAGAATTTTGAGATTGTTTGACTCGTCAAAAGTTGCATCAACAAAAAATGGCCGTCCATACTGCCGCCCACCATTCGAGCGGGCAAGTCCTGCCGTTCCGCGAATCGCTGCTGGCGATGATCGGGATTTCGTTCGTCACCATGCTCGTCGCGCTCGACCAGACGGTCGTCGGCACCGCGCTGCCGACCATCGTCGCCGAGTTGCGGGGCTTCGACCTGTACGCGTGGGTCGCGACCTCGTACCTGCTCAGTTCCGTGATCACCGTGCCGATCTTCGGCCGCCTCGGCGATTATTACGGGCGCAAGCCGTTCGTGATCGCATCGATCGTCGTGTTCACCGGCGCGTCGGTGCTGTGCGGGATGGCGAACGACATGCTGTTCCTGGTGCTCGCGCGCGGCCTGCAGGGGATCGGCGGCGGGATGCTGGTCGGCACCGCGTTCGCGTGCATTCCCGACCTGTTCCCCGATTCCGTCGTGCGGCTGCGCTGGCAGGTGCTGATGAGCTCCGCGTTCGGTATCGCGAACGCGGTCGGGCCGTCGCTCGGCGGGATCCTGACCCAGTCGTTCGGCTGGCGCTCGGTGTTCTACGTGAACCTGCCGGTCGGCCTGCTGTCGCTGTTCTTCGTGTGGCGCTACCTGCCGCACCTGCGGCATGTCGAGCACGACCGCAAGATGCGGCTCGACTGGCCGGGCGCGCTGCTGATCGCGCTGTCGCTCGGCGCGCTGCAGCTGTTCGTCGAATGGCTGCCGAAGTACGGCGTCGTGAGCTGGGCGTCGCTGCTGCTGGTCGTCGCGGTCGGCGCCGGCGTCGGTTTGTGGCATTGGGAAAAGCGCTGCGCGCAGCCGATTCTGCCGTTCGACATGTTCGGCAACCGCGCGCTGTCGGCGCTGTTCGTGCTTGCGATCCTCGCCGGCTTCTCGATGTTCTCGCTGCTGTTCTACGCGCCGCTGCTGTTCCAGGGCGGCTTCGGGATGTCGCCGAAGGAGGCGGGGCTCGTGATCACGCCGCTCGTCGTGTTCATCACGATCGGCAGCATCATGAACGGTCGCGTCGTCACGCGCATTCGCAATCCGAACGCGATGCTGCACGTCGGTTTCGTGCTGTTCGCGATCGCGTGCGCGGGCATCGTCGTGTCGACGCACACGACGCCGACCTGGGTGCTGATGGCGCTGATGGCCGCGGGCGGCATCGGCCTCGGTTTCGTGCTGCCGAACCTCACCGTGTTCGCGCAGCAGACGGCCGGCCGCGAACACCTTGGCATCGCGACCGCGCTGCTGCAGTCGCTGCGGATGGTCGGCGGGATGATCGGCACCGCGCTGACGGGCACGCTCGTCAACCAGCTGTATTCGAGCGGCGTGCGCGATGCGCTGTCGGGCGACCGCGCGCTGCAGTGGCACGCGCGGCTCGCCGATCCGCAGATCCTGATCGACCGCGCCGCGCAGGGCGGTCTCGTCGCGGAGCTGACCCGCGCCGGGCATAATGGCGCGCTGCTGCTCGAAGCGGCCCGCGAATCGCTGGTCGGCGCGATTCACCTGGGGGTCGCGATGGCGGCCGTCGTCGCCGTGGTGTCGGTGTGGCAGTGCCGCCGCGTGCCGCCGATCGCGCTGCGGCACAAGATCGAGCCGCATGTCGCGGCCGATTGACCGATTCACCGATTGAACGAACAGAACCGAGCGCATGGAAGAACAGGACCGCGTCGCGATCTTGCAGCAATTCGGACGCACGTATCGCGCGTTCATGACCGCCTTCGAAACGCACGTCGGGCAGCCGATGCCGCGCTGGCGGATCATGGTCGCGCTGCACACGATGGGCGGGCATTCGTCGCAGAAGAAGCTCGTCGAGGTGCTGCGCATCGATCCGGGCGCGCTCACGCGCCAGCTGAAATCGCTCGACGCGCTCGGCTGGATCGAGCGCGCGTCCGATGCCCGCGACAACCGCGTGACCAACGTCACGCTGACCGCCGATGGGCGCGCCGCGTTCGACGCGTGCCTGCCGCGCCGCAAGGCGTTTCTCGAACAGACGATGGCGCAACTGCCGGACGACGTGCTGACCGCGCTGTCGGGCGCGCTCGCGATGCTGGAGTCGCGGATCGCGGAGGTCGGCTCGACGCCGGCATCGCGCTGAAGGGCGGGAAGCAGCGCGCCGGCGCGCTCCCGCCGGCCGTTCGTGACCGGCGCGGCACACGGGTCGCACGAACCCGCCGCCGGCCGGCGTTTCATTTCATCTCATTCGACTTCGTTCACAGCTCGATGCGCGTGCCCAGCAGCGCGAGGAACTGGGCGAGCCACGCCGGATGCGCGGGCCATGCGGGCGCGGTGACGAACGGCGCGTCGGTCACGGCCGCATCGACCGGGATGTCCGCGTACTCGCCGCCCGCGAGCTTCACTTCGGGCGCGCAGGCCGGGTAGGCGGAGATGCGTTTGCCGCGGATCACGTCGGCGGCCGCGAGCAGCTGCGCCGCATGGCAGATCGCTGCGATCGGCTTGCCGGCTTCCGCGAACGCGCGCACCAGCGCGATCACCTTCGCATCGAGACGCAGGTATTCGGGTGCGCGGCCGCCCGCGATCGCGAGCGCGTCGTAGCCCGACGCATCGACGTCGTCGAACGTCGCATTGAGCGTGAACTGGTGGCCGGGTTTTTCGGTGTAGGTCTGGTCGCCCTCGAAATCGTGGATCGCGGTCTTGACCTTGTCGCCCGCGCGCTTGCCCGGGCAGACTGCATCGACGCGATGGCCGACGGCCTGCAGCGCCTGGAACGGCACCATCGTTTCGTAGTCTTCGGCGAAATCACCGGTCAGGAACAGGATCTTCTTCGCGGCCATGGCTTTCTCCATTGAACAGCGTTGAGGGTCCGTTCGCGCCGTGAGCAGCAGACGGGCGCTACGGCGGCGAAACGGCCCCGAGGACGAAAGCGCAGTGTACTCCGGCAGATTGAAGCGCGCGTGACGGCCGCCCCGCGCGGCGGCGGGGCGGTGCGCGCGGGGCGTCAGAAGAACGTTTCGACGACTTCCGTCACGCGGAACTGCGGATCGAGGACGAGCAGCTGGCGCCACTTGTCGAACGTCAGGCACGGGTGCGAGATGTCGAACGCGACCATGTCGCCGACCTTCACGTCCGCGCCCGGCGGGATCTGCAGGTACGCGTGCTGATCCATCATCCCGGTGACGGCCCAGCCCTCGCTCGCGGCGACGTCGCGCGGCGCGCTGTCGCGGCCCGGGCGGAAGTGGCGCGCCGGCTCGGGCATGCCCGCGTCGAACGCCGCGTCGCGCTTGCCGAGCGCGATGATCGCGCGATCGGGTTCCGGCACCGACTGCACGTACGCCCACAGCTGCAGCGCCGGCAGCAGCCCTTCGCCCATCCTGCGGGCGATCGGGTTGCGCGCGAACACGTCGGTCTGCGCCTTCTTGTAGATGCCGACGTCGTGCGTCAGGTAGCAGCCCGGACGCAGCACGACTTCCGCGAAGCCGGCGTCGGACGCCTTCGCGAATTCCTCCGCGACCACGTCGTACCATGCCGAGCCGGCACCCGACAGGATCGCCGGCGTGCGCGCGAAACGGCCGGCCTCGGCCAGCTCGCGCGTGAGCGCGACCGCGTCCTGCAGGAACGCGCGAATCTCGCCTTCCTCCTTCAGCACGCCTTCGTAGAGTTCGATGCCGGCCAGCTTCAGCGTGTCCGGGTAGCGCGCGATCGCGTCGAGCACGGCCTTGCGCTGCGCGGCGTCGCGCACGCCCGCGCGGCCGCCCGGCACGCCGAGCTCGATCAGCACGTTCAGCGTCTTTTTCGCGTCGCCGAAGAAGCGGCCGAGCTGGTCGACGCTGTCGGCCGAATCGACCAGGCAGAAGAATTCGAAGTCAGCGTCGGACAGCAGCTCCGCGATGATCGTCATGTTCTGGCGGCCGACCAGCTGGTTCGCGAGCAGCACGCGCCGCACGCCGCCGTGATAGGCCGCTTGCGTCTGGTGCGCGGTCGCCAGCGTGATGCCCCATGCGCCGGCCGCGAGCTGGCGGCGGAACAGTTGCGGCGCCATCGTCGTCTTGCCGTGCGGCGCGAACTGGGCGCCGTACTGCTGGACGAACGCCTGCATCCAGTTCAGATTGTGTTCGATGCGATCCGCGTACAGCACGGCGGCCGGCAGGCTGACGTCTTCCGCGAGCAGGCTCCACTCGAGGCGGCCTGCGTCGTCCAGCGGCACGCTCGCGCTCGGCAGGTTGCCGAGGCCCTTGCCCAACGGATTGATTGTCGGTTCCTGATAGTTTGTAACTTTCATGTCATCCCGCTCCATCATCACTATGCATTGCACTGAAGTTGACATGCAGATGGTACAGAAAGTAGCATCGGCGCGGTGATGTTATTTAGTATCATAAGGCGCCACACCCCTTTCAGCAGATGAATTCGCCCGCCACCCCGTCCGCTCCGTTCGCCGCCGCCCAACCGGCTCCGGTCGCCCAGCCGGTCCTCGACATCGTCGCGCGGATCGCCGAATGCGCGCCCGAGCTGCGCGAGGCCGAACGCAAGGTCGCCGCATTCATCCTCGCCGATCTCGCGCGCGCCGCCCATGCGAGCATCGGCGCGCTCGCGCGCGACGCGGAGGTCAGCGTCGCGACGGTCACGCGTTTCGCGAAGGCCGTCGGCTGCCGCGACGTGCGCGAACTGAAGGTGCTCGTCGCGCAGGCGGCGGCCGTCGGCCAGCGCTTTCTCGTGCCGTCCGACGAGCATGCCGAAGAAGACGCGAGCCCGGCATCGGTCGTCTACGACGAGATCCGCGTGGCGCTCGCGCACAACCACCAGCTGCTGCGCAACACGTCGTTCGACGCGGCGGCCGACCTGCTCGCCGGCGCGAAGATGATCTACGTGTACGGGCAGGGCGGCGGCTCGACCGCGCTCGCCGACGAATTGCGCTTCCGGCTCGTGCGCTTCGGCCGGCCGGTCGCGAGCTACCAGGACAGCCTGCTGCAGCGGATGGTGTCGGCGACGCTGTCGCGCGACGCGGTGGTCGTCGCGCTGTCGGTGAGCGGGCGCGTGCCCGAGCTGCTCGAGAGCTGCCGCCTCGCGAAGCGCTACGGCGCGAAGCTGATCGCGATCACCGCGCCGGCTTCGCCGCTCGCGAAGCTCGCCGACCACCTGATCCCGGTCGTCGCGTTCGAAACCGACTTCATTTACAAGCCTTCGACATCGCGCTACGCGATGATGATGGCGATCGACGTGCTCGTCACCGGAGTCGCGCTGCGGCTCGGCGATGCGGGCCGGGAATCGCTGCGCCGCATCAAGCATGCGCTCGACGCGCACCGCGGCGGCGGAGACCGTCAACCGGTAGGAGACTGACCATGCATTCGCATCCCGAAGCCGCCGATACGCTGATCGTCGGCGCGCAGCTGTACGACGGCACCGGCGCACCGCCCGTCACGCGCGACGTCGCGATCCGCAACGGCGTGATCGCGGCGATCGGCAACCTGTCGAACTGGCTCGCCGAGACGGTCGTCGATGCGAACGGCCGCGCGCTCGCGCCGGGCTTCGTCGACGTCCACACACACGACGACACGCACGTGATCCGCGCGCCGGAGATGCTGCCGAAGATCTCGCAGGGCGTGACGACCGTGATCGTCGGCAACTGCGGGATCAGCGCGTCGCCGGTGACGCTCGCGGGCGATCCGCCCGACCCGATGAACCTGCTCGGCGATCGCGACGCGTTCCGCTACCCGACCTTCGCCGCCTATGTCGCGGCCGTGAACGATGCGCGCCCGGCCGTGAACGTCGCGGCGCTCGTCGGGCACACCGCGCTGCGCAACAACCAGATGGACCGCCTCGACCGCGCGGCGACCGACGGCGAAATCGCCGGGATGCGCACGCAGCTCGAAGAGGCGCTCGCGAACGGCGCGCTCGGGCTGTCGTCGGGCCTTGCGTACGGCTCTGCATTCGCGGCGCCGGCCGAGGAGGTGATGGCGCTTGCCGAGCCGCTCGCGAATGCGGGCGCGCTGTACACGACCCACATGCGCACGGAGTTCGACGCGATCCTCGACGCGATGGACGAGGCCTACCGCGTCGGCCGTCACGCGCAGGTGCCGGTCGTGATCTCGCACCTGAAATGCGCGGGCCCGTCGAACTGGGGGCGCAGCACCGAGGTGCTCGCATCGCTCGAAGGCGCGCGCCGCTACCAGCCGGTCGGCTGCGACTGCTATCCGTACAGCCGCAGCTCGTCGACGCTCGACCTGAAGCAGGTGACGGGCGACATCGACATCACGATCACATGGTCGGAGCCGCATCCGGAAGTGGCGGGCAAGCTGCTGAAGGCGATCGCGGCGGAGTGGGGCGTGACCGAGCAGGAAGCCGCGCAGCGCATCCGCCCGGCCGGCGCCGTGTACCACAACATGTCCGAGGACGACGTGCGCCGGATCCTGTCGCACCCGGCGACGATGGTCGGCTCCGACGGCCTGCCGAACGATCCGCTGCCGCACCCGCGGCTGTGGGGCGCGTTCCCGCGCGTGCTCGGCCATTACGTGCGCGACACGAACCTGCTGCCGCTCGAGGAGGCGATCCGCAAGATGACGTCGCTGTCCGCGCGCCGCTACGGGATCGCGCGGCGCGGCGAAGTGCACGTCGGCTACCACGCGGATCTCGTGCTGTTCGATCCGGCGCGCGTGCTCGATGCCGCGACGTTCGAGCAGCCGCAGCAGCCCGCGCACGGGATCGACGCGGTATGGGTGAACGGCGTGCTGACCTACGAGAACGGCCAGCCGACCGGCGCGCGCGCCGGCGGCTTCGTCGCGCGCGGCGAGCGCGTGCCGGTGGGGGCCGACGCCGCGTTCTGAACGCGGTCCCGATCCGATTTGCCGCGTGCGCCATGTCGGTGCGCGCATCCGCAACCGTGCGTTGCATGGGACTGGTGCGGGCGCTGACGCTTGCGCGCCGATGCCGGTCGACAAACCAGGAGTGAAACGATGAAGCGATATGGCGTAGGCGAGGCGAAGGGTACCGGCGGCCAGGTGATGCCGTTTGCACGCGCGGTCGAGGCCGACGGCTGGCTGTACGTGTCGGGCCAGACGCCGATGGTGAACGGCGAGGTCGTCGAAGGCGGGATCGTCACGCAGTCGAAGCAGACGATCGAGAACGTGATCGCGATCCTGAAGGAAGCCGGCTACGGTCTCGAGCACGTCGTGCGCTGCGGCGTGTGGCTCGACGACGCACGCGATTTCGCGTCGTTCAACAAGGTGTTCGTGTCGTACTTCGGCGAGCATCCGCCGGCCCGCGCGTGCGTGCAGTCGAGCATGGTCATCGACTGCAAGGTCGAGGTCGACTGCATCGCTTACAAGGCGCCTGCGAAGTAACGCGCGCGCTTCCCGCGCACGGAAAAACAGCCCCGCCGGCGCGAGCCGGCGGGGCTGTTTCGTTTCGGGTGGGCCGCGACCGCTGGCCGCTATCGCCTGCCGGCGCGTGTCACTGCCGCGCAGTCCGCGCGTTGTCCGGCATCGGCTGGTTGTAGTTCGTGCGGAACGGGTTGATGTCGAGCCCGCCGCGGCGCGTATAGCGCGCGTACACCGCGAGCTTCACCGGTTTGCATGCGTGCAGGATGTCGAGGAAGATGCGCTCGACGCACTGCTCGTGAAAGCCCGTGTGATTGCGAAACGAGATGATGTAGCGCAGCAGGCCCGCATGGTCGATCTGCGGGCCGACGTAGTGGATCTGCACGCTGCCCCAGTCGGGCTGGCCGGTGACCGGGCAGTTCGAGCGCAGCAGGTCGGACACGAGCGTCTCCTCGACCGGCGCTTCGTCCTGGGCGGCCGACAGCAGCGACGGATCGGGTTCGTACACGTCGGTGTCGAGGTCGAGCCGGTCGAGCGACAGCCCGTCGAGCTCCTCCATCTCGAGCTTGCCGAAATCATGCGGCGACACGAGCTGTACCGACACGCTCGCGCCGCACGCGGCCGACACGTCGCGCTTCAACACGTCGCGCACCGCGTCGACCGAGTCGAACTTCGATTGCGCGAACGCGCCGAGATACAGCTTGAACGACTTCGATTCGACGATGTTCGGCGATTCGGCCGGCACGAAGAACGTCGCGACCGCGAGCTGCGGCTTGCCGCGCGCGTTGAGCCACGACAGCTCGTACGCATTCCAGATGTCGGTGCCGAAGAACGGCAGCGCCGACGTGATGCCGAGCTGCTCGCGCGCTCCGGCGCGCGGGATCGGAAACAGCAGCGACGCGTCGTACCGGGCTGCGTAGACGGTGGCCTTGCCGAGCGGGGAATGTTCGGGATTCATTGCGTGACGCCTTTACGACAGGAAGAGGCGGTAGGCCGGATTGGCGCTCTCTTCGACATACGGATAGCCGAGCGCGGCGAGGAAGCGTTCGAACTCGGCATGATCGGCCTGCGGCACCTGCAGCCCGACGAGGATCGAGCTGTAGTCCGCGCCCTGGTTGCGGTAGTGGAACAGGCTGATGTTCCAGTCCGGCGCCATCGACGACAGGAACTTCATCAGCGCGCCCGGCCGTTCCGGGAATTCGAAGCGGAACAGGCGTTCATCGAGCGCGAGCGGCGAGCGGCCGCCCACCATGTAGCGGATATGCTCCTTCGACAGCTCGTCGTGCGTCAGGTCGACGGTCTGGAAGCCGTGCGACTCGAAGTTCGCGGCGATCTCGGCCGATTCGCCGCGCCGCTTGATCTGCACGCCGACGAAGATGTGCGCGGATTGCGCATCGGCGATCCGGTAATTGAACTCGGTCACGTTGCGATCGCCGACGAGCGAGCAGAAGCGCTTGAAGCTGCCGCGTTCCTCGGGGATCGTGACCGCGAACACGGCCTCGCGTGCCTCGCCGACTTCCGCGCGCTCGGCAACGAAGCGCATCCGGTCGAAGTTCATGTTCGCGCCGGACGTGACCGCGACGAGCGTCTGGTTCTCGATCCCTTCGCGTTCGGCATAGCGTTTCGCGCCGGCGACCGCGAGCGCGCCGGACGGCTCGAGCACGCTGCGCGTGTCCTGGAACACGTCCTTGATCGCCGCGCACAGCGCGTCGGTGTCGACGGTCACGACGCCGTCGAGGAATTCGCGGCAGAGCCGGAAGGTTTCCTCGCCGACGAGCTTCACCGCGGTGCCGTCCGCGAACAGGCCGACCTCGGCCAGCTCGACGCGCTCGCCTTTTTGCAGCGATTGCGCCATCGCGCACGAATCCTCGGCCTGCACGCCGAACACCTTGATCTCCGGCCGCACCGCTTTTACATAGGCAGCCACGCCGGCCGCGAGCCCGCCGCCGCCGATCGGCACGAAGATCGCGTGAATCGGGCCCTGGTGCTGACGCAGGATTTCCATCGCGATGGTGCCCTGGCCGGCGATCACGTACGGATCGTCGAACGGGTGGACGAACGTGAGGTCGCGTTCCGCCTGCACCTTGACTGCATGCGCGTATGCATCGCTGTACGACTCGCCCGCCTGGATCACCTCGACGCTCGGGCCGCCGTGCGTGCGCACCGCATCGACCTTCACCTGCGGCGTCGTGACGGGCACGACGATCACGGCCTTGATGCCCATCCGGGCCGCCGAGAACGCGACGCCCTGCGCGTGGTTGCCTGCCGACGCCGTAATCACGCCGCGCGCGAGCGCATCGGCCGGAATGTGCGCCATCTTGTTGTACGCGCCGCGCAGCTTGAACGAGAACACCGGCTGGTTGTCCTCGCGCTTCAGGTAGACGGGGTTGCGCAGCCGGGCCGACAGGTTGCGGGCGGGTTCGAGTTCCGTCTCGAGCGCGACGTCGTAGACGCGCGCGGTGAGGATTTTCTTCAGGTAATCGTGGGATGCCATGGGCGCTCGCGTGCAGTGCGGAAGCAGACGGTAAAGGATCAATGATAGCGCCAAGGGTCCGCCCGCACGCAAGCGGCATGCCGGGCGCACCGTCGCGGAACCGGGGCGGCGGGCGTGTTTGCCGCGTGGCGCGCCCCTTTTTACCGGTTTAACCGCGCGGTTACCGACCGGACGGATGGCGAATCCCGGCGTAAAATCGTGCCGAACCAGGCCTGGCGCGGGTTGCGGCGATAGCCCCACGGCCTGTCCGGCGTGTCACGCATGGGCCGATCATGGGTTAGAATTCCGTTTTGAATCAAGGATCGGAAGATGCAGAGGCACCCTCGGATCGCTCCGTTGAAGCCGTCGCCGCGCGCAGCCAGCCCCGCGGCGCAGCGGCATGCGCGCCGCGCGCGATCGTGCTGATGGCCCCGAGTGCCGCCAGGCCCTGCCGGCCCGGAACGGTGAGTCCAGACCCGCTCCGGCCCCATGCGAGATAGTCGCGCGCCTGGCACCAGAACAGATTTCCCCAAGATTGCGCCTACGCGCTTGCCGACGCCCGTGCACGGTGTATCGGCCCTCCGAGTCGTCCGAACATGAACGCACCACAAGTTTTCGATCCGCATGGCGCGGCCGCCGCCGTCGCCGCCGACCCCGCGCCCCGACTGCGCGAGATCCCCTACAACTACACGTCCTTCTCCGACCGCGAGATCGTGATCCGCCTGCTCGGCGAGGAGGCGTGGTCGGTACTCGACGAGCTGCGCGCCGAACGCCGCACGGGCCGCTCGGCACGGATGCTGTATGAAGTGCTCGGCGACATCTGGGTCGTGCGCCGCAACCCGTACCTGCAGGACGACCTGCTCGACAACCCGAAGCGCCGCGCGCTCCTGATCGAGGCGCTGAACCACCGCCTGACCGAGATCGGCAAGCGCCGCCGCGCCGACCTGACCGCGCACCACGACGACGCGGGCCGCGAACGCGCCGGACGCGTCGAGATGCTCGAGGCCGCCGCGCAGCGCGCGGTCGACGAGTTCGCCGACGAATTCGACAAGATGGCCGACCTGCGCCGCCGCGCGACCAAGGCGCTCGGCCGCTGCACGCAGAAGGACAATATCCGCTTCGACGGGCTGTCGCGCGTGTCGCACGTGACCGACGCGACCGACTGGCGCGTCGAATACCCGTTCGTCGTGCTGACCCCCGATACCGAAGCCGAGATCGCGGGGCTGATCAAGGCCTGCTTCGAGCTCGGCCTGACCGTGATCCCGCGCGGCGGCGGCACCGGCTATACGGGCGGCGCGGTGCCGCTCACGCCGTTCTCCGCGGTGATCAACACCGAGAAGCTCGAACAGCTCGGCGCGGTCGAACTCACCGAGCTGCCGGGCGTCGCGCACAAGGTGCCGACGATCTTCTCCGGCGCGGGCGTCGTCACGCGCCGCGTGACCGAGGCGGCCGAGGCGGCCGGCTACGTGTTCGCGGTCGATCCGACCTCGCTCGACGCGTCGTGCATCGGCGGCAACGTCGCGATGAACGCCGGCGGCAAGAAGGCCGTGCTGTGGGGCACCGCGCTCGACAACCTGGCGTGGTGGCGGATGGTCGACCCGGACGGCAACTGGCTCGAAGTCACGCGCCACGAGCACAACCAGGGCAAGATCCACGACATCGCGGTCGCGCGTTTCGAGCTGAAGTGGTTCGACGGTGCGCATGCGCCGGGCGAGAAGCTGCTGAAGACCGAGATGCTCGAGATCGAAGGCCGCCGGTTCCGCAAGGAAGGCCTCGGCAAGGACGTGACCGACAAGTTCCTCGCGGGCCTGCCGGGCGTGCAGAAGGAAGGCTGCGACGGGCTGATCACGTCCGCGCGCTGGGTGCTGCACAAGATGCCCGCGCACACGCGCACCGTCTGCCTCGAGTTCTTCGGCCAGGCGCGCGAGGCGATCCCGAGCATCGTCGAGATCAAGGACTACCTGTTCGAGACGTCGAAGCAGGGCGGCGCGATCCTCGCGGGCCTCGAGCACCTCGACGAGCGCTACCTGCGCGCGGTCGGCTACGCGACCAAGAGCAAGCGCAACGCATTCCCCAAGATGGTGCTGATCGGCGACATCGTCGGCGATGACGCAGATGCGGTCGCGCACGCGACATCCGAAGTGATCCGGATGGCGAACGGCAAGAGCGGCGAAGGCTTCGTCGCGATCAGCGCGGAGGCGCGCAAGCGCTTCTGGCTCGACCGCAGCCGCACGGCCGCGATCGCGAAGCACACGAACGCGTTCAAGATCAACGAAGACGTCGTCATCCCGCTGAACCGGATGGGCGAGTACACCGACGGCATCGAGCGGATCAACATCGAGCTGTCGCTGAAGAACAAGCTGCAGCTCGTCGACGCGCTCGAGGCGTTTTTCCGCGCCGGCAACCTGCCGCTCGGCAAGACCGACGACGCGAACGAGATCCCGAGCGCCGAACTGCTCGAGGATCGTGTCCAGCAGGCGCTGGAGTTGCTCAAGCGCGTGCGCGCGCGCTGGGAATTCGTGCGCGACCGGCTCGACCAGCCGCTGCGCGAGGCGCAGCACTACCTCGTGCAGCTCGGTTACGAGGCGCTCGCCGAGAAGTTCGCCGACCGTGCGGACGAGCAGCCGGGCGCGACCGTGTTCCACATCACGCAGGACCGCACGGTCCGCATCTCGTGGAAGCAGGAGATCCGCGCGGAGCTGCGCGCGATCTTCAACGGCGGCGCGTTCAAGCAGATCCTCGACGAAGCGCAGGCGATCCACAAGCAGGTGCTGCGCGGCCGCGTGTTCGTCGCGCTGCACATGCACGCGGGCGACGGCAACGTCCACACCAACCTGCCGGTCAACTCCGACAACTACGAGATGCTGCAGGATGCGCACGCGGCGGTTGCGCGCATCATGACGCTCGCGCGCTCGCTCGACGGCGTGATCTCCGGCGAGCACGGGATCGGCATCACGAAGCTCGAGTTCCTGACCGACGACGAGATCGCCGAATTCCGCGCGTACAAGCAGCGCGTCGACCCGAACGGCCGCTTCAACAAGGGCAAGCTGCTCGACGGCGCCGATCTTCGCAACGCGTACACGCCGAGCTTCGGGCTGATGGGCTACGAGTCGCTGATCATGCAGCAGTCCGACATCGGCGCGATCGCCGATTCGGTGAAGGACTGCCTGCGCTGCGGCAAGTGCAAGCCGGTGTGCGCGACCCACGTGCCGCGCGCGAACCTGCTGTACAGCCCGCGCAACAAGATCCTCGCGACCTCGCTCTTGGTCGAGGCGTTCCTGTACGAGGAACAGACGCGCCGCGGCGTGTCGATCAAGCACTGGGACGAGTTCAACGACGTGGCCGACCACTGCACGGTGTGCCACAAGTGCGCGACGCCGTGCCCGGTGAAGATCGACTTCGGCGACGTCACGATGAACATGCGCAACCTGTTGCGCAAGATGGGCAAGAAGAAGTTCAACGCCGGCAATGCGGCGGGCATGTTCTTCCTGAACGCGACCAATCCGCAGACGATCAACGCCGCGCGCGGCGTGATGATGGGCGTCGGCTACAAGGTGCAGCGCTTCGCGAACGACATGCTGAAGAAGGTCGTGACGAAGCAGACGCAGCACCCGCCGGCAACGGTCGGCAAGCCGCCCGTCGTCGAGCAGGTGATCCACTTCGTCAACAAGAAGATGCCGGGCAACCTGCCGAAGAAGACGGCGCGCGCGCTGCTCGACATCGAGGACAACAAGATCGTGCCGATCATCCGCAACCCGAAGTCGACGACCGTCGATTCGGAAGCGGTGTTCTACTTCCCGGGCTGCGGCTCCGAGCGCCTGTTCTCGCAGGTCGGCCTCGCGACGCAGGCGATGCTGTGGGAAGCCGGCGTGCAGACCGTCTTGCCGCCGGGCTACCTGTGCTGCGGTTATCCGCAGCGCGGCTCGGGCCAGTACGACAAGGCCGAGAAGATCGTCACCGACAACCGCGTGCTGTTCCACCGCGTCGCGAACACGCTGAACTACCTCGACATCAAGACGGTGGTCGTGTCGTGCGGCACCTGCTACGACCAGCTCGCGGGCTATGAATTCGACAAGATCTTCCCGGGCTGCCGGATCATCGACATCCACGAGTTCCTGCTCGAGAAGGGGATGAAGCTCGACGGCGTGACGGGCACGCGCTACATGTATCACGACCCGTGCCACACGCCGATCAAGACGATGGACCCGGTGAAGCTCGTCAACGAACTGATGGGCGCGGAGAAGGACGGCTACCGGATCGAGAAGAACGAGCGCTGCTGCGGCGAATCGGGCACGCTCGCGGTCACGCGTCCGGACATCTCGACGCAGGTCCGCTTCCGCAAGGAAGAGGAGATCCGCAAGGGGGCCGCCAAGCTGCGCAGCATCCCGGTCGTGGCCGGCAGCGCGCCGGCGTCGGCCGCGGCCGCGAACGGCCCGGACGTGAAGATCCTGACGAGCTGCCCGTCGTGCCTGCAGGGCCTGTCGCGCTACAACGAGGATGCGAACATCGAGGCCGACTACATCGTCGTCGAAATCGCGCGCCAGGTGCTCGGCGAGAACTGGATGGCCGACTATGTCGCACACGCGAACAATGGCGGGATCGAGCGCGTGCTGGTCTAATGCGGGCATGATGACCGCCCGGCCGGGCTAGGGATGAGCGGGCGCCGGCGCATGAGCGCCGGCGCCCGCCCACATGGGAGCGACGATGGAATGTGTGTTTTGCCGTGAAGACGGCGGCGAGGTGCTCTGGCAGGACGACATGCTGCGCGTCGTCCTCGCGGCGGGCGAGCACGAGTACCCGGGCTTCTGCCGGGTGATCTGGGGCGCGCACGTGGCCGAGTTCTCCGATCTCGGCGAGCCCGAGCGGGCACACCTGATGCGCGTGGTGTACGCGGTGGAGCGGGCCGTGCGCCGCGTGATGCAGCCGAACAAGGTGAATCTCGCGAGCCTCGGCAACATGGTGCCGCACGTGCACTGGCACGTGATTCCGCGCTTCTCGAACGACGCCCATTTCCCGCAGCCCGTCTGGGCGCCACGCCAGCGCGGCGTGTCCGAGGCGCTGCTGCGCACGCGCGCGGCGCAGGCCTCGCTGCTGCACAATGCGGTGCGCGAGGAAATTCAACGAACGACCGATCCGAGGCAGCCATGAGCGGTTTGACTTCCACGACGCCGATTCCGTCCGGCGTCGTCGTGCACGCGGTGTCGCGCGTGCTCGAATTGCAGTACCCGAACGGCGAGAGTTACCGGATTCCGTTCGAGCTGATGCGCGTCTGTTCGCCGTCGGCCGAGGTGCGCGGCCACGGGCCCGGCCAGGAGACGCTGCAGACCGGCAAGCGCGAGGTGACGATCACCGCGCTCGAGGGCGTGGGCAACTACGCGCTGCAGCCGACGTTCTCCGACGGCCATTCGACCGGTATCTACTCGTGGGACCTGCTGTACGAACTGGCGACGCAGCAGGACGCGCTGTGGCGCGACTATTTCGACAAACTGAAGGCGGCGGGCGTCGAGCGCGACGCGCCGATGCCGGCGGCCTCCGCGCCGCACGGCCACTGCCACTGAAATCGACGGCGCCCGCTCGGCGCCGTCTTGCCATTTACTGAGGATCAACGCGATGAGCAAAACCCACTTCGGCTTCGAAAGCGTCGAGGAAAACGAAAAAGCGAAGAAAGTGGCGGGCGTGTTCCATTCGGTCGCGAGCAACTACGATCTGATGAACGACCTGATGTCGGCCGGCATGCACCGCGCGTGGAAGGCGTTCACGATCGCGCAGGCGAACGTGCGCCCCGGCTTCAAGGTGCTCGACCTTGCAGCCGGCACCGGCGACCTGACCAAGGCGTTCGCGAAGGCGGCCGGGCCGACCGGCGAGGTCTGGCACACGGACATCAACGAATCGATGCTGCGCGTCGGCCGCGACCGGCTGCTCGACAAGGGCATCGTGACGCCGTCGCTCCTGTGCGACGCGGAGAAAATTCCGTTTCCGGACAACTACTTCGACGTGGTCACGGTCGCGTTCGGGCTGCGCAACATGACGCACAAGGATGCCGCGCTGGCCGAGATGCGCCGCGTGACGAAGCCCGGCGGCCGCGTGATGGTGCTGGAATTCTCGAAAGTCTGGGATCCGCTGAAAAAAGCGTACGATCTGTATTCTTTCAAAGTATTACCGTGGCTTGGCGACAAGTTCGCGAAAGATGCTGAAAGTTACCGGTATCTTGCTGAATCTATCCGGATGCACCCCGATCAGGACACGCTGAAGACGATGATGGAACAAGCGGGCCTCGATGCCGTCAAATATTACAATTTGTCAGGTGGCGTGGTAGCTTTACACATGGGAGCCAAGTACTAAGGGGCTCTTCCCATACATTTGTCTTACATCTGGAGAAACTGATGTTCGAATCGCGTTCGTTGTTCAACCGTAGCAAGCCGTCGAAGCCGTGGGCTCGACGGGTCGGCACGCTGCTGATGGTCGGCCTGCTCACGGCCGGCACGTTCGCATCGCTCGACGCCGAGGCCAAGCGCATGGGCGGCGGCCGCAGCATCGGCCGCCAGAGTTCCACCGTCACGCAGCGCCAGGCCACGCCGCCCACGCAGCAGCCGATGCAGCAGGCTGCGCCGGCGCAGGCGCAGCGCACGAATCCGGCCGCGCCGGCACCCGCCGCGCAGCCCAACCGCTCGCGCTGGCTCGGGCCGATCGCCGGTCTCGCGGCCGGCCTCGGCATCGCGGCGCTGCTGTCGCACTTCGGCCTAGGCGGCGCGTTCGCGAGCATGATGGCGAACGTCATCGTGATCGCACTGCTCGCGATGGTCGGCATCTGGCTCATCCGCAAGTTCATGAACCGTCGCCGTTCGCAGGAGCCGGCGTACTCGGTCGGCGGCTCGGCATCGTCGTCGGGCAGCTACTCGCAAAGCCCGTCGTTCCAGCAGGGCAGCACCGGCAGCAACCATGCGGGCAGCGGCAGCAGCTATGCGAACGAAGCGCAGGGCGTGTTCGGCGGCGGCACACCGGCCGCCGGCGCGGTGGGCGCGATGGCGGCCGCACCGCTGCAGGTGCCGGCCGGCTTCGACACCGAAGCGTTCCTGCGCAGCGCGAAGGTCTACTTCGTGCGCCTGCAGGCGGCATGGGATCAGGGCAACCTGGCCGACATCCGCGAGTTCACGACGCCGGAAATGTTCGCCGAGATCAAGATCGATCTCGACTCGCGCGGCAACGAGGTGAACCAGACCGATGTCGTTCAGCTCGACGCGGAACTGGTCGCGATCGAGGATCGCGGCATCGAGCAGTCGGCGAGCGTGCGCTTCCACGGGCTGATCCGCGAGTCGGCGAGTGCGTCGGCGGCGCCGTTCGACGAGGTGTGGAACCTGTCGAAGTCGGGCAGCCAGGGCTGGCTGCTCGCGGGTATCCAGCAGCTCAACACGCACTGAGCGTGACCGGCGGCCGGCTTGCCGGCTGCCCGGGCGACGGCCGCCGCGGTGCGACCGCTTGCCGCCCGGGTGTGCGGTTGGCCGCGGTCTGCCGACGATCCGACGTTACAATAGAAACCCGCGCAGGCGCCCGGCCTGCGCGGGTTTTTTCTTTCCCAGCCCGATGACCTTTGCCGCCAAGCCTTTTGCTGCTGCTGTCAATCACCTGCTCGCGCGCGAATCGTGGGCGCGCGACCGCCTGATCCCCTATGCGGGCAAGACCGCCCGGCTCGACGTGCCGCCCGTCACGCTCACGCTGCTCGTGCAGCCCGACGGCTATCTGTGCGCGGTGGAAGCGCACGATGCGCAACACGTCGACGTGTCGATCGCGCTCGCGGGCGATACGGTCGCCGCATTCCTGCAGGGCGGCCAGGCGGCCGTGATGAAGCACGTGAAGATCGAGGGTGACGCGGAGTTCGCGACGCAGATCGCGAAGCTGGCCGAGCACCTGCGCTGGGAACCTGAGGAAGATCTCGCGAAGCTGGTCGGCGACGCGGCGGCGCACCGGATCGCGACGGTCGTGCGCGACGCCGGCGCGCGCGCGCGCCGCACCGGCCGCAACGTGCTCGATTCCGTCGCCGAGTACTGGCTCGACGAGAACCCGCAAGTCGTCCGGCGCACGGTGCTCGGCGGCTTCGACGCCGAACTGGCGCGTGCGCGCGATGCGCTCGCGCGGGTCGAGAAACGGGTTGAGCGACTCGAACAAAAAATCGGCGCGCGCACGGGCTCCGGCCCGCGCGGCGCGCACTGAGGGCCGCAGGGCATGCGCATTTTCCGTTTCATCAAGATTGTCTACACCGTCATCCGCTTTGGCCTCGACGAAGTGATGCTGTCCCGGATCGACGACCGGCGCGTGAAGCTGCTGCTGCGGATCACGACGATCGGCCGCCGCTATTCCGATCCGCCCGCCGTGCGGCTGCGTCACGCGCTCGAAAGCCTCGGCCCGATCTTCGTGAAGTTCGGCCAGGTGCTGTCGACGCGCCGCGACCTGCTGACGGTCGATTTCGCGAACGAACTCGCGAAGCTGCAGGACCAGGTGCCGCCGTTCGATCCGGCGGTCGCGATCGCGATCATCGAGAAGTCGCTCGGTGCGCCGGTCGACGAGCTGTTCGACGAATTCGAGCGCGAGCCCGTCGCGAGCGCGTCGATCGCGCAGGTGCATTTCGCGAAACTCAAGCAGGGCGCGCATGCGGGCAAGGCGGTCGCCGTCAAGGTGCTGCGCCCGAACATGCTGTCCGTGATCGACTCCGACCTCGCGCTGATGCGCGACATCGCGATCTGGACCGAGCGCATGTGGGCCGACGGCCGGCGCCTGAAGCCGCGCGAAGTCGTCGCCGAATTCGACAAGTACCTGCACGACGAGCTCGACCTGATGCGCGAGGCCGCGAACGGCAGCCAGCTGCGCCGCAACTTCGCGGGCCTCGACCTGCTGCTCGTGCCCGAGATGTTCTGGGATTTCTCGACCTCGCAGGTGCTCGTGATGGAGCGCATGACCGGCGTGCCGATCAGCCAGGTCGAGACGCTGCGTACCGCGGGCGTCGACATCAAGAAGCTCGCGCGGGAAGGTGTCGAGATCTTCTTCACGCAGGTGTTCCGCGACGGGTTCTTCCATGCGGACATGCACCCGGGCAACATCCAGGTGAGTCTCGATCCGAAGACCTTCGGCCGCTATGTCGCGCTCGATTTCGGGATCGTCGGCGCGTTGTCGGATTTCGACAAGAACTACCTCGCGCAAAACTTTCTCGCGTTCTTCAAGCGCGATTACCACCGCGTTGCGACGCTGCACCTCGAATCGGGCTGGGTGCCGCCCGAGACGCGCGTCGAGGAACTCGAAAGCGCGATCCGCGCGGTGTGCGAGCCGTATTTCGACCGCGCGCTGAAGGACATCTCGCTCGGCCAGGTGCTGATGCGCCTGTTCTCGACGTCACGCCGCTTCAACGTCGAGATCCAGCCGCAGCTCGTGCTGCTGCAGAAGACGATGCTGAACGTCGAGGGGCTCGGCCGCTCGCTCGACCCCGAGCTCGACCTGTGGAAGACCGCGAAGCCGTATCTCGAGCGCTGGATGACCGAGCAGATCGGCCTGCGCGGCTGGTACGAGCGCTTCAAGGTCGAGGCGCCGCAGTGGAGCAAGACGCTGCCGCAACTGCCGCGCCTGATCCATCACGCGATGGCGGCACGCCACGATGCGCCGCGTGCGGCAAGCGAGGAACTGATGCGCCAGATCCTCGTCGAGCAGAAACGTACCAACCGGTTGCTGCAGGCATTGCTGATCTTCGGTCTTGCCGTCGGCGTCGGGGCGCTCGTCGCGCGCGTGCTGCTCGCGCTCGCGTACGGCGCATGACCGACAGGAGCCGTGCGATGTCCGAACGGAAGCAACCGTCCGCGCCGGGCCCCGCCGAGTTCGCGACGCGCGACCCCGGCAACGCATCGTTCTGGGACGAGCGGTTCGCGCGCGGCGTGACGCCCTGGGAATTCGGCGGCGTGCCGGACGGGTTTCGCGCGTTTGCGCAGCGGCGCGCGCCGTGCGCGGTGCTGATTCCCGGCTGCGGCAGTGCGCAGGAGGCCGGCTGGCTCGCGCAGGCCGGCTGGCCGGTGCGCGCGATCGATTTCGCCGCGCAGGCGGTGGCGGCCGCGAAGGCGCAGCTCGGCGCGCATGCGGACGTCGTCGAGCAGGCCGATTTCTTCGCGTACCGGCCGCCGTTCGACGTGCAGTGGGTGTACGAGCGCGCGTTCCTGTGCGCGCTGCCGCCGAGCCTGCGCGCCGGCTATGCGGCGCGGATGGCCGAACTGCTGCCCGCGGGCGCGCTGCTGGCCGGCTATTTCTTCGTGACGGCGAAACCGAAGGGGCCGCCGTTCGGGATCGAGCGTGCCGAACTCGACGCGCTGCTTTCGCCGCACTTCGAGCTGATCGAGGATTTGCCGGTGACCGATTCGCTGCCCGTGTTCGAAGGGCACGAGCGCTGGCTCACGTGGCGCCGCCGCTGAAGTCCGGGCGTCGCGGCCGTTGCCGGAGCGCGCCGGGGTTTCGGCTATAATTCAAGGTTTTGCAAGCCGTTTCCAGTTTCTGCGGGAAAAAATATCATGCCGATCTACGCCTATCGATGCGAAGCGTGTGGTTTCGCGAAGGACGTGCTCCAGAAGATGAGCGACGCGCCGCTGTCACAGTGTCCGGAATGCGGGAAGGATGCGTTTCGCAAGCAGGTCACTGCCGCGGGCTTCCAGCTGAAGGGATCGGGTTGGTATGTCACCGATTTCCGCGGCGGCTCGGGCGGCACCAGCGCACCGGCGGCGGCGTCGGGCGACGCGGCGCCGGCAGCGGCTGCGCAAGCAGCGCCCGCAGCGGCCGCGGCGGGCAGTTCCGAAAGCACGACGACGAGCGCCGCGCCGGCCCCGGCTGCGGCGCCCGCCGCCGGCAGTTGACAGTCGCGGCCCGGCCGGGCCGCGTCCACACCGCGCTTCCGGCGCGGTTCATTGACGGCAGATGATGAAAAAGACGACCCTGAAAACGGTGTTCCTGACCGGCCTGCTGGTTCTCGTCCCGCTCGCGATCACGCTGTGGGTGCTCGGCCTCATCATCGGCACGATGGACCAGACGCTGCTGCTGCTGCCCGAATCGTGGCAGCCGGAGCGGATGCTCGGCTTCCACCTGCCGGGGATCGGCGCGGTGCTGACGCTCGCGTTCATCTTCGTCGTCGGGCTGGCCACGCAGAACTTCATCGGCCAGAAGCTCGTCACGTGGTGGAACGCGGTCGTGCGTCACATCCCGGTCGTCGGGCCGATCTACACGAGCGTCAAGCAGGTGTCGGACACGCTGCTGTCGAGCAGCGGCAACGCGTTCCGCAAGGCGCTGCTGATCGAATACCCGCGCCGCGGCTCGTATACGATCGCGTTTCTGACCGGCGCGCCCGGCGGCGACGTGGTCAACCATCTGACGGAAGAGTACGTGAGCGTGTACGTGCCCACGACGCCGAACCCGACGTCGGGCTTCTTCCTGATGCTGCCGAAGAGCGAAGTCATCGAACTCGACATGTCGGTCGATGCCGCGCTCAAGTACATCGTCTCGATGGGCGTCGTGGCGCCTTCGGCGCCGGCCCCGGCGCCCGCCCGCCGTCCCGTCGAGCCGCCGCTGTAAGTAAAGAATCATCGCCCGGGCCGCGCGTTGCGGCACCCGTTGATCAAACCGAACGAAAGCAAACATCATGTCGATGCGTACTGAATACTGCGGTCTCGTGACCGAACACCTGCTGGGCCAAACCGTGTCGCTGTGCGGCTGGGTGCAGCGCCGCCGCGATCACGGCGGTGTGATCTTCATCGACCTGCGCGATCGTGAAGGCCTCGTGCAGGTGGTGTGCGACCCGGATCGCGCGGAAATGTTCGCGACCGCCGAAGGCGTGCGCAACGAGTTCTGCGTGCAGATCAAGGGTCTCGTGCGCAACCGTCCGGAAGGCACGGTCAACGCCGGCCTGAAGAGCGGCAAGATCGAAGTGCTGTGCCACGAGCTGAACGTGCTGAACGCGTCGGTGACGCCGCCGTTCCAGCTCGACGACGACAACCTGTCGGAAACGACGCGCCTCACGCACCGCGTGCTCGACCTGCGCCGCCCGCAGATGCAGCACAACCTGCGCCTGCGCTATCGCGTCGCGATCGAAGCGCGCAAGTACCTCGACGAGCAGGGCTTCATCGACATCGAAACGCCGATGCTGACGAAGAGCACGCCGGAAGGCGCACGCGACTACCTCGTGCCGTCGCGCGTGAACGCGGGCCAGTTCTTCGCGCTGCCGCAGTCGCCGCAGCTGTTCAAGCAGCTGCTGATGGTCGCGAACTTCGACCGTTACTACCAGATCACCAAGTGCTTCCGCGACGAGGACCTCCGTGCCGACCGTCAGCCGGAATTCACGCAGATCGACTGCGAGACGTCGTTCCTCGGCGAGCAGGAAATCCGCGATCTGTTCGAAGACATGATCCGTCACATCTTCAAGACGACGATCGACGTCGAACTCGACGCGAAATTCCCGGTGATGCCGTACTCGGAAGCGATGGCGCGTTTCGGTTCGGACAAGCCGGACCTGCGCGTGCAGCTCGAATTCACCGAGCTGACCGACGCGATGAAGGACGTCGACTTCAAGGTGTTCAGCACGCCGGCCAACGCGAAGGACGGCCGTGTCGCGGCGCTGCGCGTGCCGAAGGGCGGCGAGCTGTCGCGCGGCGACATCGACGGCTACACGGAATTCGTGCGCATCTACGGCGCGAAGGGCCTCGCGTGGATCAAGGTCAACGAGAAGGCGAAGGGCCGCGACGGCCTGCAGAGCCCGATCGTCAAGAACCTGCACGACGCGTCGATCGCGGCGATCCTCGAGCGCACCGGCGCCGAAGACGGCGACATCATCTTCTTCGCGGCCGACCGCGCGAAGGTCGTCAACGACAGCCTCGGCGCGCTGCGCCTGAAGATCGGCCATTCGGAATTCGGCAAGGCGAACGGCCTCGTCCAGGCCGGCTGGAAGCCGCTGTGGGTCGTCGACTTCCCGATGTTCGAATACGACGACGAGGACGCGCGCTACGTCGCGGCACACCACCCGTTCACGAGCCCGAAGGACGAGCACCTCGAATACCTCGAGACCGATCCGGGCCGCTGCCTCGCGAAGGCATACGACATGGTGCTGAACGGCTGGGAAATCGGCGGCGGCTCGGTGCGTATCCACCGCGAGGAAGTGCAGAGCAAGGTGTTCCGCGCGCTGAAGATCGGCGCGGAAGAAGCGCAGCTGAAGTTCGGCTTCCTGCTGGACGCGCTGCAGTACGGCGCGCCGCCGCACGGCGGTATCGCATTCGGTCTCGACCGCATCGTCACGATGATGGCCGGTGCCGATTCGATCCGCGACGTGATCGCGTTCCCGAAGACGCAGCGTGCGCAGGATCTGCTCACGCAGGCGCCGAGCCCGGTCGACGAGCGTCAGCTGCGCGAACTGCACATCCGTCTGCGCCAGCCGGAACAGCCGAAGGCGTAACGTGCTTCCCGGAGGTCGTGTGTGCGGCGACGCCCACACGACGCTCGATGAAAAAGGCGCAGCGATGCGCCTTTTTCGTTTTTTGCGGTACAGTCGCAGCACTTGCCGCACGTTCGGGCACAGGGCCGGCGCACGGCCCTGTGCCGCATGAAACCAAGATGACGAAGCCGCCGAAAATTCCCGAATCCGTTCTCGTCGTGATCTACACGCCGGAACTTGACGTGCTGGTGATCAAGCGGGCCGACCAGCCCGATTTCTGGCAGTCGGTGACCGGATCGAAGGACGCGCTCGACGAGCCGCTCGCGCTCACGGCCGCACGTGAGGTGGTCGAGGAAACCGGCATCGCGGTCGGGTCGCACGACGTGCCGGCCACCGCGCTGATCGACTGGCACCACCGGATCGAATACACGATCTATCCGCAATACCTGCATCGCTATGCGCCGGGCGTCACGCGCAACGTCGAGCACTGGTTCGGCCTGTGCGTGCCGCGCCGCGTCGACGTGACGTTGTCGCCGCGCGAGCATGTCGACCATGCGTGGCTGCCGTTCCGCGAAGCGGCCGCGCGCTGCTTCTCGCCGTCGAACGCCGAGGCGATCCTGCAACTGCCCGTGCGCGTGTCGCTCGCGCGGGCGCCGAACGGCGCGTCCGCATGAATGCGGAAACCCGCAAGCGCTTCGCGCAATTGCGGCAGATGTTCCTGCAGGAGCGCGGCTCCGCGTCGCGGCTCGCGTTCACGGCCGGCAACACGGTGCGGCTGTGCGAGACCGGCAACGAATTCTTCCACGCGCTGATCGAACGGATCGATGCGGCGCGCGAGCAGGTGATGCTCGAAACCTACATCTTCTGCGACGACGCGGCCGGCCGGCCGGTGTCGGATGCGTTGATCCGCGCGGCGCGGCGCGGCGTGCGCGTGCGCGTGATCACCGACGGCGTCGGCACCGCGCGCCTGCCGCTGTTCGACACGTGGGCCGAGGCCGGCGTCGAGCACTGCATCTACAACCGCTATCTGTTTGGCCGCTTCGGCTTCTCGCGCACCCACCGCAAGCTCGCGGTGATCGATCATGCGGTCGCATTCTGCGGCGGCATCAACATCGTCGACGACTACACGCAAGGCACCGCGACGCTGCCGTTTCCGCGCTGGGATTTCGCGGTCGAGATGGCCGGGCCGGCGGTGTCGGACGTGCGCGCCGCGTTCGAGCTGCAGTGGCACCGGATCCAGTTCGGCCACAAGCCGTACGCGCAGTACGCGGCCGGGCTGCACGGCGGCGAAGCGTTCCCCGACATGTTCCGGCGCTGGATACGCAGCCACCGGTGGATCAAGGCCGGTGCGCTGCGGGTCGTCACCGAGCCGAGCGTCGCGTTCGTCGCGCGCGACAACGTCGTGAACCGCCGCGCGATCGAGAAGGCGTATCTCGCCGCGATCGGCCAGGCACGCCAGCGGATCCTGCTCGCGAACCCGTACTTCATGCCCGGCCGCAAGCTGCGCCGCGCGCTGACGGGCGCGGCACGCCGCGGCGTCGACGTGCGGATCCTGATCGGCCGCAAGGAGTTCGCGGCGCTCGATACCGCCGTGCCGTTCCTGTATCACGCGCTGCTGCGCGCGGGCGTGCGCGTGGCGGAATACGACAAGACGATGCTGCACGGCAAGGTCGCGGTGATCGACGACAACTGGGCGACGGTCGGTTCGTCGAACCTGGACGCGCTGAGCCTGATGCTGAACAATGAGGCCAATGTCGTGCTGGTGCGTTACGACGCGATCACCAACCAACTGCGCGACGCGATCGCGGCCGCCTTCTCCGAAGGCCGCGAAATCGACGCCGCCCGGTATGCCGCCCGGCCGCGCATCGAGCGTATGCTGAACTGGCTCGCGTACAACACGTACCGCCTCGTGATGAAGGCGCTGACGGTCGGCGGTTACGACTGACACGGACTCAGCGTCCGCTTCAAAAATCTGTCCGCACGTTCGTGCGGAAAAGCCGCTCCGGTCCCGCCGGAATCGCGCAAAATAGCGGCTCGGTTAGACACCGGTTTCTAATAATTTCCTTGTTTCGCGAGCGGCCGCACTCAATAATAGTACGGCCGTTCGATTTTATTCGAACCCCCGAACGGTGACAGAAATAGCTATGCGAAAAGGCGAACAGACGCGTGCCGCGATACTCGAAGCTGCTTTGGACCTCGCCAGCCGTGACGGGCTGGAGGGGCTGACGATCGGCCTCCTGGCCGAGCGCATGCAGATGAGCAAGAGCGGTGTGTTCGCGCACTTCGGATCGCGCGAGGACCTGCAGGTCGAGGTCGTCCGCGAGTATCACCATCGTTTCGAAAACGAGGTGTTCTTTCCGAGCCTGCGCGAGCCGCGAGGCTTGCCGCGCCTTCGGGCGATGCTGGCCCGCTGGACGGAGAAGCGCATCCAGGAGGTGACGACCGGATGCATCTACATCAGCGGCGCCGTCGAGTACGACGACCGGCCCGACAGCCCCGTGCGCGAGCAGCTGATCGCGAGCGTGACGGCCTGGCGTGCCGCGATGCTGCGTGCCATTTCGCAGGCGAAGGAAGAAGGCCATCTGCGTGCGGATACCGATCCGGACCTGATGCTCTTCGAGTTGTACAGCTTCACGCTCGGCCTGCATCACGACGCCCGCTTCCTGCATTCGCCGGATGCCGTGCGCCTCACGTGGGCCGCGCTGGAAAAGACGATCGTTTCGTATCAGAGCGAGAGCCGTTAGCGGCGCGGGAACCGCCCGCCAGGAGCTCGAGCCGTTTTGCCCACCTTTGGAGAGAGTCATGGGACAGTACGCCGCGCCGCTGCGCGACATGCAATTCGTGTTGCACGAGCTTCTGAACGTCGAAGCCGAAGTCAAGCAAATGCCCAAGCATGCGGACCTCGACGCCGACACGATCAACCAGGTCCTCGAGGAAGCGGGCAAGTTCTGCTCCGAGGTACTGTTCCCGCTGAACCAGGTCGGCGACCGCGAAGGCTGCACGTATGAAGGCGACGGCGTCGTGAAGACCCCGACCGGCTTCAAGGAAGCGTATCGGCAGTACGTCGAGGCCGGCTGGCCGGCGCTCGGCTGCGATCCGGACTACGGCGGCCAGGGCCTGCCCGCGTTCGTGAACAACGCGCTCTACGAAATGCTGAACTCGGCGAACCAGGCATGGACGATGTATCCGGGCCTGTCGCACGGCGCCTACGAATGCCTGCATGCGCACGGCGCGCCGGAACTGCAGCAGCAATATCTGCCGAAGCTCGTGTCGGGCGAATGGACGGGCACGATGTGCCTGACCGAGCCGCACTGCGGCACCGACCTCGGCATCCTGCGCACCAAGGCCGAACCGAACGGCGACGGCTCGTACTCGATCAGCGGCACGAAGATCTTCATCTCGAGCGGCGAGCACGACATGTCGAAGAACATCGTCCACCTCGTGCTCGCGCGCCTGCCGGACGCGCCGCAAGGCACGAAGGGGATCTCGCTGTTCATCGTGCCGAAGTTCATTCCGGACGCCGCGGGCGAGCCGGGCGAGCGCAACGGCATCAAGTGCGGCTCGATCGAGCACAAGATGGGCATCCACGGCAACTCGACGTGCGTGATGAACCTCGACAACGCGAAGGGCTGGATGGTCGGCGAGCCGAACAAGGGCTTGAACGCGATGTTCGTGATGATGAACGCCGCGCGCCTGGGCGTCGGCATGCAGGGCCTGGGCCTGACGGAAGTCGCGTACCAGAACTCGCTGACGTACGCGAAGGAGCGCCTGCAGATGCGCTCGCTGACGGGCCCGAAGGCACCGGACAAGCCGGCCGACCCGATCATCGTGCACCCGGACGTGCGCCGCATGCTGCTCACGCAGAAGGCCTACGCGGAAGGCGCGCGCGCCTTCACGTACTGGTCCGCGCTGCAGATCGACAAGGAACTGTCGCATGCTGACGAAGCGGTGCGCAAGGAAGCGGCCGACCTCGTCGCGCTGCTCACGCCGATCATCAAGGCGTTCCTGACCGACAACGCGTTCGAGTCGACCAACCACGCGATGCAGATCTACGGCGGCCACGGCTTCATCTCCGAGTGGGGCATGGAGCAGTACGTGCGCGACGCGCGGATCAACATGATCTACGAAGGCACGAACTCGATCCAGTCGCTCGACCTGCTGGGCCGCAAGGTGCTCGGCGACATGGGCGCGAAGCTGAAGAAGTTCGGCAAGCTCGTCACCGAATTCGCGGAAGCCGAAGGCGTGAAGCCGGAGATGGCCGAGTTCATCAACCCGCTCGCCGACATCGGCGACAAGGTACAGAAGCTGACGATGGAAATCGGCATGAAGGCGATGCAGAACCCGGACGAAGTCGGCGCCGCCGCCGTGCCGTACCTGCGCACCGTCGGCCACCTGGTGTTCTCGTACTTCTGGGCGCGCATGGCGCGTCTCGCGCTCGACAAGGAAGCGTCGGGCGATCCGTTCTACAAGTCGAAGCTCGCGACGGCCCGCTTCTACTTCGCGCGCCTCCTGCCCGAGACGGCAGCGACGATCCGCGCCGCGCGCGCCGGTTCGAAGACGATGATGGAAGTCGACGAATCGCTGTTCTGACGCGAGTCCGGGCGGTGCGCGCCGCGCGTCGCCCGAACGCAACGGTTCCTGGTACTCACTTCGCCGTGCAGCCCTCACATCCCGCGCTGCACGACACTATCCGGAGACATCCCGTGAGCAATTTCCTGATTCGCAAGGTCGCCGTGCTGGGCGCCGGCGTGATGGGCGCGCAGATCGCCGCGCATCTCGTCAACGCGCGCGTGCCGGTGCTGCTGTTCGACCTGCCGGCCAAGGAAGGCCCGAAAAACGCGATCGCGCTGAAGGCGATCGAGAACCTGAAGAAGCTGTCGCCCGCGCCGTTCGGCGTGAAGGACGACGCGAAATACCTCGAAGCCGCGAACTACGAGGACGACATCGCGAAGCTCGCCGAGTGCGACGTCGTGATCGAGGCGATCGCCGAGCGGATGGACTGGAAGCACGACCTGTACAAGAAGGTCGCGCCGCACATCGCACCGAATGCGATCTTCGCGACCAACACGTCTGGCCTGTCGATCACGACGCTGTCCGAAGGTTTCTCGGACGAGCTGAAGTCGCGCTTCTGCGGCGTGCACTTCTTCAACCCGCCGCGCTACATGCACCTCGTCGAACTGATCCCGACCGCGCACACGCGTGCCGAGATCCTCGACCAGCTCGAAACCTTCCTGACGAGCATCGTCGGCAAGGGCGTCGTGCGCGCGAAGGACACGCCGAACTTCATCGCGAACCGCGTCGGCATCTTCTCGATCCTCGCGGTGATCACCGAGGCCGCGAAGTTCGGCCTGCGCTTCGACGAAGTCGACGACCTGACGGGCAGCCGCCTCGGCCGCGCGAAGTCGGCGACCTTCCGCACCGCGGACGTGGTTGGCCTCGACACGATGGCGCACGTGATCAAGACGATGCAGGACAACCTCGCCGGCGATCCGTTCTTCCCGGTCTATGAGACGCCTGCCGTGCTCGCTGAACTGGTGAAGCAGGGCGCGCTCGGCCAGAAGACGGGCGCCGGGTTCTACAAGAAGGAAGGCAAGGCGATCAAGGTGCTCGACGCGAAGACGGGCACCTACGTGGATTCGGGCGCGAAGGCGGACGAAACCGTCGGCCGCATCCTGAAGCGCCCGCCGGCGGAACGCCTGAAGCTGCTGCGCGAGACGGACCATCCGCACGCGCAGTTCCTGTGGTCGATCTTCCGCGACGTGTTCCACTACATCGGCGTGCATCTCGAGTCGATCGCCGACAACGCGCGCGACGTCGACCTCGCGATCCGCTGGGGCTTCGGCTGGAACGAAGGCCCGTTCGAAGGCTGGCAGGCCGCCGGCTGGAAGCAGGTCGCCGAGTGGGTGCAGGAAGACATCGCGGCCGGCAAGGCGCTCGCGAACGTGCCGCTGCCGACGTGGGTGCTCGAAGGCCCGGTCGCCGAGAAGGGCGGCGTGCACACGGCCGAAGGCTCGTGGGCGCCGGCCTCGCAGCGCTTCGTGCCGCGTTCCGACCTCGCCGTCTACGGCAAGCAGGTGTTCCGCGCGCCGCTCATCGGCGAAGCCGGCACCGATCCGAAGACCTACGGCAAGACGCTGTTCGAAACCGACGCGGTGCGTGCCTGGGTCGACGATCGTGCCGGCGAAGACGACGTCGTGATCGTGTCGTTCAAGTCGAAGATGAACACGATCGGACCGAGCGTGATCGACGGGCTCGTGCAGGCGATCGAACTCGCGGAGAAGGATTACCAGGGCGTGGTGATCTGGCAGCCGACGTCGCTGAAGCTCGGCACGCCGGGCGGCCCGTTCTCGGCCGGCGCGAACCTCGAGGAGGCGATGCCCGCGTTCATGATGGGCGGCGCGAAAGGCATCGAGCCGTTCGTGAAGAAGTTCCAGGAAGGCATGCTGCGCGTGAAGTACGCGAACGTGCCGGTGGTGGCGGCCGTGTCGGGCATCGCGCTCGGCGGCGGTTGCGAGCTGTTGCTGCACAGCGCGAAGCGCGTCGTGCACGTCGAGAGCTACATCGGTCTCGTCGAAGTGGGCGTCGGCCTCGTGCCGGCGGGCGGCGGCCTGAAGGAAGCGGCGCTGCGCGCGGCGGATGCGGCCACGGCCGCGAACGCGACCACCGAGATCCTGAAGTTCGTCACGAAGTCGTTCGAGAACGCGGCAATGGCGAAGGTGTCGTCGTCGGCGCACGACGCGCGTGCGATGGGCTATCTGAAGCCGTCCGACACGATCATCTTCAACGTGTTCGAACTGCTCGACACCGCGAAGAAGGAAGCGCGTGCGCTGGCCGCCGTCGGCTACCGTGCGCCGCTGCGCGCGAAGGACGTGCCGGTGGCGGGCCGTTCGGCGATCGCGACGATCAAGGCATCGCTCGTCAACATGCGTGACGGCCGCTTCATCAGCGACCACGACTACCTGATCGCGAGCCGCATCGCCGAAGCCGTATGCGGCGGCGACGTCGAAGCCGGCAGCCTCGTCGACGAGCAGTGGCTGCTCGCGCTGGAGCGTCGCGCGTTCGTCGAGCTGCTCGGCACGCAGAAGACGCAGGAACGGATCATGGGCATGTTGCAGACCGGCAAGCCGGTGCGTAACTGAGCGAGCGGATAAGGCAAGGAGTCTCAAATGAGCAAACAACTGCAAGACGCATACATCGTCGCCGCCAGCCGCACCCCGATCGGCAAGGCCCCGCGCGGTGTCTTCAAGAACACGCGCCCCGACGAGCTGCTGGTTCACGCGATCAAGTCGGCGGTCGCGCAGGTGCCCGGCTTCGACACGAAGCTGATCGAGGACGCGATCATCGGCTGCGCGATTCCGGAAGCCGAGCAGGGCCTGAACGTCGCGCGCATGGGCGCGCTGCTCGCGGGCCTGCCGCAGACGGTCGGCGGCGTGACGGTCAACCGCTTCTGCGCGTCGGGCATCACGGCGCTGGCGATGGCGGCGGACCGCATCCGCGTCGGCGAATCGGACGCGCTGCTCGCGGGCGGCTGCGAATCGATGAGCATGGTGCCGATGATGGGCAACAAGCCGTCGATGTCGCCGCACATCTTCGATCGCAGCGAAGACTTCGGCATCGCGTACGGGATGGGCCTGACCGCCGAGCGCGTCGCCGAGCAGTGGAAGGTGAGCCGCGAGGACCAGGACGCGTTCTCGGTCGAATCGCACCGCAAGGCGCTCGCCGCGCAGCAGGCCGGCGAGTTCGGCGACGAAATCGCCGCGTACACGATCACCGAGCGTTTCCCGAACCTCGCGACCGGCGAAATCGACGTGAAGACGCGCGAGATCGCGCTCGACGAAGGTCCGCGCGCGGATACGTCGCTCGAAGGCCTCGCGAAGCTGCGCACGGTGTTCGCGAACAAGGGCTCGGTCACGGCCGGCAACAGCTCGCAGACGTCGGACGGCGCGGGCGCGCTGCTGGTCGTGTCGGAGAAGGTGCTCAAGGCATTCAACCTGACGCCGCTCGCGCGCTTCGTGAGCTTCGCGGTGCGCGGCGTGCCGCCGGAAATCATGGGCATCGGTCCGAAGGAAGCGATTCCGGCCGCGCTGAAGGCCGCGGGCCTGAAGCAGGACGATCTCGACTGGATCGAGCTGAACGAGGCATTCGCCGCGCAGTCGCTGGCGGTGATCCGCGATCTCGGCCTCGACCCGTCGAAGGTCAACCCGGTCGGCGGCGCGATCGCGCTCGGCCACCCGCTCGGCGCGACCGGCGCGATCCGCGCGGCGACCGTCGTGCACGGCCTGCGCCGCCGCAACCTGAAGTACGGGATGGTCACGATGTGCGTCGGCACCGGCATGGGTGCGGCGGGCATCATCGAACGCCTGTAAGCGGGTCGCGACGCAAAGCGACGACGGTGCGCGGGCCACGAGCTCGCGCACCGTTTTTTCATTCCGGTAGAGGAAGTCAAAGGAGACGGTTGTGGCCGAAATTCAAGTGGAACGCGCCGACGGCGTGATGACGATCACGATCGCGCGCCCGGCGAAGAAGAACGCGCTGACGGCGGCGATGTACCAGACGATGGCCGATGCGCTCGCCGACGCGCAGGAAGACAAGGCGGTCCGCGTGATCCTGCTGCGCGGCGGCGACGGCAACTTCAGCGCGGGGAACGATCTCGAGGATTTCCTGAAGTCGCCGCCGAAGGACGAGAACGCGTCGGTGTTCCAGTTTCTCGCGCGGATCAGCAGCGCGGCCAAGCCGATCGTCGCCGCGGTGCCGGGCATCGCGGTCGGCGTGGGGGTGACGATGCTGCTGCACTGCGATCTCGTCTACGCGGCCGACACCGCGACGTTCTCGCTGCCGTTCGCGCAGCTCGGGCTGTGCCCGGAAGCCGCGTCGAGCGTGCTGCTGCCGCGCCTGGCCGGCCATCAGGTCGCCGCGGAAAAGCTGCTGCTCGGCGAGGCGTTCGACGCGCTGGAAGCGCACCGGATCGGCATCGTCAATCGCGTGCTGCCGGCCGCCGAGCTCGACGCATTCGCGGCGAAGCAGGCCGCGAAGCTCGCGGCGCTGCCGGCGTCGTCGCTGCGCGTCACGAAGGCGCTGCTGAAGGATACCGGCGGCGTGGCGACGCCCGCGCGGATGGCCGAGGAAGCCGGCCACTTCTCCGCGATGCTGCGCGCGCCGGAAGCGCGCGAGGCGATGACGGCGTTCTTCGAGAAGCGCAAGCCGGATTTCCGTCAGTTCGACTGACACCGGAAACCAGCGCTTCGCCGTTTCGGATGCCTTCGCCGTCCGAGGCGGCAACGCGCGCGTCCGTGAGCCGCCGGCCGCGCGGCTTCGGTTCCGTGCCGGCGGCCGATGCGTCGATCGACGCGTCGGCTCGACCCTGCGTCGCCGCGCGCTCGTGCGGCGTTTCGCGCGCCCCTGCGTCCGCCACCGTGCTGCGGCCGCACCTCCACGCGCCATGCATGCCCGCGCCCGTCACGGCGCGGCGCGGCGTCGGCACGCTGCCCTTCCCGCCATTGCCGCCCGCTATCCGCGCCGGCTGAGCGCGCTCCCGTCCCCGTCGCGCCCCGGGGCGCGCCTGCAATCGCGTGGGCCGGCATCCCCGGCCCGCTCCGGTTGCGGCGGTTCCCGCTTACTCGGCAATCCTTGTTTTCCGTCAAGTTGCACTGCGGCAATTTTCCGTACAGTTCGCGCACAGGTCGCCCGGGCCGGATGCGTCGCGCGACCGCGGCGTGCGGGCCGGCAGTTCTTCTCAACGACAATCAGGCAAACGAACAATGATCGGACGAATCACCGGCGGAGCGCGTGCGGCGCCCGTCATCGCGATGCTGGCGGGCCTCGCCGGATGCAGCGACCTTCACGTGCTCGATCCGAAGGGCGCGGTGGGCGTCGCGGAGAAATCGCTGATCGCGACCGCGACGTGGGCGATGCTGATCGTCGTCGTGCCGGTGATCCTGCTCACGCTATGGTTCGCGTGGCGTTATCGCGCGTCGAACCGCAACGCCACCTACGCGCCGAACTGGTCGCACTCGAACGCGATCGAGGTCGTGATCTGGACGGTGCCGACATTGATCATCCTGTTCCTCGGCATCCTCACGTGGCGGACGACCCACGCGCTCGACCCGTACAAGCCGCTCGAATCGTCGGTGAAGCCGATCGATGTCGAGGTGGTCGCGCTCGACTGGAAATGGCTGTTCATCTATCCGGAGCTTGGCATCGCGTCGGTGAACCAGCTCGCGATTCCGGTCGGCACGCCGGTGAATTTCCGCATCACGTCGGACTCGGTGATGAACTCGTTCTTCATCCCGCAGCTCGGCAGCCAGGTCTATGCGATGGCCGGCATGCAGACGCGCTTGCACCTGATCGCCGACGAGGCGGGCGACTACGCGGGCGTATCCGCCAACTACAGCGGCCGCGGCTTCTCCGACATGAAATTCCGCACGCTCGCCGAGCCGCGCGAACAGTTCGACGCGTGGGTGCAGAAGGTGAAGGCGTCGTCCGAGCGGCTCGACGCGACCGTGTATGGCAGCGTCGCGCAGCCGAGCGAGAAGGCGCCCGTGCGCTACTTCTCGTCGGTGGATCCGAAGCTTTTCCACAACATCATCGCGAAGTACAACAACGGCCATGTCCTCGACCCGAAGGACGCCGCCTGCACGACGAAGGGGTAACGCATGTTCGGCAAACTGACACTCTCGGCGATCCCGTTCGATCAGCCCATCATCATGGGGGCGAGTGCCTTCATGGGGCTCGTCGTGCTGGGCATCGTCGCCGCGCTGACGGCCGCCGGCAGGTGGAAATGGCTGTGGCGCGAATGGCTGACGTCCGTCGATCACAAGAAGATCGGCGTGATGTACCTGGTCGTCGCGGTGCTGATGCTGCTGCGCGGCTTCGCGGACGCCGTGATGATGCGCCTGCAGCTCGCGCTCGCGTACAACGGCCCCGGCTACCTGCCGCCGCATCATTACGATCAGGTCTTCACCGCGCACGGCGTGATCATGATCTTCTTCATGGCGATGGCGCTGCTGGTCGCGTTCTTCAACCTGATCGTGCCGCTGCAGATCGGCGCGCGCGACGTCGCGTTCCCGTTCCTGAACTCGCTCTCGTTCTGGATGACGGCGGTTGCCGCGATCCTGATGAACGTTTCGCTCGTGATCGGCGAATTCGCGCAGACGGGCTGGCTCGCGTATCCGCCGCTGTCGGAGCTGCAGTTCAGCCCGGGTGTCGGGGTCGACTACTATCTGTGGGCGCTGCAGATTTCGGGCGTCGGCACGCTGATCACGTCGATCAATTTCTTCGTGACGATCGTCAAGATGCGCGCGCCCGGCATGACGCTGATGAAGATGCCGGTGTTCACGTGGACCGCGCTGTGCTCGAACGTGCTGATCATGGCGACGTTCCCGATCCTGACGGTCGCGCTCGCGCTGCTGGGGCTCGATCGCTACCTCGACATGCATTTCTTCACGAACGAGGCCGGCGGCAACGCGATGCTGTACCTGAACCTGATCTGGGCATGGGGGCATCCGGAGGTGTACATCCTCGTGCTGCCCGCGTTCGGCATCTATTCGGAAGTCATCGCGACGTTCGCGAAGAAGCCGCTGTTCGGCTACAGGACGATGGTCTATGCGTCGTGCGTGATCATGGTGCTCGCGTTCCTCGTGTGGCTGCATCACTTCTTCACGATGGGCTCCGGCGCGGACGTCAACGCGTTCTTCGGGATCATGACGATGGTCATCGCGATCCCGACCGGCGTGAAGATCTTCAACTGGCTGTTTACGATGTATCGCGGCCGCATCGAGTTCACCGCGCCGGTGCTGTGGACGATCGGCTTCATGGTCACGTTCACGCTCGGCGGGATGACCGGCGTGATGATGGCGATCCCCGGCGCGGACTTCGTGCTGCACAACAGCCTGTTCCTGATCGCGCACTTCCATAACGCGATCATCGGCGGCGTCGTGTTCGGCTACTTCGCGGGCGTCCATTACTGGTTCCCGAAGGTGTTCGGTTTCCGGCTCGACGAGAAGTTCGGCAAGCGCGCGTTCTGGTGCTGGTTCCTCGGCTTCTATGCGTCGTTCGTGCCGCTGTACGTGCTCGGCTTCATGGGCATGACGCGCCGCCTGAACCACTACGACAACCCGGCATGGCATCCGTGGCTGGTCGCCGCCGCGTTCGGCGTCGCGCTGATCGCGATCGGCGTGCTGTGCCAGGTCGCATCGGTATGGGTCGGCTGGCACAATCGCAACCAGCCGCAGTATCGCGACGCGACGGGCGATCCGTGGAACGGCCGTACGCTCGAGTGGGCGACGTCGTCGCCGCCCGCCGTCTACAACTTCGCGGTGATCCCGAACGTCCACGAGCTCGACGAGCTCGCGTACCGGAAGGCGAAGGGGCTTGGCCTCGGCCTCGGCAAGAACGTCCGGTACCAGGACATCCACATGCCGTCGAACACGAGCGCGGGCTTCTTCGTCGGCATCTTCAGCCTGCTGCTCGGCTTCGCGCTGGTCTGGCACATCTGGTGGCTCGCGATCGCTTCGCTCGTCGGCATCGTCGCGACGGTGGTGCTGTACAGCGCACAGGACAACGACGGTTACTACATTCCGGCGGACACCGTCCGCAAGATCGAGGAACAACGCGCGGGCGTGCGGATCGGCACCCCGGCGCCGCAAGCCGAACTGGAGACGAACTGATGTCGTATCAATCTGTCGCGGGCGGTGCCCGCCATCCGGCGGCACACGCTCATCCGCCGTCGCATTCGGTGTTCGGCTTCTGGCTGTACCTGATGACCGACTGCGTGATCTTCGCGTCGCTGTTCGCGACGTTCGCGGTGCTCGGCAACCAGTTCGCGGGCGGTCCGACCGCGAAGGACCTGTTCGACATTCCGGGCGTCGCGCTCGAGACGGCGGCGCTGCTGCTGTCGAGCATCACGTACGGCTTCGCGATGCTCGGCGCACAGCGTCGCCGGCGCGGCACGGTGTTCCTGTGGCTCGCCGTCACGTTCGTGCTCGGCGCCGCGTTTCTCGCGCTGGAACTGCGCGAGTTCTCGCACCTGATCGCGCAGGGCGCCGGCCCGCAGCGCAGCGCATTCCTGTCGGCGTTCTTCGCGCTCGTCGGCACGCACGGGCTGCACGTGGCGGTCGGCCTGTTGTGGATGGTCGTGCTCGTCGTGCAGATCGCGCGCGGTCCCGGCATGACGGAGCGCGACTTCCGCCGCCTCACCTGCCTGAGCCTCTTCTGGCACTTCCTCGACATCGTCTGGATCTGCGTGTTCTCCTTCGTCTATCTTGCGAGCGTGATCTAAATGGCCCATTCGGAACTCATCCGCCACGATGACGCGCACGGCACCGCCGGCGGCTATCTCGCCGGGTTCGTGCTGTCGGTGCTGCTGACGGCCGCTTCGTTCGGCCTCGTGATGGGCGGCGTGCTCGCGCCGAAAGCGGCGATCATCGCGCTCGCGGTACTCGCATTCGCGCAGATCGTCGTGCATCTCGTCTGCTTCCTGCACATGAACACGTCGTCCAGCCAGCGCTGGAACGTGATGGCGTTCAGCTACACGGTGCTGACCGCGCTGATCCTGATCTTCGGGACGCTGTGGGTGATGCACAACGTCAGCATGAACATGATGTCGCGTTAACCGGCCCGGGCCGCGGTGCGGCCCGTTCCTCCGCGCCGTGCGTGCCGCACGGCTCCCATCTTTTCCGGCGTGCGGTTCGCGCGCCTTTCCGCATCATGGTCGACAACGATTCCCAGACCCCGGTCCGCTCCGGCGAACCCATTCCGCACCGCAAGATCATCCGCGCGTGGCTCGTGCCGTTCGCCACGCGCGAGATCGTGCGCCCGATCCTGCTGCTCGTGCTCGACTACCTGCTGCTGTTCGCGGCATTCGCCGGCGCGCTGCTGATTCCGTCGAGCGTCGGCAAGATCGTCTGCGGGATGGCCGCCGGGTTCATCACCGGGCGGCTCTTCATCATCGGGCACGACGCCTGCCATCAGAGCCTGACGCCCAATCGCCGGCTGAACCGCTGGCTGGGCCGCATCGCCTTCCTGCCGTCGCTGACGCCATACAGCCTGTGGGAAGTCGGGCACAACGTCGTGCACCACGGCTATACGAACCTGAAGGGCTTCGATTTCGTGTGGGCGCCGCATACGCCGGCGGAGTTCGCCGCGCTGTCGCCGGTGCGCCGCTTGCTGGATCGCGTCTACCGAAGCGGCTGGGCGCCGGGCCTCTACTATTTCGTCGAGATCTGGTGGCTGCGGATGTATTTCCCGACCAGGACCTATATCGGTGCGTCGCGGCCCGTGTTCCGGCGTGACGGCCTGCTGGTGACGGGCTTCGCGGCCGTGTGGATCGCGGCCGTCGTCTGGGTGGCGATCGCGACACGGCAGCCCGTCGCGCTGCTGCTCGCCACCGGCGTGCTCGTGCCGTTCCTGTTCTGGTGCTCGATGATCGGCTTCGTCGTGTACGTGCACCACACCGACCCGCGCATCGCGTGGCACGCGAACCGGGCCGAATGGTCGAATGCCGCGCCATTCGTGTCGACCACGCTGCACCTGACGTTCCCGTTCGGGATCGGCGGCCTGCTGCACCACATCATGGAGCACACGGCGCATCACGTCGACATGAGCGTGCCGCTGTACCGGCTCAAGCCCGCGCAGGCGAAGCTGGAGGACATGCTGCCCGGGCGGATCGTCGTGCAGCGCTTCAGCTGGCGCTGGTACTTCGACACGGCACGGCGCTGCAAGCTCTATGACACCGACCGCAAGCTGTGGACGGACTACCGCGGCAACCGGACGAGCGATGCGGCATGCGACGCGAGCGCGCCGGCCGCCGCGGACGAACCGCCGGGCACGGTTCGCGAACCGGCGCCCGCCGCGAGCGCTCACGCGGTGCCGTAATCGACGTGACCGGTTTCGCGGCAGAAGCTGACCAGCCGCAAGCCGGCCGCCTTCGCGATCTCGATCGCGAGCGACGACGGCGCGGAGATCGTCGCGACCATCGGGATCCCGACCCGCGCCGACTTGCGCACGAGCTCGTAGCTCGCGCGGCTCGACAGGAACACGAAACCGTCGGTGGCGTCGGCGCGCGCCAGCACGAGCGAGCCGATCAGCTTGTCGAGCGCGTTGTGGCGGCCGACATCCTCGAACGCCATGCGGATCGCGCCTGTTGCGTCGCACCACGCGGCCGCATGCAGGCCGCCGGTGAGCCGCGTGAGCGCCTGGTGGGCCGGCAGCGCGTGGGCCGCGCGCGCGAGCGCGTCGGGCGCGAGGCGCGCGAGAAAGCCGGTGTCGGGCACCCGTTCGGGCGCGAGGTCGAGCAGGTCGATGCTTTCGATCCCGCACACGCCGCAGCCGGTGCGCCCCGCGAGCGCGCGGCGCCGGTCCTTCAGCGCGGCGAACGCCTGCTGGACGACCTCCAGGTGCACCTCCGCGTGCGGCAGCGGCGCGTCGGCGTGCAGGATCACGTCGATGTCCTTGATGTCGCTGCCGCGCTCGACGATCCCTTCCGAGATCGCGAAGCCGACCGCGAACGCCTCGAGGTCGCGCGGCGTGCACATCATCACCGCGTGCGAGATGCCGTTGAAGACCAGCGCGACCGGCCATTCCTGGCCGACGTAGTCGTGCGCGGCTTCGACGGCGCCGCCGCGCGTGCGGCGCACGGACAGCTCGATCGCGCCGCGCGGTTCTTCTGTTTCAGTCGGATTCACGAGCACTCCCGTTGATTCGAGGCACGGGCGGCGGCGATCGTGTCCGCCGCGCGCGCGCAGAGGTTCTAAAATACCTCAGGCAGGCCGGCCGCGCCGGCATCCGCCACTCGGGTAACGACCATGGGACTCAGCGACGCTCCGCTGCTATTCAATTTCGAACACGATTCGTCGGAAAACCTGACGTACATTCCGATGATCGTGCGTTTCAATCTCGACCGTTTCGGTCTGCGGATTTCCCTGGAGCAGTGGCAGCTGCTGCCGCTCGAGGACCGCAAGCTGCTCGCGCGCTTTCCGGCCGACGAGGACACCGCGATCGAGCCCAACTTCGATCACGCGCTGTTCGAAATGCTGCGCACGCATGCCGACCTCGAACCGTCGTGGTTCCAGCCGGACGAGCAGCCGAGCTGGCGCGCCACCGACACGGTGCCGGACGCGCTCGTGCAGCAGAGCGCGCTGGCCGGGCTGCCGGCGCCCGCGCTCGCGCAGTGGCAGCGGCTCGCGCCGTTCCAGCGCTACGTGCTGGTGAAGCTGTCGCGCAAGCCGAAGCTCAATCACGACTTCGTGCCCGCGATGCGGGAGTTCGGGCTGGCGGCCATGCACTGACGGGCCGCGTGCGGCGCCGCAGCGCGGCGCGTGCGGGTCAGAGCGGCGGCAGTTGCCGCGGCTTGCGGTCGGGGCCGGTCGCGACGTAGGTGAGCGTCGCCTCGGTGACCTTCACGATTTCGCCCATCAGGCGCATGCGCTGCGCGTACACCTCGACGTCGACCGTGATCGACGTGTTGCCGGTGCGCATGATGGTCGCGTAGAAGCTCAGCAGGTCGCCGACGAACACCGGCTGCTTGAACACGAACGAATTGACCGCGACCGTCGCGACGCGGCCGTTCGCGCGCTGGCTCGCGGGAATCGAGCCGGCGATGTCGACCTGCGACATGATCCAGCCGCCGAACACGTCGCCGTGGACGTTCGCGTCGTGCGGTTGCGGGACGACGCGCAGCGCGGGCTGCTTTTGCGGAAGTTCGAGGGTCGAATCGGTCATGGCGGGGGCTTTCATCCTGTAATAAAGGCGCCGCCGCGCACCGGCAGGCCGGCGAGGCCGCCCGCAGCGGCGCGTGGCGGCTTCTGCGACAATACAACGTTCGCAAATTGTACGAGAAAGCGGGCGAGCCGGCCGCCGCGGCAACGCGTCCGGCACCGCCGCCGATCCTTCCCCCATGCGCCGATATTCCGCTTCCGGCGAGCCCGCGCCGGCTCAGACCGGGCCTCGCAACGACTGGCAGACCATCCGGTCGCTGCTGCCGTATCTCGCCACCTACAAATGGCGCGTCGCGCTCGCGCTCGGCTGCCTGATCGGCGCGAAGGTCGCGAACCTCGGCGTGCCGGTCGTGATGAAGCGCATCGTCGATCACCTGTCCGCCGTGCAGCAGCTCACGGCGCTCGGGCGGGCCGAGCAGTCGGCCGGCATCGTGCTCGCGGGCGGCGTCGGCCTGCTGGTCGTCGCGTATGCGCTCGTGCGGCTGTCGACGTCGCTGTTCACCGAGCTGCGCGAGATCCTGTTCTCGAAGGTCACCGAGAGCGCGGTGCGCCAGCTCGCGCTGCAGGTGTTCCGGCATCTGCACGGTCTGTCGCTGCGCTTCCATCTCGAACGCCAGACCGGCGGCATGTCGCGCGACATCGAGCGCGGCACGCGCGGCATCCAGCAACTGATTTCCTATTCGCTGTACAGCATCCTGCCGACGCTCGTCGAGGTCGGGCTCGTGCTCGGCTTCTTCGTGGTCAAGTACGAGGCGTACTACGCGTACGTGACGTTCGCGGCGCTCGTCACGTACATCGTGTTCACCGTGAAGGTCACCAACTGGCGCACGCACTTTCGCCGCACGATGAACGAGCTCGATTCGCGCGCGAACTCGCGGGCGATCGATTCGCTGATCAACTACGAGACGGTGAAGTACTTCGGCAACGAGGAGTGGGAGGCGCAGCGCTACGACGAGAACCTGAAGCGCTACCGCAAGGCCGCGATCCGCTCGCAGAATTCGCTGTCGGTGCTGAACTTCGGCCAGCAGGCGATCATCGGCACCGGGCTGGTGTTCATCCTGTGGCGCGCGACGCAGGGCGTGCTGGCCGGCAAGCTGACGCTCGGCGATCTCGTGCTGATCAACACGTTCATGCTGCAACTGTACATCCCGCTGAATTTTCTCGGCGTCGTGTATCGCGAGCTGAAGCAGAGCCTCACCGACATGGACCGGATGTTCGGGCTGCTGTCGGCCGCGAAGGAAGTCGCGGACGCACCCGACGCGCGGCCGCTCGCGGTGGCCGGCGCGCAGGTGCGCTTCGAGCACGTGAACTTCTCGTACGAAGCGGCGCGGCAGATCCTGCACGACGTGACGTTCACGATCGATGCGGGCACGACCACCGCGGTGGTCGGCCACAGCGGTTCCGGCAAGTCGACGCTGTCGCGCCTGCTGTTCCGCTTCTACGATCTCGACCGGCAGGCGGGCGGCGCGATCCGGATCGACGGCCAGGACATTCGCGACGTCACGCAGGACTCGCTGCGCGCGTCGATCGGGATCGTGCCGCAGGACACCGTGCTGTTCAACGACTCGATCTACTACAACATCGCGTACGGCCGGCCGACCGCGAGCCGCGACGAAGTGATCGCGGCCGCGCGCGCCGCGCACATCCACGACTTCATCGAGAGCTTGCCGAAGGGCTATGACACGCCGGTCGGCGAGCGCGGGCTGAAGCTGTCGGGTGGCGAGAAGCAGCGCGTCGCGATCGCGCGCACGCTGCTGAAGGATCCGCCGGTGCTGCTGTTCGACGAGGCGACGTCGGCGCTCGATTCGCGCTCGGAGCGCGCGATCCAGCACGAGCTCGACCAGATCGCGCGGCACCGCACGACGCTCGTGATCGCGCACCGGCTGTCGACGGTCGTGCATGCGCAGCAGATCCTCGTGATGGACCACGGGCGGATCGTCGAGCGCGGCACGCACGACGAACTCGTGCGCGCGGACGGGCTGTATGCGCAGATGTGGGCGCTGCAGCAGCAGCGCGCGGCGGCGGGCGGGGAGGCGGCCGAGGCCGCGTGAGCGGGGATGCCGCGCCGGGGCGGCGCGCGGCGGAAACGGGTGGTTTGCCGGCCGTCCGCGATCGGCCGGCGATGCGCCGTCACGGCCGCGTGAGCCGGCGGAGCGCCCGCGGTATTCGATTCCGGGTCGGCCTGCCGCCGAGTGACCGGGCCGTCATCGGTCTTTCACGCCATCGGCCGCCGCGCCGGGTGGCCCGGCCGCGGTCAGCGGCGAAACGATCAGCCCGCGGCGGCGCGCAGCCGCGCGTCGAGCTCGCCGAGCTGCGCGGGCGTGCCGACGTTCTCCCAGATACCTTCATACAATTCGCCGCTCGCGCGGCCGGCCTCGATGGTCGCCTTGAAGTAGGGCGACAGCGGCCGGTGCGTGCCGGGCACGATGTCGCGGAACATCCGCGTGTCGTACACGCCGATGCTGCCGAACGTGACGCGCGGGGCGCCGGCGAGTGCCAGCCGGCCGTCATCGCGAAGTACGAAATCACCGCCCGGATGGAACGGCGGGTTCGGCACCATCACGAGATGCATCGCGGGCGCATCCAGCGCGGCCATCTGCGCGGCACGCGCGGCGAGCGTCCGGTAGTCGAATGCGCAGTACACGTCGCCCGCGACCGCCGCGAACACCGTCGGCCGGCCGTCGCGCTCGAGCAGCGGCAGCGCCTGCGCGATGCCGCCGGCGGTTTCCAGCGCTTCGCCTTCGGCCGAATACGCGAGCCGCACGCCCCAGCGCGAGCCGTCGCCGAGTGCCGCCTCGAGCTGCGCGCCGAGCCACGCGTGGTTGATCACGATCGACTCGACGCCCGCGCGGGCGAGCGCCTCGATCTGCCAGACGATCAGCGGCTTGCCGCCGGCTTCGAGCAGCGGTTTCGGGCGGATGTCGGTCAGCGGGCGCATCCGTTCGCCGCGCCCGGCGGCGAAGATCATCGCCGTGGTCAGGGTAGTGCTCATGTTCGGCTGAAGGTAAGGACGGTGAGGGCGGTCAGAACGTATAGCCGACGTCGGCCGCGCCCTTGCCCTCGAGCTCGTCGAGCAGCTTCGCGAACGGCACGAGCGGGCGGTAGCGCAGCGCGACCTTGCGCGCATAGGCCAGGAAGCGCGGCAGGTCGTTCAGGTAGTGCGGCTTGCCGTCGCGGTAGTTGATGCGCGCGAACAGGCCGAGGATCTTGATGTGGCGCTGCAGCCCCATCCACTCGAGCTGGCGGTAGAACTCGCCGAAATCCGGGTCGACCGGCAGGCCGGCCTTCTTCGCCTTTTCCCAGTAGTACGCGAAGCAGTCGAGCTCGAACTCCTCGTCCCAGCTGATGAACGCGTCGCGCAGCAGCGACACGACGTCGTACGTCAGCGGCCCGTACACGGCATCCTGGAAGTCGAGCACGCCCGGATTCGGCTCGCAGACCATCAGGTTGCGCGGCATGAAGTCCCGCAGCATGAAGCCCTGCGGTTGCGCATGGGCGCTCGCGACCAGCAGCGCGAAGGTGCGGTCGAGCGTGCCGCGCATCGCGTCGGTGACGGGCTTGCCGAGGTGCCGGCCGACGAACCATTCGGGCAGCAGCTCCATCTCGCGGCGCAGGAACGCCTCGTCGAACGGCGGCAGCACGTCCGGCCTCGAGCTCAGCTGGAAGCGGATCAGCGCGTCGAGCGCGTCGCGCATCAGCGGGCGTGCCGCGACCGGGTCGGCCGGATCGAGCACCGCGATGTACGACGTGCGGCCGAGGTCGGTCACGAGCATGAAGCCCGCGTCGAACTCGTGAGCCAGCACCTCCGGCACGTGGTCGCCGGCCGCGGCGAGCAACTGCGCGACCTGGACGAATTCGCGGCACTTCTCGGGCGGCGGCGCGTCGACCGCGACCAGCGAGCCGCCGGGGCTCGTGGCCGACGCGACACGGAAATAGCGGCGGAAACTGGCGTCCGACGACGCGGGCGCGAGGGTCGACAGGTCGAGGGCGAAGCGCTCGGCGAGCGGGCGCAGCCACGCGGTGAGCGCTTCGAGGCGGGCGTCGGGCTGGGATGCGGCGGATGGGGGTGTCATGAAACTCGGCGGAGGGGGGAACGTCTTGCCATATAATACCCCACGACTTTTTTGACGCGCCCCGCGTCAGCTTGCGCCGTGCAGGCCCGCCGCCTGTCGCGCCGTCCGCCCGATCGCCTCCCCGGTTTGCGCTCAGCCGCAGTCGCGGTGCGACGGCGCGGCCCGCCGCGCGCGAATGTGCCGTGCAGGTGCGGTTGACAAGGGGCGATTCGCCAAACGATAGATGCCGCCCAAACCGCTATTCCCGAATGTCTTCCCCGGTGACGGGGCGCCGCGCAAACGGCGGCTCGCGCTCGCACTCCTGGCCGTGCCCGGCCTCGTGCCGGCCGTGTCGTACGCGCAGCTGTCGGGCGCGGCCGCGCAGCCGCAGCCGCTCGACTCGCCGTGGGACCTGCGTCTCGCCCCGCAGCTCGAGGATCATCCGCTGAAGGACGGCGCGAAGCCGGCCGCCTTCGTGATCGCCGACCATACGAGCGGCACGGCCGACCAGGACCTGGCCGCGAAGGGCTCGGCCGAGTTGCGCCGCGGCGACGCGGTCGTGAAGGCCGACGCGCTCCACTACGATCAGGATACCGACATGGCCGACGCGTACGGCCAGGTCAAGGTGGTCAACGGCGGCACGTCGTTCGCGGGCCCCGAGGCGCATCTGAAGGTCGAGGCGAACCAGGGCTTCATGACGGCGCCGAAGTACCACTTCAACGTGACGGGCGGGTCCGGCAGCGCGGAGCGCGTCGACCTGCTCGACAGCGAGCGCTCGGTGTTCGTCAACGGCACCTACACCGCGTGCCAGTGCTCGACGAACCCGGCGTGGTACATCAAGGGCAGCCGCTTCGACTTCGATACGGGTGCCGACGAAGGCACCGCGCGCAACGGCGTGCTGTTCTTCCAGGGCGTGCCGATCTTCGCGAGCCCGTGGATGACGTTCCCGCTGTCGGGCGAGCGGCGCAGCGGCCTGCTGCCGCCGACCTTCTCGATCAACTCGAACAACGGGTTCGAGCTGACGCTGCCGTACTACTTCAACATCGCGCCGAACCGCGACCTGACGATCACGCCGCGCATCATCTCGCGGCGCGGCGTGCAGACCGAAGCGACGTTCCGCTACCTGTCGCCGTCGTATTCGGGCACGTTTACGGCCAATTACCTGCCGGACGACCGGCTCGCGCACCGCGACCGCTACGCGATCTACTGGCAGCACCAGCAGAACTTCGGCGGCGGTTTCGGCGGCTACGTCTACTTCAACAAGGTCTCGGACAACACGTATCCCGAAGACCTTGGGTCGATGAACCAGTTCATCAACGGGACGCAGACGCTGTACCAGCAGGAAGCCGGCCTCACGTACAACAACGGCCCGTGGTCGGTGCTCGCGCGCTACCAGCACTGGCAGACGCTGCCGCCGTCGATCGCGCCTTATAGCCGCGAGCCGCAGTTGAACGTGAAGTACACGAAGTACAACGTCGGCGGCTTCGACTTCGGCGCGGAAGCCGACTATTCGCGGTTCCGCATCACGACCGCCGATGCGACCGAAGGCGACCGGATCGTCTTCAACCCGTACATCGCGTACGGCGTGTACGGCCCCGGCTACTTCGTCGTGCCGAAGGTCCAGTACCACTTCGCGTCGTACGACCTGAACTACCTGTCGTCGAGCACGCCGAACAACCCGAAGCGCTTCACCGAGTCGATCCCGACCGTGAGCTTCGACACGGGCCTGATCTTCGACCGCTCGGTGCGCCTGTTCGGCCAGGACTTCATCCAGACCCTCGAGCCGCGCCTGTACTACGTGTACACGCCGTATCGCGACCAGTCGAACGCGCCGCTGTTCGACACCGCGGAATCGGACTTCGGCCTCGCGGAGATCTACCAGCCGAACACGTTCGTCGGCAACGACCGGATCGCGGACGCGAACCGGATCACGGCCGGCCTGACGTCGCGCTTCATCGATCCGCGCACCGGCGACGAGCGCGCGCGCTTCGTGGTCGCGCAGCAGTACTATTTCGCCGACCAGCGCGTGACGCTGAACTCGGGGCAGTCCGCCGTGCAGGCCCGCCACTCGGACCTGATCGTCGGCGCCGCGCTGAAGCTCGGCTCCGGCTTCATGTCGGAAACCGCGTTCCAGTACAACCAGAACAACAACCAGCTCGTGAAGTCGAGCATCGGTTTCGGCTTCAGCCCCGGCGAGCGCCGCGTGATCAACGTCGGCTACCGCTATACGCGGGCGAACACGACGCTCGACAACCAGCCGATCAACCAGTTCCTGGTGTCCGCGCAATGGCCGCTCACGCGCCGTCTGTATGCGATCGGCCGCTTCAACTACGACCTGGCAGCCGACCGGATCGTCGATGGTCTGCTCGGCTTACAATACGACGCGGATTGCTGGGCGCTCGGGGTCGGTGTCCAGCGCTTCGCGAACGGCGTGAACACGTCGGGGCAGCAGAACTCGTCGACGCGCTTCATGATGCAGCTGACGTTGAAGGGGCTGTCGAGCGTCGACAACGGTCTCGTCGCCGCATTCCGCGCCGGGGTGCCGGGCTACACGCCGCTGCCGTCCGCGCCGCCGCCGATGTCCCGCTTCAGCAACTACGAGTAACGCCGGCTTGTCTGCACCGGTCAGCACGATTTCAATGGAGTATCAGTGGCAATGAAGAAAACCCTTCGTTTCGCGGCAGTCGTGTCCAGCCTCGCCGCGTCAGCCGCGCTGCTCGCCGCCGCGCCGGCCGCGGCGCAGGCACTTGGTTCGCATGGCGCGCAGCTCGCCGACGAAGTCGTCGCGGTCGTCAACAACGACGTGATCACGGGCCGCGAACTCGACCAGCGCGTCGGCCTGATCTCGCGCCGGCTGCAGCAGCAGAACGCGCCCGTGCCGCCGGCAGACCAGCTGCGTGCGCAGGTGCTGAACCAGATGGTGCTCGAACGCATCCAGGTGCAGAAGGCCAAGGACGACGGGATCCGTATCGACGACGCGACCGTGCAGTCCACGCTGCAGCGCCTCGCGCAGGCGAACGGGATGACGCTCGAACAGTATCGCGCGCGTCTCGAGGCGCAAGGCGTGCCCTGGAGCGTGTTCACCAGCGACGCGCGCACCGAGCTGATGCTGTCGAAGCTGCGCGAGCGCGAGGTCGACGGCAAGATCACCGTGTCGGACGCCGAGGTCGCGAACTACATCGCGAGCCAGCGCGGGCCGAACGCGTCGCAGCAGCAGGACCTGCGCTTCCAGCACATCTTCGTCAAGGCGCCGACCAACGCGCCGCAGGCGGAGATCGAAGCCGCGCAGAAGAAGGCCGACGCGCTGCTGCAGCAGGCCACGTCGGGCGCCGATTTCGAGAAGCTCGCGAAGAGCAATTCGGAAGCGAACGACGCGAAGAAGGGCGGCGACCTCGGCTTCAAGGCGCCGGGCGCGCTGCCGGCCGAGGTCGTCGAAGCCGCCTCGAAGCTGCGCCCGGGCCAGGTCAACCCGACGCTGATCCGCGTGCCGGACGGCTTCGAGATCGTGCGTCTCGTCGACCGCCGCCAGAGCCAGGGCGCGACCGCCGCGGCACCGAAGATCGTCCAGACGCACGTGCGCCACATCCTGTTGCGCGTCGGCGAAGGCAAGTCGGAAGGCCAGGCGCGCCAGCAGCTGCAGGACATCCGCAAGCAGGTCGAGGCCGGTGGCGATTTCGCGAAGTTCGCGCGCACCTACTCGCAGGACGGTTCGGCGTCGCAGGGCGGCGATCTGGGCTGGATCAGCCCGGGCGAGACCGTGCCGGAATTCGAGCGCGCGATGAACAACCTGCAGGACGGCCAGATCAGCCAGCCGATTCGTACCGAGTACGGCTACCACCTGATCCAGGTGATCGACCGCCGCGAGGCGGAAGGCTCGGTGCAGCAGCAGATGGATATCGCGCGCCAGGCGATCGGCCAGCGCAAGGCCGAGCAGGCGTATGCCGACTGGCTGCGCGAACTGCGCGATTCGTCGTACGTGCAGTACAAGATCGGCGGCGTCGGCCCGGCGAACTGAGCGAGCTTCACATGACGGCATCCGCGCTGCAGATCGCGATCACGACCGGCGAACCCGCGGGTGTCGGCCCGGAGCTGACCGTGCAGGCGTTGCAGGATGCCGCCCGGCGCTGGCCCGGCGCGCATTTCACCGTGCTCGGCGACGCCGCGCTGCTCGCCGCGCGCGCGGCGGCCGTCGGGGCCGACCAGGCGGTGTTCGCCGGCGGCGGGCCGGTGTCGGTCGAGCATCATCCGCTTGCCGTGCCCGCGCAGGCGGGCAAGCTCGACGCGGCCAACGGCCGCTACGTGCTCGGGCTGCTCGATGCCGCGATCGACGGCGCGCTGGCGGGCCGGTTCGACGCGATCGTCACCGCACCGCTGCAGAAGAGCACGATCAACGATGCCGGCGTGCCGTTTACCGGCCATACCGAATACCTCGCGGAACGCACACATACGCCGCGTGTTGTCATGATGCTGGCGGGCACGGGCGAGCGGCCGCTGCGCGTCGCGCTCGCGACCACGCACCTGCCGCTGAAGGACGTGTCGTCCGCGCTGACGATCGACGGGCTCGTCGAGACGCTGGCGATCGTCGATCGCGACCTGCGGCGCGACTTCGGTCTCGCGGCGCCGCGCATCCTCGTGACGGGGCTGAACCCGCATGCGGGCGAGAACGGTTACCTCGGCCGCGAGGAGATCGACGTGATCTCGCCGGCGCTCGCGCGCGCGAACGCGCAGGGCATCGACGCGCGCGGCCCGTATCCGGCCGACACGCTGTTCCAGCCGCGCCATCTCGAGGGCGCCGATTGCGTGCTCGCGATGTTCCACGATCAGGGCCTGCCCGTGCTGAAGTATGCGACCTTCGGCGAGGGCATCAACGTCACGCTCGGGCTGCCGATCATCCGCACGTCGGTCGATCACGGCACCGCGCTGGATCTGGCCGGCACGGGCCGCGCGGATCCGGGCAGCCTGGTCGCCGCGCTCGACACGGCCGTCACGATGGCGCACCATCGCCGCGCGTCCTGACGCGCACGGGCGCAGGCCTGACCTTATTCGTCGCATTTTTCGTTTTTCTCAGTCGATGTCGAACAGCAGACAGCACCAAGGCCACTTCGCGCGCAAGCGCTTCGGGCAGAACTTCCTCGTCGATCACGGCGTGATCGACTCGATCGTCGCGACGATCGGCCCCGCGCGCGGCCAGCGTATGGTCGAGATCGGCCCCGGGCTCGGCGCGCTCACCGAGCCGCTGATCGCGCGCCTCGCGACGCCCGAGTCGCCGCTGCATGCGGTCGAGCTCGACCGCGACCTGATCGGCCGCCTGCAGCAGCGCTTCGGCGCGCTGCTGGAACTGCACGCGGGCGACGCGCTCGCGTTCGACTTCCGCTCGCTCGCGGCACCCGGCGACAAGCCGTCGCTGCGGATCGTCGGCAACCTGCCGTACAACATTTCCAGCCCGCTGCTGTTTCACCTGATGACGTTCGCCGACGCGGTGATCGACCAGCATTTCATGCTGCAGAACGAAGTCGTCGAACGGATGGTCGCGGAGCCGGGCACGAAGGCGTTCTCGCGGCTGTCGGTGATGCTGCAGTACCGCTACGTGATGGAGAAGATGCTCGACGTGCCGCCGGAATCGTTCCAGCCGCCGCCGAAGGTCGATTCGGCGATCGTCCGGATGATTCCGTACGAACCGCACGAACTGCCGGACGTCGATCCCGTGCTGCTGGGCGAAGTCGTCACGGCCGCGTTCTCGCAGCGCCGCAAGATGCTGCGCAATACGCTCGGCGACTACCGCGAGACGATCGATTTCGACGGGCTCGGCTTCGATCTCGCGCGGCGCGCGGAGGATGTGAGCGTGGCCGAATATGTCGGTGTCGCGCAGGCGCTTGCGAAGGTGCGCAAGGCCGCGGAGTAGCGGTAACGCGCGGGCAACGCGCGCGGCACATGCCGGATCGAGGTTCACGAGGCTGCCCTGGCGGGCAGCCTTTTTACTTTGCCGATCGGTGCTCGTCGATCCCGGCGCGCGGCCGCGCGGCGCTACGCGCGCCGGCGCGGCGGCGCGTTGACGAGCGCGATCCCGGTCAGCACCAGCGCGGCCGCGGACATGAAGCGCCAGCCGACCGATTCGCCGAGCAGCAGCACGCCGAACGCGACGCCGAACAGCGGCGACAGGAACGTGAACACCGACAGCCGCGACGCGCTGTAGCGCGTGAGCAGCCAGAACCACGACAGATAGCTGACGAACGCGACGATCACCGACTGGTACGCGAGGCTCGCGAGCGCGACCGGCGTGACCTGCGCGAACGACATCTGGCCGAGCAGCGCGGCAAGCGCGACCAGCACGGCGGCCGAAACCGCGAGCTGGTAGAACAGCGTCTTGCTCGCGCTGGCCCGCGCGAGCGACGTTGAACGCACGACGACCGTCGTCGCGGCCCACATCGCGCCGCCGAGGATCCCGAGCGCGTCGCCGGCGAGCCCGGCCAGTACCGACGCGCCGGGTGCGCGCGGCGTCAGGAAGCCGTCCGCGAACGCGAGCGCGATGCCGGCGAACGCGAGGCCGACGCCGGCCCACTGGACGCGCTGCAACCGCTCGCCCGGCGCAAACAGGTGCAGGCCGAGCGCCGTGAAGCACGGTGCCGTGTACAGGAAGATCGCCATGTGCGACGCGCTCGTCAGCGTCAGCCCGAAGAACACGCAGATGAACTCGCCGGCGAACAGCGCGCCGGCCGCGATGCCCGCGCCGAGCGTGCCGTCCGCGCGGAACAGCGGCGTGCCGCGCGAGCGCGCCCAGCCCCACAGCAGGAGCGCGGCGATCACCGAGCGCAGGCCGGCCTGGAACATCGGCGGGATCGCCGCGTTCGTGCTCTTGATCGCGACCTGCTGGAAGCCCCAGATCGCGCACAGCAGCAGCATCACGCCGACGGCGCGCGTGTCGAGCGCGCGGCGCACGGGCGACCCGGCGAGCGCGGTCATCGGCGGACCTCGCCGATGCGGCGGGAAGGGGGCAGGGACATGGGCAGCGGCGGACGGACGGCGCGTCCGGCACGTTCGAATCGGCGGTTTCGCACGGCGGGCGGTGTGGCTGAATGAGGGGGGGGTCGCGTTTCGGCGGCGGGCGACATGCCCGCTTTTGGTGCGAGGTGGGAGGATGTTACCCGATCGGCAGCGTCGGCGGGGACCATCGAGCCGTGCGGTTTCTGCCGGCGCACGGGCGTCGGGCTCATCGTGCAGATGCTCGGTATCGGCTGGCGGCAGGCCGGGCGCCGGCGGCGGGATTCACGTGACTCCGGTAGAATTTCCGGTTCTGGAAAGTCCCCACTGGAGTACAACCCATGCGTTTGCTGCATACGATGCTGCGAGTCGGCGATCTCGACCGCTCGATCAAGTTCTACACCGAATTGCTCGGCATGAAGCTGCTGCGTCGCGAGGATTATCCGGAAGGCAAGTTCACGCTCGCGTTCGTCGGCTATGAAGCGGAGAGCACGGGCACCGTGATCGAGCTGACCCATAACTGGGATACGCCGTCCTACGATCTCGGCAACGGCTTCGGCCACCTGGCGGTGGAAGTCGACGACGCGTACGCGGCCTGTGACAGGATCAAGGCGCAGGGCGGCAAGGTGACCCGCGAAGCGGGCCCGATGAAGCACGGCACGACCGTGATCGCATTCGTCGAGGATCCGGACGGCTACAAGATCGAGTTCATCCAGAAGAAGGCGCGCTGAGCGCGGGATGGGCGGCGCGCGGCGCACGATGTGCGTCGCGCGCAACGAAAACGGGCGATGCGGAGGAATCCGCATCGCCCGTTTGCATTGCCGGTGCGCCCGATCGCGTTACAGCGACGGCAGCAGCTCGGGCGGATGATGCTTGAGCGTGTGCCGCGCTTCGCGGAATTCCGGGAAGATCGATTCGACGGTCTGCCAGAAGGCCGGGCTGTGGTTCATTTCGCGCAGGTGCGACAGCTCGTGCGCGACGACGTAGTCGATGATCGACAGCGGGAAATGGATCAGCCGCCAGTTCAGCCGGATCTTGCCGTCGCTCGAGCAGCTGCCCCAGCGCGTCGCGGCCGACGACAGCGCGTACGTCGAATACGTGACGCCGAGCTTGTCCGCGTAGACCGCGAGGCGTTCGCCGAAGATCCGCTTCGCTTCGCCCTGCAGCCAGCCCTGCACGCGATCCTTGATCTGCTGCATGTCCGCCTGCGCGGGCAGCGGCAGCGACAGCCGCAGTGCCTCGGCGTCGAATGCGACGGCACCCGTGCCGAGCGCGATCGCGATCGTCTTGCCGAGATACGGGAGTTGCGCGCCGTCGCGCCAGTCGATCTGCGGCAGCGCGCGCTGCTCGGTGCGGGTCTTCCACTCCGCGAGCTTCGCGAAGATCCAGCGCTGCTTCTCGGCGATCGCCGCTTCGATGTCGGCGAGCGTGACCCAGCGCGGCGCGGTGATCGACAGCCCGCTGCCGTCGATCGTGAAGCCGATCGTGCGGCGGGCAGAGCGCTTGAGCCGGTATTCGAGCACGCGGCTGTCGAGCGCGAACGTACGGATGCGGGAGCGATCGGGAGGCGGGCCCGGATCGAGCGGCGCCGCGGGCACCGCGGGAGCCGCCGCCGCTTCAGGCGGCGCAGCGGGCGCCGACGGTGCCGGCGACGCCGCTGCCGGCCCGTCGAAGAGCGGCAGGTCCATCTGGCGATGATCGAGGGCCACGACGGCAGGCCGTGGCCGCGGACGCTTTTTCATCAGTTCGCTTCGTTTCGTCGTACGCAACGGCTGCAATCCGGGTGATTCAGACGCGCGCGGCATCGCGCGTGCCGGCATTGCCCGGCTGGCGATAGGCATCGGGATCGATGCGGCGCATCTCCGCTTCGATCCATGCCTCGACCTGCGAGTTCAATACGTCGGGCGTCTTGCCGTCGACGGGAATCGGCTTGCCGATCGACACGGTGACGACACCCGGGAATTTCGTGAACGAATTGCGCGGCCACACCCGACCTGCATTGTGCGCGATCGGCACGACCGGCGTGGCGGTTTCGATCGCGAAGCGCGCGCCGCCCGTCTTGTACTTGCCTTGCTTGCCGACCGGCGTGCGCGTGCCTTCCGGGAACATGATCATCCAGGCGCCTTCCGACAGGCGCTTCTTGCCCTGGCGGATCACCGACGTGAACGCGTTCTTGCCTTCCTTGCGGTTGATGTTGACCATGTGCAGCATGCCGAGCGCCCAGCCGAAGAACGGCACGTACAGCAGCTCGCGCTTGAATACGTAGCAGAGCGGCTTCGGCATCAGCGCCGGAAACGCGAGCGTCTCCCACGCGGACTGGTGCTTGGCCAGCAGCACGGCCGGGCCGTCGGGCAGGTTTTCCATCCCTTCGATCCGGTAGCGGATGCCGTTCAGCCAGCGCACGACCCACAGCGTCGACTTGCACCAGCCGGCCGCCATCCAGTAGCGCGCATCGGGGCGCATGAACGGGAACGCGATGAAGCACGCCGTGGCGTACGGCACCGTGTACAGGATGAAGTAGATCAGCAGCAGCAGGGAGCGGACGAAGCGCATCGGCGTGGGTCTGACAGTAGGGAGGATGCGCGCGGCGGCCGCATCACTCGTGTTCGTGTGAAAGGAAGTCGAGCGCGAACGCGCGCAGGTCGTCATGGACCTTCGTGCCATCCGGCAGGTTGCCGGCGGCGAGCGTCTTCTTGCCCTTGCCGGTCAGCACGAGGTGCGGCCGGAAGCCGACCGCGACGCCGGCCTGCAGGTCGCGCAGCGAATCGCCGACGGCCGGCGTGTGGGCGGGATCGATCTCGAAGCGCTCGGCGATCATCTGCATCATGCCGGGCTTCGGCTTGCGGCAGTCGCAGTGGTCTTCCGACACGTGCGGGCAGAAGAACACCGCGTCGATGCGCGCGCCGACGGCGGCCGCCGCGCGATGCATCTTCAGGTGCATCGCGTTGAGCGCGGCCATGTCGAACAGCCCGCGGCCGATGCCGGACTGGTTGGTCGCGACGACCACGCGATAGCCCGCGTGGTTGAGTCGTGCGATCGCCTCGAGGCTGCCGGGCAGCGCGATCCACTCGTCGGGCGTCTTGATGAATGCGTCCGAATCGACGTTGATCACGCCGTCCCGGTCGAGGACGACGAGCTTGCGGTGGGGGCTGGTCGGCATCGTGCGGCCCTTATGCGGCGAGCTTCGAGATGTCGGCGACGCAGTTCATCTGCTGATGCAGCGCGAACAGCAGCGCGAGACGGTTCGCGCGCAGCGCGGGATCCTTGGCATTGACCATCACGTCGTTGAAGAACGTGTCGACCGGCGCGCGCAGCGCGGCGAGCGCCGACAGCGCGCCCGTGTACGCACGCGCCTCGAGCTGCGACTGCACGTGCGGCGTCACGGCCGCGAGCTGCTCGTGCAGCGCCTTTTCGGCGGCCTCGACGAGCAGCGTCGGCTGCACCGTGCCGTTCGCGCCGCCTTCCGACTTCTTCAGGATGTTCGAGATCCGCTTGTTCGCGGCCGCGAGCGCTTCGGCTTCCGCGAGGCGCGTGAATTCGCGCACCGCGTCGAGGCGCGCGACGAGATCGTCGACGCGCGTCGGGTTCAGGCTCAGCACCGCTTCGACTTCGCCGGCCGAGTAGCCGCGTTCGCGCAGGAGGCCGCGCAGGCGGTCCATGAAGAACGAGAAGATCGCGTCGGTCGATTCGGCGACGCCCGGCACGCCTTCGAAGCGCGCATGGGCCGTGCGCAGCAGCGACACGAGATCGAGCGGCAGCTGTTTCTCGAGCAGCAGGCGCAGCACGCCGAGCGCGTGGCGGCGCAGCGCGAACGGATCCTTCTCGCCGGTCGGCGCGAGGCCGATGCCCCAGATGCCGACGATCGTCTCGAGCTTGTCGGCGAGCGCGACGGCGGTCGACACCGGCGTGGTCGGCAGCGCGTCGCCGGAGAAGCGCGGCTGGTAGTGCTCGGCACAGGCGAGCGCGACGTCGTCGGCTTCGCCGTCGTGACGCGCGTAGTACGTGCCCATCGTGCCCTGCAGTTCCGGGAACTCGCCGACCATGTCGGTCAGCAGGTCGGCCTTCGCGAGGCGCGCGGCGCGCTTCGCGTGCGCGGCATCGGCGCCGATCGCGGGCGCGATCTCGCCGGCTAGCGCCTCGAGGCGCTCGACGCGCGCGAGCGCCGAACCGAGCTTGTTGTGATAGACGACGTTCGCGAGCAGCGGCACGCGGTCGGCGAGCGGCTTCTTCTTGTCCTGCTCGAAGAAGAACTTCGCGTCGGCGAGGCGCGGGCGCACGACGCGCTCGTTGCCTTCGACGATCTCGTCCGGCGTCTTCGTGTCGATGTTCGACACGATCAGGAAGCGCGAGCGCAGCTTGCCGTCGACGTCGGTCAGTGCGAAATACTTCTGGTTCGTCTGCATCGTGAGGATCAGGCATTCCTGCGGCACCTGCAGGAATTCGTCCTCGAAGCGGCACGGATAGACGACCGGCCATTCGACCAGCGACGTCACTTCGTCGAGCAGCGATTCGGGCATCACGACCGTGTCGCCGTTCGCGTGTTCGTTCAGCTGCGTGCGGATCGTTTCGCGGCGATCGACGAAGTGCGCGATCACGCGGCCCTTGTCGCGCAGCGTGTCGGCATACGCGCGCGCATGCTGGATCGCGACGAGGCCGTCGGACAGGAAGCGGTGGCCGAGCGTGGTGTCGCCGGCGTCGATGCCGAACGCGGTGACGGGCACGATGCGATCGTCGTGCAGCACGGTCAGGCGTTGCACCGGGCGCACGAACTTCACGTCGGAGCCGTCCGGGCGCTGGTAAGTCATGACCTTCGGGATCGGCAGCTTCTCGAGCGTCTCGTCGAGCGCGGCCTGCAGCCCGTCGGCGAGCGTCGCGCCGGCAGCCGAATAGTTGACGAAGAACGCTTCGGCCTTGCCGTCCTGTGCACGCTCGAGATCGGCGATCGACAGGTTCGGATGGCCGAGCGCCGCGAGCTTCTTCGCGAGCGGGGCGGTCGGCTTGCCTTCTGCGTCGAGCGCGACCGACACGGGCAGGACCTTTTCGCGGACCTGCTTTTCAGGTGCGACGGCGCGCACGTTCTGCACGACGACCGCGAGGCGGCGCGGCGTGGCGTAGCGTTCGAATACGAGTTCGCCTTCGACGAGGTCGCGGGCCGCGAGGCGTTGCGCGAGACCTTCGGCGAATGCGTCGCCAAGGCGCGCGAGGGCCTTCGGCGGCAGCTCTTCGGTCAGCAGTTCGACGAGCAGGGGGGCGGGATGATTGTGCGTCATGTCTGGAATAAATCTCGTCTCGTCAGTCCTGATCGATCTTGCGTTCGACCTTGAGCGGCGGCGCCCATGCCGGCTGGGCGGCGTCCTGGGCGTCGGTGGTGAGGCCCGGCACGCCCGGCGGGTTGCCGAGCATCGGGAAGCCGAGCTTCTCGCGCGAGTCGTAGTAAGCCTGCGCGACGAGACGCGACAGCGCGCGGATGCGGCCGATGTACGCCGCACGCTCGGTCACCGAGATCGCGCCGCGCGCGTCGAGCAGGTTGAACGTGTGGCCGGCCTTCAGCACGAGTTCGTACGCGGGCAGCGCGAGCTGCGCGTCGATCATCTTCTTCGCTTCCGCTTCGTAGCTGTTGAAGAACGTGAACAGCAGGTCGACGTTCGCGTGCTCGAAGTTGTAGGTCGACTGCTCGACCTCGTTCTGGTGGTAGACGTCGCCGTACGACAGGCGGCGCAGCTCTGGGCCGTTCGGGCCGTGCTCCTCCCACTCGGTCCATACCAGGTCGTATACGTTCTCGACCTTCTGCAGGTACATCGCGAGGCGCTCGAGGCCGTAGGTGATCTCGCCGAGCACGGGCTTGCAGTCGAGGCCGCCGACCTGCTGGAAATACGTGAACTGCGTGACTTCCATCCCGTTCAGCCACACTTCCCAGCCGAGGCCCCACGCGCCGAGCGTCGGGTTCTCCCAGTCGTCCTCGACGAAGCGCACGTCGTTCTGCTTCAGGTCGAAGCCGAGCGCTTCCAGCGAACCGAGGTACAGGTCGAGGATGTTTTCCGGCGCCGGCTTGAGCACGACCTGGTACTGGTAGTAATGCTGCAGGCGGTTCGGGTTCTCGCCGTAGCGGCCGTCCTTCGGGCGGCGCGACGGCTGCACGTAGGCGGCGCGCCACGGCTCGGGGCCGACCGCGCGCAGGAACGTGTGGACGTGCGACGTGCCCGCGCCGACTTCCATGTCGATGGGCTGGAGCAGGGCGCAACCCTGCTTGTCCCAGTAGGACTGCAGCGTCAGGATGATTTGCTGAAACGTAAGCATGAAGAGCCTTCGTGGCGCTGGCGCTCCGTTGCGGGCGGCGCTCCGGGCGGGGCCCGGAGGGTCGGCTCGCGCGGCGGCGCGGCTTGTTAGTGTGCTGAAACGTGTAATTTTACCGGATCGGCGACCCGATGCGGCCGGAACGCGGACGAAGAGGCTGCCGGCGCTGTTCCGGCGACCTTGCGCAGCCTGTGCGCGGGGGGTGTCGATGCGCGCGGGCGGTCGCGTGCGCGGCGTCGCGATGCGCCTGTCGCGTCGGCTGCCGCGCCGCTTTGCGCGGGCGTTAAGATGCGCGTATTGCGGCGCGCGTGGCGCCTGCCGCGCGACCGATTGCCCACTCCGGACCGCATGGACGATTCGAACGACCTCCTCATTCCATTGGTGCCGCCGCTGCTTGCGCTGCTCGGGCAGGCCGCCGACGCGCACGCGCGCGGCGAGCGCGATGCGCATGCGCTCTGGCTCGCCGCCGCCGGCCATCTGCACGCGGTCGACATGGCCGCGCTCGCGCAGCTCACCACGGCGCTCGTCGCGCGGCAGCACACGGCCGACGCGCTCGCGCTGGCCGAATGCGCGGTGCGCGTTCATCCGGGTGCCGGCGCCCGTTTCAATCACGGCTATGCGCTGCAGATGCTGGGCCGTCACGCCGACGCCGTCGCGCCGTACCGCGCGGCCTACGCGCTCGATCCGGGCTGGCCGTCGCTGCGCAACAACCTCGCGATCGCGCTGCGGCTGTCGGGCGGCGACCGCAACGAGGAAATCGCGCTGCTCGGCGCGGCCGTGGAGGCCGATCCGCACGACGTGCAGGCGTGGATCAACCTGGTCGTCGCGCGGCTCGCGACGCACGACCTCGACGGCGCGCTCGCGTGTGCGGCGCGGCTCGCGGAAATCGCGCCCGACAATGCGCTCGCGCTGAACAACATCGCGATGGCGATGAAGGAAGCGCAGCGCTGGGACGACGCCGAGCGCTACGCGGCGCGCGCGTGCGAGCTGGCGCCCGACGACGCGTCGTTCCGTTTCAATCTCGCGATCATCCAGCTCGTGCGCGGCAACCACGCGGCCGGCTGGCGCGGCCACGAGGCGCGCTGGGACGGTGCCGGCGAGCTGCGCGGCCGCCGGCCGGTGCTGCCGGGCCCGCGCTGGCAGGGCGAGCCGCTCGCGGGCAAGACGCTGCTCGTGTGGGGCGAGCAGGGGCTCGGCGACGTGCTGCAGTTCGTACGCTTCGTCGCGCCGCTCGCCGAGCGCGTGCATCGCGAGGGCGGCCGGCTCGTGTGGAACACGTTCCCGCAGGTGGGCACGCTGATGGAGCGCAGCCTCGGCGCGCACGTGGATGCATTCAGTGCGGGCGGCGGCGTCGACGCGCTGCCCGCATTCGACTACGAAGTGCCGCTGATCGGCCTGCCGTTGATGCTCGGGATGGAGACGTCGACGCTCGAGGAGGCGGTGCCGTACCTGCATGCCGATCCGGGCGCGCGCGATGCGTGGCGCGCGCGGCTCGCGGGCGACGGCCGGCTGAAGGTCGGGCTCGTGTGGACGGGCAGCGCGGGGCACCAGCGCAACCCGTTCCGGCGCGTCGGACTCGAACGCTACGCCGATGCGTTTCGCGGTATCGACGGCGTCGCGTTCCATTCGCTGCAGCCGGGCGCGGACGCGGACGTCGCCGCGGCGCGCGCGGCCGGTTTCGCGATCGAAGACTTCACCGCCGAACTGAAGCGTTTCGACGATACGGCCGCGTTCATCGGCGCGCTGGACCTGGTGATCACGGTGTGCACGTCGGTCGCGCACCTGTCGGGCGCGCTCGGCGCGCGCACCTGGGTGCTGCTCGACGTGAATCCGCACTGGCCGTGGCTGCTCGAACGCACCGACAGCCCGTGGTATCCGACCGCCACGCTGTACCGGCAGCCGACGTTCGGCGCCTGGGCGCCGGTGATGGAGGCGCTCGGGCGGGATCTGCGCGGCCTGGCCGCGGATGCGAAGCGGCCGGCCTGAGCGGCCGACCGATGCATCACACGTTGCGGTTCCGGCCGTCGCCGGCCTGCGCGCCGTTGCGGCGGCGCAGGCCCGGCCCGAACGTGAAGCCGAACGCGAGCAGCACCAGCGACACCGCGAGCACGATGTTGTTGCCGCTCGTCACGTAGGGCGTGAAGCCGCTCGTGCCTTCGATCCGCACGTCGAGCGAGCCGATCGTGAACGGCTTCAGCTGGCCGAGCACGCGGCCGCGCGCGTCGATCGCGGCCGTCATCCCGGTATTGGTGGCGCGCAGCATCGGCCGGCCCGTTTCGAGCGCGCGCATCCGCGCGATCTGCAGGTGCTGGTCGAGCGCGATCGTGTCGCCGAACCACGCGAGGTTCGTCACGTTGACGAGTACGCCGGGCGGCTGCGGGTTGTCGCGGATCGTCGCGGCGATTTCCTCGCCGAACAAGTCCTCGTAGCAGATGTCGGCCATCACCGGCTGGTTGTGCACGAGGAACGGCTTCTGCACCGGCGCGCCGCGCGCGAAGTCGCCGAGCGGCATCTTCATCAGGTCGACGAACCACCGGAAGCCCCACGGGATGAATTCGCCGAAGGGCACGAGATGGTGCTTGTCGTAGTGATAGATGTCGCGCGAGTGCGGCGTCACGCCGTACAGGCTGTTCGTGTAGTCGACGTAATGACCGTCCGGCGTCACCGACGCGCCGACCGCGCCGAACAGCACGGCCGAGCCCGTCGTGTCGCTGAACTGGCGGATCGCGACGGCGAACGGCTCGGGCAGTTCCTGGATCATCACCGCGATCGCGGTTTCCGGCGTGACGATCAGGTCGGCCGGCTTCTCGACGATCATCTGCGTGTACATCTTGATCGCCGCGTCGATGCCTTCCTGCTCGAACTTGATGTCCTGCTTCACGTTGCCCTGCAAGAGCCGCACCGTGAGCGGCGCATTCGCGGTCACGGTCCACGTGGCCTGCGACAGCCCGACGCCGGCCGCGACGAGCGCGACGGCAATGGCGGCCGGTGCGATGACCCGCACGCGCGCATTGCCGGCGGCGCCGCGTTCGACCGCGGGCGCGCGCCGCGCGGCGACGAGCGCCTGCACGGCCAGCGCGGCAAACAGCGCGAGCACCCAGGCGATCCCGTACACGCCCACGACCGGCGCGAAGCCCGCGAACGGGCCGTCGACCTGCGGATAGCCGCTCGCGAGCCACGGAAAGCCGGTGAGCACGGTGCCGCGCAGCCATTCGCCGAGCGCCCACGCGCTTGCGAACGCGAACGCGCCGTGCCAGGTCGGCGAGAACGGCCGCGGGTCGGGTTCGCGGCGATGCCACGCATGGCCTGCGCAGAACGACCACAGCCCGGCCGAGAACGCCGGGTACAGCGACAGGTACAGCGAGAACAGCACCAGCGCGCCGCCCGCGAGCGGCGCGGCCATCTCGCCGTACACGTGCATGCTGATGTAGAGCCACCAGATGCCGCTGATGAAGTTGCCGAAGCCGAACGCGCCGCCGGTAAGCGCGGCGCCGCGCCAGCTCGACGTGCGCGTCAGCTGCGCGAAAAACCAGACGAATACGACGAGCTGCAGCCAGCCGCCGTGCGGGGTCGGTGCGAAGCTGAGCGTATTGGCCGCGCCGGCGAACAGCGCGGCCGGATAGTGCCAGCGCGGCAGCGCGCGGCCGGGCGCCGGCGCGAGAAGACCGCCAGCCGGGCGGGACGGGATCGGATCGTCCATGTGAAGCGAAAGAGGGCGAGCGGTTGAAGGAGGCGCGGCCGGCGCGGGACGGTCAGTCCTCGTGCGAGGTTTCGGCGCGGCGGCTCGTGTGCGGGTTGCGGCGCACCAGCAGCACGTGGACCTGGCGCGCATCGCCGCGCTGGATCTCGAACACGAGGTTGCCGAGTTGCAGCTTCTCGCCGCGGTGCGGCACGCGGCCGAAATGATGGGTGATCAGCCCGCCGATCGTGTCGACCTCGTCGTCGGGGAAGTCGGTGCCGAACGTCTCGTTGAACTGTTCGATCTCGGTGAGCGCGCGCACGCGGTAGCGGCCGTCCGGCCCCGAGATGATGTTGCCGGCTTCCTCGTCGAAGTCGTATTCGTCCTCGATGTCGCCGACGATCTGCTCGAGCACGTCCTCGATCGTGATCAGGCCCGCGACGCCGCCGTATTCGTCGACGACGATCGCGAGGTGGTTGCGGTTCACGCGGAAGTCGTGCAGCAGCACGTTCAGGCGCTTCGATTCGGGAATGAACACGGCGGGGCGCAGCATCCCGCGCACGTCGAATTCCTCTTCGGCATAGAAGCGCAGCAGGTCTTTCGCGAGCAGCACGCCGATCACGTTGTCGCGGTTCTCCTCGTACACGGGGTAGCGCGAGTGCGCCTTCTCGAGGACGAACGGGATGAAGTCTTCAGGCTTGTCGGCGATGTTGATCGCGTCCATCTGCGCGCGCGGCACCATGATGTCGCGTGCGCACAGGTCGGACACCTGGAACACGCCTTCGATCATCGACAGCGAATCGGCGTCGATCAGGTTGCGTTCGTGGGCGTCCTGGAGGATTTCCAGCAGCTCGGTCCGGGATTCCGGCTCGGGCGAGATGAAGTCGGTCAGGCGCTCGAGCAGCGAGCGCTTTTCTTGCGGTTTGTCGGTTGACTTACGACTGGGATACGAATCGTTCATGGTGGTGCGCCCGGGTCATGCCGGAGCGCGCGGTCACGGAGTAGGCAAGGATACACCAAGGGCATGGCGCGGCCGTGTCACCCCGGCCGTCCGGCCGGGGGCAGGCGGCGCGCGCGCCCCGCTCGGGGAACGGTCCGCGCCGGGCGCGGCGCCGTCCTTCGTCTCCATCCTATCTCAGAAAGGGGCGCCGGGGCAGCGGCGGCAAAAAAGCGGGCGGAACGGCGACCGGCTGGCCGGTCGGCGCCGGCGGCATTTCGTCGCGTGCAGGGCGGGCCGGGGCGGGCGCGGCAGCGCCGGAATTCAGAAGCGCATGCCGGCCGAACAGCCGCCGGCCGCCGCGCCGTTGGTCGCGGCGCCGCCGCAGCCCAAGATGCCGCAGCCGGACAGCACGACGCTCGCGGCGACGAGCAGCGCGGCCAGCGTGACGCGCGATCTGCGTGACGATTTCATGGGCGCAGAGCCTCCTTTCACATGCATGGGCGTGACGCGAGCCGGCCTGTCGGGCGTCACCGGCACCGCGCGAGCAGCGCTTCGAGCGCGCGATCGGGGATGCCGCTCGCGCGCAGCGCGTCCACCGTGCGGCTCACGTAGTCGAGCGTCGTGCCGTAGCGGCCGGCCGCGCAGCCGAACACTTCCGTCACGACGTGGTCGGTCAGCTTGCCGGTGTAGGTCGGCACGTCGCGGCGCATCACGAATGCCAGCGCGTTCACGCGTTCGCCGGTCTCGAGCGAGCACGGCAGCCACGCGGGCCGGTACGAGCCCATCGGCATCTCGCGTTTCCACAACGTCTCGAGATGCGGCTGCGCGGACGGGCCCGCGAGCCGGAAAGCGATGCCCGAGCACGAGCCGCCGCGATCGAGCGCGAGCACGAGGCCCGGACGTTCGGGCGTGCCGCGGTTCACGCGCGACCACAGGTAGAGCCCGCGATGGTAGCCGTGTACCTTGCCGCGCACGGCGGCGACGGTCGGCAGCCCGGGGTTCCAGATCAGCGAGCCATAGCCGAACAGCCAGAGATCCTGCTGGCCGTCCCAGTCGCGCATCGTGTGCGCGAGCGACGCGGCGAGCTCGTCTTCCGTCAGCAGCCGCCCCTCGCCGATCGACGGCGGGTACGCGGGCGGCAGCATCGCGGCTTGGCGCATGGTGCGGACGCCTCTTGCGCTTACTGATACGGGTTCGGGAAGCCCAGCTTCGCGAGGATGTCGACCTCGAGCGCTTCCATTTCGGCGGCGTCCTCGTCGCTCGTCTCGTGATCGTAGCCCTGCGCGTGCAGCGCGCCGTGCACCAGCAGGTGCGCATAGTGGGCCGCCAGCGGCTTGCCCTGTTCGTGCGCTTCCTTCTCGACGACCGGGCAGCACAGCACGAGGTCGCCGATCACGGTGCCGTCGGGCGCCGGGTCGTACGCGAAGGTCAGCACGTTGGTCGGGTAGTCCTTGTGGCGGTAGCCGGCGTTCAGCGTGCGGCCTTCTTCGTCGCCGACGAAGCGCACGGTCAGCTGCGCGCTCGCGAACAGCGCCGGCTCGATCCATTCGGCGATCAGCTTGCGCTTGGGGAGCGTCTTGCGGACGTCGCCGGTGATTTCGTCGCCGTACTGCACGGACAGGTCGAGCGCCAGCTCGCGCGGCTCGTCCGCCATTTCCGCGATTTCCTCGTCGCGCGGCGCGGGTTCGGCACCCACGTGCAGCGTCACGCTGTCGTAGTGCTCTGGCTGCAGCGCGAGCTTCGCGCGCATCGCCGGATCGTTGTGCTGCGCGACGATCGCGACGGCCGCCTCGCCCGAGCTGCCCGACAGGTCGAACATCAGGCTGCGGCCGTCCGGGAAGTCGATGCGCAGCCCTTGCGCGTCGACGGTCCGGGCCTTGCCCTTCGCATCGAACAGCGAGAGACGGGGGGAATCGGGCGCGGCGGACTGGGCGCGCCCGGACTTGCGAGAACGGGAAGATTTCATGACGGGTGCGGCGATTGGAACGCGTTGAGGATACACCAAACGGCCGATCGCGCCCGAATTCGAACCGGCCGCGCGCGGGCGAAAAAAGGCCCGGCGCGCCGTCGGGCGGGCCGGGCCGTCGGCCGGTGCGGCGCGCGGGCGCCGCCCGTGCTTCACGCGTCCTGGTGCTGCGCGTGGAAGTCGTCGTACGCCTCGACGATGCGCGCGACGAGCGGATGACGCACGACGTCCGCGCTCGTGAAGCGCGTGAGCGCGATGCCGCGCACGCCGCCGAGCACCTGCTGCGCCTCGACGAGGCCGCTCTTGTGCCCGCGCGGCAGGTCGACCTGGCTCGTGTCGCCGGTGACGACGGCCTTCGAGCCGAAGCCGATCCGCGTGAGGAACATCTTCATCTGCTCGGGCGTCGTGTTCTGCGCCTCGTCGAGGATGATGAATGCGTGGTTCAGCGTGCGGCCGCGCATGTACGCGAGCGGCGCGATCTCGATCATCTGGCGCTCGAACATCTTCGCGGTCTTGTCGAAGCCGAGCAGGTCGTACAGCGCGTCGTACAGCGGCCGCAGGTACGGGTCGACCTTCTGCGCGAGATCGCCCGGCAGGAAGCCGAGCCGCTCGCCGGCCTCGACGGCCGGGCGCGTCAGCACGATCCGCTTGACCTGGTCGCGCTCGAGCGCGTCGACCGCGCATGCGACCGCGAGGTAGGTCTTGCCGGTGCCGGCTGGCCCGATGCCGAACGTCACGTCGTGCTGCAGGATCTGCTTCAGGTATTCGCGCTGCGCGGGCGTGCGGCCGCGCAGGTCGGCGCGCCGCGTGTAGAGCTTCGGCGCCGGTTCCTCGTCGGGACCGACGTCGTCGATCTGCACGACGGGTTCGTCGAACGGATGGTCCGGGTCGCCGCGAAAGCGCACGTCGAGCGTGTCCTGGCGGCCGTTGCCGGACGTGTGGCGCACTTCGACCAGCGCGAGCTGGATATCGTCGACCGACAGCGGATCGCGCGCGCGGTTGTAGAAGTTATCGAGCGCCGCGAGCGCGAGCTTCGCGCCGCGCCCGCGGATCGTGATCCGGTGGCCGCGCCGCGCGAGCGTGACGTCGAGCGCCTGTTCGATCTGCCGCAGGTTCTCGTCGAGCGGGCCGCAGAGGTTGGCGAGGCGCGCGTTGTCGTCGCGCGGTGCGGTGAATTCCAGTGCTTGGACGGTCTTCAAAGTAGCGTCGGGCTCCTGTTGAACGTCAGTCGGTCAGTGGGTGGCCGCGCTCGCGTCGTCGCTCACGAGCAGGAGCTCGCCGCGCAGCGAGTGCGGGTACGCATGGTTGATCTTCACGTCGATCATCTGGCCGATCAGGCGCGGGTGCGACGCGAGCGGCGCCGGGAAATTCACGACCCGGTTGTTCTCGGTGCGGCCCGACAGTTCGTTCGGGTCCTTGCGCGACGGGCCCTCGACGAGGATCCGCTCGACCTTCCCGACCATCGATTGGCTGATGCGCGCGACGTTTTCCTCGATGGTCGCCTGCAGATGTTGCAGGCGTTTGAGCTTGACCTCGCGCGGCGTGTCGTCGTGCAGGTTCGCGGCCGGTGTGCCGGGGCGCGGGCTGTAGATGAACGAGAAGCTGGTGTCGTAGCTCATCTCGTGCACGAGCGCCATCATCTTGTCGAAATCTTCCTCGGTTTCGCCGGGGAAGCCGACGATCATGTCGGTCGACAGCGACAGGTCCGGGCGGATCGCGCGCAGCTTGCGGATCACCGACTTGTATTCGAGCACCGTGTAGCCGCGCTTCATCGCCATCAGGATGCGGTCGGAGCCGTGCTGGACCGGCAGGTGCAGGTGGCTCACGAGCTTCGGCACCTTCGCGTAGGCGTCGATCAGGCGCTGCGTGAATTCCTTCGGGTGCGACGTCGTGTAGCGGATCCGCTCGATGCCGGGGATGTCGGCGACGTATTCGATCAGCGTCGCGAAATCGGCGATATCGGACGAGCCGGCGGTCAGTGCGCCACGATAGGCGTTCACGTTCTGGCCGAGCAGCGTGACTTCGCGCACGCCCTGGTCGGCGAGGCCGGCCACTTCGGTCAGCACGTCGTCGAGCGGGCGCGACACTTCGTCGCCGCGCGTGTACGGCACGACGCAGTAGCTGCAGTATTTCGAGCAGCCTTCCATGATCGACACGAACGCGCTCGGCCCCTCGACGCGCGCGGGCGGCAGGTGGTCGAACTTCTCGATCTCGGGGAACGTGATGTCGACCTGCGCACGGCCGCTTTCGCGGCGCGCGTCGATCATCTGCGGCAGGCGGTGCAGCGTCTGCGGGCCGAACACGAGGTCGACGTACGGTGCGCGCGACACGATCGACGCGCCTTCCTGGCTGGCGACGCAGCCGCCGACGCCGATCAGCAGGCCCGGCTTCGCTTCCTTCAGCTCGCGCACGCGGCCGAGGTCGGAGAACACCTTCTCCTGCGCCTTCTCACGCACCGAGCACGTGTTGAACAGGATGATGTCCGCGTCTTCCGGGGTATCGGTCTTTTCGAGGCCTTCGGCCGCATTGAGCACGTCCACCATCTTGTCCGAGTCGTACTCGTTCATCTGGCAGCCGAAGGTCTTTACGTAAACTTTTTTCGTCATGGGGATTCGCCGTTCGCAGTGGTTGACCTGGGGGCGTCGTCAAGGGTGAATCGGGACGGCTGCTGCCGGTGCCGCGTGGCGGACCGGAGCGCACCGCGCGCCGAGCCCGTCATACACGATCGCGAAGATCGTGAAAAGCCGTCGGGAAAGCCTTCCATTATAACTTTACGCGCTGTCCCGGGCGGCCGGCGGGTTGCAGTCGCGCGACGTCGCGCGTCGTGCTCCGACCCCGACATGGCGGCGCGACAACCGTCAGCGGCACGCGTTCAGCAGATCGTCGAGCGCCGCTTCCTCGCGCGCGAACCGTTCGGCGAGGAAGTCGAGCAGCACGCGCACGCGCGGCGCCATGTAGCGCTTGCTGTGATAGATCGCATGCAGCGGCGCGTCCTGGTGCCGCCAGTCGGGCAGCAGCACGCGCAGCCGGCCGGCGCGCACGTCGTCGGCGATGTCCCACAGCGACTTCAGCGCGATGCCGTGGCCGCGCAGCGTCCATTCGCGGGTGAGGCCGCCGTCGTTGGTCTCGAACGCGGTCGACACCGGCACCGTGTGGGTCTGCATTGCGTCGCCGCGCGTGAAGCGCCACGTGTTCATCGGGCCGGACGCGATCGTGATCACGTTGCAGGGAAAGCGGGCCAGATCATGCGGATCGGCCGGCACGCCGTGGCGCTCGACGAACGACGGCGCCGCGCACAGCACGCGCCGGTTCGCGGCGAGCCGGCGCGCGATCAGCGCGCCGTCGGGCGGCGCGGCGAAGCGGATCGCGAGGTCGATCTCGTCCTGCCACAGGTTCGACGACGAGTCGGACGCCGTCAGCGAGAACGTGACGCCCGGATGCAGCGTGGTGAATTCGTCGAGCCAGTCGAGCAGCTGGTTGCGGCCGAAATCGGACGTCGACGACAGCCGCACCTTGCCGGCCACCACGTTGCGGCCTTCCTGCAGCAGCGCGTGCGCGTCGTCGAGCGCCTGCAGCGCCTGCCGGCAGCAGTTCAGGTAGAGCCGGCCTTCGTCGGTGAGCCGCAGCTGCCGCGTCGAGCGCTCGAACAGCCGCGTCGCGACCTTCGCCTCGAGCTTCGCGAGGCGCGCGCTGGCGGCGGCCGGCGTGAGGCTCAGCTTGCGCCCGGCCGCGGACAGGCTGCCCAGTTCCGCCGCCTCGACGAACAGCCGGATGTCGCCCAGTCGATCCATCGGATTTTCCAGAATTTTTTGAAAATGGTTCAAATGCCACGCCAATTATCAAAGATAGGCGTATTCGGGACAATGCGCGCACATCCCGCCTTTTTGTGCGGTGCGGCACCGAGCGGGCGCCGCGTCCGCCGCCGCCTTCCGGAGAACGTCATGCCCATTCCGTTACTGGCGCTCGCGATCAGCGCCTTCGCCATCGGCACCACCGAATTCATCATCATGGGCCTGCTGCCCGAAGTCGCGCACGACCTCGCCGTGTCGCTGCCGTCGGCCGGCCTGCTGGTCACGGGCTATGCGCTCGGCGTCGCCGTCGGCGCGCCGCTGCTCGCGGTGCTGACGAGCCGCATGCCGCGCAAGGCCGCGCTGCAGCTGCTGATGGCGATCTTCATCGTCGGCAACGTGCTGTGCGCGAGCGCGTCCGGCTACGCGATGCTGATGGTCGCGCGCGTCGTCACGTCGTTCGCGCACGGCTCGTTCTTCGGCATCGGCGCGGTGGTCGCCGCGTCGCTCGTGCCGGCCGACAAGCGCGCGAGCGCGATCGCGCTGATGTTCACGGGCCTCACGCTGTCGAACGTGCTCGGCGTGCCGTTCGGCACGTTCGTCGGCCAGCTGCTCGGCTGGCGCGCGTCGTTCTGGATCGTCGCCGCGCTCGGCGTGCTGTCGCTGGGCGGCGTCGCGCTGCTGGTGCCGAACCGCCACGACAGCGGGCCCGTCGGCCTCGGCCACGAAGTGCGCGTGCTGAAGGAGCCGCAGGTGTGGCTCGCGCTGCTGATGACCGTGCTCGGCTTCGGCGGCGTGTTCGTCGTGTTCACGTACATCGCGCCGATCCTCGAAACCGTCACCGGCTATGCGCCGCGCGCGGTCGCGCTGATCCTCGTGCTGTTCGGCGCCGGGCTGACGGTCGGCAACACGCTCGGCGGCAAGCTCGCCGACCGCGCGCTGATGCCGTCGCTGATCGCGATCCTGGTCGCGCTGATGGCGGTGATGGCCGTATTCGCGAAGACGAGCCACCTGCCGGTCGCGGCCGCGGTGACGGTGTTCGTGTGGGGGATCGCCGCGTTCGCGACGGTGCCGCCGTTGCAGGCGCGCGTCGTCGAGAAGGCCGCGAGCGCGCCGCATCTCGCGTCGACGCTGAACATCGGCGCGTTCAACGTCGGCAATGCGGGCGGCGCGTGGCTCGGCGGCCTCGCGCTGGAGCACGGCTTCACGCTCGACGCGCTGCCGTGGGTCGCCGTCGCGGTGACGTTCGCGGCGCTCGTCGTCACGTGGCTCGCGATGCGGCTCGATGCGCGCGCGCCGGCGCGCGGCGCGGCACCGGCGGCACGGTAGGCAAGCGGTGCGTCGAGCGGCGGTGCGCCGACGCCATGGCGACAGGAAAAGGTTCGCGAGAAACGCATTCCTCCGCGATGCTGATAACGGTGTGAAGATAACTTCGTTTGCCGGGTCTGGGCCGGGTGATAGCGTCTCGATACGCGCCGTTCGTGGCGCAACCCGATTCCGGTTCCGGCTTACCCCATTCGCAGGGCCGCACGGCGGCCCGGAGGCCATGCTATGTCTTCACCCCTGGCGCTGGTGCGCGACGTGTCTTCCTTCGAGTCCGGCGAGGCCGCCGGCGCGCGGACGTCCGCGTCGCTCGACGTCCTCGAGCAGGTCGTCGGCGTGAACCTCGCGCGCCTGCGCGCCGAGCGGCAGCTGTCGCTCGATGCGCTGGCGCGGCTGTCCGGCGTATCGCGCGCGATGCTCGCGCAGATCGAATCCGCGCGCAGCGTGCCGTCGATCAAGGTGCTCTGCAAGATCGCCGCGGCGCTGAAGGTGTCGGTCGCCGCGTTCCTGCGGCGCCACGCGGTGAACGGCTTCGAGCACCTGGCGGCCGAGCGCGCGGCACGCGTCGTCAGCTCGAACGGCCGCTTCTCGGCGCGTGCGCTGTATCCGGAAGGCGAGCCGGCCGCGGCCGAATTCCACGAGCTGCGGATCGCGCCGCTGCACACGGAGCCCGGCGCGCGCCGCGCGCCCGGCACGACGGTCAACCTGGTCGTCAGCGAGGGCACGCTCGAAGTCAGCGTGCACGATCGCCGCCAGCTGCTCGCCACCGGCGATGCGATCGTGTTCGACGCCGACCAGCCATACAGCCTGCGCAACCCGGGCGACAGCGAGGCGCGCGCGTTCCGCGTGACGGTGAGCCCCGAGGTGCCGCCGCGCTGGCTCGTGCCCGATGCCGCGCACGCGGCCGGCTGAGCGCAGGTTGCGTCGCCCGGCCGGCGCCGGTGCCGGTGCCGTTCAAGGCAGGCGCGCAGGCCAGGGGTCGGCCGTTCGGACGATGCCGTTAGACGGAGTCGTCAGTAAGGTTTTAGATGTGGTTCGCTGCGCGGCGCGCGCAGCTGATGTATGCTTGGCCCGCCGGTGCCGGGACAGATCCCGGCCGGCAATCAGTGCGTCTTCAGGGCGGGGCGAAATTCCCCACCGGCGGTAGGCTGGCGTAAGCCGGCGAGCCCGCGAGCGCCCGCGCATCCGCGCGGGGTCAGCAGATCTGGTCGAATGCCAGAGCCGACGGTCACAGTCCGGATGAGAGAAGATGTGCAGATAGTCATGTCCGTCAGGGCCGCTTTGCCATGCGTGCGAAGCGGGTTGTCGTTCTGTCTGTTTGCAATGCCCTGAAACGTTTTTCGCCCAAATCATCATTGCGAGGAGCGTTTCACATGTCCTTCATGTCCGCTTCGTCGGCCCCCGCCGACGCCTTTGCCGATCTTCCGTTGCTCGATTCCGAACCGGTGCCGCCGCGCATCGCCGCCGCGCTCGACGCGCTGCGCGCGGGCCGCGCGGTCGTGTTGCAGGACGATCACGACCGTGAAAACGAGGCCGACCTGATCGTCGCCGCCGAACGCATCACGCCCGAGACGATGGCGCTCCTGATCCGCGAGTGCAGCGGCATCGTGTGCCTGTGCCTGACCGACGAGCGGGTGCGCGCGCTCGAGCTGCCGCCGATGGTGCAGACCAACGAGAGCCGCAACGGCACCGCGTTCACCGTGTCGATCGAGGCACGCGAAGGCGTGCATACCGGCGTGTCCGCGGCTGATCGCGTGACGACGATCCGCGCGGCGATCGCCGACGACGCGAAGCCGTACGACATCGTGCGCCCCGGCCACGTGTTTCCGCTGCGTGCGCAACCGGGCGGCGTGCTGGCGCGCCGCGGTCACACCGAAGGGACGGTCGATCTGTCGATCCTCGCGGGCCTGAAGCCGGCCGGCGTGCTGTGCGAGCTGATGAATCCGGACGGCACGATGACGCGCGGCGACGACGTCGAGCGTTTCGCGCAGCAGCACGGGCTGCCGATGCTGACGATCGCGGAACTCGTCGAATTCCGCGAGGCGCTGGCGGCCGCGCGCGAGCGCTGCTGCGAACCGGCCTGACAGCCGATGCAGCGGGTGCGCCGATGCGCCCGCGGTACGGCGTGCGCATCGAGCCGCACGCCGGTCATGTCGATCCGGTGCGGCCGTCCGTCAGGACTGCACGTCGCCGAATTCGCCGCGCAGGCCGGCCGCGACGAGCGCCGGCAGTTCGTCCATCCTGCGCATGATCCGCGTGATGCCCATCGCGCGCAGCGCGTCCGCGTAATTGTCGGGGATGTGGCTCGCGCCGACGAACGCGACCGTCTTCATGCCCGCCGCGCGCGCGGCGTTCAGGCCCGACACGCTGTCCTCGACGACGATGCAGCGCGCCGGCGCGACGCCGAGCGTGTTCGCCGCATGCAGGTACACGTCCGGGTAGGGCTTCGGCCGCGCGACCTGCTCGGCGCTGAACACGCGATCGCCGAAGATTTCGGTGAGCGCTGCGCGCTTCAGCGAACTGCGCACGCGCACGAGCCGGCTGTTCGATACCACCGCGGCCGGCAGGCCGACCCTCAGCAGCGCGTCGCGCACGCCGGTGATCGGTGCGAGCGATTGCGCGAGCGCGGTCTCGATGTTGTGCTCGATGGTCTCGATGAAGTTGTCGGGCATCGCGATCCCGAAGCGGGCTTCGAGCCCGGCGAGAAAGCGTGACGTCTGCTGGCCGAACGCGGACTTCGCGGCGTCTTCGAAATCGAGGTGCGGGAAGGTGGCGGACAGCGTCTCGAACAGCACGCGGTCGGCAATGACTTCGCTGTCGACGAGTACGCCGTCGCAGTCGCAGATAAGGTGATCGAGCATGGTGGTGAAGAAGCGGGGTGTCGGCGACGCCGATCATCCCGCCATGATACGTGCTTTCGCGGCTGCGCCGCGCGCCGTTCAGGCGTGCCCGCTTGCGCGGCCGGGCCGGTCCCGCCTTGCCACACGGCGGCCGCGCGCCGGTGCCGGCGCCGGCGCGCGCGTCACACCTCGACCACGCGCCCCGTCTGCCACGACGTCATCGCGGCCTGAGCCAGCTCGAGTGCGGCGACCCCGTCGTCGATCGTCGTCCTGACCGGCGTGCCGTCGCGCAGCGCATCGACGAAGTGCGCGATCTCGGCCGCGTACGCGTGCCGGTAGCGCTCGAGGAAGAACGGCTCCGGCACGTCGGTGGCGATGCCGTTCGCCGACCACGCGGTCACTTCGGTCGGCCGCACGTTGCCGGCCTGCAGCATCCCGTTGCTGCCGAGCAGCTCGAAGCGCTGGTCGTAACCGTACGCCGCGCGGCGCGACGTGTTGATCTGGCACAGCAGGCCGCGCCGCGTGCGGATCGTCACGGCGGTCGAATCGATGTCGCCGGCGTCGCGCACGGCCGGGTCGGTCAGGCAGCTGCCGGTCGCGTGCAGCGTCTGCGCTTCGTCGCCGAGAATCCAGCGGAACACGTCGAAGTCGTGGATCAGCATGTCCTTGAAGATGCCGCCCGAGCTGCGGATGTAGTCGACGGGCGGTGCGCCGGGGTCGCGGCTCGTGACGACCAGCATTTCCGGGGCGCCGATGTCGCCGCGCTCGACGCGCGCCTTCAGCGCGGCGAAGGTCGGGTCGAAGCGGCGCTGGAAGCCGATCATGCAGGTCACGCCGCGGCGGCGCACGACCTCCGCGCATTCGCGCGAGCGCGCGACGCTCAGGTCGACCGGCTTCTCGCAGAACACGGCCTTGCCCGCGTTCGCCGCCGCGACGATCAGGTCCGCGTGCGTATCGGTGCTCGACGCGATCACGACGGCCTGCACGGACGCATCACCGAGCGCGCGCTCGATGTCGGCGGCCTGCGCGCCGTGCGCATGCGCGAGCGCGTCGGCCGACGGCGCATGCCGGTCGATCACGTACTTGAGTTTCGCGCCCGGGTGGCGCGCCAGATTCGCCGCATGGATCTTCCCGATTCTGCCCGCGCCGAACAAAGCGAATTCGATCATTCCGTTCTCCTGTTGATTCCGTTGTGTTTCGCCGGCACGCGGCCCGTGTCGGCCGCGCGCCGCGGCGGCGCTCAGCGATCGGCCAGTTCGCCGCGCACGTAGTCGATGCTGGCCCGCAGCAGGTGCTCGATGTCGTCGGCTTCGGCGATTTCGCTCGCGAACGGCTCGAACGAGAACGCGCCGCGGTAGCCGCGCGCGAGCAGTTCGCGCAACTGCCGGATGTTGCCGAGCCGGTCGGCGCCGCCGACCAGCACACGATGGCCGTCGCGCATCCGGTCGACCGGCAGGTCGCTCTCCTCGACGCCCGAGATGTGCACGAGGCCCGTCAGGTTCGGGAAGAAGATGTCCTCGCCCGACAGGTGATGGTGGAACGTGTCGTGCACGAGCCGGAATACCTGCTCACCGGCCGCGGCGTAGATGCCCTTCACCGCGTCCGACTTGCGGCGCAACGCGCACTCCTCGAAGCCGAGCGGTTCGATGAAGCCGAGCAGGCCGCGCGCTTCGAGGACCGGTTTCAGCGCCTTCAGCGCTTGCACGAGATCCGCATGGCGCGCATCGGCGTCGCGCGCGTCGTCGCGGCGGTTGGTCGGGCACAGCACCAGCGCACGCGCGCCGCATTGCGCCGCGTAATCGGCCAGCTCGGTCGCTTCGTCCGCGCGCTCGGCATTCCATTGCTCGAAGCGCTGCAGCGCGTTGATCGTCAGGATCGTCACGCCGCCGGCTTCGGCCGTCGCGCGCACGGCCGAAGCCGGCGTGCCGTCGGTGATCTCGACGCCGTCGAGATCGTTGCGGATCTCGATCGTGTCGACCCCGAGCCGCCGGCACAGCGCGACATAGCGGTCGAGCGGCAGGCGCGGCGCGCTCATCCGGTTCAGCGAAAAGTGGAATGCCTGTTGCGTCATCGTGCTTCCTCAGGTGTCGAGTGGGGCGGGGCTGAATTACGTGAGTTCGCGTGCCGTGGCGTCGGCCGGTGCATCCGCCGTTGCCGCGGCGAGCGTGCGCCACGTGTCGCGCAGCCACTGCGCGCACGCGGCGTTGTTGTCGAAGATCGAATAGCGGGCGCCGCCGCCGTAGTCCGGAAACGGGATGAACTCGCAGCTGATCTGCTCCAGGCGTGTCGGCCGCGCATGAACCTGCCACTGCAGCAGGTGCCGCAGCGCCGTCTTCCACGTGTCGAGCGGCGCCGCGCGCCATTCGCCGTGATAGGCGCCCGGCGCCGGTTCGACGAACGGGTACTGGATTCCGCGGCCCGGCCGGCCGTTAGCGCGGCGCATCCAGCGGTTCTCCGGATTGTTCGGAATCACGCTGCGCGCATGCGCGTGCCGGACCCAGCCGCGCGCGATCCAGTCGGCGTAGACGGCCGACTGCGACGCCGGGTCGAGCAGGCGGCGCGCGCTGTCGGCCGGCTCGTGCAGGCCCGACGCGTCGAGTTCGGCGCGATTGTCGATCTTGAACAGCAGGTGCGAATGATCGAGCGTGATCCGGAACGGTGCGCCGGCCTGTTCGACAAGCTGCGCGACGCGCGCGATGCGCGTGAAATCCTCGCTCCACATGTCGACGTGCACTTCGAGGCTCGGCAGGCAGCCGACCGGCTCGCCGCGTTCGTACGCGCGCAAGTAGAAGTCGGCGACTTCGTGGTCCGACAGCGGATGGCCGTCGGCGTGGTGCGCGTATACCTGGCAGTTGAGCACCGTGCTGCCGAACCGCGCGCCGGCGTCGATGATCTCGTCGACGTGCGCTTCGTCGCGGCCGGCGCACCAGATGCCGCCGATCACGCGAATCGGCAGCGCATGCCGGTCGACCAGCGCGAAATACGGCTCGAGGTCCTCGCCGCGCGCCGGGTTCTTCTCGACGTAGTCGAACACGCCGGCGCCGGCGATCATCCGGAACCGCTCGGCGGGCGTGGGCAGCGGCAGGCCGTCGTGTTCGAGCACGCCGTCGAGGTTGACGCCGATGAGGATCGCTTCAGCCATGGTCTCCCGTCCGTGCTGGTCTCTGGATGGCTGTCAAATGTACGGACGTGCCGCGCGGGCGGCATGACAAACGTTGACGAAAAATCGCCAACGCGGCGGTCGATTTTCTTGCGCCGCGCATCCGTGCGATGCGCGGCGGGCGTCAGGCCTGCAGGTACGCGCTGGTGCGCACGTTGGCCGAGCAGAACACGCGGAACTCGACGGGGTCGCCGGGCGGCGGCTGTTCGACGATGCCGCACGCATGCAGCACATGCTGCAGCGCGGAAATCGCCTGGCCGTCGGGATCCTGGTCGATCGCGATGTCCATCGAGCCGGCCTCGATGTAGGTGCGGTGCAGGTCGATCATCTCGTGCCCGACCCAGACGACGCGTCCGGCCGCGCCCGCCTTGCGCAGCGCCGCCTCGATGCCGGCCGAGCCAGCGCCGCTGTTGTAGATCCCGACGATATCGTCGTGCGTGTGCAGCGCGTTCGTGACCGCGCGGTAGCAGCGGTCGTCCTGGTCGAGCGTTTCGACCGGCGCGTCGTCGCAGCCCAGGGCGGTGAACGCCTCCTTCAGCTGGTCGACGCAGCCGGCCATCCGGTCGGCGTGCGCGCGGTAGCCCATGCGTCCACCCAGCAGCAGCACGCGGCCGGGGCGCGCCGCGAGGCGGCCGATGTAATAGCCGGCCGTGCGCCCGGCGCGGTAATTGTCGATGCCCGCGTAGTGCACGCGGGCGACGCCGCCGATGTCGGTGACCATCGTGACGACGGTTTCGCCGCGCGCGATCGCGCCGGCCAGCGCGTCGCGCACGCGCGGCGTGTCGCGCGCGGTGACGATCAGCGCCGCGCGCCGGTAGGCGGGTCGTTCGATCAGCGCGGCGGCGCGCTCGTCGTCGGCGGCGGGCAGGATGGTCCGGTGCACCACCACGCGCCGGTCGAGCATCTGCAGCGAGCGCTGCAGCGCCTGCTGCAGCCGCCGGAAGAACGGCGCGTCGGTGTCCGGCAGCAGCACGTCGACGTGGAGCAGCCCGTGCCGCGTGTCGGGCAACTGGCGCGGCACGCCGAGCTGGCGTGCGGCCGCCACCACGCGTTCGCGCGCCTGCGCGGACACGCTGCCGCGCTCGTTCAGCACGCGGTCGACGGTGGTCGTGCTGACCCCGGCAAGCGCCGCGATCTCGTCGAAGCGTGCGGTGCGCTTGCGCCAGCGCGGACCGGACGGGTCGGTCATGGTCGTCTCCAGATGTGTCGCCGCCATCGGTACGTGGCGCTGTCCGGAACGCTAAAGCGATGGCGAAATTTCGTCAACGTTTCGATTGAGCGGGCCATGGCCGTCGCCTAATTTTGAGTGCATGACGAAGCGCTCGCCGCGCTTCCCGCACACGAACAACCAGGAGACACAAGTGGCCCACACGGACGACCAGGCGCACGATCGCACCGCGGCGGCGCGCCGTCAGGAATACCGGATGATCGGCGGCGCCGGCGAGCGTGCGCGGGCGGCGGGGCTCGTCAACGCCGAGTGGTACCGGTGCCCGGTGCCGCGGCCGCTGATGAAGCAGCTGATGCAGCGCGACGACGCGCGTGCGATCCGCGACACGCTGATCTGGTACGCGGCGATCGTCGCGAGCGGCGTGCTCGCGTGGCTCGCATGGCGTGCGCATTCCGCGTGGGCGATTCCCGCGTTCCTCGTATACGGCACGCTCTACTGCAGCCCGGCCGACTCGCGCTGGCACGAATGCGGGCACGGCACCGCGTTTCGCACGCGCTGGATGAACGACGTGCTGTACCAGCTCGCGTCGTTCCAGGTATTCCGCCGCGCGACGGTATGGCGCTGGAGCCACGCGCGCCATCACACCGACACGCTCGTGGTCGGGCGCGACCCGGAAATCGCCGCACCGAAGCCGACCGACTGGCTCGGGCTCGCGCTGAACGTGATTGCGCTCAAGCACGTGACGAGCGAGCTGCGCAAGATGGTCGTGCTCGCGTTCGCCGGCCGTCTCGACGACGAGGAACGCACCTACGTGCCCGAATCGGAGTGGCCCAAGGCCGTGCGCGAGGCACGCATTCATCTGACCGTTCATGCACTCGTGATCGGTGCGGCGCTGGTCTGGCACACGATCCTGCCGCTGCTCTACATCGGGCTGCCGAGCCTGTACGGCGCGTGGCTGTACCTGTACTTCGGCCTCACGCAGCACGCGGGCATGCCCGAGAACGTGCTCGACCACCGGCGCAACTGCCGGACCGTGATGATGAATCCGGTGTTCCGCTTCCTGTACTGGAACATGAACTACCACGTCGAACACCACATGTTCCCGATGGTGCCGTTCCACGCGCTGCCGAAGCTCTATGACGCCGTGAAGGCCGACATGCCGCCGCCGTACCGCAGCACGCTGGCCGCGTATGCGGAGATCGTGCCGGCGCTGGTGCGGCAGACGCGCGACCCGTCCCATCACGTCGTGCGGCCGGTGCCGGACACGGCGCGTGCATGACCGGCATCGAACATTTCAACGAAGGAGACACGCATCATGACGCAATGGATCGACACCGGCGCCCTCGACGACATCGACGATGAGGACGTTGCCCGCTTCGACCACGACGGCCGCACGTACGCGATCTACCGGATCGACGGGAACGTGTATGCGAGCGACGGGCTGTGCACGCACGAGCACGTGCATCTCGCGGACGGGCTCGTGATCGACCACGTGATCGAATGTCCGAAGCACAACGGGCGCTTCGACGTGCGCGACGGCCGGGCACTGTCGGCGCCGGCCTGCGAGAAGCTGCGCACCTACCGCGCGAAGGTCGAGGACGGCCGCATCCTGATCGAGGTGTGACGCGATGGCGAACGACCGGGTGATGGCCATCGTCGGCGCGGGCCATGCGGGCGGCCGCGCGGCGCAGGTGCTGCGCGAGGGCGGCTGGCGCGGGCGCATCGTGCTGATCGGCGCGGAGGCGCACCTGCCGTACGAGCGGCCGCCGTTGTCGAAGGGCGTGCTGACCGGCGAACGCAGCGCCGCGCAATGCGGGCTGCGCGATCCGGATGCGTGGCGCGCGGACGACATCGAGCCGATCGTCGCGACGGTCGAGCGGATCGATCCGGTTGCGCGCGAGGTGCATGTATCGGGCGGCCGTGGATTCGCCTACGACGCGCTATTGCTCGCGACCGGCGGCCGCGCGCGCCGTCTGGCGATTCCCGGCGCGGAACTCGACGGCGTATTCGCATTGCGCACGCTCGACGATGCGGCGGCGCTCGGCGCGCGGCTCGTGCCCGATGCGCGGGTCGTGCTGATCGGCGGCGGCTTCATCGGTCTCGAGGTCGCGGCGTCGGCGCGCTCGCGCGGCTGCCGCGTGAGCGTGCTCGATGCGGCGCCGCGTCTGCTCGGGCGCGCGGTGCCGGAGGCGATCGCGGCGCGCGTGCATGCGCTGCATGTGCAGCGCGGCGTCGCAATCGGCCTGGGCCGCCGGCCCGTCGCGATCGAGCGGACGCCGGACGGCGCGCTGGCCGTCGTGCTCGACGACGGCGACACGCTGATCGCCGATACGGTGGTCGCCGGCATCGGGATCGAGCCGGCCGACGAGCTGGCGCGCGACGCGGGCCTCGTCGTCGAGCGCGGGATCGTCGTGAACACACGGCTCGAGACGTCGGCGCGCGGCATCTATGCGGCCGGCGACGTCGCGGTGTTCCCGAGCGGATCGTCGGGGCGGCTCGTGCGTCAGGAAACCTGGCACGGCGCGGAAACGCAGGCGCGCGTCGCCGCACGCAACATGCTCGGCGCGGACGAACCGTATCGCGAGATGCCGTGGTTCTGGTCCGATCAATACGACGCGCAGCTGCAGGTGGCCGGCGAACCGGCGCTCGGCGAGCGGACGGTCGCGCGCGTGCTCGGCGACGACGCCGAGATCCATTTCCACTTCGATGCAGGCGAGCGGCTCGTCGCGGCGAGCGGCTTCGGCCGTGCGTCGGGATTCGTCAAGGAGATGCGCGTCGCGCGCATGCTGGTCGAGCGCGGGATCGGCGTGAGCCCGGCCGCGGTCGCGGATGCGGGTGTGAAGCTGAAGTCGCTGGTGTCGGCCGCGGGCGATCGCTAGCGGCAGCGTGCGGTGCCGGCGCGGCGGCGGCCGTGCGAAGCGGGAGGAGGGGGGCGATCGGAAGCGCGCGGCAGCGGCTGCCGCGCGCTCGAGCCCGAACGCGCGTGAAACCGCGATCAGGCCATCGCGTGCAGGCGCAGATACAGGCCGGCCGCCGCGGCGCCGCCGAGCAGCGGGCCGATCACCGGCACCCATGCATAGCGCCAGTCGCTGTCGCGTTTGCCGGGGATCGGCAGCAGCGCGTGCATCAGGCGCGGCGACAGGTCGCGCGCCGGGCTCATCGCATAGCCGGTCGGGCCACCGAGCGAGATGCCGATGCCGAGCACGAGCAGGCCGACGGGCAGCGCGTCGAGCGCGCCGAGGCCGACCTGCGGCGACGCGAGGTACAGCACGCCGAGGATCAGCACGAACGTGCAGATCGCTTCGGTCAGCACGTTGTGCGTGGTGCTGCGGATCGCGGGCGCCGTGCAGAACACCGCGAGCTTCAGGTCCGCGTCGACTTCCTTCGCGAAGTGCTGGCGATAGGCGAGCCACACGAGCAACGCACCTGCCATCCCGCCGAGCATCTGCGCGACGATGTAGCCGCCGACCTTCGCCCACGCGAACTTGCCCGCGAGCGCGAGGCTGATCGTGACGATCGGGTTCAGGTGCGCGCCGCTGAACGACGCGGTCACGTAGACGGCGACGAACACCGCCATCGCCCAGCCCATCACGATCACGATCAGGTCCGCGCCCTTGCCCTTGGTCTTCGCGAGCAGCACGTTGGCGACCGCGCCGTTGCCGAGCAGCACGAGGATGGCGGTGCCGATGAATTCCGCAATATAAGGTGACATGTTGTCTCTCGTAGATGACGGCGGACTCGCGCGTCGCGCGGTCCGCCGGTATTGTTGTATTTCGTCCGGATTTCTTGGGGTGACGACTGCGGTGGTTACTGTGCGTCGTCGGCCCACGCCTTGGCGGCGCGCACCGCGCGCTGCCAGCCGGCCATGCAGCGCTCGACCTGCTCCTTCTGCATCGACGGCGTGAAGCGGCGCTCGAGCTGCCACTGGCTGCGCACTTCGTCGAGGTTCTTCCAGTAGCCGATCGCGAGGCCCGCGAGGTAGGCCGCGCCGAGCGCGGTCGTCTCGGTGATCTGCGGACGCACCGCGTCGACGCCGAGCAGGTCGGCCTGGAACTGCATCAGCAGGTTGTTCGCGCTCGCGCCGCCGTCGACGCGCAGCTCGCCGATGCTGATCCCCGAGTCGGCTTCCATCGCGGCCAGCACGTCGAGCGACTGGTAGGCGATCGCGTCGAGCGCCGCGCGCGCGAGGTGCGCGGACGTCGTGCCGCGCGTGACGCCGAACACCGAACCGCGCGCCCGTGCATTCCAGTGCGGCGCGCCGAGGCCCGCGAACGCCGGCACGAGATAGACGCCGTCGGTATGCGGCACGCTCGCGGCGAGCGCTTCGATTTCGGCGGCCGTCTTGATGATGCCGAGGCCGTCGCGCAGCCACTGCACGACCGCGCCCGCGATGAAGATGCTGCCTTCGAGCGCGTACTGCACGTCGTCGCCGATCTGCCACGCGATCGTCGTGACGAGGTTGTTCTTCGACTCGATCGGCTTGTCGCCGGTGTTCATCATCAGGAAGCAGCCGGTGCCGTAGGTGTTCTTCACCATCCCCGACGTCGTGCACATCTGGCCGAACAGCGCCGCGTGCTGGTCGCCCGCGATGCCCGCGAGCGGGATCTTCGATGCGAACACCGTGGTTTTCGTGTGGCCGTAGATTTCCGACGACGCCTTCACGTCCGGCAGCATGCTGCGCGGGATGTCGAGCAGTTCGAGCAGCTCGCTGTCCCACTCGCGCGTGTGGATGTTGAACAGCATCGTGCGCGAAGCGTTCGTCACGTCGGTCACGTGCAGCTCGTGCTTCGTGAAGTTCCACACGAGCCAGCTGTCGACGGTGCCGAACGCGAGCTTGCCCTGGCGCGCCTTGTCGCGCGCGCCCGGCACGTTGTCGAGGATCCAGCGGATCTTGGTCGCGGAGAAGTACGAATCGATCGGCAGGCCGGTCTTCGCGCGCACCTTCGCCTCGAGGCCCTGCTTCTTCAGCGAATCGCAGAAGTCGGCGGTGCGGCGGTCCTGCCACACGATCGCGTTGTAGACGGGCTGGCCCGTCTCGCGATCCCAGACGATCGTCGTCTCGCGCTGGTTGGTGATGCCGATCGCGGCGATCGACGTGCCGTTCAGGCCGGTGCGCGTGACCGCTTCGGCGGCGACGCCGGCTTGCGTCGACCAGATTTCCTGCGGGTCGTGCTCGACCCAGCCGGGTTGCGGGTAGATCTGTTCGAATTCCTTCTGGGCGATCGAAACGATGTTGCCCTGGCGATCGAACAGCATTGCGCGGGAACTCGTGGTGCCCTGGTCAAGCGCGAGGATGTACTGATCCTGCATGTCTCTCATCTCCATCCGTGGATTGGCGTAGTTGTGATGCGCGCCGCATGTTACGCGGCACGTCGGTGAATCAACGTCGGTCAGGCAACTGCAACTGCAAACGGATCACGCGTGCGGCGCGTGCACGGCCGCGAACCACGCGTCGACCGCGGCCGTCACCGCGTCGAGCGTGCCTGGCGCGACGTGCAGGCCGAGCTTCGAGCGGCGCCACAGCACGTCCTGCGCGCAGGTCGCCCATTCGACGTCGCGCAGGTAGCGCAGTTCGGCGTCGTGGATGCCCGGCGCGATCTCGGTGCCGAGGTCGGCGAGCGACGTCGCGCCGTCGACCACGCGTTCCGCGCGCGTGCCATACGCCCGCGCATAGCGGCGCGCGAGCGCGGCGGGCAGCCACGGATGGCGCTTCGCGAACGCGTCGGCGAACACGTCGAACTTCGCGTTCGCGATGTCGCCGCCCGGCAGCGGCGCGCCGGCCGTCCAGGTGTTCGCGTCGCGGCCGAGCGCGCGGCACAGCAGGTCGCCGGCTTCTTCCGCGAGCTTGCGGAAGGTCGTGATCTTGCCGCCGAACACCGACAGCAGCGGGGCGCCCGCGCCGTCGTCCAGCTCGAGGCGGTAGTCGCGCGTGACGGCCGAGGCGTTCGCGGCGTTCTCGTCTTCCAGCAGCGGGCGCACGCCCGAATAGGTCCAGTGCACGTCGGCCGGCGAGATCTTGCGCTTGAAGTAGCGGTTGATCGAATCGCACAGGTACTGCGTCTCGTCGCGATCGATCGCGACCTTCGCGGGATCGTTTGTGTATTCGACGTCGGTCGTGCCGATCAGCGTGAAGTCGTGCTCGTACGGAATCGCGAAGATGATCCGCTTGTCCGGGTTCTGGAAGATGTATGCGTGATCGTGATCGAACAGGCGCCGCGTGACGATGTGGCTGCCCTTCACGAGCCGCACGCTGTGCTGCGCGCCGCGGCCGAGCGCGCCGTGCAGCACGTCGCCGACCCACGGGCCGGCCGCGTTCGCGACCGCGCGCGCGCGGACGACGCGGATCGAGCCGTCCGCGTGCTGCAGCCGCGCTTCCCATTCGCCGTCGTGGCGTTCGGCGGATACGAGCTTCGTGCGCGTGAGGATCTCGGCGCCGCGCTCCTTCGCATCGAGCGCGTTCAGCACGACGAGGCGCGCGTCGTCGACCCAGCCGTCCGAATACACGAAGCCGCGCTTGATCGAGTCGATCAGCGGCGTGCCGGCCGCATGGCGGCGCATGTCGATGCCGCGCGAGCCGGGCAGCAGTTCGCGTTTCGCGAGGTGATCGTAGAGGAACAGGCCGATGCGGATCAGCCAGGCCGGCCGCAGGTTCGGCATGTGCGGCATCACGAAGCGCAGCGGCCACATGATGTGCGGTGCCGCGCGCAGCAGCGTCTCGCGCTCCTGGAGTGCCTTGCGGACGAGCCCGAATTCGTTGTACTCGAGATAGCGCAGGCCGCCGTGAATCAGCTTCGTGCTGCACGACGACGTGTGCGACGCGAGGTCGTCCTGCTCGCAGAGCAGGACCGACAGGCCGCGGCCGGCCGCATCGCGCGCGATGCCCGCGCCGTTGATGCCGCCGCCGACGACGAGCAGATCGTAGCGATTCGGTTGGGTCACCTGCTGTCCTTATGTCTGATGGAAATGGGCGAACATGAAATGTTCGAATTCGAAATTTAACGAACGAAATCGAAAAAGTAAAGTTCGAATAAGCGGGGCCAGTAGCGCGCGGCGCGATCCCGGACGATACTGGCGGAATCGACCGTTTCGCGAGGTGAGTCATGCGTATTGGGATGTGGGCCGGCGCGTGCGCCGTCGTGCTGGCAGGGTGCGGCGCCGGCACGCCGCCGCTAGCCGGCAACTGGCGTGCGCCGTCGTTCGTCGACCTGCAGACGTCGTGCGGCGGCACCGCGCGCGACTGGGGCGCGGACGCGCAGCCGGTCTATTCGACGCTGTACGACGCGTACGTGGCGAAACGGTACCGCGGGCTCACGCAAGCGAACTATTGCACGTTCGTAAACGAACTTTCGACGCACTATGCGGCGCCCGACGCGGCAGGGCGTGCCGGCTGGGTCGCGTATTTCAACGGCGCACGCGCGCAGGCCGTCAGCTGGCGGGCCGCGGTCGATCCGACGCTGCGCGGCGGCTGACGCCGGAGCGCTGCGGGAGGCGGGAGAAGCGGAAGAAGCGGCACGGCCGGGAATCCGGCCGGCGCGCCCAGGTCAGGAACAGCGGGGACTTCAGGAATAGCGGCATTTGATGGATCGCAACGCGGCGTCGCCGGTTTCGGTCACGCAGTATTTGCGTCCCGATCCCAGTCCTTCCAGCCGCACGAGCTGCTGTTCGAGCAGCGCGTCGAGTTCATCGCGATCCATGTCGCCGTGATCGGGGGCGTCCTTCACAAGCAGTAGCGTGGCGAATTCATGCGGACTCAGCATCGTTCTCTCCATGGCAATCGGTTTGCCCGCGCAGCCGGCGCCAGCGCCGCTGCGCGATACCCCGCGGGGTATGGCTTGGGGGGAAAGCTGTATTGGCCGGCCTTGGAATTCGCACACGCCTTGGCACGGGCGGATCGTGCGAACGGGCCGGGGAACTGGAGTCTAGTCGAGCGCGCGCGCAACGACAAATCGTGCCCCGTTAATTTTCAGTTTGACAGGCACGGGCGCCGCAAGCGGTTCGGCCGGCGCGCCAACTTCTTGATTTCACTTGAAGTTTCAGGTGCGGTGCAGCATCGCAAGCGTTATTCCGCGACGTACACCTGGGTGCCCGCGGCGGCCACCGCGTCGGCCATCTCCGGCGGCAGCGGCTTGTCGGTGAAGAGCGCATGGACCTGGCTCAGGTGCCCCTGGCGCACCAGCGCCGGGCGGCCGACCTTCGAATGGTCGGCGACGAGGTAGACCGTGCGCGCATGCTGCATGATCGCCTCGGCCACGCGCACCTCGCGCGTGTCGAAGTCGCGCAGCGTGCCGTCGGCCTCGATCGCCGACGTGCCGATGATCGCGTAGTCGACCTTGAACTGGCGGATGAAGTCGATCGCGAGTTCGCCGACGATGCCCTTGTCCCACGGCCGCACGATGCCGCCCGTGATCAGCACCTCGCAGTCGGGGTAGCCGCTCATCATCGACGCGACGTTCAGGTTGTTCGTGATCACGTGCAGCCCGTGATGGCGGTTCAGCGCGCGCGCGACTTCCTCGGTCGTCGTGCCGAGGTTGATGAAGAGCGACGCCTGGTCGGGGATGTGCGACGCCGCCAGCGCGGCGATGCGCCGCTTCTCGTCGTGGAACATCCGCTGGCGCGCGGTGTACGACACGTTCTCGGAGCTGGTCGGCAGGCTCGCGCCGCCGTGGTAGCGGCGCAGCAGGTTCAGGTCGGCGAGCCAGTTCACGTCGCGGCGGATCGTCTGCGGCGTGACCGCGAAGTGCGCGGCGAGATCGTCGACGGTCACGAAGCCGTCGCGCTGCACCCATTCGAGCAATTCCTGCTGGCGCGCGTTGAGGGTGAGGCGGGGATCTCGGGTCATGGCTGGGCGGTCGGATCGTGAGGCGGAGCCGGTATTGTAAGGGCGGGAAGGGCGTTCGACCGGCCTGCGGCGTCGCACCACCCGGAATTCATGCGAAAAGTGCATGTATTCATGTGACAAATGAATTTGTGCGATCGCGCGGATCGCGCTGCAATGGCGGACTGTCCGCGCACGCCGATCGCGCGTCCGGCGCGTTCATTCAGCTTTCGACGAGGGGGACCCGATGACTGGCTTCAACTGGCACAACCCGTATCCGACGACCCGCATTCCGGTGTTCGCGCGCAACGTCGTGTCGACGTCGCACCCGCTCGCCGCGCAGGCCGGGCTGCGGATGCTGTGGAAGGGCGGCAATGCCGTCGATGCGGCGCTGGCCGCCGCGGCCGCGATCACGGTGGTCGAGCCCGTGTCGTGCGGGCTCGGCGGCGATGCATTCGCGCTCGTATGGGACGGCGAGCGGCTGTCCGGTCTGAATGCGTCGGGCGTCGCGCCGGCCGCGTGGAACCCGGACTACTTCCGCAAGCGCCACGGCGAGGACGCGCACGGCATCGCGAACAAGCCGACGCGCGGCTGGGACACCGTCACGGTGCCGGGCGTGATCGCGGGCTGGGAAGCGCTGCATGCGAAGTTCGGTTCGCTGCCGTTCGCGGACCTGCTCGAGCCGGCGATCGAGCTCGCCGAGCGCGGCTATGCGGTGCCGCCGATCGTCGCGCACAAGTGGGCGGCCGCGGTGCCCGAGCTGCAGGGGCTGCCGGGCTTCGCCGACACCTTCATGCCGCGCGGGCGCGCGCCGCTCGTCGGCGAACGCATGTGCCTGCCGGGCCACGCGCGGACGCTGCGCACGCTCGCGAAGGAAGGTGCGCGCGCATTCTACGAGGGCGCGCTCGCCGGGCAGCTCGCAGCGTTCGCGCGCGAAGGCGGCGGCGCGCTGACCGAAGCCGACCTGCGCGCGTACCGGCCGGAATGGGTCGAGCCGATCGGCAAGCGTTTCGGCCGCCATACGATTCACGAGATCCCGCCGAACGGGCAGGGTATCGCCGCGCTGATCGCGCTCGGGATCGCCGAGCAGGCGGGCGTGACTGAATGGCCCGTCGATTCGGTCGACTCGCAGCACCTGCAGATCGAGGCGATGAAGCTCGCGTTCGCGGACGTCTATCGCTACGTCGCCGATCCGCGCGCGATGGATCTGACGCCCGAACAGATGCTCGACGACGCGTATCTCGCGGAACGCGCGAAGCTGATCGACCGCACGCGCGCGACGCACTTCGCTGCCGGCCGGCCGCATTCGGGCGGCACGATCTACCTGTCGGCGGCGGACGAGCGCGGGATGATGGTGAGCTTCATCCAGTCGAACTACATGGGCTTCGGTTCGGGTCTCGTCGTGCCCGGTACGGGCATTGCGTTGCAGAACCGCGGGCACGGCTTCTCGATGGACCCTGCGTCGCCGAACGTTGTCGCGGGCGGCAAGCGGCCGTTCCATACGATCATTCCCGCGTTCGTTACCGAGGAAGTCAACGGCCGCACCGAGGCCGTGATGAGCTTCGGCGTGATGGGCGGCGACATGCAGCCGCAGGGCCACCTGCAGACCATCGTCCGGATGCTCGGCTACGGACAGCAGCCGCAGGCCGCCTGCGACGCGCCGCGCTGGAAGGTCAATCGCGACTTCACGCTCGACGTCGAGGCGACGATGAATCGCGAGACGGTCGGGGCGCTCGCCGCGCGCGGCCATACGATCCAGTCGATCGACGATCCCTACATGGATTTCGGTTCCGGGCAGTTCGTATGGCGCCTCGATCCCGACGATCCCGACCGCGGCTATGTGGCCGCGAGCGACAGCCGGCGCGACGGTCTCGCCGCCGGTTTCTGACGGATCGCTTCCAGTCTTGCGCTCGACGGGCGGCCGAACGGCCGCCCGTTTTCGTTCGAGGCGGCGCAGGCCGCCGTGCGCGCGCAACCGGTTCGAACAACTCATCTAATGAACCGCAACATGCGCAACGGAACTGCGCCTGTCAGGCATGGTCAGTGCCTGAAGCACGAACATAAAAGTCCGGCTAAGATGCCAGCATGGTTCTGGCCGGACCAAGTCACGATAAATGCAAGCAATACGTCGCCTGCGGGCGCCGCGCCCGTGCCGAAGGCATGGGCCGGACGGCCGCGCGACGACTGGGAGCGCACCACCATGCCTACTGAAACGACGCATGTCATGCCGTGGCGTATCGAGGACATCGACCTGAACCGGATCGATCGTCAGCGCGCCGCCGCGAACGAGGATCTGCTGCTGCTGCTGTGCGCGTCGTCGTTCATCGAAAGCGGCTCGGATCTCTACACGAGCAACCTGAGCGAGTTCTTCAACGACGATCCGGAAGTGTCCGCGTGGCTCAACAATGCATGGGAGCACGAGGAACTGCAGCACGGGCGCGCGCTGAAGGCGTACATCGCGCACGTGTGGCCCGAGTTCGACTGGGATACCGCGTTCGCGAATTTCTTCGCCGAGTATTCGAAGACCTGCTCGGTCGATGCGTTCGAGAAGACCCGCGCGCTCGAGATGGTCGCGCGCTGCGTCGTCGAGACGGGCACGGCCACGCTCTATCGCGCGATCAACGAATGCTCGGACGAGCCGGTGCTGAAGGAAATCACCGACAACATCCGCACGGACGAAGTGCGCCACTACAAGCACTTCTTCAAGTTCTTCAAGAAGTACAACAAGCTCGAAGGCAACGGCCGGCTCGCGGTGCTCGGCGCGCTGATGCGCCGCGTGATGGAAATCAAGAACGAGGATTCGGAGATCGCGCTGCGCCACGTGTTCGCGATCCGCTATCCGGATCGCGTCGGCGACAGCCAGTACAACCGCGAGCGTGCCGCGCGCATCAGCTCGCTCGTGCGGCGCAACCTGTCGGCCGACATGTGCGTGAAGATGCTGCTCAAGCCGCTCGACCTGCCCGCGAAAATCCAGCCGGGTGTCCACTATCCGCTGACGAAGATCACGCGGCACGTGTTCATGCGCTGAGCGTCACCGCGCGGCCCATTGCGCGTATGCTGCGGCATCGCCAGTCGCTTTCCACCGGGGCCGCCATCATGACCGATTCCCATCGCCACGCGCTCGAACAATGGACGTTCGACGCGTGGCCGCCGGCCGTCGTCGCGCTGTTCGACGGCACCGCGCTCGAACGCCATGCCGACTTCGCCGCATCGCTGCTCGTCGCGACCGACGATGGCCAGTTGCGCACGACGCTGCTCAGCGTCGGCGAGATCCTCGCGCGCGATGCGCACACGCTGCTGCTCGCGCTATGGCCGCAATCGCGCGCGGCGCGCGCGCTGGCGCACCGGCGTGCGGCCGCGTTGACGCTCGTCGCGGATGGCGCATTCTTTCAGGCACAACTGAGGATCGAGCCGCTCGCAGGAGACGTCGGCGGACTGGCCGGATTCGCTGCGACGATCGCGCACGGCGATGCGCAGCGGGTCGGCTATGCGCGTCTCGCGACAGGCGTCACGTTTGCGCTGGAAGGGCAGGCGCGCGCCGAGGTGCTCGCGCGCTGGCAACGCCAGGTCGAGCACCTGCGGCGCGCGGCCGCGCGGCTTCAGTGACCGCGCTGGCCGCTGCGCGACGAACGGTTGCGGTTCGCGTGCGCGGCATTGCCGTTCGCGGGGCGCGCGCCGTTGCCGCCTGACGGGCGAGCGCCGCCGCCGGCGTTGCCGGTCGCGCCGCCGGCCGTGCGCGGCTTGGCCGCCTTCGCGGCCTTCGGTTGCGCATTGCCGTCGCGCTTCGCGGCCGGCTGGCCTGAGCCGCCCGCACGCGGCTGGCGGTTGCCGCCGCCGCCACCGTTGCCGTTGCCGCCGCGCGGCTGCTGCCCGCGGCGCTGCTGGATCGGCTCCGGCTTCGCGGTCGGATCGGGTTCGAAGCCCGCGATCACTTCCTGCGGAATCTCGCGCTTGATCAGCCGCTCGATGTCGCGCAGCAACTGCTTCTCGTCGACGCACACGAGCGACACGGCTTCTCCGGTCGCGCCCGCGCGGCCCGTGCGGCCGATCCGGTGCACGTAATCTTCCGGCACGTTCGGCAGGTCGAAGTTGACGACGTGCGGCAGCTGGTCGATGTCGATCCCGCGTGCGGCGATGTCGGTCGCGACCAGCACCTGCAGCGTGCTGTTCTTGAACTCCGCGAGCGCGCGCGTGCGGGCCGACTGGCTCTTGTTGCCGTGGATCGCCATCGCGCTGATGCCGTCCTTCGTCAACTGTTCGGCAAGCCGGTTCGCGCCGTGCTTGGTGCGCGTGAACACGAGCACCTGGAACCAGTTGTGTTCGCGGATCAGGTGCGTGAGCAGTTCGCGCTTGCGATCGCGGTCGACCGGGTGGATCTTCTGCGCGACGCTTTCCGCGGTGGTGTTGCGGCGCGCCACTTCGATCAGCGCCGGCGAATCGAGCAGGCTGTCGGCGAGCGACTTGATCTCGTCGGAGAAGGTGGCAGAGAACAGCAGGTTCTGGCGCTGCGGCGGCAGCTTCGCGAGCACGCGCTTGATGTCGTGGATGAAGCCCATGTCGAGCATCCGGTCGGCTTCGTCGAGCACGAGGATGTCGAGCTCCGACAGGTCGATCGTCTTCTGCTGCATGTGGTCGAGCAGACGCCCCGGCGTCGCGACGACGATGTCGACGCCGCGCTTGAGCGCGTCGATCTGCGGATTGATGCTGACGCCGCCGAACATCACGGTCGAGCGCAGCTTCAGGTACTTGCTGTACGCGCGCACGCTTTCCTCGACCTGGGCGGCGAGTTCGCGCGTCGGTGTGAGGATCAGCGCGCGCACCGCGCGCTTCGCGCCGCGATGCTCGGCGTAGAACGTGTGCAGCCGCTGCAGGATCGGCAGCGTGAAGCCGGCGGTCTTGCCGGTGCCGGTCTGTGCGCCGGCGAGCAGGTCGCCGCCGCCGAGGACGGCGGGGATCGCCTGTTGCTGGATGGGCGTCGGCGACGTGTAGCCGAGCTCGTTGACCGCCTTGACGAGCGGTTCGGCCAAGCCGAGAGATTCGAAAGACATAGATACCACTCTGGAGTTTTATGATCAGCGACGCCTCGCGCGGCCCGCGCGGGGAACTGGCGTCGCAAAAAGCAAAGGGGCGCGGAACGCAGATCGCTCACCTGTTGCGGCGAGATCGGCGTACCGTTGTTGCCCCACGACATCCGGATATACGTGACGACTGCCGCGACTTCCTGGTTCGACAGCGACTGTGCGAACGGCGGCATCCCGTACGGACGCGGATTCTTGAACGTGCTCGGCGGATAGCCGCCATTCAGCACCATGCGGATCGGGTTGACTGCCGATTCCATCACGATCGAGTGGTTGCCTGCGAGCGGCGGATATGCCGGCGGCTTGCCCGCGCCGGTTTCGGCGTGGCAGGTCGCGCAGTTGTCCGCGTAGATCTTCTTGCCCTGGTCGAACAGCGCGTTGCCGAACTGCTTCGACGGCTCGTACTGCATGTTCTTCGGCGCTTCAGCCTTCTGCGGGATCGACTTCAGGTACGTCGACATCGCGCGCGTATCTTCGTCGCTCATGTACTGGAGGCTGTTGTGCACGACGTCGGCCATCGGGCCGAACACCGCGCCCTTGTTCGACACGCCGGCCTGCAGCAGGTCGGACAGCTCCTGCACGTGCCAGTCGCCGAGGCCGAGTTCCTTGTCGTTCGTCAGCGACGGCGCATACCAGTTCTGCAGCGGAATCAGGCCGCCCGCGAAGGCTGCCGAGCTCACCGGGCCGCCCATCATGTTGATCGACGTGTGGCACATCGAGCAGTGGCCGAGGCCTTCGACGAGGTACGCGCCGCGGTTCCATTCGACCGACTTGGTCGGATCCGGCTTGTACTCGCCTTCCTTGAAGAACAGCGTGCGCCAGCCGAGCAGCAGGTTGCGGTTGTTGAACGGGAACTTCAGTTCGTGCGGACGGCTCGGCACCGACACCGGCGGGACCGAACGCAGGTACGCGTAGATCGCGTCCGAATCGGCGCGCGTGACCTTCGTGTAGCTCGCGAACGGGAAGCCCGGGTAGAGCAGGCTGCCGTCCTTCGAACGGCCGGTATGCATCGCGCGGTAGAAGTCGTCCGACGTCCACTTGCCGATGCCGTCCTTGTCGTCCGGCGTGATGTTCGGCGTGTACATCGTGCCGAACGGCGTCGCCATCGGCAGGCCGCCCGCGAACGACTTGCCGCCGCGCACGGTGTGGCACGCGATACAGTCGCCGACGCGCGCGAGGTATTCGCCCTTCTTGATCAGCGCGGCCTGGTCGGCCGGCGTGGCCGCGACGGCGGCAGCGCCGTGCAGCGTGTCGTTGCCCGGCCACAGGACCGGCACGAGGGCGGCAGCCGCGACGATCGCGACAGCCGAGAGTGCAAACAGGGACTTGCGTTTCATTGTGTCTGTCTCCCTTGCCTTATTGCGGTTCGCTGCCGCAGGCGAGCGGAGTCTTCATCGAACGCGCCGGGGCCGGCACGGGGTTGGCGGGCGCCGGTTGCGCGGCGAGCCATGCGGTCACGGCCGTCACGTCTTCGTCCGACAGCTTCGACGCGATGTCGTGCATGCAATCAGGTGCCTTCGCGTGGCGGTTGCCCGAGCGCCATGCGCCGAGCTGTGCGCTCAGGTAATCGGCGTGCAGGCCGACGAGGCCCGGGATCGCCGGCTGCATGCCGGTCAGCCCTGCGCCGTGGCAGGCCACGCAGGCCGGCAGCTTGCGCGACGGATCGCCTTGCGTGACGAGCTGCTTGCCGCGCGCGAGCGTGGCGGCCGGCAGCGTCGGCTTGGCCGGCGTCGGGTACGGCGGACGCTCGGCCGAGAAGTGCTCGGCGATCTCTTTCAGGTAATCGTCGTTCAGGTACGTCAGCAGATAGTTCATCGGCGGGTACTTGCGACGGCCGTCACGGAAGTTGACGAGCTGGTTGTACAGGTACTCCGCCGGCTTGCCGGCAAGCCGCGGGAAATAGTCGTTGTCCGTGCCCTGGCCGTGGACGCCGTGACATGCGGTACAGCCGCGCACACGCTCGGCCATCGAATCGGGTGCCTTGAGCGGCGCCTGCTGGGCGTGCGCTTGCTCCGTGGGCTTGGTCTGCGCTTGGGCAGCGCTCATAAGGCCCGCGCCACCGATCAAGAGAACGGCAAGCAACGGACGGAAGAGGCGTCTTGAAGACACACGAGACTCCATGTTTATTCGTCGGGGACCTGTCCGGGCTACGATCGGCTCGGCGCATGGACGGCAGGACAGCCGGGCTGCTGCGACGCGGCATTCTATCATCGATGGGTAATGACGGCTATTTGGCAAAAGGACAGCGGTTCCTGTCTGTTTGCGACTTGCGACAATTTGACGCGCATTGCACTGCCGCAATGTGAACCGGCGTGCGTTTTCACCATCGAAGACCGTACACTCGCGGGTTGCGCGGCGCCGCCTCCGCCGCAGATCCAGTCATTTCTCCCGTTTCCGGATTCATCGATGACGTTCCTTACCATGCCGTTGCCGTCTTCCCGCTGTCGTTCCACTTGCCGCCGCACCGCCGGCGGGCCGTTCCCGGGAGGGCGCGCGCGATGAAGATCGACAGCTTGTGGATCGGGCAGGTCGCGCTGGCGGCATTGATGGACGCGACGTTCGCGATGGCGGTCGGCTCGGCGCTGCTCAAGGCGTGGCTCGGCAAGGATGGCGCACGGCCGGTCGTCGCGCCGTCGCATCCTGCCTGGCTGCGCGCGCAACATTCGCTGGTCGCGGCGGCGCTGGCGCTCGTGCTCGCCGATCTCGGCTGGCTGGTGTACGAAGCCGCGTCGATGAGCGGCGCGGGGCTCGGCGGCGCGTTCGCCGCGATTCCCGTCATGCTCACGCAGACGCACGCGGGCTTCGCGTGGAGCGTCGCGTTCGCCGGCGCCGTGGTGCTCGCGATCGTCGCGCTCGCGAAGCCGGAAGGCCCGCTCGCACACGCGGTGCTGTGGCTCGCGGTGATCGTGGTCGCGGCCGGCAAGGCGTCGCTCGGCCATGCGGCCGACACGGGCCCGCTGTCCGCGGCGGTCGGCGTGCAGACGCTGCACCTGCTCGCCACCGCGGTGTGGGGTGGCCTCGTGCTCGCGGGCGGGCTCGCGGTGCTGCCGGTGCTCGGCTCGTCGGTCGCGCGCGGCGCGCTGATCCGGATCGGCCAGCACCTGTCGCGTACGTCGGTGATCGCGGTCGTCTTCGTGCTCGGCGCGGGCGTGCTCAACGCGCTGCGCGGGCTCGGCGGCTCGCTCGCGCCGCTCGACGGCAGCACGTGGGGGCGCGTGCTGCTGCTCAAGCTGCTGCTCGTCGCGCTCGCGCTCGTGCTCGGCGGGCTGAACCGCTTCTCGGCGCTGCCGCGCCTGCGCCGTACCGCGTCGACCGAGGATGCGCACACGTTCCGCAACATCCTGCATCTCGAGGCGCTGACGATGATCGGCGTGTTCGTCGCGGCCGCCGTGCTGTCGTCGAGCGTGCCGGGGTTCGCGGCGCTCGGCTGACGGCCGGGCCGGCGCGGCGCAGGGCGGGGCGCCCGCGCGCCGCGTACTGCGGATGCAAGAACGGCCGCCTGTCGGGCGGCCGTCTCGAAGACGATGCGCGGCATGCCCGCCGCGCCATGCACGTCATCTCAGCACTGCATCACCACTCGGCGACGCTGCCGTCCGCGTGGCGCCACACCGGGTTGCGCCAGCGGTGGCCCGTCTTCGCCATCTCGCGCACCTTCTCCTCGTTGACGTCGATGCCGAGCCCCGGGCCCTGCGGGATCGCGACGAAGCCGTCCTCGTAGCGGAACACCTCGGGGTTGCGCAGGTAGTCGAGCAGGTCGTTGCCCTGGTTGTAGTGGATGCCGAGGCTCTGCTCCTGGATGAACGCGTTGTAGCTGAGTGCATCGAGCTGCAGGCACGCGGCCAGCGCGATCGGGCCGAGCGGGCAGTGCAGCGCGAGCGCGACGTCGTAGCTTTCCGCGAGCGTCGCGATCTTGCGGCACTCGGTGATGCCGCCCGCGTGCGACGCGTCGGGCTGGATGATGTCGACGTAGCCGCCCGCGAGGATGTGCTTGAAGTCCCAGCGCGAGTAGAGCCGCTCGCCGAGCGCGATCGGCGTGTTGGTCTGGTTGACGATGTCGCGCAGCGCCTCGGCGTTCTCCGACAGCACCGGCTCCTCGATGAACATCAGCTTGTACGGATCGAGCTCCTTCGCGAGCACCTTCGCCATCGGCTTGTGCACACGGCCGTGGAAGTCGACGCCGATCCCGACGTGCGGGCCGACCGCGTCGCGCACCGCCGCGACGTTCGCGATCACCTGCTCGACCTTGTCGTAGGTGTCGACGATCTGCAGCTCCTCGGAGCCGTTCATCTTCACGGCCTTGAAGCCGCGCTCGACCACCGCGCGCGCATTGTTCGCGACATCGCTCGGCCGGTCGCCGCCGATCCACGAATACACCTTGATGCGGTCGCGCACCTGGCCGCCGAGCAGCGCGTGCACGGGCACGCCGTGATGCTTGCCCTTGATGTCCCACAACGCCTGGTCGATGCCCGCGATCGCGCTCATCGTGATCGGGCCGCCGCGGTAGAAGCCGGCGCGGTACATCACCTGCCAGTGATCCTCGATCAGCAGCGGATCCTTGCCGACCAGGTAGTCGGCGAGTTCGTGCACGGCGGCCTCGACCGTGTGCGCGCGGCCCTCGACGACCGGCTCGCCCCAGCCGACGATGCCCTCGTCGGTTTCGATCTTGAGGAACAGCCAGCGCGGCGGGACGACGAAGGTTTCGAGGCGGGTGATTTTCATGTCGCGGGTCTCCAGGGTTGACCGGCGCAGACGTGCGGACGCGGCGCCGTTCGAGGACGTGACGATTATCCTAGCGTAGCTCGATAAAAAATAGTATTAATAGCACTATTGTGCAGATAGTGGGCAGCCGCGGCGTGCCCGCCCAACGGAGAACGATCATTCAACGCGACCTGCATGGACAGACGGCTTTCCGGCTTGCGACGGCGATCCTGCGCGGCGACTATCCGCCCGAATCGCTGCTGCCGCGGGAGCCGGAACTGATCGAGATGTTCGGCGTGAGCCGCACGGTGCTGCGCGAGGCGCTGCGCACGCTGACGTCGAAGGGGCTGGTCGAATCGCGGCCTAAGGTCGGCACGCGCGTGCGGCCGCGCCGCGCGTGGAACCTGCTCGATGCCGACCTGCTCGACTGGTATGCACGCGTCGCGCCGCCGCTCGCGTTCGCGCTGAAGCTGCAGGAGATGCGCGAGATGATCGAGCCGCACGCGGCCGCGCTGGCCGCGCGCACACGTACGCCCGAAGCGTTCGACGCGATCGACGGCGCGGCGCGCGCGATGGCCGCCGCGCGCAACGTCGATGAATGGGTACGCGCGGACCTGCGCTTTCACCTGAGCGTGCTGGAGGCCGGCGGCAACGAGCTGCTGGTGCCGCTCGGCGCGCTGATCGATCGCACGCTCGAGGCGCAACTGCACCTGAATGCGCGCCGGGCGGAGGTCTACAACGCGTCGCTCGCGGAGCACGTGGCCGTCAGCGACGCGATCCGCGTGCGCGACGAGGACGGCGCGCGCCGCGCGATGGCGTCGCTGCTCGCGGTGACGCGTGCGCGGATCGAGATGTCGTGACGGGGAGGGCGGGCCGTCAGTGGTTCGCGCAGCCGCCCGGCTTCAGGACGCGCTGCGTCGACGCCGGATATTTCGCGAGCAGGCTCGCCGGCCGGCGCGGGCGCACCACCAGTTCGCCGCCGCAGTTCGGGCAACGGCCCTTCAGCACGTCGTCGGCACAGCTCGCGCAGAAAGGCTCGCCGCCCGCGTACATTCAAATGTACAAATGCGCGCGTCCGCCGAATCGGGCGGCAGGTCCTTGTCGCAGCATTCGCAGCCAGGACGCAGTTCGAGCATGGCGGTGTTCCCCGTGGTCGGAGCGGGTCGGGACGGGCGCCGCCGCACATTGCGCGCGACGCGGGTGCGCGCTACTGTACCCGCTTGAGTCGGCCCGGCCATCGGTGTCCCGCCGGGACGCCGTCGACGCGCACGGGCCGCCCCGGGAGACGACCATGCTCTATCGCGGAAGCTGTCACTGCGGCGACGTGACGTTCGAGGTGGAAGGCGACCTGCAGGGCGTGATGGCCTGCAACTGCTCGATCTGCCGGCGCAAGGGCGCGCTGATGTGGTTCGTGCCGCGCGACCACATGACGCTCCTCACGCCCGAGGACAATCTCGCAACCTACATGTTCAACAAGCACGTGATCCGGCATCGCTTCTGCAAGCGCTGCGGGATTCACACGTTCGGCGAGGGCACCCACCCGAACGGCACCGCGATGGCCGCGATCAACGTGCGATGCCTCGAGGATGTCGATATCGACGCGCTGCCCGTCACACACTACGACGGCCGCTCGCACTGAGCGGCGCGTCGTGGCGCGAGCGCACTGGCCGCTGTCAGGACGGCTCGGCCTGCGGCGCCGGCGTTTCGGCCTGCGGCGCGGGGCCCGCGGTGCGCGTGCCGGCCTCGACCGGGCGCTCGATCAGCGGCGCGAGCGCCGGCGCCATCGACTTCAGCAACTGCACGGCCATCGCGCTCGTGAAGTCGTAGCGCGCCGCGTACGGCTCGTGCGCGGTCGCCGTCAGCACGCCGAAGAAACGGTCGCCGAGCACGAACACGAACGTGCCGCTGCGATTGACCTTGCGCGACTCGATCAGCCGCGCGCCGCGCGCGTAGACATTGAAGCGCTGGTCGCCCGTCCCGGTCTTGCCGTATACCTGGAGCGTCTTGCCGTCGGGCAGCGTGAAGCCGCCCGCCAGGCGCCGCCCGGTGCCGCTCAGCACGACGTCGCGCAGCAGCGTGTGCACCACGTTGACGATCTCCGGCGACAGCATCGGCTGCGGCTGCGCGGCCGCGCGCACGAAGCGCGTTTCGTACGGCGTGCCCTTCGCGAAGTCGAGCCGCGTGATCGTCTCGGTCGGCACCTTCTGTCCGCCGGTCGCGACCAGGCCGATCAGTTTCGCGAGCGCGTCGGGCTGGTCGCCCGATGCGCCGATCGCGGCCGCGTACGACGGCGTGACTTCCGCGAACGGGTAGCCGAGCGCGCGCCACGCCTTCGTGATTTCCCCGTACGCGCGCAACTCGACCATGCGGCGGATGCGGCGGTCCTGGGTCGCGTGGTAGCGCGTCCTGTACAGCCACGAGTACGTGTAGAAGCGCGCATCGCGGCTGGCGCGCTGGACTTCGTCGAGCGACGCATTCGGATGCGCGCGAAGGTAGTTGAGCGTCCACAGCGCGAGCGGGTGGACGCTCGCGATATAGCCGCGATCATTGAGGTTGAAGCGGTCGATCGCGTACTTCGCGTAGAGCGCGGCGAGATCGTCGTCCGACAGCGTCGCGGCCGGCGTGCCCTTCAGCTGCGCGCGCATCTGCGCATCGAACCAGGCGAGCGATTCGTTCGGCGCGACGCTGCGCAGCACCGTCGCGATCTTCGGCGGCGACTTGCGCACGTCCTGCAGCATCAGCGCGAGCGCGTCGCCGGGCGCCTTGCCCGCATAGCGCGTGTAGTAGCGCTTCACGTAGACCTTGCTTTCGCCGTCGACGAACTGCGCGAGGTAATGCTTGCGCTGCTCGGGATCGTCGAGCCACGACGACGACGGGCCGGCCGCCTTCAGCATCTCGTAGTGGACGATGTCGCGCATCAGCCGCACGAACACGAGGTTGACCGAGTGCTCGAACGCTGTGTGCAGCGTCAGGATGCGGCCGTTGTCCGACTTTTCGAAGTTCGAGAACACCTGCGCGCCGCCGCCCGTGTAGAACACGTCGGGGCTCGCCGAGTACTTGCGTTCGACCGACGCGTCGAGCATCGCCTGCAGCGAGCGGTCGCGCGTGTGCGACAGGTAGTCGAGCGCCCAGTGCGACAGCCCGTCGATCGGGTCGGGCTTCACCTGCGCGAGTTGTGCGTTCGACAGGTTGCCGTAGCGCGCGTGCAGCTCGGAGACGATCTGGAGGTAGGTGATCAGCGTGCGCAGCTTCGCGGTCGAGCCGAGGTTGATGCGGCCGCCGCGGTTCACGTCGAACGGCTGGTTCACGCTGTCGGTCTGCACGCGCAGCAGGTTCGCGCCGTTGCGATGCTCGTACAGCGTGAAGCTGTACGTGAGGTGCGACGGGTCGTCCTTCGGCGCGAGCATCTCGAAGCCGTACAGACCGGCGGCCTGTGCGCCGTCGCGGGTCGATGCCTTCGCGAGCCGTTCGGCGACCGCCTGCTGCACACCGTTGTCGAGCGTGCTGGTGGCTTCCAGGTCGAACTGGTCGAGCTGGTACACGTCACTGATCCCGAGCGCCGACAGCAGCGACGCGCGTGCCGACGACACGGCCTTGCGCGACACGAACGACTGCACGTGCGCGGCGGCCGGCGGCGCGCTGCGCTCGATCTGCGCGGCGAGCGCCGCATCGCGCAGTGCGGGCGAGATCACGCCGCCGTTCGACAGGAGCCGCAGGTAGCTGTCGGTCAGCTTCTGCAGCGCCGGATAGCCGCGATTCAGGAAGTACGACGGCGCGCGCTGCGCGATGATCAGCGACAGCACCTCGCGGAAGGTCTTGCCCTGTTCGTCGACGTTGTCGCCGGTCGTCGGCGCCGACAGGATGCGGTTCACGTCGTTGAAGTCGCGGCCGTACCACGCGGCGAGGCCGTCGCCGATGCCGGTGATCTCGCCCACATGCGGCCGCGCGGCGAGCGGCACCGAGTTCAGGTAGCGCACGACGATCGAGCGGCGCGCGAGCATCGTCTGCGGGCCGTTCATGTACGCGAGGATCGACGCGGACGCGATCTGCCGCAACTTCTCCGGCGGCGTCGCGGTGCGGCCGTCGGGCGAATGGCGGAACTTCTCGATCTGCGTCGCGAGCGTGCTGCCGCCCGGGCGTGCCTGTTGATGGTTGACGACGTGCATCGCCTGGTCGGCGAGCGCCCGGCTGAAGCGCCCCCAGTCGATCGCCGGATTGCGGTTCGGCTGGTTCGCGTCGAGCAGGTAGCGATCCTCGATGAACAGCAGCGAATCGGTGACCACGCGCGGCACCGCGTCGAAGTCGGCGTACACGCGCTGCGGGAACACCGTCGCGAACAGCGGCGAGCCGGTCGAATCGAACAGCATCAGCCCGGCCTGGTCCTTTTCTTCGTAAGGCAGGAACAGGCCGCGATCGGCGAGCGAGAGCATCCGGTCGGAATCGCGCGCCTGCTTGCCGACGACGAAGCCGCGCGCGAGCAGGCGCTGCTGGAACGCGGGAATCATCGCGTAGCCGAGGCGCTGGTCGTACGGACCGCTGGCGGGGAAGCGGACGTGGTCGCTCGCGCCCGCTTCGACGGTGTAGCCGACGTCGCGTGTGAGTTCGGACAGGTAGTGCGCCTGCAGACGCGACGTCTCGATCTCGGTCATCACGAGCCGCGCAAGGATCGCGATCGCGATCGCCAGCGCGGCCAGCAAGGACCACTTGATCCACGTCCAGACCGATGCACTACCGGTCACGCGCGGCAGGATGCGATTCAGCGGCCGATTCATGGCGGCGTCTCCCTGAAGGCGCGGGCTTCGGCCACACCTCATTAAGGATTAGTGTAGTCCTCCGCGGCGGGCTGCCAAGAGCGATTGACTACCGAGATGCGCCGACGCAACGCGCGTGCCTGCGGGCCGCCCGCAGCGTAACGTTTGCGCGTTTCATGTCGGGACGTCCGCGTGGCAAGGGGTTCGGCGGGCAAGCCCGGGCGGCCGGGCGGGCGGAAGATGCACCGGTTTCGTGCGGTGCGGCAGGGCGACAATTCGGGCCGGAACGTGCCCGTGAAACCGCGGCCGTCGTACGGCGATGCTGCGGGTTTTCGCGATAGCCGTGCGCGCCGGCCGCGGGTAGGATCGCCGGATGTGCGGCGCACTTCCGCTTTCGCCGAGAGTCCCATGCCGATCCATCCCGTCGCGCTCGTTTGCACGGCCATCCTCGGGCTGCTGCTGTTCGGGCTCGGGCTCATCGTGTCCGTCACGCGCTTCCGGTGCACCACCGGATCCGGGTGTGCCCCCGATCCGGCGAACGGGTTGCACAAGGTCGTGCGCGCGCACGGCAACACGGCCGAATACGCGCCGTTTCTCGCGGTGCTGTTTCTCTATTTCGGCGCGCATGATCCGTCGCGCGCGGTTCTGGCGCTGATCGTCGCGGCGACCGCGTGCCGCTGCCTGCTCGTGGTCGGATTGCTGGCGTGGCCGACGATGGCCAACCCGAATCCCGTGCGCTTCGTCGGCGCGCTCGGCACGTATCTGTGCGGCGCCGCGCTGTGTATCGCGCTGTTCGTCTGAAGGGCGGCGCTCGGGGCATACGGCACCAGTCCTGACGGGAGCGGCCGCGGCGAGCGGTGATATGCTCGCGGGGCGCCCGCGATCGACGGGCGGATTCCGACTGCCTGCGCGCTGCCGCGTTGCACGGCATTTCCGAGGGAAGAACCGACAACATGAGCCGCAAATTCATTCTGAAGGGCGACACGACCGACCACGGCGGGGTGGTGCTCGAAGGGATCGCCAATTCGTCATTCGACGGACGCGAACTCGCCTATCTCGGCGCGTCCGTGTTCTGCGCCGCGTGCAAGTCGCCGGGCGTGATCGTGTCCGACGGCGGAGAGCGGACGATGACCGTGATGGGCAAGGTCGTCGCGCTCGAACACGACCTGTGCCAGTGTCTGTGCACGCCGCAGCCGAAGCTGATCGCGTCGCAGGCCACGGGGACGATCACCGGATGACACCCGCCGCGCGGATGCGGTTGCCATCCGCGCGACGTCGGCGCACGGCCGCCGGCCGTCAGACGCTGCCTTCGGCTTCGATCACGAGGATGCGTGCTTCGCCGAGCGGATGCGCGACGTGCTCGATGCCGGCCGCCGCATGGAACACGTCACCCGTTTCGAGCACCGTCGCGTGCTCGACGCCTGCCACGCGATAGCGCATCTCGACGCGGCCGTCGAGCACGGCAAACACTTCCTCGCCGTCGTTCACATGCCATCGATACGGCTGGTCGGTCCAGTGCAGGCGGACCGTGACGCCGTTCAGGTTCGCGATGTCGAGCGCGCCCCACGCGCGGTCCGCGGTGAACGCCGCGCTGCGGATGATGTTCATCGATGTGTTCTCCGGCGCCACGGCGCGTCGCCCTTCCGTCAATTTCCCCGCCCTCGCATTCAGCGCGACACCGCGCGCAGTGCCTGTTCGATCGTCTGCTTGCGTTTCGCAAAGCCGGCCGCCGAGCGTTCGGTGACGCGCTTCACGACCGATGCTGGCGCCGTGTCGGGCGAACCGGCGTCGAACGGCGGCGCAGGCGCGTATTCGAGCTGCAGCTGGATCGCCTGCGCTTCTTCGTCGCCGGCCAGTTCCGCGGCGATCGTCAACGCAAAGTCGATGCCGGCCGTCACGCCGCCGCCGGTGATCAGGTTGCCGTCGCGCACCACGCGCTCGCGCACGGGCACCGCACCGAGCGGTTCGAGCAGTGCATGAAACGCCCAGTGCGTCGTCGCGCGTCGTCCGCGCAGCAGGCCGGCCACGCCGAGCAGCAGCGCGCCCGTGCAGACCGACGTCACGTAGCGCGCGGCGGCCGCGCGCTGCTGCACGAACGCGATCGTTTCGGCATCGAGCAGCAGGTCGTTGATCCCGATCCCGCCGGGCACGCAGATCACGTCGAGCGGCGGGCAGTCGTCGAACGTGCAGGTCGGCGCGAGCGCGAGGCCGCTGCTCGACGCGACGCTGTCGCGCGATTTCCAGACCAGGTGGACAGCCGCGCCGGGCAGCGATGCGAGCACGTCGTGCGGGCCGGTGAGATCGAGTTGCTGGACGCCCGGAAACACGAGAAGGCCGATATGCAGGGTCATGCGAACACTCCGAAGGGAAGGGGGCGCCGCGACCGGCGCACGATGGACAGATCGATTCTAGGCGCGTAGTGTTTGGCGAAATTGCCATATCCCCCACGTTTTCTGCCAAACGCCATGTCCGCCGCTCCGCGCTCGATCCTGGTCCTCGCGTTTCCCCGTGCGCAGTTGCTCGACGTGACCGGGCCGCTGCAGGTGTTCGCATCCGTCAACGAACTCGCGCAGGAGCGCGGTCAGCCCGCGCCGTATGCGCCGCGCGTCGTCGCCGCCGAGGCCGGGCCGATCGAGACGTCGTCCGGCCTCGTCGTGATGGCCGATTCGCTGCGCTCGGCCGGGCGGCCCGATACGGTGATCGTGGCCGGCGGCAAGGGCGTGCACGCCGCTTCGCGGGATGCGCGGATGGTGCGCTGGGTCCGGCAGCAGGCGCAGCGCGCGCGACGTGTCGCGTCCGTCTGCACCGGGGCGTTCCTGCTCGCCGAGGCCGGCCTGCTCGACGGGCGGCGCGCGGTCACGCACTGGGCGCGCTGCGATGAATTCGCGGCGCGCTACCCGAACGTGCGCGTCGAGCCCGATCCGATCTTCATCCGCGAAGGCGCGCTGTGGACGTCGGCCGGTGTGACGGCCGGCATCGATCTCGCGCTCGCGCTCGTCGAGGAGGATCTCGGGCGGGCGGTCGCGCTCGACGCCGCGCGCGAACTCGTCGTGTTCCTGAAGCGGCCGGGCGGGCAGGCGCAGTTCAGCGCGATGCTGTCGATGCAGCGCACCGACGACCGCTTCGGCGAACTGCATGCATGGATCGCCGAGCACCTGAGCGCCGACCTGTCGGTGCCCGCGCTGGCCGAGCGCGTCAGCATGAGCGAGCGCAGCTTCGTGCGCCACTATCGCGCAGGGACCGGCCGCACGCCCGCACGTGCGGTCGAACAGATCCGCGTCGAGGCCGCGCAGCGTTTGCTCGGCGAAACCGCGTGGCCCGTCAAGCGGATCGCCACGCGGTGCGGCTTCGGTTCGGAAGAGACGCTGCGGCGCAGTTTCGTGCGCGTGCTCGGCGTGTCGCCGCAGGGCTATCGCGAGCGGTTCGTGCGGTAACGTGCGGGCGTGCCGCGGGCAGCCGGCGCGCGGCGGCCGGAGACAGGCCGATCGTCGTGCCGAACTGAACGAAACTCGATCACTTTCGAGTCCGAAGCGCCTGAACTGTTCGTGAACGGAGAACAATGGGCGGGGGCTTGTGCCGCGCGCGTTGCGCGCTCTATTCTGTCCTGTTGGCGATTCGAAGGGGGCGCAGCATGGACCGCATCCAGGCAATGGAAGTTTTCACCCGCGTGGTCGACGCGAACAGCTTCACGCGCGCGGCCGACACGCTCGCGATGCCGCGCGCGTCGGTGACGACCATCATCCAGAATCTCGAGGCGCTGCTCGGCGTGCGCCTGATGCACCGGACGACGCGCCGGCTGTCGCTGACGCCGGAGGGCGCCGCGTACTACGAACACTGCATGAAGATCATCTCGGAGATCGCGGAGGTCGACTCGAGTTTCCAGACCGGCAACCGCAAGCCGAGCGGTGTGCTGCGCGTCCACATGCCGAGCTCGCTCGGGCGGCGCGTCGTGTTGCCGGCGCTGTCGATCTTCCGGCAGCAGTATCCGGACATCACGCTCGACCTCGGCTTGTCGGACCGCTACGTGGATCCGGTCGAGGAGGGCATCGACTGCATGATCCGGGTGGGGCCGCTCGAGGATTCTTCGATGGTCGCGCGACGGATCGGGATGCTCAAGCGCGTGACCTGCGCGTCGCCGGATTATCTGGCGCGTCATGGCGAGCCGCAGGAGATTGCCGACCTGGCGGACCATCACGCGGTCAATTTTCGCGCGAGCCATGGCGCGCGTGCGATTCCATGGGTGTTCATGATCGAGGGCAAGCCGGTCGAGGTGCGGATGAACGGCAGCGTCACCGTCAACGATTCGGATGCGTACGTGACGTGCGGGCTCGAAGGGTTCGGGATGATCCAGCCGACGCTGTTCATGGTGCTGCCGAACCTGCGCGACGGCTCGCTGGTCGAGGTGCTGCCCGACTGCAATCCGAAGCCCAAGCCGATCTCGATCGTGTATCCGCACAACCGGCACCTGTCGCAGAAGGTGCGCGTGTTCGCGGACTGGCTCGCGGAGTTGTTCGAGTCGACGCCGGCGCTGGAGGGCGGGGAGAACTGGCGCGGGAAGGTGCGCGCGCAGACGAGCGAGGCGCAGCGCGGGGTGGTGGTGGCGTAGCAGCAGCGCAGCGCGTGGCCTGAGGGAGGGCGGCGCGCGACACGGTCGCTGAATGAGGCGGCAATGAAAAAAGCCGCTGATCCTTGCGGAACAGCGGCTTCCTTTACAACTGGTGGCGAATCAGGGATTCGAACCCCGGACCTGCGGATTATGATTCCGTCGCTCTAACCGACTGAGCTAATTCGCCGAAGACTTGAATTATGTAGACCTACCGCCGGGCTGTCAACACCTTTTTTCGTCTTCCCTGAAAAAAGTTGCCGGCGGCCCGTGCAGCCCGGGTTGCGGGCGGGGCGGGCACCGCAAGGAACACGCCCGACGACCGATGCCCGCCGGCTACCCGACCTCAATCCTGCGCGTAGATGTCCGAGTCCTTCGTCTCCTTGACGAACAGCAGGCCGATCACGAACGTGGCCAGCGCGATCACGATCGGATACCAGAGCCCCGAATAGATGTTGCCCTTCGCCGCGACGATCGCGAACGCGGTTGCCGGCAGGAAGCCGCCGAACCAGCCGTTGCCGATGTGATAGGGCAACGACATCGACGTGTAGCGGATCCGCGTCGGGAACATCTCGACCAGCATCGCCGCGATCGGGCCGTAGACCATCGTCACGTAGATCACGAGGATCGTCAGGATCACGATCGTCATCGGCCAGTTGAGCTGCGCCGGGTCGGCCTTCGCCGGGTAGCCTGCCGCCTTCAGTGTCGACGCGAGCGTCTTGTCGAACGCCGCACCCTGCGCCTTCGCGTCGGCGGCCTTGCCGTCATAGGCCGGGATCACCGCGTCACCCACCTTGATCTCGGCGGTCGCGCCAGCCGGTGCCGCAACGTTCTCGTAGTTCAGGCCGGCCTTCGAGAGCGCGCTTTTCGCGATGTCGCACGAGTTCGTGAACTTCGACGTGCCCACCGGGTTGAACTGGAACGAGCAGGTGGCCGGATCGGAGACGACCGTGATCGGTGCCTTCTGCGTCGCGAGTTCGAGCTGCGGGTTTGCGTAGTGCGTGAGCGCCTTGAACAGCGGGAAGTAGGTCAGCGCCGCGATCAGGCAGCCCGCGAGGATGATCGGCTTGCGGCCGATCTTGTCCGACAGCGACCCGAAGAACAGGAAGAACGGCGTGCCGATCAGCAGCGCGATCGCGATCAGGATGTTCGCGCTTGCGCCGTCGACCTTCAGCGTCTGCGTGAGGAAGAACAGCGCGTAGAACTGGCCCGTGTACCACACGACGGCCTGGCCGGCCGTCAGGCCGATGAGCGCGAGGATCACGATCTTCAGGTTCTTCCACTGGCCGAACGCTTCGGTCAGCGGTGCCTTCGACGTCTTGCCTTCCGCCTTGATGCGCAGGAACACCGGCGATTCGTTCAGCTGCAGCCGGATCCACACCGACACCGCGAGCAGTGCGATCGACGCGACGAACGGCACGCGCCAGCCCCAGTTGCCGAACGCTTCCTCGCCGATGAAGGTGCGCACGCCGAGGATCACGAGCAGCGACAGGAACAGCCCGAGCGTCGCGGTCGTCTGGATCCACGCGGTGTAGAAGCCGCGACGGTTCGCCGGCGCATGCTCGGCGACGTAGGTCGCCGCGCCGCCGTACTCGCCGCCGAGCGCGAGGCCCTGCAACAGCCGCATCGCGATGAAGATCACCGGAGCCGCGATGCCGATCGACGCGTAGCCTGGCAGGAAGCCGACCACGAAGGTCGAGATACCCATGATCACGATCGTCACGAGGAACGTGTGCTTGCGGCCGACGAGGTCGCCGAGCCGGCCGAACACGATCGCGCCGAACGGCCGCACGGCGAAGCCGGCCGCGAACCCGAGCAGCGTGAAGATGAACGCGGCGGTCGGATTGACCCCGGAGAAGAAGCTCTTGCTGATGTAGGCCGCGAGCGAGCCGGCCAGGTAAAAGTCGTACCACTCGAACACGGTGCCCAGCGACGACGCGAAGATCACCTTCTTCTCTTCGCCCGTCATCGGCGCGTGCGAAATTTGCCCGCCTAACGTTGCCATGAATCGTCTCCAAGTCCCTTGATATAGATATGCGGCCGCCTTGGGTGGGCGGGCCTGTCGACGATTATTGGCAGGGAAACTTACGGCGCACTGACTCGCGCGGACAAAACGACTGCGCGTTAACCCGTGCCGAATCGGTCGCTTCGCGCCCCGATCGTGTCGCAAACGGGCGATAAAACACCGGTTTCGATGCGATCGCGACCTGCTGTGCAGGATCGGCGTCCGGCGCCCGGCCGCGCGCGTCAGGATTGATCCGGGGCGGCTTCGGACAGCGGCAGGCTGATGCGCACGAGTGTGCCGGCGAGGCGCGGCGCCTGCTGATAGACATGATCGTCGAGCGTCAGCGTGCCGCCGTGCTGCGCGGCGATCTCGCGCACGATCGCGAGCCCGAGGCCGCTGCCGTCGCCTTCGCGGCCGAGGATCCGGTAGAAGCGCTCGACCACGCGGTCGCGTTCGGCGGCCGGGATGCCGGGCCCGGTGTCCTCGACTTCGAGATGCACGCGCCGCGCCGCGTGGTCGGCCCGCACGCGCACGGTGATGCGGCCGCCCTCGGGCGTGTAGCGGATCGCGTTGTCGACCAGGTTGCCGAGCATCTCGCGCAGCATCACCGGATTGCCGTCGACGTCGAGCGGCGCGTCGTCCTCCGGGCCTTCGTAGCCGAGGTCCATGCGCTTCGCGAGCGCCGCCTGCACCCAGTCGCGCACCGTGCGGCGCGCCAGCGCGGCGATCTCGACCGGCTCGAACGTCAGCCCGCTCGCGCGGTTCTCGGCGCGCGCGAGCGCGAGCAGTTGCGTGACGAGCCGCGCGGCCTGCTCGGAGCTCGTCGCGATCTGCTCGAGCGAGCGCTGCACGTCGGGCGGCACGGGGTGGCGCAACGCGAACTCGGCCTGCGTGCGCAGCCCCGCGAGCGGCGTCTTCATCTGGTGCGCGGCGTCGGCAATGAAGCGCTTCTGCAGTGCCATGTTCTGTTCGAGACGCGCGAGCAGGTCGTTGAACGACGTGACGAGCGGCTCGATTTCGGGCGGCGCGCGCTGCGCCTCGACGGGCGACAGGTCGTCGGGCCGCCTGGCGCGGATGTGCGCCTGCAGCGCGTTGAGCGGCGCGAGCCCGCGCGACAGCCCGAACCAGACGAGCAGGATCGCGAGCGGCAGGATCACGAACTGCGGCAGGATCACGCCCTTGATGATGTCGTTCGCGAGCGCGTTGCGCTTGTCGAGCGTCTCGCCGACCTGCACGAGCACGGGCTGCGTGCTGCTCGACGCCGGCAGCGCGACGGTCGTATACGCGACGCGCACGTCGTTGCCGCGCAGCAGGTCGTCGCGGAACACGACGACGCCCGGCGGCGGGCGGTCCTCGTCGCGCGGCAGCGGCATGTCGGCCTCGCCCGCGACCAGTTCGCCGCGCGTGCCGAGCACCTGGAAGTAAACGCTGTCGATGTTGTCCGCGCGCAGGAAGTCGCGCGTCTGCTGCGGCAGCGTCAGCTCGGCGACGCCGTTGACCGGATGGATCTGCCGTGCGAGCACGTATGCGTTGGTCTCGAGCGCGCGGTCGAACGGGCCGTTCGCGATCGTCTTCGCGACGAGATAGGTGACGGCGATGCTCATCGGCCACAGCAGCAGGAGCGGCGCGAGCATCCAGTCGAGGATTTCGCCGAACAGCGAGCGCGGGCGCGCGGCCTCGGGCGTGTCGGTCTCGTCGGGCGGCGCGAACGGGTTCTCGTAGCGCGCGTCGCGCGCGGCGTCGGCGGCGGACGGCTGCTCGCCGGTCGGATGGCGGGAATGGGCCGGCGTGGCCATTGCGGCGACGGCCGGTTTCAGCGCAGCGGCGTGCCGGCCGCCGCGGGCTGGGGCGCGGCCGTGTCGGCCGGCGCCGCGGGCGCGACTTTCTCGAGGCAGTAGCCGAGGCCGCGCACGGTGGAAATCCGCACGCCGCTGGGCTCGATCTTCTTGCGCAGCCGGTGCACGTACACTTCGATCGCGTTGTTGCTGACTTCCTCGCCCCATTCGCACAGATGGTCGACGAGCTGCTCCTTCGACACGAGCCGGCCGATGCGCTGCAGCAGCACTTCGAGCAGCCCGAGCTCGCGCGCGGACAAATCGAGCACGCGCTCGTTCGCATACGCGATGCGGCCGACCTGGTCGAACGCGAGCGAGCCGTGGCGCACGACGGTCGGGCCACCGCCCGCGCCGCGCCGGGTCAGCGCGCGCACGCGCGCCTCGAGCTCGTTGAGCGCGAACGGCTTGGCCATGTAGTCGTCCGCGCCGAGGTCGAGCCCCTTCACACGTTCGTCGACGCTGTCGGCGGCGGTCAGGATCAGCACGGGGAGATTGGAATTGCGCGCGCGCAGGCGCTTCAGCACGTCGAGCCCGGGCATCTTGGGCAGCCCGAGATCGAGGATCAGCAGGTCGAAGGTCTGCATCGACAGCGCGGTGTCGGCCTCGACCCCGCTCTTCACGTGGTCGACCGCATAGCCCGATTGGCGGAGTGACCGGGTGAGGCCGTCCGCGAGTATGCTGTCGTCTTCGGCGATGAGAATTCGCATGGTGCTGACCGGTGGCCGGCGGGGCGTTCGCGCCGGCGCGGCTGTCTCCGAAGTTATCCGTGTACAACGCAGCCTGCATTGCGGGCTTGCATAAAACACTGTTTTTTTATACAGTGTCTGCATTCGTGGGCGGCGCTTGAAAGCGGGCGCGCCTCTGACAGACGCTGCTCATCATAGCAAAGGACGATTCATGGAAGATAGCAAGAAGGGCTCCGGGATGACCGCCGAGAAGAGCAAGGCGCTGGCGGCCGCACTCGCGCAGATCGAGAAGCAGTTCGGCAAGGGATCGATCATGCGGATGGGCGACGGCGAAGCGACCGAGAACATCCAGGTCGTGTCCACGGGCTCGCTCGGTCTCGATATCGCGCTCGGCGTTGGCGGCCTGCCGCGCGGCCGGGTGGTCGAGATCTACGGTCCGGAATCGTCCGGCAAGACCACGCTCACGCTGCAGGTCATCGCCGAACTGCAGAAGCTGGGCGGCACCGCAGCGTTCATCGACGCCGAGCACGCGCTCGACGTTCAATACGCAGCGAAGCTCGGCGTGAACGTGCCGGAGCTGCTGATCTCGCAGCCGGACACCGGCGAGCAGGCGCTCGAAATCACCGACGCGCTGGTGCGCTCGGGCTCGATCGACATGATCGTCATCGACTCGGTCGCGGCGCTCGTGCCGAAGGCCGAAATCGAAGGCGAGATGGGCGATTCGCTGCCGGGCCTGCAGGCTCGCCTGATGTCGCAGGCGCTGCGCAAGCTGACCGGCACGATCAAGCGCACGAACTGCCTCGTGATCTTCATCAACCAGATCCGGATGAAGATCGGCGTGATGTTCGGCAACCCGGAAACCACGACGGGCGGCAACGCGCTCAAGTTCTACTCGTCGGTGCGTCTGGATATCCGCCGGATCGGCTCGATCAAGAAGAACGACGAGGTGATCGGCAACGAAACCCGCGTGAAGGTCGTCAAGAACAAGGTGTCGCCGCCGTTCCGCGAAGCGATCTTCGACATCCTGTATGGCGAAGGCATTTCGCGTCAGGGCGAGATCATCGATCTCGGCGTGCAGGCGAAGATCGTCGACAAGGCCGGCGCCTGGTACAGCTACAACGGCGAGAAGATCGGCCAGGGCAAGGACAACGCGCGTGAATTCCTGCGCGAGAATCCGGAAATCGCACGCGAGATCGAGAACCGCATTCGCGAATCGCTTGGCGTGGTCACCATGCCCGATGGTGCAGGCCAGGACGAAGCCGAGGCGATGGACGAAGAAGAGTGATGGTCGGGCGCCGAGGTCAGGCTGGCGAACCGGAAGCGAGCGACGCGCCCGAAACGGCGGGTCGCTCGGGCCGGCGAGCCGCACCCTCCGGCGCCAGCCGGCGGTCTGCAGGCAGCGATGCCGCGAACCGCACCGCGACGAGGGCATCCGACGATGCCCTCGTTTCGTTTGAGATCACCGCGCCGGACGATCCGTTCGACGACGACGAATCGTTCGACGCGCACGACCGGCCGCGTCGTCGCGTGTCCGGTGTCAGCTTCCCGGGCGAGCGCGCAGCCGACGCCGCGGCACCGGCCAGGGAAGACGTCTACACGCGCAGCAGCCAGCATCCGCGTCGCACGCGCCGCGCGTCCGGCAGTTCCGCCAGCGCAGCTTCCGGCGGCGGGTCGGAGGCCACCGAGCGCAAATCGTCGAAACCGCCGCGTTCGCTGAAGGGCCGCGCGCTCGGCTACCTGTCCCGGCGCGAATACAGCCGCGCCGAACTCGCGCGCAAGCTCGCGCCGTACGTCGGCGAGGACGAATCCATCGAACCGGTGCTGGATGCGCTGGAGCAGGAGGGTTGGCTGTCCGACGCACGCTTTGCCGAAAGCCTCGTGCATCGCCGCGCGTCGCGCGTCGGCGTCGCGCGCGTCGTCAGCGAACTGAAGCGCCATGCGGTCGGCGACAGTCTCGTCGAGGAGGTGAATGCACAATTGCGCGAGACCGAGTGGACACGTGCGCAGGCGGTCTGGCGCAAGAAATTCGGTGCGCTGCCGCAAACGCCGGCCGAGCGTGCGAAGCAGGCGCGCTTCCTTGCCGCGCGCGGCTTCTCGAGCGCGACCATCGTGAAGTTGCTGAAGGTCGGCGACGATTTCCCGATCGACGACTGACCGGTTCGGTCGCGCGCGCTGCGCGCGATTTTGCTGCAATGCAACCGCTTCCGGACAGGCGGGAATACCCGCCGTCGCGGCCGAATGCCTCGAATACCCGATATGCTAAAATCCACGGGTTTTCCTCTTCGGCCTCAACTTCCAGCATGCCGCTATCCGAGCCCGTGCCCCGTCAGTTGCGACATCGACGCGCAATCCGAGCGGAAGCCTACGAGCGCGGCGACGGCTTGTGGGACATCGAAGCCTGCCTGACCGACCACAAGCCGCGCGATGTCGCGCTTGCGTCGGGCATCCGGCCCCAGGGCCTGCCGATCCACGAACTCTGGCTGCGCGTGACCATCGATCGTGACCTCAATGTCGTCGACGCCGAAGCGTCTTCGGAATGGGTTCCTTATCCCGGTCACTGTCAATCCGCCCCGCCTGCCTATCGGGCCCTCATCGGGCTCAATCTCTTCCGCAATTTCCGCCGCAACGCGAACCGGCTGCTCGCCGGCGTCGCAGGCTGCTCCCATCTCACCGAACTGTGCGCCGTGCTGCCGACGGCAGCGATCCAGGCGTTCGCCGGTGATGTATGGAACGTGCGCGAGGAGGGGGGCGAAGGGCCGGACCATGACGGCGAGCGCGTCGAACCGCCTTTCCAGCTTGGCCGCTGCCAGGCATTGCGGTTCGACGGCGAGGTCGTGCGGCAGTACTACCCGCGCTGGTATGGCCCGAGCCGGCCGGACTTGCCCGGTGAAGGCAGCACGAAGGAATGAACGGAAATCATTCGAAGAAGCGTCTTAAGCGACATTTCATCCAACTCTCAGACTGAAGGGAATCACGCATGAAGATTCACGAGTACCAGGGTAAGGAAATCCTGCGGAAATTCGGCGTCGCGGTACCGCGCGGCAAGCCGGCGTTCTCGGTTGACGAGGCCGTCAAGGTTGCGGAAGAGCTCGGCGGCCCGGTGTGGGTCGTGAAGGCTCAGATTCACGCGGGTGGTCGTGGCAAGGGCGGCGGCGTGAAGGTGGCGAAGTCGATCGAGCAGGTTCGCGAATACGCGAACCAGATCCTCGGCATGCAGCTCGTCACGCACCAGACCGGTCCGGAAGGCCAGAAGGTCAACCGTCTGATGATCGAGGAAGGCGCCGACATCAAGCAGGAACTGTATGTCAGCCTCGTCGTTGATCGCGTGTCGCAAAAGATCGTTCTGATGGGTTCGAGCGAAGGCGGCATGGACATCGAGGAAGTTGCCGAAAAGCACCCGGAACTGATCCACAAGGTCATCGTCGAGCCGTCGACCGGCCTGCTCGACGCCCAGGCCGACGACCTGGCCGCGAAGATCGGCGTGCCGGCTGCTTCGATTCCGCAAGCGCGCGCCATCCTGCAAGGCCTGTACAAGGCATTCTGGGAAACCGACGCGTCGCTGGCTGAAATCAACCCGCTGAACGTCTCCGGCGACGGCAAGGTCATCGCACTCGACGCGAAGTTCAACTTCGACTCGAACGCGCTGTTCCGCCACCCGGAAATCGTCGCGTACCGCGACCTGGACGAAGAAGATCCGGCTGAAATCGAAGCGTCGAAGTTCGACCTCGCGTACATCTCGCTCGACGGCAACATCGGCTGTCTCGTGAACGGCGCAGGCCTCGCGATGGCGACGATGGACACGATCAAGCTGTTCGGCGGCGAGCCGGCGAACTTCCTGGACGTCGGCGGTGGCGCCACGACCGAGAAGGTCACGGAAGCGTTCAAGCTGATGCTGAAGAACCCGGACCTGAAGGCGATCCTCGTGAACATCTTCGGCGGCATCATGCGCTGCGACGTGATCGCGGAAGGCGTGATCGCCGGTTCGAAGGCCGTGAACCTGAACGTGCCGCTCGTCGTGCGCATGAAGGGCACGAACGAGGACCTCGGCAAGAAGATGCTGGCCGATTCGGGCCTGCCGATCATCTCGGCGGACAGCATGGAAGAGGCTGCGCAGAAGGTCGTCGCGGCTGCCGAAGGCAAGTAAAGAAGCGCCCCCAGACCTGGCGCTACGCGCCAGGCCCCCCGGGGGGGTCAAGAAAACTTGGGGCGGCCCGGCGTTTTCTTGGCGCGCTCAATGAATACGCATGGCGGCGCGGTTTGCACGCGACGCCAATCGAACAGAGGTCAAAATACATGTCGATTCTGATCAACAAGGACACGAAGGTCATCACGCAGGGCATTACCGGCAAGACCGGTCAGTTCCACACGCGCGCCTGTCGTGAATACGCAAACGGCCGCGAAGCATTCGTCGCGGGCGTGAACCCGAAGAAGGCCGGCGAAGATTTCGAAGGCATTCCGATCTACGCGAGCGTCAAGGAAGCGAAGGAAGAAACCGGCGCGACCGTGTCGGTCATCTACGTTCCGCCGGCAGGCGCAGCCGCTGCGATCTGGGAAGCGGTCGAAGCCGACCTCGATCTCGCGATCTGCATCACGGAAGGCATCCCCGTGCGCGACATGATCGAAGTGAAGGACCGCATGCGTCGCGAAGGCCGCAAGACGCTGCTGCTCGGGCCGAACTGCCCGGGCACGATCACGCCGGACGAACTGAAGATCGGCATCATGCCGGGTCACATCCACCGCAAGGGCCGCATCGGCGTCGTGTCGCGTTCGGGCACGCTGACGTATGAAGCCGTTGCTCAGCTGACGGCACTGGGCCTCGGCCAGTCGTCGGCAGTCGGCATCGGCGGCGACCCGATCAACGGTCTGAAGCACATCGACGTGATGAAGATGTTCAACGACGATCCGGATACGGATGCGGTCGTGATGATCGGCGAAATCGGCGGTCCGGACGAAGCCAACGCCGCTCAGTGGATCAAGGACAACATGAAGAAGCCGGTCGTCGGCTTCATCGCGGGCGTCACGGCGCCTCCGGGCAAGCGCATGGGCCACGCCGGCGCGCTGATCTCGGGCGGTGCGGATACGGCCGAAGCGAAGCTGGAAATCATGGAAGCGTGCGGCATCACCGTCACGCGCAACCCGTCGGAAATGGGCCGCCTGCTGAAGAAGGCGCTGTAATTTCCGCGTGGTTCGTCCTGCAAAAAACGCCGGCTTTGCCGGCGTTTTTGTTATGCTCGCGCAATGAATTTGTAAGGCCCGGGCATGCATGCTGCATGTTCCGGCGATGAACCGGGTCGTCTGTCGGACAGTCGTTGCCCCGCACCTATATCCACTCATGCTTGAATTCCTGACATCGCTGCACTGGGGCGCCGTGTTCCAGATCGTCATCATCGACATCCTGCTCGGCGGCGACAACGCGGTCGTGATCGCGCTCGCGTGCCGCAACCTGCCGGCCAACCAGCGGCTGCGCGGCGTCGTGTGGGGCACGGCCGGCGCGATCCTGCTGCGCGTCGCGCTGATCGCGTTCGCAGTCGTGCTGCTCGACGTGCCGTTCCTGAAATTCGGCGGCGGCCTGCTGCTGCTGTGGATCGGCGTCAAGCTGATGGCGCCGGACGCCGACGCGCACGACAACGTGAAGCCGGCCGACCGGCTGTGGGACGCCGTGAAGACGATCGTGATCGCCGACGCGGTGATGAGCCTCGACAACGTGATCGCGATCGCCGGCGCCGCCGAGCAGGCCGATCCGTCGCACCGGCTGGCGCTCGTGATCTTCGGGCTCGTCGTCAGCGTGCCGATCATCGTGTGGGGCAGCACGCTGGTGCTGAAGATGCTCGATCGCTTTCCGATTGTCGTCGCGCTGGGCGCCGGGCTGCTCGGCTGGATTGCCGGCGGGCTGATGGTGCACGATCCGGTCGGCGATCGCTGGCCGGTGCTCGATACGCCGGCCGCGGTTTACGGCGCGAGCATCGCCGGCGCCTTGTTCGTCGTCGCCGCCGGATACGCGCTCCGGCACCGCCGCGGCGTCCCGGACGCGCATTGACGCTGGCCATCCGGCTGACTGCCGGGTTCGCGGCCTGCTGGCTACGATCGAAACGCCTGCCTGGTTCGGCAGGCGTTTTTCGTTTCCGGAGCCAGTCATGTTCGAAGCCTTTTCCGTTTCCCTGTTCCGTCGCATCGCCGCCGATCTGCGGCGCGCGCGCCGGCCGGTGCCGCGCTGGCGGCCCGCCGGCTTCACGCTGATCGAACTGATGATCGTGCTCGCGATCGTCGGCGTGATCGCGGCCTATGCGATCCCCGCGTACCAGGATTACCTCGCGCGGTCGCGGGTCGGCGAGGGGCTCGCGCTCGCGTCGTCCGCGCGGCTCGCGGTCGCCGACAACGCCGCGAGCGGCGCGGGCCTCGATGGCGGCTACAGCTCGCCGGCCGCCACCCGCAACGTTGAATCCGTTCGCATCGACGCCGACACGGGCCAGATCACGGTGGCGTTCACCGCCCGCGTCGCGGCGGCCGACGCGAATACGCTCGTCCTGGTGCCGTCCGCGCCGGACAAGGCCGACACGCCGACCGCGCGGGTGCCGCTGAAAAAGGGCGCGATGCAGTCAGGCGCGATCGCATGGGAGTGCTTCGCCGCCGGCAAGGCTGCGTCGTCGCTTCCGGCGCCGGGAGCGGGCCCGTTGCCGACGGACGCGGCGACGCTGCCCGCGAAATATGCGCCCGCGGAATGCCGCGCATAGTGCCGGTGGTGTCCCGGCCGATGCGCGGCCGCGGGCACGGCGCTGCGCTTGCCGTGCCGGCCGGCCGCGTCGGGCCTGTCGTAACGGATGACGGCGCGACGGGCCCGCACAGAGGGGGGAAAGTTTTGTATAGTGCGCCGGTTGCTGACATCCGGTTCGCTCATGCCTTCTACTTTTTCCCGTTCGTTGCCGCTCGTTGCGCTGGCTGTCGCCCTGATCGTGCCGTACTCGATCACGAATCACACGTATCCGATCCCGACCTTTTATTCCGAGTTTGCCGCGCTGGTGCTGTATCTGCTGGTGGGGCTCTCGGTCGTCCTGCTGGCACGCGTGGGTCGCCCGGCCGAGCCGTTCGCCGCGCCGGCCGCGTTCGTCGCGCCGCTTGGGTTCGCGGCGGTGCTGATCGCGCAGGTCGCGCTGATGCCGCTGAAGGTGCCGTCGATGAACTGGCTGGCGGTCGGCTATCTGGCCGCCGCGCTGGTCGCGATGCAGGCCGGCTACACGCTTGCGCGCGAGGGGCTCGCCGAAGCCACCGCGCAAATGATGGCCGGCGCGCTGCTGCTCGGCGGGATGCTCGCGGTCGCGAGCCAGGTCGTGCAGTTGTTCCATCTCGAATCCGCGGTGTCGCCGTTCGTCGTGATGTACAACATCGCGGTCGATCGCCGCCCGTACGGCAACATGGCGCAGGCGAACCACCTGGCGACCTACATCGCGTTCGCGCTCGCGGGCGCGCTGTATCTGGTGCAGACGCGCCGGCTCGCGGCATGGGCATGGCTCGCGCTGTCGATCGTGCTGTCGGCCGGTCTCGCGCTGACGGTGTCGCGCGGCCCGTGGCTGCAGGTGGCGGTGATGGTCGTCGCGGGGTTCTGGATGGCCTGGCTCGAGTCGCGCCGCGCGCCGGGCAACCGCCGCGCATGGCTGATGCCGGTCGTGCTCGCGGTGGCCTTCGTCGCGGTGAACGTCGCGGTGCGCTGGGCCAACGTGCACTTCCACCTGGGGCTTGCCGAGTCGGCGGCCGAACGGATGCGCGACGCGGGGCAGATCGCGCCGCGGCTCGCGCTGTGGAAGTACGGGCTCGCGATGTTCCGCGAGCATCCGGTGCTCGGCGTCGGCTGGGGCGAATTCCCGTCGCACCAGTTCGCGCTCGTGCGCACGCTCGGCGGTGTCGAGATCGCGAACAACTCGCACGACATCTTCATCGACCTGCTCGCGAAGTCCGGTCTTGCCGGCCTCGGCGTGCTCGTCGTCGCGCTCGTGACGTGGTTCGTGCGCGCGGTGCGCGCGCCGCAGTCGAGCACGCGCGTGTTCGGCCTCGCACTGATCGGCATCCTGCTGATGCATGCGCTCGTCGAATATCCGCAGCAGTACATGTTCTTCCTGCTGCCGGCGATGTTCGTGATCGGACTGCTCGACGTGAAGCCGCTGCGCATCCTGCCGGGCCGCGCGGCGTTCGGGCTGTTCGCGCTGCTGTCGGTCGGCGGCGTGCTGGCGGCGGTGCCCGTGCTGCGCGACTACCAGCGCGCGGAAGTGCTGTATTACGGCAACGATCCGGCCGCGCAGTACCGCGATGCGCCGTCGCGGCTGTTCGGCGCGTGGGGCGATTACGGGGCGGCCACGCTGCTGACGATTTCGCCGGACAACCTGCCGCTCAAGCTCGTCGCGCACGAGCGCGCGATCGCGCTGCTGCCCGGCGAGACGGTGCTGCGCCGCTATGCCGCGCTGCAGGCGCTGGCCGGTCGCGAAGCCGACGCGCTCGATACGGTCGCGCGCCTGCATGTGTTCGCGAAGGAATTGAAGGACTGGCCGCAGCAGTTGGCGTCGCTGTACAAGCTGTGCGACCAGCAACCGGCGCTGAAGGGGTTCAAGGCGGCCGTGGTCGCGAAATACGGGGAAGTGCCGGCCGACGCGGACGACGACGAATCGGACGACGATTCGGAGTGACGCCGCGCGGCGCCGGGCGGGGAATCCCGGCGCTGGCCGGATTGCGGTGAGGCGGGGGAGCGGTGGCCGGCCGGGACGGTGCGGCGATTGCTTCCCGCGGGGAATGGATGCCTGTCGAATCCGGCGCGATTCGCGTCAACCATTGTCAAATCGCCGCCACGCGCGAGGCGGCGCGTGCACAATGCGCGACACGGTACTGAAGAACGATATTCGACCATGGCCCTTCGCTCGACCACCCTGATCCTGCCTGCCGTCGCCGTGCTGTTTTCCGGCTGCGCGATGCTGTCGTCGTCGCAGGAAAGCAAGCTGACTTGCCACATTCCGCGCGCCGTCTATCCCGATAGCGCGAAGCCGCTCACGCGTCCGGTCACCGTGCTCGTGCGCGCGCTGATGACGACCTCGGGCGAAGCGCAGAACGTGACCGTGACGACGAGCAGCCGCAATGCGGCGGCAGACCGCGCGGCCGTCGACGCGATGACGCATGCGACCTGCACGCAGACCGGCGCCACCGCGAATCCGTTCCTGCTCACGCAACCGTTCGTGTTCGAGCCGCGACGCGCCGAATGACGGGCGGCCGATGCGGCGGGTCATGCCGCGTCGCGCCGGCTGCTTGACGTCGTTTCCGGTCCGGCGCCGCCATGCCGGGGCGCCGTCTTGCACCGTCGAGGTTCAGTGCTGCGGCATCAGGTTCGCACCGTGGCACGCCGGCTCGGCCGCCTTGCGCAGCCCGAGCAGCGTGAAGCCGTTGCGTTCCTGGCGGATCAGCGCGTAGCGCCGCGCCACGGTGTTGCCGTCCTTGCCCGTCAGATCCAGTTCGACCTGGAAGCGATCCTTGCTGTCCGAACAGCCACGTACCGGTCCATACGCGAACCCGGTATCGGGCGCCTTGATTTCCGCGTTGAACGCCTGCCGGGCTTTCAGCGCTGACGCAGCCGCCGCGGGTTCGCTCCATTCGCGCACGAGCGCGTCGTCCACCTTCAGCCATTCGTCGACGAAATCGCGGCCGTTGAGCGCCACCGGCTGCACGCGTTGCACGGTGCCGCCGTCGACGCGGTAGCGGAAGATGCCCGGCCGCGTCATCACGTCGCTGTCGAGCGAGCCGACCGTCGTGCGCAGCTCGAAGCCGTCGGGGCGCACCTTGAAGCGGATCGCATCGTCGTCGATCACGTAACCGTGCGCAGTATGGAACAGCGTGCGTTGCGCGGCCGAACCGTTGGCCGGCGCGACCACGTCCGCGCCGAACCGGCTCCAGCGCGACGAGCACCACGGCGTGCCGTGGACGACCGCCACCTGGCCGCCGGGCAACGCGCCGAACCAGAAGCCGCCGCCGTAGGCGCCGCCGATGTCCTTGTAGTCGTCGGCCTGCCAGCGCAGCACGCGCCGCCAGCCGCCGTTTTCCCACGTGTAGGCCGTGAGCAGGTTGTCGTCGCCGCACGCGATGTCGAAACCGGCGCGCACGAAGAGCAACGGGCGGGACGTGCCGTCGCGTTTGACGTCGACGTCCGGGTTGCGGCCGAACGCCGATTCGCCGTTTTTCGGCTGGGTGGATTGCGCGGGGACGCCAAGTGCCGCGGCGAGCGTGCGTTTCAGCGCGGCCGGGTCGACGTGTTCGTCGCTGCATGCGAGGCGCGCGTCGATCGCGCCGACGAGCGCCTGCTTGTATGCGCGAAGCGCGTCGCGCAAAGGCGGCGAGACGTCGACGGTGCCGCCGCCGTCGCCTTGCGGGTTGCGGACTTGTTGCACGCGGTGCTGCGCGTCGACGGCTGCGTGTGCGGCGGTGTCGGCGGTGGGGCAAGGGCTGGCGGCGAAGGCGGTGGTCGACGTTGCACAGACAACGGAGAGCGCGAGTGTCGCGCGATTCAGCAGGTTGTTCATCGAAGCCTTTTGTCGTTCTTTTCTTCGTTCATCACTGAGCGCGCCCGGCCGGACACCGAAGTGGAACCGAAGCCCGGCGCGATGAACGGAAGATTCGACCGAGGTCGCCTGTCAGCCGGTGCGGCAAGGTATCTCGCCGCGACCCGGATCGTCGGTCACGATCGCGGGCCGCAGCAAAGGCGGGCTGCCGGAGGGTCCGGCGTACGATCAGAAGGTCCGCTTCTTCAGCGTGAATGCGTGCAGCCAGTACAGCGTGTTGGTCTGTGCGTCGAAGTAGCCGCCTTGTGCGACCTTGTCGGTCGTTTGATCCCATGACTTGCCGGCGTCGGTGCTGCTGAACGTCAGGTCGATCGGTGCACCGCCGCGGCTTCCCGAGTTCGGGTCGGTGGCGTAAACGAGCAGGAGACCGTCACGGCCGACGCTCAGGCTGTCGAGCCTGAGCGTTTCGTCGAACGTGCGCAGTTGATGCACGGACTCGGGATGGTCGTTCGTCCACGTGGAAATGGCGCCCGTCCGGCGGCCGTTGTCGCGAACCTCGCCGCTCTGCGGCTTGTCGAGACGCGACAGCGCGTACAGCGAATAGCGTGCTGCCGGTCCCGGCGTGGTATCGAGCGCAGTGACGACCTGGCCCGGCAGCTCGGTATCGGTCACGAATGCGTGCTGTTCCCAGTCGAGCCGGTCGATCACGCTGTGCGCCGGCGTTTCGGCAGTCGGAGCGACGGAGTAGGCGATGCGCAGTACACCGTCAGGGCCGAGGCTGACTGCATTGAAATTCTTGCGCGTCTTGCCGGCGACGCGCGCATCGGCCGGCACGTCGATCGCCTGCCACGTGTTTCCGCCGTCCGCCGTGCGCCACACGCGAGGCCCCCAGCCGATCGCGTAACCTCGTTGCGGATCGAGGAAGAGCAGTCGGCCGATGTTCTGGTTTTCAGGCCATTGCAGCTGCGACCACGTTTGGCCGCCATTGAGCGACTTCCACAGCTTCGTGGTTTGCGGCGCATCGCCGCCGTGTGCCTCGGGGGCCTTGTAGTTCATCCATGACGTGCTGATGACCTGAACGGACCAGTCCGGCGAATACCACCAGGCGGCATTCTGGCCGACCTGCTGGAACTGGCGTTTCATCCCGCCGTCGATGGTTCCGCGGAAGAAGCTGATCGTCATGCGGTTCAGCAACTCGCCGGTGTCGTTCATCCATGCTTCGGTCGGCTCGGGCCGCTGCGGTTCCTTCGATTCGGCCGTGGGTTTGAACGTCACCTCGGGATTGGCGAGCTTGACGCTCATCACGTCGTTTCCCTTGATGCGGAAGTTGCCGCCGCCATACGGCGTGTCGTTCCGCATGAAGCTTGTCGAAATCGTTTCCCAGCCCGTCGCCATGTTTACGTACCCGTATGTTGCAATGGCCAGGGCAACGAGACCCCCGGCGATCCATTTCCAGCGCTTGTGTTTTTGCATGTTACTTATTTAGCAAACGATCCAGCGCCCGGCTGACTTCGTCGGACGTGTCGGAACTCCACTCGCGTGCTTTTTTTGCCGCGTCCGAGCCCCACTCGCGGACCTGATCGGCCGCCTCCGAGCTCCAATCGTGCGCCTTCTGCTTGGCGACGGGGATGCCCGCGTCCCACGCTTGTTTGAACGTCCGCCCATCGCCCCATTCCTGCATATTGGGCCGCATGCCAATCTTCACCAGATCGTTGACCGGCAGACCGGCCAGCCCTCCGTCCAGATAAGCGAGTGGGTGCGTGACGAAGGCGAAGGTCTTGAACGTTTCCCCGTTCTGGTCCACTTCCAGCTCGTATCGTTCCACTTGCATCGAAAGCTCGCCGTTTCCCGGCTTCGCACTCTTGAATGCGATCTGGTCCCCCTGCATGTTCTGCTGCAACCCGATCTCGATGTATTGCTGAAGCCACCACCGGGCGGTTTCGAGCCATTTCTTTCCTTTTGCCGTGAGGGTGGGATACAGATTGGCGCCGTAGTCCGAGCAATAGTAATAGCCGTAACTGACGTAGTAATCGGGCGGTTTATGTCCGCACCCGATATGGCGCATCATGAAATTGCCGTGGCGCGACCAGTCCGAATCCGTGCTCCCCAGTTTGATCAGCTGCTCTCGCCGATGCAGCAGGCGGCGAGCGACTTCCTTGTCTTTCCACGGATCCCATGACGTCGCGAATTTCTTGACGGTCTCCCATGCGCTCGACTTGCTGACTTTCTCGACCGTCTCCCAGTACTCGCCATGCAGCGGCTGGTAGTAGAACGGGCAGGTGCCGACGATGGAATCGGCGGCCGGCGGCGCGTACTTGTCGCAGATGTTGATCTGCACCTTCGGCCGATCCTTGTACCCCGTCGGCGTCAGCATTCCCGAACCGGTGCCCAGGACGTCGTTCTTCTGTTGCACGTCAGCCATTCGATTTCCCTAGAAACTTGACGACGACGTCGTGCGGCACGTGGCTCTGCGTGAGCCCCGTTTCACCGGCCGCATTGGTGACGCCTTCCGAGAGCAGCTTGCCGTTCGAGAACATCTGGTACCGCGTGTTCGCGACCGGAATGTCGGTGCCGGCCCAGTGCGCGATGAACGCCTGATCGTAGTTGCCGGTCGAGTTGGGCAGCGTCGGCATCGTCTGTGACAGGTGCGTGGGGCCGCTGAACGCGTGCTGAGCGCCCTTGATGTCGATCTTGCCGGGTGCGTGCACCTCGATGTTGCCGCCGGCGATGCGGATGTAGGCGCCGCCTGACGTCAGCAGGATTTCCTTTGCTGCCGCGCCTTCGATCGACTGAGTGGCCGCCAGCAGCTTCAGCGCCTTTTGCGCGGTCAGCTCGATATTGTCCGCGTGCGCCTGGATTTCGACTTTGCCCTTGGCGGCGAACAGCTTGATCCCCGCGTTCTGCGCGAACAGGCTGATCCGGTCGATCACGCTCGCGACCAGCGATTTACCGGCGGCGACATGCGTGCTTTGCCCGCTGACGACGTTGATGTGCCGGTCCGCGGCAAGCTGCGCGGACTGCTGCGTGGACATCCCGATGCCGGCCGGGCTGCCGAACAGCATCACGGGCTCCTTGAACGCATTGGCGCTGCCGGTGCCGCCGCCGGCGGTCCTGCCGCCCGACGCGCTGCCGCTCACGCTGTTCTGCGTCGCATCGGTGAACTGCTTCAGCGCCGAATGGCCGGGGTCGAGCGACTCGGCCTGATGCTGCGCGCTGACATCCGACATGGCCTCCATCAGGCCTTCCGCACGGACGAGTTGCTGTTGCGTTTCCTGAACGTCGAGCGGCTGGCTCGCCGGCTGCTTCGGGTACGTCGTGACGTACAGGCCGCGGTTCGCGCGCACGGCGCCGTATGCGTCGGAGCGCAGGTCGAAACCGCTACCGAGGTAGCTGCCACGATTGTTGCCCGTGTGATCGATCAGGTAGCCGAGGTGCAGATGCGCGTTGGTCTGGCTGCTGTACAGGTGCACGCGATTCTGCGACGTCGCGTCGTCGAGCACGAGCTGGTTGTAGCCGGCGCCCGCATATTCCTTGGACCGGTATCCGGACAGGATCCCGTTGCCATGCCATTGCGGACTCGTCGCGCCGTTGTAGACCTTGCCGACGATGATCGAGCGATCGCAGTCGCCGCCGAGGAAATCGACCAGCACCTCCTCGCCGCTGCGGTGCGGGTGAACGGCACCATAGCCATTGCCCGAATCCGACGCCGTGGCGCGTAGCCAGCACGACGCCGTTTCGTCGCCGTCGTTCAGGCGGTCCCAATGGAAGCGGACCTTGACCCGGTTGAGCGCATCGGTATGGACTTCTTCCCCCTGCGGCGCGACGACGATCGCCGATTGCAGATGCATCGCCGGTTTCGCATGCTCGAACGGGCTGCGGAACGGTACGGTCGTGCGCTGTGCTTCCACGCGAATCTGAAAGAAGCCCTCGCTGCCGTCCGCATGACTGACGCTGGACAGGGCAGTATCGGTCGCCTGCACGATGCTGCCGATCTCGGCCTGCAGGCTGTGCGGGAAAACGGCCTGGTCGCCTGCCACGGGCAGGTTGTTGACGATGATCCACGCCGTCTCGATCACCGCGAATTCGCGCTGCCCGGCATCGTCCTTGTCGTGTGCGGGGTGATCCGCCAGCTCGAACGTGCGTCCGGCATCGATGCGCCGCACGCCGCCGACGCCGTGAAAGCGCTTCGCGTGCGACTCCTGCTCCTCCATCCAGATCTTCGACAGATGGTCGCCGCGGGACTGCTCGAGGTACGTATACGCGCCGGTGTATTCGTAGACTTCGAGTTGCTGCGGCAGGTCCCCCTGATTCGCGATCGTCGGCGTATGGGTGGCCTTCGGATTCGACGCGCTTGGCGGCTGCTTGTAGTCGAACGTGCGGGTGGCGCGCGCGACACTTCGCAGCGTGCGTGTGCCGGAGAACTGGACGAGCGTATCGGCTTCGTCGCCCGTGCCGGCGCGATGAAAACGCACGGTTCGCGGCGATAGCGCGGGCAACGCGTCGAGGCGGTCGACGATGACGAGCCGGTGCGACTTGCCGTCCTGTTCCTGTTCCCAGAAACCGTACAGGCCTTCGGATTCCATCAGGCGATGCACGAAATTCCAGTCGTCCTCGTACTGCATGCAGAACGAGCGGAGCGGCAGCGGCTGGTAGAGCTTGAAGGTGAAGCGCCCCTTGGCCTGCGGATGCTGGTTCAGCACGTCGGCGATGATGTCGTCCGCGGACCGGTCCTGCCAGATTCGCTGGTCGCGGCGGAACTTCAGGAAGTGCAGGAATGACGCAAAGACAAGCTGGTAGTGCGTGACGCCGCTGTCCGATCCGAGCCGGCGCGCCGCATGCACGTAGCCGTGGTGAGGTACGTACGACCGGTCGGCCTGCAGGATCCACAGCGTCACCGGCTGCGCGATCAGCTTCTTGAGCTCGAGGTTGTCGGATACCGACACGGTATCGACGGTGAACTCGAAATGACGTCCGAGCCGTGACCGCCCGACGACGCGATGTGGCAGCAGGACGTCGGGGCCAAGCGGCGTATCCAGTTTGACAAGTCGCTCATGCTGAACCGGCCCGCCCAGCATTGCGCTTCTTAATGCTTGCGAATTCATCACCAGGGCTCACTCTTTTTGTTGTGCTGGTCGCACGCTCTCTCGTGCGGAATCCGGTAATTGTATGAGATAAACGGGCGGTATCCCGAATTTGCCGGCCGACAGGGTGCCGACCGGTCAGCCGGCGGCGCCTTCGGCCTTCCAGTCCCCCGACTTCCCGCCACGCTTCTCCCTGACGCTCACGTCGGTGATCACCATCCCGCGATCGACCGCCTTGCACATGTCGTACACGGTCAGCAGCCCGACCTGCACGGCGGTCAGCGCTTCCATCTCGACCCCGGTCCGCCCGAACGTCTCGACCTGCGCGACGCAGTGCACGCCCGGCAGCGCGTCGTCGAGTTCGAAGTCGACGGCCACGCGCGTCAGCGCGAGCGGGTGACACAGCGGAATGAGGTCGGCGGTGCGCTTCGCGCCCTGGATCGCGGCGATGCGCGCGACGCCGAGCACGTCGCCTTTCTTCGCCTTGCCGTCGCGGACCAGTGCGAACGTCGCCGGCAGCATCCGGATCGTGCCGCGCGCGATCGCGATGCGTTGCGTTTCCTGCTTGCCGCCGACGTCGACCATGTGCGCGTGGCCGGCGGCGTCGAAATGGGTAAGTCCTGACATGTCATGCTCCAGCGGAACGGAGGGCGCGCGCGAGCACGTTCCTCGATCCTGTTTCACGATCGGCCGGGGCGTTGAATCCGGTATTCGCTTCCCGATCCGATGCAACGTTACAACGGGCGCCTATCATAGCAGTGGCATCCGCGACGCCAGAAGCGCAGGCGGCGTGTCCGCCGCACGGGACAGTCGAGATCGCACCGGTACAATGACCCGAATATTCAGACCAAACGCCGCAATGCGCGCCCGGCGCGCGGGACGGCGTCGCCTTCAAGCTGCCATGCGTGTCAAACAGTTGCTTGCCGTGTTGCTGTCGGCGGCGCTCGCGGTGCCGCCGAGCGGCTACGCACAGCGCACGTCCGCGCTGCCGCTCGAGCCGGCGGCCGGCGCTGCGCCGACGATCTCCACGGTGCCGTCCGGCATCGCGACCGGCGTATTTGGCACCTACGGCGGCGCGGAAAGCCGGTTCTCCGGCGCCGACGGCGCGTCCGCGCCGGTCGCGAGCCTGCGCGCACCGCTGCGCGCGCTGGAACTGCCCGACCTCGGCGACGGCTCCGGCGGTTCGCTGACGCCGCAGGCCGAGCGTCGTCTCGGCGAGCGCGTGATGCGCGAGGTGCGGCGCGACCCGGACTACCTCGACGACTGGCTCGTGCGCGACTACCTGAACGCGATGGCGACGCGGCTCGCGGCGGCTGCCGCGGCGCGCTACATCGGCGGCTACTACACACCGGACTTCGACCTGTTCCCGGTGCGCGATCCGCAGATCAACGCGTTCTCGATGCCGGGCGGCTTCATCGGCATCAACAGCGGACTGGTCGTCACGACGCAAACCGAGTCCGAACTCGCATCGGTGGTCGGCCACGAGATGGGCCACGTGCTGCAGCGGCACATCGCGCGGATGATCGGCGCGAACGAGAAGACCGGCTACACCGCGCTCGCGACGATGCTGCTCGGCGTGCTGGCGGGCGTGCTCGCGCGCAGCGGCGATCTCGGCAGCGCGATCGCGATGGGCGGGCAGGCGTATGCGGTCGACAACCAGCTGCGCTTCTCGCGTACGGCCGAGCGCGAGGCCGATCGCGTCGGCTTTCAGCTGCTCGCCGGCGCCGGTTACGACCCGTACGGGATGCCGGGCTTCTTCGAGCGGCTCGAGCGCGCGTCGATGGGCGACGCGGGCGTGCCGGCCTATGCGCGCACGCACCCGCTGACGGGCGAGCGGATCGCCGACATGGAGGATCGCGCGCGCCGCGCGCCGTACCGGCAGCCGCGCCAGTCGCCCGAATACGGCTTCGTGCGCGCGCGGCTGCGCATTCTGCAGAACCGCGCGCCGAACGACATCGCGGCGGAGGCGCGCCGGATGCAGCTCGAGATCGACGATCGCACGGCGCCGAACGTCGCGGCGAACGCGTACGGGATCGCGCTCGCGAACACGCTGCTCGGCCAGTACGACGCGGCCGACAAGGCGCTCGCGTCGGCCCGCACGGCGTTCGACGCACGCGAGCGGCACGCGGACGATCCGGCGACGCGTTCGCCGAGCCTCGACGTGCTTGCCGCTGACATCGCCCGCCGCGCGGGCCGGACCGACGACGCGGTGCGGCTCGCGGCGCTCGCGCAGCGGCGCTGGCCGGCGTCGCACGCGGCGATCGTCGCGCACCTGCAGGCGCTGATCGCCGCGCGCCGCTTCGCCGAAGCGCAGGCGCTCGCCCGCACGCAGGCGCAGGCGGACCCCGACCAGCCGGACTGGTGGGACTACCTCGCGAAGGCGAGCGACGGCCGGGGCGACGTGCTCGCGCGGCGCCGTGCGCTCGCGGAAAAGCTGGCGCTCGACGGCGCCTGGCCGTCGGCGATTCGCCAGCTGAAGGAGGCGCGCGACGCGAAGGACGTGTCGTTCTACGACCAGTCGATCATCGGCGCGCGGCTGCTGGAGTTCGAGGCGCGCTACAAGGAAGAGCGCGAGGACGAGAAGAACGGCCGCGGATAGCGGCCGTCAGGCGGACAGGGCGGTCGCGCTTCAGCTTTCGACGCTGCCGGTGCCGCCATCCGGCGTGTCGCGCCGCGCCCGCTGCGCGGGACTCGCGACGAAGCCGAACGCTGCCGGCACGTCGGCGCAGGCGACGTCGCCGAGCGGCAGCGGGTGCCGGCCGCGCCAGCGCAGCATGGGCGGCGTCGCGTCGAAGTCCGCATGATCGGCGAACAGGCCGAGGTCGTGGTCGTGCAGGGCCGCGATGCGCGGCGGCGTGCCCGCCGCACGGAACAGCACGCCGCCCGCATCGTCGAGCCACGCGGCGTCCGGCTCGAACGGCGCACCGGTCTGGTCGGTCAGCGTGAGCGCTCCGTCGCGTTCGGCCAGGCGCACGACCCACGGTGTATAGGCGAGCTCGACGTACACGCGCTGCGGCCCGTTCTGGAAGAACCATTGGCCGTGCGCATCGCATTCGTAGTTGCGTCCGATGAACGCATTGAGCGCCGCATGCCGGATCGGCGAGCCGAGCGCGCCGGCGGCCTGCGCGGCGTCGTCGCGCAGCCGCCACTCGCCGCGCCGGTCGAGCAGCAGCCAGCCGGTGCAATGCGGGACGTTCGGCCACTTGGCGAGGGCCTGCCTGACGATGTCATCCATGGTCGACGAATTTCGAGCAATAGCCGAACACCCGCGCCGACAGCCAGTCGAGGCGGCCGGGGAACGGCCCGGTCATGAATCCCGCATGGCCGCCGGCCGCGGGCTGGTCGAGCTCGACGGCCGGCGACACGTCGGCGGCGCTCGGCAGCGCGGATTCGGGCAGGAACGGATCGTTGCGGGCGTTGAGGATCAGCGTGGGCACGTCGATTGCGGGCAGCAGCGGGCGCGTCGTGGCCTGGGTCCAGTAGTCGTCGGCGTTCGCGAAGCCGTGCAGCGGCGCGGTCACGACCTCGTCGAAGTCGCGCATCGTCACGGCCTGCAGCATCGCGTCGCGGTCGAACAGCCCCGGATACTGGTCGAGCTTCGCGAGCGCCTTGCGCTTCAGCGTCTTCAGGAAGCTGCGCGTATAGATCATCGCGAAGCCCTGCGACAGCGCGCGGCCGCCCGCATGCACGTCGATCGGCGTCGAGATCGCGGCGGCGGCGTGCACGATCGACGTGTCGCTGCGGTGCTCGCCGAGCCAGCGCAGCAGCACGTTGCCGCCGAGCGACACGCCGGCCGCGACGACCGGCCCGCGATGCTGCGCGGCGAGCCGGCGCAGGATCCAGTCGACTTCGGCGCTGTCGGCGAGATGGTAGAAGCGGGGCTGCCGGTTGAGCTCGCCGCTGCAGCTGCGAAAGTGCGGGACGACCGCGTGCCAGCCCTTCGCGCGCGCGGCGGCCATCATCGCCAGCGCATAGTGCGAGCCGGAACTGCCTTCGAGACCGTGGAACAGCACGAACAGCGGCGCGTCGGGCGGCGGCGCGGCGCTGTCGAGGTGCGCGACCCAGTCGAGATCGATGAAGTCGTGGTCGGGGGTTTCCCATCGCTCGCGCCGGTAGGCGACCGCCGGGCGCCGTGCGAACAGCGCCGGCACGATGGTTTGCGCATGGCTGTTCGGCAGCCAGCGTGGTGCGCGATAGCGCAGTGAATCGTCGTCGGGGGCCGGGGCCCCGGTCAGCGGCGAGGTGGGCGGAGAAGCCGTACTCATGATCGCCCCGCTAATGCGTTGCTTCGTTCTTCGTCAGTGCAGCGGACCCTGCCCGTGACGGATCTTCGCGGCGAATTGTCCGGCCGCTTGTTCGGGAATCGGGCTCGCGTGAATATGCGCGATGCGCCACTCGCCGCGTTCGTGAATCATCACGTACGTCGCGAAAACCATGTCGGGTTCGGTCGTCAGGTCGGCCTGCTGATGCGCTTCGGCGATCGTATAGACGACGGTGCCGAGACTGTCGTATACGCGGATGTCGAGCGGCTCGATCGTCACCGGACGCGTCGCGAGCCGGTTGGCCAGCCCGCTGCGGATCTGGTCGAGGCCGTGCAGATGCTCGCCATCGGCCCAGACGCAGCTGGCGAAGTCCTCGTCGATCCACAACCCCAGCAGCGCGTCGAGATTGGCATCGGCGACGGCCTGGTAGTAGGCGTTCAGCGTATCGGCAGCGGCTTCGAAGAGGCGGGCAAAACGTGGCATCGGGGTTATCTCTCGCGCGCGTCGCGCGCCGTATTCAGCACGGCGGCCCGGATGGGGCTGCCGTACACCGGTGAATCGGATTGCCCGGCGCGTCGTGCGACGCTGCCGGTCAGGGTCAGCGCTGCCCGACGAGCATGCCGCGCAAATCGCCGAATACCTGCTCGGGACCGAGTTCGCGCAGGCAGTTCAGATGGCCGAGCGGGCACTCGCGTTCGAAGCAGGGACTGCATTCGAGATGCAACCATTGTACCTTCGCCAGCTCCGACAGCGGAGGGGTGTGGCGCGGATCGGTCGATCCGTACAGGGCGACGAGCGGCCGGCGCAGCGCGGCGGCGACGTGCATCAGCCCCGAATCGTTGGTCACGACCGCGTTCGCGCGCGCGATCAGCGCGCACGCCTCGGACAGCGACGTCTGCCCGCACAGGTTGCGCACGTTCGGCGCGTGGTCGGCGATCGCCTGTGCGGCGGCGGCGTCCTTCTGCGAGCCGAGCGCGACGATCTGCGTGTACGGGAACGACTGGTGAACGATCGTCGCGAGCGTCGCGAAGTGCTCGGGCGGCCAGCGCTTGGCCGGGCCGTATTCCGCGCCGGGGCAGAACACGACGAGCGGCTTGCGCGTATCGAGATTGAAACGCGCGGACACGCGCGCCGTCTCGTTCAGGTCGGCGTCGAGGCGCGGCGCGGGCAGCGTCTTCATCGACTCGGGCAGCTTCGCGCCCGGCGCATAGGCGAGCGCCGCGTAGTGGGTCGTCATCGGCGGACGCTCGGCCGACTTGTCGGGGTTCGCGTGCCGCACGTTCAGCAGGCCGTAGCGGTGCTCGCCGGTATAGCCGATCCGCAGCGGGATGTTCGCGAGCCACGGGATCACCGCGGACTTCAGCGAATTCGGCAGCACGTACGCTGCGTCGTAGCCGACGTCGCGCAGGTCGCTCGCGAGCTGCCAGCGACGCAGCAACTGCAGCTTGCCGTGCGCGAGGTCGGTCGCGTAGACATCGTGGATCTCGGGCATCCGCTCGAGCACGGGCGCGACCCAGGTGGGTGCGACGGCATCGATCGCGATGCGGGGATGGAGCTTCTTCAGCAGCGCAAAAAGCGGCTGCGCCATCAATGCGTCACCGATCCAGTTCGGTGCGATAACCAGCGCTCGACGCATCAAGTCGACTTCCGATGTCGTAATGAAGCACGGCGCGCATGCACCGCGTTCGGGTTGTCAGAACAGGAAAAGGGCGGCGCGCCGGGGCTCCGGCTGCGCCGCCTCGCGTGCGGCGGGCCCGCGGGCCCGGCCGGGCTCAATGGCCCTTGACCACCTCGCCGTCGCGCAGCTTGTAGCGCGTGCCGCAGTACGGGCAGCGTGCCTCGCCGTGCGACACGTCGATGAACACGCGCGGGTGCGCGCTCCAGCGCGCCATGGCCGGGTTCGGGCAGTAGGCGGGGAGATCCTTGGCCGTCAGCTCGACCAGCGGCATTTCCTTGATTTCACTCATGAGACTTTCTCTTATCACTCTTTTGTGGGGCGGTCGGTGGCGCGGCGCGCTCAGACCTTCGTCAGCCAGTGCGCGTACTTCGCGTTCTTGCCCGACACGATATCGAAAAACGCCGACTGGAGCTTTTCCGTGACCGGGCCGCGCGCGCCGCTGCCGATCGTGCGGTTGTCGAGTTCGCGGATCGGCGTGACTTCGGCGGCCGTGCCGGTGAAGAACGCCTCGTCGGCCGTGTAGACCTCGTCGCGCGTGATGCGCTTCTCGATCACCTCGATGCCGGCGTCCTTCGCGAGCGTGATGACCGTGTCGCGCGTGATGCCGTCGAGGCACGACGACAGGTCGGGCGTGTACAGCTTGCCGTTGTTCACCAGGAAGAAGTTCTCGCCGGAGCCTTCCGACACGTAGCCGTCGACGTCGAGCAGCAGCGCTTCGTCGTAGCCGTCGGCGGTTGCTTCCTGGTTCGCGAGGATCGAGTTCACGTACCAGCCCGACGCTTTCGCGCGCACCATCGACACGTTCACGTGGTGGCGCGTGAACGACGACGTCTTCACGCGGATGCCCTTCGCGAGGCCCTCCTCGCCGAGGTACGCGCCCCACGGCCACGCGGCGATCGCGACGTGGATCGTGTTGCCCTTCGCGGACACGCCGAGCTTTTCCGAGCCGACCCAGATGATCGGGCGCAGGTAGCACGACTCGAGCTTGTTCTCGCGCACGACCTCGAGCTGCGCGGCTTCGAGGGTTTCCCGGTCGAACGGCACGTCCATCTGGAAGATCTTCGCGGAATTCAGCAGACGTTTGGTGTGCTCGCGCAGGCGGAAGATCGCGGTGCTGCCGTCGGCCGTCTTGTACGCGCGCACGCCTTCGAAGACGCCCATGCCGTAGTGCAGCGTATGGGTCAGGACGTGGATCTTGGCGTCGCGCCAGTCGATCAGCTTGCCGTCCATCCAGATCTTGCCGTCGCGGTCGGCCATTGACATAGGATTCTCCTGGGAAGCAGTAGTGTGCAGCGGGTTATGTGCAGCGTTGAGCCGGAAAGACGCTTATTTTAGCGTCATTTGGCGTCGATCCGGTCGGCCGGCCGAGGGCCGGGGCTATAATCGTCCGGCACCGATTCCAATAACGACGGGCCGTGCCGGCGGGAGACGCCGGAGCCCGGACGAACCGCCCGCTGCGGCCCGCCTTCCCATGCTCGCTCGATTGTCCGCCACCGACCGCTTCGCGCTGATCCAGGGCGCGCGCGATTATTCCCCGACATTGATGGCGATCCTGTCGTGGGGGCTCGTCACCGGCATCGCGATGAGCAAGTCGGTGATGACGCTCGGCCAGGCGAGCGCGATGTCGATCTTCGTCTATGCCGGCTCGTCGCAGCTCGCGGTGCTGCCGCTCCTCGTCGCGAAGCTGCCGATCTGGACGATCCTGCTCACGGCCGCGATGGTCAACCTGCGCTTCGTGATCTTCAGCGCCGGGCTTGCTCCCCATTTTTCCTACCTGCCGCTGTGGCGGCGCCTCGCGATCGGCTATTTCAACGGCGACGTGATCTACCTGCTGTTCCAGAAACAGGGCTTTGCGTACGGCCACGTGCCGGGCAAGGAGGCGTACTTCTGGGGGATGGCGCTCGCGAGCTGGGCGTCGTGGCAGGTGTCGTCGCTCGCCGGCATCCTGCTCGCGAGCTTCTTTCCCGCGAGCTGGGGGCTGGAACTGGCCGGCACGCTCGCGCTGATCCCGATCATGGTGTCGGCGGTCGCGAACCGCTCGACGCTCGCGGCCGTCGCGGTCGCGGGCATCGTGTCGCTGGTCGCGTTCGACCTGCCGTACCGGCTCGCGCTGCCGATCGCGGTGCTGGCCGCGCTGGCGGCCGGCTCCATGGCCGATTTCTTCGTCGAACGCGCGGACTGGCGCCGCATCCGCACCGAAACCGTGCACGAAAAGGAAATCGAATGAGCGCGACGGAAATCTGGATCGTGATCGTCGGGATGACGATCGTCACGGCCGTCACGCGCGCGCTGTTCCTGCTCGGCGGCGAACGCACCGTGCTGCCCGAGCGCGCGCAGCGCGCGCTGCGCTACGCGCCGGCCGCCGCGCTCGTCGCGGTCGTGCTGCCCGACGTGCTCGAAACGCCGGCCGGCCTGTCGTTCGCGCTGTCCAACCATCCGTTCTACGCGGCACTCGCCGGCCTCGGCTGGTTTTTGTGGCGGCGCAGCATGCTCGGCACGATCATCATCGGGATGCTCGTCTTCACCGTGCTGCGCCTGATCTTCTGACGACCCGCCGTGCCGGCCCATCGGGCGCCGGTCGCTCGTGCACGCGCATTGTTGCGTCGCAGCAATGTGTGGGTGGCCGCGCCCGATCCCAAATAGGCGGAATTCGCCGCCGCACGGGTCAGTCTGCCGGATGGATCGGCTAGAATGCCCGTTCGAGATTTTTACCCGTGCGCGTCATGCGATCCGCCAGCCACGGCCGCATCCGGCGCCCTTTTCGCGGCAGCCCGCGCACGTCCAGCATGAACCCCCTTTCCCCATCCACTACTTCAATCTGTTCAACATGAGCCAAGTCAAGCGTCTTACCGACCTGATCGCCGCCGGCCAGCTTGCCGGCAAGCGGGTGTTCATCCGCGCCGACCTGAACGTCCCGCAGGACGATCAGGGCAACATCACCGAAGACACGCGCGTGCGCGCGTCCGTGCCGGCCATCCAGGCCGCGCTCGACGCCGGCGCGGCGGTGATGGTCACGTCGCACCTCGGTCGTCCGACCGAAGGCGAATTCAAGCCGGAAGACTCGCTCGCGCCGGTCGCGAAGCGGCTCGCCGAACTGCTCGGCCGCGACGTGCCGCTCGTCTCGAACTGGGTCGAGAACGGCGTGAGCGTCGCGCCGGGCCAGGTCGTGCTGCTCGAGAACTGCCGCGTGAACAAGGGCGAGAAGAAGAATTCGGACGAACTCGCGCAGAAGATGGCGAAGCTCTGCGACGTGTACGTGAACGACGCGTTCGGCACCGCGCACCGCGCGGAAGCGACCACCCACGGGATCGCGAAGTACGCGCCGGTCGCGTGCGCGGGCCCGCTGCTGGCCGCCGAACTCGATGCGCTCGGCAAGGCGCTCGGCAACCCGGCGCGTCCGCTCGTCGCGATCGTCGCCGGTTCGAAGGTGTCGACCAAGCTGACCATTCTCAAGTCGCTGGCCGGGAAGGTCGACCAGCTGATCGTCGGCGGCGGCATCGCGAACACGTTCATGCTCGCGGCCGGCCTGTCGATCGGCAAGTCGCTTGCGGAAGCCGATCTCGTCGCCGAGGCGAAGGCGATCATCGACGAAGCGCGCGAGCGCGGCGCGTCGGTGCCGATCCCGACCGACGTCGTGACGGCCAAGGAATTTTCGCCGACGGCCGTGGCCACGGTGAAGCAGGTCGCCGACATCGAAGCGGACGACATGATCCTCGACATCGGCCCGGACACCGCCCGCGCGCTCGCCAGCCAGCTCGAGAAGGCCGGCACGATCGTGTGGAACGGCCCGGTCGGCGTGTTCGAGTTCGACCAGTTCGGCAACGGTACCAAGACGCTCGCGGAAGCCATCGCCAAATCGTCCGCGTTCTCGATCGCGGGCGGCGGCGACACGCTCGCGGCCATCGCGAAGTACGGCATCCACGACCAGGTCAGCTACATCTCGACGGGCGGCGGCGCCTTCCTCGAGTTCCTCGAGGGGAAGAAGCTGCCGGCGGTGGAAGTGCTCGAAACGCGGGCGGCCTGAGCGTGGCGGCGCGCGCAGGGGTGACGAGGGCCGCGCGCTCCGCGAAAGCGGAGCAGCCGGCCGGCGCGGGCAAGCGCAAACGCGCGCCCGCGCGGGCGAACTCGACCCCGCGCGCACCGGCGGCCGCCGGCGACGCGGCCGTGCAGCACCACGGGATTCAGAACAAAGCGATGCCGGGCGCAAGCACCGGCACGCCCTCCGGAACGGCCGCCGCTGGGCCCGCCGATTCCGGCTCTCGCAGCGTTTCACCCAGCGCATCCACCTTGATCCAGATGAGGAGTTTCATGCAGCGCGCCACCAAGATAGTCGCCACGATCGGCCCGGCTTCCAGTTCGCCGGAGATTCTGCTGCAGATGATGCAGGCGGGCCTCGACGTCGTGCGGCTCAATTTTTCGCACGGTACGGCCGACGATCACCGCCAGCGCGCCGAGATGGTGCGCGAGGCCGCCCGCAGGGTCGGCCGCGAGATCGCGATCATGGCCGACCTCCAGGGCCCGAAGATCCGCGTCGGCAAGTTCGAGAGCGGCAAGACGACGCTCGTGCCGGGCCAGGCCTTCATCCTCGACGCGGGCTGCGAGCTCGGCAACGACGAGCGGGTCGGCCTCGACTACAAGGAACTGCCGCGCGACCTGAAGCCGGGCGACCTGCTGCTGCTGAACGACGGCCTGATCGTGCTGACCGTCGAGCGCGTGCTCGGCGAGGAGATCCACACGGTCGTCAAGGTGGGCGGCGAGCTGTCGAACAACAAGGGGATCAACCGCCAGGGCGGCGGCCTGTCGGCGCCCGCGCTGACCGCGAAGGACATGGAGGACATTCGCACGGCGATGTCGCTCGGCGCGGATCTCGTCGCGGTGTCGTTCCCGAAGAACGCGACCGACATGGAAATGGCGCGCCAGCTCGCGAACATCGCGGGCGCGCCTTACGGCATCAAGCCGAAGATGATCGCGAAGATCGAGCGCGCGGAGGCGATTCCGGCGCTGCAGAGCATCCTCGACGCGTCCGACGGCATCATGGTCGCGCGCGGCGACCTCGCGGTGGAGGTCGGCAACGCGGCGGTGCCGGCGCTGCAAAAGCGCATGATCCGCATGGCGCGCGAGTCGAACAAGCTCGTGATCACCGCGACGCAGATGATGGAATCGATGATCCACGCGCCCGTGCCGACCCGCGCGGAAGTGTCGGACGTCGCGAACGCGGTGCTCGACGGTACCGACGCGGTGATGCTGTCGGCCGAGACGGCCGCCGGCAAGTACCCGGTCGTCACGATCGAGACGATGGCGGCCGTGTGCGTCGAGGCGGAAAAGTCCGAGCACGTCGAGCTGGACAAGGACTTCCTCGATCGCACGTTCACGCGGATCGACCAGTCGATCGCGATGGGCGCGCTGTTCACCGCCTATCACCTGGGTGCGAAGGCGATCGTCGCGCTGACCGAATCGGGCGCGACCGCGCTGTGGATGTCGCGTCACTACACGCACGTGCCGATCTTCGCGCTGACGTCGCGCGTCGGCAGCGAGCGCACGATGGCGCTGTACCGCAACGTGACGCCGCTGCACGTCGACTTCAACAGCGACCGCGACTCCGCGCTGCAGGCGGCGCTCGAGATCGTCGTCAAGCAGGGCTATGTGCAGCACGGCGACATGGTCGTGCTGACCGTCGGCGAGCCGATGGGGCAGGCGGGCGGTACCAATACGCTGAAGATCGTGCGGGTCGGCGAGCATTATTGAGCGCCCCCCGAACCTGTCGCTTCGCGCCAGGCCCCCCGAGGGGGGCATCCCCCAAGAGGACTTCCTGCGGGGCGGAAAACTTGGGGCGGCCCGGCGTTTTCTCGAGAGCGCCGGCGTGCACCTGGCCGGTCCGCCGGCCGGCCGCCCGAGCTGATCAGGCACCGTTTTTTGACGAAAGCCGCGCGGGGTCCGATACCCCGCGCGGCTTTTTTTCTGTTTTTTGCCCGCATTGTGCCGTGCGAAGGTAACAAAATGCGAGTACGCGCCACCGGGCGGTCGGAATCGGAGGCGCTTCGCGATAAAATGCGGCTATTCGACGCTCAGCCGCGCCGTGCCGCCCCGGTCTGGACGGGGAGCGAGCGCCGCGCCGGCGTCAGGGCGCACCGGTTTTCATTCCAAGGAGTTCCACAATGCCTCTCGTATCAATGCGTCAATTGCTGGACCATGCGGCAGAGCACGGTTACGGCCTGCCGGCCTTCAACGTGAACAACCTGGAGCAGGTCCAGGCGATCATGGCGGCGGCGGATCAGGTCGGCGCGCCCGTGATCATGCAGGCATCGGCCGGCGCCCGTAAGTACGCGGGCGAGCCGTTCCTGCGCCACCTGATCGAAGCAGCGGTCGAGTCGTATCCGCACATCCCGGTCGTGATGCACCAGGACCACGGCCAGTCGCCGGCGGTTTGCATGGCCGCGATCCGCAGCGGCTTCACCAGCGTGATGATGGACGGTTCGCTCGAAGCCGACGGCAAGACGGTCGCCTCGTACGAATACAACGTCGACGTGTCGCGCAAGGTCGTCGAGATGGCGCACTCGATCGGCGTGACGGTCGAAGCCGAACTCGGCGTGCTCGGCTCGCTCGAGACGATGAAGGGCGACAAGGAAGACGGCCACGGCGCGGAAGGCACGATGACCCGCGAGCAGCTGCTGACCGATCCGGAGCAGGCAGCCGACTTCGTGAAGCTCACGCAGTGTGACGCGCTCGCGATCGCGATCGGCACGTCGCACGGCGCGTACAAGTTCTCGAAGAAGCCGACGGGCGACATCCTGTCGATCCAGCGCATCAAGGAAATCCACGCACGCATCCCGAACACGCACCTGGTGATGCACGGTTCGTCGTCGGTGCCGCAGGAGTTGCTGGCCGAGATCCGCGAATTCGGCGGCGACATGAAGGAAACCTACGGCGTGCCGGTCGAGGAAATCCAGGAAGGCATCAAGCACGGCGTGCGCAAGATCAACATCGACACCGACCTGCGTCTCGCGATCACCGGCGCGATCCGCCGCTACCTGTTCGAGAACCCGGGCAAGTTCGATCCGCGCGACTACCTGAAGCCCGCGCGCGAAGCGGCGAAGAAGGTGTGCGTCGACCGCTTCCTCGCGTTCGGCTGCGAAGGCCAGGCCGCGAAGATCAAGCCGGTGTCGCTCGACAAGATCGCCGAACAGTACAAGTCCGGCGCGCTCGCGCAGGTCGTGCGGTAAGACTGTAGTACGATTGCCCCCGCCCGGTTCTGCCGCGGGGCCGGGGCTGGCCGCCCGGGTGCCGGTTCCGATCCGGCCCCGGCAGCCGTTCCGTCCGGCCGAACGAGGGCCGGCCGGCAGCCGACGGGCTCGACGCCCTCCGGTTCGCCGATGCATTGCAAGACCGCCGTTCCCGCCTGCCGCGGGGAACGGCGTTTCCCTTTTTGTTTGGCTCCTTATCTGCGAAAAGACGATGTCTACCCTTTACGAATCCACGCTCCGCTCGCTGCCGCTCCTCGGTCGCGGCAAGGTCCGCGACAACTACGCGGTCGGCAACGACAAGCTCCTGATCGTCACGACCGATCGCCTGTCGGCATTCGACGTGATCATGGGCGAGCCGATTCCGAACAAGGGCCGCGTGCTGAACCAGATGGCGAACTTCTGGTTCGACAAGCTCGCGCACATCGTGCCGAACCACCTGACGGGCGATGCGCCGGAAGCGGTCGTCGCGGCCGACGAGGTCGAGCAGGTCAAGGGTCGCGCCGCGGTCGTCAAGCGCCTCGAGCCGATCATGATCGAGGCGGTCGTGCGCGGCTACCTGGCAGGCAGTGGCTGGAAGGAATACCAGGCGTCGGGCGCCGTGTGCGGCGTGCAGTTGCCGGAAGGCCTGCAGAACGCGCAGAAGCTGCCCGAGCCGATCTTCACGCCGGCCGCGAAGGCCGAGCTCGGCGAGCACGACGAGAACATCACGTTCGAGGAAACCGAGCGCCGCATCGGCACCGAGCTGGCCGCGACGATCCGCGACATCTCGATCAAGCTCTACAAGGAAGCGGCCGACTACGCGGCGACGCGCGGCATCATCATCGCCGACACGAAGTTCGAATTCGGCCTCGACAACCACGGCAAGCTGTACCTGATGGACGAAGTGCTGACCGCCGATTCGTCGCGCTTCTGGCCGGCCGACCAGTATCAGGTCGGCACCAACCCGCCGTCGTTCGACAAGCAGTTCGTGCGCGACTGGCTCGAGGCGCAGCCGTGGGGCAAGACCGCACCGGCGCCGGCGCTGCCGGCCGACGTCGTCGAGAAGACGGCCGCGAAGTACCAGGAAGCGCTCGAGCGCATCACCGGCCAGCCGCTTGCCTGAGCGAGCTTTGCATGGGACCAGAGTAAGTGCTGAAGCACTAACTCTGGTCGACAGGAACCCACGAAATGAATGACATTCAGACTGCCCACACGCACAGCGCGCCGCTCGTCGGCGTGCTGATGGGTTCGAGTTCCGACTGGGACGTGATGAAGAACGCGGTCGCGATCCTGCAGGAATTCGGCGTGCCGTACGAGGCGAAGGTCGTGTCCGCGCACCGGATGCCCGACGAGATGTTCGACTATGCGGAGAAGGCGCGCGAGCGCGGGCTGCGCGCGATCATCGCGGGCGCCGGCGGTGCCGCGCACCTGCCCGGCATGCTGGCCGCGAAAACCACGGTGCCGGTGCTTGGCGTGCCGGTCGCGAGCAAGTACCTGAAGGGCGTCGATTCGCTGCACTCGATCGTGCAGATGCCGAAGGGCGTGCCGGTCGCGACGTTCGCGATCGGCGAGGCCGGCGCCGCGAATGCCGCGCTGTTCGCGGTGTCGATCCTGTCCGGCACGTCGGTCGACTATGCGAACCGGCTCGCCGCGTTCCGCGTGCGCCAGAACGAAGCCGCGCACGCGATGGTGCTGCCGCCGCTGGCATGACGGCGCACCGGCGGCCGCACTGCCATTCCAGCGGCCGTCTGATCTTCCCCACTGCGGCGGGCTGCGCCCGCCGCGACCGACCACTGACATGACCGCAACTCCTGATTCCGTTTCCCCGATCCTGCCCGGCGCGTGGCTGGGCATGGTCGGCGGTGGCCAGCTCGGCCGCATGTTCTGCTTTGCCGCCCAGTCGATGGGCTATCGCGTCGCCGTGCTCGATCCCGACCCGACGAGCCCCGCCGGCGCGGTCGCCGATCGCCACCTGCGCGCGGCCTACGACGACGAAGCCGCGCTCGCCGAGCTGGCCGGACTGTGCGATGCCGTGTCGACGGAATTCGAGAACGTGCCGGCCGCGAGCCTCGATTTCCTCGCGCGCACGACGTTCGTCGCGCCGGCCGGCCGCTGCGTCGCGGTCGCGCAGGACCGGATTGCGGAGAAGCGCTTCATCGAGGCGTCCGGCGTGCCGGTCGCCCCGCACGTCGTGATCGAATCGGCGGCGGCGCTCGCCGCGCTCGACGATGCCGCGCTCGACGCGGTGCTGCCGGGCATCCTGAAGACCGCGCGCCTCGGCTACGACGGCAAGGGCCAGGTGCGCGTAAGTACCGCGCGGGAAGCGCGCGCCGCGCATGCGTCGCTGGGCGGCGTGCCGTGCGTGCTCGAAAAGCGCCTGCCGCTGAAATACGAAGTGTCCGCGCTGATCGCGCGCGGCGCGGACGGCCGCTCGGCCGCATTCCCGCTCGCGCAGAACGTGCATTACGACGGCATCCTCGCGCTGACCGTCGTGCCGGCGCCGGCCGCCGATGCCGCGCGTGTCGAAGAGGCGCAGCAGGCGGCCGTCCGGATCGCCGATACGCTCGGCTACGTCGGCGTGCTGTGCGTCGAATTCTTCGTGCTGGAAGACGGCTCGTTCGTCGCGAACGAAATGGCGCCGCGCCCGCACAACTCCGGCCACTACACCGTCGATGCGTGCGCAACGAGCCAGTTCGAGCAGCAGGTGCGCGCGATGACGCGCATGCCGCTCGGCAACCCGCGCCAGCATTCGCCGGCCGCGATGCTGAACATCCTCGGCGACGTGTGGTTCCCGCACGGTGCGGCGGCGGATGCCGTCACGCCGCCGTGGGACACGGTCGCCGCGATGCCGGCCGCGCACCTGCACCTGTACGGCAAGGAAGAAGCGCGCGTCGGCCGCAAGATGGGCCACGTGAACTTCACGGCCGAGACGCGCGACGACGCCGTCGCCGCCGCCACCGCGTGCGCGCAGCTGCTGCGCGTGCCGCTCGACTGAGGCGTCAGCCGATGTCCATCGATCTCCCGAACTCCGTGACGCCCGCGCAGATCGACGCGGCCGCCGCGCTGCTCGACGCCGGGCAGCTCGTCGCGTTCCCGACCGAAACCGTGTACGGGCTCGGCGGCGACGCGGCGAATCCCGAGGCCGTCGCGCGCATCTACGCGGCGAAAGGGCGCCCGGCGAACCATCCGGTGATCGTGCATCTGCCGCCCGGCGGCGACCCGGGCTACTGGGCCGACGATCTGCCGGCCGATGCGCGGGCGCTGATCGATGCGTTCTGGCCGGGCCCGCTGACGCTGATCCTGAAGCGCCATGCGCGCATTCCCGACGCCGTGAGCGGTGGGCAGGATTCGGTCGGCCTGCGCTGCCCGTCGCATCCGGTCGCACAGGCGCTGCTTGCCGCGTTCAGCGCGCGGCGCGGCGGCCACGGCGGTGTCGCCGCGCCGTCCGCGAACCGCTTCGGCCATGTGAGCCCGACCACCGCGCAGCACGTGCGCGACGAATTCGGCGACACGGTATGCGTGCTCGACGGTGGTCCGTCCGAAGTCGGCATCGAATCGACGATTCTCGACCTGTCGCGCGGCTTCCCGGCGCTGCTGCGCCCGGGCCACGTGACGCCGCAGCAGATCGCCGACGTGCTCGGCCGCGCGCCGCGGCTGCCCGACGGCAGCGATGCGACCGCGCCGCGCGCGTCCGGCACGCTGAAGGCGCATTACGCGCCGCGCACGCCGCTCGCGCTGCTGCCGTTCGATGCGCTCGAGCCGCTGCTCGCGGCCGCGCAGACCGACGGCGAACGCGTCGCGCTCGTCGCCCGTGCATCGCGCGCGGGACGCTGGGCGCAGGCCGACGGCGTGCATTTCGTCGCGGCGCCGGAAGATCCGCAGGCGTATGCGCGCGACCTGTACGGGATGCTGCGTGCGCTCGATCGCGCGCAGGTCGCACGCATCCTCGTCGAGAAGCTGCCGGAAACCGTCGAATGGATCGCGGTCAACGACCGGCTCGGCCGTGCGGCCGCGGCGTTCGAAGCGATCAAATGAACGTGCGGGGCTGATGCGGCGGCCGCCGTGCCGGCTATCCTTCCCCGAGCATGAAACAACGCCCGACCGGCGAACCGGTCGGGCGTTTTCGTTTGGGCGCGTGGTGGGCGGCTTACTTGCCGACGCCCGACGCCGCGATCTTCGACTGCGCGAACTGGGCGAACAGCGCGTGCAGGTGCGTGGTCGGGTGGACCGTGTCGGCGAACATGTAGGTCTGGTCGGCGTTCGCGGTCGTGTAGGTCTGCGGCGAGCAGAACAGCGACGAGCCGAAGGCAGACGCGTTTGCCACGCCGTATTGCGTGGCGGCCGCGACCATTGCCTTCAGGTTGCACGCGGTATCGGTGTTCGACACCGAGAAGCCGTTGGCCTGGTAGTTCGCGAGGATGCCGTCCTGCCACGTGAACGTGTCGAGCAGCACGTATTTGGTCGTGTCGACCTTGAGCGCCTGCAGCGTGGCGGCGAGCGTGCCGTTGAACAGCATCGACAGTTGCGTGAGCGTCGTCTGCGTGCCGCCTTGCAGCGCGAGCGGCGTGCTGCCGATATCCGGCACGTTCGACACGAACACGTGCGTCGCGCCGGCCGCGACGATCTGCTGGACCAGGCCGGCGAGCTGCTGCGCGGCCGCGCCGATGTTCTGCTGCAGTTGCACCGGCGTGATGGCGCCCGCCTGCAGGGCCGCGACCTGATAGAAGATGTCGTTCGCGCCGCCGTTGAGCAGCACGATCTGGCCGGCGGTGAAGCTGCCGTGCTGCGTCACGTACTGCTTGACCTGGTCGGCGATCGGCGTCGTCGTGGCCTGCGCGTAGTCGGCGTTCGGCACGCTGGCGTCCGCATGGCCGATGCCCGGCTGCTGCGTCACGCGCGAGCCGCCCTGCGCGTAGCCGAGGCCGCCCGTCGCCTGCAGCGGAATGCCGAAGCCGCCCTGGTTCGCGGGCTGCAGCGTGTCGCCGTAGTACTGCGCGACGTCCTGCGCCCACACCTGGCCGGGGTTGGTCGTGAAGCGGCCGCCGCCGAAGCCGAGCTTGATCTGCGAGTAGGTGCCGGCGTCCGACAGGCTGTCGCCGAACGACACGATCTGCATCTTCACACCCGACGGCGGCGTGCTCGACGCGCTGTTGTTGTTGTCGTCACCGCCGCCGCACGCGGCGAGCAGGGCGAGCGCGGCGCCCGCGATCGCGACCTGCGCGGTGCGCAGCAGGCGTTGACGGTTGCGCGACGGAGTGGGTTGTCGTGACTGCATCGATGATCTCCTCGTAGATATGGCCCGATGTGTTGCGCTCGCCCGCTCAGGTTCGGGCTGCGCGGCGGCCGTTGGCTGAAGCGGTTATTGGTCGCGCACGGCCGCAGGCGGCGTGGTGCGCGGATCGTGGTTTGCGGCCTCGGCGATCTGCGCATGATAAGTGCTCGCCCATTCGGGCGGGCCGAAAATCGCACGCAGCTTGTTGCGCCATCCGTCGATGCGCAACGCGTCGGCCGCCATCGACACCCACTCGTGAAACGTCGCGACGAGCGGGTTGTTCGAGCCGAGCGGTTCGACGATTCCGTATTGCGGCGGATCGTCGGGCGACTCCTCGACGTAGCTGCCGAACAGGCGGTCCCAGATCACGAGCACACCTGCGTAATTGCGGTCGATGTAGCGCGGGTTGCGCGCATGGTGCGCGCGATGGATCGACGGCGTGTTGAGCACGTATTCGAGCCAGCCGAGCTTGCCGATCGCCTGCGTGTGCACGAAGAACTGGAACGCGAGGTTGATCAGCACGACGCCGACGATCTGCTGCGGCGGAAAGCCGAGCAACGCGAGCGGCAGCCAGAACGCCCACATGCCCGCGACGGGGTACATGAGGCTCTGCCGGAACGCGGTCGAGAAATTCATCCGCTCGGACGAGTGGTGCACGACGTGCGCGGCCCACAGCCAGCGCACGCGATGGCTCGCGCGGTGGAACACGTAGTAGAGGAAATCCTGGCCGACGAACAGCACGGCGAACGACAGCCAGCCGTCGTGCCACGTGAACAGCCGGAAATGTGCGTAGCAGTACGCATAAACGGGGATCACGAACAGCCACGCGAGCTTGTCGGCGCCCTGGTGCATCAGCGCGAGCGCCGCATTGCACAGCGTGTCGCGCCACGCATAGACAGGGTCCTGCGCACGCGTGCGGGCGAGGTGCCAGGCCTCCCACGCGATGCACAGCAGGAAGACGGGCGCCAGCGCGAGCAGAAGCAATTCGACGTCGAATCGCATGGACGTGTCTCCTCCTTTTCCCCTGCAAGCCGTGAGGCCGGGCGTATGGCCCGTTGTAGATATCGGTCAGGCCAACAGCCTACGCAATCGCCACGCGCTAGGCGAGGGGGCAGCGTAGAGGGTTCCCTCTGAGGACAGGGTTTCTACGGAAGCCATGCGCAACGGGGCCGGGCGGTGCGGCCCCGTTTCATGGGCACGGTGGGCGGGCGGTGCGCGGCGTGCCGGCGGCCCGGGCCGTTTCAAACCGGAAAGGACGAAATCCCGGCGGCCGCGCGCCGCGGCAGGCGGTATCGCCCCGCGGTCGACGCAAGCCGATCGCGACGCGCGGGTGCGCCGCGTGCGGCGTCAGTGCGCGCCCGCGTAGATCCATTCGAGCAGCGTGTCGTGCGCGGCGCGCGCGGCTTCCGCGTGATCGTCGTTGATGAAACTGACGACGACGTAGCCCTGGCCGTCGGTGCCCGCGACGTAGCCCGCGATCGCGCGCACGTCGCGCAGCGTGCCGGTCTTGATGTGCGCGTTGCCGAGCACGCCGGCGTTGGTCAGGCGGTTCTTCATCGTGCCGTCGATGCCGGCGATCGGCAGCGAATCGATGAACGCCTGCGCGACCGGGCTCGCGTTCGCGGCCTGCAGCAGCGCGGCGAGCGACTGCGCACTCACGTGCTCGTCGCGCGACAGGCCCGAGCCGTTCTCGATCTCGAGGTCGGGCATCGCGATCCCGCTCTTCTGCAGGAACGCGTGAATCGCGCGGCTCGACTGCTCGGGGGTGGCGGGCGGCTTGCCGGCGACCGCGCCGATCGTCAGGAACAGGTTGCGCGCCATCACGTTGTTGCTGAACTTGTTGATGTCGTAGACGATGCTGCCGAGCACGGGACTGTGATGGACGGCGAGCGGGCGCGCGGCGTTCGGCACCTTGCCTTCGCTGACGGGGCCCGCGATCGTGCCGCCGTCCTGCTGCCACAGCGCGAGGAAGCCGCGCGCGAAGAACGCCGTGTGATCGAGGATCGCGAGGTTGGTCGTGCGCGCGCCGCAGCGCAGCGGATAGTCGCCGGCGAACGACGCGGTCATGATCCCGCTGGCGGCGGCCGACAGCGTCGGGCGCGCGGCCGCGGCGGCCGCGCCGCACGAGCCCGTGCCTTCGACCAGCTGGTTGTCGATCGACAGGTTCGCGAGCGGCGGCAGCACGTCGACGGCCACCTTGCCGTCGTCGCCCGGCGTCACCGTGAACGACACGGCCTTGAACGCGTACAGCAGCGGATCGGGGCCGACGTTGTACGGTGCGCTCACGTCGTCGTCGAACGACGGCAGGTCGCGCGTCGCCGCGGCGAAATAGCTCTTGTCGAGCACCAGGCCGCCGGCCACGCGCTTGACGCCCGCCTTGCGGATCTTGTCGACGAGGTCGATCAGTTCCTCCGGTACGAGCTTCGGATCGCCGGTGCCCTTGATGTACAGGTTGCCCTGCAGCGTGCCGTCCGGATCGACCGGGCCGTCCGCATACGCGGCGGTGCGCCAGCGGAAGTCGGGGCCGAGGATCGACAGGCCCGAGAAGGTCGTGACGAGTTTCATCGTCGACGCGGGCAGCATCGGCCGGCCGGCATTCCATGCGATCAGCGGCTCGGGATCGCCGACACGCTCGACGACGACGCTCATCGCCGACGCCGGCACCTTCGCGCGCTGCAGCGCGACGAGCACGGACGCCGGCAGGCCGGCCGCGCGCGCGGCGGGCGATACGACGGTGGTCTTGCGCGCGTCCTTGAGGGGCTTCTTGCGGGCTTGCGCGGACGGTGCGAACGCAAGGGCCGTGCAGGTGGCGACGACGGCGGCCGCGCGCAGGCAGAGGCGGGCGCGGGGGGCGAACCGGGCGGAAAGAGCGGGAATCGGCATGGGCGAATACGGGAAATGCACGGGGTTCGGGCAGGGCGCGCGGGGCGCCGGAGCGCACATTGTAGAGACAAGTGCGGATGCGTCCCTTGCAATCCGCCTTTCTGTTGCATTGCAGGCGGCGCACGCGAATCGCGGCGCTACAATGGTCGCCATGTTGACTCGCCCCATGGGTTCCAGTTCCGATGCGGATTCTGCTTGTTGAAGACGATCGCATGATTGCCGAGGGCGTACGCAAGGCGTTGCGCGCCGACGGCTTCGCGGTCGACTGGGTGCAGGACGGCGACGCGGCGCTCACGGCGCTCGGCGGCGAGGCGTACGACCTGCTGCTGCTCGATCTCGGCCTGCCGAAGCGCGACGGCATCGACGTGCTGCGCACGCTGCGCGCGCGCGGGCTGTCGCTGCCGGTGCTGATCGTCACCGCGCGCGATGCGGTCGCCGATCGCGTGAAGGGGCTCGACGCGGGCGCCGACGACTACCTTGTCAAGCCGTTCGACCTCGACGAACTCGGCGCGCGGATGCGCGCGCTGATCCGCCGCCAGGCGGGGCGCAGCGAGTCGCTGATCCGGCACGGCGCGCTGACGCTCGACCCCGCGGCGCACCAGGTGACGCTCGACGGCGCGCCCGTCGCGCTGTCCGCGCGCGAGTTCGCGCTGCTCGAGGCGCTGCTCGCGCGGCCCGGCGCGGTGCTGTCGAAGAGCCAGCTCGAGGAGAAGATGTACGGCTGGGGCGAGGAGATCGGCAGCAACACGGTCGAGGTCTACATCCACGCGCTGCGCAAGAAGCTCGGCTCGGACCTGATCCGCAACGTGCGCGGGCTCGGCTACATGATCGTCAAGGAAAGCTGACGCGTGAGGTCGATTCGTCATCAATTGCTGATCTGGCTGCTCGCGATCGTCGTCACGGGCGTGGGCATCGCGGGCTGGCTGATCTACCGGCAGGCGCTCGCCGAAGCGAACGAGCTGTTCGACTACCAGCTGCAGGAAATCGCCGCGGCGCTGCCGTCCGAGCCGTTCTCGCAGGTCTTCGGTTCGCGCACCAACGGCGACGAAGGCATCGTGATCCAGATCTGGAACCGCAACGGCGTGCTGATGTACTTCTCGCATCCGCGCGCGCCGATCGCGCCGCGCGCGGAACTCGGCTTCTCGACCGAGCGCACCGATCGCGGCGAATGGCGCGTGTACGGCGCGATCGTCGGCGACAACGTCGTGCAGCTCGCGCAGCCGCTGTCGGTGCGCAACCGGCTCGCGGCGAACGTCGCGCTGCGCACGCTGTGGCCGCTGATCGTGTTGCTGCCGTTCCTCGGCGCGGCGGTCTGGATGATCGTCGGGCGCGGGCTCGCGCCGCTCGGCCGCGTGACGCGCGCGGTCGAGGCGCGCCGGCCGGAAGCGCTCGATCCGCTGCCCGATGCGCGCCTGCCGCTCGAGGTGCAGCCGCTCGTGCGTGCGCTGAACGGGCTGCTCGCGCGGCTGTCGGCGGCGCTCGACACGCAGAAGGCCTTCGTCGCCGATGCCGCGCACGAGCTGCGCACGCCGCTCGCGGCCGTGCAGATCCAGGCGCAGCTCGTCGCCCGCGCGAAGGACGACACGTCGCGCCGCGAGGCGGTCGCCGACCTGCAGGACGGCGTCACGCGTGCGACGCGCCTCGCCGAGCAACTGCTCGCGCTCGCACGCGCCGAGCCGGACGGCGCGACGATGCGCGAGCCGGTCGACCTGCAGGCGCTGCTCGTCGAATGCGTGGCCGCGCATGCGCCGCTCGCGCAGCGGCACCACATCGATCTCGGCTTCGAGGAGACGCGCGCGGCGACCGTCGTCGCGGACGTCGGCGCGCTGCGCGTGATGTTCGGCAACCTGCTCGACAACGCGGTGAAGTACACCCCCGACGGCGGCCGCATCGACGTATCGCTGATGCGCGACGCGGCCGGCCGCGCCTGCGTGCAGATCGGCGACAGCGGGCCCGGCATCCCGGCGGACGAGCGCGAGCGCGTGTTCGACCGCTTCTACCGCGACAGCTCCGCGCGGGCGCGCGCCGACCTGTCGGGCAGCGGGCTCGGGCTCGCGATCGTCAAGCGCGTGGCAGCCCAGCAGGGCGCGACGGTGACGCTCGGCGACGCGGCCGCGGGCGGCCTGCTCGTGAGCGTCGTGTTCCGTGACGCCGAGATGCCGGCGCAGGCGCCGCAGGTGTCCGAATCCGCATGACGAACGGCGCCCGCGGGCGCCGGCGCTGGCGGCGGCCTAAGCCCCGCTTAAGGTCGATTAAGCCTCCTTTAAGTCAGGGTCGTTACGCTGCGACCTAACAAAGAGGAGGTCCTACGATGAACACCCGATTCCTTGCGCGCGGCGCCGTCGCGGTCGCCGTGGCGGCCGCCCTGTCCGCTGGCTACGTCGCGGGCACCCGCCGCGCCGATCCGCAGATCATCACGCCCGCGCAGGCCGCCGCGCTGATGCCGGCCGAGGCCGCGGCCAAGACCGGCATTCCCGATTTTTCCGGGCTGGTCGAAACCTACGGCCCGGCGGTCGTGAACATCAGTGCGAAGCACGTCGTGAAGCAGGTGTCGCGACGGGTGCAGCAGCCGCAGTTGCCGATGGATCCGAGCGATCCGTTCTACCAGTTCTTCAAGCACTTCTACGGCCAGGTGCCGGGCATGGGCGGTGACGCGCAGCCGGACGACCAGCCGAGCGCGAGCCTCGGTTCGGGATTCATCGTCAGCGCCGACGGGTACATCCTCACCAATGCGCACGTGATCGACGGCGCGAACGTCGTCACGGTCAAGCTGACCGACAAGCGCGAGTACAAGGCGAAGGTCATCGGCTCCGACAAGCAGTCCGACGTCGCGGTGCTGAAGATCGACGCGAGCGGCCTTCCGACCGTGCAGATCGGCGATCCGGGCCGGAGCAAGGTCGGCCAGTGGGTCGTCGCGATCGGCTCGCCGTACGGCTTCGACAACACGGTCACGTCCGGCATCATCAGCGCGAAATCGCGCGCGTTGCCCGACGAGAACTACACGCCGTTCATCCAGACCGACGTGCCGGTGAACCCCGGCAACTCGGGCGGCCCGCTGTTCAACCTGCAGGGCGAGGTGATCGGCATCAACTCGATGATCTACTCGCAGACGGGCGGCTTCCAGGGCCTGTCGTTCGCGATCCCGATCAATGAGGCGATCAAGGTCAAGGACGAGCTCGTGAAGACGGGCCACGTCAGCCGCGGCCGCCTCGGCGTCGCCGTGCAGGGGCTGAACCAGACGCTCGCGAGCTCGTTCGGGCTGCAGAAGCCGGACGGCGCACTCGTCAGCTCGGTCGACCCGAACGGCCCGGCCGCCAAGGCCGGCCTGCAGCCGGGCGACGTGATCCTGGCGGTCAACGGCTCGCCGGTTGCCGACTCCACGTCGCTGCCCGCGCAGATCGCGAACCTGAAGCCGGGCTCGAAGGCCGACCTGCAGGTGTGGCGCGACAAGTCGAAGAAATCGATCAGCGTGACGCTCGGCGCGATGACCGACGCGAAGGTGGCGTCGAACGACGGCGGCCCCGTCGAACAGGGGCGCCTCGGCGTCGCGGTGCGTCCGCTCACGCCGCAGGAGCGCAGCGCCGCCAACCTGTCGCACGGGCTGATCGTGCAGCAGGCCGGCGGCCCGGCAGCCGGCGCGGGCATCCAGCCCGGCGACGTGATCCTCGCGGTCAACGGCCGCCCGGTCACGAGCCCCGAGCAGTTGCGCGATGCGGTCAAGGGAGCAGGCAACAGTCTTGCTCTCCTGATCCAGCGCGATAACGCACAAATCTTCGTGCCGGTCGACCTGAGCTGACCGGCGGCCGTTGCGGGCCGGCCTTGCCGGCCCTGGCGGGCGCTGCCGGCGTCCGGCCCCGGGGTGCTGTGTTCCGACCCGAAAGGAGGGAGCCATGCAATATCTACGCAACGTGTCCCGATTTGCCGTCGCCGCGGCGCTGGCCGCCGGCTTCGCCGCCGCCGCGCCCGGCGCGTACGCACAATCGGACGGCTTGCCCGCGGCGAGCCAGCAGGGCGATGTCAGCTATGTATCGGGCGGCATCGGCAAGGACCAGTCGACGGCATTCGAGCAGAACGAAGCGGCATGGCCGCTGGCGCTGCGCTTCACCGGCAAGGGCGGCGAATTCCTGGCCGACGTCCATGTGCGGATCGTCGACGGCAAGGGCACCGAGGTGCTGAAGGCGGATGCGCGCGGGCCGTACATGCTCGTGAAGCTGCCGCCGGGGCGCTACACCGTGCAGGCGTCGTACCAGGGCAGCGATGAGTCGCGCGCGGTCACGGTCGGCGCGAAGGGCGGCGCGAAAGCCGCGTTCCAGTGGAGCGCGCAGTAGCACGTCGCGCGCGACCCCGGCCGGGGTTGCGCAATCGGATGCACTTTCGCCCATAATGAAAGCCACGGCACCCTGCCGTGGCTTTTTCGTTCCTGCGCCCGGCTTGCCCGCCGGGGCTGCCGTCCGGAGGAGAAACGATGTCCGATGCCGCCGACCATCACCTTGAAATCGTGCCGAACCGCCATCGCGTGCGCGTGATCCATCGCGGCATCACGTATGCCGATTCGCACGGCGCGCTGACCGTCCGCGAAACGGGCCTGCCGGATATCCATTACCTGCCGCGCGGCGACGTCAACATGCACAGGCTCGTGAAGTCGAGCGTCACGACGGCTTGTCCGCTGAGGGGCCTGGCCGTGTATTTCCACCTGCAGACCGAAGACGGCGTGATCGAGAACGCCGCGTGGAGTTACGAGGAACCGGGGGAGGCCGCGTCCGCGCTCGCGCACTACGTCGCCTTCGATGCCGCACGGGTCGACAATCTCGTCGAGACGTCCTGATGCGGCGCGTGTTCATCGGGGAGGCATCATGGAACTGAACGACACGTTACGCGTACCGCTCGCGCCGGCTGTCGTGCGGGAGGCACTCGAGGATCTCGCGTTGCTGCGGGCGAGCTTCGAGCACTGCGAATCGTTCGTGAAGCTCGCGCACGGCGAGTTCGCGCTGACGATCACGGTCCCGCTCGGCCCGCTGCGTGCGCGCTACGACGTACGTGCGCATTCGGCGAGCGAACAGGGCGACGCGGAAGGGCGGCCGCGCCGCGTGCTCAACTTCAAGGCGCGGGCCGACGGCCTCGGCGCGCTGCGCGGGCAGGTCGAGCTCGTGCTGCTGCCGGACGATGACGACACGGCCGCGACGCGCATCGAATACGTGGTGTGGACGACGGCGAGCGGGCCGCTCGCCGAGTTGCCGGCACGGCAGATCGAGAATGCGCTGCACGAGTGGACCGACGATTTCTTCCGCGAATTCTGCGCGGTCGTGCAGGCGAAGCACGGGCTCGTGCCGAACCGCGCCCGCCCGAGCCCGCAGCGTCGCCAGCATGTGTTCCTGCGGCCCGCGTCGCTGATGGCCGCGGCGAAGCGTCCGCTGCCGCCGCACCTCGGCGGCGCGCTGAGCGGCCGCGCCGCGAGTGCCCTGCATCATCGCGCATCCGGCCCGCTGCCCGTCTGGGCGTGGGCGGCGATCATCGTGTTCGTCGCGCTGCTGCTGTATGCGGCGCGCTGGATCAACGGCGCCTGAGCGGCTGCGCCCGCCACCGCGTTGCCCGGCTGCCCGCCGGCGGCGCGGCGGTCGCTAGCGCCGCGCGTCGGGCCCGGCGCCGCGAAACTCCCTCCGATACGCCGACGGCGACGTGCCGAGTGCGCCCGCGAAATGCTGGCGCAGCGACACGCTCGAGCCGTAGCCGGCCGCCTGCGCGATCGCGTCGATCGATTGTCCGGTGGTTTCCAGCAGATGCTGCGCGCGCGTGAGCCGCTCGGCCTGAAGCCACGCGGTGACGGTCGTGCCCGTCGCCTGGCGGAAGTGGCGCGTGAACGTGCGCCGGCTCATCAGCACGCGTTCGGCGAGCGAGTCCACGCTATGCGCGACGTCGAGATGCGCGCGCACCCAGTCGAGCAGGCCTGCGAGCCGCGCGTCGCGCGGATGCGCGGCGACCGGCTGCGGCACGTATTGCGCCTGCCCGCCCTGGCGGTGCGGCGGGATCACGAGACGGCGCGCGATCCGGTTCGCGGCGTCGGAGCCGAAGCGGCGGCGCACGACGTGCAGGCAGCAGTCGAGCCCCGCGGCCGTGCCGGCCGACGTCATCAGGTTGCCGTCGTCGACGTACAGCACGTCGGGGTCGAGCTTCACGCGCGGAAAGCGCTGCGCGAAGTCGTCGGCCCATGCCCAGTGCGTCGTGGCCGGGCGCCCGTCGAGCAGCCCGGCCGCGGCGAGCACGTACGCGCCGAGGCACAGGCCGACGACTTGCGCGCCGCGCGCGGCAGCCGTGCGTACCGCGTCGACCAGCACGCCCGGCGGCGCTTCGTCGGGATCGCGCCATGCCGGCACGATGACGATGTCCGCGTCGTCGAGCGCGTCGAGCCCGTACGGCGCGGTGATCGTGAAGCCGCCCGTCGTCGACAGCGGGCCGCGCTCGGCCGAACAGACCCGGAAATCGAACGCGGGCATCGCAGCCGCATCGCGCTCCTTGCCGAACACGACGGACGGCACCGACAGGTGGAACGGGCTGATGCCGTCGTACGCGATCACGGCGACGACGGTCGGGGCGGGGGCAACGGACGACGCAACGGCGCGCATGACGGGCTCCGGAATGGCGATGGCCCGATTCTATCGAAGAATGGCAATCGGGCCACTGTCCGCGAGCGCGATGCGATCCGACAATGCATCACATCGCGCTGCTGGCCGCTCCGTTCCGGAGCGAGGCGGCGCGGCCGAACCCGGAGCCTGCCATGTCGAACGCCGTATCGCCTTCCGCGTCACGCCGTGCCCTGATCGTGATCGATGTCCAGAACGAATACGTGACGGGCAACCTGCCGATCGAGTATCCGCCCGTCGACGTCTCGCTTGCGAACATCGGCCGGGCGATCGACGCCGCGCATGCGGCCGGCGTGCCGGTGATCGTCGTCCAGCACGTCGCGCCGGCGGGCGCGCCGATCTTCGCGCCCGGCACGGACGGCGTCGCGCTGCATCCGGTCGTGGCCGAGCGGCCGTATGCGCACCTGATCGTGAAGGCGCTGGCCAGCTCGTTTGCCGGTACCGATCTCGGCGCGTGGCTGGACGCGCACGGCATCGACACGCTCGCGGTCGCCGGCTACATGACGCACAACTGCAATGCGTCGACGGTCTATCACGCGGCGCACGCGGGGCTCGCCGTCGAGTACCTGGCGGACGCGACGGGCGCGTTGCCGTACGAGAACGAAGCAGGCGCGGCGAGCGCCGAAGAGATTCATCGCGCGTACACGGTCGTGTTCCAGTCGAATTTCGCGGCCGTGATGTCGACCGATGCATGGATCGCGGGACTGGGCGGCGCGGCGATGCCGACGCGCGATTCGGTGGCCGCGTCGAACCGGCGGGCCCGCGCGCAACGCGCGAAGGCGGCCTGAGCGAGGCGGGGAGAGCAGGGGGATCGGGCGGCGCCGCTGGCGCCCGCGCATGGCCGGTTCGACCGGCCGATGGCGATGGAACGGCGCGCCCCGCGCCGTCGGAGCGGCTGCCGGTCAGCCGCCCGTCTTCAGCAGCGCCGGGCTGTAGCGCATCATGTCGAAGCAGCCGTCGACGAGTTGTTCCGCATGCTGCTCGGCGTCGATTTCGTCGGGCAGCATCAGCATGTCGCGCACGAAACCGCTGACGAGCGTGTGCAGCATCAGCGTCGCGCGCCACGTGTCGAGCCGCTCGGGCAGCAGCTTGAGCCGCACGGCCACCGCGAGATCGGCGTCGATCGCGTGCAGCGCCTCGCTCATCCCCGCGCGGTTGCGCTGCAGCAGCGGCTCCATGTCCGCGACGTATTCGCACTTCATGAACAGGATGCTGAACACGCGCCGCAACTGCGAGTCGCGCTGCACGCCGAGCAGGCACCAGATCAGGATCTTGCGGATCTTGTCGAGCGGATTGCCGCCGGGCGCGTCGAGCGGCATCCGCTTGAGTTCGTCGATCGGCAGGAACACACGGTCGAACATCGCGTCGAACAGCTCGCTCTTGTTCGCGAAATGCCAGTAGATCGCGCCGCGCGTCACGCCGGCGTGCTGGGCGATGTCCGCGAGCGACGTGTGCGACACGCCCTTCTCGAAGAACACGTGTTCGGCGGCGTCGAGAATGCGGTTGCGCGTCTCGAGCGCCTCCTCCTTGGTGCGTCTGACCATGTGCAGGCCTGAATGGATCGATCGTAGGTGAATATAGGGTCTGCAACTCTCGTCGCTGCCGCGCGGAGCCGCTATGCTTGCGACTGGTAATAATTCGTAAGACTTGACGGTCGGCGACGGGCAAGCGGGCTTTTTACATACATTCGTGAATGTATATACAATACCACCCTACGATCGAATGGCCAAAGTGGCAATCAGTTAATATCCCACTCTGCTGATTCCCGCCAAAGTACCAGTCCGCAGTTCGCGGCATCTCGTCGGCATGGAGGTCTCGTGCCGACTTGCTGTATCCAGCAGTCCAGTAATTCAGGTGTTCGATCTGCGCCGCGAGGCGCATCCGTGTGGCGTTCCGCTCGGGCGCCGCACTTATTCCATTGGTTACACACAGAGGTCGCTCCATGCGCGTCGAACGGGTTCCATACCGCTTGATCACTGTCGCGGCAGCCGCGGTTTTCCTGGCTGCCTGCGGAAAAAAAGAATCGGCACCGCCGCCGCAAACGCCGGAAGTCGGCGTCGTCACCGTCGAGCCGCAATCCGTGCCGATCTTCACCGAACTGCCGGGCCGCACCAGCGCGTTCCTCGTCGCGCAGGTCCGCGCACGGGTGGACGGCATCGTGCTGCGCCGTGAATTCACCGAAGGCGGCGACGTCAAGGCCGGCCAGCGCCTCTACAAGATCGACCCGGCGCCGTACGTCGCTGCGCTGAACAGCGCGAAGGCGACGCTCGCGAAGGCGCAGGCGAACCTCGTCACGCAGAACGCCCTGGTCGCGCGCTACAAGGTGCTGGTGGCCGCGAACGCGGTCAGCAAGCAGGAGTACGACAACGCGGTCGCCACGCAAGGGCAGGCCGCGGCGGACGTCGCGGCCGGCAAGGCAGCGGTCGATACCGCACAGATCAACCTCGGCTATACGGACGTCGTGTCGCCGATCACCGGCCGCGTCGGCATTTCGCAAGTGACGCCGGGCGCCTACGTGCAGGCGAGCCAGGCGACGCTGATGTCGACGGTGCAGCAGCTCGATCCGGTCTACGTCGACCTGACGCAGTCGAGCCTCGACGGGCTGAAGCTGCGCCAGGACGTGCAGAGCGGCCGCCTGAAGACGAGCGGCCAGGGCGCGGCGAAGGTGTCGCTGATCCTGGAAGACGGCAAGACCTACTCGGAGGCCGGCAAGCTGCAGTTCTCGGACGTGACGGTCGACCAGACGACGGGCTCGGTGACGATCCGCGCGGTGTTCCCGAACCCGGGCCGCGTGCTGCTGCCGGGGATGTTCGTGCGCGCACGGATCGAGGAAGGCGTGAACGAGAACGCGTTCCTGGTGCCGCAGATCGGCGTCACGCACGACCAGAAGGGCCAGGCGATCGCGATGGTCGTGAACGCGGGCAACAAGGTCGAGCCGCGTCCGCTGAAGACGACCGGCATGCAGGGGCAGAACTGGGTCGTCGAAGGCGGTCTGCAAGCGGGCGACCGCGTGATCGTGCAGGGCGTCGACAAGGTTCGTCCGGGCGCGACCGTGAAGTCGGTCGCGGCGCAGCTGCCGGCCGCCAATGCGGCATCGGGTGCAGCCGCATCCGCCGCGCCGGCCGCCGCCGCCTCGGGTGCCGCCGCATCGGGCGCAGCGCCGGCGAGCGCCGCCGCTGCTTCGAGCGCGCAATAACAGGGAGCCTGTTTCATGGCAAAGTTTTTTATCGATCGCCCGATCTTCGCGTGGGTGATCGCCATCATCCTGATGCTGGCCGGGGTCGCGGCGATCTTCACGCTGCCGATCGCGCAGTATCCGACGATCGCGCCGCCATCGATCCAGATCACCGCGAACTACCCGGGCGCTTCCGCGAAGACGGTGGAAGACACGGTGACGCAGGTGATCGAGCAGCAGATGAGCGGTCTCGACAACTTCCTGTACATGTCGTCGACGAGTGACGACTCGGGTAACGCGACGATCACGCTGACGTTCGCGCCGGGCACCAACGCCGACATCGCACAGGTCCAGGTCCAGAACAAGCTGTCGCTCGCGACGCCGGTTCTGCCGCAGGTCGTGCAGCAGCTCGGCCTGTCGGTGACGAAGTCGAGCAGCAGCTTCCTGCTGGTGCTCGCCTTCAACTCCGAAGACGGCAGCATGAACAAGTACGACCTCGCGAACTTCGTGGCGTCGCACGTGAAGGACCCGATCAGCCGGCTGAACGGCGTCGGTACCGTCACGCTGTTCGGCTCGCAGTACGCGATGCGGATCTGGCTCGACCCGACCCGCCTGACCAACTACGGCCTCACGCCGGTCGACGTGACGAGCGCGATCACCGCGCAGAACGTGCAGATCGCGGGCGGCCAGATCGGCGGCACGCCGGCCAAGCCGGGCACCGTGCTGCAGGCGACGATCACCGAATCGACGCTGCTGCAGACGCCCGAGCAGTTCGGCAACATCCTGCTGAAGGTCAACCAGGACGGCTCGCAGGTTCGCCTGAAGGACGTCGCGCAGATCGGCCTCGGCGGCGAAAACTACAACTTCGACACGAAGTACAACGGTCAGCCGACCGCGGCGCTCGGTATCCAGCTCGCGACCAACGCGAACGCGCTCGCGACCGCGAAGGCCGTGCGCGCGAAGATCGACGAGCTCGCACCGTTCTTCCCGCATGGCCTCGTCGTGAAGTATCCGTACGACACGACGCCGTTCGTGAAGCTGTCGATCGAGGAAGTGGTCAAGACGCTGCTCGAAGGCATCGTGCTCGTGTTCCTCGTGATGTATCTGTTCCTGCAGAACCTGCGGGCCACGATCATCCCGACGATCGCGGTGCCGGTGGTGCTGCTCGGCACGTTCGCGATCATGTCGCTGGTGGGCTTCTCGATCAACACGCTGTCGATGTTCGGCCTCGTGCTCGCGATCGGCCTGCTGGTGGACGATGCGATCGTGGTGGTGGAGAACGTCGAGCGCGTGATGGCGGAAGAGGGGCTGTCACCGAAGGAGGCGACCCGCAAGGCGATGGGCCAGATCACCGGCGCACTCGTCGGCGTGGCGCTCGTGCTGTCGGCGGTGTTCGTGCCGGTCGCGTTCTCCGGCGGTTCGGTCGGCGCGATCTATCGTCAGTTCTCGCTGACGATCGTGTCGGCGATGGTGCTGTCGGTGCTGGTCGCGTTGATTCTGACGCCGGCACTGTGCGCGACGATCCTCAAGCCGATCCCGCAAGGGCATCACGAGGAGAAGAAGGGCTTCTTCGGCTGGTTCAACCGCACGTTCAACAACAGCCGCGACAAGTACCACGTCGGCGTGCACCACGTGATCAAGCGCTCGGGCCGCTGGCTCATCATCTATCTGGTCGTGATCGTCGCGGTTGGCCTGCTGTTCGTGCGCCTGCCGAAGTCGTTCCTGCCCGATGAAGACCAGGGCCTGATGTTCGTGATCGTGCAGACGCCGTCGGGGTCGACGCAGGAAACGACCGCGAAGACGCTCGCGAACATTTCCGACTACCTGCTGAAGGACGAGAAGGAAATCGTCGAATCGGCGTTCACGGTCAACGGCTTCAGCTTCGCCGGCCGCGGCCAGAACTCGGGTCTCGTGTTCGTGCGCCTGAAGGACTACTCGCAGCGTCAGCACGCGAACCAGAAGGTCCAGGCGCTGATCGGCCGGATGTTCGGCCGCTACGCGGGCTACAAGGACGCGATCGTGATCCCGTTCAACCCGCCGTCGATTCCGGAACTCGGCACCGCCGCCGGCTTCGACTTCGAGCTGACGGACAACGCCGGTCTCGGCCACGATGCGCTGATGGCCGCTCGCAACCAGCTGCTCGGGATGGCCTCGAAGGATCCGACGCTGCAGGGCGTGCGTCCGAACGGGCTGAACGATACGCCGCAGTACAAGGTCGACATCGATCGCGAGAAGGCGAACGCGCTCGGCGTGACGGCGGATGCGATCGACCAGACGTTCTCGATCGCGTGGGCGTCGAAGTACGTGAACAACTTCCTCGACACCGACGGCCGGATCAAGAAGGTGTACGTGCAGTCGGACGCGCCGTTCCGGATGACGCCGGAGGACATGAACATCTGGTACGTGCGCAACGGTTCGGGCGGGATGGTGCCGTTCAGCGCGTTCGCGACCGGTCACTGGACGTACGGTTCGCCGAAGCTCGAGCGCTACAACGGCGTGTCGGCGATGGAAATCCAGGGTCAGGCCGCACCGGGCAAGTCGACCGGCCAGGCGATGACCGCGATGGAAGGGCTTGCGAAGAAGCTGCCGGTCGGTATCGGCTATTCGTGGACCGGCCTGTCGTTCCAGGAAATCCAGTCCGGCTCGCAGGCGCCGATCCTGTACGCGATCTCGATCCTCGTCGTGTTCCTGTGTCTCGCGGCCCTGTATGAAAGCTGGTCGATCCCGTTCTCGGTGATCATGGTGGTGCCGCTCGGCGTCGTGGGCGCACTGCTCGCGGCGACGATGCGCGGCCTCGAGAACGACGTGTTCTTCCAGGTCGGCCTGCTGACCACGGTGGGCTTGTCCGCGAAGAACGCGATCCTGATCGTCGAGTTCGCGCGCGAACTGCAGCAGACGGAGAAGATGGGGCCGATCGAGGCCGCGCTGGAAGCGGCGCGCCTGCGGCTGCGTCCGATCCTGATGACGTCGCTCGCGTTCATTCTCGGCGTGATGCCGCTCGCGATCAGCAACGGCGCGGGTTCGGCCAGCCAGCACGCGATCGGTACCGGCGTGATCGGCGGGATGATCACGGCGACGTTCCTCGCGATCTTCATGATCCCGATGTTCTTCGTGAAGATCCGCGCGATCTTCAGCGGCGAGAAGGAAGACGTCGACCAGGCGCTGCGTCTTGCGCAGGATCACATGCACGAGGCGGAGAAGGGCGGCCACGGCGACGACGAGAAGAAGGGACAGTGATGATGCAAAAACACGCTTTGACTGCAATCGCGGTCGCGCTCCTTGCCACGGGTTGCACGATGGCGCCGCATTACACGCGGCCCGACGCGCCCGTCGCACCGGCGTACCCGGCCGACGGCGTCTATGCGACGCAGCCGGGTGCTGCCGGCGCGCGCAGCGCGAACGGCCAGGCGGCGACCGCCATCGGCTGGCGCGAATTCTTCGTCGATCCGCGCCTGCAGCGGCTGATCGAGATCGCGCTGAAGAACAACCGCGACCTGCGGGTCGCGGTGCTGAACATCGAGGCGGCGCGCGCGCAGTACCAGATCACGCGCGCCGGCCTGTTCCCGACGCTCGACGGCACGGGCACGGGCAATATCCAGCGTGTGCCGCGGGGCCTGTCGACGACGGGCGCGCCGTATATCTCGCGCGCCTACAACGTCGGCCTGTCCGCGTCGTGGGAGCTCGACCTGTTCGGCCGCGTGCAGAGCCTGAAGGACCAGGCGCTCGCGCAATACCTGTCGACGTCGTATGCACGGCAGGCCACCGAGATCTCGCTCGTGTCGCAGGTCGCGGATCAGTACCTGACGCTGTTGTCGACCGACGACCTGCTGAAGGTCACGGAAAACACGCTGAAGACCGCGCAGGCGTCGTACGACCTGACGAAGCTGCAGTTCGACAACGGCACGGGCTCCGAGCTCGAGCTGCGTCAGGCGCAGACGGTGGTCGAGCAGGCGCTGTCGAACCAGCAGGCACAGGCACGTGCGCGTGCGCAGGCGTTGAACGCACTGGTGCTGCTGATCGGCGAGCCGCTGCCGGACGATCTGCCGGCGGGCATGCCGCTCGACGCGCAGAACCTGCTGACGGACGTGCCGGCCGGCCTGCCGTCCGACCTGCTGACGCGTCGTCCGGACGTGATGCAGGCCGAGCAGACGCTCCTGGCCGCGAACGCGAACATCGGTGCGGCACGCGCGGCGTTCTTCCCGCGCATCTCGCTGACGGGCGCGTTCGGCACCGGCAGCCCGACGCTCGGCGGCCTGTTCAAGGCCGGCACGGCGGCGTGGTCGTTCGCGCCGCAGATCACGATGCCGATCTTCGAAGGCGGGCAGAACATCGCGAACCTGAACCTCGCGAACGTGCAGAAGCGCATCGAGATCGCCAACTACGAGAAGGCGATCCAGTCGGCGTTCCGCGAAGTGTCCGACGGCCTGGCCGCACGCGGCACGTACGACCAGCAGATCGCCGCGCTCGAGCGCAACGAGCACGCGCAGCAGCGTCGTTTCGATCTGTCGGACCTGCGCTACAAGAACGGCGTCGACAGCTACCTGTCGGTGCTGACCGCGCAAACCGATCTGTACACCGCGCAGCAGTCGCTGATCAACGCGCGTCTGGCCCGCTGGACGAACCTGGTCGATCTGTATCGTGCGCTGGGCGGCGGCTGGATCCAGCAGGCCGGCGAGACGCCGCGCGCGCCGGACCAGACGGTCGACTACGACAAGGCGGCCGCACCGGCGCCTGCGTCGGCAGCGGCGACGAACGGGTAAGCACGACGGCGGGCAGGGGCGGGCGACCGCTCCGGTTCGCTGAAGTCGCGGTCCCCGGAATGCGACGACGCCACGGACGAAAGTCCGTGGCGTTTCTTTTGTGCGGCCGGTTTGCAGCGAGTGCGGACGGTTACCGCCGACATCGCCGCCTGCATCGTGCGCCCGCCCATGCAAAGCAAAACGCCACGGCAAGCCGTGGCGTTTTTTCTTTGCCGCATCGCGCCGTGGATCGGCGCAGACCGATCAATGATGCACGTCGGCCGGGCGTCCGTCGAAGTCATGCCCTGCGCGGCGGATGTCGCAACGCGCGTCCTTCTCGCCCTTCACGCCGTTGAACACGATGTTCAGGATCACGGCGGCGGCCGACGCGAGCAGGATGCCGCTGTGCAGGATCGGAGCGAGCGCGGGCGGCAGCTTCGAGAAGAAGTGCGGCGACACGACCGGCACGAGGCCCATGCCGACGCTCACGGCGACGATGAACAGGTTGTGCGCGTTGTTCACGAAGTCGACCTTCGACAACACCTTGATGCCGTTGGCCGCCACCATCCCGAACATCACGATGCCCGCGCCGCCGAGCACGAACGGCGGCACCGACGCGACGACCTGCGCCATCTTCGGGAACAGGCCGAGCATCACCAGGATCACGCCGCCCGTTGCGCAGACGAACCGGCTCTTCACGCCCGTCACGCCGATCAGGCCGACGTTCTGCGAGAACGACGTATGCGGGAACGAGTTGAAGATGCCACCGATCAGCGTGCCGAGGCCGTCGACGCGCAGGCCGCGCACGAGGCGTTCCTGGTTGACCGGACGATCAACCATGTCGCCGACCGCGAGGAACATGCCGGTCGATTCGATGAACGTGACGAACATCACCGTGACCATCGTCGCGATCGACAGCGGGTCGAAGTGCGGCAGGCCGAAGTGGAACGGCATCACGAAGCCGACCCACGGTGCGTGTGCAACGCCGTCGGTATTCACGCGGCCGATCGCAAACGCGATCACGAAGCCGGCGACGATGCCGAGCAGCACCGAGATGTTCGCGAGGAAACCGCGGCCGTACTTGTTGATCAGCAGGATCAGCGTGAGCACGAGCAGCGACAGGCCGAGGTAGACGGGGCTGCCGTATTCGGGGTTGCCGACGCCGCCGGCTGCCCAGTTGATCCCGACTTCCATCAGCGACAGCCCGATCACCGCGATCACGGTGCCGACCACGACCGGCGGGAAGAACCGCAACAGCTTGCCGATCATCGGCGCGAGCACGATGCCGATGATGCCGGCCGCGATGGTCGAGCCGAAGATGTCGAGCATGCCGAGGCCGGGGTTGGTGCCGATCGCGATCATCGGGCCGACGGCCGCGAACGTGCAGCCCATGATGACGGGCAGGCGGATCCCGAAGATCCACAGGCCGAGCGTCTGGATCAGCGTGGCGATGCCGCACGAAAACAGATCGGCGCTGATCAGGAACGCGATCTGGTCTTTCGGCAGCTTCAGCGCGCCGCCGACGATAAGCGGCACGGCGACCGCGCCGGCGTACATGACGAGGACGTGCTGGAGACCAAGCGTTACAAGCTTGCCGGTCGGCAGCACCTCATCGCACGGATGGACCGTGTTCGATTGCATCTGTCTCACTCCATGATCTTGTTTTCGGGGTGATACGAAGTTATGCGGAATGAATCCACGCAACAAGAGCGCTGGGTTCTATTCCGTTCTTTGCTGGTTCGATATGCCATTTCGGCATGGAGCAGGGTGTCGATCATCGGGAAACTGCCGCTGGAGTGAGGTTCCCCGGTTTTATAGCCCTCCAAAATAGCGCGGGGCCCCGTGTCAAATATCGGTCGCTTTATGGTGTGTATCGCGACCGCGGCATAGTGGCAAAAACGACCGGCGAAAAATCGTGCCGGGTTTACCCGCGAGCGGCTGTTTTGGCGGGCAAGGTGCAGCCCGGCGAAACCGGTCGTGCACGGCCGTGTTTTCGCGTCGCCGCGCTGCCAAAAGCGCCGCGCAAATCGGGGCGCGTGTCGCGATCCCGCTATCATCGATATCCGTTCACTCGATACACCATCCCGTCATGCGCCTGCTCGGAATCGACCTCGGTACCGGCTCCGTCAAACTCGTCACGCTCGACGCCGATGGCATCGAGCGCGCGGTGGCGAGCGAACCTTATGCGCTGTCGTCGCCGCAGCCCGGCTGGGCCGAAATCGCGCCCGACGCGTGGTGGCAGGCGCTCGTGCGCGCCGCCGCGCGGCTGCCGGCCGGCGAGCGCGAACAGGTCGCCGCGATCGGCTTCTCCGGCCAGATGCATGGCGTCGTGCTGATCGATGCGGCCGGGCAGCCGGTACGCCCCGCGCTGTTGTGGCCCGATACGCGCGCGGTGCGCGAAGCGGACGCGGCCGATTGGCCCGGCGCGCCGAATCCCGTCGCGCCCGGCATGGCGGGCCCGCTGTTGCGCTGGCTGGCCGCCCACGAACCGCGGGCACTGCCGGCCGCACGCTGGGCCGTGCAGCCGAAGGACTGGCTGCGCATCGCGCTGGGCGGCGAGGTCGCGGCCGATCCGAGCGACGCGTGCGCGACCGCGCTCGCGACGCCGGACGGCGCATGGGATACGGCGCGGATCGACTCGCTGGGTCTGCCGGCCGACCGGTTCGCACCGGTGCGGGCGTCGGGCGCGCATTGCGGCGTGCTCGCTGCGAAGGCCGCGGCGGCACTGGGGCTGCCGGCCGGCGTGCCGCTGGCGACGGGGGCGGCCGATACCGCGTGTGCGGCGCTCGGCAGCGGACTCGTCGCGGCCGGCGACGCGCTGCTGACCACCGGCAGCGGCGGCCAGATCGTCGTGCTCGCGGATGCGTTGCCGCCCGCCCGGCGCGGACTGCATCGCTATCGCACGGCGGCCGGCGGCGGCTATTACACGATGGCCGCGATGCAGAACGTCGGGCTCGCGCTCGAAGCCGTGCGCGGCTGGCTCGGCTACCCGGGCTGGCCCGATGCGTACGACGACGCGTTCGCGCAGCCGGCGTCGGAGCGGCTCTGCTTCCTGCCGTACCTGACGGGCGAGCGTTCGCCGTGGATGAATCCGGATGCGCGCGGCGGCTGGCTCGGTCTCGGGCTCGGCGACCCGCGCGGCGCGATGATGCGCGCCGCATTCGAAGGCGTCGCGTTTGCGTTGCGCGCGGGGCTCGATGCGATCCGCGATGCGAACCGGGCCGATCCGGTGACGACGCTGCGCCTTGCCGGCGGCGGCTCGGTCGATCCGCGCTGGCGCCAGTTGCTCGCGGATGCGCTCGGCGCGTCGCTCGACGCGGTCGATTGCCCGAACGCCGCGACCCGCGGCGCCGCGCTGCTCGCGGGCGTCGCGCTCGGGCACTGGCGCGACGACGCGCTGCGCACGCTGGCGCCGGCTGCATCGCCGGTCGCCGCGCCGCGCGACGATCGCGCGCTGGCCGCACGCCATGCGCGTTTCATCGATCTGTATGCGCGAACGGATGCGTGGTTCGCGAGCGGCGTTTAAACTCGGACACTTGTCCTGTCGCGACGGCGGTGACGTCTCGCGGCAAGCCGGCGACTGTTTCCCGCACGCGATGGTCGGCGGGATCGGGGATCATGCCGGGCGCGATACGGTTTCGCCGTGTCGCGCGGCACGGCTTGACCTGATCACGCACGCGCTGCCGCTCGAGATGCTCGACGACGGCGTCGAACCGATGAAGACGGGCGAATCGATTCGCCCGATCGTGCTGTATTGAACGGAAGGGAACCCCATGCTCGAACTCGTTTCTTCGCATGCTTGCCACGGTGGCGAGCAACGCTTCTATCGCCACGATTCGAAGGCGATCGGCCTGCCGATGAAGTTCTCGGTGTACCTGCCGCCGCAGGCGGCGCACGGTCGCGTGCCGGCGCTGTTCTATCTCGCGGGGCTCACGTGCACCGAGGAGACGTTCGCGATCAAGGGCGGCGCGCAGCAGTATGCGGCGCAGCACGGCGTCGCACTCGTGATGCCCGATACGAGCCCGCGCGGCGCGGGCGTGGCGGGCGAGGCCGATGCGTGGGATTTCGGCGTCGGCGCGGGCTTCTATGTCGACGCGACGCAAGCGCCGTGGTCGACGCATTACCGGATGGAGTCGTACGTGACGGGCGAACTGCGTGATCTCGTCACGGCCGAACTGCCGATCGACGGTGCGCGGCTCGGGATCTTCGGCCACTCGATGGGCGGGCACGGCGCGCTGACGCTCGCGCTGCGTCATCCCGACCTGTACCGGTCGGTGTCGGCGTTCGCGCCGATCGCCGCGCCGACGCGCTGCCCGTGGGGCGAGAAGGCGTTCTCGGGCTACCTGGGCGACGCTCGCGAAGCGTGGAAGCAGCACGACGCGAGCGAACTCGTCGCGCGCGCGGATGCGCCGAAGTTCGCGGACGGCATCCTCGTCGACCAGGGCCTTGCCGACCAGTTTCTCGCGAACCAGCTGAACCCGGACGTGTTCGAAGCCGCGTGCGCGCAGGCCGGCCAGCCGCTGACGCTGCGCCGGCATGAAGGTTACGACCACGGTTACTACTTCATCTCGACGTTCATCGCCGATCACATCGCGCATCATGCGCGGGTGCTGGCACGGTGACCGGCGCACGAAGCCTGTAATCCGCGCCGCGCGCCGCAGGTCGCGCGCGCATGAAGCATGAAAAAACGCCGGCTGCCTTTCATCGGGCATGCTGGCGTTTTCATTGTCGTCGCTCGACGATCAGTGGCGCCGCAGCAGGCTCGCGCTGTATACGAGCGCGGACAGCGCGGTGATCCAGAAGCTCGTCGGCCAGTCGGTGTGATACGCGAGCGCGATCCCGACCCATGCCTCGAACAGCGCGAACAGCGCGGCGAGCAGCACGCCGGTCGACAGCCGCGTCGACACGTTCTGTGCGGCCGCGGCCGGCCCGACCAGCAGCGTGAACACCAGCAGCACGCCGACGATCTGCGTCGCCGCGGCCACCGCGAGCGCGCACACGGCGAGGAACAGCATCGACACCGTGCGCAGCGATACGCCCTTGGCTTCGGCCAGTTCGGGCTGCAGCGACGCGAACAGCAGCGGCCGCGCGATCAGCGCGAGCGCGACGAGGCTCACCGCGCCGATGCCGGCCAGCACCGCGAGCGTGTCGTGGCTGACCGCGAGCACGTTGCCGAACAGCAGCGCGGTGACCTGCGTCGCGAACGACGTGTAGAAGTGCAGGAACAGCAGGCCGAAGCCGAGCGCGCCCGACAGGATCACGCCGATCGCGACGTCGCGGCCCGCGAGCCGTTCGCCGAGCGCGCCCATCCCGATTCCGGCCGCGAGCGTGAAGCCGACCATCCCCCAGATCGGCGAGATGCCGAGCAGCACCGCGCCGGTCGCGCCGGTGAACCCGACGTGCGACAGCGCGTGGCCGGCGAAGGTTTGTCCGCGCAGCACCAGGAAGTAGCCGACGATGCCCGCGAGCACCGCGACGATCCCCGACGCGGCGAACGCGTTGATCATGAAGTCGTATTCAAACATCGTGCGAATGCCCCGGATGAGCGTGTCCGTGGTGGTGATGGCCATGGCCGCCGCCACCGCCGTGCGAGTGGCCGTCGTCGTCCTCGTGTTCGTGATCGTGCTTCTCGATTTCGACGTCGCCCGACATCACGAAGATCTTGCCGTTCACGCGCATCACGTCGATCGGCGAACCGTAGAGCCGCGACAGCACCGGCCTGGTGATCACCTCGTCGACGGTGCCGAGCGCCGCGACGCCGTTGCCGAGATATAGCACGCGGTCGAGCGCGTTCAGGAGCGGATTCAGCTCGTGCGCGGAGAACAGCACGGTGATGCCGAGCTCGCGCTGCACGTTGCGCACGAGTTCGACGACGCCGCGCTGGTGGTTCGGATCGAGGCTGATCAGCGGCTCGTCGAGCAGCAGCAGCTTCGGGCTGCCGAGCAGGCACTGCGCGAGCAGCAGGCGCTGCCGCTCGCCGCCCGACAGTTCCGACAGCGGCCGGCGCGCGAGCGTCGGGCCGCCGACGAGGTCGAGCACGCGGTCGACGTCGCGCCGCGTCGCGGCGTTCGTGTGCGGCAGCCCCCAGCGATGGCCGTCGGCGGCCATCGCGACGAAGTCGTAGCCGCGCATCCGCCGATTCGCGAGGCCGCTCCTGATCTGCGGCATGTAGCCGATCGACGCGTTGCCGCGCACGACCGGCACGTCGCCGACCGACAGCGTGCCGCCCGTGACGGGCACGAGGCCGAGCACCGCGCGCATCAGCGTCGTCTTGCCCGCCCCGTTCGGCCCGAGCACGCCGACGAATTCGCCGGGTTCGATCGAAAAGCTGACGTCGCGCAGGATCGTGCGGCCGCCCAGTTCGAGCGTGACGTGATCGAGTGCGAGTGCGTGGGGAGTGGCGGTCATTTCGTTGCGTGGGTCATTTCTTGCTGGCGGAAAGTGCGGCCGCGAGCGCGTCGAGCTGGCCGGCCATCCATTGCTGGAAGGTCTTGCCGGCCGGCTGCGTCTCGGTGACGCTCACGCTCGGCACGCCGCCGTCGCGCGCGACCTTCAGCAGGCGCTTGGTCATCGGCGCTTCGGCCTGGCTGTTGTAGATCAGCACGCGCACCTGCTGCTTGCGCAGGTCGTTCTCGAACGCGGCGACGTCCTGTGCGCTGGCTTCGGTGTCGTTCATCGTCGCGAGCTGGAAGCGCTGGTTGCGCATGTCGAGGCCGATCGCGTCGGACATGTAGCCGAACACCGGCTCGGTGGCCGTCACCGGCACGCCCTTGTACCGCGCGCGCAGCGCGGCGATCTTGTCGTCGACAGGCTTGAGCGACGCGACGAACTTCTGCAGGTTCGCGCCGTAGTCGGCCTTGTTCGCCGGATCGGCGCGGCCGAGCTCGGCCGCGATCGCGCGCGCGGCGGCCGGCATGGTCGCCGGGTCGTACCACAGGTGCGGGTTGTCGCCGGCCTTCCTGCCGACCAGATCGGCGACGACGATCGTCGCGCGCTTCGCCTGCTTCGACGCGCCGAGCAGCTTGCCCATCCACGGATCGTAGTCCGCGCCGTTGTAGATCACGACCTGCGCATGCTGCAGCGCGCGCGCGGTCTTCGGGCTCGCTTCGAACAGGTGCGGATCCTGGTCGGGACTGCTGAGGATGCTGGTGACCGCGACATGGTGGCCGCCGATCTGCGATGCGACGTCACCATAGAAATTCTCCGCGGCGACGACGTTGACGGTCGCGGCCTGCGCGAACGCGGGCGCCGCGATCGACAGCACGGCGACCGCGGCGGCCAGCAGGCGGGCAAGCGGCAGGGCGCGCCGCGGCGCGCGCTTCAGGGCAATGGACATGAAACTCCTCGTTGGAAAGGGCGGCGCCGTGCGCGGCGCGATGCGGCGTCAGCGTTGCGCGGGCTTGCCCTTGCAGTGCCCGCACAGGCCGTTCAGCTCGACGACCTGGTGGTGGACTTCGAACCCGTGCGCAGGCTCGCTCGCGGACAACTGTTTCGCGAGGTCGCTGCCCGGAATCTCGACGGTCTCGCCGCACGCATCGCAGATCAGGAACTGGCCTTCGTGCGGCACGCCGATCTCGCAGCACGCGAAGAACGCGTTCTTCGATTCGATCCGGTGGATGAAACCGTGCTCGACGAGGAAATCCAGCGCGCGATAGACGGTCGTGGGCGGCACACGGCCGCGCTGCGGCTCGAGCTCGGCGAGCAGGTCGTACGCGCCGATCGGGCGCAGCGCGGCCAGCACGTGTTCGTAGACCTGGCGGCGCAGCGGCGTCCACGCGAGCCCGTGCTCGGCGGCGAATGCGTCGGCCCGGGACAGCCGGGCGTCGATGGGCGATGAGGTGGCCATGGCGTGGAGCAGGCGATAAAACGAAGTATGGCGATGATATAACGTATCTTCCCGCCGTGCAGCCCGAATTCCGCCCCGCGCACACGCTTCGTCCCCTTCATCGCCGTGTCAGCCGCGCCGCACCCGGCGCGCGGCGCCTTATCGGGATTGGCGCGCGGGTCCGTAACCGATGTCGCCGTGCCGCAGCGCATCATCGAAAGCCGCCGTGTCGCCTTGACAGCGCGAATCGCGTATCCGATCATTCGATCAACAACAGAGCAATTGATCGGCCGGCGAGCGTTCGCTCACCTCGCGGCCTTCGTGCAGCAGAACGAACCGGAGACAACCCGTGAGACTGGAAGACAAGGTCGCGATCCTGACGGGCGCGGCAAGCGGCATCGGCGAAGCGGTCGCGCAACGCTATCTGGACGAGGGCGCGCGCTGCGTGCTGGTCGACGTGAAGCCGGCGGGCGGTTCGCTCGCGCGGCTGATCGAGGCGCATCCCGGCCGTGCGGTGGCCGTCACCGCGGACGTCACGCGCCGTGACGACATCGCGCGCGTCGTCGCGACGGCCGTCGAGCGCTTCGGCGGCATCGACATCCTGTTCAACAACGCGGCGCTGTTCGACATGCGCCCGATCCTCGACGAATCCTGGGACGTGTTCGACCGGCTGTTCGCGGTCAACGTGAAAGGGCTGTTCTTCCTGATGCAGGCGGTTGCGCAGCGGATGGTCGAGCAGGGCCGCGGCGGCAAGATCGTCAACATGTCGTCGCAGGCCGGGCGTCGCGGCGAGGCGCTCGTTTCGCACTACTGCGCGACCAAGGCCGCGGTGATCAGCTACACGCAGTCGGCCGCGCTCGCGCTCGCGCCGCACCGCATCAACGTGAACGGCATCGCGCCGGGCGTGGTCGACACGCCGATGTGGGAGCAGGTCGATGCGCTGTTCGCGCGCTACGAGCATCGCCCGCTCGGCGAGAAGAAGCGGCTCGTCGGCGAAGCCGTGCCGCTCGGCCGGATGGGCGTGCCGGGCGACCTGACGGGCGCCGCGCTGTTCCTCGCGTCGGCCGACGCCGATTACATCACCGCCCAGACGCTGAACGTCGACGGCGGCAACTGGATGAGCTGATATGGCGCCGCTCGCACGCGCAACCTGCCGGCCGGCCCGCGACGCAGCGGCCGCCGTCGAACGAGGGCTCGCCTGATGGCCGAGATCGTCGTCGCCGGCGAACTGCTGGCCGAATTCGTCGCCGCCGGGCGCGGCCAGGGTTTCGACACGCCGGGCCTGTTCGCGGGTCCGTTCCCGAGCGGTGCGCCGGCGATCTTCGCCGACCAGGCCGCGCGGCTCGGCGCGCGCGTCGCGTATGCGGGCTGCGTCGGCCGTGATGCGTTCGGCGACGCGATCGTCGCGCGGCTCGAGCGCGACGGCGTCGACGTCGCGCGCATCCGCCGCGTCGCACGTCCGACCGGCACCGCGTTCGTCGCGTATCGCGACGACGGTTCGCGCAGCTTCGTGTTCAGCCTGTCCACCAGCGCGGCCGCGTGCGTCGACGCATCCGACGTCGACACCGCGATGTTCGACGGCTGCCGCTACTTCCACGTGATGGGCTCGTCGCTGACGAGCGACTCGGCGATCGCGGCGGTGCAGCGCGGCGTGATCGAGGCGGCGCGCGTCGGCGCGAAGGTGTCGTTCGACCCGAACGTGCGGCCCGAGATGCTGAGCTTCCGGCCGATGCGCGCGGCGCTCGATGCGATGCTCGCCGCGTGTCACCTGTTCCTGCCGAGCGAGGCCGACCTGCCGTTTTTCTGCGGGCCGCAGCCCGCCGAGCGTGCGATCGCGGGGCTGCTCGCGACGCATCCGCTGCTCGAGCGCGTCGTGCTCAAGCGCGGTGCGGCCGGCAGCGTCGCGTTCGACCGTGCGAGCCGCGTCGACGCGCCGGCCTGGCCGGTCGACGAACTCGATCCGACCGGCGCCGGCGACTGCTTCGGCGGCACGCTGGTCGCGAGCCTCGTCGCCGGCCTGCCGATCGATCTCGCGCTGCGCCGCGCGAACGCGGCCGGCGCGATCGCGGTCACGCGGCGCGGCCCGATGGAGGGCAACAGCAGCGCGGCCGAGATCGACCGCTTCCTGACCGAACGAGGTGTCGCATGTCCGGCCTGACGACGATTGCCGAGCGTCCGCGCGCCGCGCACGCGCAAACCGTGCTGCGGATGATCTTCGACGCGAACCGCGCGGATGCGCAGCGCGGCATCTATTCGATCTGCAGCGCGCACCGGCTGGTGCTGGAGGCCGCGTGCGAAGCCGCGCGCGCGGACGGCTCGCCGCTCCTGATCGAGGCGACCTGCAACCAGGTGAACCACCTCGGCGGCTACACGGGCATGACGCCCGCCGATTTCCGGCGCGACGTCGATGCGATCGCGCAGCGCTGCGGGCTCGCGCCGTCGGCGCTGGTGCTCGGCGGTGACCACCTGGGCCCGAACCCGTGGCGGCACCGCCGCGCGGCCGACGCGATGCGCGAAGCGGCTGCGATGGTCGCCGCGTATGTCGAGGCCGGCTTCGAGAAGATCCACCTCGATGCGAGCATGGCGTGCGCCGACGACCCGGCGCGGCTCGACGATCGCACGATCGCCGCGCGCGCGGCCGAGCTGTGCCGCGCGGCCGAACACGCGGCGGCGCGCACCGGCGTCGCGCCGGTCTACGTGATCGGCACCGAGGTGCCGACGCCGGGCGGCGAAGTGGCGGGCGACACGGGCGGCGACGCGATCGCGCGGATCGCGGTCACGCGCGGCGACAGCATCGCCGCGACGCTCGACGCGCACCGCGACGCTTTCTCCGCGGCCGGGCTCGACGACGCATGGACGCGCGTGGTCGCGATCGTCGCGCAGCCGGGCGTCGACTTCGACGACCGCCACGTGCTCGACTACGACAGCGCGAAGGCCGCGTCGCTCGGCGCGAGCATTCTGCGCACGCCGCGCCTCGTGTTCGAAGCGCATTCGACCGACTACCAGACCGAAGGCGCGCTTGCCGCGCTCGTGCGCGACCACTTCGCGGTGCTGAAGGTCGGCCCCGCGCTGACCTTCGCGCTGCGCGAGGCGCTGTTCGCGCTCACCTTCATCGAGGACGCGCTGATCGACGACGTCGCGCAGCGCTCGCGCTTGCGCGACGTGGTCGACGCCGCGATGCGCGCGCAGCCCGAGCACTGGGCGCCGTACTACCGCGGCGACGAAACCGAGCAGCGGCTCGCGCGCCAGTTCAGCTACAGCGACCGGATCCGCTACTACTGGCTGCAGCCGGCCGTCGCGGCGGCGGTCGAGCAGCTGTTCGACAACCTCGCGCGGCAGCCGGTGCCCGAGACGCTCGTCGCGCAGTGGCTGCCGGACGTGTACGCGGCGTGCCGCGCGGGCGGTCTCGCGAAGGAACCGCGCGCGTGGGTGCGCCACCGGATACGCGACGTGATCGCGCACTATGCGCGCGCGTGCGGGATGCAGCGGCCGGCGTGACGGGCCGCAACGGAAACGACGCAACACGACACACGCAACACCGACGACAGTTCGAACAATCACAGGAGACATGCCATGCAACGAAAGATGCTCGATGCCGCCGTACGCTGCTTCGCCGGAGCCGCGCTCGCGACGGCCGCGTGCGCGGCGTCCGCCGGCACGCTGACGATCGCGACGCTGAACAACCCGGACATGATCGAGTTGAAGAAGCTGTCGCCGGCGTTCGAGAAGGCGAACCCCGACATCAAGCTGAACTGGGTGATCCTCGAGGAGAACGTGCTGCGCCAGCGCGCGACCACCGACATCACGACCGGCAGCGGCCAGTTCGACGTGATGGCGATCGGCACCTACGAGACGCCGCAGTGGGGCAAGCGCGGCTGGCTCGCGCCGATGACGGGGCTGCCCGCCGACTACGACCTGAACGACATCGTGAAGACCGCGCGCGACAGCCTGTCGTACAACGGCCAGCTCTTTGCGCTGCCGTTCTACGTCGAGAGCTCGATGACGTTCTACCGCAAGGACCTGTTCGCGGCGAAGGGGCTCAAGATGCCCGACCAGCCGACCTACGACCAGATCGCCGAGTTCGCGGACAAGCTCACCGACAAGGCGAAGGGCACCTACGGGATCTGCCTGCGCGGCAAGGCCGGCTGGGGCGAGAACATGGCGTACGTGTCGACGGTCGTGAACACGTTCGGCGGGCGCTGGTTCGACGAGAACTGGAACGCGCAGCTGACGTCGCCGGAATGGAAGAAGGCGATCAATTTCTACGTGAACCTGCTGAAGAAGAACGGGCCGCCGGGAGCGAGCTCCAACGGCTTCAACGAGAACCTGACCCTGACCGCATCGGGCAAGTGCGCGATGTGGATCGATGCGACGGTCGCGGCCGGGATGCTCTATAACAAACAGCAGTCGCAGGTCGCCGACCGGATCGGGTTCGCGGCCGCGCCGGTCGCCGCCACGCCGAAGGGCTCGCACTGGCTGTGGGCGTGGGCGCTGGCCGTGCCGAAGACGTCGAAGCAGCAGGACGCCGCGCGCAAGTTCATCGCGTGGGCGACGTCGAAGCAGTACATCGAGATGGCCGGCAAGGACGAGGGCTGGGCGTCGGTGCCGCCGGGCACGCGCACGTCGACCTACCAGCGTGCCGAGTACAAGGCCGCCGCGCCGTTCTCGGAGTTCGTGCTGAAGGCGATCGAGACGGCCGACCCGAACGATCCGTCGCTGAAGAAGGTGCCGTACACGGGCGTGCAGTACGTCGGGATTCCCGAATTCCAGTCGTTCGGCACGGTGGTCGGCCAGTCGATCGCGGGCGCGGTGGCCGGCCAGATGACGGTCGACCAGGCGCTCGCCGCCGGGCAGGCCGCCGCCGACCGCGCGGTCCGGCAGGCCGGCTACAGGAAGTAACGCGGCCCGCACCGTGCGCGCGCGCACGGTGCGCGTCGCCGAAGCAGACAGGCGGGCCGCCCGTGCGCGCCCGCGCCTCAACCGGAGGGACTCCGATCATGCGTCATTTGCGTCTTCCCCTGAGCCACGCGTCGTCGGTCGGCGATGCGTCGTCGCCGCCGGGCGCGCCGCGCCGCGCGCGCGGCGGCGCCAGCTGGCTCGTGTCGCCGTCCGTGGCGGTGCTGCTGCTGTGGATGTCGATTCCGCTCGCGATGACGATCTGGTATTCGTTCTCGCGCTACAACCTGCTGAACCCGGACGTGAAGGGCTTCGCCGGATTCGACAACTACCGCTTCCTCGCGACCGATCCGTCGTTCCTGCCCGCGATCTGGCACACGCTCGTGCTGATCGGCGCGGTGCTCGCGATCACGGTGGTCGGCGGCGTGCTGATGGCCGTGCTGTTCGACCGCAAGTTCTACGGGCAGGGCGTCGCGCGCCTGCTCGCGATCGCGCCGTTCTTCGTGATGCCGACGGTGGCCGCGCTGATCTGGAAGAACATGATCCTGCACCCGGTGTACGGGCTCGTCGCGAACGCGATGCGCGCGCTCGGGATGACACCGGTCGACTGGTTCGCCGATTACCCGCTCACCGCCGTGATCATGATCGTCGCGTGGCAGTGGCTGCCGTTCGCGTTCCTGATCCTGTTCACCGCGATCCAGTCGCTCGACCAGGAACAGAAGGAAGCCGCGCGCATCGACGGCGCCGGCCCGATCGCGATGTTCTTCTACATCACGCTGCCGCACCTGAAGCGCGCGATCGCCGTGGTCGTGATGATGGAGACGATCTTCCTGCTGTCGATCTTCGCGGAGATCTACACGACCACCGGCGGCGGCCCGGGCGATGCCACGACCAACCTGTCGTACCTGATCTACGCGCTCGGCCTGCAGCAGTTCGACGTCGGCCTCGCGTCCGCGGGCGGGATCATCGCCGTCGTGGTCGCGAACGTCGTGTCGTTCTTCCTGGTGCGGATGCTCGCGCGCAACCTGAAGGGGGAATACGAAAAATGAGCGACCTGACCTTCGAAGGCCGGCGCACGCCGGCCGTGTTCGACCTCGTGCGGCGCGCGCTGCCCGGCGCGCTCGCGTGGCTGCTCGCGCTGCTGCTGTTCTTCCCGATCTTCTGGATGGCGATCACCGCGTTCAAGACGGAGCAGCAGGCGTATGCGTCGACGCTGTTCTTCATGCCGACGCTCGACAGCTTCCGCGAGGTGTTCGCGCGCAGCAACTACTTCGCGTTCGCATGGAATTCGGTGCTGATCTCGGCGGGCGTCACGGTGATCTCGCTGCTGTTCGCGGTGCCGGCCGCGTACGCGATGGCGTTCTTCCCGAACCACCGCACGCAGAAGGTGCTGCTGTGGATGCTGTCGACCAAGATGATGCCGTCGGTCGGCGTGCTGGTGCCGATCTACCTGCTGTGGAAGAACGCGGGGCTGCTCGATAGCGTATCGGGCCTCGTGATCGTGTACACGCTGATCAACCTGCCGATCGCGGTGTGGATGACCTTCACGTATTTCAACGAGATCCCGAAGGACATCCTCGAAGCGGGACGCATCGACGGCGCGTCGACGTGGCAGGAGATCGTCTACCTGCTGATGCCGATGGCGCTGCCGGGGCTCGCGTCCACCGCGCTCCTGCTCGTGATCCTGTCGTGGAACGAGGCGTTCTGGAGCATCAACCTGTCGAGCTCGAACGCCGCGCCGCTGACCGTGTTCATCGCGTCGTACTCGAGCCCCGAAGGGCTGTTCTGGGCGAAGCTGTCCGCGGCGTCCCTGCTCGCGGTCGCGCCGATCCTGATCGTCGGCTGGCTGTCGCAGAAGCAGCTCGTGCGCGGGCTCACGTTCGGGGCGGTCAAATGAGCGCGGCCGGCCATGGGGTGAACGTGCTGATCTGCGATTGCGACGGCGTGCTGATCGACAGCGAGGCGGTTGCCGCCGACGTGATCGTGCGCGAGCTCGACGCGCGCTGGCCGGGCGTCGATGCGCGTCCGGCGGTGATGCCGCTGCTCGGGCTGCGCATCGAGCGCGTGCTGGCCGGCGCGAGCGAGGCCGTCGGCCGCACGCTGACGGACGACGACGTCGACGCGATCCGCCGCGCGGTCGAAGCGGCGGCCGTCAACGCGCCGATGGTCGACGGCATCGATGCGGCGCTCGCGGCGATCAGCCTGACGACGGCATGCGCGAGCAACAGCTACCGCGCCTATGTCGCGGCGGCGCTCGCGCGCACCGGCCTCGCGCGCTTCTTCGGCGACCGGCTGTTCTGCGCGGACGCCGTCGCGCGGCCGAAGCCCGCGCCCGACGTGTATCTGGCGGCCGCGCACGCGCTCGGCGCGGTGCCCGCGCAATGCCTCGTCGTCGAGGACAGCGTGACTGGCATCACCGCGGCCGCGGCGGCCGGCATGACCGTGCTCGGCTTCGTCGGCGGCGGGCATGCGTCGGCCGCGCAGATCGACGCGCTGCGCGGGATCGGCGCGCGTCACGTATTCGACGACATGCACGAGCTGCCCGGCTACGTCGCGCGCTGGCAGGCGACGGGCGCCGTGCTGCCGAACTAGCAACAAACGATTGCGCGTCGCGTCGAACGCGGCGCATCACGAACGAACGGAGACAGATCATGGCAAGCGTGCTCCTGCGCAACATCGCGAAGCGCTACGACGACACCGAAGTGCTGCGCAACGTGAACCTCGACATCGCCGACGGCGAATTCGTCGTGTTCGTCGGGCCGAGCGGCTGCGGCAAATCCACGCTGATGCGGATGATCGCCGGGCTCGAGGACATCTCGAGCGGCGACCTGCTGATCGACGGCGCGAAGGTCAACGACGTGCCGAGCGCGAAGCGCGGCATCGCGATGGTGTTCCAGTCGTATGCGCTGTACCCGCACATGACGCTGTACGACAACATGGCGTTCGGCCTGAAGCTCGCGGGCGCGAAGAAGCCCGAGATCGACCAGGCGGTGAAGCAGGCCGCGAAGATCCTGCACATCGATCACCTGCTCGACCGCAAGCCGAAGCAGTTGTCGGGCGGCCAGCGGCAGCGCGTCGCGATCGGCCGCGCGATCACCCGCAAGCCGAAGGTGTTCCTGTTCGACGAGCCGTTGTCGAACCTCGACGCGGCGCTGCGCGTGAAGATGCGGCTGGAATTCGCGCGGCTGCACGACGAGCTGAAGACGACGATGATCTACGTGACGCACGACCAGGTCGAGGCGATGACGCTCGCCGACAAGATCGTCGTGCTGTCGGGCGGCGCGGTGCAGCAGGTCGGCACGCCGAACGCGCTGTATCACGCGCCGGCCAACCAGTTCGTCGCGGGCTTCATCGGCTCGCCGAAGATGAACTTCCTGAAGGGCACGGTCGAGTCAGCCGATGCGACCGGCGTGCTGGTGCGCTTCGACAGCGGCGAGACGCAGCGCGTCGCGGTCGATGCGGCGGGGCTGCAGCGCGGCGCGGCCGTGACCGTCGGCGTGCGGCCCGAGCATCTGCTGGTGGGGCAGGCGGCGACCGGCGTCGCCGCGCGGACGATGGCCGTCGAATCGCTTGGCGACGCCGCGTATCTGTATGCGGAGTCGGCCGTCGCGCCGGACGGGCTGATCGCGCGGATTCCGCCGCTCGACACGTACCGCACGGGCGAGGCGCTGCACGTGCATGCGCAGGCCGAGCACTGTCATCTGTTCGACGAGCACGGGCAGGCGTTGCGGCGGCTGAGCGCGCATGCGAAGGCCGCGTGACGGCCGGAAGCGGTCAGAAGCGCAGGTGCGCGGCCATGAAGTCGACGAATGCGCGCAGCTTCGGCGTCGGATGGCGGCCTGACGGCCACAGCACGTAGATCGGCGTGCAACTCGCGACGTGTTCGTCGAGCACCGCGCACAGCGTGCCGTCGTCGAGCGCGTCGCGCACGAAGAACTCGGGCAGGCACGCGATGCCGAGCCCGCGCAGCGTGAAGCACAGGCGCGCTTCCGCGCTGTTGCTGACCATCGCGACGGGCACCTCGGGCGGCGTGCCCGAGCGCGGCGCGCGCAGCGGCCAGGTTTCGAGCTTGCCGCTGCTCGGGAAGCGATAGTGCAGGCAGCGGTGCAGCGCGAGATCGGCCGGCGTGCGCGGCGTTCCATGCCGTGCGAGGTAGTCGGGCGACGCGACGAGGTGCTGGCGGAAATGGCGGAGCAGCCGCGACGACAGTCGTGAATCCGACGGCTGGCCGGTGCGCAGCACCGCGTCGAAACCTTCCTCGACGACGTCGACGAGCCGGTCGCTGAAGTCGATGTCGAGTTCGATCTCCGGATAGGCAGCCATGAAATCGGCGAGCACCGGCAGCAGCAGCGTGCCGATCGTCGGCAGGCTCACGCGCAGGCGCCCGCGCGGCGCTTCGGCGCTGTGCGTCAGCTCCTGCTCGGCCGCGTCGATCTCGGCGATCACGCGCCGGCATCGCTCCAGGAAGCGCGTGCCTTCTGCCGTCAGCGTGATGCTGCGCGTGCTGCGGTGAAACAGCCGCACGTTCAGCCGGGCCTCGAGCCGCGCGATGCGTTTGCCGATCGCGGATGCCGACAGCCCGAGCGCGCGGCCGGCCGCGACGAAACTGCGCGTTTCCGCGACCTGGACGAACACGACGAAGCCGCCAAGATTTTCCATACAGGTTCCCAATTGCGGACATCGATGTCCGGAGTGTCCGGAACTCTAACCCGGTTTTTCTTCTTGCGCCGGCTCCCTACGATGGGCGTTCCTTCACTGTTCGAGGTCACGCCATGTCATCCCTGCCTGTCACCGCCCACCGCGCAGAACCGGACGCCGCGCTGCCCGAGCGCCTCGACGCCGTGCTCGATCGCGCGCTGGCCGAGGCGCGTCTGGTCGGCGCGGTCGTGCTGGTCGCCCGCGACGGCGAACTTCGCTATGCGCGCTCGGCCGGTCTCGCCGATCGCGAGGCCGGCACGCCGATGCGGGAGGACACGCTGTTCCGGCTCGCGTCGGTGTCGAAGCCGATCGTGACGGCCGCCGCGATGCGGCTGGTCGCGGCAGGCCGTATCGGGCTCGACGAGCCGGTCGCGCGCTGGTTGCCGGCGTTCGAGCCGACGCTGGCGGACGGCACGCGCGCCGGCATCACGTTGCGTCATCTGCTGTCGCATACGGCCGGGCTCGGCTACCGCTTCCTCGAAGCCGACGGCGACGGCCCGTATGCGCGCGCCGGCGTGTCCGACGGCATGGACCGCGCGGGCCTGTCGCTCGTGGAGAACGTGCGGCGCATCGCCGGCGTGCCGCTGCGGTTCGCGCCCGGCACGTCGTGGGACTACTCGCTCGCGATCGACGTGGTCGGCGCGCTGATCGAGGCGCTCGACGGCCGGCCGCTCGCCGAGGCCGTGGCCGCGCTCGTCACCACGCCGCTCGGGATGACCGACACGGCATTCTTCGCGCACGACGCCGCGCGCTTCGCGACGCCGTACGTGAGCACACCGGGCGCGCCGCGCCGGATGACCGACGACGATCTCGTCCCGGTGTACGACGGCACGGTCGGCATCCGCTTCGCGCCGGCGCGCGCGTTCGATGCGGCCGCATGGCCGTCGGGCGGCGCGGGGATGGTCGGCACCGCGCGCGACTGCATGACGCTGCTCGATACGCTGCGCACCGGCCGCGACGACTGGCTCGCGCGCCGCTGGATCGACGAGATGTCGCGCGTGCAGCCGGGGGCGCACGACCTGCAGGACGCGCCGGGATTCGGCTTCGGGCTCGGCTTTTCGGTGCTGCGCGATCCGGCGGCCGCGCAGTCGCCGGAGTCGGTCGGCACGTGGCGCTGGGGCGGCGCGTACGGGCATGCGTGGTTCGTCGACCGCGCGGCCGGGCTGACGGTCGTGGCACTGACCAATACGTTGTACGAAGGGATGCACGGGCGCTTCGTCACCGACGTGCGCGATGCGGTGTACGGCGTCGACGAACGGAGCGCGACATGAGCGAGTGCATACCCGCTTCCGCTTCCGCCTCCGTCTCCGACCGGGCGTCCGGCCTGTCCGCACCGGTGCGCGAACGCCTGCCGGTCGCGAACCTGCTGGCGCTCGCCACCGCCGGTTTCATCACGATCCTCACCGAGGCGTTGCCCGCCGGCCTGCTGCCGTTGATGAGCGTCGACCTGCGCGTGACCGAGGCGCTGATCGGCCAGCTCGTGACCGTCTATGCGCTCGGCTCGATCGTCGCGGCGATTCCGCTCGTCGCCGCGACGCGCGCGATGCGCCGGCGCCGGCTGCTGCTCGCGGCGCTCGCCGGCTTCGTCGTGTCGAATGCGTTGACGGCGGCGTCGCCGTACTACGCGCTCACGCTCGCCGCCCGTTTCGTCGCGGGCGTGTCGGCCGGGCTGCTGTGGGCGTTGCTGGCCGGCTATGCGAGCCGGATGGTCGACGCATCGCTGCGCGGCCGGGCGATCGCGGTCGCGATGCTCGGCGCGCCGGTCGCGATGTCGATCGGCATTCCGGCCGGCACCGCGCTCGGTGCGTTGTTCGGCTGGCGCATCGCGTTCGCGGGCATCACGATCGCGGCGCTCGCGCTGATCGGCTGGATCCGGCTGCGCGTGCCCGACTATCCGGGGCAGCGGGCCGGCGCGCGCGAGCCGGTGCTCGGCGTGTTCGCGCTGCCCGGCGTGCGGCCGGTGCTGGTCGTGATGTTCGCGTACGTGCTCGCGCACAACATGCTGTACACGTACGTCGCGCCGTTCCTCGCGGGCGTGCGGATGGGCGCGCAGGTCGACGCGGTGCTGCTCGTGTTCGGCGTCGCGTCGCTGGTCGGCATCGCGCTGACGGGCGCATGGATCGGCGCCGCGCAGCGGCGGCTGACGCTCGCGAGCATCGCGCTGTTCGCGCTCGCGGCGGCGATGCTCGGCGCCGGATCCGGAATGGCGATCGTCTATGCGGGTGTCGCGCTGTGGGGGCTCGCGTTCGGCGGCGCGCCGACGCTGTTCCAGACGGCCGCCGCGAACGCGGCCGGCGACGCGGCCGATGTCGTGCAGTCGATGCTCGTGACGGTGTGGAACCTCGCGATCGCGGGCGGCGGCATCGCGGGCGGGATGCTGCTCGGCGCGACGGGCGCGGGGGCGATTCCGTGGGTGCTCGTCGCGCTGCTGACGGCGGCGTGGCTCGGCGCGTGGCGCGCGCGCCGGCATGCGTTTCCGGCACCGCGCGCGGCCGCGGCCGTGTAAGTGTCCGGCGGCGTCAGGCTGCCTTCGCCTCGAGTGCCGCGCGTGCGCATGTCTCGTCGGTGACGAGCCCCGACAGCCAGCCGCCGCGCAGCGCGGCGATCACCGCGTCGCGCTTCTTCGGGCCGCCCGCGAACGCGATCGTCGGACGCTTCGGCGGCGTGTCGAGCGCGACGCTCGTCACGCGCGTGCTCGTCGACACGTCGACCAGCCTGCCCTGCGCATCGATCGGCACGCCCAGCAGCTCGGCCACCGCGCCGAGCGCGGTCATCTCGTCGCGTTCCTGTTCGGTGATGAAGCCGTCCTCGTAGAGCGGGCAGTGCGGGCCGATGTTGCCGATCCCGACGAACGCGACGTCGGCCTGCGCCGACAGCGCATCGACGATCCGGTACAGCCGGTGATTGCACCATTGCGCGCGCTCGGCGTCGCTGTCGGCGAACAGCGGCGCGGGCAGCAGGAAGTGCTTGCTGCCCGTCTTCTCGGAGATGTACTGCGCGACGTCGTAGCGGTTCGACGAGCCATCGGCCGCGATCGCGCCGACCATCGACACGAGCCGGTGCTGCGGCCGCTCGATCTGCGCGATCTGCGCGACCGCCGCCTTCAGCGTCCGTCCGCTGCTGACCGCGATCACCATCGGCCGTGTTTCGTTCAGGTAGCGCTCCATCACCTGCGCGCCGGCGACCGCGAGCTTGCGGTCGATCGCTTCGGGCGCGTCGGCATCGACTGGCACGACTTCGCACATCGCGAGTCCGTAGCGTTTCGACAGTTGCGCGCCGAGATCGAGACAGTCGGCGAGCTGGTGATCGACGCGCACGCGGATCAGGTTTTTCTCGACCGCGAACGCGACGAGGCGCTGCGCGACCGGGCGCGACACCTGCAGCTTCTCGGCGATTTCGTTCTGCGTGTCGCCCGCGACGTAGTAGAGCCACGCGGCACGCGTGGCGAGATCGAGTTTTTCTGAGGACTTGGACACGATAGCGGTTCGGTTCGGATCTGGGCCGGCCGTCGGGCGGCGCAACGGCATCCACTGTAACGCATGCCGGGCGCGCGGCCGACGGCCGCCGCGCGTCGTCGCGGCGCTTACGCGAGCCGCGCGCGCGACGGTTCGTAAAGCGGGCGCACGTGACGATACAGCGCGCGGAACGCGTCGAGGCGTTCGCGCAGCAGCGCATGACGTGCGGCGTCGGGCGCATATTCGGCGCGCACCGGCGGCTTGGTCAGCACGGCAAGCGGATCGCCGCCGACGGCAAGCCAGCCCAGGCGCGCGGCGCCGAGCGCCGCACCGGTTTCGCCGCCGCCGTGCTGGCGCGTGCGCACGTTCAGCGCGTCGGCGATCAGCTGCGCCCAGAACGCGCTGCGCGCGCCGCCGCCGATCAGCGACAGCCGGTCGGTTTCGACGCCCGCCGCGTGCAGCGCATCGAGGCCGTCCGCGAGGCCGAGCGTCACGCCTTCGAGCACCGCGTAGCCGAGATGCGCGCGCTCGGTCGCGTGCGTCATCCCGAAGAACACGCCCTGCGCATACGGATCGTTGTGCGGCGTGCGTTCGCCGGACAGGTAGGGCAGGAACAGCGGCGCCGTCGCGAGCGCGTCCGCGTCGAGCGCCTCGATTTCGGCGAGCAGCGCCGGTTCGTCGGTGCCCGTCAGCTTGCAGACCCAGCGCAGGCAGCTCGCGGCCGACAGCACGACGCTCATCAGTTGCCAACGATCGGGGATCGCATGACAGAACGCATGCACGGCCGATGCGGGATTCGGCATGAAGCGGTCGCCGACCACGCTCAGCACGCCCGACGTGCCGAGCGACACGAAGCCGTCGCCGGCGTGGATCGCGCCGATGCCGAGCGCGCTCGTCGCGTTGTCGCCGCCGCCGCCCGCCACCACGACGGCCTCCGACAGCCCGAGTTCGCGCGCGACGTCCGCGCGCAGCGTGCCGGACGGCGCGTTGCCTTCGACGATGCGCGGCATCTGGTCGCGCGTCATGTCGCACGCGGCGAGCAGCGCGTCGGACCAGTCGCGGCGCGCGACGTCGAGCCACAGCGTGCCGGCCGCGTCGGACGGATCGGAGACCTTCGCCCCCGTGAGCCGGAAGCGCAGGTAGTCCTTCGGCATCAGCACGCAGGCCGTCGCGGCGAACACGTCGGGTTCGTGTTTCGCGACCCACAGCAGTTTCGGCGCGGTGAAGCCGGGCATCGCGAGGTTGCCGGCCAGCGCGTGCAGATCGGGCGCGCGTTCGGTGAGCAGCGCGCATTCGTCGGCGCTGCGCATGTCGTTCCACAGGATCGCGGGGCGCAGCACGCGGTCGTCGCGGCCGAGCAGCACCGCGCCGTGCATCTGGCCCGACAGGCCGATCCCGCGCACCTGCGCGAACGCTTGGCGGTGCCGTTCGCGCAGTGCCGCGAGCGCGGCGAGCGTGCCTTGCCACCAGTCGTCCGGATGCTGTTCCGCCCAGCGCGGGTGCGGCCGCGACACGCTGAACGGCGTGCCCGCGGTGCCGGCCACGGTTCCGTCCGGGGCCAGCAGCAGCACCTTGACTTCCGAGGTGCCGAGGTCGATGCCGAGATACATGAGCGATCCGTTCCGTCAGTGAGGAGCCGCTACTTTAGCCGCACGCACGCGCGCATGCCAACGCAGGTTCGCCCGGATGCGCGGCTGCGCACGGGCGGCGGGCCGCCGTGCTTCGGGGCCGCCCATCAGCGCTGCGCGAGCCATGCGTCGACGCGCGCGAGCCCGGCGCGCAGCGCCTCGAACAGCGCCGCGTTGCCGGCGAGCGAGCCCCACAGCGGGCGGCTCGCGCACAGCGCGACGACCGGGTCGTCGGCCTCGACGATCGCTCGCGCGGCGCCGTCGTCCATCACGCCGTCCTGGTACGCATACGGCAGCAAGCCGCGCGCCCAGCGTTCGAGAAAACGCAGGAACAGCGCCGGCAGCACGGCGGTGGCGACCGGCGCCGCGCCGCGTGCGAACGATTCAACGAGCGTCGGCGCGATGAAGCCGGGAATCTTCGAGAAGCCGTCGGCCGCGACGCGCTGGTTCGTGTCGAGCACGTACGGGTTGCCGAAGCGTTCGAGCACGACGTCGCGATAGCGTTCGAGATCGAGCGGGCTCGGGCTGAGGCACGGGATCACGTCCTGCGTCACGTAGTCGTGCGCGAAGCGGCGGATCGCCGCGTCGTGCGTGCCCTCGTGGATATACGTGCAGCCCGCGAGCGTGCCGGCCCACGCGATGCAGCTGTGCGTCGCGTTGAGGATGCGGATCTTCGCTTCCTCGTACGGGTGCACGTCGTCGACCAGTTCCGCGCCGGCCAGCTCCCAGCGCGGCCGGCCGGCCGCGAAGCGGTCCTCGATCACCCACTGGATGAACGATTCGCCCATCACCGGACACGCGTCATCGACGCCGGTGGCCGCGCGCACGCGTTCGCGCACGTCGGCGGTCGGGCGCGGCGTGATGCGGTCGACCATCGCGCTGGGCGTCGCGACGTTCGCATCGAACCACGCGAGCAGGTCCGTTGCGCCGCGCCGTTCGAGGAATTCGCGCATGCCTGCGCGAAAGCGCGCGCCGTTGTTGCGCAGGTTGTCGCAGCTCTGCAGCGTGAGCGGGCCCGCGCCGCGCGTCGCGCGCTCGGCGAGCAGTGCCGCGAGCGCGCCGTACAGCGTCGTGCGCGCGCCCTGCAGGTCGGCCGCGAGATCGGCGTTCGCGAGGTCGAGCCGGTTGTGTTCGTCGAGGTAGTAGCCGCCTTCGGTGACGGTGAACGACACGATCCGGCACGCCGGGTCGGCGCCCGCGTCGATCAGCGCGGCGAGGTCGATCGACCACGGCAGCACGCGCGAGATCGCGCGGACCGTCTCGTATGCGCGCTCGCCTTGCGGCGTGACGGTTTCGAGCGTGTAGGCGCCGTGTTGGGCGGCGAGCGCGTCCATCGTCGCGCGCATGTCGTCGCGGATGTTGCCGACGGTCAGCGACCAGCGTTCGCCGGCCGGCACGGCCGCGTTCACGCGATGCAGATACCACGCCTGGTGCGCGCGGTGAAACGAGCCTGCGCCGATGTGCAGCAGCACGGGCGTGCGCTCGGAGGGCGATTCGCTCATCCGGTGTCTCCTGTTCGTGCCAGTTTTCCTGTCGAATACGATCATTTGCTCTTTATGTGAGCGAATGATCGTATTCGGGCGAGTGAAAGTCAAGGCGGAGACACGGCATTTCGATGGTGCGCTGCGGCGGTGCGCGGGCAGTGCGGGAGCGGGGGCCGGAAGGAGCAGGGCGTCAGCGCCCTTCGCGCGTGAGCGCGACGAGTTCGTCGAGCAGCTTGCCGGCCGGCCCCGGCAGGATCCCGTGGCGGCGCCGGAACGCGGTGAGCGTGCGCACCGCGACGACCTCGCGCACCGGCAGCGTGTCGATCGTGCCGGCGAGCCGTTCGGCGCCGTACATCGGTTCGGCCATCCAGCTCAGGAAGCCCGCATGCGCGACGAGGCTCTTAAGCGTCGTGACCGAGCGCGTCTCGACCGCGATGTCGGGCAGCGCGAGCCCGTGCGCATCGAAGGTCGCGCGCATGTGATCGAACGGCGCGGTGCCGCGCGGCGGAATCGCCCAGCGCGCGTGCAGCGTGTCGGCGAGCGTCGGTGCGCGGCCGAGCGCGCGCAGCGGATGGTGCGGCGCCGCAACGATATGGCTGCGATCTTCCCAGCGGCACTCCGGAATCGCGACGATCTCGTCGGTGTCGGGCCCGTGCGCGGACAGCGCGAGATCGATCTCGTGCTTGTTCAGCCCTTCCGCGAGCCGGTCCCACACGCCTTCGAGAATCTCGACGCGCAGGTTCGGCCAGCGGTCGAGCACGCGGCCGACCGCGACCGGCAGCACGAGGCTCGCGATGCTGCCCACCGTGCCGACCTTGATCGTGCCCTTCGCGAACCCGCGCATCGCGTCGAGCTCCTCGCGCGCGTGTTCTGCCTCGTGCTGCAGCAGCGTCGCATGCGGCAGCAGCGCCTCGCCGAACGCGGTTAGCTGCACGCCTTTCGAATGGCGCTCGAACAGCGGCGCGCCGACCTGGTCCTCGAGCCGCTTCAGGATCCGGCTCAGCGCCGGCTGGGTCACGTGCAGCGCGTCGGCCGCGCGGCCGAGGCTGCCGCACGCGACGATGGTCGTGAAGGCACGCAATTGTCGGAGATCGAAAGTCATGCCGAACTGTAATGGCTTTTCGCAGAAAGTACAGTATCCGAGAATGACTCGCGCTTCGATACTGTGGAAACCGCCAAGCCACCGAGGAGACGCCCGAGCATGTCCGGCACCCCGTCCCATTCCGCCACGCCGATCACCGTCCGCGACGCCGTCATCGATTTGTTTCGCCAGTTCGGCATCGATCGCGTGTTCGGCAACCCCGGCTCGACCGAGCTGCCGATGTTTCGCGATTTCCCCGCCGATTTCCGCTACGTGCTCGGCCTGCAGGAGGCTGTCGTGGCCGGGATGGCGGACGGTCACGCGCAGGCCACCGGCAATGCGGCGGTCGTCAACCTGCATTCGGCGGCCGGCGTCGGCAACGCGATGGGCAACCTGTTCACCGCGTTCAGGAACCGCACGCCGCTGATCGTCACCGCGGGCCAGCAGGCGCGCGCGATCCTGCCGTTCGATCCGTTCCTCGGCGCGACGCAGGCCGCCGAGATGCCGAAGCCCTATGTGAAATGGAGCATCGAGCCCGCGCGCGCGCAGGACGTGCCGGCCGCCATCGCGCGCGCCTACCGGATCGCGATGCAGGAGCCGCGCGGGCCGGTGTTCGTGTCGATCCCGGTCGACGACTGGGACCAGCCGGCCGAGCTGCTGCCGCGCCGCGACGTGAGCAGCGTCGTGCGGCCCGATCCCGACGCGCTCGCGCGGCTCGGCGACGCGCTCGATGCCGCGCGGCGTCCCGCGCTGGTGGTCGGTGCGGCCGTCGATCGGGCCGGTGCGTGGGACGACGTCGTGCGGCTCGCCGAGCGGCACCGCGCAAGCGTGTACGTCGCGCCGATGTCGGGGCGCTGCAGCTTTCCCGAGGACCATCCGCTGTTCGCCGGCTTCCTGCCCGCGATCCGCGAAAAGATCGTCGCGCGGCTCGACGGGCACGACCTCGTGTTCGCGTTCGGCGCACCCGCGTTCACCTATCACGTCGAGGGCTTCGGCCCGCACGTGCCGCCGGGCGCCACGCTGGTGCAGCTCGTCGACGATCCGGGCACGGCGGCGTGGACGCCGTCGGGCGACGCGGTCGTCGGCAACCTGCGACTCGCGGCGCGCGACCTGCTGGCCCGGCCGGCGCCGCCCGAGCGGCCGATGCCCGCGCCGCGGCCGCCGCGTCCGCGCGCCGAAGCGCCGGCCGCCGGCGAGCGGATGTCGGTGGCGTTCGCGCTGCAGACGCTCGCCGACGTGCGCGACGCGCATGACATCGTCGTCGAGGAAGCGCCGAGCGCGCGGCCCGTGATGCAAACGCACCTGCCGTTCACGCGCAGCGGCACGTTCTACACGATGGACAGCGGCGGGCTCGGCTACGGGATGCCGGCCGCGGTCGGCGTCGCGCTCGCGCGGCCGGGGCGGCGCGTGATCGGCCTGATCGGCGACGGGTCGAGCCTCTATTCGATCCAGGCGTTGTGGAGCGCCGCGCAGCTGAAGCTGCCGATCACGTTCGTGATCCTGAACAATCGCCGCTACGCGGCGTTGCAGGACTTCGCGCCCGTGTTCGGCTTCGGCCCCGACGATCCGGTGCAGGGCACCGATCTGCCCGACCTGGATTTCGTCGCGCTCGCGCAAGGGATGGGGTGCCGCGGCATCCGCGTCGCCGATGCCGCGCGCCTGCGCGACACGCTGACGGACGCGCTGCGGGCCGATACGCCCGTCGTCGTCGACGTCGAGGTTGCCTGACGCGCATGGCGCGTCGTTCCGGAGAATCCATGCAAACCGTATCGATGCTGATCGGCGGCGAACGCCGCCATTCGTCCAGCGGCGCGACCTTCGTGCGCCGCAACCCGCTCGACGGCGAAGCCGCGTCGGCCGCGCCCGCGGGCACGGTCGACGATGCGCGCGCGGCGGCCGACGCGGCCGCCCGCGCGTTTCCAGCGTGGGCGGCGCTCGGCCCCGGCGCGCGCCGCGCACTGCTGTTGAAGGCGGCCGCGGCGCTCGAAGCGAAGCACGAGCAGTTCGTCGCCGCGATGGCGGCCGAAACCGGCGCGTCGGCGCTGTGGGCCGGCTTCAACGTGCACCTTGCCGCGAGCGGGCTCGTCGAGGCCGCGTCGCTGACCACGCAGGTCGGCGGCGAGCTGATCCCGTCCGACGTGCCCGGTTCGCTCGCGATGGGCGTGCGGCAGCCGGCCGGCGTCGTGCTCGGCATCGCGCCGTGGAACGCGCCGGTGATCCTCGCGACGCGCGCGCTCGCGCTGCCGCTCGCATGCGGCAACACGGTCGTGCTGAAGGGCTCCGAACTGTGTCCCGTCACGCACGGGCTGATCGTCGAGGCGCTGCAGGAGGCCGGGCTGCCGCCGGGCGTCGTCAACTTCGTGACGAACGCGCCCGAGGATGCGGGCGCCGTCGTCGATGCCCTGATCGCGCATCCGGCGGTGCGTCGCGTGAATTTCACCGGATCGACGCGCGTCGGGCGGATCGTCGCCGAAGCGTGCGCGCGTCATCTGAAACCGTCGGTGCTCGAACTCGGCGGCAAGGCGCCGTTCGTCGTGCTCGACGATGCGGATCTCGACGCGGCGGTCGCGGCGGCCGCGTTCGGCGCGTTCGCGAATTCCGGGCAGATCTGCATGTCGACCGAGCGCATCGTCGTCGACGCATCGATCGCCGACGCGTTCGCCGCGAAGCTCGCCGCGAAGGCTGCGTCGCTGCCGCTGGGCGACCCGCGCCACGGTCCCGTCGTGCTCGGCTCGCTGATCGACATGAAGGCCGTCGAGCGCTGCAACGCGCTGATCGACGATGCGCTCGCGCACGGCGCGACGCTGCTGTGCGGCGGCACGTCCGGCAGCACGCTGTTCCCGGCGACGCTGCTCGATCGCGTGACGCCCGCGATGCGGATCTACGCGGAGGAATCGTTCGGGCCGGTGAAGGGCATCGTGCGGGTCGACGGCGAGGCGGCCGCGATCCGCTGCGCGAACGACAATGCGTTCGGGCTGTCGTCGGCCGTGTTCAGCCGCGACGTCGCGCGCGCGATGCGCGTCGCGGCGCGCATCGAATCGGGCATCTGCCACGTGAACGGCCCGACCGTGCACGACGAGGCGCAGATGCCGTTCGGCGGCGTGAAGGACAGCGGCTTCGGTCATTTCGGCGGCAAGGCCGGCATCGCCGCGTTCACGGACCTGCGCTGGATCACCGTGCAGACCGTGCCGCGCCACTATCCGTTCTGAGAGGCCGCCGACGATGAGGATTGCGATTCTCGGTGCGGGCGCGATGGGCTCGCTGTTCGGTGCGCTGCTGGCCGAGCACGGCGAGGCCGTCACGCTGATCGACGTGAACGACGCGCATCTCGATGCGATCCGTCGCGACGGGCTGCGCCTCGACGACGATCGCGGTGAGCGCCGCATCCGTACGTTGCAGGCCATTCGGCCGGAAGCGGCGAATGCGGCCGCAAGCGCGTCGCCCGACATACCGTTCGACTTGCTGATCGTTTTCACGAAATCGCTGCACACGCGTGCGGCGCTCGAAGGCGTGCGCGCATTGCTGACGCCGCATACGCACGTGCTGACGCTGCAGAACGGTCTCGGCAACGTCGAGACGCTGAATGCGTTCGTGCCGCTCGAGCGCATTCTGGTCGGCGTCACGACGTGGCCGGCCGACTTCGCCGGCGCCGGGCACGTGCGTTCGCACGGTGCCGGCACGATCCGCATGATGACGGCCGACGGCGCGACGCGTCCGTTCGTGGCGGCCGTGGCCGACGCGCTGTCGCATGCCGGGCTCGCGTGTTCGCTCGATGCCGACGTGTGGGCCGCGATCTGGGAGAAGGTTGCGTTCAACGCGGCGCTCAACACGCTGTGCGCGGCGACGGGCTGCACGGTCGACCAGCTCGGCGGCGTTCCGGACGGCCCGCGGCTCGCGCTCGCGATCGCGGCCGAGACGGCCGCCGTCGCGCGTGCGAAAGGCATCGCCGTGGACGGCGAACGCATCGCGCGCAACGTCGGGCATGCGATCCACGCGCATCGCGGCCATCGGCCGTCGATGCTGCAGGACGTGCTCGCGGGTCGCCGTACCGAGATCGACGCGATCAACGGCCAGGTCGTCGCGGCCGCGCGCGAGACGGGCGTCGCGGTGCCGCATACGGACACGCTGCTCGCGCTGGTCCGGCTGATCGACGCACGGATCGACTGAGCATCAGGCCGGCGGCCGGCTTGCGCCGCAAGACGATACGAGTGCGTCGCGCGCAGGCGACGGCGCCGGATCGGGACGGGTTGGACAAGACACCGGAGCCGGCGCCGATGCGTCGACGCCGGCCGACTGCGCAGCACGAGATCCGGGCACGCGCCGCCGCGCCAGCCCGGACAACAGGAGACGCCATGAAAGTCATCGAATGCCGTTGTCTGGACGCGCGCCGTTCGCGCACCTTGCCGCCGACGCGCGGCGCGCGGGAGCGCGCATGAGCACGCGCGACGGATTGCAGCCGCCCCCGGTCGACATCGGCGCGACGCTCGACGACGGGCCGTTCACGACAATGCAGCGTTACGTGGTGCTGCTCGCCGCGCTCGCGATCGTGCTCGACGGTTTCGACGGCCAGTTGATCGGCTTCGCGATTCCGGTGCTGATGCGCGAATGGGGGATCACGCGCGGCGCGTTCGCGCCGGCGGTGGCCGCCGGGCTGATCGGGATGGGCATCGGCAGCGCGTGCGCGGGGCTGGTCGCGGACCGCTTCGGCCGCCGCCAGGCCGTGATCGGCAGCGTGTTCCTGTTCGGCGTCGCGACCTGCGCGATCGGCTTCGCGCCGGATGTCGCGACGATCGCGATGCTGCGCTTCTGCGCGGGGCTCGGGATCGGCGGCGCGCTCCCGACGGCCACGACGATGACGGCCGAATACACGCCCGCGCGGCGCCGCACGATGATGGTGACGGCGACGATCGTCTGCGTGCCGCTCGGCGGGATGCTGGCCGGACTGTTCGCCCACGAGGTGCTGCCGAGCTACGGCTGGCGCGGGCTGTTCTTCGCCGGCGGCGCGCTGCCGCTCGTGCTCGGCTTCGTGCTGGTGCGCGCGCTGCCCGAATCGCCGCGCTACCTGGCGCGCCGCCCCGCACGCTGGCCGGAACTCGGCGCGCTGCTCGCGCGCATGCGGCGGCCCGTCGCGCCCGGCACCGCGTTCACCGATCTGCGCGATGCACGCGCGCCCGGCGCACGAGGCGGGTTCGGTGCGCTGTTCGCCGGCGGGCAAGCGCGCGACACGATCGCGCTGTGGTGCGCGTTCTTCATGTGCCTGCTCGCGGTGTATGCGGCATTCAGCTGGCTGCCGACGATGCTGGCCGCGAGCGGGCTGAGCGTGTCGGTCGCGGGCTCGGGACTTACCGCGTACAACCTCGGCGGCGTGATCGGCGCGCTGCTGTGCGCATGGGCGATCGCGCATGCCGGTTCGCGCTGGCCGCTCGCGCTGTGCAGCATCGGCGGCGCCGTGAGCGCGGTGTGGCTGATGGGCGTGGATGCAAGCCGCCATACGGGCTGGCTGATCGTCGGGCTCGGCCTGCACGGGCTGTTCGTCAACGCGGTGCAGTCGACGATGTATGCGCTCTGCGCGTACATCTACCCGACGGCGGTGCGGGCAACCGGCACCGCGAGCGCGCTCGCGTTCGGCCGGCTCGGCGCGATCCTCAGCGCGTTCGCGGGCGCGATCGTGATCACCACGGGGGGCGCCGCGGCCTACCTGACGATGCTGGCGATCGCGATGGGGGTAGTCTGCGTCGCGCTGCTCGTCGTGCGACGGCATATCCCGCGACTGTCGCGCGCGACAGTGCAGCCGCGCGAAGGGGAGGAACTGGCCCGCACGTCGTCGTGACGGCGGGCGCATGACGTGCGCGGCTGACGTGCGTTACAGCGTGGTGCGCACGTGCCAGAGCTCGGGGAACAGCACGACGTCGAGCATCTTGCGCAGGTACGGCGCGCCGCTCGTGCCGCCCGTGCCCTGCTTGAAGCCGATGATGCGCTCGACGGTCGTCACGTGACGGAAGCGCCACTGGCGGAATGCATCCTCGAGATCGACGAGTTCCTCCGCCATCTCGTAGAGCTCCCAGTGTTGCTGCGGGTGACGATAGACCTCGAGCCACGCGGCCTCGACGGTTTCGTCGTGACGCATCGGCTGCGTCCAGTCGCGCTCGAGCCGTTCGGGCGCGATCGGGAAGCCGCGCCGCGCGAGCAGGCGCACGACCTCGTCGTAGAACGACGGCGCCTCGAGCGTCGCGCGCACCTGCTCGAGGATGTCGGGCCGGTGGGCATGCGGCTGCAGCATCTGCACGTTCTTGTTGCCGAGCAGGAATTCGAGCTGCCGGTACTGGTACGACTGGAAGCCCGACGACTGGCCGAGATACGGCCGCATCGCCGAATACTCGGACGGCGTCATCGTCGACAGCACGCTCCACGCCTGCACGAGCTGCTCGAGGATCCGCGACACACGCGCGAGCATCTTGAACGCGGGCGGCAGCGCGTCGCCGCGCACCGCGTCGAGCGCGCCGCGCAGCTCGAAGAGGGCGAGCTTCATCCACAGCTCGCTCGTCTGATGCTGGATGATGAACAGCATCTCGTTGTGATCGGGCGACAGCGGATGCTGCGCGTCGAGGATCGCGTTCAGCGACAGGTAGTCGCCGTAGCTCATCGACTTCGAGAAATCGAGCTGCGCGTCGTGCCAGCCGGCTTGCGCGGGGGCATCGCCCGGCACGTGCGGCGCTTCATGAGCGGGGTGGCCCGCGCGTGCGCCCGAGAACGGGCAGCCCGCCGGCGCATCGTCGCCGGGTGGCTGCATATGACCAGAATTCACGACTCTCTCCAGATTTGAATGACGGGGGCGCGGCGCGCGGCCTGCGCGCGCCGGGCGATGCCGATCAGGTCACCGCGCCGCGCTCGGCGAACTCGGGGGCCTTCCACGCATCGGTGGCGAGGATGTCGCGCAGCGTCTCGACGGCATCCCACACGTCGGCGAAACGCGTATAGAGCGGCGTGAAGCCGAAGCGCAGCACGTACGGCTCGCGGTAGTCGCCGATCACGCCGCGCGCGATCAGCGCCTGCATCACCTCGTAGCCGTGCGGATGCTCGAAGCTCGCCTGCGAGCCGCGCTGGTGATGCGCGCGCGGCGTGACGAGCTTCAGCGACAGGCCCGCGCAGCGCGCTTCGACGAGCGCGATGAACGCGTCGGTGAGCGCGAGCGACTTGCGGCGGATCGCGTGCATGTCGGTCTGCAGGAACACGTCGAGCCCGCATTCGACCATCGACATCGACACGATCGGCTGCGTGCCGCACAGGAAGCGCGCGATGCCCGGATCGGGCGCGAAGCCCGGCTGCATCGCGAACGGTGCGCGGTGGCCCCACCAGCCCGACAGCGGCTGCGAGAAATGCGCGTGATGGCGGTGCGGCACCCACACGAACGCCGGCGAACCGGGGCCGCCGTTCAGGTACTTGTACGTGCAGCCGACCGCGCCGTCCGCATGCGCGCCGTTCAGGTCGACCGGCACCGCGCCGGCCGAATGCGCGAGATCCCACAGCATCAGCGCGCCCGCGTCGTGCACGAGCTGCGTGACGGCCGGCATGTCGTGCATGTAGCCGGTGCGGTAGTTCACGTGCGTGATCATCGCGACGGCCGTGTCCGCGCCGAGCGCGCCCGGCAGGTCCGCCGGATCGTCGATCAGGCGCAGCTCGTAGCCGCCGCCGAGCTGCTCGATCAGCCCTTGCGCGATGTACAGGTCGGTCGGGAAGTTCGAGCGCTCCGACACGATCACGCGGCGCTGCGGTGCGCGCCCGGCCTGGTGGCGCAGCATCGCCGACAGCAGCTTGAACAGGTTGATCGAGATGGTGTCGGTCACGACGGTCTCGCCGGGCGCGCCGCCGATCAGCGTCGCGAGCTTGTCGCCGAGGCGGCGCGGCAGCGCGAACCAGCCGGCGGTGTTCCAGCTGCGGATCAGGCCTTCGCCCCATTCGGCGCCGATCACCTGTTGCGCGCGGGCGGCCGATGCGCGCGGTTGCGCGCCGAGCGAGTTGCCGTCGAGGTAGATCACGCCGCCGGGCAGCGCGAACTGGTCGCGCAGTGCGGCGAGCGGGTCGTCGCGATCGAGGGCGAGCGCGTCTTCACGGGTCTTGATCATGATGTCGGGTCAGTGGTTCGGTTAATCAGGAGGATCGGCCGGGCAGCGCGCGCAGCACCGCACGCACGGGGCTCGCGTCGAGCGTCGCGAACTTCAGCGGCAGTGCGATCAGCTCGTAGTCGCCGGGCGGCACGTCGTCGAGCACGATCCCTTCGAGGATCGCCATCCGGTGCGCGCGCACGCGATGATGCGCATCCATGGTCTTCGATTCCTGCGGGTCGAGCGACGGCGTGTCGATGCCGATCAGCTTGACGCCGCGCGCGGCGAGCAGGTCGACGGTCTCGGGCGCGACCGCGCAGAAGCCGCTGTCCCATTGCTCGACGCTGGCGCGCGCATAGGTGCGCAGCAGCACGCGCGGCGGCACGCCGTCGAGCGCGGCCTCGAGGTCGGCCGGGCGCACGACCGGCGATGCGCCGATGCAGTGGATCACGCGGCACGGGCCGAGATAGGTGTCGAGCGGCACCGCGCCGATCGGCGCGCCGTCGGCGTCGTAGTGGAGCGGCGCATCGCAGTGCGCGCCGGTGTGCGGCGACAGCGTCAGGCGCGCGACGTTGACCGGCGAGCCGGCCTCCATCCGCCATACGCGTTCGACGGAAACCGGCGTATCGCCCGGCCACACGGGGGTGGCGGGGCTGACCGGCGGCGAGATGTCCCAGAGTGTGTCCATGGCATGACGAATCGGTGAATCGATGCTTCGAATGATAGGTGGACGCTCGCAGAAAGTGCTTGCGAAATAAACATGGACAATCCGCCCGATTGGCAGATAATTCGAATCAGAGGGAAAACGGGGACCAAAAATGCATGCGATCACGCTCGATGCCACCGACTGCCGGATTCTGGCGGTACTGCAGGAGGAGGGCAGAATCAGCAATCTCGACCTGGCCGAACGCATCTCGCTTTCGCCGTCGGCCTGCCTGCGCCGGATGCGCCTGCTCGAAGAGCAGGGCGTGATCGAGCACTATCGCGCGTGCCTGAGCCGCGAGAAGCTCGGCTTCGAGCTCGAGGCGTTCGTGCAGGTGTCGATGCGCAACGAAGAGAATCAATGGCACGAGCGTTTCGCGGAAGCGCTGCGCGAATGGCCGGAGGTGGTCGGCGCGTTCGTCGTGACGGGCGAGAGCCACTACCTGCTGCGCGTGCTCGCACACAACCTCAAGCACTATTCGGATTTCGTGCTGAACCGGCTCTACAAGGCGCCGGGCGTGATGGACATCCGTTCGAACATCGTGCTGCAGACGCTGAAGGACGAAGCGGGCGCGCCGGTCGGACTGGCGCGCACCGGGGCGATCAAAGCGGTGTGAGGCCGTGGAAGCCGCCGCCGTGGAACACGAGCGGCGGCGCGGCGTCCGACACGTCTCGCACGCCGCAGCGTTCCACTTCGCCGACGAAGATCACGTGGTCGCCTTCGTCGTAGCGGCTGCGGTTGTGGCATTCGAACCACGCCAGCGCACCGTCGAGCACCGGCATGCCCGAGTTGCCGGCCGCATGCGCGATGCCTTCGAAGCGGTCGCCCTTGTAGGTCGAGAAGCGCTTGCACAGGTCGAGCTGCGATGCCGCGAGCACGTTCACCACGTAATGGCTGTTGCTGCGGAACACCGGCGTCGACGCCGATTTGTGCGCGAGGCTCCACAGCACGAGCGGCGGATCGAGCGACACCGAGTTGAACGAGCTCGCGGTGATGCCGATCAGCTGCCCGGACGGCGCGCGCGTCGTGATGACGGTGACGCCGGTCGCGAACTGGCCGAGCGCCTGGCGGAAGGCGGCCGAATCGAAATCCGGCGGGTTGGCATGCTTCATCGGGCGGCCATCCGGAACGAAACGGACAGGCGCGGCGCGCGGCGGATGCAACGGGCGCGGCGGACGAAAGGCGGCAAGGCCGGGGCGGTCGGTTGGAAAGTGGTGCGCATGGCCCGATTTTAGCGGAATCGTGACCGGCAAGCCCGTGCGGACGGCGCATTGCGGCGCGAGCGTGAGGTAGCGAACACTGTCGCGCGGCGCCGCCATCGCTGCGGAACGGCCGTTCGATCGCGTTTTGTTGCGCGCCATCGCGGCCGCGCCGCGCGCCGGGTGCTACCGCGTCGTCGCCAGCCCGAGCGACAGCGCACCCGTCAGGATCAGGCTCGACGCCCACACCGCATCGAGGTTGAACCAGCTCCGTGCAACGAACTTCAACCCGAGATAGCGGTACACGAGCCACGCCAGCACGCCGCCCGCGCCGATCATCGCGGCCGCGTGCACGGCCGCGACGACGAGCGCCATCCCGAGATGCGCGTCGACGAGCGTGGCCGCCGCGCGATGGCCGGCGTCCCCGTCGAGCCCGCAGAGTCCCAGATAAATCGGCACCAGCATCAGCCCCGCGCCGTGCGCGAGCGCGACCGCGAACGACCAGAGCCCGAGCCGCGCGGGCGGAATCCGCGCGAGCGCGCGCGGATGGCGCCGACGGATCAGCAACGCGGCGCCGAAGCCGATCACGAGCGCGCTCGCGCCGATCCGGATCGCCGACTGCCACGCGAGCAACGCGGCAAGCAGCCCGAACGGCAGCATCACCGTGAATACCGCGAGCGCGTGGCCGAGCGCGAGATAGCCGAGCGCCGCGACGAGCGCGCCTGCGCGGCGCGTCATCAGCGCGTTCGACACCGCGAGCGGCCAGCCCATCGCCGGGTTGAGCCCATGATAGACGCCGCTCGCGAGCACGGCCGCCCACAACGCGAGCGACGCGGGGAGGCCGGTGCTCAACGCTTGACCGACGGATAGCAGAACGAGTCGGTCGAGCAGTCGCCGCCCTCGAGCCGGATCTGGTGCGCGCGATAGCCGTCGGGGAAGTCGACCCAGTAGTCGTCGGCGAGCGTCAGCCCGCCGTCCGGCCCCGCATGCGCGAGCACCTGCGCGGCCGGCACGCCGTCCGGATAGAACTGGTCGTCCCACGTCGAGTAGAGCGAGTTGGTCCAGTACACGCGCCGGCCGTCGCGGCTGATCTCGACCATCTGCGGGCCGCCCGCGAACGCGCGGCCGTTCGTGTGCGGCGCGCGGCGCACGATCCCGCCGATGCGTACCGACCCCGCGAGCACCGGGTGATGCGGATCCGATACGTCGTACTGGCGCATCTCGCCCGTGCCCCAGCACGACACGTACAGGAAACGGTCGTCGAGCGACAGGTCGATGTCGGTCACGAGCGGCGGCACCGCGCCGAATCCCTTGAGCAGCGGCGGCAGTTCGTCGGCCGCGGCCGGCTCGGGCGGAATCGTCGCTGTCTTCTTCACATGGAACTGGCCGTCCTCGCGCCACCAGGTCCAGATCGACCCTTCGAGATTGGTCGTGTCGACCACGACGCCGACGAACCCGTATTCGCGCACCGGATCGTGCGCGGGCCGCACCTCGAGCGCCATCTGGTGGTGCGCGCCGAGATCGATCGTCTGCACGTTGCGCCGCGCGCGCAGGTCCCAGAAATGCAGCCGGTGGCCGTAGCGGTTCGCGAGCAGGTCTTCCGGCACGATGCCGTTCTCGAATTGCGGCGGCAGCGCCCATTCGCTCGACACCATGTAGTCGCGCGGCAGGTTCCACCAGAAGTCGTAATGCTTGTCCTGCGGGCCGCGGTCGATTTCCCAGCGGCCGAGCACGTCGAAGGTCTCGCAGTCCATGATGAAGATGCCGGGCGCGCCGTCGGTGCCGTCCTTGCCTGCACCGCCGAGCGTGCTCACGTAGATGCCCTCGGGGCCGCAGTGGACCGTGTGCGGCCGCGAATAGCCGGTCTTCGCGAAGATCTCGTCGGGCTCGATGATCTTGTGGATGCGTGCCTGCGTCGGGTGCGGCTTCGTGTCGATCACGTAGATGCGCGACGAGCGCAGGCCGGGGATGATCAGGAAGCGGCGCTCGAGAAACGCGTGGCCGGTCAGCGGCGACAGCGACGACGAACACGCATTCCAGCCGAAGTGGTGGAATTCGTCGCCGGTGTTCGGCATCGTCACCGTGTGCACGATCCTGCCGTAGGTCGCCGAGCCGGGCTTCACGTCGATCACGGCGAGCGCGTCGGGTCTGGAAAAATCGGGGCTCAGCAACAAGGTATAGGCGAATTCCTCCGCCGGCGCCTGCATCGCGAGTTCCGGCGAAGCGTGAAATGTCGGGTCAGGCCGCATGCTCATCGTAGTGCCTCTCTCGGTTGTATCGGATCACGGGCGCACGGCCGTTCGCGTGCGTGCGGGTCGAACAGTTGCGTGATGCGAATGCGCCGGCGGCCGCACGCGTTGCGGGACGCGCGGTGCGGTGCATGCATCAGATCGGGACAGCGGGGAAACGCGGTGCACCGGATCGTCGCGCATGCGGCGCAACGCGCGCACGGCGACGCAATGGTGCGATGGAAGCGACCGCGCGAGGGACGCCGGCGGCCGGGTTCGCGATGCGGACGGAATCTGCTGGGGCGTGCATATCGATGTTCCGGCGGATGATGGTGGCATCAGGGCGGGCATGCATCGGACGCTGCGTGCAGCCGGACGGTGTGCCGTCGCGGCGAGGCGTGCCTAAGTGTAGTCGAGAAACGCGCGGCTGGTGGTACGCGGCACGCACGCGTTTCTGCCTGATTCGCGCGCGAGTGAGATACTTGAACGCGTGCCGCTTCGCGCCGGTCAACCGGGCAGCGGCGATACGGACCGGCGGCGCCGGCGCGTGCCTGCGTGCCGGCCGCCGTCATCAACGAGGTGATGATTTCATGGTGAACGAGATGCTTGAAACCGCGACCGTGGGCGGCGGGTGCTTCTGGTGCACGGAGGCCGTGTTTCTCGACGTCGACGGCGTGACGGCCGTCCAGTCGGGCTATGCGGGCGGCCATACGCGCAATCCCGGCTATCGCGACGTCTGCGACGGCGACACCGGTCACGCGGAGGTCGTGAACGTGACGTTCGATCCGGCGCGCATCGGTTATCGCGAGATCCTCGAGATCTTCTTCGCGACGCACGATCCGACCCAGCTGAACCGGCAGGGCAACGACGTCGGCACGCAATACCGGTCGGTCGTGTTCACGCATTCGGACGCGCAGCGCGACATCGCGCTGGAGGTGATCCGCGAACTGGAGCGCGAGCAGATGTTCGGGCAGCCGATCGTCACGCAGGTCGTGCCGCTCGACGACAACTACTGGCCGGCCGAGGACTATCACCAGAACTATTACGCGCGCAATCCGGGGCAGGGCTACTGCTCGGTCGTGATCGGGCCGAAGCTCGCGAAATTCCGCCAGAAGTTCTCGCACCGGCTGAAGTCGCTGCGCGGCGCGTAATCGGCCGGCAAGCCCGCGTGTCATTTGGGGGCGCGGGCGCCCGCGCCGCGACCCCTACGCCGCCTCGCTGCGCCAGTGCGCGCACGCGGCGGCGATCTCGCGCGCGAGCGCGAGGCACGACAGCGGTGCGGAGCCTTCCGCCTTGTTGTTGATCGTGATGATCACCGGCTGTCCGGCCAGCGTGTAGCGCGCGGCCAGCTCGGCGAGCGCCGAGCGTGTGGCCGGATCCTCGTCGACGAGCTTGTCGAACGGCTCGTACTTCGCTTTCGCCTGTTCGTACTTGAACCCGCCGTGCAGGCTCCAGCGCACGATCAGCGGGCCCGGCGCGTCGCCGTCGAGCAGCGCGAGCGCGGCCGCCTGGCGCAGCGGGTCGGGCATCCGCGCGTGCAGGCCGACGCAGTAGCGCACGCCGAGCGCCGCGAGCGAGCGGATGAAGCGCGGCGTGAGCAGGCTCGCGTCGCGGATCTCGATCGCGTAGCGCGTGCCGTCGGCGTCCGGCGGCAGCGGCGGCAGCGCCGCGAAGAACGCCGACAGCCGGTCGATCAGCGCCGCCGGTTCGGCGAGCAGTTGATCGGGCATCGGCGAAAACTGGAACACCAGCACGCCGGCCTTCCTGCCGAGCCCTTCGAGGCACGGCTCCACGAATTCCCGGGTGGCGAGCGGCGCGTCGAGGAAGGTCGGGTTCGGGCCCGACGGCTCGCCGCGCCGGCCGCGCACGACCGCGTCGGTGACGGACGCCGGCGCCTTCACGACGAAGCGGAAGTCGTCCGGCACCTGTTGCGCATAGCGCAGGTAGTCGGCCACCGACAGCGGGCCGTAGAACGACCGGTCGAGGCTCACGCTCTTCAGCAGCGGATGCGCGCCGTACGCCTCGAGCCCCTCGCGCGACAGCTTCGTCTGCGCGAAATCGCCGTCGTAGACGATGCCGTCCCAGCCGGGGAAATACCACGACGACGTGCCGAGCCGCACATTCGGCGGCAGCGCGGCCGCCGCTTCGGCGACGTCGGCGGAAACCGGGGCGGGCGGCACGCCGCGCCGGCGACGGCCCTTCTTCGGCGGCGCGGCCGGCGGGGACGGCTCGTCCCACAGCAGGCCGGAGGCGGGGGGCGGTTCCGGATCCTGATCGGCGGAAGGGCGGGGTGATGCACGGCTGGCGGCGCGCGCAGGCGGCTTTGCAGGTTGCGCGGCGTCGCGCTCGTCCGGCGTCACGCGGTCGCCAGCGCCTGCAGGGTTGTCGTCTTCCGCCGGCGCAGCCGCGCGCGCGTCGTCGGGCGACGCGCCGAACAGGTCGAACTGCCCGTCGGCGTGCGACCCGTCCGGTTCGTCGCGCTGCTGTCGTTGCGGCGGTGTGTCGCGCCGCGTCCTGCCGTCACCCATGCCTGCCCAGCTTGAAGTGCCGCCTAGCGCGGCAGCGGGTTTTCGTACATGTAGCGCCGCGACCACGGCAGCGTTTTCGCGCTGTGACCGGCCTTGCGGCACACGATCTGGAAGATCGACACGTCGTCGTGCTCGAACGCATACGCGCAACCGGCGAGGTACACGCGCCAGATGCGGAATTTTTCGTCGTCGACGAGCGCGCGCGCCTCATCCGCCTTCGCCTCGAAGTTCTCGGTCCAGATCTCGAGCGTGCGCGCATAGTGCCGCCGCAGGCTTTCGACGTCAATCGCCTCGAGCCCGCCGCGCTGCGCCGCTTCGAGTGCGAGACTGATGTGCGGCAGCTCGCCGTCCGGGAACACGTAGCGGTCGATGAATTCGCCGCCGCCGAGCGCCGTCTCGCCGCTTTCCGCGTCGGTCGACGTGATCCCGTGGTTCATCGCGACGCCGTCGTCGGTCAGCAGCTCACGTACGCGCGAGAAATAGAGCGGCAGGTTCTTGCGGCCGACGTGCTCGAACATCCCGACGCTCGTGATGCGGTCGAACTGGCCCTCGATCTCGCGGTAGTCCTGCAGGCGGATCTCGATCTTGTCCTCGAGCCCGGCGGCCTTCACGCGCGCGGTCGCGAGGTCGAACTGGTTCTGCGACAGCGTCACGCCCAGACACTGCGCGCCGAACTTCTGCGCGGCGCGCAGCACGAGCGCGCCCCAGCCGCAGCCGATGTCGAGCAGGCGCTGGCCGGGCTGAAGCTGGATCTTGGTCAGGATGTGGTCGATCTTCTTGATCTGCGCGGTCGCGAGATCCTCGTCGCCGTTCTCGAAGTACGCGCACGAGTACACCATGTTCTCGTCGAGCCAGAGCTGGTAGAACGCGTTCGAGACGTCGTAGTGATACTGGATCGCCTTCTTGTCGGTGCTCTTCGTGTGATTGAAGTAGCGCCTCACGCGCGCGAGCTTGCTCGCGCTGGTGACCGTGCTGCGCGCGAGCGAATAGCTGATGTTGATGATGTCCGACAGCCGGCCCTCGATGTCGATCTTGCCCTTCACGTACGCCTCGCCGAGATTGTCGAGGCTCGGTTCGAGCAGGAGCGGCAACGCGGACGCGCTGTTGACCTTCAACGTGACCTGCGGCGCGCTGAAGGTGCCGAAATCGAGTTGATCGCCGTTCCACAGCACGAGGCGCGCCGGTATGTTCGCTTTTGCCCGTACTTCGTCCGCCCACTGTGCCAGCTTCTTTTCCCAGAACATTTGGATTCTCCGTTTGTTCGTTGAATCGAATACAGCCAAGTATCTTGACCGGCGCCCGCCTCTCGCGAGGCGGGCGCCCGGATGCAACACGAGACACGACCGGCGTGCGCCGGCACCGCGGCAGCGGCGCTTACGGCGACAGGCGCGAGATCGTCCAGCCGGCCGCCGCCGCGGCGTCGCGCGTATAGAGCAGGCGGTCGTGCAGTCGCGACGGGCGGCCTTGCCAGAACTCGATCGCGTCGGGCACGACGCGATAGCCGCCCCACTGCGGCGGGCGCGGCGGGTTCTCGCCGTAGCGTTCGGCCACGGCCTTCTCGCGCGCTTCGAGCGTCGCGCGGCTGTCGATCACGGCGCTCTGCTCGGACGCCCACGCACCGATGCGCGAGCCGAGCGGGCGCGACGCGAAATAGCGGTCGCTTTCGTCGGCGCTGGTTTTCTCGATCCGGCCTTCGATGCGCACCTGGCGCTCGAGCTCGATCCAGTAGAACAGCAGCGCCGCGTGCGGATGGGCGGCGAGATCGCGGCCCTTGCGGCTTTCGTAATTGGTAAAGAAGACGAACCCGCGTTCGTCGACGGCCTTGATGAGCACGATTCGGGCCGACGGCCGGCCGTTATCGCCGACGGTGGCGAGCGTCATCGTGTTGGGCTCGGGGAGCTTGGCGGCGAGCGCCTCCTTGAACCAGCGATCGAACTGGGCGAAGGGGTCGGGGGCGGCGTCTGCTTCGTCGAGCGAAGCACGCGAATAATTGATGCGGAGATCGGCGAGAGTCGTCATGTTATGCAAACGCTTCAATCTGGGGCCAGTATAGCGAACGCGCGAGAATCGTGCGTGCACAGTGGCGCGTGTCGACGGGGAGTTCAGGCAAAATAGAGGGCTGCTCGACTTACGTTTTCCTTGCTGCCATGTCCGCTGCCGACACTGCCCCGCCCAGTTCCTCTGATCTTACCCCGACCCCGACAATCCGGCTTGACGTGGATCGCGAACGCCGCTTCGGCGGCATCGCGCGGCTGTACGGCGCCCCTGCGCTCGCCGCGTTCGAGGGTGCGCACGTTGCCGTGATCGGCATCGGCGGCGTCGGATCGTGGACGGCCGAGGCGCTCGCGCGCAGCGCGATCGGCACGCTGACGCTGATCGACCTCGACAACGTCGCGGAAAGCAATACGAACCGGCAGATCCACGCGCTCGACGGCAATTACGGCAAGCCGAAGGTCGACGCGATGGCCGAGCGGATCGCGCTGATCGATCCGGCGTGCCGCGTGAACCGGATCGAGGATTTCGCGGAGCCCGACAACTTCGACGCGCTGCTCGGCGGCGGCTTCGACTACGTGATCGACGCGATCGACAGCGTGCGCACGAAGGTCGCGCTGATCGCGTGGTGCGTCGCGAAAGGGCAGCCGCTCGTCACGGTCGGCGGCGCGGGCGGGCAGCTCGACCCGACGCGCATCCGGATCGACGATCTCGCGCTGACGATCCAGGATCCGCTGCTGTCGAAGGTGCGCGCGCAGCTGCGCAAGCAGCACGGTTTTCCGCGCGGGCCGAAGGCGCGCTTCAAGGTCAGCGCCGTGTATTCGGACGAGCCGCTGATCTATCCGGAAGCGGCCGCTTGCGACATCGAGGACGGCGCGGAGCCGTCCGCCGCCGCGCATGTCGCGGGGCTCAACTGTGCGGGGTTCGGTTCGAGCGTGTGCGTGACCGCGAGCTTCGGCTTCGCGGCCGCCGCGCATGCGCTGCGGGCGATCGCGGCGCGGGCCGCGGGCTGATCAGGGAACCGATCGACGCGCAGGGGAATGCTGCGGCGCGGCAAACCCGCCGCGCGCGACAGGGCGACTCGGCCGGGCCGTTGCGGCCCGGCCGGCCGTTGGTTCGTCAGTTGAGCGCCATGCTCAGCTTGCGCCGCCACGCGGCGACGAGCTCGGGGCGATCGCCCGCCAGCTCGAACACTGAAATCATCGTGCGGCGGCCGAGGTCGTCGCCATACGCGCGGTCGCGCAACACGATTTCCAGCAACTGCTCGAGCGCGCCTTCGTAGGCGCGTCGCGCGATCAGGCTCTGCGCGAGGTCGAAGCGTGCTTCGAGATCGGCCGGGTTCGCTGCGATGCGTGCTTCGAGCGCATCGGTCGGCGGCAGGTCGGCCGTCGCGTCGAGCGCATCGAAACGGGTCTTGATCGCCTGGTAGCGCGGATCGGCGCCCTGCACGATCTGCGGCGCCAGGCGCTCGGCCTCGGTGCGCGCGGCATCCACCTGGTTGTTCGCGAGCAGCAGTTCGATCAGGTCGAGCCGTGCGTCGTCGAAACCGGGGTTCAGCGCGAGCGCCGCCTCGAGGTGGGTGAGCGCATCGTCGTAGCGCGACTCGGCGATCGCGTATTGTGCGGCGCGGCGTTCGGCTTCGTCGGGCGCCGGCAGCAGCCGGTCGAGAAACGCCCGCAACTGGCCTTCCGGCAGTACGCCGATGAACTGGTCGACCGGGCGCCCGTCGGCAAACGCGATCACGTGCGGGATGCTGCGCGTCTGGAAGTGCGCGGCGAGCTCCTGGTTCTCGTCGACGTTCACCTTCACGAGCTTCCAGCGGCCTTCGTAATCGGCTTCGAGCTTCTCGAGCAGCGGGCCGAGCGTCTTGCAGGGGCCGCACCACGGCGCCCAGAAGTCGACCAGCACGGGCGTGTCCAGCGACGCCTCGATGACGTCTTTCTCGAAAGTGGCAAGCGTGGTGTCCATGTCGTTCTCTTCCGTTCGAATGTCGTCAGGATGGGGGCGGCGCGCCCGTTTTTCAACGCGGCTTCGATTCGGGCAGCGCAATCCACTCGGTTTCGCCGGGCACCTTGCCCATTGCCTGGTTCGTCCATGCTGCTTTCGCGCGCTCGATCGCGTCGCGGCTGCTGGCGACGAAATTCCATTCGATGAAGCGCTCGCCGTCGATCTTGTCGCCGCCCAGCAGCATCGCGCGTGCGCCGTTGCCGCTCGCGAGCGTGACGGTTGCACCCGGCGCGAGTACGGCCATCTGCGCGGCCGGCACCGGCGTGCCGTCGATCGTCAGGTCGCCGTCGACCACGTAGACCGCGCGCTCCTCGTGCGACGCGTCGAGTTCGAGGCGGCCGCCGGCCGCGAATTGCGCGGCGACGTACAGCGTGCGCGAGAACGTCGTGACCGGCGAGCGCAGGCCGAACGCGTCGCCGGCGATCACGGTCAGCGACACGCCGTCTTCGTGGCGCGTGGGCAGCGTATCGGCCGCATGGTGCTCGAACGACGGCTCGGTGGTCTCGTGGGCGACGGGCAGCGCGACCCAGGTCTGGATCCCGTGCACCGTATGGCCGCTCGCGCGCTGCGCGTCGGGCGTGCGCTCCGAATGGACGATGCCGCGGCCGGCCGTCATCCAGTTCACGTCGCCCGGCACGATCTCCTGCAGCGAACCGAGGCTGTCGCGATGCAGGATCGCGCCGTCGAACAGGTAGGTGACGGTGGCGAGCCCGATATGCGGGTGCGGGCGCACGTCGAGCCCGGTGCCGGCCGGCAGCGTCGCGGGCCCCATGTGATCGAAGAAGATGAACGGGCCGACGAGGCGCGCGGCGAGCGCGGGCAGCGTGCGGCGCACCTGCAGGTTGCCGATGTCGCGGACGTGCGGCTTCAGCAGGGCTTTGATCGGATCGCTCATGGCGGACCTCGTGGGGAGCGGCTGGAATGCCGGTCATTGTACTGGCGGCGCGGCGGCGACGCGCGTGACGGACCTGACGAACGCGCCGGCCGGCGGTATCGGCGCCGGCGGGTACGCGCGATGCTGCTTTCCTGCCGACGCGTGCCGACGCGTGCCGACGCGCGGCCGCGCAGGCCGCCGATTCCATGCGCGCCTCGCGGGTATCGGGCCGCGTGGCGAAACCCGGTAGACTGACCGGCTTCAGAACATCCATCCGACAATCGAGGAGACGCCGATGATGGCCCCGAAGGACTTGCTGCTCGCGCTGGTCGTGATCCTGGCGTGGGGCGTGAACTTCGTCGTGATCAAGGTCGGCCTGCACGGCATGCCGCCGATGCTGCTCGGCGCGCTGCGCTTCACGCTTGCGGCGGTGCCCGCGGTGTTCTTCGTGCGCCGGCCGCGGATTCCGTGGCGCATGCTGATCCTGTACGGCGCGACGATCCAGCTCGGCCAGTTCGTGTTCCTGTTCACCGGCATGTACGTCGGCATGCCGGCCGGCCTTGCGTCGCTCGTGCTGCAGTCGCAGGCGTTCTTCACGCTGGTGTTCGCGATGCTGTTCCTCGGCGAGCGGCTGCGCGTGCAGAACCTGGCCGGGCTCGCGATCGCCGCGGCCGGGCTCGTCGTGATCGCGGCGCAGGGCGGCCGCGCGATGACGCTCGCGGGCTTCCTGCTGACCATCTGCTCGGCCGCGATGTGGGCGTTCGGCAACATCGTCACGAAGAAGGTCGGTCGTGCGGACCTCGTGTCGCTCGTCGTGTGGGCGAGCCTCGTGCCGCCCGTGCCGTTCTTCCTGCTGTCGCTGTGGTTCGAGGGGCCGCAGCGGATCGGGGCCGCGCTCTCGGGGCTGGACGGCGCGTCGATCTTCGCGGTCGTCTATCTCGCGTTCGTCGCGACGCTCGTCGGCTACGGCCTGTGGAGCCGCCTGATGTCGCGCTATCCGGCCGCGCAGGTCGCGCAGTTCTCGCTGCTGGTGCCGATCGTCGGGCTCGCGTCGTCGGCGCTGCTGCTCGACGAGCATCTGACCCAGGCGCAACTGATCGGCGCCGCGCTCGTGATGGGCGGGCTCGCGGTGAACGTGTTCGGCGGGAAGCTGGTGCGCCGCTTCGCGGCGTCGTGACGCGCCGGCACGCGGTGCGTGCCGGCGGCGGGGAAGGGGCGGCCGTGCTTCAGGCCATCCGGCTCTTCGCGAGCGGCGGATTCGCGGCGAAGTAACGCTTGATGCCGCGGAAGATCGCGTCGGCCATCTGGTCGCGATAGCTTTCGTCGTTGAGCCGGCTTTCCTCTTCCGGGTTGCTGATGAACGCGGTCTCGACGAGGATCGACGGAATGTCCGGCGCCTTCAGCACCGCGAACCCGGCCTGCTCGACCGAGCCCTTGTGCAGCTTGTTGATGCCGCCGACTTCCTTCAGCACATAATTGCCGTAGCGCAGCGAATCGCGGATCTGCGCGGTCGTCGACATGTCGAACAGCGCGCGGCTGACTGCCGCGTCCTGCGTCTTGATGTTGATGCCGCCGATCAGGTCCGACGAGTTCTCCTTGTTCGCGAGCCAGCGCGCCGCGGCGCTCGACGCACCGTGGTCGGACAGCGCGAATACCGACGAGCCGCGCGCGGACGGCGTCGTGAACGCATCCGCGTGGATCGACACGAACAGGTCGGCGCCGACGCGGCGCGCCTTCTGCACGCGCACGTTCAGCGGCACGAAGAAGTCGGCGTCGCGCGTCATCATCGCGCGCATGTTCGGCGCGCCGTCGATCTTCGCGCGCAGCTTCTTCGCGATGTCGAGCGCGATGTGCTTCTCGTACGTGCCGCCGCCGCCGATCGCGCCCGGATCCTCGCCGCCGTGGCCTGGATCGATCGCGACCGTCAGGAGCCGCACGGTCCCGCCCTTGCCGGATTTCGGCGCGGTGAATTTGTAGGTGTCGCCGTCGTCCTCGCTGTCGTCGCGGCGCGCGATGACGGGCGGCGGCTTGACGGCCGGCTTCGCGGGCGCGGAAGGCGTCGTGGTGCCCGGTGGCGTGCGCGGCGTGGCCGGCGTGTTCTGCGCGAAGCGCTGGAAGAACGCATCGCTGTTGTCGCCCGCGGCGGGCGGCGGCGTGGCCGGGCCCGCGAGCGCGGTCGGCGGTTGCATCTGTTGCGCGCGCGCGGTGTCGTTGAGCGCCTGTTCCTTGCGTTCGGTCTGCGCGATCAGGTCGGTCAGCGGATCGGGCGCGACGGCCGGATACAGGTCGAACACGAGCCGGTACTTGTAGGTGCCGACCGGCGGCAGCGTGAACACCTGCGGCTTCACCGAGCCTTTCAGGTCGAACACCATCCGCACGACGTGCGGCTGGTACTGGCCGACGCGCACCGACTGGATCTGCGGATCGTTCGGCGCGATCTTCGACACGAGGTCGCGCAGCGCCTGGTCGAGATCGAGCCCGTTCAGGTCGACGACGAGCCGGTCGGGACCCTGCAACAGCTGTTGGCTATTCTGCAGCGGCTGGTCGGATTCGATCGTGACGCGCGTGTAATCGCGCGCGGGCCAGACGCGCACGCCGAGCACCGACGACGCGTGCGCGAGCCGCGGCACGGCGAGACCGAGCACCAGCGTCGACGCACCCGCGCGCAGGATCTGGCGGCGGCGCCAGTTGTGCGTCGCGGTGGCCGCCGATTCGATCGAGCGGAACGGTTTGATCAACATCTTTCGAGACATGCCTTTCCTGAAGCGCTGTACGCCCGCACGGTGAGGGCGCGGCCGTCGCCATCCACGTCGAGCGAGAAAACCAGATCGGGCACGCCGAGCAGGGTGCCCGCCTGTTGCGGCCATTCGACGAGACAGATCGCGCTGGAATTGAAATATTCGCGAAAGCCTGCGTCGGACCATTCGGCCGGATCGTTGAATCGATACAGATCGAAGTGATAGACCTCAAGTTCCCCGTCATCGCGTGCGAACGCATAAGGTTCGACGAGCGTGTAGGTCGGGCTGCGCACGCGTCCCGGGTGGCCGAGGCCGCGCAGGATCGCGCGCACGACGGTCGTCTTGCCCGCGCCGAGGTCGCCGATCAGCTGGATCTGCAGTCCGTCGAACGCGTGCGCGCGGGCGAGTTCGGTGCGTGCCGCGTCGAGCGCGTGCGCGAAGCGGGTGCCGAAGGCCTCGGTCGCCGCTTCGTCGGCGAGTGCGATCACGCGCTCCGCGAGCGGGGCAGGCAGCGTGTCGGCATGAGGCGTATGAGGCGTGGCTGGCATTCTCGTAAAATAGTGCGATGAACCGATTACCGGAACTCGCCGCATCCGACAGGCCTTCGACTCGTGCCGAAGGCGCGGCGCCGTGCGCGCTCGATGATGCGACGTTGACTGCGCTCGCCGCGCGCATCAGGGCGTGGGGGCGCGAATTGGGTTTCGGGGCGATCGGCATCAGCGATACCGATCTCTCGGATGCCGAAGCAGGCCTCGCCGCCTGGCTGGAAGCCGGGTGCCACGGCGAAATGGATTATATGGCGAAACACGGGACGAAACGCGCGCGGCCGGCCGAACTTGTGGCCGGTACGCGACGCGTGATCTCCGCGCGGCTCGCCTATCTGCCGGCCGAAACGCTCGCCGCCGACGCGCCCGATGCGTCATCCGGCGCACGCGTGCCGCACGACTGGCGCGCCCGCGAGCGCGCGCGCCTCGACGATCCGCAGGCCGCCGTCGTGTCGATCTACGCACGCGGCCGCGACTATCACAAGGTGCTGCGCAACCGGCTGCAGACGCTCGCGGAGCGCATCGAGCGCGAGATCGGCGCATTCGGGTACCGCGTGTTCACCGATTCGGCGCCGGTGCTCGAGGTCGAGCTCGCGCAGAAGGCCGGTGTCGGCTGGCGCGGCAAGCACACGTTGCTGCTGCAGCGCGACGCGGGTTCGCTGTTCTTCCTCGGCGAGATCTACGTCGACATTCCGCTGCCGACCGACGCGCAAACGGCGCCCGACATCGCGCCCGAGACACCCGGCGCGCACTGCGGCAGCTGCACGCGCTGCATCGCCGCATGCCCGACCGGCGCGATCGTCGAGCCGTACCGCGTCGACGCGCGCCGCTGCATCTCGTACCTGACGATCGAACTGAAAGGCAGCATTCCGGAGCCGCTGCGCCCGCTGATCGGCAACCGCGTGTACGGCTGCGACGACTGCCAGCTCGTGTGTCCGTGGAACAAGTTCGCGCAGGCCGCGCCCGTCGCCGATTTCGACGTGCGGCACGGGCTCGACCGCGCGACGCTCGTCGAGCTGTTCCGCTGGGACGCGGACGCGTTCGACACGCGGATGCAGGGCAGCGCGATCCGGCGCATCGGTTACGAAAGCTGGCTGCGCAATCTCGCGGTCGGGCTCGGCAATGCGTTGCGCGCGCCGGCCGACCGGCTCGCGCCCGATGCGCGCGACGCGATCGTCGCCGCGTTGCGCGCGCGGGCCGACGATCCGTCGCCGGTCGTGCGCGAGCATGTCGAATGGGCGCTGCGTGCCGCATGATCACGGCGTAAAGTGTCGTCGGCGTGCGGCGGCGCCGCGCGTTTCACGGTGAGGAGAAGCTCATGTTCAACGCAGTCATCGACGCACCGTTCGGCAAGGTCGGCATCCGTACCGATGCCGTGGTGGTGCGCGAGATCGTCTATCTGCCCGAGTCGATCGAGCCGGTCGAGCCGGACTCGCCGCTCGCGAAGCGCGTGGTCGAGCAGATCGAACGTTATTTCGAGCGCGCGTCGGCGCGCTTCGACCTGCCGCTCGCCGACGTCGGCAGCGCATTCCAGCATCGCGTGTGGAACGTGATCAGCGACATTCCGCCGGGCACGGTGCTGACCTACGGGCAGGTCGCGAAGCGGATCGGCAGCGCGCCGCGCGCGGTCGGCCAGGCGTGCGGCGCGAACTATTTCCCGCTCGTGATCCCGTGCCATCGCGTCGTCGCGGCGGGCGGCCTCGGCGGCTTCGCGAACCACGACGACGACGGCTATTACCAGAAAGTGAAGCGCTGGCTGCTGGCGCATGAAGGCGTGCCGTACTGATGAGTGAACCGCTGCTTTCCCCCGACTCCGCGTCCGGCGCCGATGGCGACGCGGCCGCCGCATCGCCCGCGCTGCTCGCGAGCCGCGCATCGATCGACGTGTTCTGCGATGGGCTGTGGCTCGAGCACGGGCTCGCGCGCAACACGCTCGATGCATACCGGCGCGATCTGGTGCTGTTTTCGCAATGGCTGGCCGCGACGCACGACGTGCCGCTCGACTCGGCCGACGAAGCGATGGTGACCGGCTATATCGCCGCGCGCAGCGACGGCAAGGCGACGTCGTCGAACCGGCGGCTGTCGGTGTTCCGTCGCTATTACGGCTGGGCCGTGCGCGAGCATCACGCGAGCACGGACCCGACGCTGCGGATCACGTCGGCGAAGCAGGCCGCGCGCTTTCCGTCGACCCTGTCCGAGGCACAGGTCGAGGCGCTGCTCGGCGCACCCGACATCGGCACGCCGCTCGGCCTGCGCGATCGCACGATGCTGGAGCTGATGTACGCGAGCGGGCTGCGCGTGAGCGAGCTCGTCACGCTGAAGACCGTCGAGGTCGGGCTCAACGAGGGCGTCGTGCGCGTGATGGGCAAGGGCTCGAAGGAGCGGCTCGTGCCGTTCGGCGAGGTCGCGCACGGCTGGATCGAGCGCTACCTGCGCGACGCGCGGCCGGCGCTGCTCGGCGCACGCGCGGCCGACGCGCTGTTCGTGACCGCGCGCGGCGACGGGATGACGCGCCAGCAGTTCTGGAACATCATCAAGCGCCACGCGCAGCAGGCCGACGTGCGCGCGCACCTGTCGCCGCATACGCTGCGGCACGCGTTCGCGACACACCTGCTGAACCACGGCGCCGACCTGCGCGTCGTGCAGCTGCTGCTCGGCCACAGCGACATCTCGACCACGCAGATCTACACGCACGTCGCGCGCGAGCGGCTGAAGACGCTGCATGCGCAGCACCATCCGCGCGGTTAGCGCGGCGCGTGCGCCGGCCCGCGTGCGCGATGCGGCCGGCGCCGCGCGTCACGCGAGTTCGCGCAGCTTGTGCTTCAGCACCTTGCCCGTCGACGCGGCGGGCAGCGCATCGAGCACGCGGATGCGCGCAGGGCGCTTGTAGGGCGCGAGCCGTTGCGCGCACCATGCCTGCAGCGCGGCCTCGGTCGCGGTCGCGCTCGGCACCAGTTCGACGAACGCGAGCACTTCCTCGTTGCCCTCGATCGCGCGGCCGACGACGGCTGCCTGCACGACGTCCGGGTGTGCGTTCAGCACCTGTTCGACCTCGACCGGATACACGTTGAAGCCCGAGCGGATGATCAGCTCCTTGCTGCGGCCCGCGATCGTCACCGAGCCGTCTCCTTCCTGGCGCGCGAGATCGCCGGTGCCGAGCCAGCCGTCCGGCGAAACGGCCGCGCGCGTCGCCTCCGCGTTGCGGTAGTAGCCGAGCATCACGTTCGGCCCGCGCACGCGGATTTCGCCCACTTCGCCCTGCGGCACGTCGGTGCCGTCCGGTGCGACGATCCGCATCTCGACGCCCGGGATCGGCACGCCGACCGAGCAGTCGGTACGCGGTGCGTCGAGCGGCGTCTGCGTGATCGTCGGGCTGCTCTCGGTCATCCCGTAGCCATTGTGGAGCGGCACGCCGTACACACGCTCGACGCGCGCCTTCAGGTCGGCGTCGAGCGGCGAGCCGCCCGAATACGCGAAGCGCAGCCGCGGCGCGTGCCACGCGTGCGCATGCGTGTGCAGGTGCTCGAGCAGCTTCGCGTGCATCGCGGGCACGCCCTGGAAGATCGTCACGCCTTCGTCGGCGAGCGCGACGCGCACGGCCTCCGGCGAGAAGCGCGGTGCGAGCCGCAGCGTCGCGCCCGCGTACAGGCTGCCGAGGCAGACCGACGCGAGCCCGTACACGTGCGACACGGGCAGCACCGTATAGACGACGTCATCGGGCGACACGCGGCGCAGCGCGCTCGATGTCGCCGCGATGAACAGCAGGTTGCGATGCGACAGCATCACGCCTTTCGGCGTGCCGGTCGTGCCGGTCGTGTAGATCAGCGCCGCGCATTGCGCGGCGCCGTCGGCCGCCACCGGTTCGCCGGGCGCGCTCGTGTCGATGCGGTACGACCATGCGCCGATGTCGACCGGCAGCGCGTCGGCCGGCGTCGCGTCGTAGCGTGCCGCGTGCGTGCGCGCGTCGGGCGACGCTTCCGTCGCGAACGCGATCAGCTTCGGGCGCGCGTGCGCGGCGATTGCATCGAGCTCGCCGGCCGACAGCCGCGCGTTCGACACGAGCGCCCATGCGTCGACACGCGCGACCGCGAACAGCAGCACGATCTGCGCGACGCTGTTCTCCGCGACGATCATCACGCGATCGCCGCCGCGCACGCCAAGGCGCGCGAGCCGCCCGGCGGCGGCATCGACGGCCTGCGACAGCTCGCCGTACGACAGGCGGCGCGCGTCCTCGATCAGCGCCGGATGCGCGCGCGCGCGTGCGGCCCAGCGGGCGGGCACGTCGGCGATGCGGCCGGGCAGCGCGGCGAGCAGTGCCGCGACGTCGAGCGGCGCGGATGAGCGGACAGGCGAGGTCATGGCGTCTCCAGAAAAAGGGCCGGGCGGCGGCGCGGCGAGTTTTGCGAACGATCGTGCCATGATGGCGGGCGCGCCACAATCGGCCAATCGGGCAATAGCGCTTCGCGATGTCCGCAATGATGATGGCGCGCTGCGGCGACGGGCGCGCTCGCCCCGGACAAAAGGGCCGCGAGTATACCGCCGGCGCGCGGCGCACCGGCGCGAACACGGGATGCCGCGATTGTGCGATGGCGGCCGCCCGCCGGTCGTTCGCCATTAAAATGCCGCCATGAGCAAATCCAGACACGTGTCCGAGACACCCGCGACCCAGCTGCTGCGCCGCCACGGCGTCGCGTTTGGCGAGCATCCGTACGATTACGTCGAGCACGGCGGCACCGGCGAGTCGGCGCGCCAGCTCGGCGTCGACGAACACAGCGTCGTGAAGACGCTCGTGATGGAGGACGAGCATGCGAAGCCTCTGATCGTGCTGATGCACGGCGACCGCACGGTGTCGACCAAGAACCTCGCGCGGCAGATCGGCGCGAAGCGCGTCGAGCCGTGCAAGCCCGACGTCGCGAACCGCCACTCCGGCTATCTGGTCGGCGGCACGTCGCCGTTCGGCACGCGCAAGACGATGCCCGTGTACGTCGAGTCCACCATCCTCGAATTGCCGACGATCTACCTGAACGGCGGCCGCCGCGGCTATCTCGTCAGCCTCGCGCCGGCGGTGCTCGCGACGCTGCTCGGCGCGACGCCCGTGCAGTGCGCGAGCGTCGACTGAGGGTTTCACCCTCGTGGCAGGCCGTGCTCGTTCGGTAGAATGGGCGCCGCTTCGGCCGGGCGCGCCCGGCCGTCCCTTCACCGATACGTTGAAAGAAGAGTTCTCCGCATGCAGATCCTGCTCGCCGCACTAGTTGCCTACCTGATCGGTTCGGTGTCGTTCGCCGTCGTCGTCAGCGCCGCGATGGGCCTGGCCGATCCCCGTTCGTACGGGTCGAAGAATCCCGGCGCGACCAACGTGCTGCGCAGCGGCAACAAGAAGGCCGCGATCATGACGCTCGTCGGCGACGCGTTCAAGGGCTGGCTTGCCGTGTGGCTCGCGCGGCACTTCGGGCTGTCCGACGTCGCCGTCGCGTGGGTCGCGATCGCCGTGTTCCTCGGCCACCTGTATCCGGTGTTCTTCCGCTTCCAGGGCGGCAAGGGCGTTGCCACCGCGGCCGGCGTGCTGCTCGCCGTGCACCCGGTGCTCGGCCTCGCGACCGCGCTGACCTGGCTGATCGTCGCGTTCTTCTTCCGCTATTCGTCGCTCGCGGCGCTGGTGGCGGCCGTGTTCGCACCGGTGTTCGACGTGTTCCTGTTCGGCACGGGCCACAACCCGGTCGCATGGGCCGTGCTCGCGATGAGCGTGCTGCTCGTGTGGCGTCACCGCGGCAACATCTCGAAGCTGCTGAAGGGGCAGGAAAGCCGGATCGGCGACAAGAAGAAGGCAGCGTCCGACGGCGGTGCGCAGAACGGCGGGAAGGTCTGAGGAAGGCGTTGCTGCTGTTGCCGCCCGCCGGGGCAACCCGCATGCGGGGCCCGGCGGTGCGGCGTGACCGGTCGACGGCGTCGATCAGTCGCGGAAGTTGTTGAAGTCGAGCGGGGTGTCGGTCACGTCCTTGCGCAGCATCGCGATCACGCTTTGCAGGTCGTCGCGCTTCGTGCCGGCCACGCGCACCGCGTCGCCCTGGATGCTCGCCTGCACCTTGATCTTGCTGTCTTTCACGAGCCTGACGATCTTCTTCGCGAGGTCGCCCGTCACGCCTTTCTTCACGGTGACGATCTGCTTGACCTTGTCGCCGCCGATCTTCTCGACCTTGCCGTAGTCGAGGAAGCGCACGTCGACGTTGCGCTTCGCGAGCTTGTTGATCAGCACGTCCTTGACCTGGCCGAGCTTGAAATCGTCGTCGGCGAACAGCGTCAGCTCGCGCTCCTTCTGCTCGACACGCGCGTCGGAGCCCTTGAAGTCGAAGCGCGTCGAAATTTCCTTGTTCGACTGCTCGATGGCGTTCTTCACTTCGATCATGTTCGCTTCGGAAACGACGTCGAACGATGGCATGGCATTCTCCCTTGAGATGCAAGCGCCCGGCTCGCGCGCGGGCACTCGCTATAATTGCGGACTGTTTGCCATTTTACCGATGCCCCTCCGTTTGCCCAAGGCCGGCCGTGCGCCCGCCCGGCGGACGTGACCGCGAATGCCGATGCCTCCTGACGATTCCGCCCTGTCGCTGCTCCCCGACCATCCGCTCGCCGCGCACAACACGTTCGGCATCGGCGCGACCGCGCGCTTTGCCGCCCGCATCACGCATGCGGCGCAGTTCGCGGCGCTGCATCGCGACCCGCGCGTCGCGCATCTGCCGCAGCTCGTGCTCGGCGGCGGCAGCAACGTCGTGTTCACGCGCGATTTCGACGGCGTCGTGCTGCTCGACGAGATCGCCGGCCGCCGCGTCGTGCGCGAGGACGACGACGCGTGGTACGTCGAGGCCGGCGGCGGCGAGACCTGGCATGCGTTCGTCGCGTGGACGCTCGAGCACGGGATGCCGGGCCTCGAAAACCTGGCACTGATTCCGGGCACCGTCGGCGCCGCACCGATCCAGAACATCGGCGCGTACGGCCTCGAGATGAAGACGTATTTCGAGTCGCTGGTCGCCGTCGAACTCGCGACGGGACGTAGCGAGCGCTTCGACGCCGCGCGCTGCGCGTTCGGCTATCGCGACAGTTTCTTCAAGCGGGACGGGCGCGGGCGCTTCGCGATCGTCGCGGTGACGTTCCGGCTGCCCAAGCGCTGGACGCCGCGGCTCGGCTACGCGGACGTCACGCGCGAGCTCGACGCGCGCGGCATCGCCCCCGACTTCGCGACGCCGCGCGACGTGTTCGACGCGGTCGTCGTGATCCGCCGCGCGAAGCTGCCCGATCCGCTGGCGCTCGGCAACGCCGGCAGTTTCTTCAAGAATCCGGTGATCGACGCCGCGCAGTTCGATGCGCTGCGCGCGCGCGCGCCGGACGTCGTGTCGTATCCGCAGCCGGACGGGCAGGTGAAGCTCGCGGCCGGCTGGCTGATCGACCGCTGCGGCTGGAAAGGGCGCGCGCTCGGCGCGGCGGCCGTGCACGACCGGCAGGCGCTCGTGCTGGTGAATCGCGGCGGCGCGACGGGTGCCGACGTGCTCGCGCTGGCGCGCGCGATCCAGGACGACGTGTTCGCGAAATTTGGCGTCGAGCTGGAGCCCGAGCCGGTTTGCCTGTGAGCCGGGCCACGACGCCCGCGTAACGGAACCACGCCGGTTGTTGCCGATTCCACACGGCAAACCGTCCCTTTTTCTAGAGGCGCGCTGTCGTGTCCCGCATCGCGCCCGCACCCCGCACCGCTCGGCGGCGGCGATGCGTGCGTCGTTCCGTTCCGCCGCCCGTCCATCCACGCCGTTGCGTCCCCCGGCCGCCACACCCGTCATCCCCTTGACTCTCATTTAACCTTGAAGTTAAATGAGATCATGCATTCCACATCCGATCCCCTGTCTGCGGTGTTTGCTGCGCTGGCCGACCCTACCCGGCGCGCGATCCTGGTGCGGCTGGCCGAGGGCGCGGCGCCCGTCAGCGAGCTGGCCCGGCCGTTCGACATGTCCGCGCCGGCGATTTCGAAGCACCTTCGCGTGCTGTCGGAGGCGGGGCTGATCGAGAGGGAAGTCAATGCGCGCTGGCGAATCTGCCGGTTGCGCGCGGACGGGATGCGCGATGCGCATGGATGGCTCGAAGCCTATCGGCAATATTGGGAAGAGAGCCTCGATCGACTGACGGCGTTCGTCGAATCGTGCGCGGGCGGCACGGCCGGCGACGACGCCCCACCTCGGCGGGAGAAGTCATGAGTCAGGCAGCGACGTTTCATCTCGAATTGAACCGGTTCATCCGCGCACCGCGCGAACGTGTTTTCGACGCGTTCACGAACGAATCCGCGCTGGCGACCTGGCATTGTCCGCGCGGGATGAGCGTGATCGAAGCGAGCGCCGACGCGCGGGTCGGCGGCACGTACCGCATCGTGATGGGCGGGCGCGACGGTTCGCGCCACATCGCGGGCGGCGAATACCAGAAGGTCGATCGCGTCGACTTTCTGGCGTACACATGGGCGTGGGAGGCCGGGTCGATGCCGGCCGACCTGAAGACGCTGATCGAGGTCACGTTCACCGACAAGGACGGCGGCACGCATCTGCACATGCGTCACAGCGGCTTTCCGGGCGAGGCCGAGCGCGATTCGCACATGGGCGGTTGGCAATCGGTGTTCAACCGGCTCAGCGATCTGCTGGACCCGGAAGGCAGCGCGGGTACCGTCGTCGTGATCGGCGATCCGCGCAGCAGCTATTGCAGGACCGTGCGCATGGCGCTCGCGGAAAAGGGCGTCTCGTACACGTTGCAGCCGCTGCCGCCGCATTCGCCGGACGTGCTCGCGCACAACCCGTTCGGACGCATCCCGGCATTCTGCGACGGTCCGATCGAGTTCTACGAAACGCGTGCGATCCTCGGCTATATCGACGAAGCGTTCGACGGCCCGGGCCTGCTGGCCCAGTGGGGCGCCACCGCGCATGCGCGCGGCGAGCAGTGGATCAGTCTGATCAACTGCCACGCGTACGACGCGATGGTGCGCCGCTACGTGCTGCAATACATCTTCCCGAAAGGCGAGAACGGCCAGCCCGATCGCGCGGTGATCGACGCGGCGCTGCCTGAAATCGACAAGCATCTGCAGGTGTTCGACGCGGCGTACGGCGGTCGCGATTACCTGGTCGGCAGCGAGGTGTCGATGGCGGATCTGTTCCTGGCGCCGATCCTGGCTTACGTGGGCATGTTCCCCGAAGGGGCGGAATTGCTGCGGAAATACCCGAACGTCACGCGTGCGCAGGCGGTGATGCGCGAGCGGCCAAGCTTCGCCGCGACGCAGCCGACGCCGGGCTGACGGGGGCATCGGCATGCGCGCGCATGCCGCGCGGGTGGCGGGAAAATAAAAAGCGCCGGGCTGTGCCGGCGCTTATCGCTTGCGACGAGGCCGCGCGCGTCAGTGCTTCAGCCGGCCGAGCAGCAGGAACTCCATCAGCGCCTTCTGCACGTGCAGGCGGTTTTCCGCCTCGTCCCACACGACGCTTTGCGGGCCGTCGATCACGCCGGCCGTCACTTCCTCGCCGCGGTGCGCGGGCAGGCAGTGCATGAAGAGCGCGTCCGGGTTCGCGTGGCCCATCATTTCCTCGTCGACGCACCAGTCGGCAAACGCCTGCATGCGCGCTTCGTTCTCGGCTTCGAAGCCCATGCTCGTCCACACGTCGGTCGTCACGAGATCGGCGCCCTTGCACGCTTCGTTCGGGTCGTCGAACACCTCGTAGAACGGCGCGCTGTCCGGCGACACGAGCTTCATGTCGAGCGCATAGCCGGGCGGCGTCGACAGGCGTAGCTTGAAGCCGAGAATCTGCGCGGCTTCGATCCACGTGTACAGCATGTTGTTCGCATCGCCGACCCACGCGACCGTCTTGCCGGCGATCGGGCCGCGGTGCTCGTAGTACGTGAAGATGTCGGCGAGCACCTGGCACGGGTGGTATTCGTTGGTCAGGCCGTTGATCACCGGCACGCGGGAGTTCTGCGCGAAGCGCGTGATCACGTCCTGCTCGAACGTGCGGATCATGATGATGTCGACCATCCGCGAGATGACCTGCGCGGAATCCTCGACCGGCTCGCCGCGGCCGAGCTGCGTGTCGCGCGTGCTCATGAACACCGCATGGCCGCCGAGCTGGAAGATGCCGGCTTCGAACGACAGCCGCGTGCGCGTCGAGCTCTTCTCGAAGATCATCGCGAGCGTGCGGTCGTGCAGCGGGTGATAGGTCTCGTAGTTCTTGAACTTGCGCTTCAGGATACCCGTGCGTTCGAGCACGTACTCGTAGTCTTCCAGCGAGAAATCCTTGAACTGCAGGTAGTGACGAATGGTTTTGGCGGTCATGAAACGAGATACGGCGGGTTTCACCCGGCCGCGGGGCCGGACGGCGCCGCCGTCGGGTGTGGATAACTCAAAGCAGCATAAAGGATTTTCTGTGCTTTGACGAGCCGCGAAGAAAAGCGGGGAGCGCTTGGGGCGGGCGACGGAGCGTGTCGGGAGAGGGGGGCGGCACGACGCGCGATGGCGCGCTGCGGTATAATTCAAAAGTTTTCTCCAGCCCGGCAGGCAAGGCTTTTCGCGCTCTGCCGGACACAAGCCGTGCGCTGCACAAATCCGGTGCGGCGCGCCGGCGGCACGCATCGACGGCCTGTTTTCGGGATATCGAAGCGCGTGTGCAGCCGTCCACTCCAGCTTTGTGTTCGCATATCCAGGCGCCGTCGCCTGGATATCGCCGGGCCGTCACTTGGGTAACCACATGGCTGAAACCCCTCCGACCGAATTCTTCATCCAGGGCATCACGAAAGACGGGAAAAAGTTTCGCCCGAGCGACTGGTCGGAGCGTCTGGCCGGCGTGATGGCCTGCTTCGGGCCGGGTGCGAGCGGGCCGAATGCGCGCCTGAAATATTCGCTGTACGTGCGCCCGACGATGCTCGGTGACCTGAAATGCGTGATCCTCGATTCCCGGCTGCGCGACATCGAGCCGATGGCGTTCGATTTCGTGCTGAACTTCGCGAAGGACAACAACCTTGTCGTCACCGAGGCGTGCGAGCTGCCGGACTACAACGAGAAGAAATGAGTTCGACGGACGAGGGTGCATGCCGCGCCCACGTCCGGCAGTCGTCCGGCGCGATGCGCGGACGACGCGCAACAAAAAAGCCCGCCTAGGCGGGCTTTTTTGCGATCGCAGGAAACAGGAGCGCCCGCCGAGGCGGGCGCCCTCGCCGGTCGCACCGGATTTACGCTGCTGCCTGCAGACCCTTGACGGCTGCGGCGAGGCGGCTCTTGCTGCGAGCGGCCTTGTTCTTGTGAACGATCTTCTTGTCGGCGATCGTGTCGATCGTCTTCACGGCAGCCTTGAACAGCTCGGCAGCCTTAGCCTGGTCGCCGGCTTCAACAGCCTTGCGAACCGACTTGATCGCGGTACGGAATTTCGAGCGCAGCGCCGAGTTGTGCGAATTTGCCTTCGCGGCTTGGCGGGCGCGCTTGCGTGCTTGTGCGGAGTTAGCCATGACGGTTCCTTATCCTGTCCTGTTTCCAGAGCTTGGAGCCTGACGGCCAAGCGCTGCTTTTCGATCCGTCCCCTGAGAACGATTGCCCAGGGGCGCATAAAAAACGGTGATTTTAACCGAGGCCGAGACATGAAAACGACAGGCGCCGTGCATGTAACAGGCTCAGAAACCGGCGATTATAGCAACAAAATCAAGCGCGTGGCAAGTTCAACGTGACATCGGCCGGATGGGGCGCCGGCGACGCGCGCGCTTTTCCGGATCCGTCCGTGCCGGGACACGCAACGTCCGTATAATAAGCGCCCCATGAATCTATTCCGAGCCCTGCTGACGGTCAGCGGCTTCACGCTGCTGTCGCGCGTGACCGGACTGGCCCGCGAGACGCTGATCGCCCGTGCGTTCGGCGCCAGTCAATACACCGACGCGTTCTACGTCGCTTTCCGTATTCCGAACCTGCTGCGCCGCCTGTCCGCCGAAGGCGCGTTCTCGCAGGCGTTCGTGCCGATCCTGGCCGAGTTCAAGAACCAGCAGGGGCACGATGCGACCAAGGCGCTCGTCGATGCGATGTCGACCGTGCTCGCGTGGGCGCTCGCCGTGCTGTCGGTCCTCGGGATCGTCGGCGCGTCGTGGGTCGTGTTCGCGGTCGCGTCCGGCCTGCGCACCGACGGGCAGGCGTTCCCGCTCGCGGTCACGATGACGCAGATCATGTTCCCGTACATCGTGTTCATCTCGCTGACGACGCTCGCGTCCGGCGTGCTCAACACCTACAAGAGCTTCTCGCTGCCGGCGTTCGCGCCGGTCCTGCTCAACGTCGCGTTCATCGCCGCGGCCGTGTTCGTCGCGCCGCACCTGAAGGTGCCGGTGTTCGCGCTCGCGTGGGCCGTGATCGTGGGCGGCGTGCTGCAGTTCGTCGTGCAGTTGCCGGGCCTGAAGAAAATCGACATGGTGCCGCTGATCGGCCTCAACCCGGTGCGCGCGCTGCGTCACCGCGGCGTGAAGCGCGTGCTCGCAAAGATGGTGCCCGCGACGTTCGCGGTGTCGGTCGCGCAGCTGTCGCTGATCATCAACACCAACATCGCGTCGCGGCTCGGGCAGGGCGCGGTGTCGTGGATCAACTACGCCGACCGCCTGATGGAATTCCCGACCGCGCTGCTCGGCGTCGCGCTCGGCACGATCCTGCTGCCGAGCCTGTCGAAGGCGCACGTCGACGCCGATACGCAGGAGTATTCGGCGCTGCTCGACTGGGGGCTGCGCGTCACGTTCCTGCTCGCGGCGCCGAGCGCGCTCGCGCTGTTCTTCTTCGCGACGCCGCTCACCGCGACGCTGTTCAACTACGGCAGGTTCGACGCGCATACCGTCACGATGGTCGCCCGCGCGCTCGCGACCTACGGGATCGGTCTCGTCGGCATCATCCTGATCAAGATCCTCGCGCCGGGCTTCTATGCGAAGCAGGACATCAAGACGCCGGTGAAGATCGCGATCGGCGTGCTCGTCGTCACGCAGATCTCGAACTACGTGTTCGTGCCGCTGATCGGTCATGCGGGCCTCACGCTGAGCATCGGCGTCGGCGCGTGCCTGAACTCGCTGCTGCTGTTCCTCGGGCTGCGCAAGCGCGGCATCTACCAGCCGTCGCCGGGCTGGCTGCGCTTCTTCGTGCAGTTGATCGGCGCGGCGCTCGTGCTCGCGGGCCTGATGCACTGGTTCGCGATCAGCTTCGACTGGACCGGCATGCGTGCGCAGCCGCTCGATCGCATTGCGCTGATGGCCGCGTGCCTCGTGCTGTTCGCTGCACTATATTTCGGTATGTTGTGGGTAATGGGCTTCAAATACGCTTACTTCAGAAGGCGCGCCAAGTGACGACCGCAATGACCCGCGTCCTCGACTACTTCAGCACGCTCGTGGCGGACGACGACAGTCTGCCCGTCACGGAAACCGCGCTGTCGCTCGCACAGGACGCGTATCCCGACCTCGACCTGCAGGGCACGCTGGCCGAAATCGACATGCTGGCCGCGCGGCTGAGCCGCCGGCTCGCCGACGATGCGGACCTGAAGGACCGCGTCGCCGCGCTGAACGAGTTCTTCTTCCGCGAACTCGGCTTCGCGTGCAATCACAACGATTACTACGACCCCGACAACAGCCACCTGAATGCGGTGCTGAAGCGGCGGCGCGGGATTCCGATCTCGCTGTCGGTGCTGTACCTCGAGCTCGCCGAGCAGATCGGCGTGCCGGCGCGCGGCGTGTCGTTCCCCGGCCACTTCCTGCTGCGCGTGACACTGCCGGACGGCGACCTGATCATCGATCCGACCAACGGCCATTCGCTGTCCGAAGCCGAGATGGTCGAGATGCTCGAGCCGTACGTCGCGCGCGCGGCGGGCGCGGTCGACAGTGCGTTGCGCGCGCTGCTGCAGCCCGCCACGAGCCGCGAGATCATCGCGCGGATGCTGCGCAACCTGAAGACGATCTATCTGCAGACGGAACGCTGGCAGCGGCTGCTCGCGGTGCAGCAGCGGCTCGTGATCCTGTTGCCCGAACAGCTCGACGAGGTGCGCGACCGCGGCTTCGCGTATGCGCGGCTCGATTACCTGCGTCCCGCGCTCGAGGATCTCGAGCAGTATCTCGGCGAGCGGCCCGATGCAGAGGATGCGACCGTCGTCGAATCGCAGGTGACGGAATTGCGGCAGCGGATGCAGCGCGACGGCGAGGACTGAGCCGCTTGCGGGCGGCATTGCCGGTGGGCAAGCCCGCCGTCCGGCGCCTCGAATGAAAAACGCCCGCGGGCGTTTTTCGTTTGCAGTTGTTTGCACTTATTTCGGCTGCATCCGGATCGCGCCGTCGAGGCGAATCACTTCGCCGTTGAGCATCGGGGTTCTCGACTATCTGGCGCACCAGCAGCACGTATTCGTCCGGTTTGCCGAGCCGCGGCGGGAAGGGCACCATCGCATCGAGCACGACCTTGCCGCCTGCCTGCGCGAGCATGCGGGCCGTTCCGGCGCCGAGGCCCGATGCGCCGCCCGTGATCGGAAAGACGTTGCCGGCCGCGAATCTCCATCACGGTCTCCTTGGCTGGGTCCGATGCCGGTCGATCGGAGCAAAGCCGGGGCGTCTGCGTTCGATCGATTGTATGGGGCGCCGGCGAGGCCGGCACGGCCGTGCGGATCCTGGTCAGACGAAACGGAGGAAGCAGACGAAAAAAAGCCGCCCGGAAAGGGCGGCTTGCGGGGGCACGACGCGGTGCTTACTTCAGTGCGTCGAACGCACGCTCGCGGATTTCGTCCACGCTGCCGAGGCCCGAGATCTTGCGATACTGCGGGGCCTTCAGGCCGTTTTCCTCGCCGCGCTGCGCCCAGTCGCCGTAGTACGTGATCAGCGGCTTGGTCTGCGCTTCATACACTTCGAGACGCTTCTTGACGGTTTCTTCCTTGTCGTCGTCGCGCTGGATCAGCGGTTCGCCCGTCACGTCGTCCTTGCCCTCGACCTTCGGCGGGTTGAACTTCACGTGGTACGTGCGGCCCGATGCCGGGTGCGTGCGGCGGCCGCTCATGCGCTCGACGATTTCCGAGAACGGGACGTCGATTTCGAGCACGTAGTCGATCGCGACGCCGGCTTCCTTCATCGCGTCAGCCTGCGCGATCGTGCGCGGGAAGCCGTCGAACAGGTAGCCGTTCGCGCAGTCCGATTCCTTCAGGCGCTCCTTCACGAGGCCGATGATCAGCGCGTCCGGCACGAGCTTGCCGGCGTTCATGTAGCCCTTCGCCTCGACGCCGAGCGGCGAGCCGGCCTTGACGGCCGCACGCAGCATGTCGCCCGTCGAGATTTGCGGGATGCCGAACTTTTCCTTGATGAAGTTTGCCTGGGTGCCCTTTCCCGCGCCGGGCGCGCCCAACAGGATCAAACGCATGGTGATATCTCCAGTATGTAGATTCGTATGGCGAGACGCAAAAGTGTCAGCGACAGCGTGCGCGGGGCTTGCCTGGCGCGCGGCGGACCGGTCTGACGCGGCACGTCGGCGAAAGCGACGCGCGGCTGCCGGGATGGGCCGTGGCGGGGTCAAGCGAGAACGCGCGGGTCGCGGACGGCTCGCACAATCGCCTGATTATGCCACGGGTTATTTTGAACCCGGCCGAAAAAGGGCCTGCACGCGTGCAAGATCGGCCGGCGTGTCGATTCCGGCTGCGGGCGCGTGCTCGGTAATCAGCACGGCAATGCGCTCGCCGTGCCACATCGCGCGCAGCTGTTCGAGCTGCTCGGCCTGCTCGATCGGCGCCTGCGCGAGCGACGGATAGGTGCGCAGGAAGCGCGCGCGATACGCGTAGAGGCCGATGTGGCGGTAGACCGGAAACGCCGGCGCCGGCATGGCTCCGACGTCCGGCCAGTGTGGCTGGTACGCGTCGCGGCTCCACGGAATCGGCGCGCGCGAGAAGTACATCGCGACGTTGCGCGCGTCGAGCGCGACCTTCACGATGTTCGGGTTGAACACGTCGGCCGCTTCGTGGATCGGGTGCGCGGCAGTCGCGATCGCGCAGTCCGGATGCGCGGCGAGGTGCGACGCTACGTCGCGCACGAGCACCGGGTCGATCAGCGGCTCGTCGCCCTGCACGTTGACGACGACGGTGTCGTCGCTCCACCCGAACGTCGCGGCGACTTCCGCGAGCCGGTCGGTGCCCGACGGATGGTCGGCGCGCGTCAGCACCGCTTCGAAACCGTGATCGCGTGCCGCGTCGAGCACGCTCTGCGCGTCGGACGCGACGAGCACCTGCTGCGCGCCCGCTTCGCGCGCGCGCTCGGCGACGCGCACGACCATCGGCTTGCCGCCGAGATCGGCGAGCGGCTTGTTCGGCAGGCGCGTCGACGCGAGCCGGGCAGGAATGACGGCGATGAAGGGCTGCGGATGAGTCATCGGGGCTGGGCGGTGAGAAGGGCGGGGCGGGCGGCGCGTCGAAAGCAGGCCGCCCGGCAGGGTTCGGCACGTGGCCGCGGCGGGGCGCCGGTGCAGCGGTCGGCGTTCAGCTGCCGGCCGGGCCGGCGGGGTCGACCGGCGTGCCTTCGACGGTCTGGCGTGCTTCGTCGACGAGCATCACGGGGATGCCGTCGCGGATCGGGTAGGCGAGCTTGTCCGCGTTGCAGATCAGCTCCTGCGCGGCGCGGTCATAGTGGAGCGGGCCTTTGCAGATAGGGCACACAAGGATTTCAAGCAGGCGAGCGTCCACGGAGTTTCTCCACAACGAGGGCAATGAGGCGAGGATCGAGCGCGGCTTCGACGGGGACGACCCACAGCCGAGCGTCGCGCCAGGAAGCGCCCAATTTTACTGCATCCTTCTCGGTGATCAGGATCGCGTCGACCGCGTCGTCGACGAACGGATTGTCGGCGAACGCGTAATGGTCGGGCAGCGCGCGTGTCGCCGGCGCGAGGCCGGCCGCGCGCAGCGTCGCGAAGAAGCGTTCCGGCGCGCCGATGCCGGCCGCGGCGAGCACGCGCTCGTTCGCGAACTGCGACAGCGGGCGGCGCAGCGCCGGCTGGTCGAGGTGCCACGCGGCGCCCGGTGTCAGCGCGAGCGCGTAGGTGTCGGGCCACGGCGGCAGCGCGCCGCTGTACGGATCGTTGACGAGCGTCGCGTCGCGGTGGCGCGACAGCGGCTCGCGCAGCGGGCCGGCCGGCAGCAGGAAGCCGTTGCCGCCGAGCCGGTGGTCGAACACGACGAGCTCGACCGTGCGCGCGAGGCGGTAGTGCTGGAGGCCGTCGTCGCTGACGATCACGTCGACGTCAGGATGCGCGGTGCGCAGCGCCTGCGCGGCCGCGACGCGGTCGGGGCATACCCACACGGGCGCGCCGGTGCGGCGCGCGATCAGCAGCGGTTCGTCGCCGGCCGCGCTCGCGCGCGACGCGGGCGTGACCGCGGTCGGCGCCTTCACGTTCGCGCCGTAGCCGCGCGACACGACGCCCGGCGTGAAACCGGCCGCGCGCAGCGCATCGACGAGCGCGATCACGGTCGGCGTCTTGCCCGTGCCGCCGACGGTCACGTTGCCGACCACGACGACGGGCACACCGACGTCGACCGGTTGCTTCCAGCCCTGCGCATAGGCCGCGCGGCGCAGCGCCGCGCACAGGCCGAATACGCATGCGAACGGCGTGAGCGCCCAGGCGAGTGCGCCGCGTCGCTGCCATTCGCGCGTGAGGCGCGCTTCGAGCCGCGCGAGCGGGCCGCCGGGCGCGCTCATCGGGTCGGGCGCGGCGTATCGTGCGCCGCGTCGTGGGACGGATTCGTCAAGACGGATTCTCCGTTGGGCGGCGCATGCCGCAAGGTCTTCGGAAGGCGGCACTCTAGCGCGCCGCACGCGGGCGCGGCAAGCGCGGCCGGGCGACGTACCCGGCGGGGCCGGATCGGGGCGGGCTGTGGATAACTCTGTGAAAAACTCGCCGCCCGTCCGCACCAAACGCCCGCCGGGTGGACGTCGAGTCGGCGTCGAATAAAATTGTAAGGTTTGAAAATCTATAAAAATCAATGGATTGCGTGAAATTGTCTGGTTTTTCCCGCGGTTTTCAAGCGTTTTGGGTGGATGAATGTCAGAGTGTGGACACCTTCCGCGCGTCGCGGCGCGGACGCTCGGCGCTGGACGCCGCGCGCGTGTCGGACTATCGTGTCGCCGCCAGCATTCATCCGATCGCCCATGCTTTCCGACTCTCCTTTTTCCGCTCCCGGCGCCACCCGCGGCGGTGACGAAGTGATTCCCGTTTCGGCGCTCAATCGCGCGATTTCGACAATGCTCGAACGTTCGTTTCCACTGCTGTGGATCTCGGGCGAAGTGTCGAATTTCACGCGCGCCGCGAGCGGCCACTGGTATTTCTCGATCAAGGACCCGCAGGCGCAGATGCGCTGCGTGATGTTTCGCGGTCGCGCGCAGTATGCGGAATTCACGCCGCGCGAAGGCGACCGGATCGAGGTGCGCGCGGTCGTCACGATGTACGAGCCGCGCGGCGAAGTGCAGCTCAATGTCGAGGCCGTGCGGCGCACCGGGCAAGGGCGCCTGTACGAGGCGTTCCTGCGGCTGAAGGCGCAGCTCGAGGCCGAAGGCCTGTTCGCGCCCGAGCGCAAGCGTTCGCTGCCCGCGCATCCGCGCGCGATCGGCATCGTCACGTCGCTGCAGGCGGCCGCGCTGCGCGACGTGCTGACCACGCTCGCGCGCCGCGCGCCGCACATCCCCGTGATCGTCTATCCGGCGCCCGTGCAGGGTGCGGGCTCGGCCGAGAAACTCGTCGCGGCCGTGCAGGCTGCAAACGCGCGGCGCGAGGTCGACGTGCTGCTGGTCTGTCGCGGCGGCGGCTCGATCGAGGATCTGTGGTCGTTCAACGATGAAGCGCTCGCGCGCGCGATCGCGGCGAGCGAACTGCCGGTCGTCAGCGGCGTCGGCCACGAAACCGATTTCACGATCGCGGACTTCGCGGCCGACCTGCGCGCGCCGACGCCGACCGGCGCGGCCGAACTCGCGAGTCCGCAGCGCGCGTTGCTGTTGCGCGAGGTCGCCGACCGGCAGCGCGCGCTGGCGCGCAGCCTGGAACGCGGGCTCGAGCAGCGTGCGCAGCAGCTCGACTGGCTCGCGCGCCGGCTCGTCAGTCCGGCCGAACGGCTGCAGCGGCAGCGCACCCACGTCGAGCAACTGGCCGTGCGGCTCGCGTCGGCGGCGTCGCGGCCGGTGCGCGACGCGCGTGCGCGCTTCGCGCTCGCGCAGCTGCGCTGGCAGCGCGCGCGGCCCGACCCGGCGCAGGCGCGCCATGCGCTCGCGGGACTGTCGCAACGTCTCGCGGTGGCGCTGCAGCGCCGTCACGAGCGCGATACCGCGCGGGTCTCGGCCTGCGCGGCGCGGCTCGAGGTGTTGAGCCCGCAGCGCACGCTCGAGCGCGGCTACGCGGCGCTGATCGACACGCAGACCGGCCGCGCGGTGCGCGCGCCGAGTGCGCTGAAACCGCAGCGCCGCCTGACCGTGCATCTCGCCGAAGGCTCGGCCGATGTGTCGCTTGCCGACGTGCAGCCGCGGCTGACCGATACGATCTGACGACGGCGGCGTAAGCGAAACGAAGGTCGTGCGCCCGGCGGTCCGGATGCACCGGGCGCGCCGGACCCGGGAACGGAAGCTGCGCATCGTCGTCTCGTCCTGCCGGATGAAGCGCCAGCGCCGATTTTCTGCATACCGCGGATAAATGCCCGTGAGTTTGCGGGGATATTCGGACTCGCCTACAATCGGACGCTCGGCAGCATTCAACACAGCCTCCCTACATACTCAACGAAGGAATCGCCATGGCTCATACGCTCCCGCCGCTCCCGTACGCTGAAGACGCACTCGCGCCGACCATCTCGAAAGAGACGATCGAGTACCACTACGGCAAGCATCACCAGGCATATGTGACGAACCTGAACAATCTGATCCCGGGCACGGAATTCGAAAGCCTGTCGCTGGAAGAGATCGTGAAGAAGTCGTCGGGCGGCATCTTCAACAACGCCGCGCAAATCTGGAACCACACGTTCTTCTGGAACAGCCTGTCGCCGAACGGCGGCGGCGCACCGTCGGGCGCGCTGGGCGACGCGATCAACGCGAAGTGGGGTTCGTACGACGCGTTCAAGGAAGCGTTCACGAAGGCCGCGGTCGGCACGTTCGGCTCGGGCTGGGCATGGCTCGTGAAGAAGGCTGACGGTTCGCTCGACATCGTGTCGACGAGCAACGCCGCAACGCCGCTGACGACGGCCGACAAGCCGCTGCTGACGATCGACGTGTGGGAACACGCGTACTACATCGACTACCGCAACGCACGTCCGAAGTTCGTCGAAGCGTTCTGGAACATCGTGAACTGGGACTTCGCAGCGAAGAACTTCGCGTAAGTCCAGGCATCCCGCGCGCCTTCGCGGCGCGCGGTACCTCAAGAAAGCCCTCGTCAAGAGGGCTTTCTTGTTTTTGTCGGACATGAATCGACGCACGACATTCGCCGGATCAGGCGATCATCCCCGACAACCACCCGAGCGCCGCGCTCGCGATCACGACCGCCCACGGCGGCACGCGCCAGAACGCGAGCGCAACGAACGCGACGAGCGCGGCCGCGAAATCGCGTGGCGACGAGATCGTGTCGCTCCACACCGGGTGATAGAGCGCGGCGAGCAGCAGTCCTACGACGGCCGCGTTCACGCCCGCGAGCGCGGCCTGCATGCGCGTGCTGCGGCGCAGGCGTTCCCAGAACGGCGCGGTGCCCGCGACAAGCAGGAACGACGGCGCGAAGATCGACACGAGCGCGATCGTCCCGCCGAGCCAGCCGTTCGGCGCGTCGCGCAGCGAAGCACCGAGGAAGGCCGAAAACGTGAAAAGCGGCCCCGGCACGGCCTGCGCGATACCGTAGCCGCCCAGAAACACCGAATCGCCGACCCAGCCCGGCGCGACGACGGCCGCCTGCAGCAGCGGCAGCACGACGTGCCCGCCGCCGAACACCAGCGCGCCGGTGCGGAAGAATGCGTCGACGACGGCGAGCGTGTTCGAATGGAGCGCGCGGGCCGCGACCGGCAACCCGGCGATCAGCGCGGCGAACAGCACGAGCCAGAGCACGCCCGCGCGGTGCGATACATGCAGCGGCAACGGATCGTAGGCGTCGCGCTCGGGCTGCGGCAACAGCACGCGTCCGGCTGCCCCCGCCGCGACGATCACGGCCACCTGCAGCCATGCGGCCGGCACGAGCAGCGCGATGCATGCAGCGATCGCCATCAGCGTGACACGGCGCGCGTCCGGGCACAGCGTGCGCGCCATGCCCCACACCGCCTGTGCGATCACCGCGACCGACACGATGCGCAGCCCGTGCAGCGCGCCGGCGGCGACCGGCATGCCCGTCGCGTGCACGCCGAGCGCGAACAGCAACATCAGCAGCGCCGACGGCAGCGTGAAGCCGAGCCACGCGGCGAACATCCCCGCATAGCCCGCGCGCGACAGGCCGATCGCCATCCCGACCTGGCTGCTCGCCGGCCCCGGCAGGAACTGGCACAGCCCGACGAGATCCGCATACGCGCGCTCGGTCAGCCAGCCGCGTGCGTGACGAACGCGTCGCGGAAGTAGCCGAGATGCGCGACGGGGCCGCCGAACGATGTGAGGCCGAGCCGCAGGAACGCGGCGAACACGGGCCATGCGTGGCGGGACGGGGTGGTGACGGTCGACGTGTTCAAGAGCGGATGCGGGGAGGGCGAAAGAGCCGCCACGATAGCGCAACGCCATGGCGGCGCAAATGCGGCGTTGCGGCGCTGGCGCGGCGGTGTCAGCAGGTGCCGTCGGGCAGCCCGCTCGCGCGGCGCAGCGCGTCGACGTCGACGAGTTCGATCTCGCCGACATGCAGCCGCACGACGCCGTCGGCCTGCAGCGCCTTCAGCAGCTGGTTGGTGGTCTGGCGCGTCAGCGACAGCATCGCAGCCAGCTTTTCCTGCGACAACCGGATGCGCGTGCGGCCGGCGCTGATCCCGCCGTAGCCGTCGGCGATCATCAGCAGCCGCGCGGCAAGCCGCTGCGCGGCCGGCATCACGCTCATCGATTCGACGGTCAGGAAGCTCAGCCGGAGCTTTTGCGCCATCAGGAGCGCGAACTGCCGCCAGTATTGCGGCGTCGCGTCGAGCATCGCGAGCAGCGCGGCCTGCGCGACGTGCAGCAGCAGCGTGTCGTCGAGCGCGATCGCGTCGTGCGTGCGCGGCTGGCCGTCGAACAGCGCGATCTCGCCGAACCACGTGACCGGTTCGGCGACCGTCAGCAGCGACTCCTTGCCGTGCGGGTCGACCGCGCCTATGGTGAGGGAACCGGCCAGCACCGCATACAGCCCGCACGGCGGGTCGCCGCGGCGGAACAGCGCGTGGCCGGCCGGCAGGGGCCGCAATGCGGCGCGGGCGAGCAGGTCTTCGCGCAACGCGGGCGGCAGCGCGGCGAACCACGGGTGCGCTTCGATCTGCGGCTGGTAGGGGGCGAGCGACGAGGGCATGGGCGCGCGATGTCGGGTAGCTGACAGAGGTTCTCGGGCGTGACGCGCATCATAGCGCTCAATGATCGTTCAGGAGACGCCATGAAGACGCTCGAAGACCACCTTTCCCAGTATGCGGCCTACCATCGCGATGCGCGCAACATCGCGACGCATCTGGTCGGCATTCCGATGATCGTGTTCGCGGTCGAGGTGCTGCTGTCGCGGCCGGCGCTCGGCACGCTGGCCGGCGTCGCGCTGTCGCCGGCGCTGCTGCTCGCCGCGGCGTTCGCGGTGTTCTACCTGCGCCTCGACCTGCGCTTCGGGGTGGTGATGACGGTGCTGTGCGCGCTCGGCCTCTGGGCCGCGCAGACGCTCGCGCTGTTGCCGACCGCGCAATGGCTCGGGATCGGCATCGGCGGGTTCGTGGTCGGCTGGATCGTGCAGTTCGTCGGGCATTGGTTCGAAGGGCGCAAGCCCGCGTTCGTCGACGACCTGGTCGGCCTGATGGTCGGGCCGTTGTTCGTCGTCGCCGAGGTCGCGTTTTTCGCGGGCCTGCGCGGCGACGTGCGCCGCGAAGTCGAGCGGCGCTCGGGCCCCGTGCACGGCGGCGCGCACTCGCATGTCTGACGGAGCGGCCGCGCAGGTGCCGCGCGCGGGCGACTTGCGCGCGGCGTAGGGGCGCGCGTCGAGCACGACACCACGCACGATGCGCAACGGCTAAGATGCGGGGTGCGTCGCACGACGAGACGCGTACGCGGAGCAATCGCCATGGTGGACCGCCCGACTCTCGATGCCTACGAAGCCCATGCCGCGCAATACGCGCGGGACTGGCTCGACGAGGCCGTCCCCGACGACATGTATGCGCTGCTCGATCAGTATTTCGCGCCGGGGCCGACGGCCGATGTCGGCTGCGGCGCGGGGCGCGACACCGCGTGGCTCGCTTCGCAAGGATTCGACGTGCGCGGCTACGATGCGAGCGCCGCGCTGCTCGCCGAGGCGCGTGTGCGCCATCCGTCGCTGACGTTCGAGCTGGCCGCATTGCCGGCGCTCGCCGGCGTGCCGTCCGGCGTGTTCCGGAACGTCCTGTGCGAGACGGTCGTGATGCACCTCGAACAGGCGGATGCGGCCGCGGCGGCCGCGCGGCTGGCCGCGCTGCTGATGCCCGGCGGCACGCTGTACCTGAGCTGGCGGGTGGCCGGCAACGGTGCGTTGCGCGACGAGCGCGGCCGCTTGTACACGCCGCTCGATTCGGCGCGCATGCATGCCGCACTCGGCGCCGGCATGCACGTGCTCGACGAGCACGAGGTGGTCAGCGCGTCGTCCGGCAAGCGCGTGCACCGGCTGATCGTGCGCCGCGCCGGCGGCGTCGATGGCGCCGCATGAGCGCGGCGCGCACCTTCCACCTTCATTCGCGGTTGAGCGCCGCTTCCCAGTTGATGTCCACGCACAGCACCTGCATGCCGGTCGCGGCCGGCGCGGCGATCGATGCGGTCACGCACAGGTGCGCCTCGTTGATCGACAGGTACGGCGGCGTCAGATGCACGCGGCTCGGCGCGCGCATCGCGTGGATGAAGTAGGGGCGGCGCTCCCAGCTCGCGCCTTCCGAATGCAGCAGCGGCCGGAAGCGCTTCGCCCGCTGCGATACGCTGCCGCGCGCGAGCACGTTATCGCCGATCTGGCGGCCCGATGCATCCAGCAGGAAGCAGCGCGCTGTTTCCGGCAACCCGAGCACGGCGCCGGCGGCGTCGATCAGCGACTCGCCCGCGGCGAGCTTCTGGCTCGCTTCCTCCAGCGCGGCGACATACGGCGCGAGGCGTTCGGCCTGCGTGAGCTCGCGTTGCCCGACGCGTAGCCGCAATGCGGCCGACAGCGTGTCCATGCAGCCGGCGGCGGCCTGCGGTTGCACGGGGTCGACGCTCGGCCCCGCGAAGTACTGCCCTTGAACGAAATCGACGTCGCATTCGAGCGCGATCAGCGCGTCGCGCTCGGTCGAGAGCCCGCCCATCAGCACGAGCTGGCCGGATTCGTGCAGCAGCGACACGAGACCCGGCAGCACGCGTTCGAGATGCGAGTGTTCGCTCGCCTGCGCGAGGATCCCGCGGTCGAGCGTGACGATGTCGGGATGCAGGTGCCACACGCGGTCGATGTTCGAATGCTTGGCGCCGAAGCCGCCGAGCGCGATCAGGAAGCCGGCCTTGCGCAGCCCGTCGACGATCGCCGCATAGCGCGGCGTCTCGCCGCCTGCCTGCTCGGGCACCTCGAGCACCACGCGATGCGGCGGCAGGCCGAGCGCCTTCAGGTTCGCGAGCAGCGCGTCGCCGTAGACGGTGTCCATCAGCGCGGCCGGATGCAGGCTCAGGAAGAGCCATTCGTCGTGGCTGTCGAACGCGTGGAAGTTGCCGAGATGCAGCGATTCGGCGAGCCGGCCGAGCTCGAGCAGGTCGCCGCGCCGCGCCGCCTGCGTGAACACCTCGTGCGACGCGACCTGGCGGCTTTCCTCATCGTGCGCGCGCAGCGACGCGTGATAGCCGATCGCGCGGCGGTGCGACACCGAGAAAACGGGCTGGAACACGCTGAACACGGTGTACGCGCCGTACAGCACGGTGCGCCGCTTTCCGTCGTCGCCGGCGACGGGGCGGGGCGGCTGGAAGCCGGGTGGGTCGATGTCGATCATGCTCATGATGTCGGCCGAGGGAAGACTGCCAGTTTACCTACAGAATAGGCGAGCAAGAAGCATGCACGACATCGCGCCCCGTGCGGCGGGCCGTCGCGCCCGCCAGTTGCGGCGCGGTGCAGGCTTGTTGCACCGACCTGGTGCGTCGCGCGCCGCCGTGGCGATTGCCGCGCCCTGCGTCATGCGCGCTCGGAGGGATCGGTCTTGTACTGCGCGCGGCCGCGGATTTCGGGCGCGAGCTGCGCGAAGATCCACGCGGACGCGGCCGTGATGATCCCGACGCAGATGAAGGTCGCATGGAACGCGGGCAGCGTGTTGCTCGGCGTCACGGTGCGCAGCATCCCGGTGAAGGTGGCCAGCAGCGCACCGGCGACCGTGACGCCGAGGCTCATCGACAGCATCTGCACGAGCGAGAACAGGCTGTTGCCGCTGCTCGCGCCGCCGGTGCCGAGATCCTTCAGCGTCAGCGTGTTCATCGCGGTGAACTGCATCGAGTTGAAGCCGCCGAACAGCGCGAGGTGGACGACCTTCACCCACACGGGCACCGTGTCGCGCATCAGCGCGAAGCTCGCCATCATCACGCCGACCATGATCGTGTTCGCGAGCAGCACCTTGCGGTAGCCGTGCTGCGAGATCAGGCGCGTGATGATCCGCTTCGAGAACATCCCGGCCGCCGCGACGGGCAGCATCATCAGCCCGGCCTCGAATGCCGAATACCCGAGGCTCACCTGCAGCAGCAGCGGGATCAGGTACGGCATCGCGCCGCTGCCGATCCGTGCGAACAGGTTGCCGAGCAGGCCGACGCTGAACGTATGGATCTTGAACAGTTCGAGCGAGAAGATCGGCTGCGGCGCGCGCACCGCGTACAGGCCGTACGCGACGAAGCACGCGAGGCTCAGGATCAGCAGCACCAGCACGGCGGCGTGCTGCATCCCGAGATCGGCGAGCCCGTCGAGCGACAGCGAGATCGCGACCATCCCGATCGTCAGCAGCAGATAGCCCTTCAGGTCGAAGCGGCCGACGGCCGGGTTGCGCGCGTCGGGCATCGAGTAGAAAGTCGCGACGCAGCCGGCGATGCCGACCGGGACGTTGATCAGGAAGATCCAGTGCCACGACGCGATCTTGACGAGCCAGCCGCCGAGCGTTGGCCCGATCAGCGGCCCGATCAGCCCGGGAATCGCGACGAACGACAGCGCGGACAGGTAGCGTTCGGCCGGAAACGTGCGAAGCACGGCGAGCCGCCCGACCGGCAGCAGCATCGCGCCGCCCACCCCCTGCACGACGCGGAACACCACGAGCTGTTGCAGCGTGTGCGCGTTCGCGCACAGCAGCGAGCCGAGCGAGAACACCAGGATCGCGCTGAAGAACACGCGCCGCGTGCCGAACGTGTCCGCGAGCCAGCCCGAGACGGGAATCATCACCGCCATCGTCAGCGAGTACGCGATCACGACCGACTGCATCCGCAGCGGCGATTCGCCGAGACTCACCGCCATCGACGGCAGCGCCGTGTTGACGATCGTCGCATCGAGCGTCTGCATGAAGAAGCCCGTCGCGACGAGCCATAGCATCACGGTAAGGTTCTTTTCGCCGGGTGCGGCGGCGGGCGGGCGTTGGAACATGGGGACGGACCGGTGGCGCGGGACAGCCGCCATTGTAGGCAAAGCCGCCGCGCCACGCAGGATCGGGCGGGCGCGCCGTCCGTCCGGATACGATGCCGGGCGGACGCCCGTCCGCCGGCGGACCGGTACAGTTCAGCCGAAAGTGTCTGCAGGCGTATCTGTCCGCGTGCTGTCGCTGTCCGAAATACTGGTGTCATTGAACCCACGCGACCCGGAGGCGGCCATGCGCGAACTGCGACTTTACGAGATTGACGGCAACGAGCCGGCCGGACGGTGGCGGATCGTCGATCGCACCGCGCTGCAGGTCGCGGACGGCGACCTGTGGGTGACGATCGAGGGCCGGCCCGACGATCACTGGCTGCGCGCCGGCGAGTCGCTGGCGCTGCTGCCCGGCATGCGCGTGTGGATCAGCGCGGCGGCGGGCGGCGCGGTGTTCGCATTCGGCCCGCAGGCGGCGCCAGCCGTGCAGGCCGCGCCGATCGCATGGCGACGGCTCGCCGCATGGCGCGGCGGCCGCGCTCAGGCCGTCGCGTCGTTGCCGACGTAGCGCGCGCGGGGCCGGATCAGTTTGCCGTCCGCATACTGTTCGAGCGCGTGCGCGATCCAGCCCGCGGTGCGGCCGGCCGCGAACAGCGTGAACGCGGCGCCGTCGGGCAGCGCGAGCGTGCGCTCCAGCACCGCGAGTGCGAAATCGATCGCCGGCTGCACGCCGGTCGCCGCTTCGACGCGTGCGGCGAGCGCACGGGCCACCTGTAGCGGCGCCCGGTCGGGCAGCGTCGCGTGCAGCGCGTCGAGTAACGCGCGTGCACGCGGATCGCCGTCGGGATAGAGCGGATGCGCGAAACCGGCGAGCGCCGTGCGTGCGCCGTCCGCGCGTTCGTCATGCGCGACGCGCAGCGCGAGGTACCGGTCGAGGTCGGCGGCGCGCGCCGCTTCATCGAGCAGGGCGCCCGCCCGGAACGTCTCGCCGCCGTGGCGCGGGCCCGACAACGCGGCGAGCCCGCCCGCGACCGCACCGAACAGGTGCGTGCCGGTCGACGCGATGCAGCGCACCGCAAAGGTCGACGGATTCAGTTCGTGATCGGCGCACAGCACGAGCGCGCGGCGCAGCAGGTCGGCCTCGTCGCGCCGCCGGATGCGCCACGCGGCGGCGAGTTGCCGATGCACGGGCGCATTGCCCGGCGCGCTGCCGGCCAGCGTGGCCGTCGTCACGCGCAGCAGCAGCGTGGCCGCGTCGAACTGCGCGTCGCGCCCCTGCGCCCACCGGCGCGGCAGCGCCGCGGCCGCGGCGGGGAGCAGCACCAGCGCACGCTCGAGCGGCGCGAGATGCGCCCAGCGGCGCGCCCAGTCGTCCCACTGCGCGGCGTCGAAACCGGTCGAGGCAAGCGATGCGGCGGCGAGCCGCGCGGGCGGACAATCCCACAACCGTGCGGCGGTTTCCTCGAGCGTCGCATCGTTCGCGAGCGCGATCGCGTCGGCGCCGCGATAGTGCAGGCGGCCGTCGGCGATCTGCGTGATCCGCGATTCGAGCACGGGCACGCCCCAGTCGAGCGAGCGCTCGGCGACGCCGCCCGCGCGTTTTGCGTCGGCGCGACGGCGCGCGAGCAGGCGCACCTCGTTCGCGTCGTAGCGGCGGCGCTTGCTCGCGCCGTCGGGCAACGAGCGCAGCAGGCCGCGGCTCACATACGCATAAAGGGTGCTCACGCTGACACCGAGGATGCCGGCGGCTTCCGGCGCACTGAGGGACGTCATGCGGATCGCTCCTGTCGGGGCGCATGAAACGCAGCCCGGCTACGACTATTCGTTATGCATTGATTCGCGCAATCAAGATTGATCGCACCTGTCGCGAATTCTAGACTCGATTACGTCTCCTCAACGGCGCGTTCCCACCATGACACCCGAACTCGCATTGACCCGTTTGTGGCAACTCGCGCACGGCGAGCCCGGCGCGCTGGCACGCGCAGCGGTGACGGGGCAGGACCCGACGCTGCCGTCGACGTTCCACGTCGGCACGCTGGCCGCGGCGACGATCGCGGCAGCGGGGCTCGCGGCGGCCGAATGCCACCGGCTGCGCACGGGCGTCGCGCAGCGCGTCGACGTGTCGATGCGCGACGCGCTCGTCGCGTTCCGCAGTGAACGCTACCTGCGCGTGGACGACGGCCCGCCGCCCGAGCCGCGCCATCCGGTGACGGGCTTCCACGACACGCGCGACGGATGCTGGGTCCAGCTGCATGCGAACTTTCCGCATCACCTGCACGGGATTCTCGACGTGCTCGGCTGCGGCCCGCGGCGTGACGACGTTGCCGCGGCGATCCGCACGTGGGACGGCGCGGCACTCGATACCGCGCTGGCCGAGGCCGGCCTGTGCGCGGCATTGATCAGAACCCCTGACGAATGGGCCGCGCACGACCAGGCGCGCGCGCTCGCGTCGCTGCCGCTGTTCGAGATCGAACGGATCGGCGACGCGCCCGTCGAGGCGATCGGTCGCGGCGAGCCCGACCAGCCGCTCGCGGGCGTGCGCGTGCTCGATCTCACGCGCATCATTGCGGGGCCGGTCGCGGGCCGCACGCTCGCATCGCACGGCGCGCAGACGCTGCTCGTCAACGGCCCGCACCTGCCGAACATCGCGTCGCTCGTGATCGACAACGGGCGCGGCAAGCGCTCGACGTGGATCGACCTGCGCGAGGCAGCGGGTGTCGCCACGCTGCGCGACCTCGCACGCGACGCCGACGTATTCCTGCAGGCCTATCGCCCCGGCGCGCTCGCGGCGCGCGGGTTCTCGCCGCAGGCGCTCGCGGAACTGCGGCCCGGCATCGTCTGCGTGTCGGTGTCCGCTTACGGGTACGCGGGGCCGTGGTCGATGCGGCGCGGTTTCGACAGCCTCGTGCAGTCGGCCAGCGGCATCGCATGGAGCGAGCAGCACGCCGCGCACGCGGACGGCCCGCGCCATCTGCCGTGCCAGGCGCTCGATCACGCGACGGGCTATCTCGCGGCGTTCGGCGCGATGATCGCGCTCGCGCGCCGGGCGACGGAAGGGGGAAGCTGGCACGTGCGGTTGTCGCTCGCGCAGACGGGGCGCTGGCTGCAATCGTTCGGCGTGGTGCCGGACGGCCTGCACGCACCGGATTTGACGCCTGACGACGTGCGCGACCGGATCGACCGGACCGCGTCGCCGTTCGGCGCGATCGACGCCGTGCGCCCGGCCGAACGCCTGTCGGCGACGCCGCCGCGCTTCGCGCGGCCGCCCGTGCCGCTCGGCACGGACGAAGCGCGCTGGCTGTGAGCGCGGGCGGCGCCGCGCGCGTTACTTGCGCAGCTCGACGACGAAGTCGTAGTAGTCGTTGCGGCAGTAGGTATCGGTGAGCTCGATCGCGCGCTGGTCGGCCGTATAGCCGATCCGCGTGATCAGCAGCAGCGCGTCGTGCGGCGCGATGCCCATCTGTTGCGCGATCTCGTCTGTCGCGTTGACCGCGCGGAAATGCTGCAGCGCGCGCACGATCGGCGTGCCGCGCGCTTCGAGATAGCTGTACAGCGACCCGCCGATCGCCTGCGGATCGGGAATCAGCGTGGCGGGGAACGTCGAGTTCTCGACGGCCATCACGATGCCGTCGGCGAGGCGCAGGCGCTTCAGCCGCGTGACCGATGCGGCCGGCGACAGGCCGAGCTGAATCACTTCGTCGCGGTTCGCCGGCTGGATTTCGCGCTCGAGCCATTGCGAGCTCGGCTTGAAGCCGCGGCGCTCGAGCATCTCGCTGAAGCTCGACAGCCGCGACAGCGGATCCTCGTAGCGCGGCTGGATGAAGTTGCCGGCGCCCTGCGTGCGGCGGATCAGGCCCTGCTCGACGAGCAGCGCGATCGCCTTGCGCGCGGTGATGCGCGACACGCCGAGCGCTTCGGACAGCACGCGCTCGGACGGTAGCGCCTCGCCGGCCGCCCAGCGATTGTCGTGGATCGCGTCGCCGAGCTTGCGGGCGAGCTGCAGGTAGAGCGGCGTGTCGTTGTCGGGGTCGGGGCGCAGGTCCTGCCAGCGGTCGTCCGTGGGTGCCTTCATGGAATGGGTATCGATCAGGTTGCCGGCCATTCTAAGTCATCATGCGGCGCCGTTATAGCCAGTTTTTGCCGTGCAATAGGCGGGCAGGGCGCCGATTGACTACACTGGCCCATGCTTCGGCCGCAGTGCGCGGCCACCTATCCGCAGCGAGGAGTGCATGAGAGACACGATCGCCACGGTCGTCCTGCCGGACGGCGAGACGATTCCGAAGCTTGGCCTGGGGACCTGGGAAATGGGCGAGCGGCCCGCGCGGCGCGTGGACGAGATCGTCGCATTGCGCGAGGGCATCGCGCTCGGGATGACGCTGGTCGACACCGCCGAGATGTACGGCGACGGCGCGACCGAGGCACTCGTCGGCGAGGCGTTGGCTGGCCTGCGCGACGACGTGTTCCTCGTCAGCAAGGTGTACCCGCATCACGCGAGCCGGCGCGGCGTCGTCGCCGCGTGCGACGCGAGCCTCAAGCGCTTGCGTACCGACCATCTCGATCTGTACTTGCTGCACTGGCGCGGTTCGGTGCCGCTCGAGGAGACGGTCGAGGGGTTCGAGGCGCTGCGGCGCGCGGGCAAGATCCGCCACTGGGGTGTCAGCAACTTCGATACGGCCGACATGGCCGAACTCGTCGACGAGGCGGGCGGCAGTGCGTGCGCGACCAACCAGATCCTCTACAACATCGCGCGTCGCGGGCCGGAGTTCGACCTGCTGCCATGGCTTGCCGACCACCGGATGCCGACGATGGCCTACAGCCCCGTCGATCACGGGCGGCTGCCGAAGCGCTCGCCGCTCGACGAGATCGCGCGGCAGCGCGGCGTGTCGGTGACGCGCGTCGCGCTCGCCTGGGTGCTCGGGCAGCCGGGCGTGTTCGCGATCCCGAAGGCGTCGCGGATCGAACACGTGCGCGACAATCGCGCGGCGCTCGATCTCGTGTTGAGCGATGACGAGCGCGCGCAGCTCGACGGGTACTTCCGTCCGCCGCGCAGCAAGCGCGCGCTCGAAATGCTCTGACAGCACGGGGTCAGGCGGTGCTTCGGTCAGTGGCCATGGCCGCCGGCCGATCCACCGTTGCCGCCGCCATTGCCATTGCCGACACCGTTGGCACCGCCGTTACCGGCGCCGCCACTACCGCTGCCGTTGCCGTTGCCGCCACCGTTGCCATGACCGCCGCTGCTGCCGTTGCCGCTGCCTCCGGTTCCATGCCCGCCAGCACTGCCGCTGCCGTTGCCGACGCCGTTGGCACCGCCGTTGCCGGCACCTCCACTTCCGTTACCGCTACCGTTGCCGCCGCCATTGCCGTGGCCGCCGGTGCCATGACCGCCGCCGCTGCCGCCGCTGCCGCCGCTGCCGCCGCTGCCGCCGCTGCCGCCGTTGCCGCCGCCGCCGCCGCCACCGCCACCGCCACCGCCACCGCCACCGCCACCGCCACCGCCACCGCCACCGCCACCGCCA
>NZ_QTPP01000005.1 GCF_003853415.1 Burkholderia sp. Bp9142 | reverse complement strand
GCATCGCGAAGAACACGCCCTGGTTCGCCTGCGAACCCGAGTTCGGCTGCACGTTCGCGGCTTCCGCGCCGAACAGCTGCTTCACGCGGTCGATCGCGAGCTGCTCGACGATATCGACGTATTCGCAGCCGCCGTAATAGCGCTTGCCCGGATACCCTTCCGCATACTTGTTCGTGAGCTGCGAGCCCTGGGCGGCCATCACGGCCGGGCTCGTGTAGTTTTCCGACGCGATCAGCTCGATGTGATCTTCCTGGCGGCGGTTTTCCTGCTCGATCGCTGCAAAGAGTTCGGGATCGACGTTCGCAATGGTGCTTTGGGCTCTGTCAAACATACGGTTTCCGTTAAGTGTGTACAGGTTGACCGTGGCGGCCGAGTACATTGCGCTGCTGGCGGAACCAGCTCGACGTGGCGGAAGAATCCGTATGACGCGAGACAGGACAGCCACCGGCGATGCACGCAACGGCGCACAACGGCTGCCCAGGCGAACGGCAAAAACGGCGCCCCGCGCTTCACGGTGGGATGCTCCACCTTGAACCCGAAGGGTTCTATCGCCAGTCACGCAGGGGTGATGAGCGCGTTAGTGTATTGGATGCGTCATGAATAGGCAACCGCACGGCAGCGGCCCCGAAACAATAAGGGCCAGACTCTACGCACCCGTGCCGACGCGCTTTGGCGCCTTGCCGCGGTGCGGCAATCTCAGTAGGCTTGCGGGATACTATCCGCTACTTTGTTACCGACCAGGAGCAGCAATGATCGTGTTCGTCACAGGCGCGTCCGCCGGCTTCGGCGCCGCCATCGCCCGTGCCTTCGTCAAGGGCGGCCACCGTGTCGTCGCAACCGCGCGCCGCAAGGATCGTCTCGATACGCTCGCGGCCGAACTCGGCGACGCGCTGCTGCCGTTCGAGCTCGACGTGCGCGACCGCGCGGCCGTCGAAGCCGTGCCGGCCGCCCTTCCCGCCGAATTCGCCGCACTCGACGTGCTCGTCAACAACGCCGGTCTCGCGCTCGGCGTCGAGCCGGCCCAGAAGGCCAGCCTCGACGAGTGGCAGACCATGATCGACACGAACTGCTCGGGCCTCGTGACCGTCACGCACGCGTTGCTACCCGGGATGATTGCGCGAGGCCGCGGCCATATCTTCAATCTCGGTTCGGTGGCCGGCACCTATCCGTACCCGGGCGGGAACGTATACGGCGCAACCAAGGCATTCGTCAGACAATTCAGCCTGAACCTGCGCGCCGACCTGATCGGCACGCCGTTGCGCGTCACCGACATCGAGCCGGGCCTGTGCGGCGGCACGGAATTCTCGAACGTCCGCTTCCGCGGCGACGATGCGAAGGCAGCGAACGTCTACCAGAACGTCCAGCCGCTCACGGCCGAGGACATCGCCGACACGATCTACTGGATCGCGACGCGCCCTGCGCACGTCAACATCAACACGATCGAGATGATGCCGGTCGCCCAGGCCCCGGCCGGCCTCACGATCCATCGCGGCTGACATGGCGGGCGCAGCCGCGGGCCCGCCTCCGGCCGGCCCGCGGTGTGCTGCGACGTACTACATTCCGTTACGAATCGGTTACGAATCCGGCCTCGGCCTTCCGGTAGAATGCGCGCCATGACTCAGCCTACCCGCTCCCCGGACGCGCCCTCCGGCTTTACCTGGCCGGTACGCGTGTACTACGAGGATACCGACGCAGGCGGCATCGTCTTCTATGCCAACTACCTGAAATTCTTCGAGCGCGCCCGCACCGAATGGCTGCGCGCGTGCGGCATCGACCAGCGTCGGCTCGCCGACGACACGGGCGCGATCTTCATCGTCCGCAGCACGTCGCTCGACTACCGCGCACCGGCGCGACTCGACGACGCGCTGACGATCACGAGCCGGCCCGGACGCATCGGCCGCGCATCGGTGGAATTCGCACAGGAAGCCTGGCGTGGCGACACGCTGCTCGTCGCCGGACACATCCGCCTCGGCTGTGTGGACAGCACCGGCATCCGGCCCGCGGCCATCCCGCCGGTCGTGCTCGACGTGCTGCAACGCGGGCCCGTCATCGACGCCGGGCAGACTGTATTGTCAACGAAGCTCGGATGAGCACCGTTTAGACAAAGCCTATGAACTTGCCTTCCTGAATCGATACTAAGCAAGGTTCGGCGCCAGGCCTGGCCGGCGCGCCGCGCCGCATGCACCTCGTGCGCCCTCGCCGGACATCCCCGAAGGGACGTTACTCAAACCTCTATGAACACTTCTCAAGACCTGTCGATCATTTCCCTCGTCCTCAACGCGAGCGTGCTGGCCCAGGCCGTGATGGGGCTGCTGTTGCTGCTGTCGCTGATGTCGTGGACCTTCATCTTCCGCAAGTGGTTCGCGATCCGCCGCGCACGCGCGCAGACCGAACGCTTCGAAAGGGATTTCTGGTCGGGCGGCGACCTGCAGGCGCTGTACCAGAGCGCGGCCAACAACCGCCACACGATCGGCGCGCTCGAGCGGATCTTCGAATCGGGGATGCGTGAATTCCTGAAGGCGAAGGAAAAGCGCATCAGCGACCCGGGCCTCGTGCTCGACGGCGCGCGCCGCGCGATGCGCGCGTCGTTCCAGCGTGAAATGGACGTGCTCGAAGCAAACCTCGCGTTCCTCGCGTCGGTCGGCTCGGTCAGCCCGTACATCGGTCTGTTCGGCACCGTCTGGGGGATCATGAACTCGTTCCGCGGCCTCGCGAACGTGCAGCAGGCCACGCTCGCGAACGTCGCACCGGGCATCGCCGAGGCGCTCGTCGCCACCGCGATCGGCCTGTTCGCCGCGATTCCGGCGGTGGTCGCGTACAACCGCTACGCGCACGACATCGACCGCCTCGCGATCCGCTTCGAGACCTTCATCGAAGAGTTCTCGAACATCCTGCAGCGTCAGGCCCAGTAAGGAGCGCGCCATGGCAGGAAGTCCCATTCGATCCAGCATGCGCGGCGGCCGCTCGCGCCGCGCAATGGCCGACATCAACGTCGTGCCGTACATCGACGTGATGCTGGTGCTGCTCGTGATCTTCATGGTCACGGCACCGCTCGTGGCCCCGTCGATCATCAATCTGCCGACCGTCGGCAATGCAGCGCCACAGGAACAGACGCCGCCCGTCGTCGTCAACATCAAGGCCGACCGCACGATGAGCGTCAAGTACAAGGGCGACGCCGGCGCGACGCAGGAAGACACGATGACCAAGGCCGAGCTCGACAGCTTCATCGTGGCCCGGCAGGCCGATCATCCTGACCAGCCGGTCGTGATCGCGGCCGACAAGACCGTGCAGTACGATGCGGTCATGACCGTGATGTCGGATCTGAAGGCGCGCGGCGTCAAGCGCGTCGGCCTCCTCGTCAAATCGCAATGAACCGGCAGCAATCCACGCACAGCAACGGCTACCCGTCTCAGCCTCCTCGCGAGCGCGGCACCTGGCGCGCGTTCACGCTCGCCGCGCTGATGCACGTGTTGCTCGCGCTGTTCCTCTATCACGGCGTGCAGTGGCAGAACAGCACGCCGGCCGGCGCCGAAGCCGAGCTGTGGACCGAGGTGCCCGACGTCCCCGCGCCGCGGCCCGTCGTCACGCCCACGCCGCCCGCGAAGCTCGCACCGCCCCCTCCCCCGGTCCGCGACGAGCAGGCGGACATCGCGCTGCAACAGAAGAAGCGGCAGCAGGAAGCGGCCGCGCGCGAAGCGCTGCTCGAACAGCAGCGCCGCGCGCAGCAACTGAAGGCCCAGCAAGAGGAAACCCGGCGCGAGCAGCTCGCGGCCCAGCAGGCCGCCGCGCTCGCCGCGCAGAAGGCCGCCGACCGCGACAAGCAGAAGCAGGCGGACAAGCTCAAGCAACAGCAGCTCATGGAGCAGCAGAAGCTCGAACAGCAGAAACTCCAGCAGCAGAAACTGCAGCAACAGAAGCAGGCGCAGGCGGAAGCCCAGGAGGCAGCGAAGGCCAAGGCCGACGCGGCCGCGAAGGCGAAGGCGGAAGCCCAGGCGAAGGCAAAGGCCGAAGCGGCCGCGCGCGCGAAGGCCGATGCAGCAGCGAAGGCGAAGCTCGACCGGGAGCGGAATACGCGTCTCGCGCAGATGCAGGGCCTCGCGGGCGCCGGCGAAGGCGGCGGCCAGGGGCTCGCGAAAAGCGGCACCGGCACGGGCTCCGGCGGCAATGCGGCGTCGCCCGGCTATGCCGACAAGGTGCGCCGCCGCGTGAAGCCGAACATCGTCTGGGGTGGCGAGCGTGAGGGGCTCACGACGATCGTCAAAATCCGCTGTACGCCTTCGGGCGACCTGCTGAGCGTATCGGTCTCGCGGCCGAGCGGAAATTCAGGGTGGGATCAGGCGGTCGTCAATGCGATCCAGGCGTCGGTCCCGTTACCGCCCGATACTGACGGTCATACCCCGTCCAGTATTACGATTACCTTCAAGGCGGCGGAGTGAGCGGAAATGCGCTTACACTCCGGGCGTCGCTGCCGGACGGGAACGAATCGGGTATTTTTACTGTCTCTGCGCTTGCGCAGCGATCCAAGTCACATGGGAAGCAAGAAGCATGAGTTTGATGACGAAACTAGGTTTCAGGGCACTCGTGGCCTCGTGTCTGATTGCGGCCGGCGGCGCCGCTAACGCGCAGGTCAACGTGCTGATCACCGGCGTCGGTTCGACCCAGTTCCCCATCGCCACCGCGAACTTCGCGAACGAGGCAGGCCTGCCGCAGCAGGTCACGTCGATCGTCCGCGCGGACCTCGCCCGCAGCGGCAAATTCACCAATATCGACGCGGGCAGCACGCCCGTGCCCGAGACCGCTTCGGTCGATCTCGGCGCATGGAAGGCCAAGGGCGCGAACGCGTTCGTCGCCGGCAGCGTGAACCGCGAAGCGAACGGCCAGTACAAGGTGAACTTCATCCTGTACGACACCGTGAAGCAGCAAAGCCTCGGCGGCCTGTCGCTGACGGCAAACGACAACACGCTGCGCACGGCCGGCCACAAGATCGCCGACTACATCTACCAGAAGCTGCTCGGCGTGCGCGGCGTGTTCGCCACGCGCCTGTCGTACGTGATCAAGACGGGCAACCGCTACCAGCTGCAGATCTCGGATTCGGACGGCCAGAACGCGCGCATCGCGCTGTCGAGCACCGAGCCGATCATCTCGCCGGCCTGGTCGCCGAGCGGGACGAAGGTTGCGTACGTGTCGTTCGAGCGCAAGAAGCCGATCGTCTACATCCATGACCTGCCGACCGGCCGCCGCTACATGGTCTCGGACCAGAAGGGCAACAACAGTGCGCCGGCGTGGTCGCCGGACAGCAACACGCTGGCCGTTGCGCTGTCGCTGACGGGCAATACGCAAATCTATACGGTCAATGCGAACGGCGGTGGCCTGCGCCGTCTCACGCAGAGCAGCTCGATCGACACCGAGCCGTTCTACTCGCCGGACGGCCAGTGGATCTATTTCACGAGCGATCGCGGCGGCGCGCCGCAGATCTACCGGATGCCCGCGCAAGGCGAAAGCGCCGGCTCGGCACAACGCGTGACCTTCACCGGCAGCTACAACACCAGCCCGCGCATCAGCCCGGACGGCAAGCTGCTCGCTTACATCTCCCGCACGGGTGGGGGCTTCAAGCTGTACGTTCAGGATCTGCAAACCGGCGCGGCGAACGCCATCACGAATACCAATCGCGACGAATCGCCGAGCTTCGCGGCAAACGGCCAGTACCTTCTCTACGCTACCCAGTCGGGTGGCCGCAACGTGCTGGCCGCAGTGCCCTCCGACGGCAGCGCGCCGCCGCAGATCCTGTCCGTCCAGGGCGGCTCCGTTCGCGAGCCGTCGTGGGGGCCCTTCATGCAATGACCACAAGGAGAGTAACCATGATGTCGAATAAAGCTCGTCTGGCCCTGGCCGTGATGATGATCAGCGCGCTCGCAGCGTGTAAGTCGGGCGTGAAGCTCGACGACAAGGCAAATGCCGGCGGTGCGGTGAGCACGCAGCCGAGCGCCGACAACGTCGCGCAAGTGAACGTCGATCCGCTGAACGATCCGAACAGCCCGCTCGCGAAGCGCAGCATCTACTTCGACTTCGACAGCTATTCGGTGAAGGACGAGTATCAGCCGCTGATGCAGCAGCACGCTCAGTACCTGAAGAGCCACCCGCAGCGCCACGTGCTGATCCAGGGCAACACCGACGAACGCGGCACGAGCGAGTACAACCTCGCGCTGGGCCAGAAGCGTGCGGAAGCCGTCCGCCGCGCGATGGCACTGCTCGGCGTGAACGACTCGCAGATGGAAGCCGTGAGCCTCGGCAAGGAAAAGCCGCAAGCATCGGGTCACGACGAAGCCTCGTGGGCGCAGAACCGTCGCGCCGACCTCGTCTACCAACAGTAAGTAACGGAAGAGTTGCCGTATGACGCACCGTGTATCCTGGCTGCGCATGGCCGCAGCATTCTGCGTCGTCGGCGCGGCGTGGTCGGCCGCGCCGGCGCACGCCGGCATGTTCGACGACAATGAGGCGCGCCGCGCCGTGCTCGACTTGCGCAGCAAGAGTGACAACCTGTCCACCCAGTTGTCCGCCGCCCAGCGTACGATCCTCGATCAATCCGGCCGTATCGACCAGCTGAACCAGCAGGTCGCGACGCTGCGCGGCGAGAACGAGGACCTGACGAACCGGCTGACGACGCTCGAACGGCAGCAGAAGGAGTACTACCAGGATCTCGACACGCGACTCAAGAAGTTCGAGCCGCAACAGGCGACGATCGATGGTGTCGAAGGCACCGTGCAGCCGGGTGAAATGGATGCGCTCAACGCGGCGCAGCAGCAGTTCCGCAACGGCAACTTCAAGGCGGCCGCGGCATCGTTCCGCAGCTTCATCGCGAAGTATCCGCAGAGCCCGCACCAGCCGACCGCGCAGTACTGGCTCGGCAATGCGCAATACGCGCTGCGCGACTACCGCGGCTCGACCGCGACGTGGCAAGCGATCGTGAGCAAGTATCCGCAGCATCCGCGCGCGGCCGACGCGCTCGTCGCGATCGGTACGAACCAGCTCGAGCAGGGCCAGAAGGCGGCCGCGAAGAAGACGTTCGAGCAGGTCGTGTCGCAGTACGCCGGATCGAACGCCGCGCAGACGGCGCAGGGCAAGATCGAGAGCATCAAATAAATTATCGCGACGGGTTGTTGACAGCCCAGCAACCCGCCGCTATAATTTTTTGCTCTTTGGGTCGCTTGCCAAGTTGTTGAAGCAACGAACCAACAGGTTTCAAGAACGTGGGGTGGTAACTCAGTTGGTTAGAGTATCTGACTTTTAATCAGAGAGTCGAGGGTTCGAGTCCCTCCCACCCTACCAACTATCTTTGATAGTGCAATTAAAGCCTCCCGCGCGGAGGCTTTTTTGCGTCTGTCGCTTGCGGTGTCGAGCGCGCAATCTCGATGACGCTCGCGACGCACCCGGTCGCGCACGGCGCCCGGCCCCCGATCCCGGTCGAATCGCTCATCGCTCTCGCGCCAGACGACGCCAGCCATCCCCCGCCCGCGCGTCAACGCCCACTCACGTCGCGCAGCACCGCACCGTAACCCGCGTACAGATTGCCGTCGGGCAGCAACTGCCGCTGCGCGAGCTGCCGATGCACGACCGGCAGGTTATGGAACGGCATCCGCGTGAACAGGTGATGTTCGATATGAAAATGAATCGCGTGCGGGCCGAACAGGAACGTCTGCCACGAACGACGGACGATCGTGCGCGCGTTGCGGCTCTGGTCGGCGCATGCCGGCAGCCCCGCGTGCTCGAAGATCGCGCGCACCTGTCCGGCGAGCGGCAGCAGCGTGACGGATGGCACGATCCACAACGTGACGTACAGCAGCGGATGTCCGGCCAATGCGAGCGCGCCGAACAGCACACCGTTGCCGGCCAGCATCGACGCGACTTCCCACGCGGCATACGCGCGCGACTTCCCGACCTTCGGCAACGCGTGCGCAAACTCGCCGCGTGCGAGTTTCACGACGCTCGTCACGTAGCCGATCCCGCACGCGTACGCGAGCAGGCGGCCGATCAGCCGTCCGCGCGTGACCGGATAGTCATGCACGCCGAACAGCAGCGCGACCGGATCGTCCGACTGCATCGGTGCGCGGTGGTGCTTCAGATGGCCTGCGCGATACGTGCGCAGCGACAGCCACAGCGGGCCGGCCGCGAACAACTGGCCCAGCGCGTCGTTGACGCGCCGGTTGCGCGCCAGCAACCCGTGCGCGCCTTCGTGCATCATGACCGCGAGCGCAAGCTGGCTGCGCGCGATCACGATCGCGGCCATCGCGTACACCAGCGGATGCTGAAACGCGATCGCAACCGCGCACGCAGCGGCAATCATCAGCCAGTCGCCCGCCAGCGCCGCGCCGACGCGCGACGCGCTCACGCGAAACAGCGCGGGATCGGGCATGAACCGCGCCAGCCCGGCATTCGGCCCCGCATGGTGAACATGGGCATCCGTCACGCGAGCCTCCTGCGCGGCGAACGCCGCTCGACCCACAGCGCACTGAGCATCGCGAGCGCCACGCCGCCCAGTACATCGGCAACCGTATGCTGCTTGAGCGTCAACGTCGACACGCAGATCAGCAGGCCGATCGCCACTGTCAGGATCCGCCGCCGGTCCGCCAGCATCCGGCAGGCAAGACACGTCACCGCGACATGCAGGCTCGGAAAGCCGTTTGCCGCGAGATCGAGCTGCCACATGCGCGCGAGACGGTGGCGCACGAACGCGTTGCCGATCTCCGCGACGTCGGGCCGCGCCACGGCTTCCGGAAACAACAGGAAGCACACGACACCGAGCACGAACGCAATCAGCACGGCCTCCTTGAACGCGGCGAACGCGGGCGGCCGCGCATACGCGGCAAGCGCAATCACGAACGGAAAGAAGCCGACATAGACGAACCACGACCACGCAATGAACGGAATCCGCGCATCGAACGCCGTGGCAAACACGTAGCGCGGCGTGACGCCGCGCTCCAGCAGAAAGAAGATCGCGAGGCCGGCTGCCATGCCGAACGTCGCGGCCAGCATCTGCCGGACATCAGGCCGGCGATCGTCACGAAACGACAGCGCGTTCATCATGGCGCCGGCGCCTCGCATCGCGTATCCGCTGCGTCCGCCTGCGCACGCGGACGCAGCGCGAGGAGGCGCGACGTCCATGCGTCGACGCGCGCACGCGCATGCTCGCGGCCGGAGACCGTTCCCGCCTGCGTGCCGGGATTGCGCATCAGGTCGGCTGCGGCCTGCCCGACTTCCCGCCGGAACGCGGCCGCATCGCCGCGCCACGTGACGACGCGGTGCACGAGTTGCAGCCGGGCCGCGCGCGCGGCGTTGCTCGCCTGCTCGGGCTGATCAGTCTGCACAAGCAGGATCGGGCGGTGATACACACGCGCGATCGACAGCGCGGCCATGCCGGGTGCCGACACGATCAGCGGTGCATGGGCGGCGCGCGTCGCCCAGCCGGCGTCGACGCCAGTCCAGCCGTCGTGCCCCGCGTAGCCCTCGCCCACGCGGTGGGTGGCGAGCCCCGCGTCGCGCATGCCGGCCGACAACGCATCGGCGAGCGCGATATCGCGGAAGTGCGGATTCAGATAAACGGCTGCGGCAGCCGGTTCCGAAGCGGGCAATTCGGCCACGACCTGCACCGGCGTCGGCAGCCGGCAATGCATGCGCGACCGCCGGACTTCGTCGGCGGCGTCGTACGCAAAATCGTGTTCGATGCAGCACAGCGCCGAATCGATCTGCCAGTCGACGACCCGCGCAAAAGCACGCGCCAGCATGCGCGGCAGCCGCGCATCGAAATTCGTGGTCAACGCGCGGCGCAGGCTGCCGCCATATACATGGACGACGCGGCGCCGCCAGCCCGGCATCGCGCCCATGAACAGCAGCGCCGGATGAAACGAGTCGTTGATCACGAGATCGGCATCGCGGACGATCGCGCGCAGCCGAGCGATGTCGCGCAGCATGCGCGTCGGCCTGAACACGTAGTGCGCGACATTGCGATCGGTCGCGTCGCGCAGCATGTTCTGCCGTGCGTCGAACTGCACCGCGTAGTGACGGGACAGCACCGCCGCGTCGATGCCGAACGCGGCCAGGAACGCCTGCCCTGCATCGGACGTCGTCAGCACGTCGACCTGCGCGCCGGCCGCGCGCAACGCGTGCACGAGCAGTTGTGCGCGCATCAGGTGGCCGCGCGCGTCGGCCGTCGCGAGATAGACGATCCGCGGCATCATGCGCGTGGACGAAGCGACTGGAGCCAGCCGGCCGCAACCATCGCCAGCGCGCCCGTCACGCCGAACCCGGCTTCGATCGCACGGATCTCGTTCAGCAACGCGGCGAGATGCGCGGTCTCGGACGGTGCAACCAGACGGCGCAGCGTGTCCGAGCAGAGCCGGACATGCCGCGTCTCGTCGGCGAGCACGCGCGAGAGCAACGGATACAGCGGATGCGCGGCGCCGATCGTCGCGCAGTGGCGCGCGAGCACGCGCATCGCCATCTGTTCCGCGCACAGCCCCGTCGCATAGGCCGGCACGAGCACGCCTTGCGCGAAATGCGGCGCATGGCGCTGCGCGAGCCGGCGCCAGCGCGCGATCTTGCGCCGGCTCAGCCAGTCGGGCTCGTGCCGCGCGGTCGACGGCGCGACGCCACGCACGCGCAGCGCTTCGGCAAACGCGGCCGCGTGGCGACGCTCGTCCGCGAGATGCTGGTCGATCCGCGGCGCAAGCCAGTCCGGTGGCTGTCCGGTCCAGTCCTCGTGTAACGCGCACTCGGTCGCTTCCTCGCCGATCAGGTACATGCGCAGCACCCAGCGCTCGCCATGTGTGCTGCGATGCAGCTGCCGGATCGCCGCCCGCTTGATGCGATCGACGAGGTATGCGCGCACCCGCGCCGTGCCGCGCGGCACAGGCGCATCAAGACAGTCGAAGCGCGCGTCGTGCCCCGCCTGCGGCGACGCCGGCAGTTCACCCGCCGCGGTCATGCCGGCACGCCCCGTACGGACGCGGATTGCGTCGCGGAAGCCGCAGCGGCGGCCGGATCGCGACGCCATCCGAGGATCAGGCCGATGAAGCTTTCCTGCATGAACGCATGCGCGGACGCGGCCGCACCCGCGAATGCCTCCTCGCGGCCGTTCACGCGCAGATAGCCGTTGCCGTCGCGCGCGCCGAATTCGATCCGGTCGTTCTTCCTGAAGCCGCGCGCGCGCATGTCCTTCACGAGCGCGCTGCCGTCGAGGCCGAACAGGAACAGCTCGCGCCGTGCGACCCACACCGGAATGCGGTTGCTCAACGCATCGAACCGAATCGCCCACGTGCCGGACGCGAGTGCACGCTCGACGTCGGCATCGTGCGGCGCGTTCGACGTAAAGCTCGCACGCGCGACCGATCGGGTCAGGCCGCCGATGCCGAGCGCGATCGTGATGTCGTCCGAGGACGGCTGCTTCGGATCGGTCGCACTCACCTTGACGAGATGCCGCGCGAGCCGCGATGCCAGCGACGGATGTGCGAACAGCGCCAGCGTTTCGTCCGGCGTGAGCACGTCGCGCTCGCCCTCGCCCTCCTTCACGCGCACACGATACGGATCGACCCGGACATCGGTGAACGTGCCACGCACCGGCGCATGGACGTACACGTCGCGGTCCCATTTCGCGCCATCGCGACGCAGCAGCACGTGCACGCTCAACGGCACGCGCCTGCCCTCGCCGTCGACGCCCGTGCCGTGCAGCAGTACGTCGCCGAGCACGTCCTTCGTGCGGCGCGTCTCATCGCTCGAGAAAACGATCGCGTGCGCATCGGTGTCGATGCGCGCGTGAACGTCGGGCGCATCGAGCGCGATGCGGTTGCAGTCCGCGGCGGCCGCGCGCGCGAACGGGCAGCCGCTTTGCGACGCGAAGTGGTAGATCCCGCGCCCCGCGCGATCGACCGGTGCGGCATGGGCGCCGACGCTGGCGGCAAACAGGGCGAGGCAGGCAACACGGGTGGCGAGAGAAGACATGGTCGTTGTCGGGATGGAGGCAGGGTGTCGGCGTGTCATGGCCGCGCGCGATGCGCGGCGCCGGTTCAATGACGGTGATAGGACAGCGCTTCGAGATCGCGCCGGGCCGAGGCGCGCCCGGCCAGACCGGCACCGCGCGCGAGCGCGCCGAGCGTATCGACGGCGGACGCGGCGATCGTGACCGCGACGGCCGCGAGATAGCGGACGGCACCCAGCGGCGGCAACTGCTGGCGATTGAGCGCGCCCAGGCTGTAGCCGAGCCGCATGGCCATCACGCAGAACGGGCCGAGCGGGCCGCTGCGGCCGAGCCACTGCCATCCGCGCGGCAGATACGCGTTCACGAGATACGGCGTCAGCCCGACGCTGTCCTCGCCGCGCATCCAGCGCAGCTTCAGCGATTCGCGATGCGTGTCCGGCAGCCGATGTTCGGTGTGCGCGTCCGGCGCGAACTCGACGGCCACGCCGGCTGCCTGCATCCGCAGCCCCATCACCTGGCAATGCGCGCGATAGACGCCGTCGAGCGGCTCGTAGCGGAATTGCGCGAACACGTCGCACCGGAACGCGACGTTGTTCGCGTAGAAATTGCGCGTCGCGCCGTCGCGCAGCGGGCTCGGGAAATACATGAAGTCGATCGACGTCAGCGCGATACCGAGCACGTTCGGCGCATAGCTGGTGCGCCCCGCCACGGCAACTGGCGCCTCGCCGGGTTCGCGCGCGAACGGCGCGAGCAGGTGCGCGAGCCAGTCGTCGGCCGGCCTGCAATCGGCATCGCCGAACACGACGATGTCGCAGCGGGCCGCGTCGACGCGATCGAATCCGTCGTTCTTCGCATCGTAGTAGCCGGTGCGCGCGCCGATCTCGACGAAGTCGATCGGGCGGCCGGCGAGCGCGGCGATCTGCGCGCACGCATCGGCCGGCAGGCCGTCGTGCGTGATGATCCATTGCGCGAGTGCCGCGGGCGGCACGGTCTGCGTCGACAGCGACGACACGAGGCGCTTCAGGCTGTCGACGGCCTGCCCGAGCCCCGCGCCGCCCCGCAGGTTGTTCGTCTCCAGCACGAGCGCGGCCCTCGCCGCCACCGAACGGGCGGCCGCCCGGGTGTGCCGTGTGGTTTCCGTGAAGTCTGGCATCCGGAATATCTCCATTGTCATGCGCACCGGCATGGACGAAACGAATGGGCGGGGAGCCCGCGCCGCATCGGCGAATGCGGGTCGGTCGTCGTCGCAACACGGGCGGCCTGGAAGGCGCCCGCTTCGCGTGCCGTCACTCCTGGACCGACGGCGCCGAATCGGCGTCGGTAGAGCGCGGCTTCGCGTTCTGCAGGTCACGCGTGTTCTTCTGCACGGCCACCGAACCGAACAGGGCGAGCACGAACGACATCGCGTAGAAGCCTTTCTCGCTCAACTGCAGCGTCGCGTTGAAGAGGCCGACGACCAGCAGCGCGATCGACAGCAGCAGCGCGATCCAGCTGAGGCCGTAGTAGATGCCGGTGACGGGAATGCCTTCCGCGCGGTCGCGGACGCTTTTCTGCAGCGAGATCGCCGCATACAGGCCGAACACCAGCACGGTGAAGTAGTAGCCCTTCTCGTTGAGCTGCATGCCGGCGTTCCAGAGCCCGATCAGGAATGCCGCGAAACCCGCGAGCAGCGCGGCCCACGATGCGGCCACGAACGCGAACGACGGCTGCTGGATGGTGGTCTGGTTCATTGCTTTGCCCTCTCTTTCTTCTTGTTCGAAATCGTTTTCGTTGAACTGCGTTTCGCGCATGGTAGCAGCTTGGGCGCGCGCCAAGACAGCTTGCATGCAGTCTTACGATTCGCGCTGCGCTCGCCGCCAGCGCCCGGGCGTCGTGCCGAGCACCGCGCGAAACGCCTTGCCGAAGGCGGCCTCGGACTGGTAGCCGACCGCCTGCCCGATCTCCGCCTGCCCGCGCTGCGTGTCCTGCAGCAGCGCGCACGCATGCATCATCCGGATCTGCGCGATGAACGCGCCGACACTCATCCCCGCCTTCTCGCGGAAATGCCGCGCATACGTCGCGCGCGACATCGCGGATGCGTCGCCGAGCGACTCGACCGTCCACGGCTTCTCCGGCGCCTGCAGCACGGCGTGGACCGACGGGCCGAGCCGCGCGTCGGCCGCAAGCGCAAGCCAGCCGGACGGCACGCGCGCACCACGACCGTATGCGCGCAACGCATACGCGAGCAGCGCCTGGCCGAGCGCGTTCACGATCGCGCCGGCGCCCGGCTGCCCGTTCGACGCCTCGGCGCGCAGCACGCTCGTCAGCAGTTGCAGCGGCGCGAACCCCGACGCCTCGCGCAACCCGACATGCAGCACGTGCGGCAGCGTGCGCATCAGCAGCTCACCCGCGCCGCGCGCATAGACGAACCGTCCGCACAGCAGGTCCACGCTCGCGCCGCCCGGTTCGGCAAGATCGAGATTCGACTTGACCGGCAGCACCGCGCCGCCGCCGGCGCCCTGTTCGCGCAACGCCACAACCGGCCGCGACCGGCCAGCCCCGGCGTCGAGCAGGTCGTGCGCGCCACCCGCGGGCAGCAGCACGAAATCGCCGTCGGCGAGTTGCAGCGTGCGCCCGTCCGCGGTACGCAGCCGGCACGTTCCGGCCAGCACCAGGTGAAACGCCGCCTCGCCGGGCGGCAGCGGGTCGTGCGGCATCGCGAACGGCCCGTCGAGCAGGCAGCGCACGTCGAGCTCGACATGGCTGCGGCCCAGCGACAACAGTTGACTCAACGCATCCATGAGACGTTTGCGCTAAAAATTGACACTCTAGCGTATCGAAACCCTCAGCGCGAACGATCAGAATAAGTCCTGCATCGCCCGAGATCGCGGCATCCGCCGCCCTCCTCACCTCTTCTCGAAAGGACGCATCATGCTGAACTGGAACGAATACCGGAAGGAACTCTCGACGCGCATCGGCGATATTGCCAAGCTGTCGCCCGATACGCTGGCCGGCTACCAGGCGCTGGCCGGCGCCGGTGCCAAGACAGGCCATCTCGACGCGAAGACGCGCGAACTGATCGCGCTCGCGGTCGCCGTCACGACGCGCTGCGACGGCTGTATCGCCGTGCACACCGCGGAAGCGGCCAAGCATGGCGCGACCAAGGAAGAAGTGGCGGAAGCGCTCGGCGTCGCGATTGCGCTGAACGCGGGTGCGGCGCTCGTCTATTCGGCCCGCGTGATGGATGCGCTCGGCGACTGAGCGCGACGGCCGCGGCGGCGCCGGCGCGCGCCGCCCGCTACTGGCGCCCGGCCGCATGGCCGGGCCGTTGCACGGTGCGCATAAGGGCGCGCCATGTCTGACGAATGGGCATCGTACGTGGACGCGACCGCGCCGCGAAGTCGGCTACCATGCGCGAACGATCCATCGCGAAGGAGCGCTCCATGTGCCGCTGGCTCGCCTATACGGGTAATCCGATCCATCTCGAGACCGTACTGTTTCGCGCGAAGCATTCGCTGATCGACCAGAGCCTGCATTCGGAGCTGGGCGCCACGACCACCAACGGCGACGGGTTCGGCATCGGCTGGTACGGCCGCCCCGACGAACTGCCGTTCCGCTACCGCTCCGTGCATCCCGCATGGAACGACCGCAACCTGCGCGAAGCCGCGCGTGCGATCCGCTCGCGGATGTTCATCGCGCACATCCGCGCGGCGACCGACGCGCCCGTCCAGGAAACCAACTGCCACCCGTTTCGCCACGGCCGGTGGCTTTTCGCGCACAACGGGCTGATCCGCGATTTCCACAAGCTGCGCCGCGACCTGACGATGAAGGTCGACCCGGCGCTGTTCTCGACGCTCGAGGGCTCGACCGACTCCGAACTCATGTTTCGGCTCGCGCTGACTTACGGCCTCGAGCAGACGCCGCTGCCAGCGCTCGAGCGGATGGTCGGCATGATCGAGGAAACCGCCGCGCGGTATCGCGTCGCCGAGCCGCTCAACATGACGATCTGCGCGACGGACGGCGAGCGGATCATCGCGGTGCGCTACTCGAGCGAACGGCAATCGCGCTCGCTGTTCCACAGCACGTCGTTCAAGCACCTGCACGAACTCTATCCGCACAATCCGCGCATCGCCGAAGCCGGCGACGACGCGTTCATGGTCGTCTCGGAGCCGCTCGTCGACCTGCGCGGGGCATGGGAGGAAGTGCCCGAAAGCATGGCGATCGTCGCGCATGGGGCGGATGTGCAGCAGCGGCCGTTCAATCCACGGCACAAGTAGGCCGCGAAGGCGCTCGCGGTCTCAGCCGCGGCGCGTGAGCCGCATGCGTACGGAATCGAGTTCGGCGGGCAGCCGGCGCGCGCGCGCGCGACGCCGTGTCAGCGCAACGAAGCCGATCCGCTCATACAGAACGCGTGCACGCTCGTTGCGAGTCAGCACGTCGAGCACGATGTCGCGGCTGCCGTCGCTCGGCAAAGCGCCTGCGTCGAGCGCATCGCGAAACAACGCAGTGAAGATGCCCGTGCCGCGACGCCGCTCGTCCGTCGCGCAATGCGCGACGAGGATCTGCGAACGCTTGGGCGCCGGAATCTCCGTTTCGAGCACCAGCCCGCGCAGCAACTGGCCGATCGTACGGCGCACGCCGAAAAAGCGCACCAGGGCCCATGCGACGTGAACGTCGTCGAACCTCGTCCGCCGCCCGTCGTGGATGGCCATCACCGCATGCACCGAGCCGTCTGCACCGACCGCGACGCGGTGCCGGCGCCACGAGAACCGGCCGTGACGCGACCGGAACGCCTCTCGCAGGAACGCGGTGCAGCGCGCGTCGCTTTCGCCGAGAAAGAAACCGAATTCGCCGACGCCGGACGCGAACACGAGCGGTGCACATGCCGCCGCATCGTCCGCGCACGCGGCGCGAAACGACGTCAACGAACCGGCTTGCGGTACGCCGAACGAGGGCGAGAGCGCCGCGGCGGGCATCATGCTGCCCGCCCCGCCAGGCGGGCCAGCACGGCGACCGTCCGGCTGATCTGCCCGGGCTCGTGCGTCGAGCAGATGAAGAAACGCAGGCGCGCGGCCTTCTCCTCGACGGCCGGATAGAAGATCGGCTGCACGTTGATCCCTTCGTCGAACATCGCGTTCGCCCACTGCGCGGCCTTCAGCGAACTTCCGGTGATCACCGGCACGACCGCATACCCGGCGCTCGTGCCGGTGTTCAATCCCGCGGCGCGTGCCTCCGTCAGGAACTGCCGCCCGCGCGCCTGCAGTTGCGCGACCCGCTCCGGTTCGGCCTGCAGGCGTTCGAGCGCGGCCAGCGACGCCGCGGCGAGCGTCGGCGCGAGTCCGACGCTATAGAGAAAGCCCGGCGCCAGATGGCGCAGCATGTCCACCAGCGGCTGGCAGCCGGCGATGAAACCGCCGCAACCGGCGAGCGTCTTGCTCATCGTGCCCATCCATATGTCGACCTGGTCGGGCGCGACCGCGCAATGTTCGCGGATGCCCTTGCCCGTCGCACCCAGCACGCCGAGCGAATGTGCTTCGTCGACCAGCAGGAACGCGCCGTGACGCGTCTTCACGTCGACGAAGCGCCGCAGGTCCGGCAAGTCGCCATCCATGCTGTACAGCCCTTCGATCGCGATCAGCACGTGCCGGTATTCGCGCCGCACGCGCGACAGCAGCTCATCGAGCGCCTGCCAGTCGTTGTGCGCAAAGCTCAGCCGCTTCGCGCCGCTCAGTTGCGCACCCTGCACGATGCTGTTGTGCGCGAGCGCATCGTGGACGATCAGGTCGCCGGGGCCGAACAGCGCTCCGATCACGGTCACGTTGGTCGCATGGCCGCTCACGAACGCGACGCAATCGTCGGTCTCGTAGAACGCGGCCAGCGCCCGCTCGAGGTCACGCTGCACCGGGCGCTCGCCCGCGACCATCCGGCTCGCGGACGCCGACGTGCCATAGCGGTCGATCGCGGCCTTCGCACGCTCGGACACGGCCGGATCGCCGGCGAGACCGAGGTAGTTGTAGTTCGCGAAGTTCACGTATTCGCGACCGCCGATCCGCGTGGTCGCGCCGGCAACGCCATCGTGCACGCGGAAGAACGGCGAGTCGACGCGCAGCTTCTCGCCCATCTCGCGCATGATCCTGACCTGCTGGTACTGCGGCATCGATTCGAAACGGCTGCGCGCCGAGGCGGCCGGTGCCGCCGGCGTACCGGGCACGCCAGGGGCCGTAGCGGCTTCCGTCGCGCGCTCCAGTTGCCGTTTCAGGGCTTTCGCCGCCAGTTGCCGGCGAAGGTGTTCTCCGAGTGCCATTGCTTCCTTCGCTTTGTCTCAAGAATGGCGCAAAGTTGCGCCGCGTATTTTCAAAAGGCGTGGTATCACGCGTCGGAAAACTCGGCCCACCGCCAGGCGTCGGTATCGGCCAGCAGCGCATCGACCAACCGGAAATTCATCTCGTGGCTCGGGCGCAGTGCGCTCACGCGTGCGAGCAGCGGTGCGCCCGCCAGCGCGAGATCGCCGACAAGATCGAGCACGCGATGCCGGACGAACTCGTCGGGTAGCCGCATCCCGCCCAGCACGCGATTGCCGACGATCGACGCCGTACATGACGGCCGCGCGCCGCGCAGGATCGGCACCCCGCGCACATACCCGGCGATGATCGCCGGCACGGCCCATTTCACGCGCCCGTACGAACGCGACGGCGCGATCTCGGTTGCAAACGTCTCCGGTGTCAGCGCGCCATCCCAGTGCATGTCGCCGAAGCCGCGCAAGTCGTTCCGCACGCTCAGTTCGTAACGCGGCGCCGGCTCGATCCGCATTTCGCGTCGCTGATCGCCGGTGCCGTCTGCGACCACGACAGGCCGCAGCACACGAATGAAGCGCTTCGGCGCGTCGAGCGCGAGACGGCCGCATGCGCGGATCGCGTCGACCCAGGGCGCTGCGCTGCCGTCGAGAATCGGCACTTCCTCCGCATCGAGTTCGACGATCGCATGATCGATCTCACACGCCAGCAGAGACGCGAGCAGATGCTCGATCGTGCGGACGCCGACGCCGTCGGCATTGCGCAGCATCGTGCAAAGCGGCTGTGCGCGGCGCAGGGCGGGATCGACCTCGAGCACACCGAGCTCGCGTCCGTTGCGCATCCTTCGAAACACGATCCCGTGCCGGCCGCCCGCCGGCGTCATCGGCTGAACCCGCACCTGCACTTGCCGACCGGTATGCAGACCATGTCCCGCCAACGCGAGCGGCCGCGCAAGCGTGCCCTCGCTCGCCTGCCAGCCCGGGGGCAGCTTGATCCGAGCACGCTCCGCGTCGACCGGCACGCTTTCGCTCCCTGGCTCGTTCAATTTGAACCCCGCTCGAGCCGGGCCCGCGCTTCATCACCCAGTGCATGCCGCGCGACCAGCGCTTGCGCCAGCTCGTCCGCTGCCGTGACCGGGTCGTCGCCGTTCCGCGTATCGAGCAACTCGACGATCCGCTCGGCCAGCGTATGCACCGTCGCGCCTTCCGCGATCGCCATGATCGACAGCTTGACGCCGAAAGCCTCCTCGACGGCCATGCCGAGCTCCATGCCCATCAGCGAATCCATCCCGAGATCGAGGACTGACCGACCGGCATCGACGCGCTCCGGCGACATGTGCAGAATCCGCGCGATCTGGCCGCGCAGTGCCGTCTCGACGAGTGCCACGGCGTCGGCAGGCGGCAACGCACGCAATTGCTCCAGCAACACGCGGTCCTCGCTCGACGTCTCGAGCGCGCCGCCCGCCTGCAACGCCGCGTAACGCCGCGCGTGTGCGGCCGGCATGCCGCGCGAGATGGCGCCCCAGTCGAGACGTACGACGGCTTCGCCGGCGCCCCCTTGCGCAAGCGCGCGTTCGAGCGCGGCCATCGCCTCGTTCGAGGTGATCGACGCACCGCCGATACGCGACTGCAGCGCCTCGCGTGTGCCGGCGTTGCGCGCCAGGAAACCGACGTCCTCGATCGGCCCCCATGCCATGAACATGGCCGGCTGGCCGGCCGCGCGGCGATGCGCGACCAGCGCCTCGAGGAAACCGTTGGCGGCGACATACGCACCCTGCCCCGGGTTGCCGAGACAGGTCGTCGCCGACGAGTACATGACGAAGAAATCGAGCGCGCAACGCTGCGTCGCGCGATGCAGGTTCCATGCGCCCGCCACCTTCGGTTCGAGCACGGCCGCGAAACGCGCGTCGTCGACGTTGCGCAGCAGTCCGTCGTCGATCCGCATCGCCGAATGCAGCACACCCTTGAGCGGCATCCCGCGACGCTCGATCTCGCCGATGAGGCCGTCGAGCGCCCTGCCGTCGGTTACGTCGCATCGCGCGACCGACACGTCGGCGCCGAGCGCGTCGCGCCAGCGATCGGCTTCCGCCTGCATCGCGGCACCCAGTACGCCGCCGCGGCTCGCGAGCGTCAGGTGCCGCGCGCCGCGCTCGATCATCCAGCGTGCGGTCGCGAATCCCAGCCCGCCCGTGCCGCCAACGATCAGGTACGCGGCATGCGGGTCGAGCCGCAGCGTCGGCAAGGAAACGCCACGCGCCGGTACCGGCGTGCCGGACGGATAGGTGACCAGCACCTTGCCGATCTGGCGCGCCTGCTGCATGTAGCGGAACGCTTCCTCCGCACGCGCAGCCGGGAACGCGCGGTATGGCAACGGATGCAGCACGCCGTCCGAGAACAGCCCCATCACTTCCTCGAACAATCGTGTCGTCAGCGACGGCAGCACGCCCATCAGTTGATCTGCATCGATGCCGAAATAGCTGATGTTGTTGCGGAACGGCCGCAGGCCGATCCGGCTGTTCTCGTAGAAATCGCGCTTGCCGAGTTCGAGGAAGCGGCCGAACGGACGCAGCGTATCGATGCTGCGCACCATCGCTTCGCCGGCGAGCGAGTTGAGCACGATGTCGACGCCTGCGCCGTTCGTGCGCGCGAGAATCTCGTCGGCGAACGCAAGGCTGCGCGAATCGAACACGCGATCGACACCGAGCAGGCGAATGAACTCGCGCTTTTCGTCGCTGCCGGCAGTGGCGAAGACTTCCGCGCCAAGATGCCGCGCGATCTGGATCGCCGCGATGCCGACCCCGCCCGCGCCGCCGTGTATCAGCACGCGCTCGCCGCGTCGCAGCCGCGCCAGTTCGCACAGTGCGTAGTACGCGGTGAAGAACGTCGTCGGGACGGTGGCAGCCTCCTCGAACGACATCGCGTCGGGCTTGCGTGCGATCGCGGTTGCGCGCGTGACCACGCGCTTCGCGAACGAGGCCGGCGCGAAACCCAGCACCGCGTCGCCCGGTGCAAAGCCGTCGACGTCCGGGCCGACCCGGGCGACCCGCCCCGACATTTCCATGCCGATCGTCGCGCCCGCGAAGCCCGTTTCGACGGCCTCGTCGGACAGCAGTCCCATCGCGTACATCACGTCGCGGAAATTGAGCCCCGTCGCCATCGGCTCGATCTCGATTTCGCCAGCACCGAGAGCGCGTGCCGGCATCGCGAACCATTCGAGGTTACGCAACGACCCCGGCATGTCGAATGCGAGCCGCGCGCCCGGATGGTCCGATGCGCTTGGCGTGCCGTCACGCTGCGCCGCCTGCGCGGCCGGCAGCATGCGCGGTACGTAGCGACCCTGCGGCGCAAGCAGCACTTCTTCCTCGCCATCGTCGTCCACGAGCGCCATCGCAAGCTGCAGTGCCGGTTGTTCGACGGCCTGATCGACGTCGACCAAACGAATCGGCAGCGCCGGATATTCGTTCGCAATCACACGGCCGAGGCCCCACAACGTTCCATGCTCCGGATGTAACGATGCACCGGTCGCGAACGGCGCACCGCCGCGCGTCACGATGCACAGCCGCCCGCGCTCCGTGGCACCGGCCGCATCGAGGTCGCGCACGAGCGATGCCAGCGCGAGCGCGCCGCCTTGCTGCGCGCGCATCACGGCCGCACCGTCGGCCGTGTCCAGCGATGCAAGCGGCGCAACGAACACGACATGCGCCGGATGCCCGGCCGGCTGGCGCGCCGACCATGCCGCGGCGTCACGCACCGATGCCGATTCGACGCGGCACCCCAGCCGCCCGAGTTCACCCGCCACCGCGATGCCGAACGCGTCATCATCGTCCTGCACGATCAGCCAGCGCGCACCGTCACGCTCCGCCATGCGACGCGCTCGATCATCGTCCCGCGATGCGACTGCCGTTTGCGCGCCGGCAGCCGGCTTGCGCGCGACGACGAACGTCGGCACGCCTTCGAGATCGAGGCCTTGCTCGGTATCGCGCACCACATCGACCAGTCCGGCGCGTTCGCACATCGAAACGATCGCGGCGGGCGCCAGCGCGCCGTACGCGCCGGCGGCACCTTCGCCACCCGCCGTGCCGAACACGATGTCGGAGAAGCGGCTGCGTCGCGCATCGGCGATGACGACGAGCCCGCCCGGCGCGAGCCGTTCGGCGATCGCCGTCAGCGCGGCGAGCGAATCCGGGTGGTCGCCCAGCATCCGGTTGACGATCACGACGTCGAACGGCGTCGTATCGCGACATCGCGCGAACAGCGGCGCGTCGGTCGCGAACGTCAGCGTCTGCACCTGGGCGTGCGCTTCCGTATCGAATCCCGCGAGCTGCTGCTGCGTGCCCGCCAGCACGTATTCGCAGCGGCCGGCCGGCACGTCCACGTCGAGCGGTTGCAGCACGTCGCCATTCGCGGTGCCGATCTCGAGTACACGCAAGCGACGTGTGCCCGGCCACATTGCGACAGCCTGCGTCACGCAAGCGGCGAGCAGCGCGCGTGCATGTGCCCACGTCGGTGACGCATCGAAGAACTGCTCGACCAGACTGCGCCCTGTCGACGACAGCAGCCCGCCCGCGGGCACCGCGTCGCGCAGCACGCGCGGCAGCGCCGCACCGGCGTGCGCCAGCAACGTCAGTTCCGCGACATGGGCGGGCGATGCGGCCAACACGTCGCGCCACAGCGCGTCACGCGCGGGCATCGCCGCGCAGGCTTCGGCATCGCGAACCAGACGATCGCCTTCGAGGCGCGCCAGCCCGTCCTCGACGACGATCTCCGTCAGTCGCGCGATCTGTTGCGGATGCATGTCCGTCGGCAGCGCCGGCTGCGCGAATGCGCCAAGCGCATCCAGCGCTTCGAGCGCGTGCAGACCGGCAAGCACGTCGAGCAGCGGCAGCAATTCTGTCAGATGCTGCGTGCGGCGCGCGAGGTCCTCGCGCGCCGCGACATGCGCGTTCGCACGCTCGACGAGCGCGCCCGGCTGTGGCAGCGCGGCTGCCGTGTAGCCGGCCGGCAGCGGCCTCGCTTCGAGCACGTAGACAAAGCGCGCCGGCGCGCCGTGACGGCGCCCCGCGAGATCGACGCGACGGAAGCGGCACGCGGAAAGACGCGCAACGATCTGGCCGTGCGCATCGATGAATTCGAACGATGCGACGACCGAATGCGGGCTGCGACGGTGAATGCGCGCCAGCACGCGACGAACCGATTCGCCGCTCAGGAAATCGACGCGGCCGATCTGGACCGGAACGAACGCCGCATGCGCATCGCCCGGCGCGGCGCCGGCCCGCCCCAGCACCGCGAACAGCGGATGGAAGCCGCTGTCCATCAGCGCGGGATGCAGCAGATAGTCCGACCGCGCACGCGTGCCGGCAAGGACCGACGGTACCTCGAGCTCGGCCAGCGCGTCGTCGCCCGACACGCACAGCGACCGCACCCACCGGAACGCCGGTCCGTAACTCAGACCGATCGCCGTCGTGCCCGCATACAGTGTGTCGCCGGACAGTGCCGGACGAGACTGCAGGTGGGCGATGATCGACGCATCCGGCGTGCTGTCCGCGTCGAGCGTATTGCCGCTTTCGAGCAGGCGCCCCGTCACGTTCAGATTCCATGGGCCTTCCGACATCCGGTCACGCGTCTCGATCCTAAACGACGCGGTGCGCACGTCGATCGCGAACCGGAACAGCTTCGCGTGCTGCGGCTGGAACACGACCGGCATGCGAATCTCGACATTCTCGATGGCCACATCCGATGTGCCGAAGAACGTGCGCGCCGCCGCGAGCGCCATTTCGACGTAACCGGCGCCCGGAAACGCGACGCCGCCGTCGACGACGTGATCGGCGAGCATCGGCACGCGCTGCGGATCGAGCTGGTTCTCCCAGGCGAACGCATGCTCGTGCAGGCGATAGCCGAGCAGCGGATGATCGACGCGCCGGTTCACGAGCCCGTACCCTTCGACGCTCGGCACGAGCCAGTAACGCTCGCGCTGCCACGGATAGGTCGGCAGCGCGGCATGCGGCGCATCGGGAACGAGTCGATCGAGATCGACGCGCGCGCCTTGCGCCACCGCTGACAGGATCGCATGGGCGAGCATTTCCGCACTATCGTGCTGACGCTTGAGCGTCGGCACGACGACACCCGGTGCGTTGCGCGACGCAAGCGTCTGCTTCACGTAGGTGCGCAGGATCGAGTGCGGCGCGATCTCGACGAACATGCGCACACGATCGTCCGACAGGCGGGCAATTGCGTCGCCGAAACGGACCGGCTCGCGGATGTTGCGCCACCAGTAACCCGCATCGAGCGCGGTACCCGGCAGCGTGTCGCCGGTCACCGTCGACACGAATCGTGTCTGCGTATCGCGCGGCGCGAGATCGGCCAGCCCGTCGCGCACGACCGGTTCGATCGCATCCATGCGGCTGCTGTGGAACGCATAATCGAGGTCGAGCATCTGGTAGAAATGGCCGGCGCCCGTCAGCGCCGTACCGATCGCCTCGAGCGCGACTTGCGAGCCCGCGAGCGTCACCGCGTCGGGGCTGTTGGTGCCCGCGATTTCAATGACAGCCGCGAGATCGAGACGCGCGATCCAGTCGCGCGCCACGGCTTCGCCAATGCCGGCCGCCGCCATCCTGCCCGCGCCGCGCGTCAGGCCCTGTGCGCCGCTGCGGATCCGGATCACGCGCACGGCCTCGGCGAGCGTGAGCGCGCCCGACGCCCAGGCCGCGGCGATCTCGCCGACACTGTGGCCGACCGCTGCATCGAAGCGGATACCGCGCGCGGTCAGTACGCGGGTGATGCCAACCTGCATGGCGAACAACAGCGGTTGCGCGTTCTCGGTCGCGGCGAGCCAAGCGGCGTCGACACCTTCGCACATGACTTCGATGAGCGATGCGTTGCCGTCCGCCCGCCAGAGCACATCGACTTCGTCGAGTGCCGCGCGAAACACGGCATCCTCGGCATAGAGCCGCTTGCCCATCCCGGCCCATTGACAGCCGTTGCCCGCGTAGACGAAGGCGACGGGCGCGTCGCCTTCAACGGCCAGCCCTTGCACGGCGCACGCCGGCAAACCGTGCTCGGACGGCTCGGCAAGTGCCGTGAGTGCTGCAAGCCCCTCTGCCCGATCGGCCGGTGCGACGACCGCGCGATGCTCGAGCCACTGGCGGCGCCGTGCGGCGGCCGCCGCGAGCGCGGTCCAATCGGCGCCCGACTGCAGGCGCGCGAGATGACGCGCGGCAACGGCTTCCAGCGCGGCCGGCGAGCGTGCGGTCAGGACCAGCGGCGGCAGCGGTGCATCGATCCGTGCCGCCGATTGCGCGGCGGGCGCCGCTGCCACCGCTTCGGTGATGACGACGTGTGCGTTCGTGCCACCGAAGCCGAACGAATTGATGCCGATCGTCAGCGGTGCATCACCGCGCTCGAGCGGCGTGAACCGATCGACCACGCGCAAGCGGCCGCCTTCGAAATCGATGCCCGGATTCGGCGTGTCGAAATGCAGCGAACGCGGCACCGCGCGGTGCTTCAGGCACAGCACCGCCTTCAACAGGCCCGCCATGCCCGATGCCGTTTCCAGGTGGCCGATATTGGTCTTGACCGACCCGATCAGGAGCGGATCGGACCCGGGCCTGCCGCCCGATACCGCGTCGATCAACGCACGTGCCTCGATCGGATCGCCGACCGCGGTGCCCGTGCCATGCGCCTCGAGATACGCCAGCGTGCGCGGGTCCACGCCTGCGCGTCGATACACGGTGCGCAGCAGGTCTGCCTGCGTCGCCGCCGCCGGCACGTTGATGCCGCCATGCGAATGGCCGTCCGAATTTACGCCCGATCCGGCGATGACCGCGTGGATCGTGTCGCCGTCAGCCAGCGCCTGGTCGAGCGGCTTGAGCAGCACGAACGCGCCGCCTTCGGCGCGCACGTAGCCGTCGCCCGTCGCGTCGAACGCGCGGCAGCGGCCGCGCGGCGACAGCATCGACGCCTTCGAGAAACTGACGAACCCAAACGGGTGCAGCAGCAGGTTCACGCCACCGGCCAGCGCCATCGCGGTCTCGCCCGACTGCAGCGCCCGGACCGCCTGATGCAGCGCAACGAGCGACGACGAACATGCGGTGTCGACCGACATGCTCGGGCCGCGCAAGTCGAACAGGTAGGACACGCGGTTCGAGGCAATGCTGAGCGTGTTGCCGGTTGCCGAATACGGATCGATCGTGTTCATGTCGTCCATATTGCGGTTGCCGTAATCCATGCCCGCCACACCGACGAACACACCGCAGTCGCGTCCGCGCATCGCGGCAGGACGCACGCCGGCGTCTTCGAACGCCTCCCATGCGAGCTCGAGCAGCAACCGTTGCTGCGGATCCATTTGCGCCGCCTCGCGCGGCGAGATGCCGAAGAATTCGGCGTCGAAGCCCGCGACGTCGTCGACGACGCCCGCTGCGAACGTATAGCTCTTTCCCGGCTCCCGTTTCGACGGGTGCTGGTAGAACGCCGTGCCGAAACGGTCCGGCGGAATGGCCGTTACGGCATCGCGTTCGTCGCGGAGCAGTTGCCAGAAGTCATCGGGACTCTCGACTCCACCGGGGAACCGGCACGCCATCCCGATGATCGCTATTTGCTTGTTCATGCTCTTTCTGCTTTGGCCAGCGCATCGCGATCACGCGCGCGCGACTCATTCGAATGGGTAACGGCCGACGTCAGCATTCGGCCCAGTTCTTCTGCCCGGATATCCTGTGCGCTGCCATCGGCGCTCGCATCATTCTTCCAGACGAAATAATCGCTGCGATCGGGTAGGACACCGAGCTGGTCAAACACACACCGCAAGGCCGGTACGTGATCACCGTAGAAGCAGACGATCGTCTCGCGGTCGCTTTGCCTCAGATGGTCGAGCAGTCGCTCGATCATCCGGTTCGCGTTATCCAGGTGGCGCAGGTAGGCAGTCAGGTCGTGCCATGCGTCGTCGTCGCCGAGCGAATGGTAGCGGGCTGCTTCGCCAGCGGCCACCGCCTCCAGATGAAGCGGCCCATGGTTCTCCATCGTCATCGCGAAGATGAACGCGGGGTGCTCGCGAGGTGCGTCCAGCACGTCGATGATCGCGTCGGCGACGGCTGCGTCCGCCACATACTGGCCGACGCGCGGACGACCGTCGAAGCTGCGGATGTCCATGAATGCATCGAAGTGCATCAGCGGAAACACGCGATCGCGCCCGAAGAAATCCGCGTGGTACGGATGCACCGCAAGCGTCCTGTAGCCGCCGCGCCGGAACCACCCGGCAAGCGACGGGCACACCTTGCGCAGAAAGGCATACGGATAGAAGCGCGCGTATCCGAGGCGATCGGCCGCCATACCCGTGAGGACGGCAAACTCCGTACGCATCGTATTCGCGCCCCATGCAGGAACGGTCAGCTTGCCGTGCGCGATTGCTTCGCGGCGCGCACGATCGAACGCGGACAGCAGTGACGGCGCCACCGCGGACGTCGCCCGCCGGATATCGAAGAACGACTCGCTCTGAATCACGATAACGTCAGGCCTGCGCGACGGCGAGCCGGACGCGAACTGGCTCATGGCGACCGCTGCGTCGAACATCTTCAGCGTGGCAGGCCGCAGGCCATTGAGCAAATACGCGACGAACACCGCGAAGAAGCCCAGTCGATGCTGATCCGCCGCCGCTTCGAGCGTCAACGGCAAGCGTGCCGCCACTCGCGCCCCGATCAGCAGACAGACGAGCGCGGCGGCGGCGGCGACTGCGCGCGGCGGCGCATCCGCATGGTCGAGCAGGCAGCCTGCGACGAGCAGCGCGACACCGGCCGCAATCGCGACGACCTTGCCGACGCTCAGGAACGGCAGATAGAGACGCGGATGGGCAAACAACTGGCTGAACAGGCTGAGATCGGTGAAGACGAATGGTTCGCGCAGCGATTCGAACTTCGCGTTGCTGATGACGGCCACCAGCGCGACCAGCGCCGCCGCGATGCCGGCGGAAAACACCGGCCGCGCCGTGACGGCCAGCACGCATGCTCCCACGAACGACACGGCCAGCGCATGCAGAAGCACGGCACGCAAGGGCCTGCGCAACGGCGCACGCGGTACCGCAACGGCATCGAGGCCGAACGACGCGGCCAATGCCATCGCAAAGACGAGTACCAGCGTGCCGGACATGCTAGCGGCCCTCGCGCGGCAGGTACGACAGCTTGCCGAGAATCGCATCGGCGAACAGCGCCGGCAACAGCGTCAACAGCCGCATCCCGAGCGCGAGCGTGCCCGGAAACGCGATTTCCGCCCGGCCCGCGTGCAGTCTGCGGCGAATATGCCGCGCGGCGCGATCGGCCGACCACATGAACGGCTTGTCGCCGGGAAAGACGTCGCTCATCGCGGTCTTCACGAATCCGGGCAATACGATCGACATCCGGATGCCGTCGCGTGCCAGCAGCGGCCGCACGGAATCGCCATAGGCCTTGACCGCCGCCTTGCTCGCGCAGTACGCGGGCGAAATCGCCATTCCGCGCAACGCCGCGAGCGAACTGACCATTGCAACGTGACCCCGACGACGCCCGCGCATGCGAGCGATCACCGGCAGCACCGCGTGCAGCGCACCGTACAGATTCGTATCGACCACGACGGTCGTGCGCTCGAGTTCCTCCCAGTCGTCGGCATGCGCGAGCGTACTCGCAACGCCCGCGTTCGCAATCAGCAAATCGATCGGATGCGCGTCGTCGAACGCATCCAGCCACGCGCGCAGCGCTTCGGCATCGCACACGTCGACACGACCGCGTTCGACCGTCGCGCCACGCGCGCGGCAGGCCGCCGCCACCTCGTCGAGGCGCGTGGCGTCGCGGCCGATCAACCCGACAACGACGCCGGGCCCGGCATAGGCCAGCGCCAGCGCGCGCCCGAGTCCGGCCGTCGCGCCGGTGATCACGACATGACGTGGTTCAGGCGAACGCATGACTGACCTCCACCTGGGTTGCCTCCAGTCGTCGCACGGCGCCTTCCACGGCCATGTCGATGCCGGTATCCGTATAGAAGTCCCCGTTGATCTGCGTGTGATGAATCACATAATCCAGAAAGGCGTGGAACAGGCCTTCGTCGGGCCGCTCGGCATGCGCCCAGAAGCTGTCGAGTCCGCCCTGCCAAGTCAGTCCCGGCATGTCGTAGATCGCCACGCCCAATGCGATCAGCGGGCAATGGTGGTAAAGCGCCGACATCCCGGTGGTACTGTTGACCAGCACCACGCCGCGCGTGTGGTCGAGCAGCGTCGGCAGATGGCCGGCGTCGATGAACGCCACGCGATCGGTGATCCCGAGTGCGCGCGCCAGCTGCCGGATGTGGCCGCGATAATCGAACACGCCCGTATCCAGTGGATGGTTCTTGACAAGCAGGTCGTGCCCGCCGGGTGCGTGCTGCGCGAATGATTGCAATACGGCGTCGATCGATGCGCGCACGCTGCCGAATGGCGAATGATGGACGATCTGCGCGTCCGCATTGACCTGGAGCGGAAACAGATAATAGGGTCGGCCGGCAAGCAGGCGCTGCGTCACGCGCTCGGACTCGCGATCGAATATCGGTTGTTTCAACGCGCGCGTCGCCAGTCCCGCGTATTCGACAAAGCCGTTGCGCGGACGATGGCTGCGATAATTCGGAAAACGGGACCGATACAGTGTATTGGCCGCACGATAGCGCATGTCGTGATATGCACGGACGGCCAGTCGATATCCGGTGGCGTGTCCCAGATCGCGCGGAGGCGTTACGCTGCGCTGATCCAGATACCACGCCGGATCGCGCGGCAGCAATGAACGGCCATTGACGCCATGACGCTCGAGTGTCAGCCAGTGCGGACGCACGTACCCTTCCTCGAATACCTGCACGGCGACACCCTGATCGCGGGCGACAGGATGCACGGGCCGGTGAATGGCCCGGCAGTCGCCGAACAGGATCACATCCGTCACATCGCCGGTTCGCAGCGTTGTCGCATACCACGCGGCAAGCTCGTCCGGATGCGCGGTGTAATCGTTCGCAGCACCATTTCCGGAATAGACCAGGTCTCCTCCACAGAAATTAATCCTGCGAATGCAATGGCCGCGACTCCGCAACGCAGCAGCCAATCGGCTAAAGAACGGCGATGCCGTGCCCTGCAGAATCAGAAAAGAGCGTCGCATTATTAATATGATTTATCATTTTTCAATATTTTTACGCACACACACGAAATGAACGCCGAATGCGCCGGCAGTTAAACCACCACCCCTACCCCGATTTTTTGGCCCCGGATTTATAGGTGAACGATTGTATCGTTTTACGAGATAACGATACAACCTCGGCTGTCCGAAAAACGCTATAGCAGAATTGCGTTACCGGACGCCGTCAGCACCATTTCCCTTTGACCGCCGGCTAAAGCTTCGCGAGCCAGCGCTGCAGCGACATGTAAAGCTTTTTGCGCGCCGAAATCCGGTATTCCGAGTAAGTCGTCAGCGCCCACATCTTGACTTTCCCGGACTGCTGCTTCAGCCGATTGCGCTTCAGCTTGCCCTGCCCCGTCGACTGACGCTGCGCGTGCAGCAATGTGATTGCGTGTCGCGCGTCGATCACGGCGCGGGAAACCGGATGCACATAACGCGGATAGCGCAGCAGCGTCCCGGCAATCAGCTCGTCAAGCGTCAGCCGGCGGCGGCGGCGCGACCACACCGGATGGGTATCCGGCCGATCGCCGGCGATCGGCATGTGCCCGGCGCCTGGCGATGCGCTCGCGAAGATGTCGTGCGTGAGCCCCCAGCCTGCATAAAACGGCGCACCGTAGCAGACGACCCGCTTGCCGCGCAGCAGCGCCTCGAAGCCGGTCAACGACGTCATCGTATGCACTTCGTCGGCCTGCTCGACGCAGGCGATCACGTCGGATTCAGGCGCCACGGCATCAGCAAGCCTGTGCGCTTCATGCAGCGGAACCGCGCCCGCGCGATTACCGCTGACGACGTCGGGATGCGGCTTGAAGACGATGAACGCATCGGGATGGGCGGCCCGCACGCTCGACAGCAAACCGAGATTCGTGGAGATCCACGGCGAGCCGGTCCGGATCGATGCATCATCCTCGACCTGCCCGGGGACCAGAATCACGTTCGCCGGACGGGGCGACGGCAACACGACGCCGCCGTTGCCGACGTTGTACTTGCCGATGCGCGCGTCGACCAGTGCCGCGCGCACGGTGCGGGCCTCTGCGAGTTCCGCATCGTCGAAGCCGCCTCGCTCGAGGATTGCCTCCAGCCGGGACGGCGTGCGCGGATCGAAATAGATGCCGAGATCGTCGATCACGAGCGAAAGCGGTGCGATCAGGTTCGAGCCGAGACCGACGGAGCGGATGAACCCGTCCTCCATGCGAAGCACGGGCAAACCCAGTTCCTGCGCGACGACAGCGACATCGGGACGGCGGGCGCCCCATAGCACGACGCGACGCGACGCATCAGGCGGCAGACGCCGCAACGCCGCCGGCGAGTCGACGAAACGCACGCGCGCGCCGCCGTGCCGCAGAAACGGTGCGACCACGCTGCGCTTCCACAGGCTCAGCCCGACGCACACGAGCTCGCCTCTCGTCACTTCGTTCAGCCGGCGTTGCTTCGCGAGATGGGCGATCACGTTGAAGATCGTGCCGCGGCTGCCGGTTTCAGGATCGAGGTAGCGGCAATAGCGCAGGTATGCCGCGGCGAACAGCTGGTGCAGCGTCGCGCTGCCGCGACGAGCGGCAACGATCGGTGCGTCCGCATGGCGGTCGTCGGTGAGCCCCCATCCGGCGTACCACGGCAAGCCGAATGTCACGACCGGCTTGCCGCATAGCAGCGCCTCGAAGCCCATCTGCGACGAAACCGCGTAGACCTTGCCGACCCGCTTCAGCAGCGAAGGCGGACTCACGTCCGCCGGTAGCAGACGCACGCGCGAATCGCTGAATGCAGCGTCGACGAGATAGCCGGCCTTCTTGCCGCACGTCACGTCGGGATGCGTCTTGATCCAGACCGGCTTGTCCGGGTTTTCGGCGAGCGCAGCGGCCAGCATCGCGCGAAACGAGGATTCGTCGGCGCCGCCGAGACGGACGGCGACGTCGCCGCGGGTCTGGTCGATGACCAGAATCGCGTCGTCGCGCCAGGCAGCGGGAGGAACGAAGTCGGGCGCGTGGTTGTATTTGGACAGGCCGTGGCGGACGATCAGGGACATCGCGCGATCGGCCTCGCTGCGCAATGCATCGGCACGGTCGCCAGCCAGCCCGGCGACGTCCTTCACGAGCATCTCGAGACGGGACGGCCGGCTGGCGTCGTAGTAGATACCGAGATCGTCGATGACGATCGACAGGGCGGCATCGCCGAGCACGCCGAGCGAGACGGAGCGGAGGAAGCCGTCTTCGATACGCAGTACGTCCACGCCGGCACGCAGGCCCCACGCCTGGGCGCGCCGGCCACTGTCACGCAGTCCCCAGCCGAGAACACCGGCAATGCCGGATCGCTGCCATGGGAAACCGCACGAAACGATACCGTCGAGCCATGGCGTGGTGCCGCACCATGCCCACAGGCCAACACTTTGAATCGGAACGATCCAGCGTGGCGCACGACTCATGATTCCGCCCCGCCGCGCACGCTGTCGCGCGTCACGGAACGTTCGACCCCCGCGAGCGGCATCGCAAACAGCACCTGCAACTGTTGTACGAGGCAACGCGCATACGGCGGGCGCGCATAGTGGTGATCGAACCGGCGGGGATGGCACCAGGATCGCTTGACCAAGCCATCGCCGCCAAGCGCGTGCGGACTTGAATCGAGGTACGGGACACCGTGCGCACGACAGAATTCTTCAATACGAGTATTGAATTCACGCGCCAGTCCGGTCCGCTCGTGCTGGGTTGCCGATACCTGTTGACGGACAGCAGCCGTCTCGTCACGCGGCGCCGCTTGGTCCGCCAGCGTCGGCAAGGGCGCGCTGAGCACGGCGACCCGGTGGGCCGCCGCCACTTCGGCAATGAACTCGCAATAGTTGCGAACCGCCTCGTCAAGCAATACGGGAATCGGACACGATCGGAATTCCACCAGTTTCCACAGCGAATAGGCGGTATCGACCTCTCCGAGATTGAGCAGCACCCAATCGTGCCGTGAAGACGCGAGCCGGTTCGTGAAACGTAGTAATGCGGACGTCGTCGAATGACGGTTATCGATGCCGATTGCCGTTGCGCCCGGAACGTATTCGATGTCGAACTGCACGTTCGGCAATCGCAATGCGAACCAGGCGTGCTCGAACACGCGAACGTGAGAATCCCCAAGGACCAGTATGCGCCGCGGCGGCCGCTCGCATACAAGCGCCGCACATCGCCGCCACACGCGCAACAGCACACGGTCACGCACGCGTTGCATGATCGTACTCACTGCCCCAGCACCTCGGCAATCTGGCGGAGGCGATGCTGCCATGTATGGTGCTTCGCCACGTATTCCGCACCCGCTCGTGCGCGCTCAAGATCACGGTTGGACGGGCCGCTGCGCAGGCGCGCGAATAGCTCGCGCGCCTCGTCGCCGCTGCGCACGACATGACAGAAGTCCGAGAACATCGCATCGACCGACCTCGCCGGCGTTGTTACGGCAATTCCGCCGCAACCGACAATCTCGACCAGTCGCCGCGAGAACATGGTCGGCGAGTCCTCGACCGTATTCACGTTCAAGGACACGACGTAGTCGCGATACATCTGGGCCGTTTGTTCATGACGGAGTGCATGCTGGACATCCAGGCCGTCAAGCGCCGGAAAGCGATAATGCGACGCCTTGCGGCCCGAATTGCGGTCGACGACAGTCAGACCCAGGCCAGTCCCGCATGCCGCACCGAACAACGTGTCCTGCCACGCACGGCGCCGCGCGTGGTTCTCGCTGCTGTAGCTGCCGACGAAGTTCGCACGACGGAATTTAAAGTTGAAGCCGGTAAAGCCATGCGTCCTGGGCTGGATTGCGAACATCAAGGTGTGCACCGATGCCTGCGCGCCCATCACTGCCTTGTAGCGCGGCACGGCATTGGCGTCGACCGTAAACACGTGATCGAACAGCTTCGCACTGTCCACGAAGCGATCGAAGTGAACCGAATCCTCCTTGTTCCAGAACACCGTCGGAATACCACGATGCCTCGCGGCTTCGACTAGCCGGATCAACGCATGATTCGTCCGTTCCGGGTGTTCAGGATAGGCGGCGATCTTGTATTTCCATCGATCACGAACCCCTGACCAGGCCGACTCGACCAGTAAATAGTCCGGGCGCGAAAACGCCCACCGCCAGCGAAATCCACGGGGAGACAATGGAACGATGCGACTATCGAAAACGAGGCTCGACGATGTCAGGCCGTCCGCGACCAGAGCGATAGTCGGATGCTTGCGGATACTCAAGGGCACTCCCGACGGCCGGCCTTCGGCGAAGCGGTTCCATGCCGCATCACGCCACCTTCTCCAGCACGAGCACGCCGTCGAACAGATTTGCCGCATTTTCCTCGATACTCAAATAGGCGAGTGCACGCAAATTTCCTCCACGGAATCCCACCGAGAATCCGTCATCCGGGATCGGGTTACCTTTGAAACGTTTGGCTAAATATTGCGCGACGTCCGGATGACTGCCTTCGGCCGCGCGGCTCGGAAACGGCACCAGAAAGCAAGCGCCCACCGGATGGGTTTCCGTGCTTTCGACCAATCCAACGGAACAGAACCTCGCAAAGTCGCCCTCGGCCGGATACGCCACGTCGACCCACGGTCTACCAAGGAGAGAATCAAGCTTTGCCGGCAGCGATTCCCGCGGCACCGCTTCCCGCACGAACGCCCACTTCTTCAGCTTGACCCGCGGCTTCTGGCTTTCACGCGGGACGGTCGGAGCCGGGTCCGGGTCCGAGTCCCGCTCGTCCTCTCGCTCTGTCTCGATATACGAAATCGCGTCCAGCGTACTGTCGTACGCGATGAAGCGCTGCGATCGAAATCCGACGCTGCGCTTGAACAGGTTGATTCCCATCCCGTCATCCACGACGTACAGATAGTTGATCGCCTTGACCCACGAATACTTCTCGATCAACTGCTTCACGACGTGAAATACATTCAGGTTCATTACCCCGTTCTTCACGTGCTCCTTGTGGCACAGGATGTGGTTGATCTGTGCGAGTTCTCCGAACATGAAGAGCGTAATGTATGAAACCAAACGCCCTTCGTGCACGATGCCGAAGAATCGTTCCGTGTGATATTCGCAGCCGGCTGCGCTCGGGTTCAGCACGTAAATCGGCGGATTCGAATAGTAGTACTCGGGAATCGGCCGCCCCTGGCGCATCGGATCCGACGTGCGGATCTCGTAAATGTCCTGTTCGAAGCCTGCAGGGCCACCTTCATGGAACCGGTATCCGAGGCGATTCGCCTTTTGAATCATGTTCCGGGACTTGTCGCCGATCGACCGCAGATACGCTTCGACCGTATCGGGAATCGTCAGAAATGCGGGGCGGGCCTTCTGGAGGCTGGCAGGCATCAATTCCCCGCTCGCGGCCTCGACAAATACCGGCTCCCGGCCAAAACGCTTGACGTCGTGCCTTGATGCGAATGCGTCCATTGACGTGAACCATTTGTCGCAATGGACAATACATTCCGGGCCACAACGGTGTCTTTTGAGCAGCAGGTTCGCGCGGATCGCCGGCTCGCGCGTGATGGTGACCGCCTGGCTGCCATCCTTGCGTTTCGCGATCAGTGCCGGACTATCGAGTACTGCTCCGCCGGATTCGAAGCTGACTTCCGAGAGGATGACGGGGCCATCGAAGTTCCAGGTCAGCACCTTGAGCGATGTGATCCGGCCGTCGACTGCGATCTCCGTCGTCAGCCGCTCTTCGCGCATGTCGCTCTTGAGATACCGAAAGTAGCCGACCCACGACTTCATGTACCCCATCGCATGCATGTCGGCATCGACAAGATCATTGCCAGCGACGACGAGCAGCAGGTTGCGGTTGCCCGACAGGTCACCGTTGACGATCGCGCTCAGGCGGATGCGCGTCGCCGCCGTCGCGCGTACTGAAACCTCGAGCCCTTGCATCGCCTTCTGCAACGTCACACGGTCGCTGTGCCAAGCCGTCGGCGGCGTCGTGTCTTCCTCGCGGAACCGGCTTCCGGCCAGCCGCAGCTTGTCCCGGACATACCTTACGAAACCCACGCTGCTCCCCTGCTTGTCAGAAGTTTCCGCGGCACCCGCCCCGGTCCGCGCCACATACCGATCGAGGCGATCGAGCAAGTGGGTGTAATACCCACCTACATAGTGAAACGGACTCTTTCCCCATTGATGGTCGATTGCGCCGACGAGCAATGTCGACTCGAAATGCAGGAATTGTCCCTCGGCGAGGTCCTCGCGCATCCGCGCATATTGCCTCGACAGGAACGCGTTCGCCTGCGCAACGTCGTCGTGCGAGTACGCCGGCGAGAAATCGGTGCCGTCGGAGCAGGCCGAGCTCCAGTACACCTCGTTCACGATCAGTGCGTCGAGCCGCCCCTTTGCGCTCAACGACGCGACCAGCTGGCGCCAGCCGTTCTCCCACCGCTCGAAGAACGCATCCGTGAACGGCTTGATCACCGTGCCGCGACGCACCCCGACGTCGAATCCCGACGACAGCAGTTCACCCGATACGGTACAGCTCGCACCGAGCTCATCAACGAACACACTGAATCGTTCGTCGATCAGGTCCATCAGCAAAAAATCGAATCCTCCAGTGGCGAGTACCGCCACCAATCCGTGCTCGACGTCCGATTGAACCATCCGGCGCTGAAACGGCGATGCGATCGCGTCAAAGTCGACGTTCTCGACCACCCCCGACGAAAATGCGGTCGCGAGCGAACTGCGCGCGAGATAGCCCGCGAGCTCATATTGCTCCGCTTGCGTAAATCGATCGGTAAAGGCGTCTCGGCTCACGCAACTTCCATGAATCAGAAGCTTCGGTTTACTGCGCGCCATCCATTTTTCCTCGTACTTGTTTTAATTGTCGTCACGCAATCGCGCGGCGCCCGTCTCGAAGAACGGGTCCATGCGCGCTGCGAAGTTCACCGCGGCCGATGAGCCGTCACCCGATCCGCCACCACCGAAGCGAATGATCGTCGCATACGCCCTCTCGTCACCTCTCGAGCGCAAGTCAACGCCGGTGGTCGGCGTGACCTTGCCGAACTCGAAGGCAGTCCAGCCGCGAATCTTGTCATCACACTGGCCCTTGTATATATCGGCATTTGCACCCCGATGGATAAGGGTGCCTGCGAACTTTTGTGCGCTCAGGTGAATGCACTCGTCGTCGCTCGCCGTTTCGATCTCCGGGCCGAGGAGAAAACGTTGCACGATATCGGCGGTATCGGGTGCTTCGAACGTGTCCACCACGACGATTTCGTCCGATTGCCCCACGAACACATAACGGCTGAGCGCTGCGTCACATCCGGGCACCGTATAGGCGCAAGCAATCCGGACACCGTCATCCGACTCTTCAAACCGCTCGATGCGCCCTGAGACCGGACCGAACTTCGACTGGACCTCGTGTCGCGGCAAGCCGTCGAGCGCCGCCGGAACAATAGCACTGTGGCCAGTGGTCGACGTAATGCAGCGCGAATAAGGATCACTCTGATCGTAGGAATAGCTCCCGGCGTCGACTATGACGTCAACCCCGTTGTACTGCAGATAGATCGACGAATCGTCCATTTGCTTGTGCCATTCCGTTCGCCCGCCGCATATCAGTGAAAAGTAGAAACCGTCACGCTTCACCACGGCGAATCCGGAATCGAAGAAGCAAAATGCTCCGTTTCGCGACGGTAATCCGAGATCGTAGCGCGGCGAATCGCCTATCGGCGGAATTTTACCGTCGGGAAGCACGCATAGTTCGAGTGCACGGGAGGCTTTTCCGATCAGGGCATCGATGCCGTCGCTCAGGTCACCGGCGATCTCGAGGTTCGCGAGTATGGTGCGGAGCTTGCGGTACAGCGACAAATTGAAATTGTGATAGCCGATCGTGTTCTCATTGCAGAGACCATCCTTGTCGAACGACTGCGCTGCAAGCGACAGAATCCGATCCGCTGCAATCTTCAGGTAACCGCTGCCTTCACCGTCAGCCAGTAACGCACCGACATAGATGAGCGATGTCGCGCCCATCAGCTTGTGGTTTCCGACGCCAAGATTTCCATCGTCAGCCAGCCATTCTGCCCAGCGGTAAATTTCGCGCAGGAGACGCACCCGCAGCGCCGTCGACGCGCCAACCTCCTCGAGCACCTGATGGCAGGTCAGCAGCACCTTCAATCGCTCGCTTGCTGAGTGGTCGGCGGACGGAATACGACCGATTGCAAGCCGATTCTCGGCAATCGCCGTGAAATCCATGAAGCTGGAGATCAGGTCGACTGCCAGCTTGCGTGCATCCGTGTCCTTGCGTTGTGCCCAGGTTGCGAGCAGGCGACCAACATAGGCGAGCGAGTAGTACCACATCCGGTCGGCATTGAGTGCAAACGTGTGATTCCACGGGAACCGTGTACCGACCTTGACTTCGATGCGCGTAGCCCCTGTCATGAACGACATTTGCGCGATGCCGGCCTTCAGCCAATTCTCGGCAAGTGGCTGGTAGTCATCGACCAGGCGCACTCGCTCCAGTCTTGATGGGCGGACTGCCGTCGCTGCCAGGAAATCGGCTTCCGTCTTGACCTGAACGTCCGTTGTCTCGACGGTTTCCGGCGAGGTGCCGGGCGCCTCGGTTACCTTCTCGAGCACCAGGATGCCGTTGCAGAACTGTTCAGCCCAGTCGGTGATTTCGAAAAACGCGAGCGCACGCAGTTCGCCCCCCTTGAAACCGGCCCGAAAACCGTCGTTTCCAACCGGGACCCCTTTGAAACGTCGATTGAGATAGTCGGTGACGCCATGGCCGGTCTCCACATCGGCTCGCCCCGGAAACGGAACGGCGATGATCGTCCCGGCGGGCTGAACCGCGATAGACCTCACCAGTCCCTTGCCGATGTACTCGACGAATTGTTCCGGAACCGGCTTCGGCATCTCGACGACTGCACGCCCGATCCTGCCGGCGACATGAGCAAGTGCGCCCTTCTCCGCGATCGATTCGCGAATGAACGCCCATTGCGACAACCGGAGCTTTTCCTTTCCCTTGCTCGCTTGCCGTGCGCTCGGCTCGTCGCCGGACACGGATTGCGCATGAAGGCCGGCAAACATCGCTGGCGCACCGTCATACGTCAGGAAGCTGCGAGGCGCAAATCCGACGCTGCGCCGAAATGTGTCGATACCGCTATCGTGGCCGGCGATGTACATGTAGTTCACCGCCTTCACATGAGGATGATGCGTAATCAACTCGTCGACCAGGTGCAGGACGTTGAGATTCATCACGCCATTCGTCGCATGCGCCTTGTGGCAAAGAATGTGATTGACCTGCGCCAGCTCGCCGAACAGGAACACGGTGATATACGACACCAACCGGTCACCAAGAAAAATTCCGACGAATTTCTCGGTATGGATCTCGCATCCCGCCGGATTCTGTCCGAGTACGTGTTGCGGCGGGTTCGTATGGAAATACTCGGGGATCGGGCGCCCCTGCCGCATCGGATCGGAAGTCCTGATGTCATGGATGTCCTGGCCCAGCGTCTCGGGTGCGATGTTCCTGAATTCATAACCGAGCTTCCGGGCTTTCCGGATCATGTTTCGCGACTTGTCGCCGATCGACTTCAGATACTTGTCGAGCGAAGCCGGGATTTCGAGAATGGCAGGTTGAGCACGCTGCAGCGAGGCAGGAACCAGTTCCCCCGTGTACGTCTCGACATACACATCGTCTCGACCGAACGCCTCACTTCGCGCCCGAATCGCGAACTCGTCCATCGACTCGAACCAGCGATTGCAGTGTGCGACACAATGGAATCCGCAGTTCGTCCTGCGAATCAGGAAATTTGCCGACAGTGGCTGGCTGCCGTCCGCGGTCAGCGCATGCCACCGCTTCACGATCCTCCGCGACGCACCGGGAAACGCCGGAACGGCATCTTCGCTCGTCAGTACGACGTCCTCGAGTACAACAGGTGTCGTCATGTTCCACGGCCGAATCTGGAATCCGGTCACCTCCGGAATCACATCGAAGTCGAATGCGAGTTTTCCGTCCTTTATCGACGGCAGCAGATACCTGTAGAAACCGGACGACGTCTTGATGAAGCCGATTTCCGCCGCCTTTGCCTCGGTCAAATGCTCACCGGTGATCACGAAAAGCATGTTGCTCTTTTCGGGCAGCGTCCATCCGACCACCGCGGACAGACGAACTGCGCTCTTGCGCTCAACGGTGAACATACCGCTCAGCACCGCCCGCCCGCGGTTCAGTACAACCCGATCGATCCATGCTTCATTCATAGCTGCACCACACCTTGCTCATTGTTTTCAGGCTCGCGGCCCTTCTTCATTCACACGCGAGTCATGCGACGCGCCGACATGATTCGCCGTTCGGCCCGGGATCACGCTGACCGATTCGATCGCGTCTGGCCCGGAATGCGCGAGCCTGACCAGGAATGCATTGATCGCCTCTTTCGGCGGCGGTTCGTGCCCTTGCGCGAGATTGCCGAGGTGAAGGAAAAATCGATCTTCCAGCCATCCCCAGAACTCGGTTCCACGAACGTCGCGAAAACTCGAATTCGACAGGAACGGCTTTAGATGGTAGTCGGTGTGCCAGTCGGTAAAGTTCTGCAAATAGACCACGCGGTTCCTGTCGCTTGGATAGACCCGCCATAAGTCGGCCACAGCCACTTTTTCGAGCCTTTCGCGCAGCGTCCCGAGATCCTCGGTGCCAAAGCAAACGCGGCCGAAATTCCGCACCGCCGTCTCCTCGAACGCCAGGATTGAAGTCTGTGGATTCCATACGAAGGCGGTCGAATCGGCAAACCTCGTCGACAGATACAACGACGCGAAGCCGCCTCCCGATCCGCCCCAGAAAACCAGCCTTTCGGGAGCGAGGACCGAACGGACCTTTTCCGTGATCAATTCATACAAATACTGCAGCGGCGTGGTCGATGTGCCGACGTGCCATGCGAGCGTCAAATCAGGATCCAGCAACAATGCAGGATCGGAGAAGATGAGGACGGAACTGTTCACGTCGTTCATCATCGATACGCCACTGAACACGGGCAGCTTGAACACGTCCGAACGCGGTGCATTGCCGTGGAGAAAGCAAAATAACGCCGGGCTGCGCCGATCGACGAGCAAGAATTCGATCAACAGATCGTTGACGGGGACGATATGCGCGCAACTCGGCAGTGCGGTCGCAGACAGAAATTCGCTAATGCTGGCCCACACCTTCGGCGGATATCGCGCTGCATCGCGGGCACTTTCATACCGAGCCGCCAGTTGCTCGGCAAGCGGGCTCGTCAGTGCGACGAACGAGTGAAGTCGTACGAAGTCGCCCGCTCCCCACGTCACAATCTTGAAGCGAACGATACCCGCGAACGGAGCGGCCTGGGAAAATTCCCAGTTGACGGACACGCGTCCTGCGCGGGTCGGCACATATCGATACCACCAACCATGATGGGAATGTACGAGCCCGAGTCGTTCAATTTCATTCGGCGGCTCGCTGAATTCGATCTGAATCAACGCGCAATTGGTCGCGATCTGGGCTCCACAGACCAGGTCCATGCAAATTGAAAAGCGTTGCACTCCCGCTATGTCGAGCGAAAACTGAACACCTGCATCGGATAGCTGAATGCCATCAGGCGAGTGATGGCAGTTTGAAATATCGTTCATAGGCCGAGACCGTAAATCTGTGAAAAGCCGCATGAAGGTCGGTGCCGACCGATCAATTCGCGAAGAACGGATCGGATTTGTTCGCGAATGCACGCGCCCTGACGGAACAGCCTTCCGGATCAGTGCCGTTCAACACCACGATCGACGAGAACTCTCCGGCAACCGGTCCGCCGCTCAGATCGATACCCGTCGTCGGCGAGATTTCACCGAAGTCGTACGTACTCCAACCTCGCACCTTTCCATCCTGCTCGCCGCGATAGAAATCCGCATGCTGCGACGAATGAATGATCGCGCCTTCAAACGTTTCGCCTTGCAGGCGGATGATTCCTTGCTCCGCGTGCGCCGAAACGTTCGGTGCCAGCAGAAAGCGCTGTACCGCAGCGGTGGGATTCGGCGACCTGACCGTGTCCACAATGACAACTTCCCCTATCCAGTGGACGAACACGAATCTCCGGAAACTTGTCCAGCACCCGGGAACCGAGTACGCGCACTCGATGCGCACGCCGTCGTCGCTTTCCTCGAACCGCTTGATGCTGCCCGATACCGGTCCATACTTCGCGATCAGTTCGTATCGCGGCAAGCCATCGAACTGGGAAAGAAACACGCCGCTATGGCCCGCCGACGATGTGATGCAACGTGTATGCGGGTCTCGCTGATCGTACGAATAGCTGCCGCCATCGATAAACACATCTTCCCCCCTGTACTGCAGGTAGATCGCCGTGTCGTCCATGTGCTTATGCCAGTTCGTCCTGCCGCCGCAGATCAATGACATGTAGAAGCCGTCGCGCTTGACGACCGCGAATCCGGATTCGAAGAAGCAGAACGACTCATTGACGGAGCTGACACGCGAGTCATAGCGCGGCGAGTCGCCGATGGGCGGGATCATTCCGTTCGGGAAAATGGCGAGCCGCAGCGCTCGCATCGCATTGTCGAGAACGGGTTCGATATCTGCACGCATCGATGCCGCAATCCCCAGACTTCCGAGCGCATCGTGAATCTTCGTGTACAACGACAGGTTGAAATTGTGGTAACCGATCGTGTTCTCGTTACACAGCCCGTCCTTGTCGAAGGACTCGTCCAGCAGAGCGCGCACACGGCGCAGCGCCGTTTCGAGATATACCGCACCGGTCTCGTTCGACAAGAGCGAATAGGTGAACATCAGGGACATGCAGCCCATGAGCTGATGATTGCCAACACCGAGATTGGCCTCCTCCGTCAGCCATTCGGCGCAGTAATGCATTTCCTCGAGCAGTCTCGGTAACAGCGCGATGCCTCGGGTATCCTTCGATTTCCTGACAATCTGATGCAGCGTCAGCATTACCTTCAGCCGTTCAGCCGTAGCGTGATCAGCGGACGCAATGCTGTTGACGCCGGCACGATGCTCGTCAACGGCTACGTAGTCGAGATAGTCCGACGTCAATGACAACGCCAGATCCAGCGACGCGAAGTCGTTGGATTGACAGTACGTCGCCAGCAATCGTCCGATATAAATCAGCGAGTAGTACCACATGCGTACCGAGTTGTTCGGCAGCGCCGAGTTCCATGCGAACGTCTTGTCCAGTTCGACATCGACCGTCGCCGTCGAATACGGAAACGACATCTTTGCGATGTTTCCGAGCCGCCATCCGTCGGCCAAAGGCTGATACTCGTCGGCAAGGCAGACGCGATCCAGGGTCGACTCATCCGCAGGAACAGACGCCATGAAACGATCGCGCGTCACAAACGTTCCTTGGGGTCTGTTGCGCACAATCGGATCCGGACGCAAACCCGCTTTTCCGAATTTCTGGAACGTCTCGGTCAGACCGCGAACATTGCTCTTTCCCACGGGTGTCAATTTTTCGACCACCAACAGGCCTCTGAAGAACAGAGCGTCGTCGTCACTGACCTGGAAATACCCCAGCACGCGGAAATCGCTGCCCTTGAACGCGGTTTCGAAACCGTCGTTCGATATGGGGCTCAGCTTGAAGCGCCGTCGCATGTAATTGCAAAGTCGGTCATCGGCATCGGGAATCCGATCCGGAAACGGCACCGCGAAGCAGCTTCCCTCCATCCAGTCGATCACCGTCTCGCTCAATCCGCGGGACAGATAGCGCTCGAACTCCTGATAGACAGGCATCGGCAGACGGGCAACGCGCCGGCCGACGCGGCTCTCGATTGCCTGCATAACGTCGCCGCTCACATGCTCGCGCATGAACGTCCAGTGGTCGTCTTTCGCTTTCGTCTTGAAGGACGGCACCACTGGCGCCGTCGAGCCGTCGTTCGGCAACTGATTCTGCTTATGTCGCACGTACAGCTCGACCACGCTGTCGTATGTCATGAAAGCAGTATTCCGGAAGCCGACGCTCTCCTTGAAATGGTTGATCCCGCCCTGGGATTGGCCGATGTAGAGATAGTTGAGGACGCGGACCTCAGGCTGATGCTTGATGAGCTCATCCACGACGTGGAACACGTTGAGATTCATCGCGCCGCTGCTTGCGTGATCTCGATGGCACAGCAGGTGATTGACCTGCGCAAGCTCACCAAAGAGGAAAAGCGTGATGTACGCGACCAGCCGATCGTCCTTGAAAACGCCATAGAATCGCTCGGTATGCAGCCGGCAACCGACGGAACTCGGCTTCAGTACATGCTCGGGCGGATTCTTGTAGTAATACTCGGGAATGGGACGACCCTGACGCATCGGATCCGACGTTCGAATCTCGTAAATGTCCTGCCCATATTCGTCAGGATCGATTGCCCGGAATTCATAACCGAGCCGGCGGGCCTTTCGCACCATATTGCGCGACTTGTCGCCGATGTCGGACCAGTACACGTCGATCGATTCCGGAATTTCGAGCATCGCTGGCCGCGCGCGTTGAATGCTCGCCGGGATCAGTTCTCCGGTGTCGCGTTCGACATAAACGTCGTCGCGTCCGAACTCGGAGCGCTTCGTCCGCTGCTCGTACCCATCCATCGAGTCGAACCATTTATTGCAATGCACGACGCATGCCGTACCGCATGCATGCTTCGCGAGCAGCAAGTTCGCAGCAACCGGCGGTTGCTGTTGCACGGCAAGCGATTCCCATTTCTTGACGATGCGACGCGGACGAGCGGACAGGAATCGAAAGCCACCTGCTTCGACGCCCGTCACGCGAACGTCGTCCAGCACGACGGGCGGCACGCCGATGCCCCACAACCGGATACCGACCGAAGTGACTTCCGGCAGGATATCGAAGGCATGGCAGAGTCGCTCGCCGTTCACTGAAGGCTTCAGGTACTGGTAATAGCCGCCCTTTGTCGGCACGAATCCGATTTCCGTCGCATGTTGCTCGGTCAGTGCATCACCACTGATCAGGAGAATCAGATTCGTGCCATCCGGCAATCCCCCCGCGATCGTCGCACCGAGTTCGACCGACGTCTTCTCGGCAACGCTCGCCGCGCAGTAGATCATCGAGTTCCGCTCGCTCAATACGACGCGATCCATGTATTGGTCAGCCATCTTTCCCCGCAGCAGTTCTTGTGACGGCGCGGTTCCAGTCGTCAACGACCCGCACCATCATCCTCTTCAGGCACACCGCTCACGGGTATGCACGATTCGCAATGAAACACCTCGACTCATCGCGAAACCGGTGTCTCTCCCGCCCCGGCCGCTTCCGTTTCCCCAATAAAGCACGCCATTTCTCGCCGAATCACCGCATCGTGAGCACTCTGTCGTCTCACGCGTCGCGCCGCGCCAGCACTCATGTCTGCAAACAGCCGCGAGTCCCGGGTGATCGTCAGCAGTCCTCTGGCAAGTGCCTTCGCATCCTCGGCCGGCGCGAGCACACCGCATGTTTCGTCGACGAATTCCGGGATGGCCGCAACCGCATTGGTAACCGGGACCAGGCCCGACGCCATCGCTTCGTCACGCGACACGCCCTGCGTATCCATTCTCGAGGGACACAAAAATACGCCGTACTCCTTGTGCAGATCGGCAATTTCGCATTGCGTCAGGAAGCGTCGCTCGATCAGGACATTCGACAATCCGCGCAGCGGTGCTACGGTCTCGTCGAATAGCGCACCGTCACCGATGAGGTGGAATTGCATCCGGTCAAAATCCGGCGTGCCAGACAGCGCAAGAATCGCATCGACGCTCAGATCGTTGGCGTAGACCTTCGACGCATACGGCCGAATCGACAGCACCTTCCAGCGCAGTTCGACGTTCTTCTCGACATAGTCGAAGCGCGTGGTATCGATCGGATTATGGATGACGCTGTACGCAGCGTGCGGCAGTTCCAATCCGAGGTCTTCCATCGCGGTTGTCGCGAGATACTTCGAAACGAAGACGACGTGCAGCGATGACGGCCGATCCGCCAGCAGACTCCGCCAGAATTCCGCCCGTCGCTCACTCTTCAAGGCGGCAGCGGAGCGTTGCTCGTCATCGTCATAAAGAAATGCGCGACGCTCGAAGCGCTGGATGTCGGCGCCGTGAACCCACACGACGATCTTCAGTCGATCGGCGTAAGGCTTCAGCGCGCGCCACATCGCATCGTCGAGGAAGTGGACCAGGACCGAGCGATATCGCCCCGACTGCAACAGTCTGTCCAGCACCTCCGCGCCGCCCGTCATCACATCAACGTTCTCGAACTCCTGATACTCCACCGTTTGTTCGTCACGGAAGCGAAAGACGTCGCATCGCACGCCACGTGCGCGATACGCGCGCACCCGGCTGTGCACGAACGCATTGCGATACAGGTCGTCGTAGGACGGATAGTGGTTTGTCAGTACGAGGTGTTCGCCTTGAGAAAACACATCCGCAGGCAGAAGCGAGCGGTGACCGAGCAGCAACGACTGCACGCGCGCGGAACCGCCGGCGTATACCCGCAAGCCGATCCGCAAGTACGCGGCGCCCGCCGGCACCTCGACATCGTGATTGCGATTCGAAGCCTTCACGACATGGCCAATCCGCGCTTTTTCACCGTCGAGAAACAGCACGACAATCTGAACGTTCAGACCCGGCGAAACTTCAAGGTGGAACTGAAGCTTCCCATTATCGACCGACAGATCGGACGGGGAAAAATCGCGAGCGGCATACCAATATTCGTGCGAGCCATCCGGCAACGCCGAATCGACCTGCAGGCACCCGCCGCGCTCGATCATCGACACGCTGCTGTTCGCCGGCGCCTTCGTCAGCAGCGATGCCAGATCGCTACCGCGCAACTGCGGAAGGGCATTGCTCTCCAGTTGCTCCGGTGCGACTGCTTCCGCTCGCCGCTCCATTTCGTCGAGCGTCAGTCCTTGATCGGACAGCACGACATCGTCAACGGCCGCGCGCCCCGCCTCATCCAGCGCGACACCACTTCGGCAGTAGTTGAATTCATCGACAGCGAAGCACGATTCGTGATCGAACCGCGCGGTATACAGTTCCCTCGTCCAGTCGCGCAACGACACCGCGGGCAATGTATCGAAACGCGTGATACCGGCCCGCGCAGCGATCTCGGCAACGGGCGTATATGCTGCCTCTTCCCGAAGCAGGGATAGGCCTTTGCTGCCCGACCACACATACTGGGCAACCTTGCCGATCGCCCGCGCCTGCGAGTAGCGCGTCGCAAGCGCGAGATCCGTCAGATAATGGGCGCCGTAGTAATCGTCCGCGACCATCACGGAAAGCCAGGCGGCGGGCGACGCCAGGGCCTGCAACATTACCGTATCCGATTCAAGCGCAGACAACACGCGCACCGTGCCTCCGTCTGGTACCCCAGCGGGATCAAACTGCTCCGGCACGACGAGCACAAGCGTTTTTTCCCGATAGTGCTGCCGCTCAAATGCTTGCAGCAGGCAGTCGGCTTGCGCCTGGTCCTTGGCATGTGCAATCACGATGATCTGCGGGAGCAGCGATGGCAAGGTCTCTTCGCTGACCTTCGAGATAACGTAAGCAAGTCGATCCTGATAGGTATGCTCGAGCATCACCTTGCGGAGCGCGGCAAGGCGGAGCTTGCGCGCGCCTGCTTCGTCGCTGTTCAATGCCTCGAGACGTCGCCGAATCTCGGCCCCGCTATCGCTCGTCACGACCAGATCGCCAAACATGAGACGAACGCCGCGCGAGAAGTTGCTGATGGTGATCGTATTGGACGCCAGCAGTTCATAGACGCGACGTGCGAACATCGATTGCGACTGCTTGATCGAGTTGAGGTTGATCGCGTATCGATAGCCCTTATATGCCTTGTCGATCTCCGCGTACGGCAGATTGCCGACGACAAACGGTTGGTATTCGTCCGGAAACTGGTAGTTCGCGTCGCTTTTACCGTAGTTTCTGTCGTAGATTTCCAGCGGTCGAAACTCGGGCAAATTGACAATGAAGTTCCCCAGGTCCCGCGTCCGCTCCGGATATCGGACGTAATAGGCGCCGGCAAAACAGAACGCGTCTTTCCGTTCGTACTTCTCGACGGGATTGTTGACGAGCGGTTGAGCGGCAAACGGCAGCAGATAAACCCGGTCGTGGCCGAGTGCGGCCTTGTAGCGATGGATGCAGTCGATATCCGTCGTAAAGACGAAATCGAACAACTTCGCGGTCGTCAAAAACGTCTCGAAATGTACCGGATCCTCCTTGTTCCAGAAGATCGTCGGAATCTTGTGATCGCGGCACCATTGAACAATACCGAGGACTTCCTGACTGAGGTGGCCGACCTTGCTGCCCCAGAGATCATCTTTTCCGCGCCACGCGGATTCGATGAACAGCATGTCCGGGTTGAATGCCTTCAATTCGGCCTGCCAGTGAGCGGGCGTCAGTTGCAGAAGGTTGCACTCCGGATCGTACGAACCGAACGTGAATTCGTCCATGATGGCCGCAACCTTGAGTTGCTTCATCCGGTGGGCGAGTTGCTGCCCGTCATCATCGTGCAGACCCTGCAGCCTGGCACGCGCGGCGACCGCGACCTGCTCGACTGCATCTCCACGCGCTGAAACCGGCGCCGTTTGCAGCATGGGACGGTCGTTCGGGCTCTTCAGCCCCCTCGCTTGCCTGTCATCACGGCGTTGCTTCGACAGACGGTGAATCGCCACCAGTTTGCCCGGCAGGGCGAAAAATCCGCTCCACGACTTGGTGCCGAATATCAGCGCGTGCCCCAGCTGAAACGACAGTGTGTTCTTCGTCCGGGTGACCTGCTGGTTTGCAGCGATCAGTTGCTGACGCAACCGTTCAATCTGCGCGTTCGCCTCGGTGAGTGCCATCCTGTTGCGAACCGCATCCAGCTTGATTTTCTCGAGGGTGGCGGACGCCGACTTGCTTTCCGAGCGCAGCACGGAAAGCATCGAACCCATTTCCTGTCGCTCGATCGCGCGAGCACTGCGTTCGGACTCCAGATCTGCAATTTTCTGCTCGAGCACCGCAATGCCCGCGGCGCGCAATTGTTCCTGCTGCCGGGCAACGTCCCTTGCCGCATCGACCTCACTCGTCAGGCTGCCGATCGTCTCGCCATGCTGTGAAAGTTCGGCCGCAAGCGCTTCGATTGTTACGCCTGTGTCCGCACGGTACTGCCGGAAAGTCTCCTCCTCCCGTTCACGTAATGCCTTCAATCCGTCGAATCGGCTCGTGAGATCGGTGATCGTCTGCTGATATCCGGCAAGGGCCGCGGTACTATCGACGTGCCGCGATGCCGGGCCGGCGCCGCTACTTGACGCTGCCTCGTGAGGCTCGCGCAATCGAGCGATTTCCGCCTCGAGCCGCGACACGAGTTCGTCCTGCGCAGCGCGTTCAACACGCAGTGCCGCGCTTAGCGCGGCATACCGATCGCGCTCCCGTCGCAAAACAGTAAGCTCACCCCGATCATCACCCGCACCGACATCGACCTTCACGCTCATTCCGACTTCCCTGCCTTTTCAAATTCGTCTTTGCTTTCCTGCCTCATGAACGGAGCACTGACAGGCGCAATTCAACTCCAGATGCCCTTGGTATCAACGAGTCGCTGCGTTTCGCGCAGAGTCGGCTTGATCGCCTTGAATTGAGCGTGATCGACCAGCATGACGAGGACATCGGCGCGTGCCAGCGCTCTATCCACATCCATCAGTCTCGCCCCACCGAACTCGAGCTTCTCCGGAATCGCGTCGATATGCGGCTCCACAACAAGGATTTGCTCTGGATATGCGTCGGAGAGCTTGTGCGCGATATCGAGCGACGGGCTTTCTCGCAGATCATCAATATTCGGCTTGAAGGCAAGACCGAAGCACGCAATTCGGATGTCGCGCCGGGTCTTTCCGGCTTCGCACAGCCCATCGACCGCGGCGCGCACCTTGTCGATTACCCAGTGCGGCTTCGAGTCGTTCACTTCCCGAGCCTGTCGAATCAACTTCGCCTGGTCTGGCGTCTTGTTGACGATGAACCACGGATCGACCGCGATGCAGTGACCACCGACTCCCGGCCCGGGCTGGAGGATATTGACGCGCGGATGGTGATTCGCGATATTGACCAATTCCCACACATTGATGCCGAGCTTGTCGCAAATAAGTGAAAGCTCATTGGCAAACGCGATATTGACGTCACGAAATGCGTTTTCGGTCAGCTTCGACATCTCCGCCGTACGAGCATCCGTGACCACCAGTTGACCGCTGACGAACGTGCGGTAGACCTCTTGCGCACGTACCGCGGACAGCGGGTTGACGCCACCGATCACGCGATCGTTTTCGATCAGTTCACGAATGACCTGCCCGGGAAGGACCCGCTCGGGGCAATAGGCGACGTAAACATCGCACTCGCCCCCGTCCTTGTCAGGAAACACGAGGTCCGGGCGAGCGCGCGCCAGCCATTCCACCATCTGCTCGGTCGTACCGACCGGCGAGGTCGACTCGAGAATGACGATGTCTCCTTTCTTGAGAACCGGGGCAATCGACTCGCTGGCGGCCTTGACATACGACAGGTCGGGTTCGTAGTCGTCGCGAAACGGTGTCGGCACTGCGATCATGAAGGCGTCCGCGGCTTCAGGCCGGGTTGTCGCGCGAAGCCATCCCTCCTTCACTGCCGCGTGCACGACGATATCCAGCTCGGGCTCGACGATATGAATCTCGCCTCGATTGATCGTATCGACGGCATGCTGGTCGATGTCGACACCGACGACCTTGATTTTGCGCGACGCGAGCACGGCTGCGGTCGGAAGACCGATATATCCGAGTCCGATAACGGATATGGATTGAATGGTATTTTTCACTGAACGTCCTTGATGAGGTATGGAGGCGCGGCACCTGGTCGGCATGCCACACGAATCAGAGCTGACTGGTCGCACTTACCGTGTGCAGCATTACCCGGCGAACGCCCGAACCGAACCCTGAATCGAAGAGAACGACTTCGAATCGCTGCGGTCGCTTTCGCCGGCAAGGTGACGCACGATGCGCTCGCATGCGCGGCCGTCTCCGTACGGATTGTGTGCGCGTGCCATGTCCCCGTAGCGCTCCGCGTCATCAAGCAACTCGCGACAGGCTGCGACGATCCGTTCGCTTTGAGAGCCGACGAGTCGAACCGTACCGGCAGCAACGGCTTCGGGACGCTCCGTCGTGTCGCGCATGACAAGCACCGGCTTGCCGAGCGACGGCGCCTCCTCCTGAATCCCTCCCGAATCGGTCAGGATCAGCGTCGAACGCGACATCAGATAGACGAAGGGCAAATAATCCTGCGGACTCAGCAGATGGACGTTGGGCAGGCCCGACAGTATTTCCTCTGCCGGCTGCTTGACCTGCGGATTCAGGTGAACCGGATAGACGAAATCGACGTCCGCATAGTGCGCCGCCAGTTGACGGATCGCCTGACAGATATTCCGGATTCCTTCTCCGAAGTTCTCTCTGCGATGAGCCGTAACGAGCACCATGCGGCGCCCGTCTTCAAGCGTCGGAAATGCATCGCGCATCTGGCGCTGCAGGACCTGATCGTGCTCGAGCCTGCGCGTAACCGTCAGCAGCGCGTCGATCACGGTATTGCCCGTCACGATGATGTCCTCGTCGCGAACCCGTTCGGCGATGAGGTTCTCGCGCGACGCCTCGGTCGGCGCGAAATGAATGTCGGCGAGCTGGCCTGTCAGCTTCCGATTGCCCTCTTCAGGCCACGGCGAGTACATGTCGCCACTACGCAGCCCGGCTTCGACGTGCCCCACCTTGATCTTCAGATAGAACGCCGCCAGCGCGCTCGCGAACGTGGTCGTCGTATCGCCATGCACGAGCATATAGTCCGGCCGATACGACGCGAGAACGGGCGTGATTTCGTTCACGATGTCGCACGTGATCGACTGAAGCGTTTGCCCCGCCTTCATCAGGTTCAGGTCGTAATCCGGCTTTATCTCAAAAAGGTCGAGTACCTGATCCAGCATTTGCCGGTGCTGTGCGGTGACGCATACGCGACAATCCACGCCCGGCATCCCCCTAAGCGCGTGTACCAGCGGCGCCATCTTGATCGCCTCCGGCCGCGTGCCAAACACGGTCAGAATTTTCATGATAATTATCGTTGCTATTATTTTACGAGCCCCCGAAGGAGCAATCTGCCGGTGCGCTCGTGCCAACGAACCGCCCGCGGCCCTCTCGGTGTCACATGACGCGCTCTCTACGCGTCATGTGACGTGCTGCAACCATCACCAGAAGATCAGCTTCGCCGCCACTGCCATCTGATACAGGATCTGCGTGATCCCGCGCGTGATCTCGATACTCTTCGACTTCACCTTCGGCAACACCATGAGCTCATCGCCGGTCTCGACCTTCGTACCGCTGTCGGCCAGTTCGGCCTTGCCGTTCTGATGAATCACGATGATCTTGCTGTTGTCGGCCTTCTGCGTGTATCCGCCGACGTGCGCGACATAGTCACTTGCCGTCATGCCCGATTGCCATTCAACCGCGTTCGGGAAAAGCACCTCTCCATGCACCATGACGACACTGGTTCTTTCGGGGATGTTGATGACATCGCCGTCCTCGAGAATCACGTTGCCCATCGTCTGCTCGTTGAGTACGACCTGCCCCTTGAACTCGGTCTTGCTCGCGAGCGCAGCAAACTTCGTGATGTTCTCGGCTTCCTTCGAGCGCAGATTGGCCTCCTCGCTCGTGGCGGACGGCGCGGACAACGCCGCCTCCTGAAGCTTTTGCAGTTCGACACCCAGCATTTCCTTTTGCCGGTCCGCGACCGACTTGCGGAACAACTGGGCCTCGTCCACCCGTGACAGCGGATTGGCGCGAATCCGGCCCAGCACCTGCGCCATCGTCGAACCATACGGGAGCACCAATGCGTGCTCTCCGGAATGGGCCCCCTCGACACGCACCTGAATCGTGCCGGCGTAGCGATCCGAGGTGACCATGAGCTGATCGCCGTCGTTGAGCCTCACGTTCGACGCGTTCGAAATGGCGTAATACTCGGTGGTCCGCTCGGTGCCCTGGCGGCGCACGATACTGACATGCGTTGCGCCCGGTTTCGGACGCGCGACTGCAAGCGCCTGCTGCAGCGTAATGACCGGCGTGGCGAATTCGAAGTCGTATGCGTTGTAGACCTCGCCTCGTACCGTGAAGACGTGTTCGCGCGGTCCGACGACGATCACGTCACCGTCGCCCAGTTGCAACTGATCGATCTCGCCATTCAACAAGAAGTCGTACAGGTTGAAGCGCTTGCGCACCACCCCGCCGCGCTTGACCATCACGTCGACATAGCTGCCCCGGTCAACGTCGACGCCACCGGCCTTGTCGAGGTAGGACAGGATGCTTTCCGACGCGATGCCGCCATACATGCCCGGCTGCTTGACATATCCCGTGACGAACACCTTCACCGGTTGCGCGACGTCAAGGCTGGCATAGACGTTCACGTTTGCCTTGTAGACCTTGCGCACTTCATTCAGCACACGCGCGTTCAGATCGGCATTCCGGACACCCGCGACCGTGACTGGCCCGACATTCGGCACGAAGATATTTCCTTGCGGATCGACGGTCAGCTGGCCGTCGAATGCAAAAGCACCCCACATCCGCAGCGTAACGGCATCTCCAATGCTGACCTGATAACCCGGATTGAATCCCGTCCCCCGGCTGTTGTGGAATGTTCCGCCAAACAATTGAGAGCCGAACATGCTGTTCGGCGCCTGCGGGGCGACACTCACGTCGACCGGACTCGGAGCCGTACCTCCCGGCCCGCCTTGCTGACGCGACACCTTGACGCCTTGAAGCATCATCGCCCCGGCCGCTACGTCGGCGGGGTTATACCCGAAACCAGTCGAAGCGCCACCGTGCTGTCCGCCGTCAGCAGCAGCCTTGGACGACGTCGAGCCACTATCGCTGTCGGTTCCGGAGAGCCCGAACAGCGCATCGTTGAACCCGGCCCAACCCGCCGTGCTCGCGACGCCCAAAATCAGGGCAACCAATGCCTTTCGGCCTCTTGATAGATTGATCATCTCAATATTTGCATTCGTCGATGCCTGTTTGCATTCGCCACCCCGTCAATGGCAACGACTCTGTACCAGCCATTCAAGTTCGTGCGCGCTGCCACCCCGATACGAAATCCCGGCAGCAGTCGCATCCGTTTTACGTCCGGTGATCTTCGACAATCGCTTGCGCCAGTCTCACGACGCCGAACAACAGCAACAGTCCAACAACAAGGGACATCATGATGTGAAGCTTGCGCGGGTACTCGGCCTCTTCCGGGAGGTTGGGCGTCACGATCACGGACAGGCTCTTTGCCTTGTGTCCCGATTCGATCCGGGCCTTTTCGAAAGTCGACAGCGATACCTTGTACAGGTCGGTCGCGAACTGGAGACGGGACTTGAGTTCCGCATACTGCGCCGCCGTACGGTTCATCTTGCCGTCGCCCGGTGCACTGAGCTTGGCCCGCTCGACGGCAATCTGCGCGACCAGCGCCGATAACGCGTTACGCTTGGCTACGACCGGCGGCGCGTCGTCATTCATGTACGTCTGCAGGTTGCGCAATTCCGCTTCGAGTTCAGCCTGCTTCGACTGCATTTCGACCACCATGCGCCCGCCAGCTTCGGCACTCGCCGTCGGGTCCAGCATGCCGGTCTTGTTCTCGAATGCGATCACCGCATCGCGTGCCGTCTTGACTTCGTCATACGAGCGGTCGATTTCCTCACGCGCAAAAAGCATGTCGTTGCGCGAAATGCGATGCGACAACTCGTTCAGGAAAGTTTCGCTTTCGCTCAGCAACGCTCGATTGAACGTCTGCGCGAAAGCCGGCGACAAGCCTTGTGTCCGAATCGTCAAAAGCCCCGTCTTGTCGTCTACGTCAACGCTGACACGCCGCAGGTAGTACTTCAGCGCTTCCTCGCGCGTGGCGTGCGGCGAAAGCCGGTTGAGCAGGTCGAGTCCGACATGGCCGAACGCTTCCTTCAGGTTCAGCCGCGCATCCACCTTCGCCAGCATGTCCGGCGATTCGATGTACTGCTTGAGCACGACCGCGTCATCGCGCGCCGATGCATCCCCGCCCCCTCCAAGCAGTGCCTGGATATTCAGCCCCGTGCCGACGGAACGCCCGGAGTCCTTGACCAGCACCTGCGATTCACTCACGTAGCGATCCCGGGAAACCAGCCCCAGGTACAACCCGCAAAGGACGAGCGGCACCGCGACGAGCGCTACCTGCAGCCGATGTCCACGCAGCTTCCCCAACCAATCAGACATTGTTTTCTTGCTTGTAAACTTCGATTGCCTCATTCACGTCGGGGTAGTACGTGACCTTCCCGTTGCCGATCAGCAATCCGACATCGCAGACTCGACTCACCTCGTCGAGGCCATGCGACACAAAAATGAACTGGCTGACGGCGCGCCTGGCCATCATCAATGCCTCGCTTTTTTTTCTGAAAACGGCATCACCGACCGCCGTCACTTCGTCAATCACGTAGTAATCGAAGTCGAACGCCATCGACAACCCAAAGCCCAATCGCGCTCGCATGCCGGTGGAGTAGCTGCGGATCGGCATGTCGAAGAACTTGCCGAGTTCGCAGAAGTCGGCGACAAACTGCACCTTTTCCGCCAGTTCGCCCTTGCTCGCGTACAGGCGCGCGACGAACTTGACGTTCTCGCGTCCCGTCATGCTGCTTTGAAATCCGTTCGCGAGGCCGACCGGCCACGAAATGCGCCTGTTCGTCACCACCCGGCCGCGATCGGGCCGATCGATACCGCCGATGATGCTGAGCAGCGTGCTCTTGCCGGCGCCATTACGTCCGATCAAACCAATACTTTTCCCCGATGGCACTTCGACATTGACGTCCTTGAATACGTAATGTCGACCGGACGGGGTTTTGTACGATTTGGTTAGATTCTCGAGTCGGATCATGATCGCAGCAGGGATGGTTCACGGGCCTTGTACAGGGCCAAGCCGGCAAATAGAACGACCAGTGCGCAGAACGCCGGATATGCAAGACCGACGTTTTCGACCGCGTATGCCGGCACGATCGTATGCCGCAATAACTCGAGAATATGAACGAGAGGATTCCACAGCACCCAGCCACGGTATTCCGCCGGAATGGTCGTCAGCGGATACATCACCGCACTGGTGAAATAAAGGGGACGCATGAACAACGGGATGACCTTCTCGCTGACCGGGAACTCATGACCGATAACCATGAAGATGATCCCAATACCCAGCCCGAGTATCGCAAGTACCGCCCAAATTCCGGCGAGTTCCGGAATATCACCCAACTGAACCGGCTGCCCGCCGAGCCCGAGAATAACCAGCAATACAACCAGTACGACAGCGCTGATAATGCATTCGAGACCCGCACGCGCGATCAATGTGTCCAGCGGGTGCACCGGACGATAGCTCAGCAATCCCAGGTTGGCCTCCAGCGCGTTCAACGATCGCAGGGCGATGTTGATGAACATGAAGTACGGCACCAGGCCGCAGATGAGAAATACCGGAAACGAAATACCGGGCATTGTATGTTTCGCAATCAATCCGAGGATTGCGAACAACACGAGCATGTGAACGATGGGCTCCAGAAACACCCACAGATACCCGAGCCGATGCTTGCCGAACCGAGTCTTCAGTTCGCGCAAAAACAATGCATAAACGACTCTTCGCTGAATAGCGAATGCTTCGCCCAGCCTGGAATCTCCGTTTGGCGGCTCTGCCATACCCAACCCCGGTTCAACTTTTATCGTTTGCGCCCCGCGTGCGGTGAACTCTTTTGTCCAACGCTCCTGAATTTTTAAATCACCTCAATCTACCGAGGCGCCGCATTGTACCAGCTTACATCCAAGAAAACTTCATTACGCTTAAACCTGTTAACGCTTCTATACATGCTTTCGATTTGCGCAACGAATCTGCTGCCGCAGTAAAAAAATACCGCCCCTTCGTCGCGCAATGCAGATCCGGAAGTTATTGCCGTCGAGCCTGTAAAATCCGGTAACAATCAGACCAAATTCCCCTTTAAACTGCCGGATTCACGTAACCGCGGAGCCCCCATGCCGAACCTAGCCACCGCCCAGCAATTCCTGATGACCCGCGGCCTCGACTTCGGCCTCAACCTCCTCGCCGCGATCGTCCTGTGGTTCATCGGCCGCTGGGCGATCCGCATCGCCACCCGCCTGCTCGGCAAGGTCGTGCGCCGCAGCGGCAAGGTCGACCCGACGCTAACCGACTACCTGACCTCGGTCGTCAGCGTGCTGCTGACGATCCTGCTGATCCTCGCGATCCTGCAGATCTTCGGCGTGCAGACCACGTCGTTCGCCGCGCTGCTCGCGGGCCTCGGCCTCGCGATCGGCACCGCCTGGGGCGGCCTGCTCGCACACTTTGCCGCCGGCGTGTTCATGCAGGTGCTGCGCCCGTTCAAGATCGGCGACGTGATCAGCGCGGGCGGCGTCACGGGCACCGTGAAGGAACTCGGCCTGTTCGGCACGACGATCATCACGCCCGACAACATCGTGACGATCGTCGGCAACAACAAGATCTTCTCGGACAACATCGCGAACTACAGCGCGACGCCGCATCGCCGCGTCGACCTGACCGCGAAGATCGCGAACAGCGTCGACGCGGTCGATGCGATCAACCGCCTGAAGACGCAGATCCAGTTGATCCCGAACGTGATGAAAGTGCCGGCGCCGGACGTCGGCGTGCTGCAGTTCACGCCGGAAGGCCCGCTGTTGTTCGTGCGCCCGTCGACGCAGCCGGAGAACTACTGGCAGGTGTACTGCGATACCAACCGCGTGATCCTCGAGACGTTCCGCGACGCGCAATACCCGACGCCCGAAACGCCGATCTCGCATCGCAATACCTGAACCGCACGGACGAAAAAAAAGCGTGGCAGCTCACAGCCGCCACGCTTTTATTGCGAAGAAACGAAACCGTGCCGGCTCAGCGCCCGCCCGTCTTCGGCGCATTATCCGAGCGCCGCCCGCGCACCAGCTTCCACAGCGCGCCGAACGCGACCGGCACGATCGCCGCGCCGATCCCCACCAGCACGATCACGTTCAAATACTGGCGAATGAACGGGATATTGCCGAAGAAGTAGCCGAGCAGCACCAGCAGCAGCACCCAGACCAGCGCGCCGATCACGTTGAACAGCTGGAAGCGCGCGAAGCTCATCGACGACGCGCCGGCCACGAACGGTGCAAACGTGCGCACGACCGGGATGAAGCGCGCGAGCACGATCGTCTTGCCGCCGTGGTTGTCGTAGAACGAGTGGGTCTTCTCCAGCGCCGCGCGGTCAAGGAAGCGCTCGAGCACCGGGATATGGGTATTGAACACCTTCGGGCCGATCCAGCGGCCGATCACGTAGTTCACGGTGTTGCCGGCAATCGCCGCGACGAGCAGCAGCACGATCAGCGCGCCGACATTCATGTCGCCCGTCGCCGCGAACGCGCCGCCGATGAACAGCAGCGAATCGCCGGGCAGGAACGGCAACACGACGAGCCCCGTCTCGCAGAACACGATCAGGAACAACACCAGATATACCCACGCGCCGTATTGCCGGATGAAGTCGCCGAGGAACGCGTCGATATGCAGGACCAGGTTGACGAAATGAAGCAGCGTATCCAAATGCGATTCCTCGAAGGCGAAAAGGCCGGAACGGCCGGAGAATGCGGAAGCGCACCACCGGACAAGGCGGTGCGCGAGACGCAGTCATCATACCGAAAGTCCCTTAAGGCTCCGTGAAAAAGCGTAACCGACCACGGCGCCGGCACTCGCCCGCCGCCTCGCTATAATTCGGCCATGTCCGACATCACCGAAACGGCCGCGGGCGCCGTGCCCGCCCCCGCTCCGCGCCCGCTGCGCGCGATCCAGCCCCTGCCCGACCAGCTGATCAGCCAGATCGCCGCCGGCGAGGTCGTCGAACGCCCGGCGTCGGTCGTCAAGGAACTGCTCGAGAACGCGATGGACGCCGGCGCGACGACGCTGCGCATCGTGCTCGAGGAAGGCGGCGTCAAGCGCATCTCGATCACCGACGACGGCTGCGGGATTCCGCCCGGCGAGTTGCCGCTCGCGCTGATGCGCCACGCGACGAGCAAGATCCGCTCGCTCGAGGAGCTCGAGGCGGTCGCGACGCTCGGGTTCCGCGGCGAAGCGCTCGCGTCGATCGCGTCGGTGGCCGAGATGTCGATCACGAGCCGCACAGCCGACGTCGCGCATGCGACGAAGATCGACGCGACCACGGGCGCGCTGTCGCCGGCCGCCGGCGCGGTCGGCACGACGATCGAGGTGCGCGAGCTGTACTTCAACACGCCCGCGCGCCGCAAGTTCCTGAAAAGCGAGCAGACGGAGTTCGGCCACTGCCTCGAAATGATCCGCCGCGCGGCGCTCGCGCGGCCGGACGTCGCGATCTCGGTGCTGCACAACGGCAAGGCCGTCGAGCACTGGAACGCGACCGAGCCCGCGCAGCGCGTCGCGAAGATCCTCGGCGACGGCTTCGCGACCGCGCACCTGCCGCTCGACGAGCAGGCCGGGCCGCTCGCCGTCTACGGCTGCGCGGGCCTGCCGACCGCGAGCCGCGGCCGCGCGGACCAGCAATACTTCTTCGTCAACGGCCGCTTCGTGCGCGACAAGCTGCTCACGCACGCGGTGCGCGCGGCGTACGAGGACGTGCTGCACGGCGACCGCTACCCGTCGTACGTGCTGTTCCTCGACCTGCCGCCCGAAGCGGTCGACGTGAACGTGCACCCGTCGAAGATCGAAGTGCGCTTCCGCGATTCGCGCTCGATCCACCAGTACGTCTTCCACGCGGTGCAGCGCGCACTCGCGCGCCATGCCGGCGCGTCGCCGGAAACCACCGCGGGTGGCCATGCCGCGCAACTCTCACCGGCGCCGGGCGGTCCCACGTCGTTCCTGAATACGCCGCTTGGCCAGGGCGCGGCCGCCGGCACGGGCGGCAGCGGTTTCTCGTCGCCGTCGTCGCCATCGTCGGCGGGCAACACGTGGATGCGCCAGGCACGCATGACGCAAGGCACGCTGCCGGTCGCGCAGCCGCTCGCCCTCTACGACGCGCTGTTCGGCCGCAAGGACACGGGCGCGGGCACGCCGGACGGCGCGACGATCGTCGCGCGCGATGCGGCGGATGCACCGGTCGCGCCGCTGCCGGGTTTCACGGCGACCCCGCTCGCTGCCGGCGCGCACGACGAGCAGCCGCTCGGCTTCGCGCTTGGCCAGATCCACGGGATCTACGTGCTCGCGCAGAACGCGCACGGCCTTGTGATCGTCGACATGCACGCGGCGCACGAACGGATCCTGTACGAACAGTTCAAGAACGCGCTGGCCGACCGCACGGTCGCCGTGCAGTCGCTGCTGCTGCCGATATCGATGACGGCGACGCCGGTCGAGATCGGCACGGTCGAGGAAGAACGCGACACGCTCGAATCGCTCGGCTTCGACCTCGCGGTGCTGTCGCCGACGACGCTCGCGATCCGCGCGGTGCCCGCGCTGCTGAAGGACGCAGACCTTCAATCGCTCGCACGCGCCGTGCTCGCCGACCTGCACGCGTTCGGCGGCTCGCGCGTGCTCACCGAGCGCCAGCACGAACTGCTCGGCACGCTCGCGTGTCACCACGCGGTGCGCGCAAACCGGCGCCTGACGCTCGACGAGATGAACGCGCTGCTGCGCCAGATGGAAGCGACCGAACGCGCGGATCAATGCAATCACGGCCGGCCGACGTGGTATCAGCTCACGCTGAACGATCTCGACCGCCTCTTCATGCGCGGGCAATGAGCGCTTCACTGCAATCCCCGCCAACGACGATCGCCTGCCTGCTCGGCCCCACCGCGTCGGGCAAGACGGCCGCCGCACTGGCGCTCGCCGCGCGCCGTCCGATCGAGATCGTCAGCGTCGATTCGGCGCTCGTCTACCGCGACATGGATATCGGCACCGCGAAACCGACGCGCGACGAGCGCGCGAGCGTGCCGCACCACCTGATCGACATCATCGACCCGGCCGATGCGTATTCGGCGGCCGAATTCCGCGCGGACGCGCTGCGCCTGATCGGCGAGATCGCCGCGCGCGGCCGCACGCCGCTGCTCGCGGGCGGCACGATGCTGTACTACAAGGCGCTGACGCAGGGTCTCAACGACCTGCCGACCGCCGATCCGGCCGTGCGCGCGGCGCTCGACGCCGACGCCGCGCGCGACGGCTGGCCCGCCCTGCATGCACGGCTCGCGCAGGTCGACCCCGCGACGGCCGCGCGGCTCGCGCCGAACGATTCGCAGCGGATCCAGCGGGCGCTCGAAGTGTTCCTGTTGAGCGGTCAGCCGATGTCGGTGCTGCTCGCCGCGCCGCGGCGCGCGGACGACGAGGCCGCCGCGTACCGCTTCGTTCCGGTCGCGCTCGAACCGTCGGACCGCGCGGTGCTGCACGCGCGCATCGCCCAACGCTTCGACGCGATGCTCGACGCGGGCTTCATCGACGAGGTCGAACGGCTGCGCCGCCGCGAGGATCTGCATCTCGGCCTGCCGTCGATGCGCTGCGTCGGCTACCGGCAGGCATGGGAATTCCTCGACGGCGACACCGACTACCGGACCATGCGCGACAAGGGCATCTTCGCGACGCGCCAGCTGTGCAAACGGCAGATCACGTGGCTGCGCGCGATGCCGGAGCGGCTCGTCGTCGACTGCGTCGCGCCGGATTCGACGGCGCAGGCACTCGACACGCTCGAACGCGTGCTGGACGACCGCCTGCCGGCCTGATTCCCCGCATACGGTCCGGCCAGCCGCCCGGAAGCACTCACGCGGCCGCGCTCAGTGCGCGAGCGTCACGAGATTCGCGTCGCGCGTGAGCTGCCGGCGGCCATCCCGCTTGCGGAAGATCGTCAGCGTGTGGCCGGAGCGGCGCACGGTGTCGCCCCCCCCCCGGCGGCGTCACGTCGATCTCGAGGAAATTGCGCAAGTACGCCCAGTCGCCCATCACACGCAGTTCGTCGATCCGGTAACGGCCGTCGACCTTCGGCCCGTTGCCCGTCGCCGCGTTCGCGTCGCGCGACGCGGCCGCGAACGCCGCCTTGTCGAACGGCGGCTTGCCGGCCACCATGAAAATCGCGTCGTCGGCGATCAGGTCGAGCACGGTCGCCAGATCGCCGCGCCGGCTCGACACGAACCAGGTTTCCACCAGGTCGCGAATCGCGCGTTCGTCTTCGGTCATCGTCGCTCCTCCTTCGGCGGCGTGCCGCTACGCCAGGCCGCGCCAGAAAAAAAAGCCGCCCGGATCGACTCCGGGCGGCTTTCCTTGCTGCATCCTGCCTGCGGTGCGTCAGACCACGACCGTCTGCGCCTCGCCTTCACGGCTCGCACGCACGGTGCCGATCTTCCACACCTGTTCGCCGGCGGCCGTCAGGTCGGCGATCGCCGCGTCTGCGTCCGCCGCCGACACGATCACGGCCATCCCGATCCCGCAGTTGAACACGCGGTGCATTTCCGCGTCGGCGACGCCGCCGTGCTCCTGCAGCCACTTGAACAGCGGCGGCAGCGGCCATGCGTTCTGGTCGAGCTCGGCCGTGAGGCCTTCGCGCAGCACGCGCGGAATGTTCTCGACGAGGCCGCCGCCGGTGATGTGGGCCATGCCCTTCACCGACAGCTTCTGCATCAGCGCGAGCAGCGGCTTCACGTAGATGCGCGTCGGCGCCATCAGCGTGTCGGCCAGCGAGCGGCCGTGGAAATCGGCCGACAGATCGGGGTTCGCGCGCTCGATGATCTTGCGCACGAGCGAGAAGCCGTTCGAGTGGATGCCGCTCGACGCGAGGCCGAGCACGACATCGCCTTCGGCGATCGTGCTGCCGTCGATGATCTTGCTCTTCTCGACCGCGCCGACCGCGAAACCGGCCAGGTCGTATTCGCCGTCCGGGTACATGCCCGGCATTTCGGCCGTTTCACCGCCGATCAGCGCGCATCCCGACAGTTCACAGCCGTGCGCGATGCCCTTGACGACCGTGGCGGCCGTGTCGACGTCGAGCTTGCCGCACGCGAAGTAGTCGAGGAAGAACAGCGGCTCGGCACCCTGCACGAGGATGTCGTTCACGCTCATCGCGACGAGATCCTGGCCGACGGTGTCGTGTTTGTTCAGATGAAAGGCCAGCTTGAGCTTGGTGCCCACGCCGTCGGTGCCCGACACGAGCACCGGCTCCTTGTACTTCTTCGGCACTTCGAACAGCGCGCCGAACCCGCCGATGCCGCCGAGCACGCCGTCGCGCAGGGTTTTCTTCGCAAAAGGCTTGATCTTGTCGATGAGCGCGTCGCCCGCGTCGATGTCGACGCCTGCGTCGCGGTAGGACAGACCCTGAGCGTCGGGAGCGGATTTCGGAGGATTCATGGGGGAATGCGAGAAGGTCGGTAAAATGCGATTTTACCCGAAGCCGGCCCGTTGGCCGGAATTCCCAGCACCGAATCGTCAGGGATTGCATCTTGGTCGACACGTCCCCGTTTTCTTCGCTACGCGAGCCGCGCCGGAACCCGCGCGCCGCCGTGCGTGCGGCCGCGTGTGCAGGCACCGGAGCAGCCCCCCGCGCGTGCCCGGCGTTCGGCGCGCGCTTCATCAACCGACCCGCATTGTGACTGTTGTGTCCCGTCAACTGACGCTCGATCTCGGCACGCCGCCGCCGGCCACGTTCGACAACTTCATCATGAACGAGGAGAACGACGAGCTCATCTCGCGGCTCCAGAAGCTCGACCTCGCGCTCGCGGCGGGGCCCGTGCCGGACCGGTCGTTCTACATCTGGGGCGAGCCCGGCAGCGGCCGCACCCACCTGCTGCAGGCGCTCGTGAGCGATGCGTCGTACGGCTACGCGCGCTACCTGACGCCGCAGAGCCCGCTCGGCGCGTTCACGTTCGACCCGCGCATCGGCATCTACGCGATCGACGACTGCGACCGGATGAGCGACACGCAGCAGGTCGCGCTGTTCAACCTGTTCAACGAGGTCCGCGCGCACCCGTCGAGCGCGTTCGTCGCGGCAGGCCCCGCGGCGCCGCTCGCGCTCGACGTGCGCGAGGATCTGCGCACGCGCCTCGGCTGGGGGCTCGTGTTCCACCTGTCGCCGCCGTCCGACGCCGGCAAGATCGCCGTGCTGAAACTGGCGGCGAAGGAGCGCGGGATCGCGCTCACCGACGACATCGCCGCGTACCTGCTGACCCATTTCCGCCGCGACATGCCGAGCCTGATGGCGCTGCTCGACGCGCTCGACCGCTTCTCGCTCGAGCAGAAACGCGCCGTCACGCTGCCGCTGCTGCGCCGGATGCTGGCCCGCCCCGGCGACGACATCGCACCACCGGGCACAGGCCCGAACCGCTTCGAGTAAAATGCCCTTCCATGACTAATCTGGCACTCTTTGACCTCGATCACACGCTGATCCCGACCGATAGCGACCACGAATGGGGCCGCTTCATGGTGAAGCTCGGCATCGTCGACGCGGAAAGCTTCTCGCGTCAGAACGATCAGTTCTTCGCCGACTACAAGGCCGGCAAGCTCGACATCCATGCGTACCTGTGCGCGATGCTCACGCCGCTCGCGAAGTATTCGCGCGCGCAGCTCGCGCAATGGCACGAGCAATACATGCACGAGGTGATCCGCCCCGCGATGACGCCCGCCGCGCTCGAGCTCGTGCGCAAGCACCTCGATGCCGGCGACCTGTGCTGCGTCGTGACCGCGACCAACGAATTCATCACGCGTCCGATCGCGACCGCGTTCGGCGTCGACACGCTGATCGCGTGCGAGGTCGAAACGACCGACGGGCACCCCGACTCGCCGTACACGGGCCGGCCGACCGGCACGCCGAGCTATCGCGAAGGCAAGATCGTGCGCACCGAAGCATGGCTCGCGTCGCTCGGCAAGCACTGGGACGACTTCGAACACAGCTACTTCTACAGCGACTCGCACAACGACATCCCGTTGCTCGAGAAAGTCACCGACCCGATCGCGACCAACCCCGACGACACGCTGCGTGCGCATGCAAGCGACCGCGGCTGGCGCATCCTCGATCTTTTCTGAACGTCGTGATCAAAAAATTCATTCGCAAGCTGCTCGGCCAGGACGGCGCCGAACAAACGTCGCCCGTCGAGGCGCCCGCCGCCGACACGGCCCCTGCCTCGCGCCCCGCAAAGGGCAGCCGCGGCGCGAGCGCCAAAAAGCCGCGCGGCAATCACGAACCGACCGTCGTGCCGGCCAGCGTGCACCGGATCGACCCGTCGCTGATCTCGAAGAACGCGGTGCGCGTGACCGACACGCTGCAGCAGGCGGGCTTTCGCGCATTCATCGTCGGCGGCGCGGTGCGCGACCTGCTGCTCGGCATCGCGCCGAAGGACTTCGACGTCGCGACCGACGCGACGCCGACCGAGGTGCAGCGCCTGTTCCGCCGTGCACGCCTGATCGGCCGCCGCTTCCAGATCGTCCACGTGCAGTTCGGCCAGGAACTGATCGAGGTGTCGACGTTCCGCGCGCTGGTCGACGCCCCGCCCGAAGCCGCCGCGGCCGAGCCGCCGAAACGCCTGAAGCGCGACGAGCTCGACCGCCGCACGCACGCGGTGGACGCGAGCGGCCGCGTGCTGCGCGACAACGTGTGGGGCGAGCAGCACGAAGACGCCGCGCGCCGCGACTTCACGATCAACGCGATGTACTACGACCCGTCGACGCAGACGGTGCTCGACTACCACGACGGGATGGCCGACGTGCGCGCCCGCCTGCTGCGGATGATCGGCGACCCGGCCACGCGCTATCGCGAGGATCCGGTGCGGATGCTGCGCGTCGTGCGCTTCGCGGCGAAGCTCGGCTTCGAGATCGAGCCGCACACGCGCGAGCCGATCAACGCGCTCGCCGACCTGATCAACAACGTGCCGGCCGCGCGCCTGTTCGACGAAATGCTGAAGCTGCTGCTGTCGGGCCATGCGCTCGCGTGCCTGAAGCAGCTTCGCAAGGAAGGCCTGCACCACGGGCTGCTGCCGCTCCTCGACGTGGTGCTGGAACAGCCGCAGGGCGAGAAGTTCATCACGCTCGCGCTGAACAACACCGATGCGCGCGTGCGCGCCGGCAAGCCGGTGTCGCCGGGCTTCCTGTTCGCGACGCTGCTGTGGCACGACATGCGCCAGCGCTTCGAGCAATACACGGCCGAAGGCGAAATCCCGGTGCCGGCGCTCCATCGCGCGATGGACGACGTGCTCGACATGCAGACCGAGAAGCTCGCGATCCACAAGCGCTATTCGGCCGACATGCGCGAGATCTGGGGCCTGCAGCTGCGCCTGGAAAAACGCTCGGGCCGCAGCGCGATGCGGCTGCTGGAACACCAAAGGTTTAGAGCGGGGTATGATTTCCTCCTGTTACGCTGCGAATCCGGCGAGCTCGATGCGGAAGTCGGACAGTGGTGGACGGATTTCATCGAAGGCGACGCAGCCGCCCGCGAGGCCCTGCTCACGCAGGGCGGCTCGAAGGAAAAATCGCCCCGCAAGCGGCGCCGCCGCGGCGGTGCGCGAAACCGCAAGCCGGGCGAAGGCGCAGCCGAGCAGGCGCCGGACACCGCAGGCGGTTCCGACGACTGACGCGCTCGGCGGCGAACGACGTAGGAAGTGATGCCATGACGGTTGCATATATCGGACTGGGGGCGAATCTCGGCGATGCGCGCCAGACCCTGAAGGACGCGGTGGTGTGCCTTGCGCAGCAGCGCACCATCTCGATCCTCGGCAAATCGAGCCTGTATCGCACGGCGCCCTTCGAAGCGGGCGGCGACGATTACTACAACTGCGTCGTCAAGCTCGACACGACGCTGTCGGCCCGGGAGCTGCTCGCGCTCTGCCAGAAGATCGAACATCACTTCGGGCGCGAGCGCCCGTATCGCAACGCGCCGCGCACGCTCGACCTCGACATCCTGCTGTTCGGCACCGATTCGATCGACGAACCCGACCTGATCGTCCCGCATCCGCGCCTCACCGACCGCGCATTCGCGCTCGTGCCGCTCGTCGAAATCGAGCCGGCGCTCGACATCCCCGCGCGCGGCCGCGCCGATGCGTTCCTCGCCGCGGTCGCCGACCAGCGCGTCGAGAAGGTGCAGACCTGTCAATGCCTGATGCAGAAGGCCCTTGCCGCCGGCGCAGACGCCGACAAGAACCCCTGTCGATGAACACCACTCCGCTGACCGTCACCGCCCCCGACCTGCGCGCCCCGCATCGCTATCTCGTGATCGAAGGCCCGATCGGCGTCGGCAAGACGACGCTCGCGCGCCTGCTCGGCGAGCGCTGGTCGATGCAGATGCTGCTCGAACGCCCGCAGGACAACCCGTTCCTCGAACGCTTCTACCGCGATACCGCGCGCTACGCGCTGCCCGCGCAGCTGTCGTTCGCGCTGCAGCGCGCGCAGCAGGCGCGCGAACTGATCGGCGCGCTCGACACGGGCCGGCCCGTCGTCGCCGATTTCATGCCGCAGAAGAACGACATCTTCGCGCGGCTGAACCTGCCGGAAGACGAATGGCAGCTGTACCGGTCGATCGCGACCCACCTCGACGTGCCGCAGGCCCCCGCGCCCGATCTCGTCGTCTACCTTCAGGCGAGCCCCGAGGTGCTGTTCTCGCGCATCCAGAAGCGCGGGCTGCCGATGGAGCTGCAGATCAGCGACGCGTACCTGCGCTCGCTCGTCGACGCGTACAACGAATTCTTCTATCACTACGACCGCACGCCGGTACTGACGGTCGCAGCCGAACACCTGAACCCGCTGGATTCCCCCGAAGACCTCGCGCTGCTGGTCGAACGCATCGAGACGATGCGCGGCCGCAAGGAATTCTTCGTCAAGGGCGAAACGACGCGCTGACGCGTCCTCGCCCGTCGTTTTCACCATCGAACCGGATTTCCCATGACCTATCTCCAGGAATCGAGCCGGCCTGCCGTCACGGTGCCCAAGCTGCAGGCAATGCGCGACGCCGGCGAGAAGATCGCGATGCTCACCTGCTACGACGCGAGCTTTTCGTCGCTGCTCGATCGCTCGGGCGTCGACGTGCTGCTGATCGGCGATTCGCTCGGCAACGTGCTGCAGGGCCACACGACCACGCTGCCCGTGTCGCTCGACGACATCGCATACCACACCGCGTGCGTCGCGCGCGTGCAGCCGCGCGCGCTGATCATGGCCGATTTGCCGTTCGGCACGTACGGCACGCCGGCCGAGGCATTCGCGAGCGCCGTCAAGCTGATGCGCGCCGGTGCGCAGATGATCAAGCTCGAAGGCGGCGAATGGCTCGCCGAGACGATCCGCTTCCTCGTCGAACGCGCGGTGCCCGTGTGCGCGCACGTGGGCCTCACGCCGCAGTCCGTGCACGCGTTCGGCGGCTTCAAGGTACAGGGCAAGACCGAGGCCGGCGCCGCGCAACTGCTGCGCGACGCGCGCGCGGTCGAGGAAGCCGGCGCGCAGGCCGTCCTGCTCGAGGCCGTGCCGACCCTCATCGGCTCCGAGGTCACGCACATGCTGCGCGTTCCGACGATCGGCATCGGCGCCGGCGCCGACTGCTCGGGCCAGGTGCTCGTGCTGCACGACATGCTCGGCATTTTCCCCGGCAAGCGTCCGCGCTTCGTGAAGGATTTCATGCAGGGCCAGCCGACCATCCAGGCGGCCGTCGAAGCCTATGTGCGCGCGGTAAAGGACGGCTCGTTCCCCGGTCCGGAACACTCGTTCTGACGTGCGGCCGGCGGCTCGTTCGCCGGCGCCGTCCCGATACAAAAAAGCGCGGCGCCCTTCGCGGGGCGCCGCGCTTTTTTGATTGGATGCCGTGTTGCCGAATCTCGGCGGCGCCGGCTCGGGTTTGCGGCCCGATCGGTCATCGTGTCACTTCAATACCGCGTCGAGCGCGCCGCGCAATGCATTGGTCAGCAGCAGCGCTTCCGCGCGCGCAAGGTCGTCGCATATGACGACACGTTCCACCGCGCCGAACGCGCGGTCGTCGAGCAGCACGCCGCGCATCACGCCCGGCAGCACGCCGCTCGCCAGCGGCGGCGTCACCCACCGGCCGTCGAGCTTCACGAACAGGTTCGAGCGCCCGCCTTCCGTCACCTCGCCGCGTTCATTGACGAACAGCATGTCGAAGCCGCCGAGTGCTTCCGCCGCCTGCCATGCACGGTCGTATTCGGCACGGCGCGTCGTCTTGTGCAGCAGCAGCGCGTCGTCCGTGCGGGTCGGTGCGAAGCCGTGCGCGGACGCGAGCATCACGCCGACCGGCCCCGCAGGCAGCGGCTTCAGCACGGCTGCCGTGATGTCGACCGTGCCGTCCTTCGCGAGCGCGAGTTTCATCCGGTACGGGCCGTCGCCGTCGAGCGCCGCACAGCGCGCGCCGACCTCGCGGCGCAACGCCTCGGCGTCGAAGCGAAAACCGAACGCATCCGCGCTGCGCTGCAGCCGCGCAAGATGGCGCTCGAAATGCCGGATGCCGTCCGCACGCGTCGCGGCCGTGGTTTCGAACAGCTGGAAGCCGGGATCGGCGTCGGTCAGGAATCGCGCTTTCAATTCGCACTCCGCATATTCGTCGGCGGCGACGCTGTCGAGCACGATGCCCGCGCCGACGCCCATCGTGCCGCGCCGCCGGCCGGCAGCGGCCGTTGCCGCGTCGCGCGCGTCGATCGTCGCGGCGGCATCGACACCGACCGCTTCGAGCGTCAGCGTCCGGATCGCGACCGACAGGCAGAAATCGCCGCAGCCGGCCGCGCCGTCGGACGACGCATCGCCTGTCGACCGGTCTTCCTTCAGCGCATCGAGCCAGCCGATCGCGCCCGTGTAGAGGCCGCGCGGCGTCGACTCGATCGCGTCGATCAGTTCCATCGTCTTGTGCTTCGGCGCGCCGGTGATCGATCCGCACGGAAACAGCGCGCGCAGCATCTGCGCGAACGTGGTGCCGTCGCGCCAGCCGGCCTCGACCGTCGACGTCATCTGCCACACCGACGCATACGGCTCGACCGAGAACAGCGCCGGCACCTTGACCGTGCCCGTGCGCGCGATCCGCGACACGTCGTTGCGCAGCAGGTCGACGATCATCACGTTTTCCGCGCGGTTCTTCGGATCGTTCGCAAGAAACGCGGCCGCCGCCGCATCGTCGCGCGGATCGGCAGCGCGCGGCGCGGTGCCCTTCATCGGCCGCGCGCGCAGCACGTCGCCATGCCTCTCGACGAACAACTCCGGCGAGCACGACACGACCCACGCGCCGTCGGGCAGTGCGATCAGCGCGCCGTAACGCACGGGCTGACGCGCACGCAGCCGCCGGTACAGCGCCGGCGGCGTGCCGAACATGTCGAAATTCAGCCGGTACGTGTAGTTGATCTGGTACGAATCGCCCGCGCGCAGCGCGTCGTGCACCGCTGAGATCGCCGCGTCGAACGCGTCGCGCGACACGCTCTTCGCGACGTGCGCGACGCCCGCGATCGACGGCGGGCCGCCGCCATCCTGCCGCGCGAGCCACGCGTCGACTTCGTCGCGCGACAGGCGTTCGCAGCGCGCATACAGCAAAAAGCGCAGCGGGGCATGGCCCGGCTGCGCTCTTTCCAGATTGCGTCCGAATTCGTAATCGCCGACGACGACCGCATGCAGCCCGTCACGCAGATCCTGCGCCACCGCCGCATCGACTTCGTCGAGCCGTGCCGGATCCGTGCATACGCGTTCGCGCACGAAACCGGAATACAACCGGCTCGACCGCGCGGACGCGGTCGAGTCGCAATCGTCCAAGAGCGCGAACGACGCGCTCTCGTTGCCTTCAGTCATGCCGTTACTCGAAGAAGCTCTTCACCCGGTCGAACCAGCTCTTGCTCTGCGGGCTGTGACGCGCACCGCCCTCGGCCAGCGACTTCTCGAACTGCTTGAGCAGGTCGCGCTGCTGGTCGGTCAGCTTCACGGGCGTCTCGACCTGCACGTGCACGTACAGATCGCCCGCGATGCTCGAACGCAGACCCTTGATCCCCTTGCCGCGCAGGCGGAACGTCTTGCCCGACTGCGTGCCTTCCGGCACCGGGAACGACGCACGGCCGGCCAGCGTCGGCACCTCGATCTCGCCGCCGAGTGCGGCGGTCGTGAACGGGATCGGCATCTGGCAGTGCAGATCGTCGCCGTCGCGCTCGAACACCGAGTGCGGCTTGATGTGGATCTCGACGTACAGGTCGCCCGGCGGCCCGCCGTTGATGCCCGGCTCGCCGTTGCCGGCCGAGCGGATCCGCATCCCGTCGTCGATGCCGGCCGGGATCTTCACTTCGAGCGTCTTGGTTTCCTTCACCTTGCCCGACCCGTGGCAGTGCACGCACGGTTCAGGGATGTAGGTGCCGGTGCCGTGACACTTCGGGCAGGTCTGCTGGATGCTGAAGAAGCCCTGCGACATGCGCACCGTGCCCTGGCCGTGACAGGTCGGGCAGGTTTCCGGCTTCGTGCCGGGCTTCGCACCCGACCCGTGACAGACTTCGCACGACACCCAGCTCGGCACGCGGATCTGCGTGTCGTAGCCGTGCGCGGCCTGCTCGAGCGTGATTTCCATGCTGTAGCGCAGGTCGGCACCGCGATATACCTGCGGGCCGCCGCGGCCGCCGCGCGCGGCACCGCCCGCGGCCTGACCGAAGATGTCGCCGAAGATGTCGCCGAACGCATCCGCGAAGCCGCCGAAACCCTGGCCGCCCGCCCCACCCATGTTCGGATCGACGCCCGCGTGGCCGTACTGGTCGTACGCCGCCCGCTTCTGGCCGTCCGACAGCATTTCATAGGCTTCCTTCGCCTCCTTGAAATGCTCTTCCGCATCCTTGCTGTCCGGATTGCGGTCAGGGTGATACTTCATCGCAAGCTTGCGATATGCCTTCTTGATTTCGTCGTCGCTCGCATTCTTTGCGACGCCCAGAACCTCGTAGTAATCCCGTTTCGCCATATCGATTCACTGTGCCGTCGCGCGTCACGCACGCGGCGGCTCCTTTCGCCCGCAGTAAAGTCTCTCGACTCGTCTGGCGCTGCGCCGTCCGCGGACGGCTCGCGCAGCACCCGCCAAAAAACAAATGTGCCCGGAGGGCCGCGAAGCCCGCCAGGCGTGGAGTCGATCCGGCCATCCGGAAGGGAAAGACAGACCGCTGTTCAGCCGCGCCGCGCGCGTCTCGCGCGCGGCGTGCGGTGCCATGGCAACCCGGCTTAGTCCTTCTTCACTTCCTTGAATTCGGCGTCGACGACGTCGTCGGCAGCCTGCTGAGCACCGCCCGCGTGGGCCGCGCCTTCCGCTGCACCCGCCGCGCCGGCCGCACCGGCCTGCTGCGCCTGCATGTCGGCGTACATCTTTTCGCCGAGCTTCTGCGAAGCCTGACCGAGTTCCTCGACCTTCGCGTCGATCGCCGCCTTGTCGGCCGACGACTCTTTCAGGACGTCCTCGAGCGACTTCAGCGCCGCTTCGATCTTCTCCTTCTCGCCCGCGTCCAGCTTGTCGCCGTACTCGGTGAGCGCCTTCTTCGTGCTGTGGACCAGCGCATCGCCCTGGTTGCGCGAATCGGCCAGCTCGCGCAGCTTGTGGTCTTCCGCCGCGTTCGCTTCCGCGTCCTTGATCATCTGGTCGATTTCAGCGTCGGACAGGCCCGAGTTCGCCTTGATCGTGATCTTGTTTTCCTTGCCGGTCGCCTTGTCCTTCGCGCCGACGTGCAGGATGCCGTTCGCGTCGATGTCGAAGGTCACTTCGATCTGCGGCACGCCGCGCGGCGACGGCGGGATACCTTCGAGGTTGAACTCGCCGAGCAGCTTGTTGCCTGCCGCCATCTCGCGTTCGCCCTGGAACACCTTGATCGTCACGGCCGACTGGTTGTCGTCCGCCGTCGAATACACTTGGGCGTGCTTCGTCGGGATCGTCGTGTTCTTGCTGATCATCTTCGTCATCACGCCGCCGAGCGTCTCGATACCGAGCGACAGCGGGGTCACGTCGAGCAGCAGCACGTCCTTGCGGTCGCCCGACAGGACCTGGCCCTGGATCGCCGCGCCGACTGCGACTGCTTCGTCCGGGTTCACGTCACGGCGCGGATCCTTGCCGAAGAACTCCTTCACCTTTTCCAGCACCTTCGGCATGCGCGTCTGGCCGCCGACCAGGATCACGTCGTCGATGTCCGACACCTTGACGCCGGCGTCCTTGATCGCGATGCGGCACGGTTCGATCGTGCGCTCGACGAGGTCTTCCACCAGCGCTTCCAGCTTCGCGCGGGTGATCTTCAGGTTCAAGTGCTTCGGGCCCGACGCGTCCGCCGTGATGTACGGCAGGTTGATTTCGGTCTGCTGGCTCGACGACAGCTCGATCTTCGCCTTTTCAGCGGCTTCCTTCAGGCGCTGCAGCGCGAGCACGTCCTTCGACAGGTCGACGCCCTGCTCCTTCTTGAACTCGCCGATGATGTAATCGATGATGCGCTGGTCGAAGTCCTCGCCGCCGAGGAACGTGTCGCCGTTGGTCGACAGCACTTCGAACTGCATTTCGCCGTCGACGTCCGCGATCTCGATGATCGACACGTCGAACGTGCCGCCGCCAAGGTCATACACGGCGATCTTGCGGTCGCCCTTCTCGACCTTGTCAAGACCGAACGCGAGCGCGGCCGCGGTCGGCTCGTTGATGATCCGCTTGACTTCGAGGCCCGCGATGCGGCCGGCGTCCTTGGTCGCCTGGCGCTGGCTGTCGTTGAAGTACGCCGGCACCGTGATCACGGCTTCCGTGACCGGCTCGCCGAGGTAGTCTTCGGCCGTCTTCTTCATCTTGCGCAGCACTTCCGCCGAAACCTGCGGCGGTGCGAGCTTCTCGCCGTGTGCCTCGACCCATGCGTCGCCGTTGTCGGCCTTGACGATGGTGTACGGCATCAGGCCGATGTCCTTCTGGACTTCCTTCTCTTCGAAGCGGCGGCCGATCAGGCGCTTCACCGCGAACAGCGTGTTCTTCGGGTTGGTCACCGACTGACGCTTGGCCGGCGCGCCGACGAGCACTTCGTTATCATCCATGTAGGCGATGATCGACGGCGTCGTGCGCGCGCCTTCCGAGTTCTCGATGACCTTGACCTGGTTGCCTTCCATGATGGCGACGCACGAGTTCGTGGTGCCGAGGTCAATACCAATGATCTTTCCCATTTTTTCCTAATCTCCAGAAATGCTTGTTTGCTGCGCGAAACCCCGCGTTTTTGGGTGGTTTCGCGCGCCAGAATTCAACTCTGTTCCCGAAATGCGTCCGGCCGGTCCGTTTTCAAGACCCGCCAGGCGATGCGGATATTAAATTTTTTCAATCGCCGCCGGTAGCCGGATCGTGCGGACCGCCGTTGCCGTCCGACGGCGCGCCGGCCGCCGCCGCGATCTTCGCGCGCGCCGCCGACACCGCCGCCTGGAACTGCGCGAGGCCATGCCAGCCGGTCGCGCGGCCGAGCCGCTTGCCGCGGTGGAAAAAGAACCACGTCGGCACGCCGTGCAGGCCGAAGCGGCGCCCCAGCTCATGGTGTTCGTACACGTTGCAATGGAACCACTTCAGGCCCAGCGCGCGGATCGCGTCCGGCTGGGCGAGCAGCGCCTTCTTCGCGATCTCGCAGTTGAAGCAGTCGACGCCCCAGAAGAACACCACGGCGAGTGCATCGCCGGCGCCGGCGATCCCGGCGTCGAACGTGTCGGCGGCGAGCGCCTGCATGTCGAACGTGTCGAACGCGGCCGGATCGACGCCGGCGGGAACCATCGCGGCAGCCTTACTTCGGCTGCGCGACCGTGACGAGCGCCGGGCGCAGGACGCGGTCGGCGATCATGTAGCCCTTTTGCAGCACGGTGACGACGGTGTTCGGCTCCTGCTCGGCGGGCACCATCGAAATCGCCTGGTGCTGGTGCGGATCGAACTTTTCGCCGACCGGGTTGATCGCGACGACACGGCCCTTATCGAGCGCGCTCGTCAGCTGGCGCAGCGTCAGCTCGACGCCTTCGCGCACCTTCGCGATGTCGCCGGACGTGTCGCCGACGGCGGCCTCGAGGCTGTCCAGCACGGGCAGCAGGTGCTCGGCAAAGCTCTCGATCGCAAACTTGTGCGCCTTCGAGACGTCATCCTGCGCGCGGCGGCGCACGTTCTCGGTCTCGGCCTTCGCCCGGAGGAAGCTCTCCTGCAGCTCGGCGACCTTGGCTTGAGCGTCCGCGAGCGCCGCGTCGGCTGCTTCGGCGGCGGGAGCGGCGCCTTGCGCCGCCTGCTTCTCGCTGCCGATGTCTTCGGCCGATTGGGTAGCCGGGTTCTCTTGCGTGTTTTCCATGTCGCTGAAAGTCGATTAGAGGTTGAAGCCAAATCGGCAACCGCCGGACCGTATATCCGGCGGCACCGCACATTGTTGGGGCAAATAAGGGCGAAAACTGCAATTTCAAGAGGGTTATTCGCCGGCATTCGCCAATGCCGAGAAACAACCGCGCCGCATGCCGCCCGATTGCGCGCATTTGCCGCCAAATCGGCGGAAACGGCCTGTAACAACGCTTACCGGGCAAGTACTAGCCCGGCACAGGGCGCTGAACTACACTCCAGTGAAGCGTCGGAAAAGCGTGTTTACCCTAGCTGACCGCCGCCTGACATCCACCTGGCGCCGCATTCACCCGTCCCGAGAGGCGAGTACCGTGAAACTGACCTTTGCCATATCGGTGGTCGCGCTGGTACTGATTGCCGGCACCACCACCATCTGCCTGTCCGGAGCCGTCACCGACCGCACGACCGAATACGGAAGCGCGCGGGCGACGTTCGACCAGATGTTCAGCTCCCACCAGAAAATCTGTCGATGATGCGCCGGTCGCGCTTGGTCGGCCGGCCGTGCAGTTCCGCCGCCGGCTCGCGATACGTGCGGCGCCGTTCCAGTTCGGCGAGCCGCGCGACGCGCCCCGCTTCCATTTCCTGGTAAAGCGTCTGCGCGATGCTCGCGGGCCCGCGCACGTCGCAAATGCCCAGCACGGCAATGTGCCAGACGACACCATCGATCGCAATCTCGACCTCGTCGCCGACGCGCACGTCCTTCGCCGGCTTGACCGCCGCGCCGCCGATCTTCACGTGGCCCTTGTCGACCGCGTCGGACGCGAGCGAGCGCGTCTTGAAGAAGCGGGCCGCCCACAGCCATTTGTCGATGCGCAGCTTCGCGCCGGGTTCCGTCGAAATCTTGTAGTTCATCGCGTTCAACTCACCGTTTCGGGCTGCGCGGCCTTCACCGGCCAGCCCTGCAGATTCTCGGCGACGATCTCGCCCACCGCGCCGATCCACGCGGGCGCGCCGTTCAGGCACGGAATCCGGTGGAACGCCTGGCCGCCGCCCGCGATGAACGCGTCGCGCACCTCCATCCCGATCTCCTCGATCGTCTCCAGGCAATCGGCCGTAAAACCGGGACAGAACACGTCCGCTCGCCGCACGCCGGCCTCGCCGAGCTCGCGCAGCGTCGGCGCCGTGTACGGCTGCAGCCACTCGGCCTTGCCGAACCGCGACTGGAACGTCACGCGGCACTCGAGCGTCGACAGCCCGAGCACGGCCATCAGCAGCGCGCCCGTCTGCTGGCACTGGTCATGATAGGGGTCGCCCAGGTCGAGCGTGCGTTTCGGCACGCCGTGAAAGCTCAGCACCAGCTTGTCGCCGGCCGCGAAATCGGGCCGGCCGTGCTGCGCCCAGTACTGGCGCACCTGCTCGGCCAGCGCGTGAATGTAGGCCGGATGGTCGGCGTACTGCCGCACCGTGCGCACTTCCGGCTGGTTGCGCATCCGCGCGAGCGCGGCGAACGCGGCATCGAATGCCGTCGCGGTGGTGGACGCCGAGTACTGCGGATACATCGGCATCAGCAGCACGCGCTCGACGCCGGCACGCTTGAAGTGCGCGAGCGCCTGTGCAATGTTCGGGCTGCCGTAGCGCATCGCGTAGTCGACCGTCACCTGATAGCCGTTCGAGGCCAGCAGGTGGCGCACGCCGTCGGCCTGGCGCTCGGTGTATACGCGCAGCGGCGAGCCCTCGGGCATCCAGACGGCCGCGTATTTCTTCGCGGACGCGCGGCCGCGCAGCGGCAGGATCAGCGCGCGCAGCAACACCTGCCAGACGACCTGCGGGATTTCGACGACGCGGGGATCCGACAGGAATTCGGCCAGATAGCGCCGCACCGCGCGCGGCGTCGGGGCGTCTGGCGTGCCGAGATTGATCAGCAGCACGCCGATGCGATGGGCAGCCGCGACGCTCGAAGGCGGCTCAAGATCGAAACGCATGGGCAGGAACGTGCTCGGGGCACGCAGTCGGACGGCCCTCAATTATAGCGGGCCGCCTCGCTCGGGTCGGCTGGCCGTTCGGCCGACTGGCGGCGCGCGCGGCGCCGCGGCACGATGGCGGGACGGTGTCGCTCCAGGTTACTGCTGGCTCAGCGTGAGCGACAGCAGGCGCGCGGTGATGTCGACGATCGGGATCACGCGGTTGTAAGCCATGCGGGTCGGCCCGATCACGCCGAGCGTGCCGACGATCTGGCCGTTCACCTCGTATGGAGCGGTGACGACGCTCATCTCCTCGATCGGCACGAGCGTCGATTCGCCGCCGATGAAGATCTGCACGCCCTGGGCGTGGCTCGACACGTCGAGCAGTTGCAGGAGGCCCGTCTTTTGGTCGAACACGTCGAACAGCTTGCGCAGCCGCGCCATGTCGGACGACAGATCCGCCACTTCGAGCAGGTTGCGCTCGCCGGAAATGAGCACGGTGTCCTCGGTGTCGGGCACCTCGGTGCTGGCCGTCACGGCCGCGTGCATCAGCGTGGTCATGTCGCCGCGCAACTGGTCGATCTCGTCACGCAGGCGGCGGCGCACCTCGTCGAACGACAGCCCGGCGAAATGCGCATTGATGTAGTTGGACGCCTCGGTCAGCTGCGACGGCGAATAGTCGCGCGGCGTCGCGAGCATCCGGTTCTGCACGTCGCCCTCGGGCGTGACGATGATCAGCAGGATGCGCTTGTCCGACAGGCGCATGAACTCGATCTGCTTGAACACGTGGCTGCGGCGCGGCGTCAGCACGACGCCCGCGAACTGCGACAGGTTCGACAGCACGCTCGCGGCGGCCGCCACGACCCGCTGCTGCGGCTCGCCGGCCTGCAGCGTGTTCTGTACCTGGCGCGCCACGGCTTCGGCGTCGATCGGCGCCTCGACCGTCAGCATCGTGTCGACGAACAGGCGGTAGCCGCGCGGCGTCGGCACGCGGCCGGCCGACGTGTGCGGGCTCGACACGAGGCCGAGCTCCTCCAGGTCGGACATCACGTTGCGGATCGTTGCCGGGCTCAGCTCGAGCCCGGAGTAACGGGACAACGTGCGCGAGCCGACCGGCTGACCGTCGGCGATATACCGTTCGATCAGGGTTTTCAGGAGGGTTCGTGCGCGAGGATCTAGCATGATGGAAAATTTTAGCGCAACCGCGCGAGCACGGCGAGTGGCCGCGGCCACAGTCGCGCGGGCTGACCGATCCGGCCCCGTCTGCGCACAGCCGGTTCTTTTCGTCAACGAGCTATGGTGTAATGCCGGCATGAAAACCGGTAATCAGTTCAACACCGTCGCGCTCGTCGGCCGGAGCAACACGCCCGGCATCGCCGAGCCGCTCGCCACGCTGGCTGGCTGCATCGCGAAGCTCGGCTTCGAGGTCGTGTTCGAAGCCGACACCGCGCGCGAGATCGGCATCTCCGGCTATCCGGCGCTCACCCCGGCGGAAATCGGGGCGCGCGCGGACGTGGCGGTCGTGCTCGGCGGCGACGGCACGATGCTCGGCATCGGCCGCCAGCTCGCGCCGTACAAGACGCCGCTGATCGGGATCAACCACGGGCGGCTCGGCTTCATCACGGACATCGCGGCCGCCGACATGCAGGCGCGCGTTCCAGTGATCCTGTCGGGCAAGTTCGAGCGCGAGGAGCGCTCGCTGCTCGAGGCCCGGATCGTGCGCGACGGTGAACCGATCTACCACGCGCTCGCGTTCAACGACGTCGTCGTGAACCGCAGCGGCTTTTCCGGGATGGTCGAGCTGCGCGCGTCGGTCGACGGCCGGTACATGTATAACCAGCGCTCGGATGGCCTGATCGTCGCGACGCCGACCGGCTCGACCGCGTATGCGCTGTCGTCGGCCGGCCCGATCCTGCATCCGCAACTCCAGGGCATCGTGCTCGTGCCGATCGCGCCGCATGCGCTGTCGAACCGGCCGATCGTGCTGCCCGACGATTCGAAGATCGCGATCCAGATCGTCGGCGGCCGCGACGTCAACGTGAACTTCGACATGCAGTCGTTCACCGCGCTCGAGCTGAACGACACGATCGAGGTGCGCCGCTCGAAGCACACGGTGCCGTTCCTGCACCCGGTCGGCTACAGCTACTACGCAACGCTGCGCAAGAAGCTGCACTGGAACGAACACGCATCGAACGAAGACGACAAGGCGTCCTGACGCACCCCCGCCCGACACCATGCTCCGCCACCTCTCGATTCGCGACTTCGTCATCGTCGCCGCGCTCGATCTTGAATTCGACAGCGGCTTTACCGTCTTTTCCGGCGAAACCGGCGCCGGCAAATCGATCCTGATCGACGCCCTCGCCCTCGCCCTCGGCGAACGCGCCGACGCGAGCGTCGTGCGCGCGGGCTGCGGCCGCGCCGACATCACCGCCGAATTCACGCCGCACGACCGCGTCGCGCGCTGGCTCGACGAACATGCGTTCGACGCCGAGGACACCGTGATGCTGCGCCGCGTGATCGACGCGAACGGCCGCTCGCGCGCGTTCATCAACGGCACCAGTGCGACGCTCGCGCAGCTGCGCGAGCTCGGCGAGATGCTGGTCGACATCCACGGCCAGCACGCGCACCAGTTGCTGATGCGGCCCGACGCGCAGCGCGAGCTGTTCGACACGCACGCAGGCCTCGTCGCCGATGCCGCGAACGTCGCCCGCGCGTGGCGCGTATGGCGCGACGCGACGCAGGCGATCGACGCCGCGAAGGCGCACGAGCGCGAACTGCAGCTCGAACGCGAAAAACTCGCCTGGCAGCTCGCCGAGCTCGACAAGCTCGCGCCGCAACCGGGCGAATGGGACGAGGTCGGCAGCGAGCACAAGCGGCTGTCGCACTCGGCGAACCTGATCGCCGGCGTGCAGGGCGCGCTCAACGCGCTGTCGGAAGCCGACGACGCGATGCTCCCGCAGCTCGGCGCGATCGTGTCGAAGCTGCGCAGCCTGGCCGACTACGACACGGGGCTCGGCGATGCGCTCGCGTCGCTCGAGCCGGCCGAGATCCAGCTGCAGGAAGCCGTCTATTCGCTGTCGCACTACGCGCAGCGCCTCGATCTCGACCCGGCCCGGCTCGCGCAGGTCGAAACGCGCCTCGACGCGCTGCACTCGACCGCCCGCAAGTTCCGGCTGCCGCCCGGCACGCTGCACGAGGAACATGCGGCACGCCGCGCGCAACTGGCCGCGCTCGACGCGGCTGCCGATCTCGGCGCGCTCGATGCCGCACAGTCGAAGGCATGGGACGCCTATCTCGCCGACGCGAGGCACCTGTCGAAAGCGCGCGCGCAGGCCGCGAAGGCGCTCGGCACGGCCGTCACGGCCGGCATGCAGGAACTGTCGATGGCGGGCGGCAGCTTCGAAGTCGCGCTCGTGCCGCTCGCCGACGGTGGCCCGCACGGGCTCGAGCAGGTCGAATTCCGGGTCGCCGGGCACCCCGGCGTGCCGCTGCGGCCGCTCGCCAAAGTCGCGTCGGGCGGCGAACTCGCGCGGATCAGCCTCGCGCTCGCGGTGATCGCGAGCGCGGCAAGCCCGACGCCGACGCTGATTTTCGACGAAGTCGACACGGGGATCGGCGGCGGCGTCGCCGAAGTGGTCGGCCGCCTGCTGCACCAGCTCGGGCGCGACCGCCAGGTGCTGTGCGTGACGCACCTGCCGCAGGTCGCCGCGCGCGGCGATCATCACTTCCAGGTCGCGAAGGGCGCCGACGACCGCGGCGGCACCGTCTCGTCGGTCGTCCCGCTCGACAAGGCGAGCCGGGTCGAGGAAGTCGCGCGGATGCTCGGCGGGCTCGAGATCACGGCGACTACGCGCAAGCACGCGAAGGAAATGCTGGCGGCCTGACGCGCCCACCCCGCTATCCGTTCGTCGAATGCGAAAAGACCGGCGCATGCGCCGGTCTCCTGATGCGGAAAGCGGCCGCTCGATCGGCGCCCGCCCTGCCCCGCAGAGTCGAACGTTCGACTCAAACGCCCGTTTCGACCGCCCCGAACACGCGCTCCCACAGCGCCGTCACGGCCGCCCGCTCGTCGGCCACCAGGCCCGGATCGACCCGCGCCTTCTCCATCCCGTCGAGCCGCAGCTTGTGCTGCAGCTTCCGGTACTGGCGGTACGCGGCGCCGACACGCTCGGCCTCGTCCTCGCCCATCAGCCCGAACCGCGCGACCTCGCGCAGCAGCGCGATGTTGCCGGTGTTGCGGATCAGCTCGGCATCGCTCGACGCATGCAGCAGCACCCAATACTGGACGATGAACTCGATGTCGACCATCCCGCCGCGATCGTGCTTCAGGTCGAACAGCTCGGTCTGGTTCGGATGGCCCGCGAACACCTTGCCGCGCATGTCGACGATTTCCTTCGCGAGCACCGCCCCGTCGCGCGGCGTCGTCAGCACCTGCTGGCGGATCGCCTCGAAGTCCGCGCCGATCTGCGCGTCGCCCGCGCTGTAGCGGGCGCGCGTCAGCGCCTGGTGCTCCCACACCCACGCGGTGTTCGCCGCATCACCCTCGCGCAGCTGGTAGCGGCGGAACGCGTCGAGATCGGTCACGAGCAGCCCGGCCTCGCCGTTCGGCCGCAGCCGCAGGTCGATGTCGAACAGCGCGCCCGCGCCGGTCGCGGTCGTGAGCCACGTGATCAGCCGTCGCGTGAACGTCGTGTAGACGTCCGCCGAGCGCTCGTCGGAGTCGTCGTACAGGAAGATCAGGTCGAGATCCGATGCGTAGCCGAGCTCCTTGCCGCCGAGCTTGCCGTACGCGATCACCGCGAACTTCGGCACGTCGCGATGGCGCTTCGCGAGCTGCGACCAGACCACTTCGATCGTCACGTCGAGCACCGCGTCGGCGAGTTCGGACAGGCGGTCGCTCACGTGCTCGACCGACAGCTGGCCCGCCAGATCGATCAGCAGGATGCGGAACACCTCCGCATGCTGCGCATGCCGCAGCAGGTCCATCTGCTGCTCGGGGCCGTCGGCTGCCGCCAGGCGCGCACGCAGTGCATCCTTGAATGCGGGCCAGTCGAACGGGCTCGCGATCGCTTCGTCGTCGAGCAGTTCGTCAAGCAGCTGCGGATGGCGGATCAGGTAGCCGCCGCCCCAGCGCGTCGCGCCGAGCACCGACAGCACGCGGTCGAGCGCGGCCGGGTACTCGGTCAGGAGCGCGAGATAGACGCCGCGCCGGCTGACCGTCTCGAGCAGGTCGAACAGCCGCACGATGGTGTCGTCGCGGCGCGCGGCGTCGATTCGCGGCGCGGCCTCGAGCGCGCGCTGCGCGACGCTGTCGAAGCGCTGCCGGCTCTTTTCCGGCAGGCCCGCGTAGCGCGACGACTGCCAGATCGCGCGCAGCCGCGCGAGCACGGTCGCCGGATCGGCGAAGCCCAGGCCATCGAGGCGCGCGAGCAGCGTGTCGTCTTCGCCGTCGTCGGCGAGCGCCCCGCTCCAGATCCACCCGGCCGACGTGTCCTCGCCCGCCGCACAGGGGCCACCGCTCACCTTGTCCGCGAAAATCTGGTCGAACTGCGCCTCGACGAAGGTGCGATAGCCATCGAGCACCGTCATCAGCGCCGCGTAGTCCGCAAAGCCGAGCGACGCGGCCAGCGCCGCGCGCTCGTCCGGATCGACCGGCATCGCGTGCGTCTGCGCGTCGTCGCGGTACTGGAGCCGGTGCTCGAGCGTGCGCAGGAAGTTATAGGCGCCGGTCAGGCGCTCGCGCACGTCCTCGCCGATCAGCCCCCGCGCCTGCGCATGGCGCAGCACCGCGAGCGTGGGCCGCACGCGGAATTCCGCATCCTGGCCGCCGCGGATCAGCTGGAACACCTGCGCGCTGAATTCGATCTCGCGGATCCCGCCGCGCCCGAGCTTGATGTCGTCGGCCTTGTCGGGCCGCATCGACGCCCGGCGCGCGGCTTCCTGGCGAATCTGCTGGTGCAGCGAACGGATCGCGCCGATCACGCCGAAGTCAAGATAGCGGCGGTACACGAACGGCTTGACGATCGATTCGAGCTGCGCCTCCAGCCGCTGCGCCGCGTCGCTGTCGCCTTCCGACACGAGCCGGCCCTTGATCCACGCGTAGCGCTCCCATTCGCGCCCCTGCACGTAGAAATATTCCTCGAGCATCCCGAGGCTGCAGACGAGCGGCCCCGAATCGCCGTTCGGACGCAGCCGCATGTCGACGCGAAAAACATAGCCGTCGGCCGTGACCTCGGACAGCACGCCGATCAGGCGCCGCCCGAGCCGCGTGAAGTACTCCTGGGTGGACAGCGGCGAGCGCGTGCCGCCGGCCGTCTCGCCGTCGTCCTCGTAGACGAAGATCAGGTCGATGTCCGACGACACGTTCAGCTCGCGGCCGCCGAGCTTGCCCATCCCGACCACGCCGAGCACGACGCGCTGGCCGTCGGCGCCACGCGGCTCGCCGTACATCGCCTCGAGCTCGGCCGACAGCAGCGCGAGCGAGCGCTGCACGGCCACTTCGGCGAGATCGGTCATCGCGGCCGTCACCTCGGCGACATCGGCGAGGCCGCGCAGGTCGCGCTCCGCGACCGCGCCGAACACCTCGACACGCAACTGCCGCAGCGCGCGCTTCAGCTGCTCGTCGCCCGGCGCGGCCGTGCCGGCCGGCGGCGCGAGCAGCTCGGTCAGGCGCGCGTCGAGCCGCGCGCGGGAAAGCGGCGCGGCGGCCCACGCGGCGATCTGGTCGGACAGCGCAGGACGCGCGGCGGCCGCGCGGGCGATGTAGCGGGAGTAGGACGGGCTGATCAGGGTGGAAGCGTCGGTCATCGAAAAGCGGGCCTGGCGGTAAGGCCCGCCGCCGCGGGGCGACACGTGCGCGCCCCGCTGCCGACAGGCCCCTTGGACTCGGCGCGGTGTCGCGACGCGGATGCGCCGCCGCGAAACCGCGCGCCGGAAAGCCCGTGCCGTGCTGCCGCAACGGCCGCCGGCACGAACCCCTGTGATACATTTCAACGTCAGTCTGCAAAACTACCATATCGCCGCCCTTCCGCCGCATGTCCGACCGTCAGGAATCCGCCGTAGCTGCGCCCGAAGCGGGACCTCCGAAGCACGATCACCCGGTCTTGCGTCGCGTGTTCAGGGTGACGCTGGCAGTCGGGATCGGCACCTACTTCATCGCGTCCGGCGCATTCCTCGGGCTGCGCTACGTGCTGCTGCCGCGCATCGACGAATACCGGCCGCGCATCGAGCGCGCGGTGTCCGACAAGCTCCACGCGCAGCTTTCGATCGGCAAGCTGTCTCCGAACTGGTCCGGCATGCAGCCGGGCGTCGAAGTCACCAACCTCACCATTCGCGGCCGTGACGGCCGGATCGCGCTGTCGGTCCCGCACGCGACGGCCGCGCTGTCGTGGATGTCGCTGCTGCGGCTGTCGCCCGCGCTGTCGAGCCTGATCGTCGACCACCCCGACCTCGTCGTCGCCCGCGCGGCCGACGGCTCGCTGACCGTCGCGGGCGTCGGCGTCGCGACCACCCACGGCGGCAACGACACGTTCAGCACGTGGCTGCTGAAGCAGGAAGCGATCGTGCTGCGCAACGGCACGCTACGCTGGCGCGACGCGCAGCACGACGCGCCGGAGCTCGCACTGTCGGGCATCCGCCTCGCGGTGCTCAACCACGGCCGCGAACACAAGGCCGCGCTTCAGGCCCCCGCGAACGGCACCTTGCTGCTCGGCCCGCTCGACTTCCGCGCGCGCTTCAGGCACAAGCCGCTCGCGCCGATCGGCAAGCCGACGAACTGGACCGGCGACGCCTATCTGTCGACCGGCCCGGTCGACCTGCAGACGCTCGGCCGCTATCTCGACATCCCGCTCACGATCCACGCGGGCCGGATCGACAACGCGATCTGGGCGACCTTCCAGGACGGCCACCTGCGCTCCGCGGGCGGCGACCTGCAGGGCGCCGACGTCGTGCTGCGCGTGCGGCCGACCCAGCCGCGCCTCGACGTGCCGACGGTCGGGTTCGGCTGGGACATGGCGCTGAACGCCGGCCGCGACTACACGCTGCACCTGACGCGCTTCAACGCGGCGCTCGGCCAGCCGCCGCTGCCGGACGGCACGCCGCTCGCCCGCTCGCTCGCGCTGTCGACGCTGACCGCCCGCTACCGCGTGCCGGCCGCCGACCAGGGGCAGTTGCTGAGCGTCGTCGGCGACCGCGTCGATCTCGGCATCCTCAGCGAGTTCATCCGCGGGCTGCCGCTGCCGGCGCGCCTGCGCAACGAGCTGATCAAGCTCGACCCGCGCGGGATGGTGTCGAACTATCACATCGAGGTCGAACGCGCGAAGCCGGCGCGGGCCGATCTCGCCGACGAAGAACGGCGCACGGGTTCCGCGCCGATCGTCCGCTACCGCTTTCTCGGCGATCTGCAGGGCATCAGCATCGCCGCGCAGGAGCCACCGCCGGGCCTGTCGCCGCGCGGCCATCCGCGCGCCGGCTGGCCGGGCGTCGAGAACCTGTGGGGCCGCATCGACGCGAACGAAACCGGCGGCAGCGCGCACTTCGACACGGTCAACGCGGCGGTCACGGTGCCCGGCGAATTCGACGAGCCGCGCCTGACCTTCGACCGGCTGCGCGGCAACGCGAAATGGGTGATCACGCCGGCGCCGGGCGAGAAGCACGCGCGCGTCGACGTGACGTTGCCCGACCTCTTCGTCGCGAACCCCGATGCCGAGATCGCGGTGTCGGGCTCGTACACGAACCCCGGCCACGGCCGCGGCACGCTCGACCTGCGCGCGGATTTCGCGCGCGCGTCGGTGGCGCGCATTCCGCGCTACCTGCCGACCGGGATGTCCGAGCATCTGCGCGACTATCTCGGCCATGCGCTGCAGGCCGGCCAGGTGACCAAGGGCGCGTCGATCGTCGCGCGCGGCCCGCTCGAGAAATTCCCGTTCGAACACGAGCCGGATGCCGGCGTGTTCCATATCGTCGCGCCGTTCACCGGCGGGCGCTTCGAGCCGACGCCGTACCCGCCGCGCAAGCTCGCGAACGGCACGCCGAGCGTCTGGCCGGCGCTCGACGGAATCGACGGCGTGTTCGAGCTCGCGCAGAACAAGCTGCGCTTCGACATCGCGCGCGCGCGCTACAAGCGCGTCGCGCTGACGAAGGTCGCCGGCCGGATCGACGATCTCGGCAACCCGTCGAAGTCGCCGCTCGTCATCGACGGCCATGCGCAAGGCCCGCTCGCGGATCTGATCGACTACGCGGACAACAGCTCGCTCGGCACGATGAGCGGGCACATCGGCCAGCGGATCGATGCGCAGGGGCCCGCGGCGCTCGCGCTCAAGATCACGATTCCGCAGCACGTTCCGCATCCGCATACGCACGTCGAAGGCGCGCTTGCATTCGGCGGCAACACGCTGTCGACCGACGGCGTGCCGCCATTGTCGGCGCTGCGCGGCAGCGTGCGCTTCACCGAAGCCGGCGCGTCGCTGCACGACCTGTCAGGGCGCTTCCTCGGCGGCCCGGTGCACGCGAACGGCAACTTCCAGTCGCACGGCCCGTACGCGGTGAACGTCGACGGCAAGCTCGCGCTCGACGCCGCGCGCGGGCTGAACCTGCGCGGCACGGCCGCGGCGCTGCTCGAGCACGTGGTCGGCGACGCGCCGTACCGGCTCGCCGTGCGCGGCGCGCCGGGCCGCCTGCCGGAAATCGCCGCGCATTCCGACCTGACGGGCGTCGCACTGAACTTCCCGGCGCCGTTCGCGAAGCCGGCCGGCACGCCGATGCCGTTCCGCTTCACGCTGCAGCCGGCCGCGCAGGCGGACGGCAAGCGCCTCGAACACGCCGACCTGACGCTCGGCCCCGTGTCCGCGACCTACCTGCTCGACGCGACGCGCGACCAGCCGCTGCGCGCGGTACGCGGCGCGATGGGCATCCACCGGATGCCCGACCTGCCGCAGGACGGCGTGAGCGCCGCCGTCGACGTCGACGAACTGGACGCCGACGCGTGGCTCGCGCTGGCTCACACGCTGCAGCGCGACACGCCGCGCGCGCCGGAGCAGGCCGCGCCGCGCATCGACGTCGCGAGCTTCACGCCGAAGCGCTTCGCGCTCCACTTCGGCACGCTGAAGCTGCTCAAGCGCAACTGGGAGAACGTGATCATCGGCGCGTCGCACGTCGACGAGCTGTGGCAGGCGAACATCGCGTCGAACCAGGTCTCGGGCTACCTGTCGTGGGCGCCGGGCGGCGGCCACAACGGCGCGGGCGTGCTGAACGCGCGGCTCGCGAAGCTCGTGATTCCGCAGAGCGCGCAGCACGACCTCGTCGGCCGCGCGATGAACCTGCCGACGCCGACCGACCGGCCGATACCGTCGGTCGACCTGATCGTCGACCAGGTCGTCGCGCGCGATCACGACATCGGCCGGCTCGTCGTCAATGCGCGCAACATCGACGAGGACGGCGCGCCCGTGTGGCAGCTCGACAAGCTCGAGCTGGCGAACCCGGCCGCGAAGCTGACGGCGACCGGCAACTGGCGCACGTCGCGCCGCGCGCTGGCGCGCGGCGTCGACGAAAACGACGCGCCGCGCCGCAGCGTGTTCGACTTCAAGCTCGACATCGGCAACGCGGGCGCGCTGCTCGACCGCGTCGGCCTGCCGCGCACGCTCGCGGACGGCCACGGCACGGTGACCGGCAAGGTCGGCTGGCGCGGCGGCCCGACCGCGGTCGATCTCCCGTCGTTCGGCGGCCAGGTCGCGCTGGATCTGGAGCACGGCCAGATCCTGAAGGTCGATCCGGGCGCCGCGAAACTGCTCGGCGTGCTGAGCCTGCAGAGCCTCGCGCGCTTCCTGACGCTGAATTTCCGCGACGTGATCGGCAAGGGGCTGCCGTTCGACAGGATCACGGGCACCAGCCGGATCTCGAACGGGATCGCGCGCACCGACGACTTCTCGATGACGACGGCGCCGGCGAACGTGACAGTGCGCGGCGCGGTCGATCTCGGCACCGAGACGCAGGACCTGCGTGCGCACGTCGCGCCGAAGATCAGTGCGGGCGCGGCCGCGATCGGAGCGGCCATCATCAATCCGCTGCTCGGCGTCGGCGTGCTGGCCGCGAACTACGCGCTGTCGGAGACGCTGTCGCACGCGTTCGCACTCGACTACACGATCACGGGCTCGTGGGCGCATCCGCACATCGAGCGGGTGCGGGGCGATCAGGGTAAGATGAATCACGGTCCGGCCGATGCGGCGACCCATTGATCGCTCGATGGTGCCGGGCCGCACCCCATTTATGACGCAACCGATCCTGCGATGACCGATCACACCCGTTCCGCCACGCCCTTTCGGGTCGCCGCGCTGCAAATGGTGAGCACGCCGGACGTCACGCGCAATCTCGCCGAAGCCGGCCGCCTGATCGCGGAAGCGGCCGGCGACGGCGCGCAGCTCGTGCTGCTGCCCGAGTATTTCTGCTTCATGGGCCACCGCGACACCGACAAGCTCGCACTCGCCGAACCTTACCGCGACGGTCCGATCCAGCGGTTTCTCGCGCAGGCCGCGCACCGTCACGGCATCTGGGTGATCGGCGGCACGCTGCCGCTGAAGGCGCCGGAACCCGATCGCGTGCTGAACACGACGCTCGTGTTCGACCCGAACGGCCAGGAGGCGGCCCGCTACGACAAGATCCACCTGTTCAACTTCGAGAAAGGCGACGAATCATTCGATGAGGCGCGCACGATCCGCGCGGGCGATACGGTCGTCGCGTTCGACGCGCCGTTCGGACGGGTCGGCCTGTCGGTCTGTTACGATCTGCGCTTTCCGGAGCTGTATCGCAGGATGGGCGACTGCGCGCTGATCGTCGTGCCGTCCGCGTTTACGTATACGACGGGCCGCGCGCACTGGGAAATGCTGCTGCGCGCGCGGGCCGTCGAGAACCAGTGCTACGTGCTCGCGGCCGCGCAGGGCGGCAAGCACGAGAACGGCCGGCGCACCTGGGGCCACAGCATGCTGATCGACCCATGGGGCGAGATCGTCGCGGTCCGCGACGAGGGCGCGAGCGTCGTGTCCGGCGCGCTCGATCCGCAGCGCATCGCCGACGTGCGCCAGAGCCTGCCCGCGTGGCGGCATCGTGTGCTGGCCTGAACCGCTGAAACGCCTCGGCGCTTGAAACGCCGCCCGGCCAACCCATCTGCCCAGAACGCACCCGACAACTTTTTGAGAACCCTCGATACCCGCATGAACATCATCGAACCCGGCATCCGCAATCTTGCGCTGGCGAAGGACATCCTCCTCACGCCGTACGGCCTCGACGAGAGCCTGCTCACGCGCACGATCGCCGACATCTTCACGCATCGCGTCGACTACGCGGACCTGTACTTCCAGGCGACCCGCAGCGAAGCGTGGAGCCTCGAGGAAGGCATCGTGAAGTCGGGCAGCTTCAGCATCGACCAGGGCGTCGGCGTGCGCGCGGTCGCGGGCGACCGCACCGCGTTCGCTTACTCGGACGACCTGTCGCCGGAAGCCATCGCGCAGGCAGCCGCGGCCACCAAGGCGATCGCGGCGGCCGGCGGCGGCCGCCAGAAGATCAAGGCCGCGACGTCGCTGAAGGGCATCTCGGGCCGCGACCTGTACCTGCCGTCCGATCCGCTCGCATCGCTCGACGCGACCGCCAAGGTCAAGCTGCTCGAGCGCATCGAGCAGATGGCGCGCGGCCGGGATCCGCGCGTCACGCAGGTGATGGCGGGCCTCGCCGGCGAATACGACGTCGTGCTGGTCGCGCGCAGCGACGGCGCGCTCGCGGCCGACATCCGCCCGCTCGTGCGCGTGTCGGTCACGGTGATCGCCGAACAGAACGGCCGCCGCGAGATCGGCTCCGGCGGCGGCGGCGGCCGCTTCGACTACGGCTACTTCACCGATGACGTGCTGTCGCGCTACGTCGACGACGCCGTGCACGCGGCGCTCGTGAACCTCGACGCGCGCCCCGCGCCGGCCGGCGCGATGACGGTCGTGCTCGGGCCGGGCTGGCCGGGCGTGCTGCTGCACGAGGCGATCGGCCACGGTCTCGAGGGCGACTTCAACCGCAAGGGTTCGTCGGCATTCGCCGGCCGGATCGGCGAGCAGGTTGCCGCCAAGGGCGTGACGGTGGTCGACGACGGCACGCTGCCGAACCGCCGCGGCTCGCTGAACATCGACGACGAAGGCAACCCGACGCAGTGCACGACGCTGATCGAGGACGGCATCCTGAAGGGCTACATCCAGGACACGCTGAACGCGCGCCTGATGAAGATGCCCGTCACCGGCAACGCGCGGCGCGAGTCGTACGCGGCGCTGCCGATGCCGCGCATGACCAACACGTACATGCTCAACGGCGACAAGGATCCGCAGGAAATCATCGCGTCGGTGAAGAACGGCCTGTACGCGGTGAACTTCGGCGGCGGCCAGGTCGACATCACGAACGGCAAGTTCGTGTTCTCGGCGTCCGAGGCGTACATGATCGAGAACGGCAAGGTCACCTACCCGGTGAAGGGCGCGACGCTGATCGGCAGCGGCCCGGAATCGCTGAAGTACGTGAGCATGATCGGCAACGACATGTCGCTCGACTCGGGCGTCGGCGTATGCGGCAAGGAAGGCCAGAGCGTGCCGGTCGGCGTCGGCCAGCCGACCCTGCGGATCGACAAGATGACGGTCGGCGGTACGGCATAACCGCATCGCGGCGCAGACAATCCGCGCATTTTGACGAATACGCGCGGATTGTCCGCATTTTTGAGCATCCCCGGTTGCCAGCCGACCGGCGACGCGGTATAAATTCCGAATCAACTTTTTTGACGAACCGAATCTCCGTCATGTCCGCCAAGTTTTATTTTTACTTTTTTTGGCATCTCAGACCGCTGGCGGATCGAGAGGGTTGATGGCGCGTGAAGCGCAACCGAAATTCCCGAAAAAACCGCCGGCGAACCCGGCGGTTTTTTTTCGCCCTTCGCCACCCGGTCGCTGCGCAGCGGGCCCCGCGGCCCCGACCGAAACCACTGAATCAGCTGAATTGATGAATCTGCCGCACGCCCACTGACCGAACGGCGCCCGGAAACAAGGAGAAACAGCATGCCCCCGCACAATACCGACGACGTCCGCATTCGCGAACTCAAGGAACTGACGCCGCCCGCCCACCTGATCCGCGAATTCGCGTGCTCCGAGGCCGCGTCCGAGCTGATCTACAACTCGCGCCAGTCGATGCACCGCATCCTGCACGGGATGGACGACCGGCTGATCGTCGTGATCGGGCCGTGCTCGATCCACGATACGAAGGCGGCGATCGAGTATGCGGGGCGGCTCGTGAAGGAGCGCGAGCGCTTCGCGGGCGAACTGGAAATCGTGATGCGCGTGTACTTCGAGAAGCCGCGCACGACGGTCGGCTGGAAGGGGCTCATCAACGATCCGCACCTGGACAACAGCTTCAAGATCAACGAAGGGCTGCGCACCGCGCGTGAACTGCTGCTGCAGATCAACGAGATGGGGCTGCCGGCCGCGACCGAATACCTCGACATGATCAGCCCGCAGTACATCGCCGACCTGATCTCGTGGGGCGCGATCGGCGCGCGCACGACCGAGTCGCAGGTGCACCGCGAACTGGCGTCGGGGCTGTCGTGCCCGGTCGGCTTCAAGAACGGCACCGACGGCAACGTGAAGATCGCGGTCGACGCGATCAAGGCCGCGTCGCAGCCACACCATTTCCTGTCGGTGACCAAGGGCGGCCACTCGGCGATCGTGTCGACGGCCGGCAATGAAGACTGCCACGTGATCCTGCGCGGCGGCAAGACGCCGAACTACGACGCGGACAGCGTGAACGCCGCGTGCGCGGACATCGGCAAGGCCGGCCTCGCCGCGCGTCTGATGATCGACGCGAGCCACGCGAACAGCTCGAAGAAGCACGAGAACCAGATCCCCGTGTGCGCGGACATCGGCCGCCAGGTCGCGGCCGGCGACGAGCGCATCGTCGGCGTGATGATCGAGTCGCACCTCGTCGAGGGGCGCCAGGACCTGAAGGAAGGCTGCCCGCTGACCTACGGCCAGAGCATCACCGACGCGTGCATCGCGTGGGACGACAGCGTGAAGGTGCTCGAAGGCCTCGCGGAATCGGTGAAGGCACGCCGCGTCGCGCGCGGCAGCGGCAACTGACGGGCGCAAACAGGCTGAACCGCATGACCCCGCCTGGCGGCGGATTGGTCATGCGGCCAGCCTGCGGTCGTCGTTTCGCTCTGCTAGACTAGCTAACATTATCTAGCTAACCAAGGAGGGTGACCATGCCGACCGTCAACATGCACGATGCCAAGTCGCGGCTCTCAAGCCTCGTCGAAGCGCTTGAACTGGGGCGCGAATCCGAAGTCGTGATCGCCCGCAATGGTCATCCGGTTGCCCGGATCGTTCCTTATGCTGCGCCAAAACGGATCGGTGCAGCCCGTCAGTTGCTTGCCGGGCTGAACATCCCGACAACCGTCGAGGCATTCAATGCCGGCGATGAATCGATCGCCGCCGACTTCGACGCGAGCTCGAAAGAGGGACTCGCACCGTGAAACTGCTGCTCGATACGCACATCGCACTATGGGCGGCTGAAGGCGTGCCTCAACTTTCGGCGACCGCGGCCGCATTGATCGAACATCCTGAAAACACGCTGTACGTTAGCGCCGCGTCCATCTGGGAAATCGCGATCAAATACCGCAAAGGCAATCTGCCCGTCCATCCACGCGATGCGCGTTCGGCATTCCGGCTCGCCGGTTTTGCGGAATTGCCGATCAGCAGCGATCACGTCGAAGGTGTCGCCGCACTGCCCGATTTTCCGGATCATGCCGATCCGTTCGACCGCGTGATGGTCGCGCAGGCACTCCATGAAGGCATGCCGCTCGTCAGCGCCGATCCCAAGGTGTGGCGCTATCACGCCACGCTGATGCTGCGCGCCTGACGCGCTGCCCGCCACAAAATCAAAACCCGGCTCGCGCCGGGCTTTCTCATTGCCTTGGCCGAAACCGGCCGTCAGGCTCTCACTCGAGCGCACCCGAGCCGAAGATCTCGGTATTGATGCGCTCCGGCGCGACGCCGAGCGCGACCAATGCATCGCGTTGCGCCTTCATGAACGCGATCGGGCCGCAGATGTAGTAGTCGGCATCCGGCACCAGCGCATAGTGCTTCACGCGCTCCGGCGTCAGGCGCCCCTCGAGGTCGTGATCGACGCCGACACGGTCGTTCGGGCCGACCAGTTCGTACAGCACCGTGCGCTTGAAGTTGGCGTGTTCGCGCACCGTATCGTTCAGCCAGTCGCGGAACGCATGCACCGCGCCCGACCGGCATGCGTGGACGAACCGCACCTCACGCCGGCTGCCCTCGCCGGCCAGCGTCGATACCATCGACACCATCGGCGTCAGGCCGACGCCGCCGGAGATCAGCACGACCGGCGTATCGACGCCGCGCTTCAGCGAGAATTCGCCCATCGGCGCGGTCACCTCGACGATCGCGCCCTCCTCCACGCCGTCATGCATCAGCGTCGATACCTTGCCGGCCGGGATCGCTTCCGGCTGGCCGGCCTCGCGCTTCACCGAGATGCGCAGCCACTTGCCGTGCGGCGCGTCGGACAGGCTGTACTGGCGCGGCTGGTCGACGCCGAGATCGCCCACGAAGCGCTTCACCGTGATGTACTGGCCCGGCTCGAAGGTCGGCGCCTCGCCGCCGTCGGCGGGCGTCAAGTAGAACGACGTGATCTCGTCGCTTTCACGCACCTTGCGGGCGACCTTGAACGGACGGAAGCCGCTCCACGCGGCGCCCGCGTACAGGTCGGCCTCGGCGCCGATCAGGATCTGCGCGAGCTGGCCGTACGCGACGCGCCATGCCTCGAGCGTCTCCGCATCGACCGCGTCGCCGAGCACCTCGACGATCGACGCGAGCAGGTTCTCGCCGACGATCGGGTAATGCTCCGGGCGGATGTTCAGGCTCGCGTGCTTGTGCGCGATGTGCGACACCGCACCGCCGAGCGCGCCGAGGTTGTCGATGTTCGCCGCATACGCATAGACCGCCTTCGCGAGCGTTTCCGGCTGGCTGCCGGTCTTCTGGTGCGTCTGGTTGAACAGGTTCTTCAATTCCGGATGCCGCGCGAACATGCGCTGGTAGAAATGCTTCGTGATCGTCGCGCCATGCACGGCGAGGACAGGGGCAGTGGCCTTCACGCGAGCCATCTGATCAGCGGTGATGTGGGTCATGTTCGTTCTCCGTTAAACATGCACATACGATACATCTTTAAAAATCGACGCCCCTCGGGCAAATTGTCGCAGCGCGGAAAAACGACACCGGGCGTCAGCGGACGCGCCCGCGCTCCCACAGCACGTCCGAGCCGCCACCCGCGCGGTTCAGCACGCGCGCCAGCACGAACAGCAGGTCCGACAGCCGGTTCACGTACCGCCGCGGCGCATCATTGAGCGTGTCGGTGCGCCCGAGCGCGACGATCGAGCGCTCGGCGCGGCGGCACACCGTCCGGCAGACATGCGCAAGCGACGCCGCGCGCGAGCCGGCCGGCAGGATGAACTCCTTCAGCGGCGGCAGCGTCGCGTTGTAGTCGGCGAGCCACCGGTCGAGGCGCGCGAGGTGCGTGTCGTCGAGCACCGCGTGGCCCGGAATGCACAGCTCGCCGCCGAGATCGAACAGGTCGTGCTGGATCGTGACGAGCGCGGTGCGAATGTCGTCCGGCAGCGGCTCGGCAAGCAGCACGCCGAGGGTCGAGTTCAATTCGTCGACGTCGCCGATCGCGGCGATCCGTACATCGTCCTTGCCGACGCGCCGCCCGTCGCCGAGGCCGGTGGTGCCGTCGTCGCCCGTGCGCGTGGCGATCTTGCTCAAGCGGTTGCCCATGCGAATGTCCTCTCGTGCGCGGCCGCGACGCGGCCCGGTTGCGTTGCAACGCAATTATCGCAGCCCGCGGCGGGGGCCGCAGCGGACGTTGCAGCGTAGAATGAACCGAAACTTTGACAAGCAGTCGTCAGGAGACATTCGTGAATCACGCTGCCCCGCCAGCCGCCACGCGCCGCCCCCTCCCGCCCGCGATGCTCGACGCGCTGCGCGCCGCCTTCGGCGCGCGCGTGTCGACCGCCGACGCCGTCCGCGCCCATCACGGCCGCGACGAATCGCCGTTCGATCCGCAACTGCCCGACGCCGTCGTGTTCGCGCACAGCGCCGATGAAGTCCGCGAAGTCGTGTCGCTGTGCGCGCTCTACAGCGTGCCGCTGATCCCGTACGGCGCCGGCTCGTCGCTCGAAGGCCACTTGCTCGCCGTGCGCGGCGGCGTATCGCTCGACCTGTCGGAAATGAACCGCGTGCTGTCGATCAACGCCGAAGACCTGACCGTCACGGTCGAACCGGGCATCACGCGCAAGGCGCTCAACGAGGCGCTGCGCGACACCGGCCTGTTCTTCCCGATCGATCCGGGCGCCGACGCCAGCATCGGCGGCATGACCGCGACCCGCGCATCGGGCACCAACGCCGTGCGCTACGGGACGATGCGCGAGAACGTGCTCGGCCTGACCGCCGTGCTCGCCGACGGCCGCGTCGTGAAGACGGGCTCGCGCGCGCGCAAGTCGTCGGCCGGCTACGACCTCACGCGCCTGTTCGTCGGTTCCGAAGGCACGCTCGGCGTGATCACCGAGATCACGCTGCGCCTGCATCCGCTGCCCGAAGCCGTGTCGGCCGCGATCTGCACGTTCCCGTCGATGGGCGACGCGGTGCGCACCGTGATCGAGACGATCCAGATCGGCGTGCCGATCGCGCGCGTCGAATTCGTCGACGCGCTCGCGGTGCGCTCGATCAACCGCCACTCGAACCTGACGCTCGCCGAAGCGCCGACACTGTTCTTCGAATTCCACGGCACCGAAGCCGGCGTGAAGGAACAGGCCGAGCTCGTGCAGGCGCTCGCGGGCCAGAATCACGGCCAGGGCTTCGAATGGGCGACCCGCCCCGAGGACCGCACGCGGCTCTGGGCCGCGCGCCACAACGCGTACTTCGCGATGCTGCAGCTGAAACCCGGCTGCCGCGCGGTGACGACCGACGTGTGCGTGCCGATCTCGCAACTCGCCGCGTGCGTCGAGGAGACCGAAACCGACCTGCGCGCATCGTCGCTGCCCTGCCCGATCGTCGGCCACGTCGGCGACGGCAATTTCCACGTCGCGATCCTGATCGATCCCGACAAGCCCGAGGAACTCGACGAAGCCGAGCGCATCAACGACCGGATCGTCGAACGCGCGCTGCGCCTCGGCGGCACCTGCACGGGCGAGCACGGCGTCGGGCTGCACAAGATGCGCTTCCTGCCGAAGGAGCACGGCGAGCATGCCATCGACGCGATGCGCGCGATCAAGCTCGCGCTCGATCCGCGCAACCTGATGAATCCCGGCAAGATCTTCACGTGCTGACACGCCGGCGCGCCGCTGCGCCGCCCGCAGGAGACCCCATGAACGCTTCCGTCGAACTGTCGAGCGCGACTCGCGCGCAGCGCCAGCGCGAAGTCGTGCAGGCGCTGATGGCCGTGCTGCCGACGCATTGCCTGCTGTTCCGTGACGAAGACACCGCGCCGTACGAGTGTGACGGCCTGTCCGCGTACCGCCGGCTGCCGCTCGCGGTCGCGCTGCCCGAAACCGAATCGCAGGTGCAGCGCATCGTGCAGATCTGCCGCCGCATGGAAGTGCCGATCGTGCCGCGCGGCGCGGGCACGAGCCTGTCCGGCGGCGCGCTGCCGGTCGCGAACGGCGTCGTGCTGTCGCTCGCGCGCTTCACGCGCATCGTCGAGGTCGATCCGTACGCGCGCACGGCCACCGTGCAGCCCGGCGTGCGCAACCTCGCGATTTCGGAAGCCGCCTCACCGTACGGGCTGTACTACGCGCCCGATCCTTCGTCGCAGATCGCCTGCACGATCGGCGGCAACGTCGCGGAAAATTCCGGCGGCGTCCACTGCCTGAAATACGGGCTGACCGTGCACAACGTGATGCGCGTGCGCGCGGTCACGATCGACGGCGAGATCGTCGAATTCGGTTCGCTCGGCCTCGATACGCCGGGCCTCGACCTGCTCGCGGTGATGATCGGCAGCGAAGGGATGTTCGCGATCGTCACCGAGGTCACGGTGAAGCTGATCCCGAAACCGCAGACCGCGCAGCTCGTGATGGCGAGCTTCGACGATGTCGTGAAGGGCGGCGAGGCGGTCGCCGCGATCATCGCGTCGGGCATCATCCCGGCCGGGCTCGAGATGATGGACAAGCCGGCCACGCAGGCCGTCGAGGCGTTCACGCACGCGGGCTACGACCTCGACGCGAAGGCGATCCTGCTGTGCGAATCGGACGGCACGCCGGAAGAAGTCGCGGAGGAGATCGTCCGCATGACGGCGGTGCTGCGCGAGCACGGCGCGACGCGCATCCAGGTGTCGCGCAACGAAAGCGAGCGGCTGCGCTTCTGGTCGGGCCGCAAGAACGCGTTCCCGGCCGCCGGGCGCATTTCCGCCGACTATTACTGCATGGACGGCACCGTGCCGCGCCGCGCGATCGGCCCGCTGCTCGCGCGCATCGAGCAGCTCGAGACGCGCTACGGGCTGCGCTGCATCAACGTGTTCCATGCCGGCGACGGCAACATGCATCCGCTGATCCTCTACAACGCGAACGATCCGGACGAGCTGCACCGCGCCGAGCAGTTCGGCGCGGAAATCCTCGAATGCTGCGTGGAATTCGGCGGCAGCGTGACGGGCGAGCACGGCGTCGGCATCGAAAAGCTCAACTCGATGTGCGTACAGTTCTCGCCGCAGGAGCGCGATGCGTTCTTCGCGGTCAAGCGCGCGTTCGATCCGGCCGGGCTGCTCAATCCCGACAAGGGCATCCCGACCCGCGCGCGCTGCGCGGAGTACGGTCGCCAGCACGTGCGCGGCGGGCTGCTGCCGCACCCCGACCTGCCGCGCTTCTGAGCGCCGCGCGGTTGCGCGGGCCGCGACGTATCGCCCTGCCCGCGCGTCGGCCGTGCGCGCGGCGGTGCCTGCATGCCTTCGTGATACGGGGCTTAGGGATAGTCGCGATGTGGATTCGCGCCACCCCGGTACAATCGACCGGACAACAAGACGAGGCAGCAACAGAACATGGAAGAGGACGACATCGTCGCCGGATGGGCCGAGCGCATTCGCGCCGCCAGTGCCGACGGTCAGCCGCTGCGGATTCGCGGCGGCGGCACCAAGGACTGGTACGGCCAGGCGCTGGACGGCGAAATACTCGACACGCGCGCGTTTCAGGGCATCGTGTCGTACGACCCGGCCGAACTCGTCGTCACGGTCCGCGCGGGCACGCCGCTCGCGCAGCTTGAAACCGTCCTCGACGAGTGCGGCCAGATGCTGCCGTTCGAGCCGCCGCACTTCGGCCGCGCGGCCACCGTCGGCGGCTGCATCGCGGCCGGCCTCGCGGGCCCGCGCCGCGCGGCCTGCGGCGCGCCGCGCGATTTCGTGCTGGGCGTCACGCTGATGAACGGCCGCGGCGAAGTGTTGCGCTTCGGCGGGCAGGTCGTGAAGAACGTGGCCGGCTACGACGTGTCGCGGCTGATGGCCGGCGCGCTCGGCACGCTCGGGCTGATGCTCGACCTGTCGATCAAGGTGCTGCCCGTGCCGGTCGCCGAAGTCACGCTGAAGTTCGAGATGACCGCGACCGACGCGGTGCGCAAGCTCAACGAATGGGGCGGCCATCCGCTGCCCGTCAGCGCGAGCGCCTGGCGCAACGGTACGCTGGTGCTGCGGCTGTCGGGGGCCGAGGCCGCCGTGAAATCGGCGAAGACGCTGCTCGGCGGCGAAGTCGTCGACGCGGTCGAGGCCGAACGCTTCTGGGCCGGCGTGCGCGAGCACACCGACCCGTTCTTCAACGGGATCCCGCCCGGCTATGCGCTGTGGCGCCTCGCGCTGCCGTCGATCACCGAACCGATGCACCTGCCCGGCACCCAGCTGATGGAATGGGGCGGCGCGCAGCGCTGGTGGATCACCGACGCCGATGCGCAGACGGTACGCATGAGCGCGAAGCAGGCCGGCGGCCATGCGACGCTGTTCCGCGCGGGCGAGTCCTACGACCGCAGCGCGGGCGTGTTCACGCCGCTGCCCGCGCCGCTGATGAAAATTCACCGCGGGCTGAAGGCTGCGTTCGATCCCGCGCGCATCTTCAACCGCGGCCGGCTCTACCCCGATCTCTGAGGGCTCGATGCAAACGAACCTCGCCGATTTCATCCGCAACACGCCCGACGGCGACGAGGCCGACGCGATCCTGCGCAAGTGCGTGCATTGCGGCTTCTGCACCGCGACGTGCCCGACCTACCAGCTGCTCGGCGACGAACTCGACGGCCCGCGCGGGCGTATCTACCTGATCAAGCAGATGGTCGAAGGCGCGCCGGTCACGCGCAGCACGCAGCAGCACCTCGACCGCTGCCTCACCTGCCGCAGCTGCGAGACGACCTGCCCGTCGGGCGTCCAGTACGGCCGGCTCGTCGAAATCGGCCGCAAGCACGTCGAGGCGCAAGTGCAGCGCCCCGTGCAGCAGCGGCTCGTGCGCCGCCTGCTCGCGAGCGTCGTGCCGAACGCGGCGCTGTTCTCGCCGCTCATGCGGCTCGGCCAGCACGTGCGGCCGCTCTTGCCGAAGCGGCTGCGCGACAAGGTGCCGCCGCGCACGAGGCTGCTCGAATGGCCACAGCGCACGCATCCGCGCAAGATGCTGATGCTCGGCGGCTGCGTGCAGCCGTCGATGCTGCCGAACATCAACATCGCGACCGCGCGCGTGCTCGACGCGCTCGGCGTCGAAACGATCGTCGCACCCGACGCGGGCTGCTGCGGCGCGATCCGCCTGCACCTGAACTATCACGACGAAGCGCTCGCCGACGCACGCCGCAACATCGATGCATGGTGGCCGTATGTCGAGCAAGGCGCCGAAGCGATCGTGATGAACGCATCGGGCTGCGGCGCGACGGTGCTCGAATATGCGCACCTGCTGCGCGACGATCCGGCCTATGCGGAGAAGGCGCGGCGCATCGTCGCGCTCACGCGCGACATCTCCGACGTGCTGCTCGCGTTCGAGGCCGAGATCGCGACGCTCGCGCGGCGCCGCGCGATCCATACGGTCGCGTACCACCCGCCGTGCACGCTGCAGCACGGCCAGCAGTCGCGCGGCAAGGTCGAGCGCCTGCTCGAGACGCTCGGCATCGAGGTGCGGCTGCCGGCCGACAGCCATCTGTGCTGCGGGTCGGCCGGTACCTATTCGCTGACGCAGCCGTCGCTGTCGTACCGGCTGCGCAAGCAGAAGCTGCTGAAGCTGCAGGCACTCGAGCCGCAAATGATCGTGTCCGGCAACGTGGGCTGCATCGCGCATCTGCAAAGCGGCACGCAGATTCCGGTCGTGCACTGGATCCAGCTCGTCGAGCATCTGCTGTACGGCTAGCGCGGCGCCGGCCCGGCCGGTCGCGCACGGCATCCCGTCCGTATAATGAGCGAATCGATGCGGCGCGTGCCGTGCCGCATCCGCCGCGGTATTCGCCGCCGCATTCGCTTCCCGTGCCTGCTTCCGTGCCCGTCATGTCCGATTTCGCCGCCCGTCTCGACTCCGTTCACCGCCGCATCGCCGACGCCGCCCGCGCGGCCGGCCGCGATCCCGCCACCGTCACGCTGCTCGCCGTGTCGAAGACGTTTCCCGCCGACGACGTGCGCGCCGCCCATGCGGCCGGACAACGCGCGTTCGGCGAAAACTACGTGCAGGAATCGATCGACAAGATCGACGCGCTCGCGGATCTGCGCGCCGGGCTCGAATGGCATTTCATCGGGCCGCTGCAATCGAACAAGACGCGCCCGGTCGCCGAGCGGTTCGACTGGGTCCATTCGGTCGACCGGCTGAAGATCGCGCAGCGCCTCGCCGAACAGCGCCCCGCGCACCTGCCGCCGCTCAACGTGTGCGTGCAGGTGAACATCAGCGGCGAGGCGTCGAAGAGCGGCGTCGCGCCGGCCGACGTGGCCGAGGTCGCGCGCGCGGTCGCCGCGCTGCCGATGCTGCGCCTGCGCGGCCTGATGGCGATTCCCGAACCGGCCGGCGATACCGACGCGCAACGCGCGCCGCATCGTGCGCTGCGTGCGCTGTTCGATACGCTGCGTGCGGAAGGCCTGCCGCTCGACACGTTGTCGATGGGCATGTCCGCCGATCTCGAAGCCGCGGTGCTCGAAGGCGCGACGATCGTGCGCGTCGGCACCGCAATCTTCGGCGCACGCGACTATTCGCACTGAGCGCCGCCCTTTTCCGCCTTTCCGTTCACTCACCTGCTCAATCGGACATCATGAAAATCGCATTCATCGGCGGCGGCAACATGGCCGCGGCCCTGATCGGCGGCCTGATCAAGCGCGGCGTCGCGGCTGACGGCCTGTATGCCATCGACGTCAACGAGGACGCCCGCGCGCGCGCCGCGCAGCAATTCGGCATCCGCACCGGCGCGGCCGTCGACGCGACGCTCGCGGACTACGACGCGATCGTGCTCGCGGTGAAGCCGCAGGTGCTGAAGGACGTCGCGCAGGCGCTCGCGCCGCATCTGAAATCGCAGCTCGTGATCAGCATCGCGGCCGGCATCCGCGGCACCGACCTCGCCCGCTGGCTCGGCGACTACGCGCGTGTCGTGCGCACGATGCCGAACACGCCCGCGCTCGTCGGCATGGGCGTGACGGGTCTCGCCGCGCTGCCGGGCGTCGACGCGGCCGGTCGCGAGCTTGCATCGAACGTGCTCGGCGCGGTCGGCGAGATCGTGTGGTTCGACGACGAAGCGCAGCTCGACGCGGTCACGGCGATCTCGGGCAGCGGTCCGGCCTACGTGTTCTATTTCATCGAAGCGCTGCAGGAAGCCGCGCGCCGCCTCGGCATGAACGACGAACAGGGCCGCGCGCTCGCGGTCGCGACGTTCGCGGGCGCCGCGCAGCTCGCCGCGCAATCGGGCGAGCCGGCAAGCGTGCTGCGCGAGCGCGTGACGTCGAAGGGCGGCACGACGGCCGCCGCGCTCGCGTCGTTCGACGCGCAGGGCGTGAAGGAAGCGATCGTGCGCGGCGCGCTCGCAGCCGAGGCGCGTGCGAAGGAAATGGGCGACGAGCTCGGCCGCGCGTAAGGGCAGCGACCTTCGCCGTGCTTACGGCACCGGCAACAAAAAAGCGGCCTCGGCCGCTTTTTTGTTGGCATCGCGCGCCGGGGGCGCGCAGCCGTTTCAGTTGCCCGCCGGACCCGCCAGCAGGTAGTGCGCGGCGATCCCCGCGAACAGCACGCCGCCGAGCCAGTTGTTGTGCCGGAACGCCGCGAAGCACGGCATCCGCTCGCGGCCCTTGATCAGCGTGTAGTGATACAGCGCGCAGCCGACCGCCGCGGCCCAGCCGGCCCAGTATGCGAGGCCGAAGCCGAGCGTCACGCCGATCCACACGTAGATGCCGAGCGTCACCGCATAGCACAGCATGACGGCCGCGACGTCGAAGCGGCCGAACGTGAGCGCGGACGTGCGAATGCCGATCTTGATGTCGTCGTCGCGGTCGACCATCGCGTATTCGGTGTCGTACGCGACCGACCAGAAGATGTTCGCAACCAGCATCACCCACGCGAGCATCGGCACCGTGTCCTGCACGGCCGCGAACGCCATCGGGATGCCGAAGCCGAACGCGATGCCGAGATACGCCTGCGGAATCGCGAAGAAACGCTTCATGAACGGATACGAGCCGGCGACGAACAGCGCGACGACCGACAGCTCTTTCGTCAGCGTATTGAGCGGCAGGATCAGCAGGAACGAGATGAACGCCAGCACCACCGCGATCGCGACGGCTTCCCATGCGCGGATCTTGCCCGACGTCAGCGGCCGGTCGGCCGTGCGCTTCACGTGGCGATCGAAATCGCGGTCGGCATAGTCGTTCATCGCGCAGCCGGCCGAGCGCATCAGCAGCGTGCCGAGCACGAAGATCACGAGCAGCGGCCAGCGCGGATGGCCGTCCGACGCGATCCACAGTGCGTTGAGCGTCGGCCAGAGCAGCAGCAGGCTGCCGATCGGCTTGTCCATCCGGACGAGCCGCAGATACAGGGGAAAGCGGGCAAGCATGGCGAAGCACCGGGAAGATAACCCCGGCATTTTAGAGCCGAGCGGCCGTCCGCGTCATGTCGGGACGGCCCGCGACCGGGTGCCGCTGCGCGCGCGGCCCGCCCGGGCCCGCTGCAGGCGGCCGGGCAATCCCGCGCGTCAATCAAGGGACAGATGCCTGGCAGGTGGTACCCGGCCCCGGTCCGAGGTCGGACACCCGCTCGTGCCGGCCGCATGGCGCGGGACCGGCCGCACCGACTTACGCGAGGAGCGACCGCAGCATCCACGCGGTCTTTTCATGCGTCTGCAGGCGCTGCGTCAAGAGGTCGGCGGTCGGCTCGTCGCTCGCCGCGTCGGCGATCGGGAAGATATCGCGCGCGGTGCGCACGACGGTTTCGTGCCCTTCGACGAGCTGGCGGATCATCTCTTCGGCTGCCGGCACGCCGTTCGCTTCCGGCACCGACGACAGCTTCGCGAAATCCGCGAACGTGCCCGGCGCGACGACACCGAGCGTGCGAATGCGCTCGGCGACCGAGTCGACCGCGAGCCACAGTTCGTTGTACTGCTCCTCGAACATCAGGTGCAGCGTATTGAACATCGGCCCCGTGACGTTCCAGTGGAAGTTGTGGGTCTTCAGATACAGCGAAAACGTATCGGCAAGCAGGCGCGACAGGCCGTCCGCGATCTTCCTGCGGTCCTTGTCGCTGATGCCGATGTTGATCTGCGTGGCGTTGCCTTTCTTGGCCATCTTCGGGACTCCTCATTCGAAACGTTGAACCGGCGAAGTGCGTCGAGCAATCCGCATGCCGCGTCGCGCGGCATCCGTTCGCGACTCGCCAGTCTAGCGCGGCAGGCCAATCCCTGCGCTCAGCCGCCGGCACCCGAGACGATCGGCGCGAGCGCGTGCAGCGCCTGCGCGGCCAGCTCGGCCGCACCGCCGATGACGATCGCGAAACCGACGATGCGCCGCGAACGCGGCGCGCATGGTCAGCATCATGTGCGTCATGGTCGTCACTCCTTCGACAAGACCTTGAACCGGAAGAAAAAACGGCCGGTCGTGCGACCGGCCGTTTCACGTTGCAACGTGACTGCGCTAACGCATCACGACATTCACGCGAGGTCGAAGCGGTCGAGGTTCATCACCTTGTTCCAGGCCGCGACGAAATCGCGCACGAACTTCTCGTTCGCATCCGCGCTGCCATACACCTCGGCCAGTGCACGCAGCTGCGAGTGCGAACCGAAGATCAGGTCGACGCGCGTGCCGGTCCACTTGACCTGGCCCGTCGCACGATCACGCCCTTCGAACACGTCGTTCGCGTCCGACACCGCCTTCCACTCCGTGCCCATGTCGAGCAGGTTGGCGAAGAAGTCGTTCGACAGCGTGCCCGTGCGATCGGTGAACACACCGTGCTTCGAGTCGCCGACGTTCGCGCCGAGCACGCGCAGGCCGCCGACCAGCACGGTCATCTCCGGCGCCGTCAACGTCAGCAGCTGGGCCTTGTCGACCAGCAGCGCTTCGGCCGGCGTCTGGTACGCGTGCTTCAGGTAGTTGCGGAAACCGTCCGCAACCGGCTCGAGCACGGCCATCGCCTCGCCGTCGGTCTGCTCCTGCGACGCGTCCATCCGACCCGGTGCGAACGGCACCGTCACCGTCACGCCCGCGTCCTTCGCGGCCTGCTCGACGCCGGCCGCACCGGCCAGCACGATCAGGTCGGCGAGCGACACCTTCTTGCCGCCCGTCTGCGCGGCGTTGAACGCCTTCTGCACGCCTTCGAGCGTCTCGAGCACCTTCGCGAGTGCGGCCGGCTGGTTCACGTCCCAGTCCTTCTGCGGCGCCAGGCGGATGCGCGCACCGTTCGCGCCGCCGCGCTTGTCCGAACCGCGGAACGTCGAGGCCGACGCCCATGCGGTCGACACGAGCTGCGCAACCGACAGGCCCGACGCGAGCACCATCGCCTTCAGCGCCGCGACGTCCGCGTCATCGATCAGCGTGTGGTCGACGGCCGGGATCGGGTCCTGCCACAGCAGTTGCTCGGCCGGCACTTCCGGGCCGAGATAGCGCGCACGCGGCCCCATGTCGCGGTGCGTGAGCTTGAACCAGGCGCGCGCGAACGCGTCGGCGAACTCGGCCGGGTTCTCGTAGAAGCGGCGCGAGATCTTCTCGTAGGCCGGATCGAAACGCAGCGACAGGTCGGTCGTCAGCATCGTCGGGCGATGCTTCTTCGACGCATCGAACGCATCCGGAATCACTTCGTCGGCGCCCTTCGCGACCCACTGGTGCGCGCCGGCCGGGCTCTTCGTCAGTTCCCATTCGTAGCTGAACAGGTGCTTGAAGAAGTCGTTGCTCCACTTCGTCGGCGTCGACGTCCACGTGACCTCGAGGCCGCTCGTGATCGCATCGCGGCCCTTGCCCGATGCGTACGCGCTCTTCCAGCCGAGACCCTGCTGCTCGATGCCCGCCGCTTCCGGCTCGGCACCGACGTCCGATGCAGGGCCCGCGCCGTGCGTCTTGCCGAACGTGTGGCCGCCGGCGATCAGCGCGACCGTCTCTTCGTCGTTCATCGCCATCCGCGCAAACGTCTCGCGGATGTCGCGTGCCGCCGCGACCGGGTCGGGGTTGCCGTCCGGGCCTTCCGGGTTCACGTAGATGAGGCCCATCTGCACGGCCGCGAGCGGGTTCTCGAGATCACGGTCGCCCGAGTAACGGCTGTTCGGGCCGCCGCTCAGTTCCAGCCAGATCTTTTCCGAACCCCAGTAGACGTCGTCCGGTTCCCATGTGTCGACACGGCCGCCCCCGTAACCGAAGGTCTTGAAGCCCATCGATTCGAGCGCGACGTTGCCGGTCAGGATCAGCAGGTCGGCCCACGAGATGTTGCGGCCGTACTTCTGCTTGATCGGCCACAGCAGCCGGCGCGCCTTGTCGAGGTTCGCGTTGTCCGGCCAGCTGTTCAGCGGTGCGAAGCGCTGCTGCCCGCCGCCCGCGCCGCCGCGGCCGTCGGCGGTCCGGTACGTGCCGGCGCTGTGCCAGGCCATCCGGATGAACAGGCCGCCATAGTGGCCGAAGTCGGCCGGCCACCAGTCCTGCGACGTCGTCATCAGCGCCTGCAGGTCGCGCTTCACCGCCGCGAGGTCGAGCTTCTTGAACGCTTGCGCGTAGTCGAAATCCTTGTCCATCGGATCGGACAGCGCCGAGTGCCGGTGCAGGATGTCGAGGTTCAGCTGGTTCGGCCACCAGTCCTTGTTCGACGGGCCGCCGGCCGCCGTATGGTTGAACGGACATTTCGATTCGGTCGACATGCTTTTTCTCCTTTACTTGCTCGTAGGCCCCCACTTGCCGGACGCGGTTCGTGGAGCCTTGCGGGGAATAAAACGGAACGGGGTGGTTCTGTCGTGCCGCGGGGTGTCGGGTGCGGAACACCGGACCGGCGTGCGGCGGCACTCATCCACCGTATACACGGTCCGCCAGGTACGCGAACGCAATCGGGCGCAGGCTGCGGGCCGCCGCCCTGGCACGATTTACGACCTCGTTGCGCGGCGGGATGTTCCGCTGCGCATGCTGCAATACCGACCGCATCATGACATCCTCCTTTGACGCTTGCATTCAGCGTGCGGATCGTGCGTTCGATCCGCACGCCGATCCATGAGGAGAATTCTAGGTCAATCTATCTAATATTTGAATTTGATAAATTTCATCTATGCGATAGGAAAAAATAAACGGGGCCGCAAGGCCCCGTTCATCGTGCCGTCACGCATGCATGCCGCGGTGCGCTCAGTTCATCGTCGCCGGCATGTCGAGCTTCGCGACGCCCGGGAGATCGCACGCAGCGATCGCCTCGCTGATCGCATCGATCGCGGGCATCCGCGTGAAGCTCTTGCGCCACACCAGCACGACGCGGCGATCCGGCACCGGCTCGTTGAACGGCACGTACGACAGCAGCTCGGCGTCGGGGCCGTTCGCACGCGGGCCGATCTCGGCGACCGACATCCGCGGCAGCACCGTGATGCCGACGCCGCTCGCGACCATGTGGCGAATCGTCTCGAGCGACGAGCCCTCGAAGGTCTTCTGGATGCCGTCGGCCGTCTGCGAGAAGCGCATCAGCTCCGGGCACACGCCCAGCACGTGATCGCGGAAGCAGTGGCCGTTGCCGAGCAGCAGCATGGTTTCCTGCTTCAGATCCTCGGCGTCGATCTCGTCGCGCTTCTCCCACGGGTGTCCTGCCGGCAGCGCGACGACGAACGGCTCGTCGTACAGCGGCCGCACCATCAGGCCGGTTTCGGGGAACGGCAGCGCCATGATCGCGGCGTCGATCTCGCCCTGCTTCAGCAGTTCGAGCAGCTTCAGCGTGTAATTCTCCTGCAGCATCAGCGGCATCTGCGGCACGCGCTGGATCATCTGCTTGACGAGCGTCGGCAGCAGGTACGGCCCGATCGTGTAGATCACACCGAGACGGAACGGGCCGACGAGCGGGTCCTTGCCCTGCTTCGCGATCTCCTTGATCGCGAAGGTCTGCTCGAGCACGCGCTGCGCCTGCGTGACGATCTGGTCGCCGATCGGCGTCACGCTCACTTCGCTCGCGCCGCGCTCGAAAATCTGCACGTTGAGCTCGTCTTCCAGCTTCTTGATCGCCACCGACAGCGTCGGCTGGCTCACGAAGCATGCTTCGGCCGCGCGACCGAAATGCCGCTCGCGCGCGACCGCGACGATGTACTTCAGTTCAGTCAGGGTCATTGTGGGTCAATCAGGGATATGCATGCGATAGGTTTAATTTATACACCCGTTGGCACCGGTTCGCCAAGTTTCTCTGCATCGCGATACGCTGATTACGCGCTGAATGGCGGTTTTAAATCCGACCCCGAAGGCGCGAATCAAGCCTTCAGATACTGCTCCCGTGCGCCGAGCCAGCGCGCGAGATGCTGCGTGACCACCTCGGGATACGCGGCGATCAGTCGCGCCGCCGCGTCGCGGGCCGGATCGATCAGCCAGCCGTCCGTCTCGAGGTTCGCGAAGCGCAGCATCGCCGCGCCGGACTGGCGCGCGCCGAGGAATTCGCCGGGGCCGCGGATCTCGAGGTCGCGCCGCGCGATCTCGAAGCCGTCGGTCGTCTCGCGCATCGTCTTCAGCCGCTCGCGGCCGGTGAGCGACAGCGGGCCCGTGTACAGCAGCACGCACACCGACGCCGCGGTGCCGCGCCCGACGCGGCCGCGCAGCTGGTGCAGCTGCGCGAGGCCGAAACGTTCCGCGTGCTCGATCACCATCAGCGACGCGTTCGGCACGTCGACGCCGACCTCGATCACGGTCGTCGCGACGAGCAGCTGCACGTCGTTGCGCGTGAAGGCTTCCATCACGGCCGCCTTGTCGGCCGGCGCCAGCCGCCCGTGCACGAGCCCGACCTTCAGCTCGGGCAGGGCGGCGGCCAGCGTCTCGTAGGTCTCGACGGCCGTCTGCAGCTGCAGCGTCTCGCTCTCCTCGATCAGCGGACACACCCAGTACACCTGGCGGCCGGTCAGCGCGGCCTCGCGCACGCGGGCGATCACCTCCTCGCGCCGCGCGTCGCCGACGAGGCGCGTCAGCACCGGCGTGCGGCCCGGCGGCAGCTCGTCGATCGTCGACACCTCGAGATCCGCGTAATAGGTCATCGCGAGCGTGCGCGGAATCGGCGTGGCCGACATCATCAGCTGGTGCGGCTGGAAATCGCGCGCGCCGTTGGCCGCGTTCGCGGCCTTCGCGCGCAGCGCGAGACGCTGCTCGACGCCGAAGCGGTGCTGCTCGTCGACGATCACGAGGCCGAGCCGCGCGAATTCGACGGTGTCCTGGATGATCGCGTGCGTGCCGATCACGAGCTGCGCGGTGCCGAGCGCCGCGGCCTCGATCGCCGTGCGCTTCTCCTTCGCCTTCAGGCTGCCCGCCAGCCACGCCACCGTGACGCCGAGCGGCTCGAGCCACGCGCGCAGCTTGCGCGCGTGCTGTTCCGCAAGAATCTCGGTCGGCGCCATCAGCGCGGCCTGGTAGCCGGCGTCGATCGCCTGCACCGCGGCCAGCGCCGCGACGACCGTCTTGCCGCTGCCGACGTCGCCCTGCAGCAGCCGCTGCATCGGGTGCGCGAGCGTGAGGTCGTGCGCGATCTCGTCGACGACGCGCGACTGCGCGCCGGTCAGCGTGAACGGCAGCGCTGCGTAGAGGCGCGTCGTCAGCGCGTCGGCATCGGCGGCGGCGCGGCGCGGCATGGCGGGCGCCGCGCGCGTGCGGCGCTCCTCGTGCGCGCGCTTGAGCGACAGCTGCTGCGCGAGCAGTTCCTCGAACTTGATGCGCGTCCACGCCGGATGCGAGCCGTCCATCAGCGCGGCTTCGTCGGAATCGACGCGCGGGTGGTGCAGGATGCGCACCGCCTGCTCGAGCGACGGCACGTCGAGCGGCTTCAGGTAGTCACGCTGGATCTCGGGCGGCAGCAGCTCGGGCAGCGGCGTGCGCTCGACCGCGTTCTCGATCGCCTTGCGCAGATAGGCCTGCGACACGCCGGCCGTGCTCGGATAGACGGGCGTGAGCACCTTCGGCAGCGGCGCATCGGCTTCGACGACGCGCACCGCCGGATGCACCATCTCCATCCCGAAGAAGCCGCCGCGCACGTCGCCGCGCACGCGCAGCCGCTGGCCGACGGCCATCTGCTTGACCTGCGAGCCGTAGAAATTGAGAAAGCGCAGCACGAGCTGCTCGCCGTCGTCGTCCTGGATCTTCACGACGAGCTGGCGCCGCGGCCGGTACGCGACCTCGTTGTCGAACACGACGCCTTCGGTCTGCGCGATGCCGCCCGGCAGCAGTTCGCCGATCGGCGTGAGCGTGGTTTCGTCCTCGTAGCGCATCGGCAGGTGCAGCACGAGGTCGATCGAGCGCGTGAGGCCGAGCTTCGCGAGCTTGTCGACGGTCTTCACGGGTTTGTCGGCGGCCGGCTTCTTCTTGCGCTTTGCGCCGGCTGCACCCGACGCCCCTGCCGCGCCCGCTTCGTCGCCGCCCGCGCCCGTTTCGAGGTCGGGTGCGGCGGCGGCCGGCTGCGCGAGCCGCCCGTCCGCGCCGCGCTTCGGGCCCGCGCGACGCGGCGCGGCGCGCTCCACGGAACCGCGCTCTCCCGCGCTTCGCGCGGGTAACGCGGCATCGTCCGCGTCGAACGGATCGGCGGAATCGGCAACGGCGGCGGCGGAACGGCGTGGTGACACAGGCATCGGATCGTCTGGGTGCTTCGCAAGGCAAGTACAATAGCGGCTTTCACGTCGTCCGAACGAACGACGCCGGCCAGGCCGCGCATCCCGCCATCATAGCGGCTCGCGCGCCCCATTCATGCGTTTCCGCCCTGTCGGCGGCGCCCGCCGGCCGTTTCGAACCAGCCCGCATGTTCACGCTTTCCGATTTCGATTTCAATCTGCCGCCCGAGCTGATTGCGCAAACCGCGCTGCCCGACCGCACCGCGAGCCGCCTGCTCGAGGTCGATGGCACCGTCGAGCCCGCGCGCCTCGTCGACCGCCGCTTCGCCGAGCTGCCGTCGTGCATCGCGCCCGGCGACCTGCTCGTGTTCAACGATACCAAGGTGCTGAAGGCGCGGTTCTTCGGCCAGAAGGCCAGCGGCGGCAAGATCGAGGTGCTGATCGAGCGCGTGACCGGCACGCACACGGCGCTCGCGCAGATCCGCGCGAGCAAGTCGCCGGGCGCCGGCACGACGCTGCGCCTCGCCGACGCGTTCGACGTGACGGTCGGCGAGCGCGTCGAGCCGTTCTTCACGCTGCACTTCCCGGCGCCGTGCCTCACGCTGATCGAGCAGCACGGCCGCCTGCCGCTGCCGCCGTACATCGAGCACGACGCCGACGCGACCGACGAGACGCGCTACCAGACCGTCTACGCGAGCAACCCGGGCGCGGTCGCCGCGCCGACGGCCGGGCTCCATTTCGACCAGCCGCTGCTCGACAGGCTCGACGCGATGGGCGTCGAGCGCGCGACGCTGACGCTGCACGTGGGCGCCGGCACGTTCCAGCCGGTGCGCGTCGAGAACATCGCCGAGCACCGGATGCACAGCGAGTGGTACGACCTGCCGCAGTCGCTCGTCGACCGGATCGCCGCGACCCGCGCGCGCGGCGGCAACGTGATCGCGGTCGGCACGACGTCGATGCGCGCGCTCGAAGCCGCGGCGCGCAGCGCCGACGAAGCGGGCCGCCCGCTCGCGGCGGCGCAGGCCGAGACCGACATCTTCATCACGCCCGGCTACCGCTTCCGGGTCGTCGACCGGCTCGTCACGAACTTCCACCTGCCGAAGTCGACGCTGCTGATGCTGGTGTCCGCGTTCGCGGGCGTCGAGACGATCCGCGCCGCGTACCGGCACGCGATCGACGAACGCTACCGCTTCTTCAGCTACGGCGACGCGATGCTGCTCACGCGGCGCGACACGCCGGAGGCGCCGCGCGCGTAAGCGCGGCCATGCGCGGCATCGCGTACGGCCGCCGCGGCGCCGATCGGGGACGGGCTCCGCCCGGCCGCACCGCGCGCGACGATGACGCGCACTCGTTTTTTCCGTCGCCGGCACCCCGGCGGCGCTTTTCAACATGCGCCGGACTGTTTTCCGGTGGCAAGGAGCATGACGCGATGACCGAAGGTTCATCCCACGATACGCACGCCCAAGTGCAGGACCGCCCCGCCAACGGGCTCGAATTCGAACTGCTGACGACCGACGGCCATGCACGCCGCGGCCGCGTGAAGCTCAACCATGGCGTGGTCGAGACGCCGATCTTCATGCCGGTCGGCACTTACGGCACCGTGAAGGCGATCCAGCCGCGCGAGCTGCACGAGATCAAGGCCCAGATCATCCTCGGCAACACGTTCCACCTGTGGCTGCGCCCGGGCCTCGACACGATCGACGCGCACGGCGGCCTGCACGGCTTCATGGGCTGGAACAAGCCGATCCTGACCGACTCGGGCGGCTTCCAGGTGTTCTCGCTCGGCGACCTGCGCAAGATCACCGAGGACGGCGTGACGTTCGCCTCGCCGATCAACGGCGACAAGCTGTTCCTGTCGCCGGAAGTGTCGATGCAGATCCAGAAGGTGCTGAACTCCGACATCGTGATGCAGTTCGACGAATGCACGCCGTACGCGACCAACGGCGTGCCGACCACGCACAAGGAAGCGGCCGAGTCGATGCGCATGTCGCTGCGCTGGGCGAAGCGCTCGCTCGACGAGTTCGACCGGCTCGGCAACCCGAATGCCCTCTTCGGGATCGTCCAGGGCGGGATGTTCGAGGACCTGCGCGACGAATCGCTCGCGGGCCTGTCGGCGCTCGGCTTCCACGGCCTCGCGATCGGCGGGCTGTCGGTCGGCGAGCCGAAGGAAGACATGATGCGGGTGCTGCAGCACGTCGGCCCGAAGCTGCCGGCCAACAAGCCGCACTACCTGATGGGCGTCGGCACGCCGGAGGACCTGGTCGAGGGCGTCGCGAACGGCATCGACATGTTCGACTGCGTGATGCCGACCCGCAACGCGCGCAACGGCTGGCTCTTCACGCGCTTCGGCGACGTGAAGATCCGCAACGCGACGCACAAGAATGCGCTGAAGCCGCTCGACGCGAGCTGCGCCTGCTACACGTGCCGGAACTTCTCGCGCGGCTATCTGCATCACCTGCACCGCGTCGGCGAAATCCTCGGTGCGCAGCTCAACACGATCCACAACCTGCACTACTACCTGCAGCTGATGAGCGAGATTCGCGACGCGATCGAGACCCATACGTTCGACGCGTTCCGCCAGCGCTTCGCGGAGGATCGCGCGAGAGGGGTCGACTGACGGGCCGGCGGCCCGCACCGCGGCCCGTCACACAGGACGTGTACTAAATAATGCGTTCCGGGTGCCGGTCACGACCGCCAAACATTACAATTGCCTTTCCAAACGAGTCGCAATGGTGTCGTTTCGCGCTTAACGGCTTGATCCGCAAGCGCATTTGCTGCGCCGTTTGCGCATGGGGCCGGTGGTAGAATAACCGGCTTATTTTTCGATCTTCCCCTACGGAGAGACCAACGTGCCGTTCATTTCCAATGCCTTCGCGCAAGGTGCCGGTGGCGCCGAATCGAGCCTGATGAGCTTCCTGCCGCTCATCCTGATGTTCGCGGTGCTCTACTTCATCATGATTCGTCCGCAGATGAAGCGCCAGAAGGAACACCGCAACATGCTCGCGGCCATGGCGAAGGGCGACGAAGTCGTCACGAGCGGCGGCCTCGTCGGCAAGGTGACGAAGGTCACCGAAGGCTACATCGGCATCGAAATCGCCGAAGGCACCGAAATCACCGTGCAGAAGGCTGCCGTCACGACCATTCTGCCGAAGGGCACGATCAAGTCGCTGTAAGGCTTTCACCGAGCGTCCGGCTCCCCGCGCCGTGCCCGCCTGAGAGAGCGGGCCGCCGCGGCGCCGGACGCGACGCTTTCACGCCAACCACCCGTTCGGCCCCCTCATGAATCGTTACCCACTCTGGAAATATGTCGTGATGGTCGTGGCGCTCGCCATCGGCCTTCTGTACACATTGCCCAACTTCTTCGGCGAAGCGCCGGCGGTGCAGGTGTCGAGCGGCAAGGCCACGGTCAAGCTCGACTCGACCACGCTGACCCAGGTCGAATCCGCGCTCGCGTCCGCGCAGATCAAGCCGGACGACGTCACCTTCGAGAACACGGCGTCCAACGCGAACATCCGCGTGCGCCTGAAGGACACCGATACGCAGCTGCGCGTCAAGGACCTGCTGCAGAAGTCGCTGAACGCCGATCCGAACGATCCGCAGTTCGTCGTCGCACTGAACCTGCAGAGCGCGTCGCCGCGCTGGCTGACCGCGCTGCACGCACTGCCGATGTATCTCGGCCTCGACCTGCGCGGCGGTGTCCACTTCCTGCTCCAGGTCGACATGACGGGCGCGCTCACGAAGAAGCTCGACTCCGACGCGACCGACGCACGCACGCTGCTGCGTGACAAGAACATCCGCGACGGCGGCGTGAGCCGCGTCGACCAGTCCGTCGTCGTCAACTTCAGCGACGCGCAGACGGCCGAAGACGCCCGCAAGGTGCTCGCCGCGTCGGTCACCGAACTGCAATGGGCGACCCAGCCCGGCGGCGGCGGCACGCAGGTCGTCGGCACGTTCACGCCGGCCGTGCAGAAGGCCGTCGAGGACGCCGCGCTCAAGCAGAACCTGACCACCCTCCACAACCGCGTGAACGAACTCGGCGTGTCCGAGCCGATCCTGCAGCAGCAGGGCAGCGACCGCATCGTCGTCGAACTGCCTGGCGTGCAGGACACCGCGAAGGCGAAGGACATCATCGGCCGCACCGCGACGCTCGAGGCGCGCCTCGCCGATCCGATCAACACGCACCCGAACCCGAACGACCCGGTGCCGCCGGGCGAGGAGCTGTTCACGCAGGGCAACCAGGCGCCCGTGCTGCTGAAGAAGGACGTGATCTTCACCGGCGACCGCATCATCGATGCGTCGGCCGGCTTCGACGAACACCAGCGTCCGTCGGTCAACATCCGCCTCGATTCGGCGGGCGGCCGCTCGGTGCGCGCGGTGTCGCGCGAGAACATCGGCAAGCCGATGGCGATGGTGCTGTTCGAGAAGGGCAAGGGCGAAGTGCTGACGGTCGCGACGATCCAGTCCGAACTCGGCGACCGCTTCCAGATCACGGGCCAGCCGACGCCGCAGGCCGCGGCCGACCTCGCGCTGCTGCTGCGCGCCGGTTCGCTCGCCGCGCCGATGGACATCATCGAGGAACGCACGATCGGCCCGAGCCTCGGCGCGGACAACATCAAGATGGGCGTCCACTCGGTGATCTGGGGCTTCTGCGCGATCGCCGTGTTCATGATCGCGTACTACATGCTGTTCGGCGTGGTCTCGGTGATCGGCCTGTCGGTGAACCTGCTGCTGCTCGTCGCCGTGCTGTCGCTGATGCAGGCGACGCTGACGCTGCCGGGTATCGCGGCAATCGCGCTCGCGCTCGGCATGGCGATCGACTCGAACGTGCTGATCAACGAGCGCGTGCGTGAAGAACTGCGCGCGGGCCAGCCGCCGCAGCTCGCGATCCAGTCCGGTTACGCGCATGCGTGGGCGACGATTCTCGACTCGAACGTCACGACGCTGATTGCCGGCCTCGCGCTGCTCGCGTTCGGCTCGGGCCCGGTTCGCGCGTTCGCGATCGTGCACTGCCTCGGTATCCTGACGTCGATGTTCTCCGCGGTGTTCTTCTCGCGCGGGATCGTCAACCTCTGGTACGGCGGCCGCAAGAAGCTGAAGTCGCTCGCGATCGGCCAGGTGTGGAAGCCGGAAGGCGCCGCGGCCGGCGCATCGTTCGCCGATGTGGACGAATCGACCGACACCGCGCGCGCCGCGAAGCTCGCCGCGCCCGCGAAGGGCAACGCGCCGCGCACCGGCAAGCCGCAGCTGCGCAACCGCGCGCAGCAAGGCGTGTCGCCGAAGAAACCGGGCTCGACCCAATAAGGCCCCGGAGACGATCATGGAATTTTTCCGCATCCGTAAAGACATTCCGTTCATGCGGCACGCGCTGGTGTTCAACGTGATCTCGCTGGTCACGTTCCTCGCCGCCGTGTTCTTCCTGTTCCACCGCGGGCTGCACCTGTCCGTCGAATTCACCGGCGGGACGGTGATCGAGGTGCAGTACCAGCAGGCCGCGGAACTCGAACCCGTGCGCGCGACGCTCGGCAAGCTCGGCTACGCCGACGCGCAGGTGCAGAACTTCGGCACGTCGCGCAACGTGCTGATCCGCCTGCAGCTGAAGGAAGGCCTCACGTCCGCGCAGCAGAGCGACCAGGTGATGGGCGCGCTGAAGGCGCAGAGCCCCGACGTGTCGCTGCAGCGCGTCGAGTTCGTCGGCCCGCAGGTCGGCCGGGAACTCGCGACCGACGGCCTGCTCGCGCTCGCGTGCGTCGTGATCGGCATCGTGATCTACCTGTCGTTCCGCTTCGAGTGGAAATATGCAGTCGCCGGCATCATCGCCAACCTGCACGACGTCGTGATCATTCTCGGCTTCTTCGCGTTCTTCCAGTGGGAGTTCTCGCTGGCGGTGCTCGCGGCGATCCTCGCGGTGCTCGGCTACTCGGTCAACGAGTCGGTCGTCATCTTCGACCGGATCCGCGAGACGTTCCGCCGCGAACGCAAGATGAGCGTGCAGGAAGTGATCAACCATGCGATCACGACCACGATGTCGCGCACGATCATCACGCACACGTCGACGGAAATGATGGTGCTGTCGATGTTCTTCTTCGGCGGCCCGACGCTGCACTACTTCGCGCTCGCGCTGACGGTCGGCATCATGTTCGGCATCTACTCGTCGGTGTTCGTCGCGGGCTCGCTCGCGATGTGGCTCGGCATCAAGCGCGAAGACCTGATCAAGGACAAGAAGACCGCGCACGACCCGGACGATCCGAACGCGGGCGCGCAGGTTTAAGCGCCGCGCCGTTTCGGCTGATCCCGGAAGGCCGGTCCCTCGCGGACCGGCCTTTTTTCATGCGCGAGCCGCTCCCCTCTTCCCCCGGGCGCGATGGCGCGGGCCGTCGGCTACAATCGCGTCACCATCCCGCCCGCCACTCGTCGAAGCCGCGGTCCTCATGATGCCTGCCACGCGTGTCGTTCGTCACATCGTCGCCTGGAGTACCGGTGCAGCCGCCGCAGCTGCGTTCGTTGCATGCGCATCGGCCGCCCGCGCGCAATCCGCGTCCGCGCCGACCGCCTCCCTGCCTGCCTCCCCGCCTGCCGCCGCATCGCAACCCTCGCCCTGCCCGCCCGACTGGGAACCGCAGCTCTGCGAACTGAAGGCCGCGGTCGAAGTGTTGAAGAGGCAGCACCTGACCGACGTCGACCTCGGCGCATTGCTCGACGCCACCGTGCACGACGGGATCAGGACGCTGCCGTACGCGCGCTTCTTCAACGCGAAGGAGCGCCAGCAGCAGCTCGACGACGAGCGCCGCGCGCGCGACGGCACGCCGGGCATCGGCATCGTGTTCGAGACGCGGCCCGACGGGCTGCACATCATCGACGTGATCCCCGACGCGCCCGCCGAGCAGGCCGGCGTGCGGCCCGACGATCTCGTCGTCGCGATGAACGACACGAGCGTCGTCGGCCTCGACAGCAGCGAGGTCGTGAAACTCGCGCAGGGCGACGCGGGCGTGCCGCTGAAGCTCACGGTCCGGCGCGGCCCGAACCATGCAACGCTCACCTTTGCGCCGGTCCGCGCGATCGTCAGGCCGCACCCGGCGACCGCCAGGCGGCTCGCCGGCGACATCCTGTACACGCGGCTGTCGAGCTTCCCGGAGCCGGCGGTCGGCAACACCATCGACGCGGTGCAGGCCGCGCGCCGCGCGGGGCCGCCGGTGACAGGCGTGATCCTCGACCTGCGCATCAACGGCGGCGGCGCGCTCAATGCGGCGATCGGCATCACCGCGCTGTTCGCCGGGCGCGACCGCACCGCGATGGTGACGCTCGAGCGCGACGGCACGAAGCGCCGCCGCTTCACGACCAGCTGGCCCGACTACGAACTGCCGGTCATGCACGGCCAGGATCCGCTCGCGCCGCTGCAGGCCGACGACTGGTGGCGCACCGTGCCGCTCGTCGTGCTCGTGGACGGACAGAGCGCGTCGGCCGCCGAAGCGACCGCGGCGGCCCTGAAGGATCTCGGCCGCGCGCGGCTGCTCGGGATGCCGACCTACGGGAAGGGGCTCGCGCAGACCGGCGTCGACCTGATCGACGGCACGCGCCTGAATTTCACGTTCGCGCGCAACCTGCGGCCGAACGGCTGCCCGATGGACGGCTACGGCGTCGTGCCTGACTGGCTCGTGCCGCCGCGCCGCGACTCGGACGTCGACGGCGTGCTGCTGTGGTACCGCGAAGTCGATCTCGCCCGCGCGCCGTATGCGGACCGGCAGGCGCCCGATCCGTTCGCGCCGGTACGCAAGGCGCGGCAGACACTGCGCGAGCAGCGCGTGCGGGCCAAAGTCGATACGGCGAAGAGCGCGGCGCTGCCGCAGCGCGAATTCGGCACGGCTGCCGACTGGCAGCTCCGGCAGGCGCTCAATGCGCTCGCCGGCCGGCCCGTGCAGACCATCAACGCGCCCGCGCGACTGATGCCGGCGCCGCCGGTATGCGCGCGCGGCGACGACTGACGCGCCGCCGCGCGCCCGATCACCGGAACCCGAACCGCCGGCGCAACACGACCAGCGCCGCGAGGCTCAGCACGGCCGCGAACATCAGGTAGAAGCTCGGCGCGGTCTTCATCCCGGTCGCGCGGATCAGCCACGCGATGATGAACGGCCCGAAGCCGCCGAAGATCGTCACCGCGACGTTATACGCGAGCGACATCCCGGTCGTGCGCGTCTGCACCGGAAACACCTCGGACAGCAGGCCCGGCAGCGCCGCGAAATAGCCGGTCATCAGGACCGCGAGCAGCACCTGCAGCGCGATCAGCGTGCCGAAGCCCGGATGCGCGACCAGGTACGCGAACGCCGGATAGATCAGCACGAGAATGCCGACCGCCGGCGCGAGCATCACGCGCACGCGGCCGTAGCGATCCGACCAGTGGCCGACGAGCGGCGCGAACGCCATCTGTATCACGCCGACGACGAGGATCGCCGCGAACGCGGCGGACGGCGCGAGGCCGAGCTGCTTCACGCCGTAGGTCGGCATGAACAGCACGAGATAGGTCGCGACGGTGCCGAGCACCACCACGCCCATCGCGGCGACGAGCCGCGCCTTGTGCGACGCGAACGTGTCGCGCAACGGGCTCGCGGTGCTTTCGGCCGCGAGGAATTCGGGCGTCTCGTCGACCTTCGAGCGGATGTAGTACGCGACGGGCCCGAGCAGCAGCCCGAAGAAGAACGGGATGCGCCAGCCCCACGCGGCCATCTGGCCGGCCGTGAGCTGCGCGTTCAGCACGGTGCCGAAGCCGGCCGCGAGCAGCGTCGTGAGGCCCTGGCTCGCGACCTGCCAGCTCGCGAAGAAGCCGCGCCGGCCCGGCACGTGCTCGGCCAGGAACGCGGTCGCGCTGCCGAATTCGCCGCCGGCCGAGAAGCCCTGCATCAACCGGGCGGCGACGAGGATCAGCGGTGCCGCGACGCCGATCGTCTGGTACGTCGGCAGCACTGCGATGACCAGCGTGCCGGCCATCATCAGCAGGATCGACAACGTGAGCGCGGCCTTGCGGCCCGCGCGGTCGGCGTACGCGCCGAGCACGATCGCGCCAAGCGGGCGCATGAAGAACGACACGCCGAACGTGCCGAGCGTGAGCAGCAGCGACACGGTGTCGTTGCCGGCCGGAAAGAACAGCTTCGAGATCGTCACCGCGAAGAAGCCGTAGACCACGAGGTCGAACCACTCGAGCGCGTTGCCGATCGACGCGGCGACCACCGCGCGCCACACGCGCGGCGACGTGGCAATGGAGCTGGACTGCGTGACGGCGTGCATCGGCGATCTCCTTGTCGTTATACGTTCTGTCCGACGCGTCCGTTCTCGCGCCGCGAGCTGTGCCGACGATTATAGGCGCGCAAAAAAAACCGCCGCGCCCCCGGAGAACGGGAGCGCGGCGGCGGACACGCGGCGGCCGGCCCGGCCGGGCGCGTTACTGCTGCTTGACGGCTTCGGCCGTGATCAGCAGCTTCGTCTTCATCTTGAAGCCGTACTGCTTGCCGTAGTCGAGGCCGAAATCGTCGCGGCTGAATTCGCCGACCGCATCGACGCCGCACACTTCACGCTTGAGCATCGGATGCGGCATGCACTTGAGCGAGTCGATCTTCAGCGTGACCGGCTTCGTGATGCCATGCATCGTCAGGTTGCCGACCACCGACACCGGCTTGTCGCCGTCGAACTTGATGGTGCCCTTGTAATTCGCCTGCGGGAACTTGGCCGCGTCGAAGAACTCGGCCGTCTGCAGGTGCTCGTCGAGCTTCGCGCTGCCCGTGTGGATCGACGCGACGTCGGTCGTCACGTCGACCGTACCGGTCTTCGCCGCGCGGTCGAGCGTCACGGTGCCGCTCGACTTGTCGAACTTGCCGCGCCAGACCGACAGGCCGCCGAAGTGGTCGGCCTCGAAGCTCGGGTACGTGTGGCTCGGGTCGAACTGGTACGTCGCGCTGTCGGCGAATGCCGAGAACGACAGCGAAGCGGCCAGCGCGCCCGCGGCGATGATCAGATGCTTTTTCAAACGCTTTCTCCTTGGAACAGCGCCGCGCCCTCGCGCGGCATTCGGGTGATGCGACAGCCCGCCGCTTACTTCGCGGCGACGAGATGGAACTTGATCTGCACTTCGTCGGCGACGATCGACGTGTCCTTCCACTCGCCGGTGCCGACGTTGAACGCCGAGCGCTTGATCGGCAGCACGCCGTCGAAAGTCTGCGTCGCGCCGTTCTGCGTGACCGTGACGGGCACCGTGACGGTCTCGGACTTGCCCTTGATCGTCAGCTTGCCGGTCACGTTGTACTTGTTGCCGCCGGCCGGCGCGATCGCCGACGACGCGAAGCTCGCCTGCGGATATGCCTTCGCGTCGAACCAGTCCTTGCCGGTGACCTGCTCGTTGTACATCTTGTCGCCGAGGTCGAAGCTCGCGATGTCGATCGACATTTGCGCGCTGCCCTGCGCGGCCTTCGCCGGGTCGAACTTCACCTGCGCGGAGAACTTCTTGAATGCGCCTTCGGTCGGCACGTTCATCTGCTTCGACACGGCGGACACCTTGCTCTTCGCGAGATCGACGTCGGCATGCGCCGCGGCCGACGCGACAAGTGACACCGCGGCGAACGCGGTCAGCATGGAGCGGGAGAAAGACACGTTCATGGGATCCTTCATTTGGCAGAGGGAAGCATCCGCGACAGCAGGCCGTCGCGGTCCAACAACTGGTGCTTGAGCGCCGCGAGCACGTGCATGGCGACGAGTGCAAGCAGAATGTAATTCAAAGTCACGTGCAGCGTCTTGAAGGTTTCCTTCAGCACCGGATCGGGATCGATCAGGCGCGGCAGCGGCACGATGCCGAGATAGACGACCGGGATGTTCGACGCCGAGCTGTACAGATAGCCGGTCACCGGAATCACGAGCATCAGCACGTACAGCAGCATGTGCACGCCGTGCGACGCCGCGCGCTGCCATGCCGGCGTATTGCCGGGCAGTGCCGGCGACGCGTGGGTCGCCCGCCACAGCACGCGCACGACGGCCAGCACGAACGCCGTCACGCCGATCCACTTGTGCCATGAGAAGTACTTCAGCTTGGTCGGCGTGAAGCCGGGGATGTCGGTCATCACCCAGCCGAGCGCGAAGCCGCAGACGATCAGCAGCGCGATCAGCCAGTGCAGCGCGATCGCGGTCTGCGTATAACGTACCGGCGTGGCCGGCAGCGAATTCGATGCCATCTTGGATCCTCAGTTGAGCGAACAGCTGCGTCGGCAACTTCGACCGACGCTTGTCAAGGGCGCCATGCTACCGCAACCTTTTGTCGCGCGCGGACTCTGAGGACAGGCGCGTCAGCCGGCTGCCATGTTGACGCCATGTTACCGACCGGTCACCCGATAACCGACCGTTGACACGTCGAAAAAGCCGTTTTGGTAAGATTGGCGCGGGTTCCGGCCCCGCCGACGCGTCCCCCGCCCGTCGCACAACCGCTTTTCCCATGCAACGACACGACCTGATTGCCTGCCACGAATGCGACGCACTGTTGCATAAACCGCATCTCGCGCGCCGCGAAATCGCGCGCTGCCCGCGGTGCGATGCGCTGCTTTATCGCGACAGCACCACGCAGATCGAGCGAATCAGCGCGCTTGCGGTCGCGGCGCTCGTCACGTTCGTCATCGCGCAGGCATTCCCGATCCTCGAGATGGACCTGAACGGCACCCGCGTGCAGACGACGCTGATCGGCGCGATCGACGCGCTGTGGCATCAGGACATGGAGGTCGTCGGCGTGATGGTGTTCTGTTCGACCGTGCTCTTCCCGCTCGTCGAGATGGCCGCGCTGCTTTATGTGCTGCTGCCGATCCGCCGGGGCGTCGTGCCGCCGGGCCTCAACCTGGTGCTGCGCACGATCCAGTTCGTGCGGCCGTGGGGGATGATCGAGGTGTTCATGCTTGGCATCCTCGTCACGATCGTGAAGATGGTGAGTCTCGCAAGAGTCGTTCCCGACGCGGCGCTGTTCGCGTTCGGCGCACTGACGCTGATGACCGCCGTCGTGCTGATGTTCGATCCGCGCACGCTGTGGGACATGGCCGACGACCTGCGCGCCGGGCGTCCGCCCGCGCGGCCCGACAACACCGCGCCGCTGCCGGAAGCCCCCCGCCGATGACGATGCCGACCGCCGCCCGCGAGGGCTACGCCAGCTGTCACGCATGCGGGCTCGTGCAGACGATCGACCATCCGCACGCGCATTGCGCGCGCTGCGGCAGCACGCTTCACTTCCGCACGCCGAACAGCATCATGCGCACGTGGGCGCTGCTGATCGCGGCCGCGATCCTCTATATTCCGGCGAACCTGCTGCCGATCTTGCACACGTCATCGATCGTCGGCTCGCAGGAAGACACGATCATGAGCGGCGTCATCTATTTCTGGACATCCGGCGACTGGCCGCTCGCGGTCGTCGTGTTCGTCGCCAGCGTCCTCGTGCCGATGCTCAAGCTCGGCGTGCTGACGATCCTCGTCAGCAGCGCGCAGCGGCGCGCCGCGTGGCGGCCGCTGCAGCGCACGCGCCTGTTCCGGATCGTCGAGCGGATCGGCCGCTGGTCGATGCTCGACATCTTCGTCGTGACGCTCACCGTCGCGCTCGTCCATTTCCGTTCGCTCGCCGTCATCACGGCCGGCCCCGGCGCGCTCGCGTTCGGCTCGGTCGTGATCCTGACGATGCTCGCGTCGATGCAGTTCGATCCCCGCCTGATCTGGGATCCAGTCGAAACCTCAGGGAAACACCATGAATAGTCCGCAAGGCCCGCAGCACGACGCGTCCCGGCCGCCCGATCCGGCGATCTCGACGAAAAGCGGCTGGCTGCCGTCGCTCGTCTGGCTCGTGCCGCTGATCGCCGCGCTGATCGGCATCGGCCTCGTGATCAAGTCCGTGCGCGAGCGCGGCCCGGAAATCTCGATCAGCTTCCACAGCGCGGAAGGCCTCGAGCCGGGCAAGACGCAGGTCAAGTACAAGGACGTCGAGATCGGCATGGTCAAGACGATCAAGCTGTCGAAGGACCTGTCGCGCGTGCTCGTCCAGGTGCAGCTGAAGAAGGAAGCCGAGGACTTCGCGGTCAAGGGCTCGCGCTTCTGGATCGTGCGTCCGCGCATCGGCGCGACCGGCGTGTCGGGGCTCGGCACGCTGCTCTCGGGCGCGTACATCGGCGTCGACGCCGGCCACGGGCAGGACTCGCAGAGCGACTTCACGGGCCTCGAAACCCCGCCGGCCGTGACCGGCGACCAGAAAGGCACGCAGTACGTGCTGCGCGGCGATTCGCTGGGTTCGGTCGACATCGGCTCGCCGATCTACTACCGCCGCGTGCAGGTCGGCCAGGTGGTCGGCTTCTCGCTCGACAAGGACGGCACGGGCGTCACGTTCAACGTGTTCGTCAATGCGCCGTACGACCAGTACGTCGGCGTGAACTCGCGCTGGTGGCAGGCGAGCGGCGTCGACCTGCGGCTCGATTCGAGCGGCCTGAAGCTGAACACGCAGTCGCTCGCGACGGTGATCCTCGGCGGCATCGCGTTCCAGACGCCGCCGAACCAGGACAGCGGCGCGACCGCGCCGAACAACACGACCTTCCGTCTCGGCTCCGACGAGGCCGACGCGATGCGCGACCCGGACGGCCAGCCGCTGCAGGTCGTGATGAACTTCAACCAGTCGCTGCGCGGGCTCGCCGTCGGCGCGCCGGTCGACTTCCGCGGCATCGTGCTTGGCGAAGTGACGAACATCGGCATCGACTTCGATCCGAAGACCAAGAACTTCCTGATGCCGGTGACGATGAACGTGTATCCGGAGCGGCTCGGCCCGCGCTTCCGCGAAACGATCGAGAGCAAGGGCGAACCGGCCCGCCGCGAGATCGTCGAGCGCCTCGTCAGGCACGGGCTGCGCGGCCAGCTGCGCACCGGCAACCTGCTGACGAGCCAGCTGTACGTCGCGCTCGACTTCTTCCCGAAGGCGCCGGCCGTGACGATCGACGCGGCACGCCAGCCGCTCGAGCTGCCGACCGTGCCGAACACGCTCGACGAGCTGCAGCTGCAGGTCGCCGACATTGCGAAGAAGCTCGACAAGGTGCCGTTCGACCAGATCGGCGCGAACCTGAACAGCGCACTCGCGAACGCCGACAAGCTGTTCAAGCAGCTCGACACGCAGGTCGCGCCGGAAGCGCGCGACACGCTGTCGGCCGCGAAGCAGACCTTCTCGACCGCCGAGGCGACGCTGCAGCAGGATTCGCCGCTGCAATCCGACGTGCGCGGCGCGCTGAAGGAGCTCACGCGCACGCTGCAATCGCTGAACGCGCTCGCCGACTATCTGGAGCGCCATCCCGAATCGCTGCTCAAGGGCAAGCCAGGAGACAAACCATGACGACACGCGTGAACGGTTTCGCGGGCGGCGCGGCGGCGGCCTTCGCCGCGCTCGCGCTCGCCGCGTGCAGCTCGCCGCCCGCGCGGTTCTATACGCTGAGCCCGGCAGACGCCGCGGCGCCCGTGCGCACCGCGCCCGCCAACCCGGCGTTCCTGATCGAAGTGCCGTCGGTCGGCGTGCCCGAACAGGTCGCGAAGAACCAGCTCGTCGTGCAGAAGAACGCCGCGCAGGTCGACGTGCTCGAACAGGAGCGCTGGGCCGCGCCGCCCGCCGACGAGATTCGCCGCGCGCTGTCCGACGATCTCGCCGCGCAGCTCGGCACGATCGATGTCGCGAATTCCGCGTACCCGGCCGGCGTGCCCGTCTATCGAATCAGCGTGAACGTGCAGCGCTTCGAGTCGTGGCCCGGCAAGCGTGCGGCGATCGATGCGGTGTGGAGCGTGCGCGCGCTCGGCACGCAGGCGGTGATGACGTGCCGCACGAGCGTCGCCGAACCGGTCGCCGACGGCTACGACGCGCTCGTCGCCGGGCACCGGCGCGCGCTCGACGTGATTGCGTCGCAGGCTGCGTCCGGCGTGCGCGCGCTGGCCGCGCGGCGCGGGGCGACGGCTGCGTCGGCCCCATCCACGACCGCATCCGGCAAGGCGGCGGCGGCCGCGCCCGTCGTGCCCTGCCCGGCCAATCCGACGCCAGGCGGCGACGCCGGCGCGACCGGCAAGTCCGGCGCGTAAGCGTGCGGCGCGCGCGCCGGTGTCCGGTGCATTCGCGCATGCGACTGCATTCGGCACGCGTCGCCCGGTAGCGCTCATCGGCAGCGATCCGCGGGCGCGCGCCGCCGCGCCCGCGAACCGGCCGCCATCGCCGACAAGGCCGATGCTGCACGTCACCCATCGGCCGGACGGCAGCTTTGCACTGTTTGTCAAAATCCGCCGGAACCGGCGCCACGCAGTGCGGTCGGCTTGCGTTTTCGCGGCCGATTGACGATCCTACGCACTTTCCGGCCGGCTCCCCTGTCGTGCGCGCCAGCCGGCGGCGATCCGTTCGCGTCCGGCGCGATCTCCGCATCTCCCGGGGCTCGCACGCAATCCGCGTGCACCGCATCGGGGCAGCCGCATCGCGGGTCGCCGCGCATCGTCCGGCAACGCGACCCGCCTCACCGTTCTCCCCGGCGCCGCGCCGTGTTCCCGGCCGGCATCCCGAACCCGCCCGTCCAGGGCTTTCGCCAATCCGTTTATGTTTCGTTCCCTGACGACCCTGATCAAGAAGTGGCGCGCGTCGCGCAATGCGAGCCACCAGCTCGATGCGCTGCTCGCGCATGCCGACGCGCAAGCGTCGTACGCCGAGCGCAGCGAATGGCTGATCGAGCTCGCGCACTGGCTGCGCCGCAACGGCGCGATGCAGGCCACGCAGGATGCGCCGGCCGAGCGTGATGCCGACACGCGCGTGTACCCGGCGCACGCGCGGCTGCGCTACCTGTTCCACGTGCTCGATCGCAATCCCGCGTGGAAATCGCACGCGGCGCGCATCCTGCGCGGGATCCTGCGCGAATGCGACGGCATCTCGCTGCTGTGCGACGCCGGCATGCCGGTGCACTCCGGCTTCTTCGGCGCGCTGTTCGAGCGGATCGACTCGTCGCTGATTCCGCCCGCGCCGAACCGCCGCGAGCTGACGGCGCTGTTCACGCTGATGTTCCCGGCACCGGAAGACGCGCAATGGATCGATGCGCTGCCCGACGACCTGCTCGCCCGCCTCGCCGAGCTGATCTCGTTCGACGTCACCGACGAAGAACGCCACGAGCCCGGCTCGTTCTCGCGCGACCTGCTGGCCGCGCTGCACAACCTGACCTGCCAGATCAGCTCGACCGGCCTGTCGCAGACGGTGCGCAGCCGCCTGTCCGACGACGACGCGCGCAAGCCGCTCGAAGCGCAGCCGTTCTACCGCCTCACGCGCGCGATGCTCGCGGTCGAGACCGCGCACGCGGCCGCCGAGGACGGCGGCGACGCGAGCAAGCTGCTGCACGAGGTGAACTACCTGCGCGTGCTGCTCGACGAATGCCGGATCGCGGTCGATGACGTGTTCGCGCACCTGTACCGCAATGGCGTGTCGGTCGACATCGTGTTCCAGGTCGAACGGATGCGCATGCGCATCCTGCGCGCGGAAACGCTGCTCAACGCGTGGATGGCACGCGACGACCTGCGCGGGATGGCGCGCCTGACGGCCGAGCTCGTCGACGCGAACCAGAACAGCCAGAGCGTCACGCACCTCGTGCGCAGCAACTTCTCGCTGTTCGCGCGCAAGCTCGTCGAGACCAACGCGGACACCGGCGAGCACTACATCTCGCGCGGCCGCGCCGAGTACCTGAAGATGCTGCGGATGGCCGCGGGCGGCGGCCTCGTCACCGTCGCGACCGTGTGCGTGAAGTTCGCGATCACGGGCGCGCACCTGCAGTCGATGCTCGAAGGGCTGCTCGCGGGCGTCAACTACGCGGCGAGCTTCATGCTGATGCACTTCCTGCACTTCACGCTCGCGACCAAGCAGCCCGCGATGACCGCGCCGACGCTCGCGCGCGAGCTCGATGACACCGGTCACGAGGAAGGCGTGAAGGCGTTCGTCGCGTCGGTGATCGCGCTGATCCGCACGCAGGCCGCGGCGATCTCCGGCAACGTGCTCGTCGTGCTGCCCGTGTGCCTGCTCGTGCAGCTGTTCGCGGGCAACCTGCTGCACGCGAACCTGATCTCGCCGGACAAGGCGCACGCGACGCTGCATTCGTTCTCGCTGCTGGGCCCGACGCCGCTCTACGCGGCGCTCACGGGCGTGCTGCTGTGGGCGTCGAGCCTGCTCGCGGGCTGGGCCGACAACTGGTTCGTGCTGCACCGGGTCGGCGACGCGCTCGCGTACAACCGCCGGCTGCGGATCACGCTCGGTGCGTCGGGCGCCGCGAAGCTCGCGCACTTCTGCCGGTCGAACGTCGCGGGCGTGGTCGCCAACGTCGGTCTCGGCCTGATGCTCGGCCTGATCCCGGCGATCGTCACCGTGTTCCTGTTCCCGTTCGAAGTGCGGCACGTGACGCTGTCGGCCGGCTCGATCGGAATCGCGCTCGGCGTGCTCGGCAAGGATGCACTGGGCACGCCAGAGCTGTGGTGGGCCTGCGCCGGCGTGCTGAGCATGGCGGTCCTCAACGTGCTCGTGAGCTTCGCGCTCGCGTTTACGATGGCCGTGCGCTCGCGCAGCCTGCGCCGCGCCAAGGTGCGCGCGCTGGTCGGCGCGATCGTCCGCACTGTGCTGTCGAAGCCGTCCGCGCTGTTCTGGCCGGCCGGTGGAACGGCCGCGCGGGCCGGCCAGCCGGGCTCGCACTGACCGTCTGACGGCGCCGCGCCGCCCGGGCGGGCGCCGCCGCACGGGCCCTGGCGGCGCGCCGTCACGGCCGGTGCGCCCTCGGCGGCGTCCCAAATCGGACCCAACGCCGGCTCCGGCCGCCCGCGCCGCGTACAATGGTGGACTTTTGCACGTCCTCACCCGCCTTATGTCCTCGCCCACCCTGTACGAATTCTTCGCTCCCTGCCCGCGCGGCCTCGAAGCGGCGCTTGCCGCCGAGCTGGCCGAAATCGCCGGCCGCCATCTGGACGGCGCGCCGTTCACCCCGGGCGCGCAGGTGCCGGGCGGCGTGCATTTCCGCGGCGGCTGGGCCGCCGGCATGGCCGCGAACCTCCATTCGCGGATCGCGAGCCGGATCCTGCTGAAGATCGCGCACCGCCCGTACCGCAACGAACAGGACGTCTACGCGCTCGCGCTCGAGCAGCCGTGGGAACGCTGGTTCGCGTCGACGCAGACGCTGCGCGTCGACATCACCGCGATCAAGTCGCCGCTGAAGAGCCTCGAATTCGCGACGCTGCGCGTGAAGGACGCGATCTGCGACCGGATGCGCGACAAGACCGGCTCGCGGCCGAGCATCGACACCGGGGCGCCGGACGTGCGCGTGTTCGCGTTCCTGACGGCCACCGAGTGCACGCTGTACCTCGATACGTCGGGCGAGCCGCTGTTCAAGCGCGGCTGGCGTCTCGACAAGGGCGCGGCGCCGCTGCGCGAGAACCTCGCGGCCGGCATCCTGCGCCTGACGGGCTGGACGCCCGGCACGCCGCTGTACGATCCGATGTGCGGCAGCGGCACGTTCCTCGCGGAAGCCGCACAGATCGCGCTCGGCGTCGCACCGGGCGTCGAGCGCCGCTTCGGCTTCGAAAAGCTCAAGCAGTACGACATCACCGCCTGGCAGGGCCTGAAGGTCGCGGCGCTCGACGCGAAGCGCGCGGCGCGCGGCAAGCGCGATGCGCTCGGCGTGTACGGCAGCGACATCTCGGGCGACATGCTCGAGAAGGCGCGCGCGAACCTCGAACGCGCGGGCGTGCCGTCGGTATGGCTCAAGCAGGTCGACGCGCGCGGGATGACGCCGCCGTGCGACGGCCCGGGCATCATCCTCGCGAACCCGCCGTACGGCGAGCGGATCGAGGTGCGCGGCCGCAGCGCGCGCGGCGAGGTACGCGAGACGGGCCGCAACCGCGGCAACGACGACGCGTTCCGCCGCACGCACACCGACGCGCCGGACAGCGAGTTCTTCAACGCGCTCGGCGATGCGCTCAAGCAGCGCTTCACGGGCTGGCAGGCGTTCCTGCTGACGTCGGACCGGTCGCTGCCGGGCCAGCTGCGGCTGCGCGAATCGGCGAAGACGCCGCTGTTCAACGGCGCGCTCGAATGCCGGCTGTTCCGCTTCGACCTGATCGCCGGCAGCGTGAAGGCACGCCCGGCCGCGCCGGAAGGCGACGCCTGACGCGCGAAGCGGCCGCTGCGGCCGCCTGCTGACACCCAGAAGATGCCCGGCCAATCGGCCGGGCATTTTTCTTTCCGCCGCACCCATGCGGGTGGCGCCACGCGTGCCGCTCCGCCACTGTCACGCCGCTGAGGTTTCGCACGGCTCTTGCGCCGGCGAAGCTGCCTTTTGTCAGCCCCGCCGTGACTACTGACAGCACGCTGTCAGCAGCCCCCCGTCACACTGCAATCCCGGCGCAATGCAAGGCTGGTTTCCATCAAGAACCCGAACAAGACAAGGAGCTCGTCATGACGTCCGCAACTGCAACCGCAACCGCAACGCTGGAACGCGCGATCGCGTGGTTCGACATCCCGTCCCTCGATTTCGACCGGGCGATCCGTTTCTACGAAACCGTGCTGCAAACGACGCTGCAGCGCGAAGTCATCGGCGGCGTGCCGATGGCCGTGTTCGATCACGAAGCGTCGAGCACGGGCGGCAGCATCGTGTTCGATCCGCAGCAGATGAAGCCGAGCGCGAACGGCGTGCTCGTGTACCTGAACGCCGGCGAGTCGGTCGTCGCGGCGCTCGAGCGCGCGAAACGCGCGGGCGGCGTCGTGCAGGGCTCGGTCGTCGAGCTGCCGAACAACTACGGCTACATCGGCTACCTGATCGATACCGAAGGCAACCGCGTCGGCCTGCACGCACCGAAATGCCACTGAGCGCGTCCACGATCCGGCCGGCGCGGGGCTATCATCGCGAAGTCCCCCTAGCCGCTGGAGTCGAGGTGCAGCCATGACGCGCCGTGCCGACCGCCTGTTCCAGATCGCCGAGCTGCTGCGCGGGCGGCGTCTCACGACCGCGCAGCAGCTCGCCGACTGGCTGTCGGTGTCGCCGCGCACGGTCTATCGCGACGTGCGCGACCTGCAACTGTCAGGGGTGCCGATCGAAGGCGAAGCCGGCATCGGCTACCGGCTGAACCGCAACGCGAGCCTGCCGCCGCTCACGTTCACGGCCGAGGAACTCGCGGCGCTCGCGGTCGGCGCGAGGATGCTCGAGACCTGGGGCGGCGCGCGCTTCGCGGGCGGTGCGCGGTCGGCACTCGCGAAGATCGCGTCGGCGATGCCGGCCGACAAGCGCACCGCGCTCGACCGCCTGCCGGTGTTCGCGCCGTCGTTCCACATCGACGAAACGTTCTGCGCGAAGGTCGACGCGATCCACCAGGCGGTCGACACGCACCACATCGTCAGCTTCGACTACCGCGACCGGCTCGGCGCGCACACGCAGCGCCGCGTGTGGCCGCTCGGGCTCGTCTACTGGGGCGGACGCTGGACGATCGGCGCGTGGTGCGAGCTGCGCGACGACTTCCGCACCTTCGACATCGCGCGAATGGGCGACATCACCGTGCACGAGCAGTTTCCGGACATGGAAGGCCGGCGGATCGCCGACTACATGCGAATCGCGGAAGCGCCGATGCGCTGACGCGCGCGGCGCCGAGCGACAGCTTCACCGCTTCGGCATGCGCGGGCACGTCGGCAATGGCGGCAGCAGGCGGCAAGCCCGCCCCCGCCCCGCCGCCATTCGTGCGCCGGGGCGTCCGCGCGCCGATAACGCCCGTCACTCCCCGAACACCACTGACCGCTTCGGCCGCTCGTCGACGTGCAGCGAAAACACGTCGGCGCGCGCATAGTGCCCCACGACGTCGAAGTCGTAACGCGCACGCACGAGCTCATCGGTATCGATGCGCGCGGTCACGAGCCCGGCCTCGCCGATCAGCGGCTCCGTCAGCAGGTCGCCGAGCGGCCCGACGATCACGCTGCCGCCGCGGATCAGCGGCCGCTCGGGATCCCACCCCGGCACGTCGATGCCGAGCGCACGCGGCGACGGCTGCACCTGGCACGCGCTCACGACGAAGCAGCGTCCCTCGTGCGCGATGTGCCGCATCGAGCTTTGCCACAGGTCGCGCTCGTCGACGGTCGGCGCGCACCAGATCTGCACGCCTTTCGCGTACATCGCGCAGCGCAGCAGCGGCATGTGGTTCTCCCAGCAGATCGCGGCGCCTGCGCGGCCCGCGGCCGTGTCGACCACCGGCAGCGTCGAGCCGTCGCCCTGCCCCCAGATCAGCCGCTCGGTGCCGGTCGGCATCAGCTTGCGGTGCTTCGCGACGAGCCCGTCGCGCGGATCGAAGAACAGCGCCGTGCAGTACAGCGTGCTGCCGCCGCGCTCGATCACGCCGACCACGAGGCTCGCGCCCGTGCACTGCGACAGCGCGGCCAGTTCGTCGGTTTCGGGCCCCGGCACGTCGATCGCCTGCGCGGCATAGCGCGCGTACGCGTCGCGGCCCTCGGGCAACCGGTAGCCGAGCCGCGTGCCGAAGATCTCGCCTTTCGGGTAGCCGCCGAGCACGGCCTCGGGCAGCACGACGAGCGACGCGCCGCTGTCGCGGATCGCGGTTTCGTAGCCGAGGATCGTGTCGAGCGTGGCGCGCGTGCCGGCGGGCGATGCGCCGATCTGCAGCGCGGCGATGACTGAGGTGGACATGAAGACGTCTCCAGTGAGTGGGGTGACGCCATCTTTGTCGATATCATTTCATCGATCAAATCGATACAACGATAACTGACATGAATTCAGATGATATCGCCGGACTCGACCTGAACCTGCTGAAAGTGTTCGAGGCGCTGTACGAGGAAGGCGGCGCGAGCCGCGCGGCGCTGCGGCTCGGCCTCACGCAGTCGGCCGTCAGCGCGGCGCTCGCCCGGCTGCGCGTGATCTATGCCGATCCGCTGTTCGTGCGCACCGGCCGCGGGCTCGCACCGACGCCGCGCGCGGACGAACTGAAGCCGATCCTGTCCGATGCGCTCGACCGCTGCCGCGAAAGCCTCGCGATCGCGGCCGATAGCGGCGAGCGCGTCGGCCGCACGATCTCGATCGGGCTGTCGGACGACTTCGAGATCGCACTCGGCCGCGCGCTGATCGACGCGGTCGCGCGGGAAGCCGCGGGCATCCGGCTGATCTTCCGGCAAACGCACAGCGGCATCGCCGGCGACGCACTGCTGCGGCACGGCGTCGATCTCGCGATCGCGTCGGGCGGGTTTTCGGCCAACGGCCTCAGCCGGCGCGCGGTCGCGACGGGCGGCTACGCGTGCCTGGTCGATCCGGCCGGCCGCGCGCGCTCGCCGCGCACGCTCGCGCTCGCCGATTTCCTGCAGCGCGATCACCTGCTCGTGTCGTCGGGCGGCGTGATCGGGATCGTCGACGAGGCGCTGGCCGCACTCGGCCACAAACGGCGCGTCGCGGCCTCGACCACGCACTTCGCGGCGCTGCCGTACCTGCTCGCCGGTTCCGACGCGGTGGCAACGATCCCCGCGCACGCCGCACGCGCGATCGCGCAATCGACGTCGCTGCGCGCGCTCGCGTGCCCGGTCGAGCTGCCGCGCTACCCGGTGGAGATCGGCTGGCGCACGAGCACGCAGCGCGATCCGGCGATCGTGCGCGTGCGGGACACGATCGCCGCCTGCGTCGCGACGATCGTCGCGCCGTGAAAAAACGGGGCATGATTGAACCGCTACCGGTTCGGCCCTGCCGCCGGGGCCGCTCGCCGATCGAGGCAGGCCACACCGCCGATACCCGATACGTGTCGCGGCGAATGGGGCGCCCGTCACCGCCGTGCCCATGAAATGACCAGGGTCGGATTCGTCTGACGATGCGGCCGGCAGCGTCCGGGCGCAACCGGTAAAATGCCGAACCATGAAACCCGAAATCTGGACCCCGCATGTGACCGTCGCGGCGCTCGTCGAGCGCGCCGGCCGCTTTCTCGTGATCGAGGAAGAAACCTCGACGGGCCTGCGCATCAACCAGCCAGCCGGCCATCTCGAAGCCGGCGAGACGCTCGCCGACGCCGTGATCCGCGAGACGCTCGAGGAAACCGCGCATCCGTTCGTCCCCGACGCGCTCGTCGGCGTCTATCTCGCGCACTACGACCGCCCCGGCACCGCCGGCGCGACCTACCTGCGCTTCACGTTCTGCGGCACGGCCGGTGAGCCGCTGCCGGGCCACACGCTCGACGACGGCATCGTCCGCGCGCTGTGGATGAGCGCCGACGAACTGCGCGCGTGCAGCGAACGCCACCGCTCGCCGGCGGTGATGCGCTGCGTCGACGACTATCTCGCCGGGCGGCGGATTCCGCTCGATTTCGTGCATACGCATTCGGTCGCGCCGCGTCCGGACGCATTCGACCGTCAGGCGGTAAACAAATGAGCAAGCGCCGTGTAGTAGTGGGCATGTCGGGCGGCGTCGATTCGTCGGTGACCGCGTGGCTGCTGAAGGAACAGGGGTACGACGTGGTCGGCCTGTTCATGAAGAACTGGGAAGACGACGACGACGGCGAATACTGCTCGACGCGCCAGGACTGGATCGACGTCGTGTCGGTCGCCGACCTGATCGGCATCGACGTGGAAGCCGTGAACTTCGCGGCCGAATACAAGGACCGCGTGTTCGCCGAATTCCTGCGCGAATACTCGGCCGGCCGCACGCCGAACCCGGACGTGCTGTGCAACGCCGAGATCAAGTTCAAGGCGTTCCTCGATCACGCGATGTCGCTCGACGCGGAAATGATCGCGACCGGCCACTACGCGCGCGTACGCGAGCGCGACGGTCGCTTCGAACTGCTGAAGGCATTCGATCATACGAAAGACCAGTCGTACTTCCTGCACCGGCTGAACCAGGCGCAGCTGTCGAAGACGATGTTCCCGCTCGGCGAGATTCCGAAGACGAAGGTGCGCGAGATCGCCGCGCAGATCGGCCTGCCGAACGCGAAGAAGAAGGACTCGACCGGCATCTGCTTCATCGGCGAACGGCCGTTCCGCGACTTCCTGAACCGCTATCTTCCGACGAAGCCGGGCCCGATGAAGACGCCGGACGGCAAGGTGGTCGGCGAGCACATCGGCCTCGCGTTCTACACCTTCGGCCAGCGCAAGGGCATCGGCCTCGGCGGCAGCAAGGACGGCAGCGGCGAGCCGTGGTTCGTCGCCGCGAAGGACATCGCGTCGAACACGCTGTACGTCGTGCAGGGCCACGACCATCCGTGGCTGCTGTCGCGCGAGCTCGTCGCCGGCAACGTGAGCTGGGTCGCGGGCGAGCCGCCGGCCGACGGCTTCTCGTGCGGCGCGAAGACGCGCTACCGGCAGGCCGATGCCGCATGCTCGTTCGGCCGGGCCGCGCTCGGCCAGGCCGACGAAGGACGCTTCTCGCTCACGTTCGACGACGCGCAATGGGCGGTCACGCCCGGCCAGTCGGCCGTGCTGTACGAGGGCGAGATCTGCCTCGGCGGCGGCATCATCGAGTTCGCGGCCACCGGCCAGCCCGGCCAGACGGCGCCGGTACCGGCGGCAGCCCACGCGGGCGCGCTCGCCGAAGCACGCTGACATCCATTCGGTTTAGACTTGCGGCACGCCGCGCCCGGCGGAACACGATTCCGCCGCGGCCGCGGCGCGCCGCCCTCGCAGCGTACGCATGGCGGCATTTCAAGATGCTTACGGAGCCCCCATGCTTTCACGACGCTACCTCGCGATGTGGTGTGCCGTCCTGCTGCTCGTTGCGGCGGCCGCACTCGCGTCGATCCACGTGCTTCCCTGGCTGTGGATCATCCTCCCCGTCGCCCTCGTCGCACTCGGCCTGTACGACCTGAAGCAAGACCGCCACGCGATCCTGCGCAACTACCCGCTCTGGGGCCATTTCCGCTTCCTGTTCGAATTCATCCGCCCCGAGATCCGCCAGTATTTCGTCGAGGACGACACCGACGAGAAGCCGTTCTCGCGCGCCCAGCGCAGCCTCGTCTACCAGCGCGCGAAGAACGTCGCCGACAACCGCCCGTACGGCACCGAACTGAACGTGAAGGCCGTCGCGCACGAATGGATCAGCCACTCGCTCGCGCCGACGAAGCTGCCGAACCACGACTTCCGCATCCGGGTCGGCGCGAACCGCGCGCAACCATACGACATCTCGATCTTCAACATCTCGGCGATGAGCTTCGGCTCGCTGTCCGCGAACGCGATCCGCTCGCTGAACCTCGGCGCGAAGAAAGGCGGGTTCGCGCACGACACGGGCGAAGGCTCGCTGTCGAAATATCACCGCGAGAACGGCGGTGACATCATCTGGGAAATCGCGTCCGGCTACTTCGGCTGCCGCAACGAGGACGGCACGTTCAACCCGGACAAGTTCGCGAAGCAGGCCGCCGATCCGCAGGTCAAGATGATCGAGGTCAAGCTGTCGCAAGGCGCGAAGCCCGGCCACGGCGGCGTGCTGCCGGCCGCGAAGATCACGCCGGAGATCGCCGAGACGCGCGGCGTGCCGATGGGCAAGGACTGCATCTCGCCCGCGACGCACTCGGAATTCTCGACGCCGCGCGGGCTGCTCGAATTCGTCGAGCGGCTGCGCACGCTGTCGGGCGGCAAGCCGACCGGCTTCAAGCTGTGCATCGGCCATCCGTGGGAATTCTTCGGGATCGCGAAGGCGATGACCGAGACGGGCATCGTGCCCGACTTCATCGTCGTCGACGGCGCGGAAGGCGGCACCGGCGCGGCGCCGCTCGAATTCACCGACCATGTCGGCGTGCCGCTGCAGGAAGGGCTGCTGCTGGTCCACAACACGCTCGTCGGGATCGGCGTGCGCGACCGCGTGAAGCTCGGCGCGAGCGGCAAGATCATCACCGCGTTCGACATCGCGCGCACGCTCGCGATCGGCGCGGACTGGGTGAACTCGGCGCGCGGCTTCATGTTCGCGGTCGGCTGCATCCAGGCGCAGCACTGCCACACCGACCGCTGCCCGACCGGCGTCGCCACCCAGGATCCGGTGCGCCAGCGCGCCCTCGTCGTGCCGGACAAGGCCGAGCGCGTGTACAACTTCCACCGCAATACGCTGCATGCGCTGCAGGAACTCGTGCAGGCGGCCGGCCTCGGCCATCCGTCCGAGCTGCGCGCGCATCACATCGTGCAGCGCGTCGCGCCGCACGAGGTACGGCTGATGTCGCAGCTGCTGAAGTACCTGAAGCCCGGCGCGCTGCTCGACGGCCAGACCTGCGGCTATACGCTGTACGACAAGTGGTGGCCGATCGCGCGCAGCGATTCGTTCGTGCTCGGCGAGACCGTTTACACGTCGATCGAGTAACGCGTGATACGCGCGACCGCCCGTCGCCCGGGCGATCCGCCAAAAAGAAAAGCGCCTCGCGGGGCGCTTTTCTTTTGTTTGCACGATCCGCGGCCGGCAGCCGGTCAGACTTGCGGCAGCGTGTCGGCGAACGTCTGCCGCTGCGACAGCTTCACGAAATGCTTGTCGAGGTTCGGATGGCGGTCGCGCCAGTCGAGTTCGGGCATCCGGAAGTCGAGGTAGCCGAGCGCGCAGCCGAGCGCGATGTCGGCGAGCGTGTAATGATTACCGACGCACCACGTCTTGCCGCCGAGGCCCTGCGACATCGCGACGAGGGCGTCGTCGATCTTGCGCTGCTGGCGCGCGATCCAGCTCGCGCTGCGCTGTGCTTCTTCACGCAACGTGTGTTCGAGACGGATCGCCACGGCCGCGTCGAGCACGCCGTCGCCCAGCGCTTCCCAGCAACGCACCTCGACGCGCTCGCGCCCCGACGGCGGAATCAGCTTGCCGACCGGCGACAGCGTATCGACGTATTCGCAGATCACGCGGGAATCGAACACCGCGGCCCCATCCTCCATCACGAGACACGGGACCTTGCCGAGCGGATTCGATGCATGAATGTCCGTCTCCGGCGCCCACACGTTCTCGAGCTCCAGCTTGTAGTCGATCTTCTTTTCAGCAAGCACGATCCGCGCCTTTCGGACGTACGGGCTGCTGAGCGAACCGATTAATTTCATCATCTGCCTTTTTAAGGGAACCGCCGAGAGTATAAGTTGTCGCCGATCATAACCGGCCGGCGCGGCCGGGTAGGAAATCGCCCGTCCGGCCTGTGGATGGTTTGCAACAGCCGTCGCCGAGCCCCGTCCGGCGCTGCTTGCGGCCGCGGCTTTCACGCGCCGCGTCCGGCGGCGCTACAATCGCACGATGAATGCGCCCCTCGATACCGCCATCGCCGTCGACGTCTACCGCCAGCGCCGCGAACGCGTGCTTGCCGCACTGCGTGCCGCGGGCGGCGGCGTCGCCATCGTCCCCACCGCGCCGGAAATGCTGCGCAACCGCGATACGGCCTTCCCGTACCGGCACGACAGCTATTTCCATTACCTGACGGGCTTCACCGAGCCGGATGCCGTGCTCGTGCTGAGCGCGGCCGGCTCGCACGGCGCGCCGGAATCGGTCCTGTTCTGCCGCGCGAAGAATGCCGACCGCGAGATCTGGGAAGGTTTCCATTACGGGCCCGAGGCCGCGCGCGATGCGTTCGGCTTCGACGCGGCCTACGCAGTCGACGTGATCGACACCGAAATGCCGCGGCTGCTCGCCGATGCGGGCACCGTGCACTACCGGTTCGGCGCATCGGCCGAATTCGACCGCCAGCTCGCCGGCTGGATCGATGCGGTGCGCGCGCAGGCGCGCGCGGGCGTCGCCGCGCCGGACGCGCTGCTCGACCTCACGCCGCTGCTCGACGACATGCGGCTCGTGAAGGACGAACACGAGCTCGCGATCATGATGCGCGCCGCGCACATCTCCGCGCTCGCCCATCGCCGCGCGATGCAGGTGTGCCGCCCGGGAATCCGCGAATACGAACTCGAGGCCGAGCTGCTGTACACGTTCCGCAAGCATGGCGCGCAGGCGCCCGCGTACGGCTCGATCGTCGCGGCCGGCGCGAACGCATGCGTGTTGCACTACCCGGCCGGCAACGCGGCCGCGCGGGACGGCGACCTGATCCTGATCGATGCGGCGTGCGAACTCGACGGCTACGCGTCGGACATCACGCGCACGTTCCCGGCCAACGGGCGCTTCTCGCCCGCGCAGCGCACGCTGTACGACATCGTGCTCGCCGCGCAGCAGGCCGCGATCGACGCGACGCGCGCGGGCGTGCCGTTCGAGGCGCCGCACGACGCGGCCGTGCGTGTGCTGGCGCAGGGGCTGCTCGATGCCGGCATCATCCCGAAAACGCGCTTCTCGAGCGTCGACGACGTGATCGCCGAGCGCGCGTACGCACGCTTCTACATGCACCGCACCGGCCACTGGCTCGGCATGGACGTGCACGATTGCGGCGACTACCGCGAGCGGCTCGCCGAGCGCGACGCCAACGGCGCGCTGCCGTGGCGCACGCTGAAACCCGGCATGACGCTCACCGTCGAGCCGGGCCTGTACGTGCGGGCCGCCGACGACGTGCCGTCCGAATACTGGAACATCGGCATCCGCATCGAGGACGACGCGATCGTGCGCGAGCACGGTTGCGAGCTGATCACGCGCGACGTGCCGGTGGCGGCCGCCGAGATCGAGGCACTGATGCGCGCGAGCGCGCCGCACGGCGCCTGAGCGTGCCGCAGGCTGCCATCGCGCGTCGGCGGGCGCGCCGTTGACCCGCCGTTGACCCGCCGTTGACCGTTACTCCGTTTCACGAACACTGATGACGACCGCTTCCTCCCCGGCCACGCCGGACTACGACCTCGCCATCGTCGGCGCGGGCCCCGTCGGGCTCGCGCTCGCCGGCTGGCTCGCACGGCGCAGCGCGACGCAGCACGCGTCGATCGCGCTGATCGACGCGCGCGAGCCGGCCGCGAGCGCGAACGATCCGCGCGCGATCGCCGTGTCGCACGGCAGCCGCGTGCTGCTCGACACGCTCGCGTGGCCCGGCGACGCGACGCCGATCGAACACATCCACGTGTCGCAGCGCGGCCATTTCGGCCGCACGCTGATCGACCGCGACGAGCACGACCTCGCCGCGCTCGGCTACGTGGTGCGCTACGGCTCGATCGTGCAGGCGCTCGCGCAGGCGGTGCGCGGCACGCGCGTCGACTGGCTCACGTCGACCACCGCCCGCGCGCCGCAACAGGACGCCGACGGCGTCACGCTGACGCTCGACGGCCCGCAAGGCGAGCGCACGCTGCGCGCGCGCATCGTCATCAACGCGGAAGGCGGGCTGTTCCACGAGCAGCAGGCCGATACCGGCAACCATCGCCGCGACTACGGTCAGACCGCGATCGTCGGCACGGTCACGGTCTCGGCGCCGCGCCCGAACGTCGCGTGGGAACGCTTCACGCACCAAGGCCCGCTCGCGCTGCTGCCGCTCGGCGGCCCGCGCCAGGCCGAGTATTCGCTCGTGTGGTGCTGCACGCCCGACGAGGCGGCCCGCCGCGCCGCCCTGCCCGACGACGCGTTCCTGCGCGAACTCGGCGCGGCATTCGGCGAGCGCATGGGTCAGTTCGTCGCGATCGCGGGACGCGCATCGTTCCCGCTCGGCCTGAACGCGGCGCAGACGCTCGTCAGCGGACGCATCGCGATCGTCGGCAACGCCGCGCAAACGCTGCACCCGGTCGCCGGCCAGGGGCTCAACCTCGGGCTGCGCGATGCGCATACGCTCGTCGACACGCTGTCCACGCAGGGCTTCGAAGCAACCGCGCTCGCGACCTTCAACGCGCGGCGCGTGCTCGACCGGCGCTTCACGATCGGCGCGACCGACACGCTCGCGCGCCTGTTCACGGTCGACACCGGCCCGCTTCCGCTGCTGCGCGGCGCGGCGCTCACCGCACTCGAATTCGTGCCGCCGCTCAAGAAGGCGATCGCGCGCCAGATGATGTTCGGCCAGCGCAACTGACGCGCGGCGCGCCGCGCAAACCGGGTCAAATCGGCGGGGCATGGGAATACGGTAAAATGCGCGTTTTCCCACCGCCCTTTTTTGCCCGCGACGCCCGGCGCTCGCGGGTGGTGCCATTGCAATGCCCGTTATCGGCTCTCACGTTTTGCGTAACAACCTGTTCGTCGCCCCGATGGCCGGGGTGACGGATCGTCCGTTCCGCCAGCTGTGCAAGCGGCTGGGGGCCGGATACGCCGTGTCCGAGATGGTCGCGTCCAACGCGCAGCTGTGGAAAAGCGCGAAGACGATGCGACGGGCGAACCACGCAGGCGAAGTCGAGCCGATCGCGGTGCAGATCGCCGGCGCCGATCCGGCGATGATGGCCGAAGCGGCCCGCTACAACGTCGACAACGGCGCGCAGATCATCGACATCAACATGGGCTGCCCGGCGAAGAAGGTCTGCAACGTCGCCGCCGGCTCCGCGCTGTTGCAGAACGAGCCGCTCGTGCAGCGGATCGTCGAGGCCGTCGTCGCGGCGGTCGGCACGGGGCCGGATGCGGTGCCCGTCACGCTGAAGATCCGCACCGGCTGGGACCGCGAGCACAAGAACGCGATCACGGTCGCGCGCCTCGCCGAGGCGGCCGGCGTCTCGATGCTGACCGTGCACGGCCGCACGCGCGCCGACCTGTACCGCGGCGATGCCGAATACGACACCATCGCGGCCGTGAAGGCGGCCGTGCGCATCCCGGTCGTCGCGAACGGCGACATCACGTCGCCGGCGAAAGCGAAGGCCGTGCTCGACGCAACCGGCGCCGATGCGCTGATGATCGGTCGCGCCGCGCAAGGCCGGCCGTGGCTGTTCCGCGAAATCGATCATTTCCTGCAAACCGGCGAGCTGCTGCCCCCGCCGCGGATCGACGAGATCCAGCACGTGATGAACGAACACCTGGAAGACCATTACGCGTTCTACGGTGAATTCACGGGCGTCCGTACTGCGCGCAAGCACATCGGCTGGTACACTCGCGGCCTTTCCGGTGCCAACGGGTTCCGGCACCGGATGAACACGCTTGATTCCACCCGCGAGCAGCTCGCCGCCGTCAATGCATTCTTCGAGGCGCAAAAGGCGCTGTCGGACCACCTCGTCTACGTCGATGACGAAGAGGAAAACGGCCAGGGCGAGTCGGACGACCATAACCAGTTAGCAGCATGAGCAAGCACAACATCGAACAATGTGTCCGCGAGAGCCTGGACGTGTATTTCCGGGATCTAGACGGCTCCAATCCGCACGACGTCTATGAAATGGTGATGTCCTGCGTCGAAAAGCCGATGCTCGAGGTCGTGCTCGTACAGGCCGGCGGCAACCAGTCGCTCGCCGCGGAGTACCTCGGCATCAATCGCAATACGCTGCGCAAGAAGCTGCAGCAGCACGGCCTGCTGTAGGCGGCCGTCCCGTCCCCGTTTCCCTGGCTATTGGTGGTTCCATCATGATCAAGCAAGCGCTCATTTCCGTTTCCGACAAGACCGGCATCGTCGACTTCGCGAAGTCGCTGTCCGACCTCGGCGTCAAGCTGCTGTCGACCGGCGGCACCGCGAAACTCCTGGCCGATGCGGGCCTGCCCGTTACCGAAGTGGCCGATTACACGGGCTTTCCGGAAATGCTCGATGGGCGCGTGAAGACGCTCCACCCGAAAGTGCACGGCGGCATCCTCGCCCGCCGCGACCTGCCCGAGCACATGCAGGCGCTGGAGCAGCACGGCATCCCGACGATCGACCTGCTGGTCGTGAACCTGTATCCGTTCGTCGCGACGATCGCGAAGGACGACTGCACGCTCGCCGACGCGATCGAGAACATCGACATCGGCGGCCCGACGATGCTGCGCTCGGCCGCGAAGAACCACCGCGACGTGACGGTCGTCGTCGATCCGGCCGACTACGCGGTCGTGCTCGACGAAATGAAGGCGAACGGCAACGCGATCGGCTACGCGACCAACTTCCGCCTCGCGACGAAGGTGTTCGCGCACACCGCCCAATACGACGGTGCGATCACGAACTACCTGACGAGCCTGACCGACGAGCTGCAGCACGCGTCGCGCAGCGCGTACCCGGCGACGCTGAACATGGCGTTCGACAAGGTGCAGGACCTGCGCTACGGCGAGAACCCGCACCAGAGCGCCGCGTTCTACCGCGACCTCGCGGCACCGGCCGGCGCACTGGCGAACTACCGCCAGCTGCAGGGCAAGGAACTGTCGTACAACAACATCGCGGATTCGGACGCGGCGTGGGAATGCGTGAAGACGTTCGACGCGCCGGCCTGCGTGATCATCAAGCATGCGAACCCGTGCGGCGTCGCGGTCGGCAACGACTCGGCCGACGCGTACGCGAAGGCATTCCAGACCGACCCGACGTCGGCGTTCGGCGGCATCATCGCGTTCAACCGCGAAGTCGACGAGACGGCCGCGCAGGCGGTGGCGAAGCAGTTCGTCGAAGTGCTGATCGCGCCGTCGTTCACGGACGCCGCGAAGCAGGTGTTCGCCGCGAAGCAGAACGTGCGTCTGCTCGAGATCGCGCTGGGCGACGGCCATAACGCATTCGACCTGAAGCGCGTGGGCGGCGGCCTGCTCGTGCAGTCGCTCGATTCGAAGAACGTGCAGCCGAGCGAACTGCGCGTCGTCACGAAACGCCAGCCGACCGCGAAGGAAATGGACGACCTGCTGTTCGCATGGCGCGTCGCGAAGTACGTGAAGTCGAACGCGATCGTGTTCTGCGGCAACGGCATGACGCTCGGCGTCGGCGCAGGCCAGATGAGCCGCGTCGATTCCGCGCGCATCGCCAGCATCAAGGCGCAGAACGCCGGCCTCACGCTGGCCGGCTCGGCCGTCGCGTCGGATGCGTTCTTCCCGTTCCGCGACGGTCTCGACGTCGTTGTCGCGGCAGGCGCGACCTGCGTGATCCAGCCGGGCGGCTCGATGCGCGACGACGAAGTGATCGCGGCAGCCGACGAGCACGGCATCGCGATGATCCTGACGGGCGTGCGTCACTTCCGTCACTGATCGCATGCGGCCCGCACGGCCGCCGCACGCAAACCCGGCGGCATCGCACCCGCCGGGTTTTTTGTTGCGCGGCGCCGGCGCACGCGACCGCGCGGCCGGCGCCGCGCACCATTCGTTGTAGTATCGCTGCATCAGGTTTTTCTCCTCACTCATGCGAATTCTCGGCATCGACCCCGGCCTGCGCGTCACCGGCTTCGGCATCATCGACGTCAGCGGCCACCGGCTCGCCTATGTCGCAAGCGGCGTGATCCGCACGCCGACGGCCGACCTCGCCACCCGGCTCGGCACGATCTTCCAGGGCGTGTCGACGCTCGTGCGCGAACACGCGCCCGACCAGGCCGCGATCGAACAGGTGTTCGTCAACGTGAACCCGCAATCGACGCTGCTGCTCGGCCAAGCGCGCGGCGCCGCGATCTGCGGGCTCGTCTCCGGCGGCCTGCCGGTCGCCGAATACACCGCGCTGCAACTGAAGCAGGCCGTCGTCGGTTACGGCCGCGCAACCAAGTCGCAGATGCAGGAGATGGTCACGCGGCTGCTCAATCTCACCGGCCAGCCCGGCAGCGACGCAGCCGACGCGCTCGGGATGGCGATCTGCCATGCGCACAGCGGCAACACGCTCGGCACGATCAGCGGCCTCGCGCCGGCGCTCGCGAAGAAGGGGCTGCGTGTGCGGCGTGGGCGGCTCGTCGGTTGATACGACGGCACGCAACCGCCCGGCGCGGCGCGCAGCCGCTCGCGTCGCGCGCATTGCACCTGCCACCGCCCTGCCCGCCTGCTCGACCCGCGTCGCGCACGCGCGGCGCATCGCCCCGACCTGACGGCCAACCCATCGGCATCGCGCCGCACCTGCGCTACACTCGCGCTTTCTTCCTCGCATCCCGCCATCCATGATCGGTCGCATCGCCGGCATCCTGCTCGAAAAGAACCCGCCTCACCTGCTCGTCGACTGCAACGGCGTCGGCTACGAAATCGACGTGCCGATGAGCACCTTCTACAACCTGCCGCAAACGGGCGAGCGCGTCGTGCTGCTCACGCAGCAGATCGTGCGAGAAGATGCGCACCTGCTGTACGGCTTCCTGACGCCGCAGGAGCGCACGACCTTCCGCGAACTGCTGAAGATCACCGGCATCGGCGCGCGCATGGCGCTCGCCGTGCTGTCCGGCATGAGCGTGCAGGAGCTCGCGCAGGCGGTGACGATGCAGGACGCCGCGCGCCTCACGCGCCTGCCCGGCATCGGCAAGAAGACCGCCGAGCGCCTGCTGCTCGAGCTGAAGGGCAAGCTCGGCGCCGATCTCGGTGCGCTCGCCGGCGCCGCGTCGCCGTCCGACCACGCGACCGACATCCTCAACGCGCTGCTCGCGCTCGGCTATTCCGAAAAGGAAGGCCTCGCCGCGATCAAGAACGTGCCGGCCGGCACCGGCGTGTCCGAAGGCATCAAGCTCGCGCTCAAGGCGCTGTCGAAGGTGTAACGGCGGCCCGGGCAGGCGCCCGAACCGGCTGTCGGAGCCAGTGTTGCGCCACCGCGCGGCGCGCGCCAGTCGGCCGTTCGGCCAGTTCGGCCGCGTGACGGTGCGCGGTACAATGGCCGCATGATTGAAACCGACAAACTCGCCGCCGAGCGGATCATCGCCGCCACGCCCGCCTCGTCGCACGAGGAGGTGTTCGAACGCGCGCTGCGGCCGCGCCACCTCGACGACTACGTCGGCCAGGAAAAGGTGCGCGGCCAGCTCGAGATCTTCATCGAGGCCGCGAAGCGCCGCTCCGAGCCGCTCGACCACGTGCTGCTGTTCGGGCCGCCGGGCCTCGGCAAGACCACCCTCGCGCACATCATCGCGCGCGAGATGGGCGTAAACCTGCGCCAGACGTCGGGCCCCGTGCTCGAGCGCGCGGGCGACCTCGCCGCGCTGCTGACCAACCTCGAAGCGAACGACGTGCTGTTCATCGACGAGATCCACCGGCTGTCGCCGGTCGTCGAGGAAATCCTGTATCCGGCGCTCGAGGATTACCAGATCGACATCATGATCGGCGAGGGGCCGGCCGCGCGCAGCGTGAAGCTCGACCTGCAGCCGTTCACGCTGGTCGGCGCGACCACGCGCGCGGGGATGCTGACCAACCCGCTGCGCGATCGCTTCGGGATCGTCGCGCGCCTCGAGTTCTACGATGCCGACCAGCTGTCGCGCATCGTGCGGCGCTCGGCGTCGCTGCTGAACGCGCAGATCGATCCGAACGGCGCGCTGGAGATCGCGAAGCGCTCGCGCGGCACGCCGCGGATCGCGAACCGGCTGCTGCGCCGCGTGCGCGACTATGCGGAAGTGAAGGCCGACGGCCAGATCACCGCGGCCGTCGCCGACGCCGCGCTCGCGATGCTCGACGTCGACCCGGTCGGCTTCGACCTGATGGACCGCAAGCTGCTCGAGGCGATCCTGCACAAGTTCGACGGCGGCCCGGTCGGCATCGACAACCTCGCGGCGGCGATCGGCGAGGAACGCGACACGATCGAGGACGTGCTCGAACCGTACCTGATCCAGCAGGGCTTCCTGCAACGCACGCCGCGCGGGCGCGTCGCGACGCTGCTCACGTACCGCCACTTCGGGCTCTCGGCGCCCAATGCCGGCAACGCCGAACGCGGGATGTGGGACACCCCCGACGGGAAGTAGCGCGCCGCCCGCGCCAAGCCAGCCATGACCACGCCGCCCAGCCCGCATCCCGCCGCCCCCGCACCGGGCCCGCGCTGGGCCGAGCCGATCCGCAAGCGGCTCGTGGCCGGCATCACGCACCTGACGGCAGGCGGCGGCGGTCCGTCGATCGATCTTTCGTCGCCGCCCGGAGATCCGGGACTGTTCGGCCCCAACGCCATCTGCTGGCGCGTGCATGCCGATTTCACGTCGATGATGACGGGCGGCATCGCCGCGCTGCTGCTGCAGGCGCTTCATCCGCTCGCGCTCGCGGGCGTCTGGGATCACTCGTCGTTTCGCACCGACATCCTCGGCCGCTTGCGGCGCACCGCCACGTTCATCACGGGCACGACGTTCGGCAGCCGCGCCGACGCACTCGCGCTGATCGAGCGCGTGAAAGCGATCCACGCGCGCATATCGGGTACCGCGCCCGACGGCCGGCCGTATCGAGCCGACGATCCGGCGTTGCTGACCTGGGTGCATGTCGCCGAAGTATCGAGCTTCCTCGCCGCGCATTTGCGCTATGTGAATCCGTCGCTGTCGGGCGAGTTGCAGGACGGCTATTACGCTGAAACGGCATTGATCGCCGAGCTGCTCGGTGCCCGGGATGTGCCTCGTTCACGTGCCGAGGTAGCGGCCTATTTCGCGCGCATGCAGCCCGAACTCGAAGCCGGGCCGCACACCTTCGACGTCATGGACATCCTGCTGAATGTGCCGGTCGCGACGCCCGCGCTGCGGCCGGCCGCGTCGCTGATCATGCATGCGGGGATCGACCTGCTGCCGCCCTGGGCGCAGCGCATGCTCGGTGTGTCGACGTTCGCACCGCTGCGACGCGCGGTGGTCCGGCCCGGTGTCCGGGCAGTCGCCCCCGTGCTGCGCTGGGCGCTCGTGAACGGCGCGTCGAAACGCGCACGCCGCCGCGCAACCGCGACACCGCCCGACGGCAACCCGCCCTCTTGACAGCACCTCGGATCATTTCGATTGACTGCCAGTCGCGTCCACGAACCCGGTGATCGACGGCAAGACGGGCGCCGATCTCGGGCGCGTGGATGCGATCAACGGCGGGAAGAAGTACAGCAAGGGGGAATTCGACAAGCTGCGTCAGCCGATCACGGCCGACGAGCCCGGCAAGATCGCGTACGCGCTCGACGACAAGACGCGCCACGCACTGCCGCGGCAAGCCTGACGGGGAAGGCGGCCCCCGGCCGGTCACGCCGGGCGGGGCCGGTACGATCGGTCAGAGCACCTTGCGATACCCGTCGTCGTCGCTCGCGGCGTCCAGATGCGACACGTCGGCCCAATGCACGACCTGCGCGCGGCCGTCGACGTAATCGACGACGTTGATGCTCGTGTTGAGCAGCTGATAGCTGCGCGGTGCAGACAGGTCGAGACCGTTTGCAAAGCGGTACACGCAGTCGAGCACGCCACCGTGCGCGACACACGCGATCCGGCCGCCGGGATGCGCGGCGACGATCGGCTCGAGCGCATGCAGCACGCGATGATAAAACTCGCGCTGCGACTCGCCGCCGTCAGGCGCGAAGCCCGGGTCGCGGGTCTGCCACGCGGCGTAGGCATCCGGAAACAGCGTCTCGATCTCGGTGCTGTCATGCCCCTGGAACACGCCGTACGCGCGTTCGCGCAGCCCTTCGCGCAACTGCAGCGGCAACCCGAGCGCATCGGCAAAGGGTTGCGCGGTCTGCTGCGCGCGCATCAGGTCGCTCGAATAGATCGCGTCGATCCGCTGCCCGTCACGCGCTTCCCGCGCAAGCCGGACGGCCAGCCGCTGCGCCTGCGCGAGCCCCGTGTCGGCCAGCGGAATGTCGATATGGCCCTGGATGCGCTTGATGCGGTTCCAGGCCGTCTCGCCATGGCGAATGAACAGGATCTGCGTGGTGGCCATCGCGGCGCGTCTCCGGGAAAGAATCAGGGCCGCACTTGCAGCCAGAACGTCACGGGGCCGTCGTTGACGAGCGACACCTGCATGTCGGCGCCGAACTCGCCCGTCTCGACGACCGGATGGCGCTCGCGCGCGGCCGCGACGAAATAGTCGAACAGGCGCGCGCCTTCGTCGGGCGGCGCGGCCGGCGTGAAGCTCGGCCGCAGCCCGCTGTTGGTATCGGCCGCGAGCGTGAACTGCGACACGAGCAGCAGGCCGCCGGTAGCGCCCGCGCCATCGATGTTCGACACCGGCAGGTTCATCTTGCCGGCCGCGTCGCTGAACACGCGATAGCCGAGCAGCTTCGCGAGCAGCTTGTCGGCCGCGGCCTCGGTGTCGCCGCGCTCCGCGCAGACGAGCGCGAGCAGGCCTGCGCCGATCTCGCCCGTCGTGCGCTCGCCGACGCGCACGTCGGCGCGCTTCACGCGCTGGATCAGCGCGATCATGCGGTCAACGTGACGCGCGCGAAGCGGCGCTTGCCGACCTGGACGACGAACTCGCCGGCCTCGACCTTCAGGCCCTTGTCGGACACGGCCGCGCCGTCGATCTTCACGCCGCCCTGCTCGATGTTGCGCAGCGCCTCGCTCGTCGACGGCACGAGGCCGGCCTGCTTCAGCAACTGGCCGATCGCGAGCGGCGCGCCCGCGAGCGTGACCGACGGGATGTCGTCCGGCACGCCGCCCTTCGCGCGGTGGTTGAAGTCCTCGAGCGCACGCTCGGCGTCGGCCTGCGAGTGGAAGCGCGCGACGATTTCCTGCGCGAGCAGCACCTTGAAGTCGCGCGGATTGCGGCCGCCTTCGGCGTCGCGCTTGAAGCCGGCGATCTCGTCGAGGCTGCGGAACGACAGCAGTTCGAAGTAACGCCACATCAGCGTGTCCGAGATGCTCATCAGCTTGCCGAACATGTCGGTCGGCTTCTCGCTGATGCCGACGTAGTTGCCCTTCGACTTCGACATCTTCTCGACGCCGTCGAGCCCTTCGAGCAGCGGCATCGTCAGGATGCACTGCTGTTCCTGGCCGTACTGCTTCTGCAGTTCGCGGCCGACCAGCAGGTTGAACTTCTGGTCGGTGCCGCCGAGCTCGAGGTCGGCGTTCAGCGCGACCGAGTCGTAGCCCTGCATCAGCGGGTACAGGAATTCGTGGATCGAGATCGGCACGCCGCCCTGGAAGCGCTTCGTGAAGTCCTCGCGCTCGAGGATCCGCGCGACCGTGTAGCGCGACGCAAGCTTGATCATCCCGTCCGCGCCGAGCGGCATCGACCATTCGCTGTTGTAGCGGATCTCGGTTTTTTCGCGGTCGAGCACGAGCGCGGCCTGTTCGAAGTAGGTCTTCGCGTTCGATTCGATCTGTTCGCGCGTGAGCGGCGGACGCGTCGCGTTGCGGCCCGACGGATCGCCGATCAGCGACGTGAAATCGCCGATCAGGAAGATCACGGTGTGACCGAGGTCCTGCAGCTGACGCATCTTGTTCAGCACGACCGTATGGCCGATGTGGATGTCGGGCGCCGTCGGGTCGAGGCCGAGCTTGATGCGCAGCGGCGTGCCGGTGGCCGCGCTGCGCGCGAGCTTCTGCGCGAACTCTTCCTCGATCAGCAATTCGTCGACGCCGCGCTTCGTGACGGCGAGCGCATGGCGGACTTCGTCGGTGATCGGGAAAACAGGCTTGGAACTGGGTTCGGTGCTCATCGGTGCCAGGAAGAATGTCGCAAAGACAGGGATTTTCCCATAACTTGCGCGTGCATCGCTTAACGACGCGTCAGGTTGCGCGGATAATCGGGCGCAAGGCGCGTGGCACCGGCCCGCGCCGCTCGATCCAGGAGAACCCAACGTGCCGCAACGACATCCGCAACCCGCCCATCCGGCCGACGGCATCTACTTCGGGCTGATGTCGGGAACCAGCATGGACGGCGTCGACGGCGTCGCCGTGCGTTTCGAGACGGGCCGCGCGCCGGTCGTGCTCGCGGAGGCATTCGTCGGCTTCGCGCAATCGCTGCGCGACGCGCTGTTCGCGCTGCAGCAGCCTGGCGACGACGAGATCGACCGCGAATCGGTCGCGGCGAACGCGCTCGTCGCACGCTACGCGGTGTGCTGTCACGAGCTGCAGCGCACGGCCGGGCTGTCGCGCGACGAGATCCGCGCGATCGGCGTGCACGGCCAGACGGTCCGGCACCGTCCCGAGCGCGGCTACACGCGCCAGCTCAACAATCCGGCGCTGCTCGCGGAGCTTGCCCATATCGACGTGATCGCCGATTTCCGCAGCCGCGACGTCGCATCGGGCGGCCACGGCGCGCCGCTCGCGCCGGCGTTCCATGCGACGGTGTTCGGCGCGCCGGGCGAGACGCGAATCGTCTGCAACCTCGGCGGCATCAGCAACATCACGATCCTGCCCGGCGAGGGTGGCGACGTGCGCGGCTTCGACTGCGGGCCCGCGAACGCGTTGCTCGACGCATGGGCGACGCGCCACCTCGGCAAGCCGTACGACGACGGCGGCAAGTTCGCCGCGCGCGGCACCGTGCACGCGTCACTGCTCGACGCGCTGCTCGACGAGCCCTACTTCGCCGCACCGCCGCCGAAGAGCACCGGCCGCGACCTGTTCAATCCCGCGTGGCTCGACACCAAGCTCGCCGGATTCGCGCAGGTCGCGCCGGAAGACGTGCAGGCGACGCTGACGGCGCTCACCGCCGTCTCGATTGCCCGCGAGATCGCACGGCACGCGGCCGGCTGCAAGGCCGTGTTCGTCTGCGGCGGCGGCGCCCGCAACCCGGTGCTGCTCGCCGCGCTCGCGGATGCGTTGCGCGAGGCCGGCGTGCCGGCGACGGTCAATACGACCGCCGCGCTCGGCGTGCCGCCGCAGCAGGTCGAGGCGCTCGCGTTCGCGTGGCTCGCGTATCGCTTCGCCGCGCGCCAGCCCGGCAATCTCGCGAGCGTGACCGGTGCCGCGGGTGAGCGCGTGCTCGGCGCGCTCTATCCGCGCTAGATACGCAATGCACGGTCCGCGCGGCACACACCGCGTACGGACATGAAAAACGGGGCATGAAGCCCCGTTTTTCATTCCGGCGAAACGGACAGGATCCGTCGTGCGCTCAGACCGAGAACGACGAGCCGCACCCGCAGGTGGTCGTGGCGTTCGGGTTCTTGATCACGAACTGGGCGCCGTTGAGGTCGTCCTTGTAGTCGATCTCGGCGCCGACCAGGTACTGGTAGCTCATCGAGTCGATCAGGAGCTGGACGCCGTTCTTGTTCATCACGGTGTCGTCCTCGTTGACTTCCTCGTCGAACGTGAAGCCATACTGGAAGCCCGAGCAGCCGCCGCCCTGCACGAACACGCGCAGCTTCAGTTCGGGGTTGCCCTCTTCGTCGATCAGTTGCTTGACCTTGTCGGCCGCGGCGTCGGTGAAGACGAACGGCAGCGGCATATCGGTGGTCGTTGCTGCGGATTCGGTAACAGCGTTCATGCGAACTCTCCAAAAAGCTTTAGCCGCTATTGTAGGGCCGATCAGAAGATCGTGCTGATGTCCATGAAATCAATAGGTTCTTGTTGATTTCAACGCGGGGTCCCGCACGCGGGTGGCCGCCGCGCGGGCATAAAAAAAACCGCCAGCGCGAAAGCTGGCGGTTTTTCCGGCGGACGCCGCCCGGAAGCGGCGCGGCCATGAAGCGGAATTAACGCTTCGAGAACTGCTTTGCGCGACGTGCCTTGCGCAGACCAACCTTCTTACGCTCGACTTCACGTGCATCGCGCGTGACGAAGCCTGCGTTCGACAGCGACGGCTTCAGCGTCGCATCGTAGTCGATCAGTGCACGGGTGATGCCGTGGCGCACTGCACCTGCCTGACCCGTTTCGCCGCCGCCATTGACGTTGACCTTGATGTCGAACGTCTGGCCGTGGTTCGTGAGTTCCAGCGGTTGACGCACGATCATCAGCGACGTTTCGCGCGAGAAGTAGTCAGCGATGGGCTTGCCGTTGACGATGATATCGCCCTTGCCAGCCTTGATGAAGACACGTGCGACAGCGCTCTTGCGGCGGCCCGTACCGTAGTTCCAGTTACCGATCATGTGGGCTCCCCTTAGATCTCGAGCGCCTTCGGCTGTTGCGCCGAATGCGGATGCGTGGCTTCAGCGTAGACCTTCAGCTTCTTGATCATCGCGTAGCCGAGCGGGCCCTTCGGCAGCATGCCCTTGACCGCTTTCTCGAGCGCACGGCCCGGGAAGCGTTCCTGCATCTTGCCGAACGTCGTTTCATAGATGCCGCCCGGGTAACCCGAGTGACGGTAGTACTTCTTGTCCAGCGTCTTGTTGCCCGTGACCTTCAACTTGCTCGCGTTGATGATGATGATGAAATCACCAGTGTCGACGTGCGGGGTGAACTCAGGCTTGTGCTTGCCGCGCAGACGGCGTGCCACTTCGCTGGCAACACGGCCGAGAACCTTATCCGTCGCGTCAATCACGTACCATTCGCGCGTCACCTCATGGGCTTTTGCGGAAAACGTCTTCATGATCGATCCAAAAAAAATGCTTTGCCCGATGTGTTCTTCCTGCTTGTCTGTGTGCGCTTCGTGGCGCGGTGCAGGCTCTCCCTGTTCTTTTTCCGTGGGCATGAATGCGGAAAAGCCCTGAATTATAAAGGAAATGCCGCGGCGCGGTCAAAGAGAATCCACGTCCCGTGCCGGCGGCGCCCGAAATGGGCCAGAATCCGGTCGTGCCCCAACACGCCAGGCGAACCGAGCGCCCGGGGAGGCACCCATCGACGCGCGGCACCTGACCTTGCCGCGCCAGACCGGCCGACAACGGAAAAACAACAAACAAGCATGATGAAACAACGACTTACGCCCTTTCTCGCGGCCGCATTGCTGGCCGCCGCCGCGCCCGCCGGCGCCGCCCGGACCGGCTGCGAGGCCAAGCTCGACGCACTCGACGCCCGCATCGCCGACGCCCGCGGCACCCATGCCGAAGATCGCATCGCCCGCCTGCGCGCGGTACGCGAACGCGTGCGCCACTTCTGCGCGCGCGGCCACGGCCATGCATCGGCCGCAAGCGCGCCGGCCCCTGCCGCCCGAGCCGCGGACACGCTGCCTGGCGCGGCGTCGCGGCCGGCCGCACGGCAGCCCACGTAACCGGTGTCAACGATGGGTGTCGGCGCGCGCAAACTGCACGCCAATGTTTGCACGGGACGAAAAAAAGCCCGAACGGCTGGTTCGGGCTTAATCCACCTTAGGAGGAGGGTGGAGGAGACATGCGGAGGTTGCCGCAGCGCGACAACCAATGAGGCTCATTATACGAATGCGTCGCCGGCTTCACAAGAAAATTTGCATTGCGAAATCTCGCACCATAATACGGAATAAGATGCCTCTCTCGAGACCGAACGCATTTCTTCTTTAAAATCAATAACCTGATCAACCAGACCACGACCAGGAACCCGCAGCGTCTAGAGTAAAACCCCTAAAGACGGCAGGGAAAATCGGCGTTCGGCGCCCCGCCGGGCGCCGCTCACGCCGGCACGGCGTTTCGCGTCGTGCAGCGCATCAGCCGACCGTTGCGCAGCGGGCTACAATGCCGGATCGAATCCGAATCAGGCAACGCTGGAGTGCAAGCATGGAATGCAAAGTAAGCTGGATGGGTCAGGACGGCATGGCGTTTTCCGCGCAGACCGGAAGCGGGCACCTCGTCGCGATGGACGGCGCGCCGGAAGGCGGCGGCCATAACCTCGCGCCGCGCCCGATGGAAATGGTGCTGGTCGGCACCGGCGGCTGCACCGCGTACGACGTCGTGCTGATCCTGAAGAAGAGCCGCCAGGAAGTCACCGGCTGCTCGGTCACGCTGAAGGCCGAACGCGCGAGCGAAGATCCGAAGGTGTTCACCAAGGTCCACTTCCACTTCACCGTCACGGGCCACAACCTGAACCCGGCCACGGTCGAGCGCGCGATCAACCTGTCGCACGACAAGTACTGCTCGGCGTCGATCATGATCGCGAAGACGGCCGAACTCACGCATTCGTTCGACATCGTCGCGGACTGACCCCGCGGCAGCCATGGATGAAAAAAAGGGCCGGCGCTCCCGATGGAGCGCCGGCCCTTTCGCATTCGAGCGGCAAAGCAGGCCGATAAGCCGGATTCTGTGCACGCCGCATGCCGAAGCACGCAGCGCGTGGCAGCCATTCCTCTAGGCGCGCCATTGCTGACGCGCTCAAGCTTCCTACCCGCAGACGAGACGGGGGCCCCGTCCTGCATCCGAAAATGCGCGCCTGCCTACTTGGAATTGCTCCGGGTGGAGGTTACCGTGCCGGCGAACGTCGCCGTCGCCGCGGTGCGCTCTTACCGCACCGTTTCACCCTTACCTGATCCCGGCTTGCGCCGGGCCATCGGCGGTTTGCTTTCTGTTGCCCTGTTCCGCGTGTCGCCACGGATGGCCGTTAGCCATCACCCTGCCCTGTGGAGTCCGGACTTTCCTCGCCCCCGCCTGCCCGAAGGCGACGAGGCCGCGACTGCCTGGCCTGCTTTGCGACGCGCATTCTAGCACTGTGCGCCGCCGCCGGCAGCACGCGAGCGGCGGCCGCTGCGGAAAACCGCCGGATCGTCATAGAACCCGGGTGCGGCATTCGCATCGCACCAGCCCGGCACGCCAAGCACCGGCAGCGGTGCGAAATCGCGGCTCGTCAGGTCGCGGGTCGCGAGCTCGCCGGCGATCCGCGCGTCGACATGCGCGGTACGCCGCGCGTCGGGCCACGCAAAATAGTCGTCACTCACTTCGACGATCCACGTGTGCGCGGTGCAGGACTTGTAAGGCGCGACGAGCTTCTCGAGCAGCGCATGGCCGACGAGCCGCGCCTCGCAGCGCGTGCCCCACGCGTCGCGCGCCGCCACCAGCAGCTGCGGCCAGTTGAAGCCGCGCAGCGCGTCGGCGAGCGTGCGCTCGGCCGTCACGAACAGCGCGGCGTTCTCGTCGAACAGCGTGAGCGCATCGCGCAGCGTGCCACGCACGGGCCCGACGCCGCCCGCGGTGTCGATCGCCGCGGCCTGGCGTGCGTTCAACGCGGCCTTGGTGCGCGGATACGCGAACCAGACGAGCGCATTGAAGAAGTCGTGAAGATTGTGGCGGGTCGGGACGCCGCCCGTGCCGGCGATATGGGTTTCGTATGCGACGCCGGGCGGCAGCTCGGCCTGCGGCACGAAGCGCAGCGGCCTGCCGCGGCCGCTGACGCGCGCGCCGTCGTGCATCGCGCCGTTCAATGCATCGAGCAGCGCGGCCTCGCCCGCGAGCGCGGCCGCCTGCAGCATACGGCCGGGCGCCGCGTAAGGCGCAAGCCACGGCGCGGACCAGTCGATCCGCGCAAACTCCGCCGCCGCGCCGCCGGCCGCCTGGCCGGCCCCGCGCGGCGGCGCGCCGCTCACGCGAACTTCCAGCCGATCGTTTCGCCGGCGCGCAGCGGCACGACCGGCGTATCGCCCGCGAAGACCTCGCGCGGCAGCTCCCAGGTCTCGCGACGCAGCATGATCGTCTCGGTGCTGTGCGGCAGCCCGTAGAAATCGGCGCCGAAGCGGCTCGCGAAATTTTCCAGCTTGTCGAGCGCGCCGGCCTGGTCGAACGCCTCCGCATACAGTTCGAGCGCGTGCAGCGCCGTGTAGCAGCCCGCGCAGCCGCACGCGGTTTCCTTCGCGCCGCGCGCGTGCGGCGCACTGTCGGTACCAAGGAAGAAGCGCGGGTTGCCCGACGTCGCGGCCTCGACGAGCGCGACGCGGTGCGTTTCGCGCTTCAGCACCGGCAGGCAGTAGTAATGCGGGCGAATCCCGCCGACGAACAGCGCGTTGCGGCTGTACAGCAGGTGCTGCGGGGTGAGCGTCGCACCGAGCAGGCCCGGCGCCGCGTCGGCGTCGCGCACGTAGTCGGCCGCGTCCTTCGTCGTGATGTGCTCGAACACGACCTTCAGGCCGGGGAAATCGCGGCGCAGCGGCGTCATCACGCGATCGATGAACACCTTCTCGCGATCGAACATGTCGACCGACGGATCGGTTACCTCGCCATGCACGAGCAGCGGCATGCCGGTTTCCTGCATGACCTCGAGCGTCTTCGCACACTTCGCGAGATCGCTGACGCCGTGGTCGGAGTTCGTCGTCGCGCCGGCCGGATACAGCTTCACCCCGTGCACGAAGCCGCTGTCGCGCGCGCGGCGGATTTCGTCGGGCGACGTGTTGTCGGTCAGGTACAGCGTCATCAGCGGCTCGAACGCCATGCCCGCCGGCAGCGCGGCCAGGATTCGCTCGCGATAGGCCTGCGCTTGCGCGGTGGTCGTGACGGGCGGCTTCAGGTTCGGCATCACGATCGCGCGGGCGAACTGGCGCGCCGTGTGCGGCAGCACCGCGGCCAGCATGTCGCCGTCGCGCAGGTGCAGGTGCAGGTCGTCGGGACGGGCGAGCGTGAGCGTCGCCGGAGAGGAAGCGTTCGAGGCAGTCATAGGAGGCGTCGTGAGGAACGGGCTGGCCTTCTGCGGGGCCGGAACGCGCGTGCGCGGGCCGACTGACGGCAAACCGCAACACGAGGCCTTCGGCCGGCGGAATCCGCTTTTTACCGCTCGAGGCTCGGTGATATGCTAGAAGTCATATTGTACCGGGGTTCACCCGGTTGGTTACCCTGCTTCCGCCCCCCGCCCCAAGTAAAATGTGCCAACTCCTAGGAATGAACTGCGCCGCGCCGACGGACGTCACATTCTCCTTCACAGGTTTCGCGGCCCGGGGCGGCCTCACCGATCATCATGCCGACGGCTGGGGGATCGCGTTCTTCGAGGACAAGGCCTGCCGCCTCTTCATCGACCAGCAGGCGTCGGCCACGTCGCCGATCGCCGAAATGGTGAAGCGCTACCCGATCAAGTCCAAGAACACGATCGCGCACATCCGCAAGGCCACGCAGGGCCACATCCTGCTCGAGAACAGCCACCCGTTCATGCGCGAGCTGTGGGGGCGGCACTGGATCTTCGCGCATAACGGCGATCTGCAGGACTACGAACCCGATCTCGACGGCAGCGTCTACCATCCGGTCGGCACGACCGACAGCGAGAAGGCGTTCTGCGTGCTGATGCAGGGGCTGCGCGAAGCGTTCCCCGGCGCGCAGCCGCCGTTGCCGGAGCTGTTCGAGCGCGTCGGCGAGCTGACGCGCGGCATCACCGATCACGGCGTATTCAACTTCCTGATGTCGAACGGCCAGGCGCTCTTCGCGCACTGCTCGACGCGGCTGCACTACCTCGTGCGGCGCTGGCCGTTCTCGACCGCGCATCTGGTCGACGAAGACCTGTCGATCGACTTCGCGAAATACACGACACCCGAGGATCGCGTCGCGGTGATCGCCACGCAGCCGCTGACCGACAACGAAATCTGGACCTCGTTCGAACCGGGCGAGCTGATCATGTTCCAGTGCGGCGACGTCGCCGCGCGGATGCAGATTCCGGTGCCCGAGCGTGTGCTCGAGAAGCTGCGCAACCCGGCACTCGACGCATCGGCATCCGCGCCGTGCGGCGGCGTGCGTCGCGAGGCGCTGGCGGCCGGCGCCGCGGACGACACCGACGACCCGATCGATTTCTGAGCCACGCGCGCTCGCGCCCTTTCCCACTTCCCTTGCCGTCGCCACGCGATGGCGCGATGGCCGGTCACGCCCGTCCGGCTTGCCCGGTTGTCCGCGCCGGCATCCGGGCCGTGCGCACTCGCGGAAAATCGCGCCGTTCTTCAGCCCGCGGTCCGGTTTTCGTTTCATCCGAGCCACAATTCCAGGTACCGAACCGGCCTCACGCAACATTCACTTGATTTTATTAATGTTCAAGTGAAAATAATACATACGCCGAATACATAAATACCAGATGGCATAATTACATAATCCGGAATCCACATTTTATCGCGACAATTTTCCGAGAACAGTGCGTCAGGCCACCGACAAGCGGCTCAAAAACCACTTCCTTAAAAATCCACCAAACCCTTGTACAGAAAGGCTTTCAGTTCGATTAATCACTCAATCAAAAAATACAGAATGAAATCGGCATTATCGCCACATTCTTTATTTTTTTGATAATAGACCGCCACCCCGATTAGTAGACTCCCTCCATCCCCGGTGTAATGGATCACGATTGGCGCGACATCGGCAAATGCGGCAATGACCGCCGCACGCCCATTCGAGCCAAATTCCCGCCGCGGAATGCGCCTTCACCGCGCCGCGGTGGATACCACTTCAAAACAAGAAAGAGGGCTTGTCGTGAATCACTCATTTCGATCGATATGGAGCGAAGCCGCCGGCTGCTGGGTCGCGGTTGCGGAAACGACCCGGGCGCGCGGCAAGCGTTCAGGCAGCGAATCGGGCACAAGCCGCCGTGCCGGCCGCACGGCGGCCCGTCGCTCGTCGCTGCACGTCGCCGCGCTCGGTGCCGCACTGGCCGCGCTGTCGGCCGGCTCCGCGTACGCATCGACCTGCGGCGACGGTTCGGCGGTCGCGAGCGGCGGCAACTGCGCGCTCGGCAGCTTCAGCCCGACCGTGAACGACAACCTGGCCGGTGCCACGGCCGTGTCCGGCGGCGACACGGTCGGCGTGACGGGTGCATGGACCGGCGCCGCCGCCGACCCCGGCTATACGCTCACGCCGATCGGCAATACGTCCATCGTGTCGGGCAACCCGAACCAGCCGCTGCTGTCGCTCGGCGGCAAGACGCAGAGCATCAGCACGCCCGACTCGATCACCGGCACCCACACGTCGATCGCCACCTACAGCTCGTCCGCGTTCGCCGCGTCGACGGTCGGCGCGACCAACGTGCCCGTCTACCATGACGTGAACGGCAGCCAGTACGTGAACCTGCGGATCGGCACCGTCGACAACACCGGCGGCACGCTGAACATGTCGATCGGCAATCCGGCGAACGCGCCCGATGCGGCCGGCAATGCGATCTCGATCGCACCGAAGCAGACCGACCTGACCTTCGCGGACGGCACCGGCACGGCAAGGAGCGTCGTCAACTGGAATTCGCGCAACCGGATCTGGCTCGGCACCGGCGACTATCTCGCGAGCGGCGGCCCCGTCGGCAACGTCCAGCTCGACGTGCCGACCTATGCGGGCACCTTCACCGCGTTCGACGGCAGCACGTGGACCGTCGGCGACGCCGCGTCGCTCGCCGCGTACAACGACTTCCTCGTGCGTTCGGTCCAGAGCGGCGCGCTCGGCTCGCAGGCCGCGTACGACACCGCGTTCGGCCAGGCCGTCACGTTCACGCAGCAAACTTTCCAGTACGCGAACAACGTGTCCGCCGGCGACAAGAACACGCTGCCGATCGATCACCTGTCGGCGATGCACGGCACGGGCGCGAACGCGATGCTGCAGATCGGCAAGGACGGCCAGATCGACTTCCGCGGCACCAACACGATCGCGTCGAGCTCGGCCGTCCTCGCGGAAAACGGCGCGCACTTCGTCAACGACGGCCGCCTGTCGGGCGACTTCACGCTGGTGCGCCTGCTGAGCGGTGCGAGCGGCGTCAACAACGGCGTGATCTCGTCCGGCTACGCGTCCGGCGACAACGTCGACACGCGCAGCAGCACGCCGCCCGACAACTTCGGGTTCCACGCGTACACCGAGGGCAACGGCGTATACGCAAGCGGCACGGGCACGACGTTCGTGAACAACGGCGTGATGAACGTCGGCGCATGGACGCTCGACGGCAACCGCCCCGACCTGCAGAACTACGCGGTGGCCGTGACGAACGGCGCGCGCGCGTCGAACGCCGGCACGATCAACGTCGGCGTCAACGCAACGACGCTCGACAGCCAGGTGATCGGCGGTTTCGCGGCCGGCGGTACCTTCGCGAACGCGGCCGGCGGCACGATCCATCTCGGCCGCGCGGCCCAGTACGGGCCGGGGGCGGCGTCGAACGACGTCGCGCTGTCCGCGCACGCGTATGGGATCCTGCTCGGCGCATCGGGCACCGCCAGCAACCTCGGCTCGATCGTCATCGGCTCGCAGACGCAAAACGGCGCGGGGATGGCGAGCCTCGGCTCGTCGTCCGGCACGTTGCGCAACGCGGGCGCGATCGTCGTGAACGGCGCGGCGCCCGGCACGCCGCTCGCGAACGTCGGCATGCTCGCGGCCAACACGGCTGCCATCGTGACCAACACGGGCACGATCACGCTGAACGGCGTAAACGGCATCGGCATCATGGTGGTCGGCACCGGCTCGACCGCGACGGCCGCGACGTCGACCGGCACGATCAACGTGGCCGGCGGCCTCGATCCGGCTTCGGACACGCGCAACTACGGCGTATGGGCCGAAGGGCCGCGAGCAAAGGCCACGGTCGACGGTGCGCTCAACCTGACGGGCAACGGCGCGATCGGCGTCCATGCGCGCTCCGGCGCGACCATCCACGTCGGCACGAACGCGGTGCCCCACTTCATGTCGGGCACGAACCAGATCGGCTTCCATGCGTACGGCGCGGGCTCGAAGATCACCGTCGCCGCGCAGCACCTGAGCGTCGATACCGACGATTCGACGCTGTTCCGGATCGCGGGCGGCGCGGCCTATGCGGGCACGTCGTCGGTCGGCACGCTGACGACGGACGTGAACGGCCAGGGCGCGCGCGGCGTGCTCGCGACCGGCCCCGGCACGACGCTGTCGACCGGCGACGCCGTCTACAACGTCAACGGCACGAACGGCATCGCGGTGGCGATCGAGGGTGGTGCACAGGGCGCGATCGACGCCGGCGCGACGATCAACCTGAATGCGGCCGGCGCGATCGCGGGCGTCGTCGACGGCCAGGCGCACGACCTCGCGGGCGCGAATGCCGGCGCGCCGGTCGCGACGACGCTGACCAACGATGCCGCGGTCGCCTCGTCGAGCGCGGGCGTAACGGGTTTCGTCGTGCGGAACCTCGGCACACTCGAGAACCGCGACACGGTGCAGCTGACCGGCGCCGGCTCGACGGGCGTCGTGGTCGGCGCGCTCGGCACGGTCGACAACGCGTCGACGCTCCGCGTATCGAACGGCACCGGCGCGCTCGTGCAGGGCGCGTCGGCGACGCTCGCCAACGCGGGCACGATCGAGGCCGACGACGGCGTCGCGGGCGTGCACCTGACCGGCGCGGGCGCGTCGGTCGCGCTGTCTGGCACGGGCACCGTCGTCGCGAACGGCAGCGCCGACGGCGTGCTGATCGACTCGTCCGTGTCGGACGGCGGGATCGCGGCCGGCGCGACGTCGATCGCGGCGGGCGGTACCGGCAAGGGCATCGACAACCTCGGCACGAACACGACGATCGTGCTGTCGGGCACGCGGATCGGCACGACCGGCAACGGCGCCGACGGGCTATCGTCGACGGGCGCGGGCGCGCGCATCGCGACCGATGCGGCGGCGACCGTCGTGCGCACCGCCGGCGACAACGCACGCGGCCTCGTGGTGACGGGCGCGGATTCGACGCTCGCGGCCGACGGCACGACCGTCGCGACGACGGGCGCCGGCGCGCACGCGATCGTCGCGGGCAGCGGCGCGACCGCGTGGCTGTCGGGCGCGCAGGTCTCCACGGCGGGCGCGGCAGCCGACGGCCTCGTCGCACGGAACGGCGGCCGCATCGGCGACACGCGGTCGTCGATCGCAAGCGCGGCCGGCAACGGCGCGACCGTCGACGGCGGCGGCGTGCTCGCGCTGACCGGCACGACGCTCAAGGGTGCGACGGCCGGCGTGCTGAGCACCGACACGCTCGCGACCGGCGCGACGAGCTCGGTGCTCGTCGACGGCGGCAGCGTCGCATCCGTCGCCGGGCCGGCGTTCGCCGCGCGCGGCGGCACGGTCGACATCGCGGTGCGCAACGGCACCGTCGTGACGGCCGGTAAGGGCACGCTGCTCGACCTCGCGAGCGGCAGCACCGCGACCTTCAACGCATCGGCCGTGAATCTCGCCGGCGACATCCTGTCGGACGCGTCGAGCACCGGCAACGTGTTCCTGACGCACGGCACGACCCTGACCGGCAGGATCGACCCGGTCGCGCTGACGGTCGACGCCACGAGCACGTGGCATATGACCGCCAGTTCCGTGCTGAGCAGCCTGAACAACGGGGGCCTGGTCGCGTTCGCCGCGCCGTCCGGCGCGCCAACGGCGGCGGGCAGCTACAGGACGCTGACGACCGGCAGCTACGTCGGCAACGGCGGGACGATCGCGCTGAACACCTACCTCGGCGCCGACGCATCGCCGACCGACCGGCTGATCGTGAACGGCGGTGCCGCAAGCGGCACGACGGGGCTGAAGATCGCGAACACGGCCGGCACCGGCGCGCAGACGACGGGCGACGGGATTCCGGTAGTCGTCACGGCCAACGGCGGCACGACCACCGCATCGGCATTTCATCTCGCGGGCCCGGTGCAGGCCGGCGCGTATGAATACCGGCTCTACCGCGGCGGACAAAGCGATGCGAACGGCTGGTACCTGCGCTCGCAGCTCGACCCGACGGACCCCGGCGATCCGGTCGGCCCGACCGTCATCGACGGCGGCGGCAACGGCGGCAATCTCGCGTACCGCCCGGCCGTTGCAGGCTACGCGATGACACCGCTGCTGAACGCCGACTACGGCTTCTCGACGCTCGGCAAGCTGCACGAGCGCGTCGGCGACATCGACAACCTCGAGAAGCAGGCGCCGGGCAACCACGACGGCGTGTGGGGCCGCATCGGCGGACAGAGCCTCGACGCGAACGCGGGCCGCTTCGCGGCCGACGAGCGCACGTTCTTCGCGCAGTTCGGCAAGGACTGGACGCTCGACCGGGCACCCGCCGGCGGCAGCACGCATGCGGGCGTGACGGCGAGCATCGGCGTCGCGAACGCGAGCTTCAGCGACATCGCGCGCGCCGATACGCCAGGCCTGTCGACGTCGACGGGCTCGGTCGAGATGCACGCGCAGAGCGTGGGCGGCTACTGGACGCGCTACCTGTCCGACGGCACCTACTTCGACAGCGTCGGCCAGGTCACGCACTACGGCAACCGCTATCGCGACGGCTACGGCAACGAGGCATCGCAGCACGGCTTCGGCATCGCGCTGTCGCAGGAGGTCGGCAAGCCGTTCGGAATCGGCGGCACGCCGATTGCGGTCGAGCCGCAGGCGCAGCTGATGTATCAGTACCTGAAGCTGAACGGGTTCAACGACAACGTGTCGGCCGTGTCGGGCACGACCACCCACGCGCTGCGCGGGCGCGTCGGCGTGCGGATCTTCCGGCCGAACCTCGACGCGAACGCGGGCGGCGGCGCCGCGACGCCGTACTTCACGGCCGACGTGCTGCACGACTTCCTGTCGCCGGGCCAGACCGTCGTCGGCGGCACGCCGTTCGCGACGCACCTGGGCCGCACGTGGTACGAGCTCGGCCTTGGCGTGACCGCGGGCTTCGGCAAGTCGGGCGCGCTGTACGCGAACGTGAAATATGCGCGCAACATCGGCGGCGATTACCGGCGCGGCGTCACGGGGCAGGTCGGGTACCGCTACAGCTGGTAACGCGCGAGGCGAACCCGTCCGCCGGCGACCGGCGGCAAACGAAAAAAAACCGCCCGGCGTTCGGCCGGGCGGTTTCCGCATTCGCGCACACGAAGCATGCGATGCCCGAACGCTCAGTGCAGGATTTTCGCGAGAAAGTCCTTCGCGCGATCCGACTTCGGATTCGAGAAGAAATCGTCCTTGCGGTCGTCCTCGACGATCGCGCCCTTGTCCATGAAGATCACGCGATGGGCGACCTTCTTCGCGAAGCCCATTTCGTGCGTGACGACCATCATCGTCATCCCTTCCTGCGCGAGCTCGACCATCACGTCGAGCACTTCGTTGATCATCTCCGGATCGAGCGCGGACGTCGGTTCGTCGAACAGCATCGCGATCGGATCCATCGACAACGCGCGCGCGATCGCGACACGCTGCTGCTGGCCGCCCGACAACTGGCCCGGGAACTTGTGCGCATGCGCCTTCAGGCCGACTCGATCGAGCAGCTTCATGCCCTTCTCGGCCGCTTCGTCCTTGCCGCGGCCGAGCACCTTGATCTGCGCGAGCGTCAGGTTCTCGGTGATCGACAGGTGCGGGAACAGCTCGAAATGCTGGAACACCATCCCGACCTTCGAGCGCAGCTTCGACAGGTTCGTCTTCTTGTCGCCGACCGACTGGCCGTTCACGAGGATCTCGCCCTGCTGGAACGGCTCGAGGCCGTTCACGGTCTTGATCAGCGTCGACTTGCCCGAACCCGACGGACCGCACACGACGACCACCTCGCCTTTCTTGACCTCGGTCGTGCAATCGGCGAGGACCTGAAACTGGCCATACCACTTCGAAACGTTCTTGATGGAAATCATCTTGTGACCTTTTTCTGGAGACCTTTGACCAGGGCAGACGCCACCGAGCAAATCACGAAATAGCATGCACCCGCGAACAGGACCATCTCGACGGTCGTGCCGTCGCGATCGCCGATGTTGGCAGCCGTGCGGAAGAAGTCCGCGAGACTGATCACGTACACGAGCGACGTATCCTGGAACAGGACGATCGCCTGCGTGAGCAGCAGCGGCACCATCGCGCGGAACGCCTGCGGCAGGATCACGAGGCGCATGGCCTGCGCGTAGTTCATGCCGAGCGCGAACGCGGCGTTCACCTGCCCGCGCGGCACCGCCTGGATGCCGGCACGGATGATCTCGGAATAATACGCGGCTTCGAACAGCGAGAATGCGACCATCGCCGACGCAAGCCGGATGTCGATCGTCGGCGACAGCCCGAGCACGCCCTGCAGCACCTGCGGCACGATCAGGAAGAACCACAGCAGCACCATCACGAGCGGGATCGAGCGGAACACCGTCACGTATGCTTTCGCGAACCACGCGAGCGGCTTCACGCCGGACAGCCGGAGCAGCGCCAGCAGCGTGCCCCACACGATGCCGACGACGATCGCGATCAGCGTGATCTTGAACGTGATGATCGCGCCGGACCACAGCGTCGGAATCGCGCCGGGGATACTACTCCAGTCGAACTGATGCATCACTTGCCTCCGATGTAGCCGGACAGCCGCGTGCGGCCTTCGATCCAGCGCATGAACGCCATCACGACGAGGTTGATGACCACGTACGCGAGCGTCACCGCGATGAACGACTCGTAGGTCTGCGCGGTGTAGTCGACGAGCTGGCGCGCCTGCGCGGACAGGTCGAGCAGGCCGATCGTCGACGCGACCGCCGAGTTCTTGAAGATGTTCAGGAACTCGGACGTGAGCGGCGGCACGATGATCCGGTACGCGACCGGCAGCAGCACGTAGCGGTACGTCTGCCATTGCGTGAAGCCCATCGCGAGGCCGGCCGCGCGCTGGCCCTTCGGCAGCGCGTTGATCCCCGAGCGCACCTGTTCGCACACGCGCGCGCCGGTGAACAGCCCGAGACAGATGATCGACGCGGTGAAGAACTGCGTGGTCGGCGGCAGTTGCTTGATCCAGGTGCCGATCGACGCGGGCAGCAGCTCGGGTATCACGAGATACCAGACGAAGAACTGCACGATCAGCGGAATGTTCCGGAAGATCGACACGTACACGGTGCCGATCGCGGACAGCCATTTGTTCGGCACCGTGCGCAGCACGCCGAACAGCGAACCGACGATCAGCGCGATGACCCAGGCGACGAGCGACACTTCGATCGTCACCCAGAAGCCGGACATCAACCAGCCGAAATAAGTCGTCGGCTCGCCGGTCGAGACGGGGCTCAGGAAGATGCCCCAGTTCCAGTGGTAAGACATGGGCAAGACTCCAGCAAAAAGAAACGGAAGAAGCGTGGCCTCTTCCGTTTCAGTAGCGTCATTTCTGCATCAACGGCCGCGTGGTCAGTCGAGCGCCTTGTCGTTCGGGTTCGCGTACAGCTTCTTCATCGAATCGGACAGCGGGAAGTTCAGGTTCAGCCCCTTCGGCGGAATCGGGCTTTCGAACCACTTCGCGTAGATCTTCGCGGCTTCGCCCGACTTCTCGACTTGCGAGATCGCGTCGTCGACGACCTTCTTGAAGTCCGCATCGCCCTTGCGCATCATGCAGCCGTAGGCCTCTTCCGATTGCGGCGTGCCGACGATCGCCCACTCGCCCGGCTGCTTCGCCTTCGCGCGCTCGCCCGCGAGCAGCGCGTCGTCCATCATGAACGCGACCGCGCGGCCCGACTCGAGCGTGTTGAACGAGTCGCCGTGGTCCTTCGCGCTGATGATGTTCATGCCCAGCTGCTTGTCGTTGTTCATCTTGCGCAGCAGGCGCTCGGACGTCGTGCCGGCGGTGGTCACGACCGTCTTGCCCTTCAGGTCGGCGAACTCCTTCACGCCCGAATCCTTCTTCGTCATCAGGCGCGTGCCGATCACGAAGATCGTGTCGGAGAACGCCGCTTGCTGCTGACGCTCGACGTTGTTGGTCGTCGAGCCGCACTCGATGTCGACCGTGCCGTTCTGCACGAGCGGGATGCGGTTCTGCGACGTGACCGGGATGTTCTTGACCTGCAGGTTCGGCAGGTTCAGCTTCTTCTTCACCGCGTCCACGACCTTCAGCTGGAATTCGCGCGAATAGCCGACGACCTGCTGGTTCTGGTCATAGTAGGAGAACGGGATCGACGATTCGCGGTGCCCCAGCGCGATCACGCCCGTGTCCTTGATCTTCTTCAGCGTGCCGGTCTCCTGCGCATGCGCGCCGCTCGCGAACGCGCACAGCGCCGCGACCATCAGGACAGCCTTGTGGTATTTCATTTTGGTCATCTCCTTGGCTAAAACCCGCGCCAGTGTATCAAAGTAATATTTTTGAAAGTACTGGTTGTTAACCGAACTACGAATCGTCCCGTGCGAAGCCGTCCTCCCGGCTTCGGGCGCGCTTGCGGCGCCTGAATGCGCGCGCGGGCGGTGCCGGATTCGGCACCGCCCGCGAGGGTTCATGCGCGCAATCGGATGGATTGCGTCATGCCTTGATCGTAGTCACCGATCAGGGGTACAGGCCGCGCATTTCGCGCGCCATCAGGATGCGCTTGCACGCGACGATGAACGCCGCCGTACGCACCGACACCTTGTGCTCTTCCGCGACCGCCCACACGCCGGCGAACGCTTCGCGCATCACGCGCTCGAGACGGTGGTTGATCTCGTCTTCCGTCCAGAAGAAGCTCGAGAAGTCCTGCACCCACTCGAAGTACGACACGGTCACGCCGCCCGCGTTCGCGATCACGTCCGGAATCACGAGCACGCCGTTCGCGCTCAGGATGTCGTCGGCCGCCGTCGTCGTCGGGCCGTTCGCGCCTTCGACGATGATCTTCGTGCGGATCTTCGCTGCGTTCTTCTCGGTGATCTGGTTTTCCAGTGCCGCCGGGATCAGGATGTCGGTCTCGACCGTCCAGAACTCGTCGTTCGGCATCGGCTCGGCGCCTTCGAAGCCCGCGACGCCGCCCGTGCGCGCGACGTGGTCGAGCAGCTTGTTGGAATCGAGGCCGGCCGGCCGGTAGATCGTGCCCGTGTGATCCTGCACCGCGATCACCTTCGCACCCGCTTCCTGGAACAGCTTCGCCGCGATGCCGCCGACGTTGCCGAAGCCCTGCACCGCGATGCGCGCGCCTTCGATTTCCAGGCCCTTCTTCTTCGCCGCTTCGCAGCCGACGACGAACACGCCGCGGCCCGTCGCTTCCTTGCGGCCGAGCGAACCGCCGAGCGAGATCGGCTTGCCGGTCACGACGCCCGTCGACGTCTGGCCCTGGTTCATCGAGAACGTGTCCATCATCCACGCCATCACCTGTTCGTTGGTGTTGACGTCCGGCGCCGGAATGTCGGTGTTCGGCCCGATGATGATGCCGATTTCGCTGGTGTAGCGACGCGTCACGCGCTCGAGCTCACCGCGCGACAGCTTGCGCGGATCGACGCGGATGCCGCCCTTCGCACCGCCGTACGGCACGTTCACGGCCGCGTTCTTCACCGACATCCATGCGGACAGTGCCATCACTTCCGACAGCGTCACGTCCTGGTGGTAACGCACGCCGCCCTTGCCCGGACCGCGCGACACGTTGTGCTGCACGCGATAGCCTTCGAAGTGCGCGACGGTGCCGTTGTCGAGTTCGATGGGTACGTCGACGATCAGGATGCGCTTCGGACGCTTCAGCGTTTCAAGCCAGCGCGACAGCGAACCGAGGTACGGTGCGACGCGATCGACCTGCTGAAGGTAGTTGCCCCACGGGCCGAGATCGTCGGCGTGCAGGTAGGACGGGATGGACTGCAGTTGCGAAGACATGGATGCTCCAACGTTCAACGAAGTGCGCACATTGTCGAAAAACCCGTTTTTTTTATCCAATGCCGTTTGCTTATTCGATTATGCGTTTCTTGCATGATCGGGATTTTTCGCAAATCCGCGGTCGATTTGCGCAAGAACGCCCGCGATCGGTCGTGCATCGCGTCGACGAAAAATCGTCGGGGAAGCCGCCGGACGCCCGCCGGACAGGCGTCTGGCAGGCGCCGCAAGCCGGTCGTCAGCCGCGCGCCTGACCGGCCCGGTTAACCGCCCACGGTTAACCGGCCGCTTCGCGCAATTCGTCGCGCACGACGTCCCACAGCGCGCGCACGAGCTTCTGGCGCGGATCGTCGCCCTGCAGCGCGAGCTTGTCGCAGTACAGGCGGATCTCCATCGTCAGCGTGAACGGATGCGTGCCGCCGCGCGCGGAACGGTCGAGCCGGATCAGGCGGCCGCTCGCCACCGCGTCCTCGACCGCGCTGTGCGGCAGGAACGCGACGCCGTGGCCCGCGAGCGCCATCGCCTTCAGCCCTTCGGCCATGTCGGTTTCGTACACGCGATCGAGAAACAGGGGGGTCGGTGCGTTCGCAACGATGACTTCGGTCATCCGGCCGAGATACGCGTTCGGCGTATACGACAGGTACGGCACGCGCGCCTCGGCCGTGCCCGGCAGCGTGTAGCGCGGCCGGCCCGCGCGGCCCGGCGCCGAGAACGCGCTGATCGGCTCGCTGCCGAGGACCAGCATGTCGTAGCGGGCCGGGTCGAGCGCGACCGGGTGGCTCGGGTGGTGGTAGCCCATCACGAGGTCGCAGCCGCCCTCGACGAGCGACAGCACGGCGTCGTGCACGTTCAGCGCGCGCAGCCGCGTGTGGACCTGCCCCATCTTCGCCTCGATCCGCTGCAGCCAGCGCGGAAAGTACGTGAGCGACAGCGTGTGCGGCACCGCGAACTCGATGGTCGGCACCGGCGCGCCGACGTGGCCGCGCAGCAGCGTGCGCGCCTCGTGTGCCTGCGACAGCATCGTCAGCGCCTGCTCGTAGAAGATCTGGCCGGCCTGCGTGAGCCGCGTCGGATAGACCGAACGATCGATCAGTTCGGTCGCGAGCCAGGCCTCGAGCGCCTGGATGCGCCGCGAGAACGCGGGCTGCGACACGTGCCGCAGTTCGGCGGACCGGCTAAAGCTGCGCGTTTCCGCGAGCGAGACGAAGTCTTCGAGCCATTTCAGTTCCATGCAGGCGGGCGCGGCGGGCGGCGGTCGGGAAGAAGCCTGCATTCTACCGGCGGGCGGGCCCGCCCGGCGGCGTGGCGGGCAGCCCGGCGAGCCGGCGCGGGCGCCTGCCGGCAGGCCAATCGCGCGCCGCCCGGGCACCGGGTGCGTGCCGATCGCCCGCGGTGGCCGCGGCCGGACCGGTTCGGCCGGGATCGCTCCGCGCCAATGGTAAAATGTCGAATTCTCCTCCCCCTCGTTCGCACCGGCCCCAAAGGCCTCGCCCGATCATGTCCGACACTCGTCCCGATACGCTTTTCGCCCTCACCGCGCTCTCGCCCATCGACGGCCGCTACGCCAGCAAGACCGAAGCGCTGCGCGACTGGCTCTCCGAAGCCGCCTTCATGCGCCACCGCGTCACCGTCGAGGTGCACTGGCTGATCGCGCTGTCGCGCGCCGGCTTCGCGGAAGTCCCGCGCTTCTCCGACGCGTCCGAACAATTCCTGCTGCAGCTCGCCGAGCGCTTCACCGCGCACGACGCCGCGCGCATCAAGGAAATCGAGCGCGTGACGAACCACGACGTGAAGGCCGTCGAATACTGGCTGAAGGAATCGGTGAAGGGCCAGGCCGAACTCGAGAAGGCCAGCGAGTTCATCCACTTCGCGTGCACGTCCGAAGACATCAACAACACGTCGCACGGGATGATGCTCGCCGGCGCGCGCGAGCACGTGATCGTGCCGGCGCTGCGCACGGTCCACCAGCGCCTCGTCGCGCTGTCGCACGCGCTCGCGGAGCAGCCGATGCTGTCGCGCACGCACGGCCAGCCGGCCAGCCCGACGACGCTCGGCAAGGAACTCGCGAACGTCGCCGCGCGCCTCGCGCGCGCGATCACGCGCATCGAGAAGGTCGAGATCCTCGGCAAGATGAACGGCGCGGTCGGCAACTTCAACGCGCACCTGTCCGCGTATCCGGAATTCGACTGGGAAGCGTTCTCGCGCGACGTGATCGAGAACCGCCTGAAGCTGACGTTCAACCCGTACACGATCCAGATCGAGCCGCACGACTACATGGCCGAGCTGTTCGACGCGGTCGCACGCGCGAACACGATCCTGCTCGACCTCGACCGCGACGTGTGGGGCTACATCTCGGTCGGCTACTTCAAGCAGAAGACGAAGGCCGGCGAAATCGGCTCGTCGACGATGCCGCACAAGGTCAACCCGATCGATTTCGAGAACTCGGAAGGCAACCTCGGCCTCGCGAACGCGACGCTGCGCCACCTCGCCGACAAGCTGCCGGTGTCGCGCTGGCAGCGCGACCTGACCGACTCGACGGTGCTGCGCAACATGGGCGTCGCGCTCGGCTACTCGCTGCTCGCGTACGACTCGCTGATCCGCGGCCTCGACAAGCTCGAAGTGAACCCGCAGCGCCTGAACGACGATCTCGACAACTGCTGGGAAGTGCTCGCGGAGCCGGTGCAGACGGTGATGCGCCGCTACGGCATCGAGAACCCGTACGAGCAGTTGAAGGAACTGACGCGCGGCAAGGGCATCACGCGCGAAGCGATGCAGGAATTCGTCGGCACGCTGGCGATCCCGCAGGACGCGAAGGACCGCCTGCTCGCGATGACGCCTGCGTCGTACATCGGCAAGGCCGTCGAGCTCGCGAAGCGGATCGCGTAAGCGCCGCCGTCGCCAGACGGAAAAAAAGCCCGATGCGAGCAATGTCGCATCGGGCTTTTTGCTTTTCGGCCGATCAGAACGAGATCATCCGCCCCGGATTCAGCGCGCTCATCACGCTCATCGCCGCCTTCGCGGCGGGAATCGCGATCGGCGACAGCTGCCGGCCGAGCGGAATCTCGCGATGGTCGATACCGGTCAGCATCGAGAAATCGTCGTTGCGTCCGACGCAATCGTCGCAGATCGCCTTGCCGATCCGCACCGTCTGCGCGACGCCATGCCCGCTCCAGCCCTGCACCATGTACATCGGCACGCGGCCGTCGGTCTTGCGGCTGTCGGTCGCGCCGTTCAGCGTGAAGTCGCTGACGCCGCTCCAGCAGTAGTCGAGCGCGAAGCGGCCGTCATGCTGCGGAAACACCGTGTTCAGCCGCGTCAGCAGATACGCGTTGACGTCCTGCTGCGCCCAGCACGTGCCGGTGCCCTGCCCGCCGAACAGCAGGCGGTTGCCGCGCACCGGCCGGTAGTAGTCGATCTGGAACTGCGTGTCGTACACCGGCATGCCGGCCGGCATCAGCGTCGCGACGTCGACGTCTAGCGGTGCCGTCACGCTCACGTAAGTGAAGAACGGCACGGTGGTTGTGGCGCCGTCATCCAGCAGCCGGAATGTCGTGTTGTGCAGCGCGAGCACGACGCCGCGGCGCGCGGTGATCGTGCCGCCCGGCGTCACCGCGACGACGCCCGCCGGTGTTTCGTCGAGCGCCAGCACCTCGGTGCCCTCGTACAGCGCGCCGCCGTTCAGCCGGAAGCCGTGCACGAGGCCGCGCACCAGCGCGAGCGGATGGAGCTGCCCGCCGAGCGCATCGATCGCCGCGCCGTGATACAGCCCCGAACGCACGTATTCGTCGTGCAGCTGATGGCGGCCCACGAGCGTCACGCCGGCGTCGCCGAGATGGCGGCGTGCGTCCCCGCCGTCGAGCAGCGCGCTCATGTGGCCCGGGTGGACCGCCGCCGTCACGTGGCCGCGCTTGCGGTCGAGATCGAGCGCGTAACGCGCGCCGATTGCATCGATCAGGTCCATCGATTCGGCCGACGCGAAGCGCCACAGCCGCTTCGCGTCGTCGTGCGACAGGTGGTCGATCATGTCGGCCGCTTCCCAGCGCGCGAGGCCCGGCGTGAGCTGGCCGCCGTTGCGGCCCGACGCCGCAGAGCCGACGTGATGCTTGTCGACGAGGATCGTGTCGACGCCCGCTTCCGCGAGATGCAGCGCGGCCGATGCGCCGAGCAGCCCGGCGCCGATCACCAGCACGTCGCATACGGCGTCGTGCGCGAGCGGCGCGCTGTTTTCATGGCGCGACAACGACGCCTCGTACCAGTTGGCCGGACGCTCGCCGTCGTAGCGGGACGGCTCGCACCAGTTCCAGTTGTCCTTTTCGATGTTCAGTTGTGTCGGGTCGAAACGCGATTCTCCCTGGATCAGGGGTTTGTGGCTGGAAGTCATGATTGCACTTGCATGGTCTTGGGCCGCCTGTCGAAGAGCCGTGAGGCTTCGCGGGTGGGGCAGCCGGTTCCACTTGGGTGTCAACGAGATAAAGGGCGCGATGGCCCGTGTTGACGGCAGGCACGCTCGTGTCTGCCTGGATCCCGGACCGTGCAAAGCACGCATTGAAAGGTGCCGGGACACCCAATTTCTACACCGCAGAAATAATTCTACAGCGTAGAATATGCTTTCGTCAAGATGACAGCCCGCCGCCCCACCGCCCAATGAAAGACAAACCCGCCCAAGGCCCGCGCGGCCTCGACAAGGACGCGATCGTCGCGGCCGCGCTCGCGCTGCTCGAAGAGGTCGGCGAAGCCGCGTTCAGCGTGCGCAAGCTCGCGCAGTCGATCGGCTGCGACCCGATGAGCGTGCTGTATCACTTCAAGTCGAAAGAGGGCCTGAGCCGGGCGATCGCGAACGCGCTGTCGCGCTCGCTCGTGCCGGTCGACCCGTCACTGCCGTGGCGCGACCGGCTGCGCGATCTCGCGCGCCAGTACCGCGCGCTCGCGCGGCGCTACCCTGCCGCGTTCGCGCTGCTGCAGCGCCACATGAGCACGGGCCCCGCCGATCTCGCGCACATCGAGGCCGTGCATCGCGCGCTGGCCGATGCGGGCATTGCGCGCGCGGCGCTGCCGTCGGTCTGCGTCGGCTGGTACGCGAGCGTGATCGGGCTCGCCGCGGCCGAGGCCGGCGGCCTCACACGGCCCGCGAACGACGTCGAGCTCGCGGAAATGCATGCGCTGTCCGATGCCGAGCACCCGCTCGTCAAGTCGGCCGCCCCGCTCTATGCGCGGCTCGACCCGGCCGCCGTGCACGACACGATGCTTGACGTGCTGCTCGACGGCATCGCTCGGTACGCGCGCGCGGCCTGACCGGCCGCTTGCGCGCCGCAAATGAAACAGGCGCCCGGGGGCGCCTGTTTCACTGCTGCATGACGATTGCCGCGAACCGCGCTCAGTGCTGCTGCGCGAGGCCGATCTTCACCATCACTTCCTCGACGATCTGTTCGGGCGTCAGTTCGATGCCGACCACGATCGCTTCGTCCGGGCCCGGCTCCTCGAGCGTCTCGAGCTGACTCGTCAGCAGCGACGGATCGAAGAAATGGCCGGTGCGGGTCTTCAGGCGCTCGCGCAATACCTCGAACGAACCCTTCAGATACACGAACCGCACGTCGGTGTCGGTGCCGCGCAGCACGTCGCGGTACGACCGCTTCAGCGACGAGCACGTGAACACGGCCGTCTCGCCCGCGCGCTGCTTTTCCTCGATGGCCTCACGGATCGAGCGCAGCCACGGCCAGCGGTCGTCGTCGGTCAGCGGAATGCCGTGGTGCATCTTCTCCTTGTTCGCCGCGCTGTGAAACGCGTCGCCATCGGTAAAGGTGCACGACAGGCGCTCCGCCAGCATTTCGCCGATTCGCGACTTGCCCGCGCCCGACACGCCCATTGCGATCAGAATCATTGACTACCCCTTGTTACAGAACCACGCTCAGCAGCAGCGTAAAGCTCAGACCGAGCACCGAGATGATGGTTTCAAGCAGCGACCAGGTCTTGAACGTCTGGCCGACCGTCATCCCGAAGTATTCCTTGATCAGCCAGAAGCCGCCGTCGTTCACGTGCGAGAAGATCAGCGAACCGGACCCCGTCGCGAGCACCAGCAGCTCCGGGCGAACCGCCGCGCCCGACGCCGCCGCGATCGGCGCGACGATGCCGCAGGCGGTCGTCATCGCGACCGTCGCCGAACCCGTCGCGAGGCGCATCAGCGCCGCCACGAACCAGCCGAGCAGCAGCGGCGACAGGTGCGCGTGCTTCGCGGTCTCGACGATCTGCTGCGAGATCCCGCTGTCGCGCAGGACGCCGCCGAAGCCGCCGCCCGCGCCGACGATCAGCGTGATACCGGCGATCGGCGCCAGGCACTCGCCGCAGAACTTCTGGATCTGGTCGCGGTTGAAGCCCTGCAGCTTGCCGAACGTGAAGAAGCTCACCAGCACGGCGATCAGCAGCGCGACGTCGGAGTTGCCGGCAAAGCGCAGCAGGCTGTTCGGCAGCGACTTCGGCGCGAAGACCAGATCGGCCCAGCTGCCGACCAGCATCAGGATCACCGGCAGCATGATGGTGAACAGCGTGATGCCGAAACCCGGCAGTTCGCGCTTCTTGCCTTCCGCATGCGATTCGACGAACTGCGCCGCCAGCGGATTGTTCTCCGGCAGCTTCACGAACTTCGAGATCATCAGCGCGAACAGCGGACCGGCAACGATCGCGGTCGGCACGCCGACGATCAGGCCGAACGCGATCGTCTTGCCGATGTCGGCGCCGTACTGCTGCACGGCGAGCAGCGCGGCCGGGTGCGGCGGGATCAGGCCGTGCACGACGGACAGGCCCGCGACCATCGGCAGGCCGACGACGAGCAGCGACTTGCCGGTACGCTTCGCGACGTTGAACGCGATCGGGATCAGCAGCACGAAGCCGACCTCGAAGAACACCGGCAGGCCGACGATGATCGCGACGAACATCATCGCCCAGTGAATGTTCTTTTCACCGAACCAGTCGATCAGCGTGGTCGCGATCCGCTCCGCGCCGCCCGATTCGGCCATCATCTTGCCGAGCATCGTGCCGAGGCCGACGACGACCGCGATATGGCCGAGCGTGTTGCCGTTGCCCGTTTCGAACGACTTGACGATCTTGTCCATCGGCATCCCGACCACGAGGCCGAGGCCGAGCGACACGATGATGAGCACCAGGAACGGGTAGATCTTGAACCGCGCGATCATCACGATCAACGCGACGATCGCGATCACGGTGTAAATGAGCAGCATGCTGCCTTGGACAGCTCCCATGTGACTCCTCCTTGGGATTATTCGAACCGGGCGGATTGACGCGAGTATGCCCGGCTATGCAGGTCTCCGAAACACGGGGGGTACCCACCCCGTGAGGACGCTGAATTTTACTTATCTTTGCGGCCTGCGGATAGAACCGGTTCCATCAGCAAAAACCCTCGGTAAAACAAGCACTAAGCGCTTGATTACCGAGGATCAAACCGTCATTCCGTACAAGTATTAACGATGGAGCTGGCTCGCGGCTTGCGCGAGGCGCGTGACTTCGGCCCAGTCCTGCGCGGCGAGCGCGGACTTCGGCGTGAGCCACGAACCACCGACGCACACGACGTTCGGCAGCTTCAGGAAACTCGGCGCGGTCTCGACCGTGATGCCGCCCGTCGGGCAGAACTTCAGCGCCGGGAACGGGCCGTGGAACGCCTGCAGCATCGGCACGCCGCCGGCCTGCTGCGCGGGGAAGAACTTGACGATCTCGTAGCCGAATTCGAGCGCCTGGATGATGTCGCTCGGCGTCATCACGCCCGGCAGCAGCGGCAGGCCCGCATCGAGCGACGCGAGGTGCAGGTCCTTCGTCAGGCCCGGCGACACGCCGAACTTCGCACCCGCGCGCTTCGCCTGCTCGCAGTGCTCCGGCTTCGTGATCGTGCCGACGCCGACGACGATGTCGTCCGCGAGCTGGCTCGCGCGCTGGATCGCCTCGAGGCCCGCCGGCGTGCGCAGCGTGATCTCGAGCACCTTGACGCCGCCCGCGTGCAACGCGCGCGACACGTGTTCGCCCTGCTCTACCGAGTCGAATGCGAGCACCGGAATGACCGGGCCCAGCTTCACGATTTCAGCAATCGTCTTCATTGATGAAACTCCTTGAAATTCATGCAATTCATGCGGCGACGCCAACGGCCGTTTCGCCGGCCAGCGCCCCGAAAACCGATGCGCCCTGCTCGGCCGGCGCGGCGGCCGCGCGGAACACGCCGAACAGTTCGCGCCCGAAACCCGTTTCGTTGTCGGCCTGGTGCAGCGGCTGCGCGACCGGGCGCGCCTGCCATTCGGCTTCGTCGACCTCGATGTCGAGGACGCCGGCTTCCGCGTCGATCACGAGCGTGTCGCCCGTCTTCACCTTGCCGAGCGGGCCGGCCAGCAGCGCTTCCGGCGACACGTGGATCACGGCCGGCACCTTGCCCGACGCGCCGGACATGCGGCCGTCGGTAACGAGCGCGACGTGGAAGCCCTGATCCTGCAGCACGCCGAGCAGCGGCGTCAAACGGTGCAGCTCGGGCATCCCGTTCGCCCGCGCGCCCTGGAAGCGCACGACCGCGACGAAGTCGCGCTTCAGCTCGCCGCGATCGAATGCCGCCTGCACGGCTTCCTGCGAATCGAACACGATCGCGGGGGCCGTCACCTTGCGGTGCTCGGGCGCGACCGCCGAAATCTTGATCACGCCGCGGCCGAGCCGGCCCTGCATCAGGCGCAGGCCGCCGTCCGGCTGGAACGGGTCGCGAATGCCGCGCAGCACCTTCGTGTCGTGGCTCTCGGCCGTGCCGTCGACCCACGTCAGCTTGCCGTCGATCAGCTTCGGCTCCTTCGTGTAGTGCGACAGGCCCTTGCCCGCGACGGTCGTCACGTCTTCGTGCAGCAGCCCGCCTTCGAGCAGGTTGCGCACCAGGAACGCGACGCCGCCCGCCGCGTGAAAATGGTTCACGTCGGCCTTGCCGTTCGGGTAGATCTTCGCGAGCAGCGGCACGGCGGCCGACAGTTCGTCGAAATCGTTCCAGTCGATCAGGATGCCGGCCGCGCGCGCGATCGCGACGAGGTGCAGCGTGTGGTTGGTCGAGCCGCCCGTCGCGAGCAGCGCGACGATCCCGTTGACGATCGCCTTCTCGTCGATCACATGGCCGATCGGCGTGTACTGGCCACGCTCGACCGTCAGGTCGAGCACGCGGCGCGCGGCTGCGGCGGTCAGCGCGTCGCGCAGCGGCGTGTGCGGATGGACGAACGCCGAACCCGGCAGGTGCAGGCCCATCAGCTCCATCAGCATCTGGTTGCTGTTCGCGGTGCCGTAGAACGTGCAGGTGCCGTGGCCGTGATACGCGGCCGATTCGGCTTCGAGCAGCGCGTCGCGGCCGACCTGGCCGGTCGCGAACTGCTGGCGGATCTTCGCCTTGTCGTCGTTCGACAGGCCGCTCGTCATCGGGCCGGCCGGCACGAAGATGGTCGGCAGGTGGCCGAACTGCAGCGCGCCGATCAGGAGGCCCGGCACGATCTTGTCGCAGATGCCGAGGCAGAGCGCCGCGTCGAACATGTTGTGCGTGAGTGCGATCGCCGTACCCATCGCGATCGCCTCGCGCGAGAACAGCGACAACTCCATCCCCGGGTTGCCCTGCGTGACGCCGTCGCACATCGCCGGCACGCCGCCCGCGAACTGCGCGACGCCGCCGTTCTCGCGCGCGGCGGCCTTGATGATGTCGGGGAAATCCTTGTACGGCGCGTGCGCGGACAACATCTCGTTGTACGAGGACACGATGCCGATGTTCGGCTCGCGGATCGCCTTGATCTGGAACTTGTCGCTGCCTTCGAGACCCGCGAAGCCGTGCGCGAGGTTCGCGCACGACAGCGCGCCGCGCGCCGGGAACTTGCCCTGCGCGCCGTCGATGCGCTGCAGATAGGCGGAACGGGTCGATTGGCTGCGGGCGATCACGCGTTCGGTGACTTTCGCCAGAGTGGGGTGCAGCGACGTCATGCTGGGCGCTCCTGTATGCCGGCGACACCGGCGGTTGGAATCGTGGGGACGGTCGAGTGCATCGAACGAACGAAGGCAGTCTAGTAGAAAAACTACAAGCACGCAATGCGGATCAGCATACGCGCAACCCACATTCCCGCCACCAGCAAGGCTTTACCTAGTGAAAACCCTAATCAACCGCATTACCCACCCCATGAATCGCCGACGATGAAGCTAGTATTTTTATGTAGATTTTCTACAATTCGATTGCGATACACTCGCTCATCCGAACCCGATTTGCATCCGCCGTCCCATGCTGCCTCGCATTGAAGCGATCCGCGCCGAGTTGCGCCCGTCCGAGCGCAAGCTCGCCGACTACATCCTCGCCGCGCCGCGCGAGGTGCTCGACCTCGCGATGACCGAGCTGTCGACCCGCGCGGGCGTCAGCCAGCCGACCATCGCGCGCTTCTGCCAGGCGCTCGGCTGCAGCGGCTTTCGCGAATTCAAGATCCGGCTCGCGCAGAGCGTCGCGCCGGGCGTGTCGTCGGTGTATCGCGACGTCGAGCCCGACGAACCCGCACCCGGCATCATCGGCAAGGTGTTCGACCGCACGATCGGCGCGCTGATCGAGGTGCGCAACAGCCTGTCGGCCGGCAGCGTCGCCGACGCGATCGCGCTGCTGTCGAACGCGTCGCGCATCGAGTTCTACGGCGCCGGCGGCTCGGGCATCGCCGCGCAGGACATCCAGCACAAGTTCTTCCGGCTCGGCGTGCCGAGCGTCGCCTATTCGGATCCGCACACGTTCTCGATGTCGTCGGCACTGCTCGGGCCGCACGATGTCGTCGTCGCGATCTCGAACACCGGCCGCACGCGCGACATCGTCGATGCCGCGCGCTCCGCGCTCGCGTGCGGCGCGAAGGTCGTCGCGATCACGCAGAGCCATTCGCCGCTCGCGAAACTCGCGACAGTGAGCCTCGCGTCGAACGTCGCCGAGGAAACCGACGTGTTCTCGCCGATGACGTCGCGGATGTCGCATCTCGCGATCGGCGACATCCTCGCGGTCGGCGTCGCGCTGTCGCGCGGGCCCGCGCTGATGGAACGGGTCGGCCGTGCGAAGGAAGCGATCACGCGCCGCCGGATCGACGACGGCGCGAAGGATTGAGCAGGCACCGCGCCGACCGCGCGTAAACGAATAACGGCGCCCCGCGGGGCGCCGTTGCGCATCAGGCGGCACCGGCACCCTCGCCGGCCATGCCGCTCAGAACGGCTTGATCACGACCAGCGCGACCGCCGCCAGCATGCCGAGTACCGGCAGTTCATTGAACACGCGATACCACTTGTCGGTGCGGCGGTTCTCGCCGCGCTCGAACACGCGCAGCAGGTGCCCGCAGTACGCATGGTAGATCACGAGCAGCAGCACCACCGTCACCTTCGCGTGGATCCAGCCCTGCCCCTGGCCGATGCCGATCACGAGCCAGAGCCACAGCCCGCATGCCAAGGCCGGCACCGCGATCATCGTCATGAAGCGGAACAGCTTGCGCGCCATCAGCAACAGGCGCCGCACCGCGGCCGGATCGGTCTCCATGGCCAGGTTCACATAGATGCGCGGCAGGTAGAACAGCCCCGCGAACCACGCGGCGATCAGCACGATATGGAACGTCTTGACCCAGAGCATTGCCATCGGTTGCGCGCCTCGCGTTACTGTCGGCCTTCGCCGTGCCCGAGCACGACGTACTTCAGCGACGTGAGCCCTTCCAGGCCGACAGGGCCGCGTGCGTGCAGCTTGTCGTTCGAGATGCCGATTTCCGCGCCGAGGCCGAATTCGAAGCCGTCCGCGAAGCGGGTCGACGCGTTGACCATCACGCTCGCCGAATCGACTTCGCGCAGGAAGCGCATCGCGCGGTCGTGATCCTCGGTGACGATCGCATCGGTGTGGTGCGAGCCGTAGTGGTTGATGTGCTCGATCGCGGCGTCGAGGCCGTCGACGACCTTGATCGCGAGCACCGGCGCGAGATATTCGGTGTGCCAGTCTTCCTCGGTTGCATCGACGAGCGGGCCGACGCCCGCCTCGGCGAGCACCGCGCGCGCGGCCGCATCGACGCGCAGCTCGACCTGCTTGTCGCGATACAGCTTGCCGAGCGGCGGCAGCAGCGTCGCCGCGACGCCGCTCGCGACGAGCAGCGTCTCCATCGTGTTGCAGGTGCCGTAGCGATGCGTCTTCGCGTTGTCGCACACCGTCAGCGCCTTCGCGAAATCGGCGCGATCGTCGACATACACGTGGCAGATGCCGTCGAGGTGCTTGATCATCGGCACGCGTGCCTCGTTGATCAGGCGCTCGATCAGGCTCTTGCCGCCGCGCGGCACGATCACGTCGACGTATTCGGTCATCGTGATCAGCTTGCCGACCGCCGCGCGATCGGCCGTCGCGACGACCTGCACGGCATCCTGCGGCAGGCCGGCCGCCTCGAGCCCTTCGCCGATCAGCTTCGCGAGCGCCGCGTTCGATTCGAGCGCCTCGGAGCCGCCGCGCAGGATCGTCGCGTTGCCCGACTTCAGGCACAACGCGGCCGCGTCGATCGTCACGTTCGGGCGCGACTCGTAGATGATGCCGATCACGCCGAGCGGCACGCGCATCTGGCCGACCTGGATCCCGCTCGGGCGGTACTTGAGATTGCCGATCTCGCCGATCGGGTCGGCCAGCGACGCGACCTGGCGCAGGCCTTCGACCATCGTCTTCAGCGCGTTGTCCGACAGCGTCAGGCGGTCGATGAACGCCGCATCGAGCCCCTTTTCGCGAGCGCGGGCGACGTCGCGTGCGTTCGCATCCTTCAGCGCCTGCGCATCGCGCTCGATCGCGCGGGCCACGGCGTCGAGCGCCGCGTTCTTCGCGGCCGTGCTGGCGCGCGCCATCGCGCGGGAAGCGTGCCGGGCACGGCGGCCCAGATCCGTCATGTACTGGTCGATATCCATCGTGTGACTCGAGAAGCGAGCCGCTTGGCGCGGCGTGAATGCGTGGGGAAGCGTGGCGCGCGGCGGCAAGCGGGCCGCGCCATCCATCGAAATATTGTAAGCGGGTTGCGATGCGTGCGCTGAAGGCCCGGACTTAACGCCGCACGCGACCCGCGGTCGGCGGTCGCTCACCGTGGGCGCCCGCGACCGTCATCGCGAGCTGGAACAGGCCGTCCCACGGATCGGGCGGCGGATCGTCCTGCGTGCGGCGGCCCGGCGTGACGGCCGACAGCCCCTTCACCTGCCGGTCGAGCTTCGCGGCGAACGCGAGCGCCTTCTCGAGCCCGGTTTCCGACACGCGGTTCAGCGCGGGGCCGATCAGCCGCTCGCGCGGGCCCCACACGCGGTTTTCGCGCAGCAGCGTGGCCAGCGGCTTGCCGGCCGTCGTGCCGCGCTTGATCCGCAGCAGCGTGCGCAACTCCTCGACGACGGCCCACATCACGAGCACGATCGCCTCGCCCTCGCCCTTCAGCCCGTCGATCATCCGCGCGAGCCGCGCGGCGTCGCCCGCGAGCATCGCCTCGTTCAGCTTGAAGACATCGTAGCGCGCGACGTTCAGCACCGCGTCGTGCACCTGCTCGAACGACAGCACGCCCTGCGGATAGAGCAGCCCGAGCTTCTGGATCTCCTGGTGCGCGGCGAGCAGGTTGCCCTCGACGCGCTCCGCGATGAACTGCAGCGCACGCCGGCCATCGTCGCCGGGCGCGACGCGCTGGCCCTGCATCGACAGACGCTGGCCGATCCAGTTCGGCAGTTGCGCGCGGTCGACCGGATCGATCTTCAGCGCGACGCCGCCGTTCTGCAACGCGGTAAACCACGCGGATTTCTGCGTTGCAGCGTCGAGGCGCGGCAACGTGACGAGCATCAGCGCGTCGGGATTGGGCGCGGCCGCGAGCGTCTTCAGCGCATCGGCGCCTTCCTTGCCGGGCTTGCCCGACGGAATGCGCAGCTCGATCAGCTGGCGCTCGCCGAACAGCGACATCGCCTGGGTTGCGCCGAGCAGCACGCTCCAGTCGAAGCCGCGCTCGACCGTATGCACCGAACGCTCGGTGAAGCCGGCCGCGCGGGCGGCCGCGCGAATGCGGTCGCACGCCTCCTGCGCGAGCAGCGGCTCGTCGCCGAAGACGGTATAGAGCCCGGCCAACCCCTTCGCGAGGTGCGGCTCCAGCGCATCAAGTCGCAGTTGCATCGATACGTGCGCCGTCGATCAGAGCGGCGGCGGCGGCAACGGCGCGCGCGGCGCGACGCCCGGCACCACGTCTTCCGGCGCCGGCGTCAGCGAGTGGACGATCGCGAGACGCCGCATCAACTGGTCGACCGCATCGTTCTGCATGTCGCCGTACAGGATGTCGGCTTCCTGCGCCTTCGCGTTCGTGTACTGGTCGCTGTACGTCATCGCACGGTTCAGCGCGATCGCGCTCGGCGGGATCAGCACGGTGCCGTCCTTGCTCGTCAGCGTGTAGTTCAACGTGTAGAACAGCGCGTATTCCTGCGCGGAGCCGTACTTGTTGAGCGTCAGCGTGTTCTGGCCGCGCGACTCCCACATGCGCAGCACGGCGTCGGCGTCGTCCGCCGACTTGACGATCTTCGTGTCGCTGCCGGCCTCGACGAGACGCACCAGGCGCGCCTCGACGGGCGCCGGCGCGCCAGCCACCAGCAAGTGCTTGAACGCGTAGTCCTGCTGGCCGCGCAACTGGAAACCGCATGCCGACAGCGCGACCGCGCTGCCGACGAGCACCAAAAACGATCTGCGGATCACCTTCGCTCCTTCTGTGTGCGCCCGACGGCCAACGGCCGTCAGACGACGATGTTCACGAGGCGGCCGGGCACGACGACGATCTTCTTCGCCGGCTTGCCGTCGCTGAACTTCGCGAACGCCTCGTCGGCCACCGCCGCGGCTTCGATCACCTCGCGGCTCGCGTCCTTCGCGACCTTCAGCGCGCCGCGCACCTTGCCGTTCACCTGCAGCACGAGCTCGATCTCGGCCTGCTCGAGCGCGGCCTCGTCGACCTTCGGCCAGGGCGCGTCGAGCAGCGGGCCGAATTCGTCCGCGTAGCCGAGCGCCTTCCACAGCTCGAACGTGACGTGCGGCACGACAGGGTACAGCACGCGCAGCAGCACGCCGTACGTCTCGCGCAGCACGCCGGGCGTCGCGCCCTTCGCGCCGTCGATCGCGTTCAGCATCTTCATCGCGGCCGACACGACGGTGTTGTACTGCAGACGCTGGTAGTCGAAATCGGCCTGCTTCAGCACGCTGTAGATCTCGCGGCGCAGCGCCTTGTCGGCGTCGCCGAGCGCGGCCGCGTCGAAGCCCGCACGCACGGCGAGCGCTTCGCGATTCGTCGCACCGAAGCTCCACACGCGGCGCAGGAAGCGGCTCGCACCCTCGACACCCGCGCCCGACCACTCGAGCTGCTGCTCCGGCGGCGCGGCGAACATCGTGAACAGGCGCGCGGTGTCCGCGCCGTACTGGTCGATCAGCACCTGCGGATCGACGCCGTTGTTCTTCGACTTCGACATCTTCTCGATGCCGCCGAGCACGACCGGCTGGCCGTCGGCGTTCAGCGTCGCGCCGACCGGGCGGCCCTTTTCGTCGAACGTGACGGTCACGTCGGCCGGGTTGTACCAGGTCTTCTTGCCCGACGCGTCCTCGCGGTAGAACGTCTCGTTCAGCACCATGCCCTGCGTCAGCAGGTTCTTGGCCGGCTCGCCGAACTTCACGAGGCCGAGGTCGCGCATCACCTTGGTCCAGAAACGCGAGTACAGCAGGTGCAGGATCGCGTGCTCGATGCCGCCGATGTACTGGTCCATCGGCATCCAGTAATCGGTGCGCGCGTCGACCATCGTCTCGGCGTCCGGCGCCGTGTAGCGCGAGAAGTACCACGACGAATCGACGAAGGTGTCCATCGTGTCGGTCTCGCGCTTCGCGGCCGCGCCGCACTTCGGGCACGAGCAGTTCAGGAACGCTTCCGACTTCGCGAGCGGGTTGCCCGAGCCGTCCGGCACGAGGTCTTCCGGCAGCACGACCGGCAGGTCCTGCTCCGGCACCGGCACGTCGCCGCACGACGGGCAGTGAATGATCGGGATCGGCGTGCCCCAGTAGCGCTGGCGCGACACGCCCCAGTCGCGCAGGCGCCACGTGACCTGCTTGTCGCCGAAGCCGCCGGCCTTCAGGTCGGCCGCGATCGCGTCGACCGCCGCGCCGTAAGCGAGGCCGTCGTACTTGCCGCTGTTGACGCAGGCCGCGACGTCCTTGTCGCCGTACCACTCCTGCCACGCGTCGAGCGAGTACGTCTGCCCTTCGGCCGCGATCACCTGCTTGATCGGCAGGTCGTATTTCTTCGCGAACGCGAAGTCGCGCTCGTCGTGCGCGGGCACGCCCATCACCGCGCCTTCGCCATAGCTCATCAGCACGTAGTTGCCGATCCAGACCTCGACCGGCTCGCCCGTCAGCGGGTGCGACACCGAGAAGCCCGTCGCGACGCCCTTCTTCTCCATCGTCGCGACATCGGCCTCGGCGACGCCGCCGCGCTTGCATTCGTCGATGAACGCCTGCAGTTCCGGCTTGCCCTGCGCGAGGCGCGTGGCGAGCGGGTGCTCGGCCGCGATCGCGCAGAACGTGACGCCCATGATCGTGTCGGCGCGCGTCGTGAACACGCGCAAGAGCGCCTTCTCGCCGTCGAGTTCGTACGGGAAGCCGAAGTTCACGCCGAAGCTCTTGCCGATCCAGTTCTGCTGCATGATCTTCACGCGCTCGGGCCAGCCGAGGCCGTCGAGATCGTTCAGCAGCTCATCCGCGTACTGCGTGATGCGCAGGTAGTACATCGGGATCTCGCGCTTCTCGACGAGCGCGCCCGAGCGCCAGCCGCGACCGTCGATCACCTGCTCGTTCGCGAGCACGGTCTGGTCGACCGGGTCCCAGTTCACGGTGCCCGTCTTCTTGTACGCGATGCCCTTCTCGAGCATCTTCAGGAACAGCCACTGGTTCCACTTGTAGTAGTCGGGCTTGCACGTCGCGATCTCGCGCGACCAGTCGATCGCGAGGCCCATCGACTGCATCTGGCCCTTCATGTAGTCGATGTTGTCGTAGGTCCACTTCGCGGGCGGCACGCCGTTCGCCATCGCGGCGTTCTCGGCCGGCATCCCGAACGCGTCCCAGCCCATCGGCATCAGCGTGTTGTAGCCGTTCATCCGCAGATAGCGGTACATCACGTCGTTGATCGTGTAGTTGCGCACGTGACCCATATGCAGCTTGCCGGACGGGTACGGCAGCATCGACACGCAGTAGAACTTCGGCTTCTGCGAATCTTCCTTCGTCTTGTAGGCATCGGCTGCGCGCCAGTCGCCCTGGGCGGCGGCTTCGACGTCGGCGGGTACGTATCTCTCGTGCATGGTGTGGTTCGGACTAGGCTTTAAGCGGCGCGCCACGAGGCGGGCACGCGGAAGTGGACGAAATCGGGCGGCCCGGCGGCGGGAGCAGGCTCACGGTTCTCTGGCCTGCATCATGGTTTCCGGATATTCGCCGGGTAACCCGGAGATTCTCCAGGTTACCCGGCGAAACCCTGCCAACCGGGCGAAAACGACGATTATACCGTCCGTGGCGGGCGGTACGGCCGGTCTCGCGGGACGGGACGCATTCTTGCCTGCACGGGGCTCGCAGGCAGCCGACAGGTCAGGGTTTCGCGCCCGCGGCAGCCGGCGCGGCAGCCGGCGCGGCGCCCGCCGGCGGCACGTCGGTGACGAAGCCGATCCGCACGAGGCCCGCGGCCTGCGCGGCGCCCATCACCTGCGCGATCACGTCGTAGCGGGTCGCGCGCGACGCGCGCAGCCGCAGCTCGGGCGGTGCGGCGCTCGCGGCGGCGGCCCGCAAGCGCGCCGGCAGCGCGTCGAGTGCGACGGGTGTGTCGTCCCAGTACAGCTTGCCGGCGTCATCGATCGACAGCGTGACCGCTTGCGGCGTGTCGCGCGCGACGCTGGCCGCGACCTTCGGCAGGTCGAGCCGGATCGCGTGCGTCATCAGCGGCGCGGTGATGATGAAGATGACGAGCAGCACGAGCATCACGTCGATCAGCGGCGTCATGTTGATCTCCGCCATCGGCGCGGACGTCTTGTGGTGCTCCAGTCCGCCGAATGCCATGGTCGTTCCTCCCGGCCGCGCGTCAGGCGCCTTGCGCGCACACGAATACGTGCAGGTCGCGCGCGAAGCCGTCGAGCTCCTCGGCGAGCTGGCGCACGAGCCGCCCGAGGATGTTGTAGGCGAGCACCGCGGGGATCGCGACGACGAGCCCGAACGCGGTCATGATCAGCGCCTCGCCGACCGGCCCCGCGACGTTCTCGATCTGCGCCTGCCCGCTCGCGGCGATGCTGCCGAGCGCGTGGTAGATGCCCCACACGGTGCCGAGCAGCCCGACGAACGGCGCGGTGCTGCCGATCGACGCGAGCAGCACCTGGCCGAACTCGAGCCGCCGCTGCGAGCGCAGCATCGCGTGACGCAGCGCGCGCAGCACGCGTTCGCTGCGCTCGACACGCGCGGCCAGCGCGGCCGGATCGTGTTCGTCGGCCGCATCGCGCGCGGCTTCGGCGAGCGGCACGAACACGCGCTCGCGATCGGTGCCGGCGAGCGCGGCGATGCCCGCGTCGAGCGACGCCGCGCGCCAGAACGCGGCGAGCGCGCGCGGCCCCTGCCGCTTCGCGCGGACCAGCAGCCAGGCTTTCATGACGAGGAAGCACCAGCTGGCGACGGACATCGCCAGCAGCACATAGGCGACGGCGTGCGTGATCGCATCGCCGCTTTCGAGGTAGTGGACAACGCCGGTGGGAATCGCCATCGGAGTTTCCCCGTGTGGGTCAGCGCAGGCCGAGCACGTCCTGCATGTCGAACAGGCCGGCGCCGCGCGCCGACAGGAAGCGGACCGCACGCAGCGCGCCCTGCGCGTACGACACGCGGCTCGACGACTTGTGCGTGATCTCGATCCGTTCGCCGATCCCGGCGAACAGCACCGTGTGATCGCCGACGATGTCGCCGCCGCGCACGGCCGCGAAGCCGATCGTCGACGGATCGCGTTCGCCCGTCACGCCCTGGCGGCCGTATACCGCGCAGTCGTCGAGCGAGCGCCCGAGCGCGCCGGCCACGGCCTCGCCCATCATCAGCGCGGTACCCGACGGCGCGTCGACCTTGTGACGGTGGTGCGCCTCGATGATCTCGATGTCGTAACCGTGCGAGAAATGCTTCGCCGCGAATTCGAGCAGCTTCAGCGTGACGTTCACGCCGACGCTCATGTTCGCCGCGAACACGATGCCGATCCTGCCTGCCGCGGCCTGCAGCTCGGCCTTCTGCTCGGCGGTGAAGCCGGTCGTGCCGATCACGAGCTTCACGTCGTGGCGCAGCGCGGCCGCGACGTGCGCGATCGTGCCTTCCGGCCGCGTGAAGTCGATCAGGTAGTCGGCCTGCGCGAACACGGCATCGAGGTCGTCGGTCAGCTTGATCCCGGTTTCCTTGCCCAGGAACGCACCTGCGTCCTGGCCGAGGAACGGCGAATCGGCGCGGTCGAGCGCGCCGACGAGCTGCGCGTCGGAATCGTTGAGAACGGCTTCGATCAGCATCCGGCCCATACGGCCCGATGCACCGGCAATCGCAATCTTCATGGCTTTCTACACGACAGGTCTAAAGGCGGGCGGCGCATGCCGCCCTGTTTCCGCACGCTGGCCGCTTACTGCGACTGGGCCGGCGCGGTGAGCGGCTGGTTCTGCAGGTTGTCGGAGCCTTGCGGGCCGACGGGCGGCGACGCCTCGCTCGGCACGTTCGGCTGCGGCGGCCGATGGAACTGGAACTGCGGCTGGATCGCCGGCGCGGCGCCCGGCGGCTGGCCGCCCGGCACCGGCGCGCCGGCCGAGGCCTGCGCGGACGGCGTGAAGCGGCGGGCGGTCGCGCCCTGGCCCGACACCTGGTTGGTCGCGCGGTTCGCCGCGCGCGCCGCCTGGGCATTCGCATCCTGGTCGACCGCCGCGCCGGATGCCGCCCCGGCGGACGGGCTCGCGGCAGCGGCAGCCTGCGCGGCGCTCGCAGCGGCAGCGGCTTCGGCCGCCTTCTTCGCCGCGGCGGCGGCCTTCGCCTTCTTGCCGCCGCGGTCGCCGTCGATATCGGCCAGCAGGTCGAGTTCGGACGGCAGGTTCTCGGCGCCCGACCAGCTCGCGAGGCGATCGCCCGAGAACGTCAGCACGAGGTCGCGCTGCTGGACGACGGACGTCGAGCCGCGCTTGAAGTAAAAGAGGTAATCCCAGCGGTCGGCATGGAACATGTCCGACAGCAGCGGCGTGCCGAGCAACGCGCGGACCTGCTCGCGCGTCATCCCGGCCTGCAGCTGCGCGGCCTTCTCCTGCGACACGAAGTTGCCCTGCACGACAGTGATCCGATAGGGCGTGATGCTCTGCGCGATGCGCTGCGTCACGCTGTCGTACGACGAACAACCAGCCAGCGCGGCAACGGCGGCGGCAGCGATGATGGCACTCCGCATGCGACTCCTCTGAAAGTGCGAAAGAGATTCCGGGAACATTTCCGTCACCGTGCTGGCCCGCGTCGCGGGTCGCGCGTGTTTCTGGAACGGCGAAAAGCCGGTAACATTGAAGCCCTGCATTGTACTCTAGGGATGCCTAGCCATGACCAATCCGACGGATCTCAAGAATATCGGGCTAAAGGCCACCCTACCGCGCCTCAAGATTCTCGAGATCTTCCAGCAGAGCCCCGTGCGTCACCTGACGGCCGAAGACGTCTACCGCAACCTGCTCAACGAGCAGCTCGACATCGGGCTTGCCACCGTTTACCGCGTGCTCACGCAGTTCGAGCAAGCCGGCCTGCTCACGCGCAGCAACTTCGAATCCGGCAAGGCCGTGTTCGAACTGAATGAAGGTTCGCACCACGATCACCTCGTCTGCCTCGATTGCGGCCGTGTCGAGGAATTCTTCGATGCCGAGATCGAAGGCCGCCAGCAGGCGATCGCGAAGGAACGCGGCTTCCGGCTCCAGGAACACTCGCTCGCGATGTACGGTTCCTGCACGACCGAGAACTGCCCGCACCGCAAGCACTGATCCGCATCCTGCGCGCATGCGCGACGGCCCGGCCGGCATCTCGCCGCCCGGGCCGTGTTCTTTTCGGGACAGGAATGAAAGCGGCCCGCGCGTCGCGTGCGGGCCGGGCCGGAACGTTTTCAATCGATCGTGCGGCGGCGAGCCGTGCCGCCGCCGCGCGATCGTCGATGCTCGATGATCGACGCCTGAGCCTGATGCGTGATCCCGCCTTCGCGCGCGTCAGGCCGCGCTCGCGCGCGCCGGCTCGAACTCGAGCGCCCACGCGTCGTCGAGCGGAATCTCGTCGCAGTTCGGCTGCGGGCCGCCGCGGTCGACGATCACGAAGTCGCTGACCGCGTCGAGCGCGAGCAGCGGATGGTGCCAGACACCCTTCGCGTAATTCACGCCCTGCCAGCCTTCGGCCAGGAACGCGCGCATCGCGTCGGGCCGGAACTCGCCGGCCGGCGCGACGACGATCGCGTAGCGCGACACGGCCGCCAGCGGGATGAATGCCTGGCTGCCGTGCGGATGCCGCTCCATCAGCGTGATCGCGACCGGCAGCGCGCGCGGCTGCGCGCGAAACACGCTGACGAGCGGCCGGCCGCCGTCCGCGCAGACGTCGATCGTCGCGAGATCGTGGAAGCGCTCGGTCGTGCCGCCGTTGATCGGAAAGTGCCGCGCGCCTTCGAGCGCGATCACGTCGCCGAACGGCGCGAACGCCTCGCGGGTCAGGCGCTCGACGCGCAGGATGCGGGGTGCGCTCATGCCCTTGCCCTCCTTCAAGCCGGATCGCCCCACAGACGCAGGCGCGACACGCCGCCGTCCGGGAAGATGTTGAAGCGCACGTGCGTGACGGGGCCGAGTGCCGCGAGCTGGTCGAACGTATGCACGTGGTCCATCTGCAGCTTCTGCTCGCCGAGCAGTTCGGCCCAGAACATCGCCTGCGTGACGAGCGAATCGTCGGTGCCGCCCGTGACCCGCGCGGCCTGCAGCGAACAGCGGTCGGGGAAGTTGCCCTTGAAGAACGCCGTATCGACCTCCACGCGCCGGATGATGCCCGGCCGCGCCAGCGCGACGATCGCCCAGTCGTTGCCGGGCTCGCGGCGGCGCCGCGTTTCCCAGCCGTCGCCCATGTTCGCGCCGCGCCCCGGCATCAGCATCTGCGAGGCCGGGCCGAAGTGCTGGTTGTTCGCGGCCACCAGGTAGCCGCCGTTCTCGATCGCCGCGAGATCGACGAGCTCGCCCGCCGGCACGTGGCGCCAGTCGCGCTGCGGCTGGCCGTACACGCGCAGCCGCGCGAGCCCGCCGTCCGGATACAGGTTCACGCGCAGGTGCGTGACCGGCCGCGCATCGTCGACGCTCACGTAGTGATGCGAATTGCCCTGCAGCGTCGTCGCGGGAACGATCGTGCGCCATTCGGCGTCGTCCGGCGGCGTGTCGCCGTCCACCGCGCAGGCCTCGATCGACGCGGCCGGCGGGAAGTTGCCGGTGAAGTGGCTCGTATCGAGATCGACGCCGTAAATCACGCCCGGCCGCGCCAGCCGGACCACGCAGAAGTCATGGCCGGTGGTGCGCTTGCGGCGTGTCTCCCAGCCGTCCATCCACTTGCCGTGGTCGTCGTACTTGCCGGGAATGAAGACCGCCGGCTCGGGATTCAGCATGCGCTCCTTCGGTGCGAAGAATTCGTCGCTGGCGAACAGCGCCTGCGCGCCCAGGCGCGGGTCGGCGAGGTTCATGTAGCGTCGCGTGAAGGCCGGCGCGTTCGGGTCGAGGATGGGGGCTGCCATGTCGTCTCCATTGATCTTTAGAGGGGCCGGCGCGTCGTCGCGCCGGCCGCGGGAAGTCGATCGCGCGACGCGGTCGGGGAAGCCGCTTCGCGCGGGGGTGCGCTCAGAGCGCGTGCGCCTGGTCGCCGGCGACCGGTGCGTCGCTGCCCTGCGCGTCGGCCACGTAGCGCAGTTCGCGGTTCAGCACGCGCTTCGCGCGGGCCCGATCGATGTCGTTTTCCCACACCGCGACGACCACCGTCGCAACGCAGTTGCCGATCAGGTTGGTCAGCGCGCGGGCGATCCCGACGAACCAGTCGACCGGCAGGATCAGCACGAGGCCCAGCACCGGAATCGCGGGAATCGCCGACAGCGTCGCCGCGAGGATCACGATCGCCGAGCCCGGAATTCCGTGCGCGCCCTTCGACGTGACGAGCGACACGAGCAGCACGACGATCAGGTCATGCGTGGACAGCGGCGTGTTGGTGGCCTGCGCGATGAACAGCACGGCGAGCGTCAGGTAGATCGAGAAGCCGTCGAGGTTGAACGAATAGCCGGTCGGAATCACGAGGCCGACCGTCGAATCCTTGATGCCCATGTATTCGAGCTTGCTCATCACCTGCGGCAGCACCGCGTCCGACGATGCCGTGCCGAGCACGATCGACAGTTCCTCGCGCAGGTAGCGGATCAGCTTGAACACCGAGAAGCCCGCCATGCGCATCACCGCGCCCAGCACGACCGTGACGAACACGAAGCAGCTCAGGTAGAACACCGCGACGAGATAGCCGAGCTGCTTGAGCGATGCGACCCCGTACTTGCCGGTCGTGAACGCGATCGCGCCGAGCACGCCGAGCGGTGCAAGCTTGATGATGAAGCCGATGATGCGGAAGAACACGTGCGACAGTTCCTCGATCAGGCTGTTCACGCGCTGCGCCTTGTCGCCGAGCAGCGACAGCGCGGAGCCGAACAGCACCGCGAACACAAGGATCTGCAGGATGTCGCCCTTCGCGAACGCGTCGATCGCGGTGTCGGGGATGATCTTCATCAGGTAGCCGGCCGTGTCCTTCAGGCTTTCGGCGTTCTTCGCGTACGACGCGAGCGAGGCCGCGTCGAGCGAGCGCAGGTCGATGTTCATCCCGACGCCCGGGCGCGTGAGCCACGCGAGTACCAGACCGATGCCGAGCGCGAGCGTCGTCATGATCTCGAAGTAGATGACGGCCTTCAGGCCGACCCGGCCGACCTTCTTCAGGTCGCCCGCATTGGCCATCCCGCTGACCACGACGCAGAACACGATCGGGCCGATGACCATCTTGATGAGCTTCAGGAAGCCGTCGCCGAGCGGTCGCAGCGACTCGGCGAAATGCGGGAAGAACGCGCCGAGCGCGACCCCCAGGATTAGTGCGACGACTACCCGGCCAAACAGCGAGTTGAGGAATTTCGACACGGCGCTCTCCCGATCCAACGGTTGCAGTTTCGTCTGTTCATACTGGTAAGACCAGTGATGTTATGGTGGATAGTAGGAAGCCGATATAGTCGCGTCAAGGACGGATCGAATAGGGATTTCCCGCCCCGTCGCGTGTGCGTGCGATGCACCAAACGGGGGCTGATCGTGGCTTTCCCGTAGGCCGCGCTTGCACCGCGCGCGTGCGGATTACAATACCGGTCAGACCGGCCATCGTTCACATCATGAAAAATGTTCCGCACACCGTGACCGACGCCGCCATCGCGACGATCCGCGACCGGATCGAGGCAGGCGTATATCCGGTCGGCAGCCTGCTGCCGGCCCAGCGCCAGCTCTCCGAGGAGCTGGAGATCAGCCGCGCGTCGCTGCGCGAGGCGCTGTCCACGCTCGAGGCGCTCGGGATGCTGCGCATCCGCGCCGGCAAGGGCGTGTATGTCGAAAGCGCGCAGGCGACGGCCGCCCATCCGTGGCAGTTCGCCGAGCAGTCGTCGCCGCCCGACACGTACCAGATGCGCTATGCGCTCGAAGGGTTCGCCGCGCGGATGGCCGCGCACGTCGTCACCGACGACGACATCGCGTGGTTCGAGGACAACCTCGCCGGCCTGCACGTCGCGCTGACCGAAAGTGCGCTCGACGAAGCGTCGCGGCTCGACTTCGACTTCCACATGCGGATCATCCATCTCGCGGGCAACGCGGCGATCGAGTCGGTGCTGCGCAGCAGCGCGGACATCATGAAGGAAAGCCAGCGCATGCCGTTCTACCGGCGCGAGCTTCTGCTGTCGACATGGCACGAGCACCGCGCGATCGTCGACGCGCTGATCGCCCGCGATGCGGCAGCGGCCGGCACCGCGATCGAGACGCACATCACGAACGCCGCGCAGCGCGCGGGCATCTTCTTCCCGACGCCGGGCGCGTGACGCAGCGTCATGCAGCCATTCCGACGGGCAGATCGGCCCGCTCGAGACCGTCGGCGCGCTCGCGGCGACGTCGGCTGTGGCTCGCGTCGCAGCGCGTGGGCGCGCGGCAAGCCACGCAATAAGCCGCTCCCGCGTCATCAATTGAAAAGGCACGCTCCGCGAACCCGCGGGCGTGCCTTTTTTGCGTCGGCGCAATCGCGCGCCATCAGCGGATAATCATGCGCCCTCGTCCGCGAAATCGATCAGCACCTTCATCGCGCGCTGCCGGTCGCCGGCCAGCTCGAACGCGTGGTTCGCGTCGCGCATCGGAAACACGCCCGTCACGGCCGGGCGCAGGTCGACGCGCTCCGCATTGATCAGCTGCACCGCGAGCGCGAATTCCGCATGGAAGCGGAACGAGCCGCAGATCGACAGTTCCTTCGCGACCACGACGTTCTGCGGCAGGCTGACGTCGCCGCCGAGCCCGAGCTGCACGACGACGCCGCGCGGCCGCATCACGTCGAGGCCGTCGCGCAGCGCGCGCGCATTGCCCGAACACTCGATCATCACGTCGAACGTGCCCTTGTCGGCGCCGTGGCGCGCGACCCAGCCGCCGTCGGTCGCCGCGTTGATCGTGCGGTCGGCGCCGAGCGCGCGAGCAACCTCGAGCGGCGCATCGACCACGTCGGTTGCGACGATCTCCGCCGCGCCGTGCACGCGCGCCGCCGCGACCGCCAGCACACCGATCGGCCCGCACCCCGACACGAGCACGCGCCGGCCGATCAGCGGGCCCGCGCGCGATACCGCGTGCAGCCCGACCGCGAACGGCTCGGCGAGCGCCGCGAGCGACAGCGGCACATGGTCCGCCACCTTCACGCACTGCGCGGCGTCGCACACGAGCGCGTTGCGAAACGCGCCCTGCACGTGCGGCATGCGCATCGCGCTGCCGTAGAAGCGCATGTCGAGACACTGGTTCGGCAACCCTTCGAGGCAGTAGCGGCACGCGCCGCACGGGCGGCTCGGATTCACCGCGACGCGATCGCCGACCTTCACCGACGTCACGTCCGGCGCGACCGCCGCGACCGTGCCGGCCACTTCATGGCCGAGCACCATCGGCTGCTGCAGCCGGATCGCGCCGAAGCCGCCATGCCGGAAGTAATGCAGGTCGGAGCCGCAGATGCCGCCCATCGCGACATCGACACGCACCTGTCCCGGGCCGATCTCGCCCGCGTCCTGCTCTTCGAGCCGCAAGTCGTTCGGCCCATGGATCACGAGACACATGCAACGCATACGCATGACGTTCCTCCCTTCCCTAGACGGCGCTGGTCAGCCCGCCGTCGACGAACAGCGTCTGGCCGTTCACGAAATCGGATGCGGCCGACGCGAGGAAGATCGCCGCGCCGCACAGCTCGTCGACGCGCCCCCAGCGTCCGGCCGGCGTGCGCTTGCACAGCCAGTCGGAGAACGCCGCGTCGTCGACCAGCGCGCGATTCAGTTCGGTCTCGAAATAGCCGGGCGCGAGGCCGTTCGCCTGGATGCCGTGACGCGCCCAGTCGGCGCACATCCCTTTCGTCAGCATCCGCACCGCGCCCTTCGTCGCCGCATACGGCGCGATCGTCGGCCGTGCGAGTTCGCTCTGCACCGAGCAGATATTGATGATCTTGCCGCGGCCGCGCGTGATCATGTGGCGCGCCACCGCCTGCGCGACGTTGAACACACCGTCGAGATTCACGCGCATCAGCGCGTGCCAGTCGTCCGGATCGAATGCATCGAGCGGCGCGCGGCGCTGGATGCCCGCGTTGTTCACGAGGATGTCGATCGCGCCGACGCGCGCCTCGAAATCGTCGATCGCCGCGCGCACCTGCGCGTGCTCGGCGACGTCGAACACTGCGTAGTCGGCCGCGAAGCCTTCCTCGCGGAAATGGCGCGCGAGCGTCGCGGCCTTCTCCTCATTGCGATCGTTGATCACGATTGCCGCACCGGCTTGCGCGAGCCCGCGGGCGAGCGTCAGCCCGATCCCGCGTCCGGAACCCGTGATCAGTGCGCGGCGGCCGTCCAGGCGGAACCGGTCAAGCGCGTTGCTCATGCATGTCTCCTCGTGCCATCGAGCCGGCCGCCGGTCGCGGCCGGTCTCGCGTCGAGGGTATCTTCGGCGCTCGGCCGGGGGCGCGCCAATGGTCTTTTTTGATCCGGTTATCATGAAATCCGATCACCGTTCGCCGCCGGCCGCCCATCATGGAACTCAAGCAATTGCGCGCCTTCGTCACACTCGCGGAAGAGCTGCATTTCGGGCGCGCCGCGCAGCGCCTGTTCATCGTGCAGTCCGCGCTGAGCATGCAGATCAAGGCGCTCGAGGAAGCGCTCGGCGCACGGCTGTTCGAGCGCGACCGCCACAAGGTCGAACTCAGCGACACGGGGCGCGTATTCCTGCCCGAAGCACGGGCGACGCTGCAGCAGGCCGCGCGCGCGGAGCAGATGGCGCGGCTGTCGAGCCGCGGCGAGATCGGCACGCTGCGCATCGCGTTCGTGTCGTCGGTGCTGCCGACGCTGCTGCCGGCCGTGCTGCGCACGATGCGCGAGCGCTATCCGCTGATCACGGTCGAACTGAAGGATTTGCCGACGCCCGACCAGGTCACCGCACTGCGCGACCGGCGCATCGATTTCGGGATGATCCGGCTGCCCGCCGCGTATGCGGGCATCGGCACGCGCGTGGTGCTCGAGGAAGGCTTCGTCGTCGCGCTGCCGCTCGACCATCCCCTCGCCGCGCACGCCACGATCGCGCCGGCCGCGTTGCGCGGCCAGCCCGCGTTCGTGCTCGCGCGCCGCTACGCGCCCGGCTTTCACGACGACATGCTGCTCGCGCTGAGCCGTGCGGGCACGACGCTCGAGATCGGGCAGGAATTCGGGGAATTCACGACGATGCTCGCGCTCGTCGCGGCCGGGATGGGCATCGGGCTGATCCCGGCGCAAGCCGCGAGCGCACTGCCGCCGAACGTGCTCGCGCGGCCGCTCGACCTGGCCGGCCACCGCACCGGCATCGGGCTCGCGTGGACCGACCTCGACAGCCCGCTGAAACACGCGTTCGTCGACGCGCTCGAACACGTGACGGCGAACGCCGGGCAATAAAAAACCCGGCCGGTAAATAAACCGGGCCGGGCTCGTTCGCCGCGCGGGCCGCCTCGCGGCGGCCGCACGACGTGCGGGATTACTTCGCGTTCGCGAATGCGACTGCCGTATCCAGCATGCGGTTCGAGAAACCCCACTCGTTGTCGTACCAGCTCGACACCTTGACGAGGCGGCCCGACACCTTGGTCAGCGTTGCGTCGAACGTCGACGAAGCCGGGTTGTGGTTGAAGTCGATCGACACCAGCGGTGCGTCGTTGTAGCCGAGGATGCCCTTCAGCGCGCCTTCCGATGCTTCCTTCATGATCGCGTTGACTTCCTCGACCGTCGTGTCGCGCTTCGCGATGAACGACAGGTCGACGATCGACACGTTGATCGTCGGGACGCGGATCGCGTAGCCGTCGAGCTTGCCGTTCAGTTCCGGCAGCACGAGGCCGACGGCCGATGCAGCGCCCGTCTTCGTCGGGATCTGGCTGTGCGTGGCCGAACGCGCGCGGCGCAGGTCTTCGTGGTAGACGTCCGTCAGCACCTGGTCGTTCGTGTACGCGTGGATCGTCGTCATCAGGCCGGTTTCGAGGCCGATCCGGTCGTTCAGCGGCTTGACGAGCGGCGCGAGGCAGTTCGTCGTGCACGATGCGTTCGAGATGACGGTGTGCTCGGCCTTCAGCACGTCGTGGTTCACGCCGTAGACGATCGTCGCGTCGACGTCCTTGCCGCCCGGCGCCGAGATGATCACCTTCTTCGCGCCGCCCTTCAGGTGCGCGCTCGCCTTTTCCTTCGTCGTGAAGAAGCCCGTGCATTCCATCACGACGTCGACGCCGAGCTCGCCCCACGGCAGTTCCGCCGGGTTGCGGTTGGCCAGCACGCGGATCTTGTCGCCGTTCACGACGAGGTAGTCGCCGTCGACCGACACTTCGCCCGGGAACTTGCCGTGCGCGGTGTCGTACTGGGTCAGGTGCGCGTTGGTCTTCGCGTCGCCCAGGTCGTTGATCGCGACGATCTCGAGATCGTGCTTCTTGCCGTTTTCATAGAACGCGCGCAGCGTGTTGCGGCCGATACGGCCGTAGCCGTTGATTGCGACGCGGATCGTCATGGTCTATCTCCTGATGGCTGAAAAAATTCGTTTCGTGCAGCTTCACGGTGCGACGCGCGCGGCATGGCGCGCGTCGCGAATGCTTTTAGGCCAGCACGGCCTTCGCGGTCTCGACGACGTGCTCGACGGTGAAGCCGAAGTACTTGAACAGCACGCCGGCCGGCGCCGATTCGCCGAACGTGTCGATCCCGACGATGCCGCCTTCGAGGCCGACGTACTTGTGCCAGAACGCGGTCACGCCCGCTTCGATCGCGACGCGGCGCACGCCGTGCGGCAGCACGCGTTCGCGGTATTCGGCGTCCTGGCGGTCGAACACGTTGGTCGACGGCATCGACACGACGCGGGCCGCGATGCCCTGCTGCGCGAGCGGCGCGACGGCCTTCATCGCGAGCTCGACTTCCGAGCCCGTCGCGATCAGGATGATCTTGCGCGCGACGATCTCTTCGTCCCAGTCCTTCAGCACGTAGCCGCCCTTCGCGACGTTCGCGATCTGCGCATCGGTGCGCGGGTTGAACGCGAGGTTCTGGCGGCTGAAGATCAGGCTCGACGGACGGTCGGCGGCAACCGCGTGCGTCCATGCGACGGCCGTCTCGACCGTGTCGGCCGGACGCCACACGTCGTGGTTCGGGATCAGGCGCAGGCTCGACACGTGCTCGATCGACTGGTGCGTCGGGCCGTCTTCGCCGAGGCCGATCGAATCGTGCGTGAACACGAAGATCGACGGGACCTTCATCAGCGCCGCGACGCGCAGCGCGTTGCGGCTGTAGTCGGAGAACGTCAGGAACGTGCCGCCGAACGGCTTGTGGCCGCCGTGCAGCGCGAGGCCGTTGATCGCGGCGCTCATGCCGAATTCGCGCACGCCGTAGTTGATGTGATTGCCGAGCAGCACGCCCGCGCCTTCCGGATTCGCGCGCACCGCCTTCGACGCCTTCCAGTTGGTCAGGTTCGAACCGGTCAGGTCGGCCGAGCCGCCGAGCAGTTCCGGCAGTGCGGCGGCCAGCCCTTCGATCGCCTGCTGCGACGCCTTGCGGGTCGCAACCGTTTCGGCGCGCTCGTTCGCGCCGGCGATGATCGCCGCGGCCTTCTCGGCCCAGTCGGCCGGCAGCTTGTTGGCCATCCGGCGCTCGAATTCAGCGGCTTCTGCCGGGAATTTCGCGCGATATGCGGCGAACGTCGCATCCCATTCGGTCTCGGCACGCTTGCCGGCTTCCTTCGCGTCCCATGCCACATAGACTTCCTGCGGAATCACGAACGGCTCCCACTTCCAGCCGAGCGCTTCGCGCGTCTTCGCGATTTCTTCCGCGCCGAGCGCCGCGCCGTGCACGTCGTGACCGCCCGCCTTGGTCGCCGCGCCCTGGCCGATCACCGTCTTGCAACAGATCAGCGTCGGCTTGTCCGACAGCTTCGCCTTCGCGATCGCCGCGTCGACCGCGTCGACGTCATGGCCGTTCACGTTCGGGATCACGTTCCAGCCGTACGCCTCGAAGCGCTTCGGCGTGTCGTCGTGGAACCAGTTCACGACGTCGCCGTCGATCGAGATGCCGTTGTCGTCGTACAGCGCGATCAGCTTGTTCAGCTTCAGCGTGCCCGCGAGCGAGCAGGCTTCGTGCGAGATGCCTTCCATCAGGCAGCCGTCGCCGAGGAACACGTACGTGTGGTGATCGACGATCTTCGCGCCGTCGCGGTTGAACTCGTCGGCCAGCAGCGCTTCGCCGAGCGCCATGCCGACCGCGTTCGCGAGACCCTGGCCGAGCGGGCCGGTGGTCGTCTCGACGCCCGGCGTGATGCCGTATTCCGGGTGCCCCGGCGTCTTCGAGTGCAGCTGGCGGAAGTTCTTCAGCTCTTCCATCGGCAGGTCGTAGCCGGTCAGGTGCAGCAGCGAGTACAGCAGCATCGAGCCATGGCCGTTCGACAGCACGAAACGGTCGCGATCCGCCCAGTGCGGGTTCGTCGGGTTGTGCTTCAGATGGCGCGACCAGAGCGCAACGCCGATTTCGGCCATGCCCATCGGCATGCCGGGGTGGCCGGAGTTCGCTTGCTGGACGGCGTCCATCGCGAGCGCACGGATCGCGTTGGCCATCAGGGTGGTGGAGGCGGGAGACGAAGTCGTCATGTCGAGTCCGGAGAACGAGTCGAGGAAACGGGGCACGGCGGCATCCGGAAGCTCGGGCGTCGATCGTTCCCGGCGCGCGGTGCGGCGCCTGACGGACGCGAAGCGGACGGAGCCTACGGACGAGGCTGCAAAGCTCGTCATTTTAACAGATGGGCTGACATTTCCCTTGTCGGCGCGTAGTGTTCCGGCACGGTTTTCCGCCAAACCGCGCGCCTCCTATAATTCAGACGTCGGAACTGCCTGCCCCGAGCGGCCCGCCCGTGAACACGACCCTTCTCTTCCATCCCACGCCCGACGCCGCGTACGGCTTCCCGAACGCGCGCCGGCTCGCGCACGTCGCGTCGCCGCATCAGCACATCGAGGTCTGGGAAACCCCGCAGCTCGGCCGCCTGTTCACGCTGGACGGCCGGCCGATGACGTCGGTCGGCGACGAATACGTGTACCACGAGTGCATGACGCACCCGGCCGCGCTCGCGCATCCGTGCCCGCGCAAGGCGCTCGTGCTCGGCGGCGGCGACGGCGGCGCCGCGCGCCAGCTGCTCAAGCACGCGTGCATCGAGCGGATCGTCGTCGCGGAGCTCGACGACGAAGTGGTCGGCATGGCGCGCCGCTATCTCGACGACGTGCACCAGGGCGCGCTCGACGACCCGCGCGTCGAGGTCGTGATCGGCGACGCCGCGCATTTCGTCGCGTCGACCGTCGAGCATTTCGATCTCGTCGTGTTCGACCTCACGCCGCCCGATTCGCCGGCGGCCGGCCTCTATACGCGCGAGTTCTACGCGCGGCTCAAGCGGATCCTCACACCGTGCGGCGCGATCTCGATGCATCTCGGCTCGCCGGTGTTCCACACGGCGCGCATCGCCGCGCTGCTCGACGACCTGCGCGCGAGCTTCGCGGTCGTCGATCCGCTGTCCGCGCACGTGCCGCTGTACGGATCCCAATGGCTGATGGCGATCGCGAGCGACACGCTCGATGCGGCCGCGCTGTTTGCGCACGACATCGACGAACGGCTCGCCGCACGCCGCGTGCAGGGCTTGCGCTACTACGATGCGCGGCTTCATGCGGCCCTCTTTGCCCTGCCGCGCGCGCTGCGCGATACACTGGGCGCTCGCCGCTGAGCTTCCGGGCGAACGCCTCGTTCGGCGGGTTGGCCGCGCCTTCTCCGTCGCTCGACCCGCGACGCACGGGCCCGGGACGATACAGGGGCCCGCCGAGGTAGCCGCGGCACGGCGCGGGACCGAACCCCGGGCGCCGCTATCCGCCGACCGCAAGGCATGGGACCGGCGTAGCCGCTCAAGCGCCAACACTGTTCGACAGGAGATTTCATGACCGATCCACGTCCGGCCAACGTGCCTTGGTTGACGCCTTATCTGGCCGTGCGCAATGCGCAGGCTGCCATCGAGTTCTTCCAGGCCGCATTCGGCTTCGAGCTGCGCGACGTCCACGACGAGGACGGCGCGATCATGCACGTCGAGATGACCTATCGCGGGCAGCTGATCGTGATGTTCGCGCCCGAAGGCGCGTTCGGCTCGATCGCCCTTACGCCGAAGAGTGCGCACGCAACCGCCCCGCAGTCGTTCTATCTGTATGTCGACGACGTCGACGCGACCTGGCAGCGCGCGCTCGACGCAGGCGCGAAGTCGCTGACCGCGCCGCAGGACCAGTTCTGGGGCGACCGCTTCGCGCAGATCGAGGATCTCGACGGCTACCGCTGGGCGCTCGGACGCCGCCTGGTCGCATGAACGGAGCCGCATCAAGCATGAATGAAGCCACCACCACCGCGGCCGTGCCGCGCTTTTTCGTCGAAGCGGCGCTGCACGCCGATGCGACGCTCACGCTGCCGGCCGACGTCGCGCGTCACGCGCAAGTGCTGCGGCTGCAGCCCGGCGACACGCTCGCGCTGTTCGACGGCAGCGGCGGCCAGTACCGCGCGCGGCTCGTCGAGATCGACAAGCGCAACGCGCTCGCGCAGATCGAAGCGTTCGACCCGGCCGAGGCCGAGCCGCCCTATCGCGTGACGCTCGCGCAAGGCATCGCCGGCGGCGACAAGATGGACTGGGTGATCGAGAAAGCCGTCGAGCTCGGCGTCGCGGCGGTCGTGCCGCTGTCGACCGCGCGCGGCGTCGTGAAACTGTCGGGCGAGCGCGCGGACAAACGCGTCGCGCACTGGCGCGGCGTCGTGCGCGCGTCGTGCGAACAATGCGGGCGCAACCGCGTGCCCGAGGTCGCGGCGGTACGGGGCTTCGGCGCGTGGCTCGATACGCTGCCGGCCGCGCCGGCCGGCGGTGAGTTGCGGTTGCTGCTGTCGCCGCGCGCGAGCATCCCGTTCGCATCGCTGCCCGACGCGCCGCCCGCGGCAGCCGTCACGCTGCTGATCGGGCCGGAGGGAGGGCTGTCGCCGGACGAGGAAAACGCGGCCCGCGCACACGGGTTCACCGCGTTGTCGCTCGGGCCCCGCGTGCTGCGCACCGAGACCGCCGGTGCGGCCGTGCTGGCAGCGCTCGCGGCGCGCTGGGGCGGATGGTGATGAGATCGACGCGCCGTGGCACGCGGTGGCACGGCGCGTATTCATGGGAAAACGGCCTTCTCTCGAAGGTTTGTTTCATGCACCCGGCGCGACCGCTGCGGCAGCCGGGCCGACCGGGATTGCCTCGAAAAAAGGCGTCCGATGACAGGCCGGTGTCGGCGAGCGACGTCCCGCACCGGCCCGTCCGCGTCGCGCGGACGCAAAAAAACCCGCTTGACGCGGGCTTTTCGGCAGATCGGCCGCAGGCGCGCGGCCAATGGATACGCGCGATTCGCGCTTACGCGAACGAATAGAACACGCGGAACGCGACCTTGCGCTCGGCCCAGAACTCGGCGGCTTCGCGGAACACGTCGAGCAGCGTCTCGCGCCCTTCCTTGTCGAACTTCTGCGCGATCGGCAGCCCTTCGAGGACGATCACGAAACCGGGCTGCGCGCCGGCCTTCGCGACGAGGTCGGTCAGGCAGTCGTACAGCGCGTCGTAGTTCTTCCCGAAATGCTTCGGAAACAGGAACGACGTCGCGATCGTCTCCATCACCTCCTGCTTCGACTGCGCGGCGCCGCAATACGCGTACAGGAAATGCTGGCCGAGCCGGCCGGCTTCGTCGGCGAGATCCTGCACGCGGAACGCGCGGATCGACTGCACGAGGTTGGGTCGCACGGTCGTGAAAAGGCTCATAGGCTCCTCGTTCGATGAAAGCCCGGGCTCGGCTTCCTGTTGCTCCGCCGCGCCGCCGGCCTGTGCCGCCGCGTGTAGTTGCATCACGCGCTGAAACAGATTGCCGTCGCCGGCCGCGAACAGTTCCGCCGCCGCCGTGTCGTGCGCGTAGATGGAGTCGCTCATGCCGTTCATCCCGAAGTCATTCAACAATACGTTTAAAACTGTTGTAGTGGTCGTCCGTGTAATAACAGTTGTCGATCCGGCGCAATGGCCCGCCACAGACGATCCGGCGCGCGCCGCGATTGCGTGCGCGCGGCGTCGGCACCGTGTACTCGTGGTAGTAGCCGCGCTTCGCCTTCGGCAGGATCCGCTCGCGGTTGCCGAAGACGACGCCGTCCTTCTCGTACGGATAGGGGCCACCAGCGCCGATCAGGCCAAGCGTGGTCACGGCCTCGCGCGGCAGACGGGCGGTCGGGATCGTATCGACCCCACCGACGGCCAGGTCGGCCGAAACGGCCTGCCGTGCGTAAGCGGCGGAAACCAGACTGCCCGTCGGCGTACCGACGATACCCATCGCGAACATCGCGAAGACGGACGCGAGCGCGCCGTTGCGGAGCCACTTGCGTGCCATGAACCAGGGTTCCCGCTGTTAAATCAAGTAGTTGACGACCAACCAAAGGCGTTAGCGTAGCGCTATTGTCCGCGCGAATCAATGTTCGTTTGGGAATCGAAAGGCCGGCCCGGCACCGAATCGCGCATTTTTTACCGAAACAAGACTACATTTATCTTACATGAGATAAAATACGAGCGGCATCTCTCGTATGGCAAGACCCTGCCTCCTTGCCGCGCTCGCTACCCGGAGTGGAGAGATGCTGCTGTTGCTTATGGGAAGCGCGTTTGCGCCCTGCCCGCGGCGTGCCCATTGCGGGCACGCCTCTTTTTGCTTTTGTTTACAATTTCGCCCGACGCGCGGCACCGGCTCGACCGGCACCGCGCGTTCGTTCCGGCTCAGCGTGCGGCGTTCACGTCGGCGACCAGCAGCGCCGCCATGTTGACGATGCGGCGAACCGTCGCCGATTCGGTCAGCACGTGCACCGGCTGAGCCGCGCCCAGCAGGATCGGCCCGATCGCGATGTTGTTGCCGGCGGCCGTCTTCAGCAGGTTGTACGCGATGTTCGCGGCGTCGATGTTCGGCAGGATCAGCAGGTTCGCGTCACCTTCCAGCGTCGATTCCGGCAGGATTTCCTTGCGCAGCGCCGCGTCGAGCGCGACGTCGCCGTGCATTTCGCCGTCAACCTTCAGTTCCGGCGCACGTTCCTGCAGGATCGCGAGCGTATCGCGCATCTTCTGCGCCGAGGGTGCGTTGCTCGTGCCGAAATTCGAGTGCGATAGCAGCGCGACCTTCGGCTCGATGCCGAACCGGCGCACTTCTTCCGCGGCCATGATCGTGATCTCGGCGAGCTGCTCCGGGGTCGGATCGACGTTCACGTGCGTGTCGACCAGGAAGATCTGGCGGCCCGGCAGCACCAGGCCGTTCATTGCCGCGTACACGCTGCAGCCCGGGCGCTTGCCGATCACCTGGTCGATGAAGTGCAGGTGGCGGTGCGTGGTGCTGATCGTGCCGCAGATCATCCCGTCGGCTTCGCCCTTCTTCACCAGCATCGAGCCGATCAGCGTCGTGCGGCGGCGCATCTCGACGCGCGCGAGCTGCTCGCTGATGCCCTTGCGCGCCATCATCTTGTAGTACGTCTGCCAGAAGTCGCGGTAGCGCTCGTCGTGCTCGGTGTTGACGACCGTGAAGTCCGTGCCCGGCGTGAGGCGCAGGCCGTAGCGCTGGATACGGTGCTCGATCACCGACGGACGGCCGATCAGGATCGGCTTCGCGAGCTTCTCGTCGACGATGATCTGAACGGCGCGCAGCACGCGCTCTTCCTCGCCTTCCGCGAACACGACGCGCTTCTTCTCTTCCTGAGCGGCGCGCGCGATCTGGAAGATCGGCTTCATCGTCGTGCCGCTGTGGTACACGAACTGCTGGAGGTGAACGCGGTACGCCTCCATGTCCTCGATCGGGCGCGTCGCGACGCCGCCGTCCATCGCGGCCTGCGCGACGGCCGGCGCGATCTTGACGATCAGGCGCGGATCGAACGGCTTCGGAATCAGGTATTCGGGCCCGAACGACAGATCCTGGATGCCGTACGCGGTCGCGACGATGTCGCTCTGCTCGTGCTGCGCGAGTTCGGCGATCGCATTGACGGCCGCGATCTCCATTTCACGCGTGATCGTCGTCGCGCCGACGTCGAGCGCGCCGCGGAAGATGAACGGGAAGCACAGGACGTTGTTGACCTGGTTCGGATAGTCGGTCCGGCCAGTCGCCAGCACGGCGTCCGGGCGCACTTCGAGCGCCAGTTCCGGCAGGATTTCCGGCGTCGGGTTCGCGAGCGCCAGGATCAGCGGGCGCTCGGCCATGCCCTTCACCATCTCCTGCTTCAGCACGCCCGCGGCCGACAGCCCGAGGAAGATGTCCGCGCCGTCGATCACTTCGGCCAGCGTCCGCGCTTCGGTTTCGCGGGCGAAACGCTCCTTGTCCGGATCCATCAGCTCGGTGCGGCCCTTGTAGACCACGCCGGCCAGGTCGGTCACCGTGATGTTCTCGAGCGGCAGGCCGATGTCGACGAGCAGGTCGAGACACGCGAGCGCGGCCGCGCCTGCGCCGGACGCGACGAGCTTGACCTTCTTGATGTCCTTGTTGACGACCTTCAGCCCGTTCGTGACGGCCGCGGCCACGACGATCGCGGTGCCGTGCTGGTCGTCGTGGAACACCGGAATCTTCATCCGCTTGCGCGCTTCGCGCTCGACGATGAAGCAGTCCGGCGCCTTGATGTCTTCCAGGTTGATCCCGCCGAAGGTCGGCTCCAGCGCGGCGATCACGTCGACCAGCTTGTGCGGGTCCGACTCGTTCAGTTCGATGTCGAACACGTCGATGCCGGCGAACTTCTTGAACAGCACGGCCTTGCCTTCCATCACCGGCTTCGACGCGAGCGGTCCGATGTTGCCGAGCCCGAGCACCGCCGTGCCGTTGGTGACGACGCCGACCAGGTTGCTGCGCGCGGTGAAGCGCGCCGCGTTGAGCGGGTTCTCGACGATCTCCTCGCACGCGTACGCCACACCCGGCGAGTACGCGAGCGCGAGGTCGCGCTGGTTGATCATCTGCTTGGTCGGGGCGATCGCGATTTTCCCGGGCGTCGGGAATTCGTGATAGTCGAGCGCGGCTTCGCGGAGCTTGGCTTTGGAGGAGGCTTGGGTGGACATGTGTCTCGTGACGGGCGGATTAGAATAACTGTTCGACGGCATTGTAGCGCCAATCATCGGCCGCCAGACCGGCGATTCGGGTGCAACAGCCGCGACAAAAATGGGCTGAACGGTGCAGGAACGGCGCCGTTCGCTGCGTACAATGCCGTTCCTTTCATCGCTTCCGGGTCCGTCCGCCGTGCCAGCCGCCTTGTCCGAGTTTTCGCTGATCGATCGCTTCTTCGCGCGCCGCGCGGCCCGGGGGGCGCGTGCGTCGACGCTCGGCATCGGTGACGATTGCGCGCTGATCGCGCCTCGATCCGGAAAATTGCTGGCCATTTCGACGGACATGCTGGTCGAAGGCCGCCATTTCTTCGCCGACGTCGCGCCCGACGCGCTCGGCCACAAGACGCTCGCGGTCAACCTGTCGGATCTCGCGGCGATGGGTGCCGAGCCACGTGCGTTCACGCTCGCGTGCGCGCTGCCGCGCGCCGATGCCGCGTGGCTCGAGGCGTTCAGCAACGGGCTGTTCGCGCTCGCCGAGCGATTCGGCTGCGAGCTGATCGGCGGCGACACGACGAGCGGGCCGCTGAACCTGTGCGTGACCGTGTTCGGTGAAGTCGCGCCGGACGCGGCGCTGCGGCGCGATGCCGCGCGCGACGGCGACGACGTGTGGGTGTCCGGCACGCTCGGCGACGCCCGCGCGGGGCTCGGGCTCGCGCGCGGCGAATGGAGCGCCGGCGCGGCCGAGGCCGCCGCGTTCCGGCAGGCGCTCGAGCGTCCCGAGCCGCGCATCGCGCTCGGGCTCGCGCTCGCGGGCGTCGCGCACGCGGCGCTCGACATCTCGGACGGCCTCGCCGGCGACCTGCGGCACATCCTGACCCGCTCGAACGTGCGCGCCGACATCGACGCGGACGCGGTGCCGCGCTCGGCCGCGCTCGCGACGCTGCCGCCCGACGTGCAGCGACGCTGCACGCTGGCCGGCGGCGACGACTACGAACTGTGCTTCACCGCGCCGGCCACGGCCCGCGCGGCGGTCGACGCGGCCGGCGCGCGCGCCGGCGTTCGCGTCACGCGAATCGGTACAATACATGCGTTGCCCTCGCCGTCGGAGCAGCCCGCGATCGCGTGGCGCGACGCCGCCGGCGCGCCCCTGACTCTCACGTTGCACGGTTTCGACCACTTCCATGCAGACTGACCCGACGACCGCGCAAACCGCGGCCGCGCCCGGCGCCGCCCGGAAAGTGCCGCAGCGCGCCACCGCGCGCTTCATGCTGTCGCACCCGGCGCACATCGTGTCGCTCGGCTTCGGCAGCGGGCTCGCGCCGTTCATGCCCGGCACGTTCGGCTCGCTGTTCGGGTGGCTGACGTTCGTCGTGCTCAACCGCTACCTGACGGTGCCCGAATGGTGGGCGCTGATCGCGCTCGGGTTCGTCGCCGGCACGTGGATCACCGGCTTCACCGCACGCAAGATGAGCACCGCCGATCCGGGCGCCGTCGTCTGGGACGAAATCGTCGCGATCTGGCTCGTGATGCTGTTCGTCACGCCCGCGACCTTCATCGGCCAATTGTGGGCATTCGTCGTGTTCCGCTTCTTCGACATGCTCAAGCCGCCGCCGATCCGCTATTTCGACCGTCGCGTGAAAGGCGGGCTCGGCATCATGGTCGACGACCTGATCGCCGCGTTCATGACGCTGCTCGTGATCGCCCTGTGGCGCTCCGTCATCGGCTGACCGTTTTCCGACTCCCGTTTCCCGACGCGCATGCCAACCGATTCCGTCGTCCACCAGCTTGCGATCCGCGCAGGCAACAAGCTGCGTGACGAGCACCTGTCGCTCGCCATCGCCGAATCCTGCACGGGCGGCATGATCGCCGCCGCGATCACCGACATCTCCGGCAGCAGCCAGTGGTTCGAGCGCGGCTTCGTCACCTATTCGAACCAGGCCAAGACCGAGATGATCGGCGTGCCGTCCGACCTGATCGAGAAGCACGGCGCCGTCAGCGAGCCGGTCGCGCGCGCAATGGCCGAAGGCGCGCTGCGCAACAGCCGCGCGCAGGTCGCGCTGTCCGTCACCGGCATCGCCGGCCCGGCGGGCGGCAGCGAGAAGAAGCCGGTCGGCACGGTGTCGTTCGCATGGAGCAACCGGCTGCATACCGACGTCGAGACGCGCGTGTTCAAGGGCGACCGCGAGCAGATCCGCACACAGGCGGCCACGCATGCGCTGCGCGGGCTGCTGAAGCTGCTCGACGAGCGCGAAGGCTGACCACCGGCGCACCGGCAGCGGCGGCCGGCGCCCCTCCCCGCTTACTGGATCGCGTCGGGCTTCACGACGATCCAGTTCCTGTCCGCCGTGACCGGCAGGCCGAGCGCCTTCTGCCGCGCGGCCGATTCGTCCGACCACGCGCGGATCCGGGCCATCTGCCTGTCCTTCTTGTTCACCCACACGCGCACGCCGCCGCGCGCGACGTCGGTTGCATTCAGCAGCATGTAGCCGTCCGATTTCGGCGTGTCGCCCGCGACGAGCACCGGCTTCTTCCACTGGTCGATCCAGCCCGCGATCGAGCCGAGCTTGCCTTCGTACCACGTCATCGGGTTCATCAGGAACGGCGTGATCACGAGATCGCGGTTCGCGGCCTCGTCGTACTTGCCGGCCTTGATCTGCAGCCGCGACGTCGTCAACGCGCCCGTCGCCGGGTTGCGCAGCAGCGTCGTCCGCAACAGGCGGAGACGAAAGCGGAGGGGAACAACGGACAAGGCGACCCGCGCTCGCGCTCGCGGGCCTGCCGGAGCGGGCCGCCCCGACGGGCGGCCCATATTTCAGCGATGCGCGTTGATCGTGTCGCGCGTCTTCTGCGCGGCGAGCGCCGCGGCTTCGGCAAAATCCTCGCCGTTGCTCGCGTACAGGATCGCGCGCGACGAGTTGATCATCATCCCGGTGCCGTCGGCGGTGCGGCCCGCATTGACGGTCGCCTGCACGTCGCCGCCCTGCGCGCCGATGCCGGGAATCAGCAGCGGCATGTCGCCGACGATCCCGCGCACGATCTCGATTTCCTTCGGGAAGGTCGCGCCGACCACCAGGCCGAGCTGGCCGTTCCTCGCATTCCACTGGTTCGCCGCGAGGTCGGCGACGACCTGGTACAGCGGCCGGCCGTTGGTGTCGAGGAACTGCAGGTCCGAGCCGCCCGGGTTCGACGTGCGGCACAGCACGATCACGCCCTTGCCTTCATGCTCGAAGTACGGCTCGACCGAGTCGTAGCCCATGTACGGGTTCACGGTGACCGCATCCGCGCGATAGCGCTCGAACGCCTCGCGCGCGTACTGCTCCGCGGTGCTGCCGATGTCGCCGCGCTTCGCGTCGAGGATCACGGGCAGGCCCGGATGCTGGAGGTGGATGTGCGCGATCAGGCGCTCGAGCTGGTCTTCCGCGCGATGCGCGGCGAAGTAGGCGATCTGCGGCTTGAACGCGCTCGCATACTGCGCGGTCGCGTCGACGATCTGCCGGCAGAATTCGAAGATCGCGTCGGGTTGGCCGTCGAACTGCACGGGAAAGCGCGACGGCTCGGGATCGAGGCCGACGCACAGCAGCGAATTCGTGCGCTGCCACGCGGCGCGCAGCGATTCGATGAAAGTAAGCGGGGAAGACATGGCGGATACTCGCGGCAAACCGTTGGTAGACCGCGTATTTTACCCGCGTCGCCGGCGTCCCTCGCGCGCGGCCGCATCGGCGCGCGTATCGGTGCGCTCGACGGTGAACGCGAAACGCCGCGTGAGCCGCTCGCCCGGCGCGAGCAGCGTCATCCCGTGCGCGGCCGCGCCGCCCGGCAGGTTCACCGCGTTGATCGGATGATCGACCGGCTCGAAGCAGAAGAAATCCTCGCCGGGCGGCGTATACAGCACATATGCATCGGCGTCGGCCGCCACTGTCAGCGACAGCCCGCGGCGCGGCCAGCTCACCGTCGCGTGGCCGCCCCAGCCGGTGAATGCATGATTGACGAGCGTCGCCGGCAGCGGATAAGCGACACCGAACTGCCAGGCCGGCGGCACGCTCACGTGCCGCACCGGCAGGAAATCGGCACCCGACAGCCACAGCCCGCCCGCGGCCGCGGCCAGCCCGGTCGCGTCGTCGCGCACCAGGAACGGATGCACGCCGAGCCCGAACGGCAGCCGTGCACGCCCGGCATTCTCGATCGTCAGCGCGATCGACAGCGTCGTGTCGTCGAGCGCGAACGACTGGATCGCGCGAAACGCGTAAGGCGCGCCGCTCGCGCGATCGAGCGACAGCTGCAGCGTCGTGTCGGTCGCGTCGTCCACCTGCCACGGCGCGAGCCAGCCGTCGCCGTGAATCGGCAGCGGCTCGTCGCGGCGATTGCGCGGCACCGCGACGCTGCGCCCGTCGCATTCGAAGCGGCCGTTGCCGATCCGGTTCGAGTACGGCAGCAGCGGATAGCACGCGAGCGCGTTCGGATCCGTCGCCGTTTCCGGGTGCTCGCAGCGGCGGAACACCGGCACCAGCACGCCGTGGTCGCCACGCCAGTCAAAGCGCGCGATGCCGCCGCCGAGGTGCGGCAGCACGTCGAGCCGCAGCGCCGCGTTCGACAGCGTGACGGCCGCCGCATGCGCGGCGCCGACGCCCTGCGCGAACGCGGCGGTCTGCGGGCCGGCGCTGACCGGCTGTGCGGCGGCAGCCAGGCGCGCGCGGCGCGACTGGCTCGTGGACGACACTGCGTGCGAGGACGTGGCGGTCATGGTGAGCTCCTTTCCTTCGTCGATGAAGCGATACGGGACGTCGCGCGGCGCCGCGCGAACGCGAACACGAACACCGGCAATCAGGCCCAGCCGCCGTCGACCACCACGTCCTGCGCGGTGATCATCCGGCTGTCGTCGGCCGCGAGGAACAGCGCCATCCGCGCGAGATCGTCCGGCAGCAGCTCGGCGTCGATGCACTGGCCGGCCTTGATCGCCGCCCGGCCCGCGTCGTCGAGCCACAGCCTGCGCTGCTTGTCGGTCATCACCCAGCCGGGCACCAGCGAATTCACGCGGATCCCGAACGGGCCGAGATCGCGCGCGAGCCCGCGCGTGAGCCCCTGCACGGCCGCCTTCGCCATCACGTAGACGGGATAGCCGCCGTTCTTCAGCATCCAGCTGATCGAGCCGAGATTGATGATCGCGCCGCCGCCGCGCTGCTTCATGTCGTCGATCACCGCCTGCGCGGCGAAGAACTGGTGGCGCAGGTTCACCGCGATGCCCGCGTCGAACGACGCGGGCGTCACGTCGCCGATCGCGTGGCGCGTATCGTTGGCCGCGTTGTTCACGAGCACCGCGATCGCGCCGATCCGTGCGCGGATCGCGTCGATCGCATGGCGCAGCGCATCGATGTCGGTCAGGTCGCACGGGAGGAACAGCGGCGCGTGGCGCACGTCCGGCCTCTGCGCGAGGCTTTCCGCGAGCGCCTGGCCCGCCTGCGCGTCGAGATCGACGAACGCGACGCGCGTGCCCTGCCGCGCGAAGTGCTCGACGAACGCCGCGCCGATCCCGGTCGCGCCGCCGGTGATCAGCACCGCGCGATCCTCGAGGCTCGGGTAGCGCGCATGGCGCGCGTCGCTCACGGCGCGCGGATCCTGCGCGGAAGTGTCGATGGTCATGCGAATCGTCTCCGTGGAATCGGTCAGTCGCGTGCGCCGCGGTTCTTCAGCTGGTCGAGCAGCACGGCCGCGAGCAGGATCGCGCCGCGCACCAGGTACTGGTAGAACGCGTCGATGTTCAGCAGGTTCATCACGTTCTCGACGGTACCCATGATCAGCACGCCGATCACGACGCCCGAGATCGTCGCGCGGCCGCCCATCAGCGACACGCCGCCGAGCACGCACGCGGAGATCACGTTCAGCTCGAAGCCCTGCGCGGCGTTCGGCTGGCCCGACGTGATGCGCGACGCGAGGATCACGCCGGCGAGCGCCGTCACCGCGCCCTGGATCAGGAAGATATACACGCGCGTGCGTTCGACGTTGATCCCCGCGAGACGCGACGCCTCGGGATTGCCGCCGATCGCGAGCGTGTTGCGGCCGTACACGGTCTGGTTCAGCAGCACGCCGAACACGATGAAGCACATGAGCGTGACCCAGATCGGCAGCGATACGCCGAACAGCGACAGCCCGCCGAGCGCGATGAACGTATCCGACGACACGCCGACCGCCTGCCCCTTCGACACGATGAAGCCGAGCCCGCGCACGATTTCCATCGTCGCGAGCGTCGTGATCAGCGCGTTGATGCGCAGGTACGCGATCACCGCGCCGTTCACGAAGCCGATCGCCGCACCGGCCGCGACCGCCGCGACGATCGCGACGAACGTGTTGTCGGTCGCGTTCAGCACCATCGCGCACAGCACGCCGGAGAACGCGACGGTCGAGCCGATCGACAGGTCGAAGTCGCGCGAGGCCAGACAGAACATCATCGTGCACGCGACCATCCCGATCTGCGAGATCGACAGCGCGAGGCCGAGCATGTTGTCGATCGAGAAGAAGTGATCGACCGTCAGCGACATCGTCACGAACATCACCGCGAAGATCGCGATCAGGCTGTATTCGGTGAGGTGCTGCCACCACTTCTGGCGGTCGCTCTGCTGTGGAACCAGCGCGTCGGCCGACGGCTTCACGGCTGCGCTGGCGAGGTTTTCCCTGACTTGCATGGTTGTGTCTCCTGCTCCTGCATCGCGCGGCCCGCGCCGCGCGTGATCGATTCGAATATCGTGCGTCGCCCGCGGCGACCTGACACCGCGTCAGGCCGCCTCGACGACGCTCGTCTGCGGCAGCGCGAGGCTCAGCACCGCGTGCTCGTTCGCCTGCTCGCGCGGCAGCTCGCCCGCGATGCGGCCTTCGCGCATCACGACGATGCGATCGGCCACGCCGAGCACTTCCGGCAGTTCCGACGACACCATCACGATCGCGCAGCCGCGCTCCGCGAGCCGGTAGATCACGTCGTAGATCTCGTGCTTCGCGCCGACGTCGATGCCGCGCGTCGGCTCGTCGAGGATCACGACCTTCAGGTCGGGCTCCGCGAGCCAGCGAGACAGGATCGCCTTCTGCTGGTTGCCGCCCGACAGGAAGCGGATCTTCTGCCGCCGGTTCGGCGTCTTGATCTTCAGCCGCTGGATGAAGCGGTCGGCGGTCGCGCTTTCGGTCTTGCGGTCGATGAAGAGCCCGGCGCGCAGCGAATGACGGCGGCAGCTGATGTTGATGTTCTCCGCGACCGACGCCATCGCGATGATCCCTTCCTCCTTGCGGTCTTCCGGGCACAGCACGATGCCGTGACGAATCGCGTCGCCGGTGCGCTTCACGTCGATGCGCTTGCCGTCGAGCGTCAGCTCGCCCGCGCGCCGCCGATCCGCGCCGTACACGAGCCGCATCAGTTCGCTGCGCCCGGCGCCGACCAGCCCGAAGAACCCGACGATCTCGCCCGCGCGCACCGAGAAGCTCGCCGGTTCGCGCAGCGCCGGACCGTCGACGCCTTCGGCCGAAAACCGCACGTCGCCGAGCGCGCGCGGCGCGTAATGGTAGATGTCCGAAATCTCGCGCCCGACCATCTCTGCGACCAGCCGCTCGCGCGGCACGTCGGCGAGCGATTCGTGCGACGCGATCTTGCGCCCGTCGCGGAAGATCGTGCACGCGTCGCACAGCCGGTAGATCTCGTCCATCCGGTGCGAGATGTAGATCAGCGCGCGGCCCTGCGCACGCAGGTCCTCGACCAGCTTGAACAGCACCTCGGTCTCGCGATGCGACAGCGAGCTCGTCGGTTCGTCGAGCGCGATCACGCGCGCGTTGCGCATCAGCGCCTTGCAGATCTCGACCATCTGCCGCTGCGCGATCGACAGCCGCCCGAGCTTCGCGTCGGGATCGAGATCGACGCCCATCGCGGCGAGCCGCTCGCGCACGTGGCGCTTCGCCTCGCCTTTCCTCACCCAGCCGAGCGCATTCGGCAGGCGGCCGAGCAGCAGGTTTTCCGCGACCGTCAGGTCGGGCACGTACTGCAGTTCCTGGTGAATCACTGCAATGCCGGCCGCGATCGACGCAGCCGCACTCGAGAAATGCACGGGCTGGCCGTCGACCAGCACGCTGCCCGCATCGGGCTGGTATTCGCCGCCGAGAATCTTCAGCAGCGTCGACTTGCCCGCGCCGTTCTCGCCCATCAGGCCATGCACCTCGCCCGCATGCACGTCGAACGAAATGCCGTCGAGTGCGCGCACGCCGGGAAATACCTTGCCGATATTGTCAAAACGCAGTGCCGCTGACACGTCGTCTCCCCACTTGCAGATCCATCGATCGCCGGCCGCCGCATCGCCGCGGCAGCCGGCAAGCCGCTTACTTCGATGCGAGCCCCATCTCCTCGCGCACCTTCGACACGTTGTCGCGCGTCGCGAGCATGCCCGTCGTCAGCGTCAGCGCCGGCGGTGCCTTGCCCTGCGTGATCCACGCATACATCAGGTCCGAGGTTTCCTCGCCGTGGCGCTTCGGGCTGATGATCACGGTGCCGTAGAAGCCCGTCGGCTGCGGCTTCTTGAACTCGTTCAGCGCCGATTCGGAACCGCCGATGCCGATGCCGATCATGTTGTCCGCCTTGAAGCCGCGCCCTTCGGCCGCGCGCACCGCGCCGAGCACGGCCTCGTCGTTCAGGCCGTACGCAACCCAGTGCTTGAACTGCGGGTTCTTGGTGAGCGCGATGTTCGCCGCGTTGAACGCATTCTCGGTGTCGGTCTTGGCCTGCGGCGCCGCGATCACGTTCGCCTTCGGGAAGCCGGCCGCCACCAGCGCGTCGGTCGCGCCGCTCGTGCGGTCGTGCGCGGTCGGCAGCTGCTCGTACGTGATGTCGATCGCGCCGACGTCCTTCATGTTCCAGCCGCGCTTCTTGATCTCGGCCGCGATGCCGTCGCCGACCTGCTTGCCGATGTTGTACGCGGAGATCCCCATGTGCGGCACCGCCTCGAGCGGCTTGCCCGCGCCGTCGACGAGGCGGTCGTCGACCGTCATCATCTTCAGGTTGTGCGACTTCGCCTTCGCGACGATGCCCGGCCCGAGCTTCACGTCCGGCGTGCAGATGATGAAGCCCTGCACCTTCTGCGCGGACAGGTTGTCGATCGCGCTCATCACCTTCTCGCCCGACGGCGCGCCGATCTTCACGAGCGTGAAGCCCTTGTCCTTCGCGGCCATCTCGGCGAACTTCCATTCGTCCTGGAACCACGGCTCTTCCGGCTGCTTCACCAGAAAGCCGATCTTGACCGGATCGGCCGCGTGCGCGACCGGGCTCCCCATTACCACCGCGGCCGCGGCGGCCAGCGTTACGAACGTTCTGCGTTTCATCTCCAGTGTCTCCTTCATCGAACGGGATGCAGCCGCTTGTTGGTTTCGACGCAGCGTGCGCGCGGCCGTCGCACGTGCGGTCTTTCGAATCGTTGCGTCAGTCGTGATACAGCGCCGCGCGCCCGCCGTCGACGGTGATGCACGCGGCATTGATGAACGGCGCCTCGTCGGACGCGAGGAACACGGCCGTCATCGCGACCTCCTCCGGTTTGCCGATCCGCTTCATCGGCTGCAGTGCGAGCGTCTCGGCACGCGCCGCGGCCGGGTCGGCCTGCGCATCCCACCAGTCGCGCGTGAGCTGCGTCTCGATGTAGCCGGGCGCGATCGCGTTCACGCGCACGTTGCGCGCCGCGTATTCGATGCCGAGCGCACGCGTGAGGCCCAGCACGCCGTGTTTCGCGACCGGGTACGGAAAGCAGCCCGGAATGATCCGGAATGCGTGCGTCGACGCGATGTTCACGATGCTGCCGCGACCGCGTTCGACCATCCCGGGCAGCGCCGCGCGGCAGCCGTGCCACACGCCATCGAGGTCGACCGCGAAGCAGCGGCGCCAGTCGTCGTCCGTCATCGTCAGCGGATCGGCGAACACGTTGATGCCGGCGTTGTTCACCAGCACGTCGAGCGTGCCGAGCGCGGCTTCGGTCTGCGCGAGCGCGTCGCGCACCGAGTCCTGCCGCGCGACGTCCGCATGCAGCGCCAGTACGCGCGCACCGTCGATGTCGTCGGCGATCGCGGCAGCCGCGCGCTGCGCCTGCGGGAAATCGAGGTCGACGAGCGCGACGGCCGCGCCCTCGCGCGCGAACGCCCGCGCGATCGCGGCGCCGATCCCGCGGCCCGCGCCCGTCACCATCGCGACCTTGCCCGCGAGGCGTCCCATCATGCGGCTCCGCTACGCGCCGCGCGCAGGCCGGCCTGGAACGCGCGTGCATTCGCCGCGGTCGCATCCGGCGACTGGCCGGGCCGGTACAGCGCCGAGCCGAGGCCGAAGCCATTGGCACCGGCCGCGAGGAACGGCTGCATGTTGTCCGGCGCAATCCCGCCGACCGGAATCAGCGGCACCGCGCGATCGATCACCGCGCGCCATGCCTTCACGACGGGCACGCCGAGCTGCTCGGCCGGGAACATCTTCAGCACGTCGGCGCCGTTCGCGAGCGCGGCGAACGCCTCGGTCGGCGTCGCGACACCCGGTGCGCTCGCGAGCCCGCGCTCACGCGCGCGGCGGATCACGGCCGCGTCGCTGTGCGGCATCACGATCAGCGTGCCGCCGGCATCCTGCACACGGTCGACAAATTCGGCGCGCAGCACGGTGCCCGCACCGACGATCATGTCGTCCGGCAGCGCGCGGCGCAGCGCAGCGATGCTGCCGAACGGATCGGGCGAGTTGAGCGGCACCTCGACGATCCGGAAGCCGGCTTCATGCAGCGCAAGGCCGTGGTCGGCCGCTTCGGCGGACGTGATGCCGCGCATGATCGCGATCAGCGGGCACGCGTCGAACGCACGCATCAGTGCGGGATGCGGCGTGTACGGCGCGGGCAGCTTAAGGTCGGACGACATCGGCAGTTCCTCTTCAATCTCTTCAATCGGTTCATTGATCGGCGCAGACGGGTTCGCCGTCCGCGCGCACGAGTCCGGCACGCGACGCGATCCACCACAGGCCGCGCTCGGTCGCCTGCGCGACGACACGCGCATGCGTGCAGCCGAACACGCGCAGCGCGTCGACGTAGCGCGCACACAATCCGTCGTCGCCGATCAGCAGCAGCGGCTGGTTCGCGAGCGCGACGCCGCGCTCCGCGAGCATCGCGTCGAGCGCGTTCAATTCATGGCCGATCAGCAAACCGGACAGGTAGTCGCCCTGCGCGTCGGGCGCAAGCCGGTCGGTCAGGCCGAGCGTGCGCGTGCTGAAGATCGTCGCGAGCAGCCCCGTGTGCTGCGCGCCGCGGGCCACCGCGACGCCGCGCGCGAATGCCGCTCGGTCGGGCAACGCGCTCGCGCGCATCGTGCGGCCGAGGATCGTGTGATCGCGCAGCGCCGCGAACAGCTCGCCCGTCATGAAGGTCTGGAAGCGCTCGATGAGCCCGTCCTTCACCCATGCCCACTTCGCATGCGTGCCCGGCAAGCCGATCAGTACCCCTGAACGATCGGCATCAAGCAAGGGATCGTTCGCCAGTGCGCCGAATATCTGCGTTTCTTCGCCGCGCATCACGTCGGGCAGTTCGCCCGCCGCGATCACGCCCGGCACGATCGACACCGTCGTGCCGCGCGCCGTCGTCACCGTGACGAGGCCCGCGACGAGCGCGTCGGCGCCGGCCGGCACCGCGACGTACGGCGCCTCGCGCCAGCCCTGCGCGCTGCCGACCATCCCGGCGGCCAGCACCGGCACGCCCGGCGCGCGGTCGAGCCAGTCGCCGCACGCTTCCTCGAACACGACGTCGAATGCACGCGCGCCGCCGGCCGGCACGTGCATCACGCCCGCCGCGCGGCTGCGCGTGTCGATGAGCGCGCCGTGCGCGTCGAACAGATACGCGCGCAGCGACGTCGTGCCCCAGTCGAGCGCGATCAGCGACGGTGCGGCGGAACTGGCGTCCGGAGCGGTCCGGGTCGAATTGGTCATCGTTTGATCCTGCGGGTACCCTGCGGCGGGCTCCAGCCCAGCTCCGCGGAAATGGCTCGCGCTTCGCGCTGCACGAGCGGAATCAGTTCGTCCATCCGGTCGTGCGGCATGTACGGGATCGTGCTCGCGACCGACACGGCCGCGACGATCGCGCCCGATGCGTCGCGGATCGGCGCGGCCACGCAGCGGATCGACGCCTCGTTTTCCTCGAGGTCGAACGTATAGCCGCCGGCCGCGTAATGCGCCATGCGCTGCAGGAACGCGCTCGTCTCGGGGCGGTTGTCCGGCTTGAAATTGACGCCGGCCAGCGCGCGCCGCGCGGCCTCGAACAGCGAGCGCCACAGGTCCGGATCGAGATCGAGCATCATCGCCTTGCCGATGCCGGTCGACGCGAGCGGCATCCGGTGGCCGACGCGCGAACGCATCTCAAGGCCGCGCGTGCCGGGAATCTTGTCGATGTACAGCACGTCGTCGCCGTCGCGCACGCCGAGGTGAATCGTGTCGAGCGTCGCTTCCGCGAGCGCCTCGAGGTGCGGCCGTGCGACCGCCGTGAGCGGCATCTGCTCGAGCGCGATCGTGCCGAGCTCGATCAGCTTCGGGCCGAGCAGGTAGCCGCCCTGCACCTGGCGCAGGTAGCGCGCCTGCACGAGGCTGCTGACGAGGCGGTGCGTCGTGCTGCGCGTCGTGCCGAGCGCCGCGCCGATCGCACGCATGTCGCGCGCGCCGTTTGCGATCGCTTCGAGGATCGCGAGACCGCGCAACAGCGTCTGCGTGCCGGCCTGCTGCGCGGCAAGGTCGAGCGGCGTGCTGGTCGCGCCGATGCTGTCGGTCAGCGGCACATCGTCCGGCGTCGCGCGCCGGGCGTCGAGAGCAAGGGAATCGGGCATCTTGGTCATGGAACAGGCTTCTTCAACGGAATCGGTGAAGCCGCGGTCGCGAGGCCGGAACGAGGTCGGGCGTCGCGGCAATGCGGCGGTCGATGCACCGAGGAAAGCGCCCGGCGAACTTCATGGAATGTGTCTCCGTGTGCGTCGGGCGCCGCGCGATGCGTGGGTCCGAAGCTGTCGATGTGCTTCGGATTGTAGGAGCGCACGCACTCGCCTCCAATATTTGAATGCGTTGTCCAGATAATGAGAAAACGGCCATGCCATGTGCACGGGGGCGGAACCCGACGTGCCGCGGGTTCCGCCCCCGTTATCCACGCGCGCCGCGCTTACTGCTGGTCCGTGCCGCGCGCCTGCATGTAGCGCTGCACGTCGGAGAACGACACGCGGCCGCTACCGGTCGCGTCGATCTGCCGGAAGTGGTTCGCGACGTAGCCGAGGCCGGCCGCGCGCGCCTGCGCTTCGGTGATCGAACCGGTGTTCTGCGTATCGGCCGCGCCGAACTGCCGCGCGAGCTTGCGCACCACCTGCGCATGCAGCGCGGCGCCGGTCGTCTGCGTGCCGGCGGTCGGCTTGCGCGCGGCCGGCGGCACGTATGGATCGCCGAGCTGCGCCTGGCGCGCGCGTGCCGGGATGGCGGCGTCGCTCGCCTGCGCGAACGCGGACACCGATGCGGATGCTGCAACGCCGGCGCATGCAAGCGCCGCGGCAACGACGATGAAACGTTTCTTCATGTCAGGCTCCAGTCTGGAATGAGGTCGTCGACGGCCGGCGAACGGCGAGCCCACGGGCGCGCGTCGCCAGGCCCGCACATCGCATCAGTGCGCGGCCGCGTTGTAGAAAGTCACGAGGTCGGCTTTCTCCTGCGGACGCGACGTATCGTCGAGATAGACCATGTGTCCACCCTGATAGTCCTTGATCGTCAGGTTCGGTTGCGATCCGAGCCGCGCGAGGTCGAGCTCGGTCTGGTAGAACGGCGTCGCGATGTCGTGATAGCCGTTCAGCGACAACACCTTCAGCGACGGATTCAGCGTCAGCGCCGCGGCGAGATCGGGGATCGTGTCGGGCATCGCGAGGCCGTCGTGCGACCAGTCCCAGGTCTGGATCGCATTGCTGCTGAGCGAATACGCGGACTGTGCGCTGTACCTGAGCACGTTCGGCAGGTAGCTGCCGATCGTGTCCGTGAACGGCTTCGTGATGAACGTGCTCGACGGGTCGCCGTCCGCGGCGAGCGGGCTCGACGACGGCACGTTCACACGTGCGTCGTAGCGGCCGATCAGCGTGCCCGGGATCAGCGACACCTGGAAGCTGTTGTCGAAGAAGGTCGGGACCACGTTGAAGTCCGCATTCCACAGCGACTGCTTCACGCCGGTCGAATTCACCATCGTCGTGACGAGACTCGACGGCGGCGGCGTATGGCCCGCAAGGTATGCGTTTACGGCGGGCGCGTAGCTGCCGGCCGTCAGCAGGCGCATCTGGTCCGCGTATTGCGGCAGGCTCGACGGGTTCGGATTGTCGAGCTGGTAGTACGCGCCGACCGTGCCGTAGGACGGCACGAAGCCCGCGCAGCTCACCGGGCTCGCGCCGTTGTTCGAGTTGCCGACATAGTCGCTCGCCATGTCGCAGTTCGTGTTGTAGTTCAGGATCGACGACTGCAGCACGATGCCGGCGAGCTTCACGCCGGCTGTCTCCAGCAGGTTCGCGAGCACGTCGGTGCGCGGCGTGCCGTACGACTCGCCGAACAGGTATTTCGGAGAATCGTTGCGCTGGTTCACGGCAAGGTAGCGCGTGACGAAATCGCGGAACGCGCCGGCGTCCTGGTCGACGCCCCAGAACGTCTGGTTCGTGTTCGGCGCGATCGCTTCGGAGAAGCCGGTACCGATCGCATCGACGAACACGAGGTCGGTTGTGTCGAGCAGGCTTTCCGCGTTGTCGACGAACGGGAACGTCGACGTGTTCGCGTCCGGGTCACCCGTCTGGATCCGCTTCGGACCGAACGAGCCGAGATGCAGCCATACCGATGCGGAACCGGGGCCGCCGTTGTACAGGAACGTGACGGGCCGTTTCGCGGCGGGCTGGTTGTCGGCGGTGTACGCGATGTAGAAGAACGATGCCTCGGGTGCACCCGTCTGCAAATTGCGCGCGACGAGGTGGCCGGCCGTGGCCGTGTAACGGATCGTCCGGCCGTTCAGCGTGATCTGGTGATGCGTGACGGCGGCTTTTTCGACCGCGGCGGACGCGTCGAGCGACGCGCTCGCACTCGACGAATAACGGTTGGGATCGTTGTACGGCCTGTCCACCTGCGCGGCGGGATCGGCTGAATTGTCGGTACCTGCTGCGGCGGACGACGTCACGTCGTCGTTGCAGGCCGTCAGAATCAGCGAAGAGAACACAACCCCCAACAACAGCTTCGCTTTGCTCGCTGGCATCGTTGCCTTCCTTCTCTCGAATGTTTTTTGTGTCGAGCAGCCGGATAGGCCGCCCCCCGCCTCGATTACGGCCGATAAGCCGAGGCGCTGGCCAATATACGCGAGCGGGTCGGCTTTGAAAAATTTGGAAATATTGGCTTGATGGCCGGTGCAGTGCACACCTTTCAGGAATGCTTCGATTCGCGAACCATCGTTTTTCGGCTGCCTTTCAGCGGTCTGCGCGTTTACCGGGAAACACTAAAATCACGCGGATTTCGTGCCATGTCGACCAACAAAATCGCGCCGACGCAGGCATTGCTCAGTCAAGCGAAATAGACGATTTCGTCTAATGGATGCGGCCCGACAAGCGGGCGACACGAATGCGCTGCGGCGCAGCAATGGCGCGCGGGCGACGGAACGGACAATGCGACGGCGCGATCGCGCCGCTCACTGCGATTGAGGAAGCTCGGCCGCGCCCATCCGGCGGGCAATGACGGCCGCGCGCTGCGCCTGGTAGGCCGAGCCGCGATGCGCGTCGAACCAGCGCGGCTTCGGCAGCATCACCGCGAGGCGCGCCGACTGCCACGCGCCGAGCCGGCTCGCGGGAATCCTGTAGTAATAGCGTGCGGCGGCCTCGGCGCCGTACACGCCGCGGCCCCATTCGACCGAATTCAGGTAGATCTCGAAGATCCGCTCCTTGTCGAGCACCGTCTCGAGCATCCACGTGACGATCAGTTCCTGCCCCTTGCGGATGTAGCTCTTCTCGCGCGACAGGAACAGGTTGCGCGCGAGCTGCTGCGTGATCGTCGAGCCGCCCGCGACGATCTTGCCGCGCGCCTTGTTCTTCTCCCACGCCTGCAGGATCGCGTCGACGTCGTAGCCGTTGTTGGTCGCGAAGGTCGAATCCTCCGACGCGATCAGCGCGCGCTTCAGGTTGCGCGAGATCTGGTCGTACGGCACCCATTGGTGCTGGATCTGCGCGGGCGGCTTGTCGCGCGACAGCCACCATGCGTCGGTGCGCATGAACGCGGTCGAACCGGGATTGATGTACGACCACAGCGCGATCTGCACGAGATAGAACAACTGCGTCGCGAGCCACGCGCCCGCGAACACCGAACCCGCATAGACGATCCAGCGGGTCGGGCTGACCGTGCGCGTGCGCTGCGTGCCGCTTACCGCCACCACCCGCCGCGCTCCGGTCAGGCCGCCGCGAGCGCCTGGCGCAGCGCGGCCAGCACCGGTGCGCCGTCCGGCCGCACGCCGCGCCAGATGAAGAACGATTCTGCCGCCTGCTCGACCAGCATCCCGAGACCGTCGGCCGTGCGCGCGCCGAGCGTCGCCGCATGCTGCATGAACACCGTCGGCTGCGCGCCGTACATCATGTCGTACGCGAGCGTGCCCGCACCGAACGCGGCCGCGTCGCACTCCGGCAGCGCCGCATCGAGGCTGCCGGCCGTCGCGTTGACGATCACGTCGTACGGTTCCGCGCGCACGACGTCCGGGCCGCCGCCCGACAGCACGCAGCCCGCATCGTGCGCGGCCTGCGTGAACTGGCCGACGAGCGCCTCGGCCTTGCTCGCGGTGCGGTTCACGATCGTGATCGACAGCGGTGCGCGCTCGAGCATCGGCAGCACGACGCCACGCGCCGCGCCGCCCGCACCGAGCAGCAGGATGCGCGCGCCCGCGAGCGACACGCCGAGATTCAATTCGATGTCGCGTACCAGGCCGACGCCGTCGGTGTTGTCGCCATGGATGCGGCCGTCGGCGTCGATGCGCAGCGTGTTTACCGCGCCCGCTGCCGCCGCGCGCGGCGACAGCGTGTCGGCGAGCGCATGCGCGTCGAGCTTGAACGGCACCGTCACGTTCGCGCCGCGGCCGCCTTCGGCGACGAACGCACGCACGGCGGCCTCGAAACCGTCGACCGGCGCGAGCCGGTGCTCATAGACGATCGCCTCGCCCGTCTGCGCGGCGAACTGCGCGTGGATGAACGGCGACTTGCTGTGCGCCACCGGATTGCCGAACACCACGTAGCGGTCGGCGCCGCTCGTCGACGCGTTTGCGGTCATGATGCGCGCCCCTCTTCGGTTTCCTGGCCGTTGCCGGTCGCGGCATCGCCACCATCGACCGTCACGCCGTCCGATTCGGCCAGCGCTTCGGCCTCGCTTTCCGCCGACGCGTCTTCCGCATCGACCAGCGTGTCGTCGCCGCCTTCGGCCTCACCCTCGTCGTCGGCCGCTTCGCCGCTCGTCACGGTCGGCGCGTCGAGCACGTTCAGCAGCCGCACCGATGCCTCGATCGTCAGCTCGTCGAGCGACATCACGTCGAGCAGCACGCGCGTGCCGCGCGCATGCACGCCGAGCCCCGGCACGTGCAGCAGCAGCGGAATGTCCTCGAGACGCACGAGATCGCCCTTCACGACGCTCGCGACCACCTGCTTCTTCTGCTCCTGCGCGAGCCAGCGCAGGCACCAGAAGTATTCCATCCGGCGCTGGTAGTCGGCGTACGCGGTATAAGTGTCGTCGAAGCCCTGCACGACCGCGTACAGGTCGGCGTCCTTCGGCTTGAACGGCGCGGCGAGCTTCGCGGTGACGCCGTGCTGCACGCACGCGAGCAGCTGCCACTGGTTCACGAGGTCGACGTAGCGGCGCAGCGGCGACGTGCTCCACGCGTACTGCGCGACGCCGAGGCCTTCGTGCGGCGCGGCCGTCGTCTGCATCCGCGTGCGCTTCGGGCCCGGCGCGCCGAAGCCGCGCTGCGAACGGTAGATGCCGGGCACCGTGTGATCGTGCAGGAACGCACCCCACGTCGAGTTCGCGAGGATCGCGAGCTCCGACACGATCAGGTCGAGCGGCGACCCGCGGCGGCGCGGCGTGATCGACACGTGCTCGCCTTCGACGTAGAAGTTGTAGTCGGTGTTGCGCTGCACTTCGCGCTTCAGGCCGTAGCCCGCGCGCGCGACCTGGCGCTTCTCGAACAGCGCCTGCGCGAGCGGCCACAGCACGGCGATGTCGTCCTTGTGCGGGTAGTCGCCGGTGCCGGCCGCGAGCGTCTCTTCGTTGACGAGCTCGTCGAGCGTGTTGTGGCGCAGGTTGTTCTTCACGAACACGCGTTCGGCGCGCGTCTCGTTCGCGACGATGTCCTGCGTCTCACGGTTGACGATGATGTACAGCGACAGCGCCGGGCGGTAATCGCCCTCCTTCAGCGTGAACACGTCGACGACGTCGTCCGGCAGCATCGTGATCTTGTCGCCCGGCATGTAGACGGTCGACAGGCGCGCGCGCGCGATCGCGTCGACCGCGTCGCCACGCACGATACCGAGCGCGGGCGCCGCGATGTGCACGCCGATCCGCACGCGACCGTCGGACAGGTGCTCGACCGAGAACGCGTCGTCGATTTCGGTCGTCGTGATGTCGTCGATCGAGAACGCCTCGACGTCCGCGCGCGGCAGGTCGTCCGGCAGCGCGCCGACCGTGACGGCCGGGAAGCCCGTGCCGTGCGGGAAGAATTCCGCGAGGAAGCGCGCCTCGTGCAGCGCACGCGGCGACGCGATGCCGCCGCAATCGAGCATCAGCCGCGCCGGCGACACGCCGCGCGCACCGGCCGCCGCCTCGAGCGCCTTGTATTCGATCGCGTTCTTGTCCGGCCGCGTCAGCAGCCCGAGCACCTTGCCCGCGAACGCCTCCGGCAGCTTGCCGGCCTTCAGCTCCTCTTCATACTGCGCCTGGACGAGCGCCTGCTGGCGCTTGCGCTCGAGCGACGCGAGCGCCATCTTGAGCTGCTCTTCCGGCGCGCGCTGGTACTGGCCGCGCCCCTTGCGGCGGAAGTAGACGGGCGAGCCGTGCAGCCGCAGCACCAGCGCCGCGCGCTCGACCGGGCCGTAGGTCGCGCCGAAGTATTCCGCGGCCAGCGCCGTGTACGCGAATTCGTCGGCCGGCGCGCATTCCCACAGGAAATCCAGGTCGATCTGCTGCGCGGCCGTGTCGGCTTCCTGCATCAGTTCGCCCGCGGCCGGCTTCTCGAATTCGATCAGCACGTCTTTTGCGCGCACTTTCGCCCGCCGCCCGCCCGGCAACTCGACCTGAAACGCGTCGCCCTGGCGCGACAGCACGCTGCCCGCCTTGAAACTGCCCGATTCCTCGAAGAAAACGTTCACTCAGTACTCTCGTTCAGACTGCCGGGCGCCGCACCGGCGGCGCCGCATGATGATGGGAATTCGATCGGCATGACGCCGGGTTCATGACGTTCTGTCGTCGCAAAAGGCGAGAACGTCGTCGACATAGTCGGCAAATTCGCTGATTCCGTGATCGCTGCCTTCGATCACGCGCGTTTTCGCGCCCGGGTAATGGGCGAGCATCTCGCGGTAGTCCAGCACTTCGTCGCCCGTCGCCGCGAACAGATAGTAGCGTTCGGGCCGCGAAATCGCCGGCACGCGCAGCGCATCGAGCTCCTGCAGGTGATGGCGTTCGACGACGATCGAGCCGCCGCCGTGCCACAACGGCTGTTCGCCCAGATGCTGTTCGAGATCGCGCTGCGGCGCGATCGCCGGATTCAGCAGCACGGCCTTCCAGCCGTGCCTTTCGGCGAGCCAGGTCGCGTAGTAGCCGCCGAGCGAGCTGCCGATCACCGTCACGTCGCGCGCACCGGCCACCTCGGCTTCCGCGACGGCGATCGCGTCGAGCGGCGACACCGACAGCGACGGGCAGCGCCACTCGTGCGTACGGCCGAGTTCGGCCATGCGCGCGGCGAGCAGCCGCGACTTCTGCGACTCCGGCGACGACCGGAACCCGTGCAGGTACAGGATCACGCGCGGCTCCCGAGCGCGTCGAGCAGCTTCTGGTGCACGCCGCCGAAGCCGCCGTTGCTCATCACGAGCACGTGGTCGCCCGGGCGCGCGGCCGCGACGACCGACTTCACCAGCAGATGAAGATCGTCGAACGCGCGTGCCTTGTCGCCGAGCGGCGCGAGCGCGTCGCCGAGGTTCCAGCCGAGCGCGTCGCGCCCGGTCGGCGCGCCATAGCCGAACACCAGATCGGCGTCGGCGAGGCTTGCCGGCAGTTGCGCCTTCATCACGCCGAGCTTCATCGTGTTCGAGCGCGGCTCGAGCACGGCCAGAATGCGGGAGTTTTGACGACCGATGCGCGCACGAAGGCCGGCGATCGTGGTGTCGATCGCGGTCGGATGGTGCGCGAAGTCGTCGTAGACGGTCACGCCGTCGACGCTGCCGCGCACTTCCATGCGCCGCTTCACGTTGCGGAACGAGGCGAGGGATTCGGCGGCCTGCGCGGGCGGCACGCCGACGTGGCGGGCGGCGGCGATCGCCGCGAGCGCGTTCATCCGGTTGTGGTCGCCCTGCACCTGCCACGCGACTTCACCGACGCGCTCGGCGTGGCGATACACCGCGAACCGCTCGTCGACCGGCACGCCGTCCTCGGCCGGCAGCGCCTGCCAGCCGCCATCGACGCCGAAGCGCTCGACCTCGCTCCAGCAGCCGCGCGCGAGCACGCGCTCCAGCGCATCCGAACGGCCATTGGTCACGATCCGGCCGACGCCCGGCACGGTGCGCACGAGATGGTGGAATTGCGTTTCGATCGCGGCAAGATCCGGGAAGATGTCGGCGTGATCGAATTCGAGATTGTTGAGCACCGCGGTACGCGGCCGGTAGTGGACGAACTTCGAGCGCTTGTCGAAGAACGCCGTATCGTATTCGTCGGCCTCGATCACGAAGAAGCTCGAATCGGTCAGCCGCGCCGAGACGCCGAAGTTCAGCGGCACGCCGCCGATCAGGAAGCCCGGGTTCAGGCCGGCATCTTCCAGCAGCCACGCGAGCATCGACGACGTGGTCGTCTTGCCGTGCGTGCCCGCGACCGCCAGCACCCACTTGCCCGCCAGCACGTGCTCGCCGAGCCATTGCGGGCCGGACACGTAAGGCAGGCCGCGATCGAGGATCGCCTCCATCAGCGGGTTGCCGCGCGTGACGACGTTGCCGATCACGAACAGGTCGGGGTTCAGGTCGATCTGCTCGGCACCGTAGCCCTCGATCAGCGTGATGCCCTGCGCCTCGAGCTGCGTGCTCATCGGCGGATAGACGCCCGCGTCGCAACCCGTCACCGTGTGGCCCGCCTCGCGCGCGAGCACGGCGAGACCGCCCATGAAGGTGCCGCAGATGCCAAGAATGTGGATGTGCATAGATGAATGCTTTCGCGCCGCCGGGCGCCGTCGATTCGGAAAGGAAGGTCTGCGGCACGCCGGGCAGGCCACCCGGCCAACGACTTTCGCCGCGACACAAAGACCGTTATTGTAACTGACGGTCCGCCCTGCCCGGCGGCCCGAACGACGGATCCGGATGCCGGCCGGCGCGGCGGGCGGCACGCAGCCGCATCGCGTTCGGGCGTGGCGGCGATCGAGTATGATTGCCGGATCATGTCTCGCAAACCCCTTGTCGACCCGCGGCGCGCCCGCGAGGAAATCGCCCAGTCCGCCGCCCGCCTGATCGCGGAGGACGGCCTCGATTACGCCAGCGCGAAGCGCAAGGCCGCGCGCCAGCTGCTCGGTGATACGCGCGTTGCCGGCGAATGGCTGCCGGATAACGACCTGATCGAGGAAGAACTGCGCGAGTACCTCGCCCTGTTCCAGAGCGACACGCAGCCGGACGAACTGCGCCGCCTGCGCGAGATCGCGCTCGACTGGATGCGCCGGCTCGCCGAGTTCAATCCGTATGTGACGGGCGCGGTGCTGAACGGCACCGCGAACGCGCATTCGGACATCCATTTGCAGATATTCACCGACAACCCGAAGGACGTTGCGATCTACCTGCTGAACCAGAACGTTCAGTACGACGTGTCCGAGACGCGGCATTTCGCCGGCCGCGCCGACGTCGAGACGCTCAGCTTCCTGTGGCGCCCGCGGCGTGACGTCGACGCGATCGGCATTCACGTCGCGCTCTACGCGAGCGACGACCTGCGCGGCGCGGTCAAGGCCGATGCCCGCGGCCGGGTCGCGCGCGCGGACGCCGCCGCCTTGCGCGTGCTGCTCGAAGCCGGCCACGCTCCTTCCGAACCGGAATGATTCAAGAATGATGATGAAACGCATGTTGGCGCTCGCGGTGGTCGCGGCGGCCGCCGTCGCCGGCGGGATCGCCGCCGGCCACTGGTTCCGGGGCGGCAGCGCCGACGACGGCATCGCCGTCGCGGCGCCCGCCGCACAGGGCAATCCGGTCGAACAGCTGTGGGCGGCGTCGCTGACCGGCGTCGACGGCAAGCCGGCATCGCTCGCTTCCTTCAAGGGCCAGAAGGTTGTGGTCAATTTCTGGGCGTCGTGGTGCGGCCCGTGTGTCGAGGAGATGCCGGAACTCGTCGCGCTGTCGCATCAATACAGGCAGAAAGGCATTCGCTTCATCGGGATCGGCGTCGATTCCGACCAGAACGTGAAGAATTTTCTGCAGAAGGTGAAGGTCGACTATCCGGTTTTCGTCAGTGGTTATGCGGGCGCCGATCTGGCCCGTAATTTCGGAAATACGGCCGGCGCGCTGCCGTTTACGGTCGTCATCGACGAAAACGGCAAGATTCGCGAGACAAAATTAGGACAAATCAAACCGGCCGAGCTGAAAAAGACCCTCGACGCATTGTGATCGTCCCGAACGGCCGCGCGCACGTTGGCGGCGATTTGTGCGTCGATCGCCGCAAATTCACGTGAATTCGCTGATACTTTGCCGCCGCGCCGGTAATTCTTGCAGGTCCGGCGCGATCGGTCGTTCGGCAAAACTAGACAAATTTCTCTAAATAGCGCTAAAGTTCGCGCAATTCCGCAGAAATAGAAGCGACCATGACACGATTGCTGGTGCTGCACGGCCCCAACCTGAACCTTCTCGGCACCCGGGAACCGGAGGTGTACGGCCGCGTCACGCTCGCGCAGATCGATCAGGCGCTTGCCGCGCGGGCTCAGGAAGCCGGCGCCGAACTGTCGTCGTTCCAGAGCAACCATGAAGGCGCGCTCGTCGACCGCATCCAGGCCGCGCGAGAGGAACAGACCGATTTCATCCTGATCAATCCCGCCGCGTATACGCATACGAGCGTCGCGATCCGGGACGCGATCGCCGGCGTCGGCATCCCGTTCGTCGAGGTTCATCTGTCGAACGTGCATCGCCGCGAAGCGTTCAGGCACCACTCCTACTTTTCCGACCAGGCCGAAGGCGTGATCTGCGGGCTCGGCTGGAAAGGTTATCTGTACGCGCTCGAGTACGCGCTGGACAAGCTGCAAGGCGCGTCGCGCGGCTGATTTCGCGATCTAGATTCAGCGCCGGTCCCACCGGCGCTTTTACGTATTGAAAGGGGAATTCCCGATGGATCTTCGTAAGCTGAAAACTCTGATCGACCTCGTCTCCGAATCCGGCATCTCCGAGCTGGAAGTGACGGAAGGCGAAGGCAAGGTGCGTATCGTCAAGAACGCGCCGCCGGTCTATGTCCAGCCGACGGGCGGATTTGCCCCGCAGATCAGCGCACCGGCCCCGTCGGTCGCGCTGCCGGCCGATGGCGCGGCTGCCGCGCCGGCCGCCGCAGGCGTTGCCGCACCGGCCGTCCCGCAAGGCCACGTCGTGACGTCGCCGATGGTCGGCACGTTCTATCGCGCGCCGTCGCCGGGCGCGGACCCGTTCGTCCAGGTCGGCGACACGGTCAAGGAAGGCCAGACCATCTGCATCATCGAAGCGATGAAGCTGCTCAACGAGATCGAGTCGGACAAGGCCGGCGTGATCAAGGAAATCCTCGTCGAGAACGGCCAGGCCGTCGAATACGGCCAGCCGCTTTTCGTGATCGGCTAAGTCCCCCGCGCGGCCCACCCGGCCGCGCGCCGCCGATGCTCGCCAGGCGCCGTTCGCGCGCCCCTCGAAGAGACGAATACTCGCTATGTTTGAAAAAATCCTCATTGCCAACCGCGGTGAAATCGCGCTGCGCGTCCAGCGTGCGTGCCGCGAGCTCGGCGTCAAGACGGTGGTCGTCTACTCGGAAGCCGACAAGGAAGCCAAGTACGTGCGCCTCGCGGACGAAGCCGTCTGTATCGGCCCGGCCCCGTCGAACCTGAGCTACCTGAACATGCCGGCGCTGATCAGCGCCGCGGAAGTCACCGATGCCGAGGCGATCCACCCCGGCTACGGCTTCCTGTCGGAGAACGCCGACTTCGCGGAACGCGTCGAGCAGTCGGGCTTCACGTTCATCGGCCCGCGTCCGGAAACGATCCGCCTGATGGGTGACAAGGTCACCGCGAAACAGACCATGATCAAGACCGGCGTGCCGTGCGTGCCGGGTTCGGAAGGCGCGTTGCCGGACGATCCGAAGGAGATCGTGAAGATCGCGCGCGCGATCGGCTATCCGGTCATCATCAAGGCAGCGGGCGGCGGCGGCGGGCGCGGGATGCGCGTCGTGCACACCGAGGCCGCGCTCGTGAATGCGGTCAACATGACCCGTGAGGAAGCCGGCCGTGCGTTCGGCAACCCGCAGGTGTACATGGAGAAGTTCCTCGAGAACCCGCGCCACATCGAAATCCAGGTGCTGTCGGACGCGCACAAGAACGCGATCTGGCTCGGCGAGCGCGATTGCTCGATGCAGCGCCGTCACCAGAAGGTGATCGAGGAAGCGCCGGCGCCCGGCATTCCGCGCCGCCTGATCGAGCGTATCGGCGACCGCTGCGCGGACGCGTGCAAGAAGATGGGCTACCTCGGCGCGGGCACCTTCGAATTCCTGTACGAGAACAACGAGTTCTACTTCATCGAGATGAATACGCGCGTGCAGGTCGAGCACCCGGTGTCGGAGATGATCACGGGCGTCGACATCGTGCAGGAACAGATCCGCATCGCGGCCGGCGAGAAGCTCCTGCTGCGCCAGCGCGACATCCAGTTCCGCGGACATGCGATCGAATGCCGGATCAACGCGGAAGATCCGTTCAAGTTCACGCCGTCGCCGGGCCGGATCACGTCGTGGCATACGCCGGGCGGCCCCGGCGTGCGCGTCGACTCGCATGCGTACAATGGCTATTTCGTGCCGCCGAACTATGATTCGATGATCGGCAAGGTGATCACCTACGGCGCGACGCGCGACCAGGCGATCCGCCGGATGCGCATCGCGCTGTCGGAAATGGTCGTCGAAGGCATCCATACCAACATCCCGCTGCACCGCGAGCTGATGATCGACTCGAAGTTCGTCGAGGGCGGCACCAGCATCCATTACCTCGAACACCGGCTCGCCCAGAAGCAGCAGGTCGCACCGGAAGAAGCGTAAGCATGAGCTATCGCGAACTCGTCGTCGAACTGGCCCGTGAGCATGCGGAGGCGCTGTCCGACGCACTGCTCGAACTCGGCGCGCTGTCGGTGTCCGTCGAGGACGCCGACGCCGACACGCCCGACGAGCAGCCGCTCTTCGGCGAGCCGGGCCTGGTTCCCGAACGCACCGCGTGGCAGCACTCGCGCGTGATCGCGCTGCTGTCGCCCGATCACGAGCCGGCCGTGCTGCTCGCGGCGGCCGCGAACGAAATCGGCGTCGCCGAGACACCGAAGTTCGACGTGCGTGAAGTCGAGGAACAGGACTGGGTGCGGCTCACGCAGTCGCAATTCGAGCCGATTCCGATCGGCGAGCGGATCTGGGTCGTGCCGTCGTGGCACGACGCACCCGACCCCGACGCGCTGATCCTCGAACTCGACCCCGGTCTCGCCTTCGGCACCGGCAGCCACCCGACCACGCGCCTGTGCATGGAATGGCTCGAACAGTCGGTGAAGCCCGGCCAGTCGGTACTCGACTATGGCTGCGGCTCGGGCATCCTCGCGATCCTCGCGCAGAAATGCGGGGCGAACCCCGTGGTCGGCATCGACATCGACCGCCAAGCGGTCGAATCGGCGCGGCAGAACAGCGAACGCAACCATGCGGATGTCACGTACGGGCTGCCCGACGCATGTCCGGCCGGCGAATTCGACATCGTCGTCGCGAATATCCTGTCGAACCCGCTGAAGCTGATGGCGTCGATGCTCGCATCGAAGGTGAAACCGGGCGGGCGCATCGCGCTGTCGGGCGTGCTCGCACGCCAGGCGGACGAAGTCGCGGCCGTCTATGCGCGCTACGTCGACATCTCGGTCTGGCGCGAACACGAAGGTTGGGTATGCCTCGCCGGAACCCGGCGGGAAAGCCATTAGAATAGCGCTGTCCTTCACTCTGGCCAGCAGGCCGCCCGGCTCGACATGCTTCTTGCGACGCGCTGCCCTCATTGCGAAACCGTCTTCCGGCTGCAGCAGGAACAGCTCTCGCTGCATGACGGGCTCGTGCGTTGCGGACACTGCCAGCAGGTCTTCAACGCATCGCAGTCGCTCGTGCCCGACCCGGCGCAGCAGCCCGAGCCGGCGTTGACCGAAGCGGGGCCGGCCGAGCCGGCCGCCACCCTGCAACACGACGTCGCGCCCGCGCGGCTCTTCGCCACCGACGTACCGGTCGGGTCGGCGTCCGATACCGACTACAAGCCGGAAGGCTGGGACATGTGGGCGCCGTGGCTCGATGCCGGTGTCGACCCGTCCCTGCAGCACACCGGACAGACCGTGCGCGCCGAGCCGCTGGTGCCGCTCGCGCTGCCGGCCACGGAGGCCGGTGTCGTTCACTTGTCCGGCACGCCCGCACCGATCGCCTCCGCCCCTGCCGAGCTGCACGCCGCGGTCGCGCATCCGGCCGAACCGGAAGCGACGCCGCACGAAACCGACGCATCGGGCACGTCGCGGGCTGCGCCGACTGCCGAGCCCGACCTGCGCGAACCGCGCTTCGTCGCGCACACGCCATCGGCCGAACAAGCCGCAGCAGAGCCCGCCGAACCGGTTGGCAACGCGCGCTTCGCGGTGCCCGACGACGAGCACGCACCGCGCGAACCGCGCTTCGCGTTCAGGCCGGCGCAAGCCGCATCCGAACCCGCATCCGGACCCGACACCCACGCCGGCGAACGCACCGCCGCACCGGCCGCGGCCGCCAGCGAACCGGCCGTCCAACTGGCCGTCCCCTTCCCCGCCGCACTGACCGATGACGACCGCCCGCACTTCGCCGTCACGCGCGAGACGCGCGCGCCGCAGCGCCGCGGGATGCTCGGCGGCTTTTTCGGCGGGCTCGTCGCCGCCGCGCTCGCGGTGCTGCTCGTCGCGCAGCTTGCGTGGTGGCAGCGCGAAATCGTGATGATCTACTGGCCCGTCACGCAGGGCTGGTTCCGCCAGGCGTGCGCGCCGCTCGGCTGCAAGGTCGCGCCGCCGCGCGCGATCGACGGCCTGCGGCTCGACGCGACCGACCTGCGCCAGCTCGACGGCCCGCGCGTGCTGGAGCTGAAGGTGCCGCTGACGAACCGCTACCGCGTCGCGCTCGCCTACCCGTCGCTCGAGCTGACGCTGCTCGACGACACGAATCACGTGACCGTGCGCCGTGTGCTCGCGCCGCGCGACTACGTGCGCCCGGGCACGCCGATCGACGCCGGGCTGCCGCCCGGCACGACACAGACGATGGTCGTCCGTCTCGACACGAACGGCGCGCCCGCCTCGAATTTCCGCGTCCAGATCTTCTATCCGTGACGCCCCGCGGCGCGCGCATGCGCGCCGTCTCAACCCGCGCGCCGCAGCGGCGCGCTATTTCGGAGCACGAACATGAGCAAAGTTACGCTGGGTGGCAACCCGATCGATCTCGCCGGCACGTTCCCGGCCGTCGGCTCGCAAGCCCCCGACTTCAAGCTGGTCGGCAAGGATCTCGCCGACCTGTCGCTCGCCAGCTTCGCCGGCAAGCGCAAGGTGCTGAACATCGTGCCGAGCCTCGACACGCCGACCTGCGCGACGTCGACCCGCAAGTTCAACGAAGCCGCGTCGTCGCTCGACGACACGGTCGTGGTCGTCGTGTCCGGCGACCTGCCGTTCGCCGCCACGCGCTTCTGCACGACCGAAGGCCTCGCGAACGTCGTGACGGCTTCGACGTTCCGCGGCGGCCGCGCATTCGCGAACGCCTACGGCGTCGACGTGACGAGCGGCCCGCTGAACGGCCTGACGGCCCGCGCGGTCGTCGTGCTCGACGCGCAGGACAAGGTGATCCACGCGCAACTCGTCGGCGAGATCAAGGACGAGCCGAACTACGACGCAGCGCTCGCCGCACTGAAGTAATCCGCTGCCGCCCGGCCCTGCCGCGCGAGGCCCGACGGTCTGCGCGCACCGGCCGGGCGGCCGCTTCCCTTTGCTCTCTACAGGAACGCACGCCTTGACTACGCTGATTTGCGGCTCGCTCGCCTACGACAACATCATGACCTTCGAAGGCCGGTTTCGCGAGCACATCCTGCCCGACCAGGTTCACCTTCTGAACGTGAGCTTCCTCGTGCCGACGATGCGTCGCGAATTCGGCGGTTGCGCGGGGAACATCGCTTACGCGCTGCACATGCTCGGCGGCGACGCGCGCATCATGGCGACGGTCGGCGCGAACGACGCCGATCGCTATCTCGAGCGTCTCGACAGCCTCGGCCTGTCGAAGGCCAGCGTGCGCGTGGTGCCTGAAACGCACACCGCGCAGGCAATGATCACGACCGATCTCGAGAACAACCAGATCACCGCATTCCACCCGGGCGCGATGATGGAGTCGCACCTGAACCGCGCGGACGAAGTGCCGGGCGTGAAGCTCGGCATCGTCGCGCCGGACGGCTTCGACGGGATGGTCCAGCACGCCGAGCAATTCGCGAAGGCCGGCATCCCGTTCATCTTCGATCCGGGCCAGGGGCTGCCGCTGTTCGATGGCGCGACGCTGCGCCGCATCATTGAACTCGCGACCTTCGTCGCGGTCAACGACTACGAGGGCAAGCTCGTCAGCGACAAGACGGGCTGGTCCGAACAGGAAATCGCCAGCCGGGTTCAGGCGTTGATCATCACGCGCGGCGAGCACGGTGCCACCATTCTTCACAAAAACGGCGAAGAACAGATTCCGGTCGTGCAAGCAGAACGTGTCGTCGATCCGACCGGCTGCGGCGACGCGTTCCGGGGCGGCCTGCTGTACGGCATCGAGAACGGCCTCGACTGGGCAACCACGGGCCGCCTCGCGAGCCTGATGGGCTCGATCAAGATCGCCCACCAGGGGCCCCAGACCTACGCACTGACGCGCGCCGAAATCGACGCGCGCTTCGAGGCTGCCTTCGGTTACAGTCTCAAATGAATATTGTGGGAGAGCAAAGATGTTGACCAAGAAAACCCTCACGCTCGCGGCCATGCTGACGGCCACGCTGACGCTCGCCGGCTGCTTCACGGCGCCGGGCTCGGCGGATGTCTATAGCGTCGGCCAGGCGCAGCGCGAACAGACGGTGCGCATGGGCACGGTCGAAAGCGTCCGCGCGGTGCGCATCCAGTCCGACGGCGGCGGCAGCGCGATCGGCACGCTCGGCGGCGGTGCGCTCGGCGCAGTCGCGGGCAGCGCGATCGGCGGCGGCAAGGGATCGATCCTGACGGCCATCGCGGGCGGTCTCGTCGGCGCGGTCGCCGGCAACGCGGTCGGCGAAAACCTCAGCACGGCAAACGGTGTCGAAATCACCGTGCGCCTCGACAACGGCGACCTGCGCTCGATCACGCAAGCGGCAAGCGGCGAAATGTTCCGCGCCGGCGAGCGTGTGCGGCTGCTGTCGAGCGGCGGCGTCACGCGCGTCACGCACTAACGAGCATCCTCAGCACGCGGCGCAAGCCGCGGTCGAACGCATGTGCGAAGCTGCACATGCGTTTTTTTTGTCCGCAATGCGCTGCCGGCCGCCGGCCGGCGCTTCGATGAATACGGACGAAAAAAATCCCGCCACCTGAGCCAGATGGCGGGATCGATTGAGTAGCGCTACTCAACCCGCGGACACCACGTGAGTGTCCGGGTGGTACTGGTCAGCCGCGATTACGGACGGCTGCCGGTCGGGAACGGCCATGCCGCTGCCGGGTTGAGCGCGGTCTTCACGCCCGATGCCGGCGCAACCGATGCGGTCGACGCGGTGGTTGCCGGTGCAGCCTTCTTCACGACGGCCTTCTTCGGAGCAGCAGCCTTCTTCGCAGGGGCAGCAGCCTTCGGTGCGGCAGCCTTTTTCGCAGGGGCAGCCTTCTTGGCGGGCGCAGCCTTCTTGGCAGCAGCCTTCTTCGCCGGCGCGGCCTTCTTCGCAGCTGCCTTCTTCGCCGGTGCGGCCTTCTTCGCAGCAACCTTCTTCACTGCGACCTTCTTGGCTGCAACCTTCTTCGCTGCGGCCTTCTTCGCCGGTGCGGCCTTCTTCGCGGCAACCTTCTTCACCGCGACCTTCTTAGCAGCAACCTTCTTGGCTGCAACCTTCTTCGTTGCGACCTTCTTGGCCGCGACCTTCTTCGCAGCGGCCTTCTTCGCCGGTGCGGCCTTCTTCGCGGCAACCTTCTTCACCGCGACCTTCTTGGCAGCAACCTTCTTCACTGCAGCGGCCTTCTTCGCCGGAGCCGCAGCCTTCTTCGCAACGGTCTTCTTGGCAGCAACCTTCTTAGCAGCCGGTTTCTTCTTGGCAGTAGCCATGTTGTTCTCCTTCAGGTTCAGATGAGAGTCAGTTCAAACTACACCCTTCGTCAAAACCCGCTTCCCGCGGACGCTGTTCAGGACGTGCGCTTCGAAGCGGGCTATTCATCGGCGTACGCGGATACCGCGCGCTTACGCTAATGAATACGGTATGGCGCGCGTGACCCCATGGCCTCGCGCGCCAAATCAAGTCGGTAGCCGGCGCACCTCGCGCCGCCACCCCTAATCGCTTGATCAAGCGGACCGCCACACGGCCGTCCGCTTTTTCCGGAGGGAAGTTTGCCCATCCCACTGAAGGGTTCGCAAAGTGCCGATCATGTCGTTGGGCCGTTAAGGCACCGGGCATGCTTTGCATCAGGCGTTCTTGCTCCTAAACCTTGGGCCGGGGCCGAGAGGCCACCGGCTGCTCCATCATGTGACGGGTTCGCTGCTGCGGGTTATTCCCAGGACAGCGCGCCGCCCGTCTGATACTCGATCACTCGCGTCTCGAAGAAGTTGCGTTCCTTCTTCAGGTCGATCATCTCGCTCATCCACGGGAACGGGTTTTCCTCGTTCGGGTACAGCGGGTCGAGGCCGATCTGCTGGCAACGGCGGTTGCTGATGAAGCGCAGATAGCTCTTGAACATCGACGCATTCAGACCCAGCACGCCGCGCGGCATCGTGTCCTCGGCGTAGCGGTATTCGAGTTCGACAGCCTGCTTGAACAGCTCGCGGATCTCGGCGCGGAATTCCGCGGTCCAGAGATGCGGGTTCTCGAGCTTGATCTGGTTGATCAGGTCGATGCCGAAATTGCAGTGCATCGACTCGTCGCGCAGGATGTACTGATATTGCTCTGCAGCACCCGTCATCTTGTTCTGGCGGCCGAGCGCGAGAATCTGCGTGAAGCCGACATAGAAGAACAGGCCTTCCATGATGCAGGCGAACACGATCAGCGACTTCAGCAGCTTCTGATCCGCTTCGAGCGTGCCGGTCTTGAAGGCCGGGTCCGTCAGCGTATGGATGAACGGGATCAGGAATTCGTCCTTCGCGCGGATCGACGTGACCTCGTGGTACGCGTTGAAGATCTCGCCTTCGTCGAGACCGAGCGATTCGACAATGTATTGGTACGCGTGCGTGTGGATCGCCTCTTCGAACGCCTGGCGCAGCAGGAACTGCCGGCACTCGGGCGCCGTGATGTGGCGGTACGTGCCGAGCACGATGTTGTTCGCCGCGAGCGAATCGGCCGTCACGAAGAAGCCGAGGTTGCGCTTGACGATGCGGCGCTCGTCCTCGGTCAGACCGTTCGGGTCCTTCCACAGTGCGATGTCGCGGGACATGTTGATTTCCTGCGGCATCCAGTGGTTCGCGCAGCCCGCCAGATACTTTTCCCACGCCCACTTGTACTTGAACGGCACCAGCTGATTGACGTCAGTCTGGCCGTTGATGATGCGCTTGTCGGCGACATTGACCCGCGCTTCCGAACCGCCGGCGGGAACAGCCGATGCTCGCGGGGGCACCGCAAGATCGCCTTCGAAAATGTCACGGACCTGATGGGCGGCAGACGCTGCAGCCTGCATTCCGACAGCCATCCCTGCGGAGGTGCGCAACGCGTTTTGCTGCGCTCCGCTCGCGGGGGTTACGGCAGTCTTCTCGTCATCCCAGTTGAGCATAAATTCTCACCATCAATTTAGAACGGTTTGTACCATCTTTTCCTGAGCGATAAAAGGGTTCGCTCACGAAAAATCCTTTTTTCGATTCGCGTTGCGACCTCGATACAACACTTTGAGCAACGCATCGTCGTTCATGCAGAGCGCGACGCGTGACGCGCATGGTTCGCGAGGTGCGCTCGACGCATCGAACGCTGATCGAAACGCGACGTCGTCGGGGATGTTTCGATCGCTTGTCACTGCCTGCAACGCAAGTGCCGCGTTACAGATTCCTTATCATTTTTTTAGTTGAGAGCGGCGCACACTTCAACCTCGATCGGTTGTCGTGCGCGCCGCCCGAACCTTCTTCAGGTCATGCGCGCCGCGTTACTGGCAGGCTTCGCACTCGTCGAAGCCCGGATCGCCCGGACGCATCGTGCACACCGGACCGTCTGCCTCGACCGGCGCCAGCGCCGGTGCCGCATTGACCGCGCCCGACGATGCATCGCCGCCTGCCGCACCGAAGCCGCCTGCAGCGCCTTGCGCGCCGCCGCTGCTCGAGCCGCCGCTGCCCGCACCGCTCGTCGGCACTGCGTTCAGCGCACCGTGTGCGACCGTCGACTTCTCGACGTGCGTCGCCGCCATCGTGCGGAGGTAGTAGGTCGTCTTCAGACCGCGCAGCCATGCGAGCTTGTAGACCTCGTCGAGCTTCTTGCCCGACGCGCCGCCCATGTAGATGTTCAGCGACTGCGCCTGGTCGATCCACTTCTGGCGACGCGATGCCGCTTCGACCAGCCACGTCGGGTCGACTTCGAACGCGGTCGCGTAGATCGCGCGCAGATCGGCCGGGATGCGGTCGATGCGCGACAGCATGCCGTCGAAGTACTTCAGGTCGGCGACCATCACTTCGTCCCACAGGCCGCGTTCCTTCAGGTCGCGAACGAGGTACTCGTTGACCACCGTGAATTCGCCCGACAGGTTCGACTTCACGTACAGGTTCTGGAAGGTCGGCTCGATGCACGCCGACACGCCGATGATGTTCGAGATCGTCGCCGTCGGGGCGATCGCGACGCAGTTCGAGTTGCGCATGCCATGCGCGGCGATCCGCGAACGCAGCGTCGTCCAGTCGAGCGACTCCGACGTGTCGACCTCGACGTAGCCGCCGCGCGCTTCCGTCAGCAGCTTCAGCGTGTCCTGCGGGAGGATGCCGCGATCCCACAGCGAGCCGCGGTAGCTCGAGTAGCGGCCGCGTTCCTCGGCCAGCTCGGTCGACGCGTAGTACGCGTAGTAGCAGACCGCTTCCATCGAACGGTCGGCGAACTCGACCGCCGCGTCCGACGCGTACGGCGTGCGCAGCAGGTGCAGGCAGTCCTGGAAGCCCATGATGCCCATGCCGACCGGGCGGTGCTTCAGGTTCGAGTTACGCGCCTTCGGCACCGCGTAGTAGTTGATGTCGATCACGTTGTCGAGCATGCGCATCGCGACGCTGACCGTGCGCTTCAGCTTGTCGTGGTCGAGCGCGTAGCTGCCGTCGGCCTGCTTCACCAGGTGGGCGACGAGGTTCACCGAGCCCAGGTTGCACACCGCGATTTCGGTGTCGCTCGTGTTCAGCGTGATTTCCGTGCACAGGTTCGACGAGTGGACGACACCGACGTGCTGCTGCGGCGAGCGCACGTTGCACGGATCCTTGAACGTGATCCACGGGTGGCCCGTCTCGAACAGCATGCCGAGCATCTTGCGCCAGAGCTGCTGCGCCGGGATCTTCTTGAACAGCTTGATCTCGCCGCGCGCGACCTTGTCTTCGTAAGCCGTGTAAGCCGCCTCGAACTCGGCGCCGAACTTGTCGTGCAGGTCCGGGCAGGTCGACGGCGAGAACAGCGTCCAGTCGGTGCCTTCCATCACGCGCTTCATGAACAGGTCGGGAATCCAGTTCGCCGTGTTCATGTCGTGCGTACGGCGGCGATCGTCACCGGTGTTCTTGCGCAGCTCGAGGAACTCCTCGATGTCGAGGTGCCACGATTCGAGGTATGCGCACACCGCGCCCTTGCGCTTGCCGCCCTGGTTGACCGCGACGGCCGTGTCGTTGACGACCTTCAGGAACGGGACCACGCCTTGCGACTTGCCGTTCGTGCCCTTGATATGCGAGCCGAGCGCACGCACGCGGGTCCAGTCGTTGCCGAGACCGCCGGCGAACTTCGACAGCAGTGCGTTTTCCTTCAGCGCTTCATAGATGCCGTCGAGGTCGTCCGCGACCGTCGTCAGATAGCACGACGACAGCTGCGAGCGGTGGGTGCCCGAGTTGAACAGCGTCGGCGTCGAGCTCATGAAGTCGAAGCTCGACAGCACGTTGTAGAACTCAATCGCACGCGTTTCGCGGTCGATCTCGTTCAGCGACAGGCCCATCGCGACGCGCATGAAGAATGCCTGCGGCATTTCGATGCGCGAACCTTCGACGTGCAGGAAGTAGCGGTCGTACAGCGTCTGCAGGCCGAGGTAGCCGAACTGCAGGTCGCGGTTCGCGTCGAGCGCTTCGCCCAGACGCTTCAGGTCGAACTGCAGCAGCTTGTCGTCGAGCAGGCCGGCGTCGACGCCGCGCTTCAGGAACTGCGGGAAGTATTCCGCGTAGCGGGTCGACATCTCGGCCTGGACCACTTCCTCGCCGAGGATCTCGCGGCGGATCGTGTGCAGCAGGATGCGGGCCGTGACCTGGCTGTACGCCGGATCCTTTTCGATCATCGTGCGCGCAGCGAGGATCGCCGAGTCGTAGACCTGGCTCATCGGCACGCCGTCGTACAGGTTCTTCACCGTTTCCGCGACGATCGGGTCAGGGTTAACCGCAGCGCCGAGGCCGTCGCATGCCGACACGATCAGCGCACGCAGCGCGTTCAGGTCGAGCGGGCGCGCGACGCCGTTGTCGACGACGTTGATGCCGGTGCTCGACTCGCCGCCTGCTGCCGCTGCTTCCTCGCCCGCATGCTGGCGCTCGAGGTGACGCTTCTCGCGATACAGCACGTACGCACGCGCGACGTTGTGCTCGCCGCCGCGCATCAGCGCGAGTTCGACCTGGTCCTGGATGTCTTCGATATGGAACGTACCGCCGTTCGGACGGCTGCGCACGAGCGCGCGCACGACGTTGTGCGTCAGCTGCTCGACGAGTTCACGTACGCGCGCCGATGCCGCGCCCTGCCCGCCGTTGACGGCCAGGAAAGCCTTGGTCACCGCAATCGCGATCTTCGAAGGCTCGAACGACACCACGCTGCCGTTGCGGCGGATCACCTTGTAGTCGGCGAACGTGGCCTGCGGCGCGAGCGCCTGCGCGCCCTGTTCGGTCCCGCCGAGCGGACGGCTCGAGGCGCTCTCGTACTGGGACGTCGCGTTGTCGGTGGTTTGCATGTGCAAAGCTCCTGGTGTTGGATGGTGCGGAGAGAACCGCGGATTAAAACGAACGCTGCGCATTGGGGTGCGCGAGCGGTAAGAGGCGAGCGATGCGTCGGGGAAGCCGGTTCGGTCGATGCGCGACAACCGGTCCGGTCGTGTGCTTCGTCATGAATACCTGCCCCGTCGAAGTTCGCTGCGCTTGATCGCGACGCCCGGACCGCCCGGCCTGGCGCGCCGCCCTGAGAACCCTGTCCGCCGGCGTTGCCCGCCGGCCGGTGCCGCTCGGGTTTCCCCTGCGACACACACTATATCTAGTACAGAACCGCTCAACTGGCACCAAGTATAGTGGACATTCGGACGAGGTCAAAACGGATAATTTGCGATGGAGGTCTTGACATCGCTCGCGTGCAGACACGACAAGGCATTGGTCGGAGAAAAAACTTTCCCCGGTCAAAAAACCCTGCGCTCAGTGCTGACGGAAAGGAAAGTATTCGGCGGAAAAGCCGGCATCGCCTGCGAAGCGTTGCCAATCGAAGCGCGGCCCCGGGTCGGTCTTGCGGCCCGGCGCGACGTCGGAATGCCCGGCCACCGCGTCGATCGGGTAGCGCGCGGCGAGCGTGCGTGCGAGCACGCCAAGCGTCGCGTACTGCGCTGCGTCGAACGGCACGTCGTCCGCGCCTTCGAGCTCGATGCCGATCGAGAAGTCGTTGCAGCTCGGCCGGCCGAAGAACTCGGACGCGCCCGCATGCCATGCGCGCTCGTCGCACGACACGAACTGCACGAGTTCGCCGTCGCGACGGATCAGGAAGTGCGCGGACACGCGCACGCCGCGCAGGTGGCTCTGGTAATAGGGGTGCGCATCGCAATCGAGGCGATTCAGGAACAGCGACTCGATCGCGTCGCCGCCGAACTCGCCGGGCGGCAGGCTGATGTTGTGGACGACGACGAGCGTCGGCACCGCGCCCGCGGGCCGCGCCTCGACATTCGGCGAAGGCGCGTGGCGCGCTTCGCGCACCCAGCCGTGCGCGTCGACCGACAGCAGCGCTGCGTCGCTCATCGCGCGTCGTGGCCGCTCGCGCGTGCGCCGTGGCGCTGCGCGTGCTCGGTGCTGCAGAAGTATTCGCCGCCTGCGGCGACGGCGTCGCCCTTCGGCGCATGCACGCCGCATTCGGCGCAGCGCACCATCGGCTCGGGCAGCGAGCGCGCATCGCCGTTCGGGCGTGCCGAACCGGCGCCGCCGTGACCGGGCGCGCCGTCGTGGCCGCCATCGCGGCCGGTGCGTGCCTGCGCGTGCTCCTGGGCCTGGCGCAGCTTGCGCGTGAGCCACGAACCCGCGAAGAAAAGGAGAATCAGGAGAAGAATCTGTCGCATCGGAAACCTGCGTTCAAACCACGGAGCGGTGCAGCAGCACCTCTAAAACAAACCGGCTGCCGACATACGCGAGCAGCAGCGCGGCAAACGACACGAGCACCCAGCGCGCGGCGCCGCGCCCGCGCCAGCCCGATGTCTTGTGGGCAACCAGCAGGCCGCCGAACATCAGCCACGACAGCACCGCGAACACGGTCTTGTGGTCGAGCCGCAGCGCGCGCGCATCGACCTGCTCGCTGAACAGGATCCCCGACGCGAGCGTCAGCGTGAGCAGCACGAAGCCGGCGCCGATCAGGCGGAACAGCAGCTTCTCGAGCGTGAGCAGCGGCGGTAGCGTTTCGAGCCAGCTCGCGATCCAGCCGGTCGAACCGTCGCGCCCGCCGCTTCGCAGCGACTGCAGGCGCCGTTCGACCATCAGCATCAGGACCGCGTGCAGCGCGGCGATCGCAAAGAGGCCGTACGCGATGTTCGCGATCAGGAAGTGCATCTTGAACAGCGGTGCCGCGGCATAAGGCAGCACCCGCACGCCGCCGAACACGAGCGGCAGCAGCGACGCGCCGCACGCGAGCGGCAGCACCAGCAGGCGCAGGCTGTCGAGCGGGAAGAAGAAGCTCTCGATCCAGTAGATGCCGGCGCCGAGCCAGAACATCGCGGACAGCGCGAACGCAAAGCCGAAGATCATCGCGTCGTGCGGGAAGATCGTCATGTGCAGCAGCACGCCGTGCGCGACGAGCGCCGCGAACAGCAGCGCGCGGCCGGCCCCGCTCATCCCCGACGCGGCGGACGCCGGAACCGGCACGGCCGGCACGCTCGCGACGAGCGGCGCCCCGCCTTGACGGTGCGTGCGCCAGCCTGCGACGGCGAGGCCGCCGTACAGGAATGCGGTGAGGGCATACAGTACAATATCCATGTTCGAAGTTTACACTAGGCCCCCTTCCCGCGACGGCTCCCTTTGTTCGGTTCCGTTGCGCCTTCGGGCCCCACTGTCCATCGCTCCCCATGCTCGACAATCTCACTCAACGGATGGCGCGCGTCGTCAAGACGCTGCGCGGCGAGGCCCGGCTTACCGAGGCGAACACCCAGGAGATGCTCCGCGAGGTGCGTCTCGCGCTGCTGGAGGCCGACGTTGCGCTGCCCGTCGTCCGCGAATTCATCGCCAAGGTCAAGGAAAAGGCGCTCGGCGAGGAAGTGATCAGCAGCCTGTCGCCGGGTCAGGCGCTCGTCGGCGTGGTCCAGAAGGAACTGACCGCCGTGATCGGCGGCGACTACGAAGGCAAGGCCGCCGAGCTGAACCTCGCGGTCACGCCGCCCGCCGTGATCCTGATGGCCGGCCTGCAGGGCGCCGGCAAGACCACGACCGCCGGCAAGCTCGCGAAGCTGCTGCGCGAGAAGTACAAGAAGAAGGTGCTGACGGTGTCGTGCGACGTGTATCGCCCGGCCGCCATCATGCAGCTGAAAACGGTGAGCGAACAGGTCGGCGCCGACTTCTTCCCGTCGACGCCGGACCAGAAGCCCGTCGACATCGCGCTCGCGGCCGTCGACTGGGCGAAGCGCCACTACCATGACGTGCTGATCGTCGACACGGCCGGCCGCCTCGGTATCGACGAGGCGATGATGCAGGAAATCGCCGCGCTGCACGGCACGCTGAAGCCGGCCGAAACGCTGTTCGTCGTCGACGCGATGCTCGGCCAGGACGCGGTCAACACCGCGAAGGCGTTCAACGACACGCTGCCGCTCACCGGTGTCGTGCTGACCAAGCTCGACGGCGATTCGCGCGGCGGTGCCGCGCTGTCGGTGCGCCACATCACGGGCAAGCCGATCAAGTTCGTCGGCGTCGCCGAAAAGCTCGACGGCCTCGAGGTGTTCCACCCGGACCGGATGGCGAACCGGATCCTCGGCATGGGCGACATCCTGGCACTCGTCGAGGAGGCGCAGCGCGGCGTCGACGTGCAGGCCGCGCAGAAGCTCGCCGACAAGGTGAAGAAAGGCGGCGACTTCGACCTGAACGATTTCCGCGCGCAGATCTCGCAGATGAAGAACATGGGCGGCCTGTCGTCGCTGATGGACAAGCTGCCCGCGCAGTTCCAGCAGGCCGCGGCCGGCGCCGACATGGGCCAGGCCGAGAAGTCGATCCGCCGGATGGAAGGGATCATCAGCTCGATGACGCCCGCCGAGCGCGCGAAACCCGAAATCATCAAGGCGACGCGCAAGCGCCGCATTGCAGCCGGCGCGGGCGTGCCGGTGCAGGAAGTCAACCGGATGCTGAACCAGTACGATCAGATGCGTACGATGATGAAGAAGCTGAAGGGCGGCAACATGCAGAAAATGATGCGCGGCCTGAAGGGCATGATGCCCGGCATGCGCTGATTCCGCCCATCGGCCGGCGCGCGGGTTTTTGCCGTAGCGCGCGCCGGCCGTTCTGCTTCATTCTTATTTGTATACCGACTGCCCGCCAGAACCCATGAACCGCGAAGAAGCCCTCCACATTTTCGACCACTCCGAAGAGATCGTCTCGGCCGATGCCGTCAACGCATCGATCGCCCGGATGGCCGACGCGATCCGCGCCGACATCGGCGACGCGTTCCCGCTCGTCCTCTCGGTGATGGGCGGCGCCGCGGTGTTTACCGGGATGCTGCTGCCGCATCTCGATTTCCCGCTGGAATTCGACTACATCCACCTGACCCGCTACCGCAACACGACGCAGGGCAGCCCGGAGATGCACTGGCGCGTCGCACCGCGCGAATCGGTGAAGGACCGGATCGTGCTCGTGCTCGACGACATCCTCGACGAAGGCGAGACGATGGCCGCGATCCGCGACCGCATCCTCGACATGGGCGCGAAGCGCTTCATGTCCGCCGTGCTGTGCGAGAAGACGCTCGCGAAGGCGAAGCCGCTGCACCCCGACTTCTGCGGGTTCTCGGTGCCGGACCGCTACGTGTTCGGCTGCGGGATGGACGCAAAGGGCTACTGGCGCAACCTGCCGACGATCCGTGCGCTGACCGCGAACGTCTGATCGCCCTGCCCACCCTATAGAAAAGCGGCGCGCCGGTTTCCCGGAGCGCCGCTTTTTTTCGTCGGCCACGCCGCCCGTGCTACAGCTGGTGCACGAACGCCCGGATGCCGGCCAGCAGCATCTCGACCGAGATCGCGACGAGCACGAGGCCCATCAGCCGCTCGAACGCCGCGACGGTCCGCTCGCCGAGCCACTGCTGGATCCGTTCGGCCAGCACCAGCGTGATCGCGCAGACGATCATCGTGACCGTCAGCGCGCCGACCCACTCGAACATCTTGCCCGGCGCCTGCGACGTCAGCAGCATCACCGTCGCGAGCGCGGACGGCCCGGCGAGCGCCGGAATCGCGAGCGGCACGATGAACGGTTCGCCGCCCGCGCGCGGATCGCTGCCGAGCGCGCCGTCCGGATGCGGGAAGATCATCCGCAGCGCGATCAGGAACAGCACGATCCCGCCGCCGAGCCGCAGCGACAGGTCGGTGAGGCTCATCATCCGCAGGAAGCGGTCGCCGACCACCATGAAGAACAGCAGGATCACGAACGCGATCCCCACTTCACGCAGGATCAGCTTCACGCGCCGCTCGCGCGGCACGTCCCGCATCGCCGTAATGAACAGCGGGATGTTGCCGAGCGGATCCGTGATCAGCACGAGGAGCACGGTGGCCGACAGGAAGGTGTATTCCACCGTGTCCCCCGGGGTCGCGGCGCTTAGTGCGCGAGGGCGGCGCGGATCTTCTCCGTCACCGCCGCCGCAGCCGCGTCAGCCGGCAGCAGCGTCGCCTCGGCGTCGCGGCGGCCCTGGTACTCGATCTTGCCTTCCTTCAGGCCGCGTTCGCCGATCACCAGCCGATGCGGCACGCCGATCAGTTCCCAGTCGGCGAACATCACGCCCGGGCGCTCGCCGCGATCGTCGAGGATCACGTCGATGCCGGCCGCGGCCAGTTCCGCGTACAGCTTGTCGGCGGCCTCGCGGACCATGTCGCTGCGGTCATAGCCCATCGGGCACAGCACGACCTCGAACGGTGCGATCGACTCGGGCCAGATGATGCCCTTGTCGTCGAAGTTCTGTTCGATCGCCGCGCCGAGAATGCGCGTGACGCCGACGCCGTAGCAGCCCATCAGCATCGGCTGCGGCTTGCCCGACTCGTCGAGGAACGTCGCACCCATCGCTTCCGAATACTTGGTGCCGAGCTGGAACACGTGGCCGACTTCGATGCCGCGGCAGATGTCGATCTCACCCTTGCCGTCCGGCGACGGATCACCCTTCTTCACGTTGCGCACGTCGGCGACTTCCGGCTCCGGCAGGTCGCGGCCCCAGTTCACGCCCGCGATGTGATAGTCGACCTCGTTCGCGCCGACGACGAAGTCGCTCATGTTCGCGACCGTGCGATCGGCGATCACCTTCACCGGCTTCTTCGTGCCGACCGGGCCGAGATAGCCCGGCGGCGTGCCGAACCATTCGACGATTTCCTGCTCGGTCGCGAAGCGGTGGTTCTTCAGCCCCGGCAGCTTCGATACCTTGATCTCGTTCAGGTCATGGTCGCCGCGCAGCATCACGAGCCAGATGGTCGGCTCGGCGCCTTCGTTCTCGGTGGCGAGCACGATCGACTTGATCGTGCGCTGGAGCGGGATCGCCAGCAGCTCGGCGACGGCTTCGCACTTCGCCTTGCCGGGCGTCGCGACCTTCTCCATCGCTTCGGCCGGCGCCGCGCGCGCGGGCGTCAGCGGCAGCGCTTCCGCCGCTTCGATGTTCGCCGCGAAGTCGGACGTCGGGCAGTAGGCGATCGCGTCCTCGCCGGTATCGGCGATCACGTGGAATTCATGCGAGAAGTTGCCGCCGATCGAACCGCTGTCGGCCGCGACCGCCCGGAACTCGAGGCCGAGGCGCGTGAAGATGCGCACGTACGCGTCATACATCTTGCGGTACGACTCGTTCAGGCCGGCTGCGTCCTTGTCGAACGAATAGGCGTCCTTCATGAGGAATTCGCGGCCGCGCATCACGCCGAAGCGCGGACGGATCTCGTCGCGGAACTTCGTCTGGATCTGGTAGAAGTTCACCGGCATCTGCCGGTAGCTCTTGATCTGGTTGCGCGCGATGTCGGTGACGACTTCCTCGTGCGTCGGCCCGATCACGAAGTCGTTGTCCTTGCGGTCCTTGAAGCGCAGCAGCTCCGGGCCGTACTGTTCCCAGCGGCCCGACTCCTGCCACAGCTCGGCCGGCTGCACGGCCGGCATCAGCAGCTCGATGGCGCCTGCCCGGTTCATTTCCTCGCGCACGATCGCCTCGACCTTGCGAATCGAACGCAGGCCGACCGGCAGGTAGTTATAGATGCCGCCGGCGACACGACGGATCATGCCGGCGCGCACCATCAGCTTGTGGCTGACGATCTCTGCGTCGGCCGGTGCCTCTTTGAGGGTGCCGATAAAGAAACGGGAAGCTTTCATGCGGACGGTTCCAAATACGGCGCCCCAGGCGGGGCGCCCGAAAAAGTTTCAAGGTGAAAAAGCTGCGCGCGACGAACGACGATGGCGCAGATGACTTAGCAGACAAATCAGGGACAATTCAGCCGGTGCACCCCGCGCGGATTCGCTCCGTCACGGTGCGCAGCGCCCGTTATCTGTTTATAATCAAAGCAATTTTAAAGGATTCGAAGGTGGTTGTATGCTGGATCGTGAAGGCTTTCGCCCGAACGTCGGCATCATCCTCTTGAACGCGCGCAACGAGGTGTTTTGGGGCAAGCGGCTCCGCGAGCACTCCTGGCAGTTTCCTCAAGGTGGGATCAAGTACGGCGAGACCCCCATGCAGGCGATGTACCGGGAACTGCACGAGGAAACGGGCCTGCACCCGGAACACGTCAAGATAATCGGCCGCACCCGCGACTGGTTGCGTTACGAGGTGCCTGACAAGTTCATCAAACGCGAAGTACGCGGCCATTACCGCGGCCAGAAGCAGATCTGGTTCCTTCTGCGGATGGTCGGACGCGATTGCGACATTTGTTTGCGCGCGACCGATCACCCGGAGTTCGATGCATGGCGCTGGAACGAGTACTGGGTGCCGCTCGATGCGGTGATCGAGTTCAAGCGGGATGTCTATCAGTTGGCGCTGACGGAACTGTCGCGCTTCCTGCGCCGCCCGGCGGCGCAGCGAGCCGAAAAGCCGCGTGGGCCGCGTCCGTCGCGCTATCCGCGCGTCATCGGTGCGCAGGCCCAGCAGACGCTGACGATTGTCGACACATCGGTAGTCTGTTCGGAGATCGAAGTGGAGGCGAGCACGCTCGACGAGATGTCGCCCCGCGTGATCGTCGGCAAATGACGAGTCGGACTGCATGACCGGGCGCGACCTTGGTGTCGCGCCCTTTTTTTACGAGGAATGCATATTGAAAGCGATTGCTCTCGCGCTCGCATCGATCGCCGCGGCGGCGGCCCTGGCCGGCTGCGCGAATTCGAAAGCGCCCTCCAACAAGGATGACAGCGAGTTCGTCTATCTGCTCGACCGCCAGGGCAACTGGAAGGAAAACCCGGTCGACACGCTGCCGCCGCTGCCGCAAGCGGGCGACCTGCTGCCGTTCAACGTGTCGCAGAACACGCCGCTCAAGTTCTCCGTCGATGCGAAGTCGCTCGCGGTCGGCACCGACGGCGTCGTGCGCTATGCGGTCGTCATCACGAGCCCGGCCGGCGCGCGTAACGTGAACTACGAAGGCATCCGCTGCGACACCTACGAATGGCGTCAGTATGCAGGCCTCAATTCGGATCACGACGGCTGGGACCGCACGGTCGAGAACGACTGGCGTCGTATCGAGAACGGCGAGCTGAACGCGTACCACTCGGCGCTGTACCAGGATTACTTCTGCTCGAACAAGATGCCGCAGGGCACGAGCCAGCAGATTCTCGAGAACATCAAGTTCCATCGCACCGCGATGAGCCAGCTGCGCTGACCGTGCGACACGGGCCACCTGCCCGTTGCCATGAAAAAGCCCGCCTCCGATGCGGGCTTTTTCATGGCCGGCCGACGTCTCGCCGGACGGTCACACGAGCACGAGGTTGTCGCGGTGAATCAGCTCCGGCTCCAACATGTAGCCGAGTACCGTCTCGATCTCGCCGCTCGGCTTGCGGTGAATCAGCTTCGTTTCCGCGCTGCTGTAGTTCGTGAGGCCGCGCGCCACTTCACGTCCGTCGGGACCGACGCACGCGATCACCTCGCCGCGCGCGAACGCGCCCTGCACGCCGATCACGCCGATCGGCAGCAGGCTCTTGCCGCCGGCCGTCAGCTTCTCGACCGCGCCCGCATCGATCACCACGTGCCCGCGCACCTGCAGGTGATCGGCCATCCATTGCTTGCGTGCCGCCATCCGTGCGGTGCGCGCGATCAGCTGCGTGCCGATCGCCTCGCCCGCCGCCAGCCGCACCAGCACGCCGGCTTCGCGGCCGCTCGCGATCACGGTGTTCGCGCCGCTGTGCGCCGCGCGCTTCGCGGCCAGGATCTTCGTCAGCATCCCGCCACGGCCGAGGCTCGAGCCGGCTCCGCCCGCCATCGCCTCGAGCTCCGGTGCGCCCGCGCTGGCTTCCGCGACCAGTGTCGCGTTCGGATCCTTGCGCGGATCGGCGGTGAACAGCCCCGACTGGTCGGTCAGGATGATCAGCGCATCGCCTTCGATCAGGTTCGCGACGAGCGCGCCGAGCGTGTCGTTGTCGCCGAACTTGATTTCGTCGGTGACGACCGTGTCGTTCTCGTTGATGATCGGCACGACGCCGAGCCGCAGCAGCGTGAGCAGCGTCGAGCGCGCATTCAGGTAGCGTTCGCGATCCGCGAGGTCGGCGTGCGTGAGCAGGATCTGCGCGGTACGGATGTCATGCTCGGTAAAGCGGCTTTCATAGACTTGCGCGAGCCCCATCTGGCCGACCGCGGCGGCGGCCTGCAACTCGTCGATCTCGCGCGGACGCTTGCTCCAGCCGAGCCGCTGCATCCCTTCGGCGATCGCACCCGAACTGACGAGCACCACTTCCTTGCCCTGCACGCGCAGCGCGGCAATCTGGGCCGCCCAGCGGCCGATTGCAGCATGATCGAGCCCCTTGCCGTCGTTGGTCACGAGGCTCGAGCCCACCTTCACCACCAATCGCTTTGAGTCCGCGATGATCGAACGCATCGTGCGCTGTCTCCTGTATCTGCTGCCTGCCCGGCCGGGCGCGATTGAATTCCGGCACCGGGCCCGACGCCCGGTGCGTTTCGGGCCCGCTCAGACGTCGTCGCCGGACGCCGCGCCGCCATCGGCGGGCGGCGCATCGCGGAATCGCACGTCTGCGGCCAGATCTTCCTCTTCCGCCGCGCGATGTGCGTCCGAATGCTCGGCGAGATAATCGTAGATCGCGTAGCACAGTGCTTCGCAGCCCTGGCCCGTGAGCGCCGAAATCTCGAACACCGGGCCGTCCCAGCCGAAACGGTCGAGGAAATCGGCAACGCGCGCCTCGCGCTCGTGTTCCGGCACCATGTCGAGCTTGTTGAGGACGAGCCAGCGCGGCTTCTCGTAGAGCGCCTCGTCGTACTTGCGCAGTTCGCCGACGATCGCCTTCGCTTCCGCGACCGGATCGACGCTTTCGTCGAACGGGGCCAAATCGACCAGATGCAGCAGCACGCCGGTGCGCTGCAGGTGTCGCAGGAACTGGTGGCCGAGGCCCGCGCCTTCGGCGGCGCCTTCGATCAGCCCCGGGATGTCGGCGATCACGAAACTCTTGCTCGGGCCGACCCGCACGACGCCGAGGTTCGGCGCGAGCGTCGTGAATGGATAATCGGCGATCTTCGGCTTCGCGTTCGACACCGACGAGATGAAGGTCGACTTGCCGGCGTTCGGCATGCCGAGCAGCCCCACGTCGGCGAGCACCTTCAGCTCGAGCCGCAGCATGCGTCGTTCACCGGGCTTGCCGTCGGTCTTCTGGCGCGGCGCGCGGTTCGTGCTCGACTTGAAATGCAGGTTGCCGAGACCGCCGGCGCCGCCGTTCGCGAGCATTACCTGCTGATCGTGCTCGGTCAGATCGGCGATCAGCTCGCCCGTGTCCATGTCGGTCACGACCGTGCCGACCGGCATGCGCAGCGTGACGTCGTCACCGCCCTTGCCATAGCAATCCGAGCCGCGACCGTTCTCGCCGTTGCGCGCCAGATGCTTCTTCGCGTAACGGTAGTCGATCAGCGTGTTGATGTTGCGGTCGGCGATCGCGTAGACGTTGCCGCCCCGGCCGCCGTCGCCGCCGTCCGGCCCGCCGAACGGAACGAACTTCTCACGGCGCATCGACGCGCTGCCATCGCCTCCGTCGCCGGCGATGACTTCGATTCGTGCTTCGTCAATGAACTTCATTCGTCACTCCGACCAGTATTTCCGCTATTGTGCCGCGCGCCGGCGCGCTTGAACAATCTGCCATTCGGCCGATTGCCCGCCGTTGCGCGACAGCCGCCGGCGCGCACATGCGCCCGGCGGCCAAATAAAAAAAGGCCCCGCGAAGACTGCGGGGCCTTTCGGCTACGAAGCCCGTGGGTGCCTGAACTTAGGCAGCCGCCGGGACGACGATGACCAGATGCTTCTTGTCCGCGCCCTTGGTCGCGAACTTGACGTGACCGTCGACCAGCGCGAACAGGGTGTGATCCTTGCCCATGCCGACGTTCTCGCCAGCGTGCATGCGCGTACCGCGCTGACGCACGATGATGCCGCCGGCGTTGATCGCCTGGCCGCCGTACACTTTCACGCCGAGACGTTTCGACTCGGAGTCGCGGCCGTTCCGGGAAGAGCCGCCTGCCTTTTTGTGTGCCATCTGATTGCTCCTTTACCGAGGCGCTTACGCGTTGATCGCGTCGATGCGCAGCTCAGTGTAGTTCTGGCGGTGGCCGCCGTGCTTTTGGTAGTGCTTCCGGCGACGCATCTTGAAGATGGTGACCTTGGCATGACGACCGTGCGATACGACGGTGGCCTTGACGGAAGCCCCACTGACCAGCGGCGTACCGAACTTAATCGATTCGCCTTCGCCCACTGCGAGAACCTGGTCGAGCGTGATTTCAGCGTCAATGTCAGCCGGTATCTGTTCTACTTTGAGTTTTTCGCCAACGGCAACCTTGTACTGCTTGCCGCCGGTTTTTATGACCGCGTACATTGAGAACCTCACTCTGGATCCAATTTTTCCGCACACCACGCGCGGAAAACACGTGACTATACATGGGGTTAGCGCCCAAGTCAAAGCCGATCCACGATTGCCGCGCGCAAGCGCCGGCCGGACGGCCAAAATCACGGTGCGGGCACGTCCGACAGACCGGGATATCTCGGATTCGACTTATAATCCGCCGCATCACCCATTTCGATCATCATGTCGTCGTCCACCGCCTCCCCCACACTCAGCGCCGCCCACCTGCTCGCTCCGATCGCCAGCGACATGGAGCAGGTGAATCGCGTTATCCGGCAAAGCCTCGCGTCCGACGTGCTGCTGATCAACCAGATCGCCGAGTACATCATCGGCGCGGGCGGCAAGCGGCTGCGTCCGGCCCTGCTGTTGCTCGTCGCCGGCGCGCTCGGCGAGACGTCGCACCAGCGGCACGTGCTGGCCGCCGTCGTCGAGTTCATCCACACGGCCACGCTGCTGCATGACGACGTCGTCGACGAATCCGAACTGCGTCGCGGCCGCCAGACGGCCAACGCGCTGTTCGGCAACGCGGCAAGCGTGCTGGTAGGCGACTATCTCTATTCGCGCTCGTTCGAGATGATGGTCGGCGTCGGCAAGATGCGCGTGATGGAAATTCTGTCGGAAGCGACGACGATCATTTCCGAAGGCGAAGTGCTGCAACTTCTGAACATGCACGACGCGGACGTCGACGAGACGCGCTACATGCAGGTGATCCGCTACAAGACGGCGAAACTGTTCGAAGCATCGGCCCGCCTGGGCGCGGTGCTCGCCGGCGCCGATGCGCCGACCGAAGCCGCCGCGGCCGAATACGGCCGCCGGATCGGCACCGCGTTCCAGATCATGGACGACTGGCTCGACTACGCGGGGACGGCCGAAGCGATGGGCAAGAATGCCGGCGACGACCTGCGCGAAGGCAAGCCGACGCTGCCGCTCATCTATCTGATCGAACGCGGCACGCCCGAACAGTCTGCGCTCGCACGCGAGGCAATCGAACAAGGCGGCACCGATCGCTTCGACACGATTTTCGATGCGATCACGCGTTCGGGCGCGCTCGACCATACGCTCGAATGCGCGCGCCAGGAAGCACAGGCCGCTGCTGCCGCGATCACGGCGTTCCCGGATTCGATCTACAAGGAAAGCCTGCTCGCGTTGTGTTCGTACTCGACGTCGCGGCAGTCGTAAACGCGCCGCGAACGAGAAGCGATAGCCTGTCTCGAAAAATTTCTTCGCCAAGGTCTTCCCTTTTCGAAAAAACATCGTTATAGTTATGTTCTTGCTCGACGACGCAGCGGTCTTGAAGAAGACGGCGAAGTCGGAAGAGTCCAAATCGGGGTGTAGCTTAGCCTGGTAGAGCGCTACGTTCGGGACGTAGAGGCCGGAGGTTCGAATCCTCTCACCCCGACCAGATTTGAAAAAACCGTGCACCATGTGCACGGTTTTTTTTTGCCTTTTTTACCTGGTCGCGTGAACCCTCGTGCCACGCACGACACATCCCGGCCGCCGGCCTCTGCTATATTTCCTCCATCCCTGTCCTTCACTGCCCTTCTGACGCGTGGACCAAATTCCCTTATGGGCGCAAATCAGCGCCGTCTTCCTGCTTCTCCTCTGCTCCAGCTTCTTTTCCATTTCCGAGACCGCGATGATGGCGCTCAATCGCCATCGGCTGAAGCACCTCGCCGGCCAGGGCGTGCTCGGCGCGAAAACCACGCAGGGTCTGCTCACGCGCACCGACCTGCTACTCAGCGTGATCCTGATCGGCAACAACCTGTTCAACACGATCATCCCGGTCCTCACGACGTCGCTCGCGCTGCACACGTTCGGCCGTAACAACCTCGCGCTGTCGATCGCGACCGCCATCGTCGCGTTCCTGATCATCGTGTTCGCGGAAATCGCGCCGAAGATCGTCGGCGCGACCTTTCCCGAGCGCATCGCGCTGCCCGCGAGTCTCGTGATCGCGCCGCTGATGCGCGTGTTCAAGCCGGTCGTCTGGTTCGTCAACGCGCTGGCGAACGGCGTGCTCTGGGTGCTGCGCATCAATACGAAGAAGGGCCGCGACCAGCGGATGTCCGCCGATGAGCTGCGCGCGATCGTGCTCGAGTCGAGCAGCTTCATGCCGACCAAGCACCGCAGCATCCTGCTCAACCTGTTCGACCTCGAGAACATCACGGTCGACGACGTGATGGTGCCGCGCCGCCAGATCGAGTCGCTCAACTTCTACGCGCCGCTCGACGACATCCTGCATCAGCTCGAGACCTGCTATCACAACCGCCTGGTCGTCTACGAAGGCGACATCGACAAGGTGCTCGGCGTGCTGCACGTCCGCAAGACGCTCACCGCGCTGCACAACCAGGATTTCGACCGCGAAACGTTGCGCACGCTGCTTGCCGAGCCGTACTACGTGCCGTCGGGCACGCCGGTCGTCCAGCAACTCCAGTACTTCCAGGAAAGCCGGCAGCGCACTGCGCTCGTCGTCAACGAGTACGGCGAACTCGAGGGGCTCGTCACGCCCGAGGACATCATCGAGGAACTGATCGGCGAATTCACGACGTCGATGCCGCGCGGCGAACGCGCGGGCGGCTGGGACGAAAATGGCGAATGCATCGTCGCCGCCAGCACGCCGCTGCGCGAACTGAACCGCTGGCTGCACCTGCAACTGCCGACCGACGGACCGAAGACGCTGAACGGCCTGATCCTCGAGATCCTCGAGGAAATTCCCGAAGGCGACGTGTGCATGAAAATCCGCGACACGATGCTCGAGGTCATGCGCAGCGACGACCAGGCCGTGCGCACCGTCAAGCTCTTCAAGCCGCGCAGCTCGCGCGCACGCGCCGCCACGCGCTAGCCGAACGGCCGACTGTCGGCGCCGCTCGCGATACGCGACCATTTGCCGGTCACGATCAACAGGCGGCAGCGTGCCGGCTCACATGCACTTCCCATCTCCCGGGGCGCCGCTGCGCACGCAGCGGCCGCCTGTCACCACCGACGCATCGCCCGCTGAAACACCCCGCTCGCTCGATGCGACGCAACTCGACGACTCGCCCGCCGTACGGCTGCTGACCGACACGCTGCACGCCGCCCGCGTGCGCGACGCGTCCGACATCCACGTCGAACCGTTCGAAGCGGGCTGGCGCATTCGCCTGCGCATCGACGGCGTCCTGCATGAACACGTGCGGCCGCCCGCTCATCTGCGCGACGCGCTCGTGACGCGGATCAAGGTGCTCGCCCGCATGGACATCGCCGAGCGCCGGCTTCCGCAGGACGGCCGGCTGCGCATCGCGGTCGACGGCGGCCTGCGAGGCGACTACCGGGTCAGCTCGCTGCCCACGCTGTTCGGCGAGAAGCTCGTGCTGCGCCGCCTCGAAACGCTGCCGCCCGATCTCACGCTCGCGCGCCTCGGCTTCGACGCGCGGCAGGCCGCGGCGATGGAGGCCGCAATACGCACGCCTCACGGTCTCGTGCTCGTCACCGGTCCGACCGGCAGCGGCAAGACACTGTCGCTCTACTGCGCGCTGCAGATGCTCGATCGCGACGCGCACAACGTATGCACGGTCGAGGATCCGGCCGAGATTCAGCTCGATGGCATCAACCAGGTCGGCGTGGCGGAGAAAGCCGGGCTCACCTTCGCCACTGCGCTGCGCGCGCTGCTGCGCCAGGACCCGGACGTCATCATGGTCGGCGAGATTCGCGATGCGGAAACGGCCGACGTCGCGATCAAGGCCGCGCAGACCGGGCACCTCGTGCTGTCGACGCTGCACACGAACGACGCGCCGGCAGCCGTCGCGCGACTGCTCGACATCGGCGTCGCGCCGTACAACCTGGCGGCCGCGTTGCGCCTCGTCACCGCGCAACGTCTCGTCCGCCGTCTGTGCGTCACCTGCCGTGTGCGTTCCGACGCGCCGGCGCGCGCGCTGCGCGATGCGGGCTGCGATTCGGCGGCGCTGGCATCCGGATGGCGCCCGTTCGTCGCGCAAGGCTGTGCCGCTTGTCACGGTATCGGTTATCGAGGCCGGGTCGGCCTGCATCAGACGATGCCGGTTTCGCCCGAGATGGCCGAGCGCATCGTCGCGCGCGCAAGCGTCGGCGCGCTCGCGCGATGCGCGGCGGCAGAAGGCGTGCGCAGTTTGCGTGACGCGGCACTCGCGCACGTTCGCGACGGCACGACGAGCGTCGCGGAAGCGCTGGCCGCGACGCCTGACGCGTGATCGCAATGCATGCACCGCCGCACGAGACCCGCTTCGCGTGGCGCGGCCGTCGTCGCGACGGCACACCGTGCCGCGGAAGCATCATCGCATTCGACGCAGCCGCCGCACGTGCAGCGCTCGCGCGCGACGGCGTCGCGGTGCTGTCGCTCGACATCCGCGGCACGGCCCGGCCACCGACAGCCGGCGCACGGGAGATCACGCGTTTCACGCGTCAGCTCGCGAGCCTGCTGCAGGCCGGACTGCCGCTCGCACCGTCGCTCGAGATGCTCGCCCGCACCCGTACGCACGACGGGCTGCCGCGCATCGCCGCGGGTCTCGCGCGCGAGATCGTCGGCGGGCAGCGCTTCGCCGCCGCACTTGCACGCTATCCTTCCCAATTCGGCACGCTGTATCGCCAGCTGATCGAGGTGGGCGAAGCGTCAGGCGCGCTCGGCACCGTGCTGACCCGCGTCGCGGAGCACCGCGAACGCGCCGACGTGCAATGGCGCAAGCTGCGTGCCGCGCTTGCCTACCCGGTCGCCGTCATCGTGTTCGCGCTCGCGATCTCGGCCGCGCTGATGGTATGGGTCGTGCCGACGTTCCGGCAGATCTTCGACGGCTTCGGCGCGGCACTGCCGGCACCCACCCGCGCCCTGCTCGCCCTTTCCTCCGCGACATCGGCCTGGGGCGGCACGTTCGTCGCCGGCGCAGCAGCGGCGGGGCTCGCCGCACGCCACGCGCTGCGGCGCTCGCCATCGCTGCGCTACATGGCCGCGCGGCACGTGCTGAATGCGCCGTTCGTCGGCAGCGCGCTCACGCGGTTCGCGACCGCACGCTGGTGCCGCTCGCTTGCCACGCTGCTCGGTGCCGGCGTACCGCTTGCCGATGCATTCGCCACGCTCGAACGCACGGCCGGCCACCCGGTGTTCGAACAGGCCACGGCGCAGATCGCCACGCGCGTGCTGCGCGGCGCGCGTCTTGCCGATGCGATGCACGCGGCGGGCTGCTTCCCGGACGACGTCGTGCAACCAATCGCCGTCGCCGAGGAAACCGGCGCACTCGACACGATGCTCGCCGACATCGCAGCACTCTGCGAGCGCCAGCTCGACGCACGTCTCGATGCGCTTGCCGCACTCGGCGAGCCGCTGATCGTGATCGTGCTGGGCGCACTCGTCGGCGGCCTCGTGATCGCGATGTATCTGCCCATCCTTCAGTTGGGCAACGTGGTGTAGCATCGCAACCGATTCTGTCGCCTTTCAAGCCCGAACCCGAGCCCCATGACGCCCGCGCCCCTGACCACCGTTTTCGATTCGCCCGACGGCACGTTGCTCGCGCTGGCGATGCTGCCGCCCGCGGTGCAGTATGCATTCGCCGTCGTGCTCGGCCTGTGCGTCGGCAGCTTCGTGAATGTCGTCGTACACCGGATCCCGGTGATGATGCAGCGTGCATGGCAGGCCGAAATCGCCGAAGCGACCGGCAGCGCGAGCGCACCGCCGGACGACGGCTATCCGCAGCACTACGATCTGTGGCGCCCGCGCAGTGCCTGCCCGCACTGCGGTCACGTGCTGCGCGCGTGGGAAAACATCCCGCTCGTCAGCTATCTGATGTTGCGCGGGCGCTGCCGCCAGTGCGGCCATGCGATCGGCGCGCGCTATCCGCTCGTCGAGCTCGCGGGTGCGCTGCTCGCCGCCGGGTCGCTCGCCGCGTTCGGCCCCACCGTCGCCGCACTCGCCGCGTTCGGACTCTGCACCGCGCTGCTGGCGATGAGCGCAATCGATATCCGGACCGGCTACCTGCCCGATTCGATGACGCTGCCGCTGCTGTGGGCGGGGCTTGCACTGAACCTCGGCGGCACGTTCACGTCGCTGCGTTCGGCCGTGGTCGGCGCGATGGCCGGCTACCTGTTCCTGTGGTCGATCTACTGGCTGTTCAAATGGCTGCGCGGCATCGAGGGCATCGGCTTCGGCGACCTGAAGCTGCTCGCCGCGCTCGGCGCATGGATGGGCTGGGCCGCGCTGCCGCAGGTCGTGCTGTTTGCCGCGGTAACGGGCGCGATCGTCGGGCTCGTCGCGACCTGGCGCGGACGCATGCGCTTCGAGGAGCCGATTCCGTTCGGCCCGTTCCTCGCGGCAGGCGGCGTCGCCACGCTGTTTTTCGGTACCCCCTTCTATTCGGCGCTCGGCGGCTGACATGACGCACCGCCCGCGTCCGCTTTGTTCGCTGCGTCGCGGGGAGGCGACTTGCTTCCTCGTGGCGGCCCGGCGGAGGCTCACATGTTTGCAATAGGACTCACCGGCGGCATCGGCAGCGGCAAAACGACCGTCGCCGATATGTTCGCCGCACGCGGTACATCGCTCGTCGATACCGACCTGATCGCGCACCGCATCACCGCACCGGCCGGTCTCGCGATGCCCGCGATCGAGCACGCATTCGGACCGGACTTCGTCGCGGCCGACGGCTCGCTCGATCGCGCGAAGATGCGCGCACTGATTTTCAGCGACGACGACGCACGCCGGCGCCTCGAAGCGATCACGCATCCGCTGATCCGCGCGGAGACCGATCGCGAGGCCCGCGAAGCGCAGGGCCCGTACGTGATCTTCGTCGTACCGCTGCTCGTGGAGTCAGGTAATTGGAAGGCGCGCAGCGATCGCGTACTGGTCGTCGACTGCCCGGTCGAAACGCAGATTGCACGTGTGATGCGGCGCAATGGTTTCACGCGCGAACAGGTCGAAGCGATCATCGCACGACAGGCGACGCGTGAAGCGCGTCTCGCGGCGGCCGACGACGTGATCGTCAACGATGCGACGACACCCGAAGCGCTCGCCGCGCAGGTCGATGCACTGCACCAACGCTATCTCGGATTCGCGGCCGCCGCGCGCTGACCACCGCGCGAGATCGTGATGGTGTACGAAATTGGTGCGTTGCTAGGGTAGAGCGTGAGCATTAGAATGTCCTGCATTGTTTCAATCCCTACCCTAGAGGCGAGCGCGCTTGATTCTTTACGAGTATCCGTTCAACGAGCGAATTCGCACGCTGTTGCGCCTCGAAGACCTGTTCGAGCGCTTCGCGTTCTTTTTGGCTCAGGAGGACCCGCGTGAACATCACGTCGCGCTGACGACGCTGTTCGAAATCGCCGAGGTCACGGGCCGCGCGGACCTGAAATCGGATCTGATGAAGGAGCTCGAACGTCAGCGTCAGACGCTCGCTCCCTTTCGCGGCAATCCGGGCATCGAACAGAATGCGCTCGAAGCCGTGCTCGGCGAAATCGAGCAGACGCTCGCCAATCTTGCGCAGATGCAGGGCAAGACCGGGCAGCATCTGGTCGACAACGAGTGGCTCGCCAGCATCCGCAGCCGCGCGGTGATTCCCGGCGGCACGTGCAAGTTCGACCTGCCGTCGTACTACGCGTGGCAGCAATGGCCCGCCGAGCAGCGGCGCCAGGACATCGCGAAATGGATCATGCCGCTGCTGCCGCTGCGCGACGCGGCGGCAATCGTGCTGCGGCTCGCACGCGAATCGGGTCAGGCGTCGAAGGTGATGGCGATGCAGGGCAGCTACCAGCAGATGCTGTCGGGGCGTAGCTACCAACTGATGCAGGTGCGCGTGCCGCCGGAGCTGCGCGTGATTCCCGAAGCAAGCGCCAACAAATACATGCTGTGGGTACGGTTCACCATGCAGGACGGCGACGTGCGGCCGCGCGCGGTGGACATCGACGTGCCGTTCCATCTGACACTGTGCAATCTGTAACGGCCGTGCGCCGGTTCGACGCTTTCGTATGACTACCGTTGTGAAATGTCCTTCGTGCGGCGCAGAAGTGCGCTGGACACCTGAAAACAAGTTCCGCCCCTTCTGTTCGGCCCGCTGCAAGCAGCTCGACCTCGGCGCATGGGCCGCAGAAAAGTACCGGATCGGCGGATCCTCCGACGAAGGTCCGTCGTCGGAGGAAGACGGCACCGACGGCCGCCACGACAGTTGAGCGGCGCCCGGCACCGCCCGTCCGCCGATATGGCCCGCTTTTCAGGCGGGCCGCCGCGGCGTCATTGCGACGCGGCTTCCTGCTCGAGCAGGTCCAGCACCGGCAGCGCAGCCGGCAACAGCGGCGCGACGTCGACCGGCAGTTGCTGCCACACGAACGCCTGCCCTTCCTTGCTGTGCGGCTCGCCTGTCCAGCCCGTCACCTTGCAGAAATAAAGCCGCACATATGCGTGCGGATAATCGTGCTCGAGCGTATGCCAGCGATGGCTGGCCGTGACGACGATGCCGAGTTCCTCGTGCAGCTCGCGCGCCAGCGCGTCCTCGACGCTCTCGCCGGCTTCCAGCTTGCCCCCCGGGAACTCCCAGTAGCCTTCGTACGGCTTGCCCTGCAGCCGCTGCGCAAGCAGGTAGCGGCAGCGGCCGACCGGGCCGTCCGGCTGCACCATGACACCGACCGCGACTTCCGTCACCTTGCGGCCGTCGGGCGCTTGCATGGCGCCCGCTGCGAAATCCACGCTCATGCCTGCTCCTTGCGACCCGACCAGTCGCGCGCGAACTGCCACGCGACGCGCCCCGAGCGCGAACCGCGCTCGAGCGCCCAGACGAGCGCGTCGCCGCGCGCCGTCTCGATCTCCGCGGCCGCGCAGCCGAAATGGCGCAGCCAGTGCGCGACGATGTCGAGATAGTCGTCCTGCTTGAACGGGTAGAAGCTGACCCACAGGCCGAAGCGCTCCGACAGCGAGATCTTTTCCTCGACGACTTCACCGGGGTGGATCTCACCGTCCGGCAGATGCTTGTACGATTCGTTGTCGCTCATGTACTCGGGCAGCAGGTGGCGGCGGTTCGACGTCGCGTAGATCAGCACGTTGTCGGACTGCGCGGCGATCGAACCGTCGAGCGCGACTTTCAGCGCCTTGTAGCCCGATTCGCCTTCCTCGAACGACAGGTCGTCGCAGAACACGATGAACCGCTCCGGACGCTGCGAGATCAGCTCGACGATGTCGCCGAGATCGTGCAGGTCGTCCTTGTCGACTTCGATCAGGCGCAGCCCGTCCTTCGCGTACGCGTTCAGGCACGCCTTGATCAGCGACGACTTGCCGGTGCCGCGCGCCCCGGTCAGCAGCACGTTGTTCGCCGGCTTGCACTGCACGAACTGTCGCGTGTTCTGCTCGATCAGCCCTTTCTGCCGATCGATGTTGTGCAGGTCGCCGAGCGTGATCGTCGACGCGGCCGGCACCGGCTGCAGATAGCCGCGCCCCTGGCGCTTGCGCCAGCGAAACGCGGTGGCGGCATTCCAGTCGACTGCCGCCGGTGCGGGCGGCAGCATCCCCTCGAGGCGGCCGAGCAGCGCTTCGGCACGTGTCAGAAACTGTTCAAGCTTGTCCATGTCGTCCGAGCGCTCCCGATCAGGAGCGGTAATCCGCGTTGATGCTCACGTAATCGTGCGACAGGTCGCACGTCCAGACGGTAGCCTGCGCGTCGCCGCGGCCGAGCAGCACGCGGATCGTGATTTCGCTCTGCTTCATCACGCGCTGGCCGTCCTCTTCCTGGTAGGCCGGGTTGCGGCCACCGGCCTTCGCGACGAGCACGTCATCGAGATAGAGATCGATCTTGCCGACGTCCAGATCCGTGACGCCCGCATAGCCGATCGCCGCGAGAATCCGGCCGAGGTTGGGGTCGGATGCGTAGAAGGCCGTTTTCACCAGCGGCGAATGACCGATCGCGTATGCGATCTGGCGGCACTCGGCGACGCTCTTGCCGCCGTCGACCTGCACCGTCATGAATTTCGTCGCGCCTTCGCCGTCGCGCACGATCAGCTGCGACAGCACCTGGGCGACCTGCGTGACCGCGTCGCGCAGCGCCGCATAGGCCGGCGAGTCGGTCGACGTGATCGCGGGCAGCGTGCTCTTGCCCGACGCGATCAGGATGAACGAGTCGTTGGTCGACGTGTCGCCGTCGATCGTGATGCAGTTGAACGAGCGGTCGGCCACTTCCTTCACGAGCGTGTCGAGCACCGGCTGCGCGACGTTCGCATCGAACGCGAGGAAGCCGAGCATCGTCGCCATGTTCGGCTTGATCATGCCCGCGCCCTTGCTGATGCCCGTCAGCGTGACCGTGTGGCCGTCGATCGTCACCTGGCGCGACGTGGCCTTCGGCAGCGTGTCGGTCGTCATGATCGCCTGCGCGGCGTCGTGCCAGTTCGCGGCCTTGCGGTTCGCGAGCGCGGCCGGCAGCCCTGCCTTCAGGCGGTCGATCGGCAGCGGCTCGAGAATCACCCCGGTCGAGAACGGCAGCACCTGTGCGGCCTCGATGCCCGCGAGGCGTGCGAGTTCCGCGCAGGTTTCGCGGGTGTTCGCGAGGCCCGGCTCGCCGGTGCCCGCATTCGCATTGCCCGTATTGACGACGAGCGCGCGGATGCCCGCGCCGCCCGTGCGCACCTTGGCCAGGTGCTCGCGGCACACGATCACGGGTGCGGCGCAGAAGCGGTTCTCGGTGAATACGCCGGCGACCGTCGCCCCTTCGTCGACGGAGATGACCAGCACGTCCTTGCGATTCGGCTTGCGGATGTTCGCTTCCGCCCAGCCGAGCGTGACGCCGGCGACGGGATGCAGTTGGGCGGGATCGATCGACGGAAAATTGACAGCCATGGGGCACACCTGCCGGATGGAAAATGCCGGCACGCGCCGGCATTGATTGGAAGAACCGACGGCCGCACGAGCCGGCCGCCGCAACTCACTTCACTGACTCGAAGCTGCGAACGAAGCGGCACGCGAATGCGCGCCGCCGCCGATCATGACAGCTTCCCGTGACATTGCTTGTACTTCTTGCCGCTGCCGCACGGGCACGGGTCGTTGCGGCCGACCTTCGGCATCTCGCCCCCGGGGCCGCTATGGGTCATCGCGCTGCCGACCATGTCGGCCGTCGCCGTCGCCGCGGTAGCGGCCGCGACGTTCGCGACCGGTGCGCCGGATTCCGCGTAGTCGGCATGCTGGTACTCGACGTTCTCGAGATGGCCGCCGCGCTCCTCGATCTGCTCGGCCGCCTCCTCGAGCTGCTCGGGCGACTGGATCTGCACGTTCATCACGATGCGCGTGACTTCCTGCTTGATCGCCTCGAGCATCGCGGCGAACAGTTCGAACGCTTCGCGCTTGTATTCCTGCTTCGGGTTCTTCTGCGCATAGCCGCGCAGGTGGATGCCCTGGCGCAGGTGGTCGAGCGCCGCAAGGTGCTCGCGCCACAGGCGGTCGACCGTCTGCAGCATCACCGAACGCTCGAATGCGCTGAACGATTCGCGGCCGACCATCGCGACCTTCGCCTCGTACTGCTCGTCGGCGGCGGTCGTCACGGCCTCGAGAATCTCATCGGCCGCGATCGACGACGACTCGTTCACCATTTCCTGGATCGCGAGGTCGAGCTGCCAGTCGTTGCGCAGCGCTTCCTCGAGCTCGGGCACGTCCCACTGTTCCTCGATGCTGCCTTCCGGCACGAACTGGCGGACGACTTCGGTAATCACGCCGTGACGCATCGCCGCGATCGTCTCGGTGATGTCGTGCGCTTCGAGCAGTTCGTTGCGCTGCTGGTAGATCACCTTGCGCTGGTCGTTCGACACGTCGTCGTATTCGAGCAGCTGCTTGCGGATGTCGAAGTTGCGCGCTTCGACCTTGCGCTGCGCGGATTCGATCGAACGCGTGACGATGCCGGCCTCGATCGCCTCGCCTTCCGGCATCTTCAGACGATCCATGATCGAACGCACGCGGTCACCCGCGAAGATGCGCAGCAGCGGATCGTCGAGCGACAGGTAGAAGCGCGACGAACCCGGGTCGCCCTGGCGGCCCGCACGACCGCGCAGCTGGTTGTCGATCCGGCGCGATTCGTGACGCTCGGTGCCGATGATGTGCAGGCCGCCCGCGGTCTTCACCTGTTCGTGCAGCGTTTCCCACCCGTCGTGCAGCTGCTTGATGCGGCGCGCCTTTTCGTCGGCCGGGATCGCTTCGTCGACTTCGATGAACGCGGCTTGCTTCTCGGCGTTGCCGCCGAGCACGATGTCGGTACCGCGACCGGCCATGTTGGTCGCGATCGTGATGCGGTTCGGACGGCCGGCTTCCGCGACGATCGCGGCTTCACGCTCGTGCTGCTTCGCGTTCAGCACCTCGTGCGGCAGCCCGGCCTGCTTCAGCAGGTGCGACAGCAGCTCCGAGTTCTCGATCGACGTCGTGCCGACCAGCACCGGCTGGCCGCGCTCGTAGCACTCGCGAATGTCGCGGATCACCGCGTCGTAGCGCTCCTTGGCCGTCTTGTAGATCTGGTCCTGCTTGTCGATCCGCTTCGGCGGACGGTTGGTCGGGATCACGACCGTCTCGAGGCCGTAGATCTCGTTGAATTCGTACGCTTCGGTGTCCGCCGTGCCCGTCATGCCCGCGAGCTTCCCGTACATCCGGAAGTAGTTCTGGAACGTGATCGAGGCGAGCGTCTGGTTCTCGCTCTGGATCTTCACGTGTTCCTTCGCCTCGACCGCCTGGTGCAGGCCGTCGGACCAGCGGCGGCCCGCCATCAGGCGGCCCGTGAATTCGTCGACGATCACCACTTCGCCGTTCTGCACGACGTAGTGCTGGTCCTTGTGGAACAGCGTGTGTGCGCGCAGCGCCGCGTACACGTGGTGCATCAGCGTGATGTTCTGCGGCGCGTACAGGCTCTCGCCCTCGCCGATCAGGCCCCACTCGCCGAGCAGCCGCTCGGCCTTCTCGTGGCCCGACTCTGTCAGGAACACCTGGCGCGATTTTTCGTCGAGCGTGTAGTCGCCCGGCTTCTCGACGCCCGTGCCGTCGGCCTTCTCCTCGCCGATCTGGCGCTCGAGCAGCGGCGGCAGCGCGTTCATCCGCACGTACAGTTCGGTGTGGTCTTCCGCCTGGCCCGAGATGATCAGCGGCGTACGCGCCTCGTCGATCAGGATCGAGTCCACTTCGTCGACGACCGCGAAGTTCAGCGCCCGCTGCACGCGCGCCTCGGTCTCGTAGACCATGTTGTCGCGCAGGTAGTCGAAGCCGAACTCGTTGTTCGTGCCGTAGGTGATGTCCGACGCGTAGGCCTGCTGCTTCTGGTCGTGCTCCATGCCGGACAGGTTGATGCCGACCGACAGCCCGAGGAAGTTGTAGAGGCGCGCCATCCATTCGGCGTCGCGCTGCGCGAGGTAGTCGTTGACCGTCACGACGTGCACGCCGCGGCCTGCCAGCGCATTCAGGTACACCGGCAGCGTCGCGACGAGCGTCTTGCCCTCGCCGGTGCGCATTTCCGCGATCTTGCCGTAGTGGAGCACCATGCCGCCGATCATCTGCACATCGAAGTGGCGCATCTTCAGCACGCGGCGGCTCGCCTCCCGGCAGACCGCGAACGCCTCGGGCAGCAGCTTGTCGAGCGACTCGCCGCCCGCGATCCGCTGGCGGAACTCATCCGTCTTGCCGCGCAACTGGTCGTCCGTCAGCTGCTCGATCTGCGTTTCGAGCGCATTGATCGTCGCGACGGTCTTTTGATATTGCTTGACGAGCCGCTGATTGCGGCTGCCAAAAATTTTCTGGAGAAAACCGGTTGTCATCGGATCGGATCCTGCGTCGCAGCACCGGCGCCCGGCGCGTGTTGCGCGCCCCGACGCCCGAGCCTCGGCGGCTTAGCGAATTAGTGGAATCAAACGAGGAATTTTAGCACGCGGGAAAGCATGCGCCCGTGTCCCGGCTGGACTCGCGCCGCGTGCCGAACCCGCGCGGGCAACCGGGCACACGGCCCGAAAGCCGCCCGTGCGCGGGCCGGCGCGGGTACAATCGGCGTCAACGTCCGCGCCCGTGCGCGCCCGAAGAATGCCTCGATGAACCGATTTTCCAAGCGTTTCGGCCCGCTCCCCGCGTATCGCCCGCAACCCGTGTCCGAAGTGCTCAACCGCACCGACGCGTTCGCGGCGCTGCGCGCCGGCGTCGAACAGGTCGCGTCGCTGCAGCGCGACCTCGCCGCGCTGCTGCCCGACTATCTTGCGAATCATGTCGAACCGGGCTCCATCAAGGACGGCACCCTGACCCTCTTTGCCGCGCACAACGCGCTCGCTGCCCGGCTCCGGCAGGTCGAGCCGCGCCTGCTCGCCGATCTCCAGAAACGCGGCTGGCCGGTTTCGGCGCTGCGCGTGCGCGTGCGGCCGAAGGACGCGCCGGAGCCGCCGCACGTGAAGCAGGCGCGCATGACGACCGTCGGCGCCGCCGCGTTGCGCGAACTCGCTGATCACCTCGAGCCGTCGCCACTGCAGGCCGCGCTCGCGCGAATGGCCGCGCGGCACGGCGCGAAGTCGTCGCGCTGAGCGCACCGCCGGCCGCAGCCGCCAACAAAAAAGCGACCCGAAGGTCGCTTTTTTATCGCTCGTGCCGGACGCCGATCAGGCGAAGGCCGTCTGCGTGTCGAACGCGAAGCCGCTCGGCGCCGCTTGCGGATCATCGAACGTGACGATCTCGTACGCGTCTTCATGCGCAAGCAGTTCGCGCAGCAGCGCGTTGTTCAGCCCGTGACCCGACTTGTACGCCGTGTACGACGCGAGCAGCGGATGGCCGACCACGTACAGGTCGCCGATCGCGTCGAGCATCTTGTGCTTCACGAACTCGTCGTCGTAGCGCAGCCCGTCATTGTTCAGGATCCGGTACTCGTCGAGCACGATCGCGTTGTCCATGCTGCCGCCGCGTGCAAGGCCCAGCTCGCGCATCATTTCGACTTCATGGGCAAAACCGAACGTGCGCGCACGCGCGATCTCGCGCACGTACGACGTGTTCGCGAAGTCGACCTCGAGCTCCTGGCCGGTCTTGTCGACCGCCGGATGACGGAAGTCGATCGTGAACTTCAGCTTGAAGCCGAAATACGGGTCGAGACGCGCGAACTTGTCGCCCTCGCGGATTTCGACCGGCTTCTTCACCTTGATGAAGCGCTTCGGCGCGTTCTGCTCCTCGATGCCCGCGGACTGGATCAGGAACACGAAGGACGCGGCGCTGCCGTCCATGATCGGGATTTCCTCGGCCGTCACGTCGACATAGAGGTTGTCGATGCCGAGGCCGGCGCACGCCGACATCAGGTGCTCGACGGTCGACACGCGCGCGCCATCCTTTTGCAGCACCGACGCGAGCCGCGTGTCGCCGATCGACATCGCGGATGCCGGAATGTCGACGGGCGTGGGCAGGTCGACGCGCGAGAAAACGATCCCCGTGCCCGGCGCGGCCGGGCGGAGCGTCAGTTCGACCTTGCGGCCCGAGTGGAGACCGATGCCCACGGTCTTCACGATCGATTTGATGGTGCGCTGCTTCAGCATGGTGTTCTTCATCTTGATTGAGAATATCAATCAGGAGTTATATTCGATAGATGGGAGTATAGCGTAATTCCCTATTCAACGCTGTTTGAAACTGCGTATCAATCTGTTTCGACTGTTTACCCGTGTCGATACGGGACGGGCCGATGCCCGGAACGGAGGCGTTTCCGGTCATCGGCCCGTGTTACAACTGCCCTGAGGCCGGTGCGCAGCGTTGCCGGCAGGCAACGGTGCACCGCACGATCAGGACGTCAACGTCGCGAGCACACTCGCCGCATCACTCACTTCGAACTTGCCCGGCGCTTCGACGGCCAGCGTCTTGACCACACCGTCGTCGACCACCATCGCGTAGCGCAGGGAACGGATTCCCATGCCACGCGCGGACAAATCCTGCGTCAGCCCCAGCGCATGAGTGAAAGCAGCGCTGCCGTCCGCCATCATGCGCACCTTGCCCGCGGTGTGCAGATCACGTCCCCATGCGCCCATCACGAATGCGTCGTTGACGGACACGCACCAGAGCTCGTCGATGCCCGCCGAGCGCAGTTGCTCGGCGTGCTCGACATAGCCCGGCACATGCTGCGCCGAGCAGGTCGGCGTGAAAGCACCCGGCAATCCGAAGATCACCACCCGCTTTCCCGCAACCTGGTCGCGCACGCTGCAGGCATTCGGCCCCAGCGTGCAGCCTTCGCGCGCGTCGTCGATGAACTCGAACAGTTGCGCGTCGGGCAGCGCGTCGCCCACTTGAATCATGGCTGGTCCCTCATAGCGATACGGTTTTTCAGCGTGTTGCGGACAGCACGTCCCATCCCGCTCCGCTCATGCGAAGAGGGCACGTTTCCCGGCCCGGCGTCGCATTCGACGCGGCCTGTCGTGGTCCGTGGCATCCGTCACGCCGGCGTTACCGCGGCAATCTCAACGATTGCGCCGCGGCTTCGCCTGTGTGTGCGTCGTCAGTCAGCCTGCTTGCGCAGGAAAGCCGGGATGTCGTACGTGTCGACACCCTTCTCCTGCAGCGCCTGCACGTGCGATGCCGCGGTTTCGCGCGAGTTGCGCCACACCGCCGGCGTATCGAGCGCGCCGTAGTCCGCCGTGCTGACGTGTTGCGGCTGCGCATAGCCGTGCGAGACCGCGCTGACCGGCTGGTTGTCGGTACCCGTGCGCAGCAGCGTCATCGGCGCCGATTGCTGCTTCTTCGCCGCACGGCCCAGACCCGTCGCCACGACCGTCACGCGCAGTGCATCGCCCATCGCGTCGTCGTACACCGCACCGAAGATCACCGTCGCATCTTCCGCCGCGTAGCTCTTGATCGTGTTCATCACTTCGCGCGTTTCCGACAGGCGCAGCGAACGGCTCGACGTGATGTTGACCAGCACGCCGCGCGCGCCCGACAGATCGACGCCTTCGAGCAGCGGGCTCGCCACGGCCTGTTCCGCCGCGAGGCGTGCGCGATCGACGCCGGCGACCGTCGCCGTGCCCATCATCGCCTTGCCCTGCTCGCCCATCACCGTCTTCACGTCTTCGAAGTCGACGTTCACGAGGCCATCGACATTGATGATTTCGGCGATGCCCGCGACCGCGTTGTTCAACACGTCGTCCGCGCACTGGAAGCACTTGTCCATCTCGGCGTCATCGCCCATCACGTCGAACAGCTTGTCGTTCAGGACGACGATCAGCGAGTCGACGTGATCCTCCAGTTGCTGCGAGCCTGCTTCCGCGACGCGCATGCGCTTGCCGCCTTCGAACTCGAACGGCTTGCTGACGACGCCAACCGTCAGGATGCCCATCTCCTTCGCGATCTGCGCGACCACCGGCGCCGCGCCCGTGCCCGTGCCGCCGCCCATGCCGGCCGTGATGAACACCATGTGCGCGCCGCGCAGTGCATCGGCGATGCGCTCGCGCGCCTCTTCCGCCGCCGCCTTGCCCATTTCCGGCTTCGCACCGGCGCCCAGCCCCGTGTTGCCCAGCTGGATCACCGACGATGCGCGCGAACGCGACAGCGCCTGTGCATCCGTGTTCATCACGATGAAGTCGACGCCCTGCACGCCGCGGTTGATCATGTGCTGGACGGCATTGCCGCCAGCGCCGCCAACGCCGACCACCTTGATGATGGTGCCGTTGGTTTCGGTTTCCAGCATTTCGAATTCCATTGTTGCCTCCGTCAAGAAAATAAACCTACTCGGCCGTTATTCGGCAGGAGATCGGGCAACCCCCTGTCGCGCGCCAGCCGCCGGCACCAGCGCGAATTTTGATTCGGTGTGTCAGAAGTTGCTCAGGAACCATTCCTTCATCCGCGAGAAGATCTGCCCCGCGTTGCCGGACTGCACGGCGACCTTGCGGCCGCGCATGCGCTGGGCACTGCCTTCGACGAGCAGGCCCATCGCCGTCGAGTAGCGCGGATTGCGCACCACGTCGGCAAGGCCGCCTGCGTATTCCGGCGCGCCGATGCGCACCGGTTTCAGGAAAATGTCTTCGCCGAGCTCGACCATGCCCGGCATCATCGAAGCGCCGCCGGTAATGACCACGCCGGAGCTCAGCAGTTCTTCGTAACCCGACTCGCGCACGACCTGCTGCACGAGCGAGAACAGTTCCTCGACGCGCGGCTCGATCACCGCCGCGAGCGCCTGGCGCGACAGCGTGCGCGGACCGCGTTCGCCGAGGCCCGGCACTTCGACCATCTCGTCCGGATCAGCGAGCGCCTGCTTCGCGATCCCGTAGCCGACCTTGATGTCTTCCGCGTCCGGGGTCGGCGTGCGCAGCGCCATCGCGATGTCGCTCGTGATCTGGTCGCCGGCGATCGGAATCACCGCGGTATGGCGGATCGCGCCTTCGGCGAAGATCGCGATGTCGGTCGTGCCGCCGCCGACGTCGACCAGTACCACGCCGAGATCCTTCTCGTCTTCGGTCAGCACGGCCAGCGACGACGCGAGCGGCTGCAGGATCAGGTCGTTCACTTCCAGCCCGCAGCGGCGCACGCACTTGACGATGTTCTGCGCGGCACTGACCGCACCCGTCACGATGTGCACCTTCACCTCGAGGCGGATGCCGCTCATCCCGATCGGCTCGCGCACGTCTTCCTGGCCGTCGATGATGAATTCCTGCGTGAGGATGTGCAGCACCTGCTGGTCGGTCGGGATGTTGATCGCCTTCGCGGTCTCGATCACGCGCGCGACGTCGGTCTGCGTGACTTCCTTGTCCTTGATCGCGACCATCCCGCTCGAGTTGAAGCTGCGGATGTGGCTGCCGGCAATCCCCGTGAACACGTTGGTGATCTTGCAGTCGGCCATCAGCTCGGCTTCCTCGAGCGCGCGCTGGATCGACTGCACGGTGGCCTCGATATTGACCACCACGCCCTTCTTCAGACCCTTCGATTCGCTCTGGCCGAGGCCGATCACCTCGTAATGGCCTTCGCCCTTCAGCTCGGCGACGATGGCCACCACCTTCGACGTGCCGATGTCGAGGGAAACCAGCAGATCCTTGTAGTCTTTGCTCATAAAGTGCTCTTGCGTGTGATCTCTCGTTACTTCTTGCGCTTGTCGGTATCGGTCAGGAACCGCATGCCTGCCGCACGAATCGCGAATCCGTTCGGATAACGCAGGTCCGCGTACTCGATGTCGTTGCCCCAACGCTCCGTGACGGCCGGCCACGCGGCGACGAGGCGCTGGCTCCGGTCATGCAGGGTCTCGCTGGTGCGCTCCTTGCCCAGTTCGACCTGCATGCCGTTCGACAGCTTCACCGTCCACGCGTAGCGCGCCGACAGCGTCACTTCTTCCGGCGCCGCCTTCAGCGGCGCAAACCAGTTCGTGAAGTCGCGATATCGCGTGACGACGTCCTTCGCACTGCCCTCCGGGCCGTCGAACGCCGGCAGTTCCTGATCGAGTTCGCCCTGGTTCGCGGTGAACAGCTCGCCATCGACGCTCACGAGCTGCGCGCTGCCCCAGGTCCCGAGCGGTTTGTACTCCTCGAGCGTGACAGCCAGCGCATTCGGCCATACCCGGCGCACGCTCGCGTGACGCACCCACGGCATCTGCTCGAACGCGGCACGCGCCGTGTCGAGATCGACCGTGAAGAAATTGCCCTTCAGCCGGCCGACCACGCCCGCACGCACCGTCGGCGTGTTGATGTGCTCGGTGTCGCCGTCGATCCGGATCTCGCGCAGCGCGAACGTCGGACGCTGGATCAGCCAGTAGCAGCCGGCCGCCGCCAACACGAGCAGCAACAGCGCGTACAGCGCGCTGGCGGCAAGGTTGAGTTGGCGAACGTTGTTCCACATACGTCGTTCCGTTCCTGCGTCAGTCGTTGAGCGTAAGCGACAGCACCTTCACGACCAGCTCCGAATAGCCGATGCCGATCGAGCGCGCGGCCTTCGGCGGCAGCGAGTGGTCGGTCATCCCGGGGGCCGTGTTCACTTCCAGGAAATACGCGTTGCCGGCGGCGTCGAGCATGAAGTCGGCCCGGCCCCAGTCGGTGCAGCCGAGCACGTCGAACGCGCGGCGCGCGATGCGCTTCAGTTCCGCTTCCTGCTCGGCGGGCAGGCCGCACGGAATCAGGTACTGCGTGTCGTCGGCGACGTACTTCGCGTGGTAGTCGTAGAACTCGCCCGCCGGCACGATCTTGATCAGCGGCAGGTCGAGATCGCCGGCGATGCACGCGGTGTATTCGCCGCCGCCTTCGATGCTCTTCTCGACGATCACGATCTTGTCGTGCGTGGCGGCTTCCGACAGTGCGGCGGGCAATGCGTCGGCCGTCTTCACCTTCAGCACCGCGACGCTCGAGCCTTCGCTCGCCGGCTTCACGAACAGCGGCAGGCCGAGCTTCGCGACGATGTCCGCCGCGCGCGCCGCGTAGTCGTCACCGCGCATCACCGTCTCGAACGGCGGCGTCGGCACGCCCGTCTGCTGCCACACGAGCTTCGTGCGGAACTTGTCGAGGCCGAGCGCCGAGCCGAGCACGCCGCTGCCCGTATAGCGAATCCCGTAGAAATCGAGCGCGCCCTGGATCTGGCCGTTCTCGCCATAGCCGCCGTGCAGCGCGTTGAACGCGCGTACGAAGCCTTCATCCTTCAGCGCCGACAGCGGCCGCTCGGCCGGGTCGAACGGATGCGCGTCGATACCCGCGTCGCGCAGGCCCTGCAGCACGAGGCGGCCCGAGGTGAGCGACACCTCGCGCTCGGCGGATTCGCCGCCGAACAACACCGCCACCTTGCCGAAACGTTTCGGATCGATCCCGCTCATGTCATCCCTTCTGTTGCGTGTTCTGCACGACCTTCGCCGGCACGCCGCCGATCGAACCCGCGCCCATCGTGATCACTACGTCGCCGTTCCGCGCGACCTTCGCCAGTGCATCCGGCACGTCGTCGACCGCCGCGACGAATACCGGGTCAACCTTCCCCACCGCGCGCAGCGCACGCGACAGCGCGTCGCCGTTGGCCGTCGCGATCGCCGCTTCGCCGGCGGCATAGACTTCCGTCAGCACCAGCGCGTCGACGGTCGACAGCACGTTGACGAAGTCGTCGAAGCAGTCGCGCGTGCGCGTGTAGCGGTGCGGCTGGAAAGCCAGCACGAGGCGGCGGCCCGGGAACGCGCCGCGCGCGGCCGCGATCGTCGCGGCCATCTCGACCGGGTGGTGGCCGTAGTCGTCGATCAGCGTGTACTGGCCGCCGTCCGCGCTCGGCACCTCGCCGTAGCGCTGGAAGCGCCGGCCGACGCCGTTGAATTCCGCCAGCGCCAGCTGGATCGCGTCGTCCGTCACGCCGAGATCGGTCGCGATCGCGATCGCCGCGAGCGCGTTTTGCACGTTGTGCAGGCCCGGCAGGTTCAGCACCACCGCGAGCGGCGCACGGCCTTCCCGGATCACCGTGAAGTGCATGCGCCCGTCGCGCGCGTCGATGTCCTCCGCGCGCACCTGCGCGTCCGGCGACAGCCCGTAGCGCACGACCGGCTTCGAGATGAACGGGATGATTTGCCGCACGTTCGGATCGTCGACGCACACGACCGCGCTGCCGTAGAACGGCAGGCGCTGCGTGAATTCGATGAACGCCTGCTTGAGCCGCGCGAAATCGTGGCCGTAGGTGTCCATGTGGTCGGCGTCGATGTTCGTGATGACTTCGATCACCGGATACAGATTCAGGAACGACGCGTCCGACTCGTCGGCCTCGGCGACGATGAAGTCGCCCGTGCCCAGCCGCGCGTTCGCGCCGGCGCTGATCAGCCGGCCGCCGATCACGAAGGTCGGATCGAGACCGCCCGCCGCGAGCACGCTCGCGACGAGGCTCGTCGTCGTGGTCTTGCCGTGCGTGCCGGCAATCGCGATCCCCTGCTTCAGGCGCATCAGCTCCGCGAGCATCACCGCGCGCTGCACGATCGGCACGCCCTGGTGACGCGCGGCCAGCACTTCGGGGTTGTCCGAGCGCACGGCCGTCGACACGACGACCGCGTTCGCGCCCTCGATGTTCGCCGCGTCATGGCCGATCGCGATCCGCGCGCCGAGCGCCTCCAGACGATCGGTCACCGCGTTGCGCGACAGGTCCGAGCCACTGACCTCGTATCCGAGGTTGACGAGCACTTCGGCGATGCCGCTCATGCCCGCGCCGCCGATCCCGACGAAATGAATGTGTTTGACGATATGTTTCATTGCAGTTGTTCCAGGTTCGCGCCGGCCACCTTCGCGCAGACGCGCGCGACTTCGTCGGTGGCCTCGGGCTTTGCCAGCGAGCGCGAACGTTCCGCCATGTCCGCGAGCGAGGCCCGCGACTGGCCGCGCAGCCAGTCGGCGAGCAGTTCCGCCGACAGGTCGCGTTGTTGCACCAGCACCGCCGCGCCCGCATCGGCAAGGAACGCGGCGTTGGTCGTCTGGTGATCGTCGACCGCGTACGGGAACGGCACGAACAGCGCCGCCACGCCCACCGCCGCGATCTCCGACACCGTCATCGCGCCGGAGCGGCAGATCACGAGATCCGCCGCCGCGTATGCGCTCGCCATGTCGTCGATGAACGGCATGAGCCGTACGTCGCCGCCGCCGGCGAAACCGGCCGCTTCGTAGTTCGCCTTCAGCGCCTCGATGTGCTTCGCGCCGGCCTGGTGCACGACGCGCGGGCGCTCGCCCGGCGCCAGCAGCGCCAGCGCGCGCGGCACGACTTCGTTCAGGGCGGCGGCGCCCAGGCTGCCGCCGACCACCAGTACGTTCAGCGGACCGCTGCGCGACGCATAGCGTGCTTTGGGCGTTTCCGTGCGCGCAAGTTCCGCGCGAATCGGGTTGCCGGTCCATTCCGCGTGCGGCAATGCGCCGGGGAACGCGACGAGCACGCGCTTCGCGAATTTCGCGAGCACCTTGTTCGCGAGACCGGCGATCGAATTCTGTTCGTGCAGCACGAGCGGACGGCCCGACAGCGCGGTCATCACGCCCGCCGGGAACGTGATGTAGCCGCCCATCCCGAGCACGACGTCCGGCCGCACGCGGCGCAGCGCGCCGAGGCTCTGCCAGCACGCGCGCAGCAGGTTGAACGGCAGCGTCAGCTTGGCCTTCAGGCCCTTGCCGCGCAGTCCGCCGAAGCGCACGTATTCCATCGGAATGCCATGCTTCGGCACGAGCGTCGCTTCCATCCCGGCCGGATTGCCGAGCCATACGACGCGCCAGCCCGCCGCTTCCATCCGGTGCGCGACCGCGAGCCCCGGGAACACGTGGCCCCCGGTGCCGCCTGCCATCACCATCAGCGTGCGTCGCGACGCGGTCATACCTTCCCTCCCCGCATCGACAAGAATGAACGAACGTTTTGGCTACGGCCGCTACGCTTAACTTCGCACGCTTCGCGCACGAAGTTAGCCTTCGCCGAAATCGCGTACTGACGCGGGGAGGTCATACCTTCCCTCCCCGCATCAGTACGCGATTTTCATAGTCGACCCGCAGCAGCACCGCGAGCGCGACGCAATTCAGCAGAATGCCCGAACCGCCGTAGCTCACGAGCGGCAGCGTCAGGCCCTTGGTCGGCAGCAGGCCGAGGTTCACGCCCATGTTGATGAACGTCTGCGCGCCGAACCAGATGCCGATGCCCTTCGCCATCAGGCCCGCGAACGTGCGGTCGAGCGCGAGTGCCTGACGGCCGATCTCGAACGCGCGGCGAACGATCCAGTAGAACAGCAGGATCACGACCAGCACGCCGACGAAGCCGAGTTCCTCGCCGATCACCGCGAGGATGAAGTCGGTATGCGCTTCGGGCAGGTAGTTCAGCTTCTCGACACTGCCGCCGAGGCCGACGCCGAACCACTCGCCGCGGCCGAACGCGATCAGCGAGTGCGTGAGCTGGTACGCCTTGCCCTGCGCGTAGCGTTCGTCCCACGGATCGAGATACGCGAAGATCCGCTCGCGACGCCACGGCGACAGCCACACGAGCATCGTGAAGGTGCCGACCGCCGTCGCGACCAGGCCGCCGAACAGCTTGCCGTTCACGCCGCCGAGGAACAGCACGCCCATCGCGATCGCGGCGACCACCATGAACGCGCCCATGTCCGGCTCGAGCAGCAGCAGCGCACCGACCAGACCGACCGCGAACGCCATCGGCAGGAAGCCTTTCGCGAAGCTCTGCATGTACTCCTGCTTGCGCACCGTGTAGTTCGCCGCGTAGATCGTCACCGCGAGCTTCATGATTTCCGACGGCTGCATGTTCGTGATGCCGAGCGGAATCCAGCGGCGCGCGCCGTTCACGCCCTTGCCGACGTGCGGGATCAGCACGATCACGAGACCGACCAGCGCGATCAGGAAGAGATGCGGCGCGTATTTGTCCCAGGTCGACACGGGCACGCGGAACGCGATCACGGCCGCGACGAATGCGACGAAGAGCGACACGCAGTGACGCATCAGGAACGCGTAATCGTGATACGACGCGTATTTCGGCGAATCAGGCATCGCGATCGACGCCGAATACACCATCACGACACCGAGCCCGAGCAGCGCGATCGCGACCCACAGCAGCGAGTAGTCGAAGTCGAGCATTCGCGAGCGGCTCGGCCGCACGCCGTTGACGACGCTCGCCAGGCCGCCGGTCGCGGCGCGCGTGGCCGACGCGACACGGCCGCCCGCGGCATTGCCTCCGGTGTCGCGCCGGTCGTTGAAACGGGAGACGAGGCGATCGGACCAGCTCATGGCGTCGCTCCTTTGCCGATGGCGATTTCATCCACCGCCGCGCGGAACACATCCGCGCGATGGGCGTAGTTCCGGAACATGTCGAGGCTCGCGCAGGCAGGCGACAGCAGCACCGCATCGCCCGGCTCGGCGAGATCGGCGGCCGCATGCACCGCATCTTCGAGCGTCGCGTGACCGGCGAGCGGCACGCCGGTTTCGGCGAGCGTGTCGCGAATCGCCGGCGCGTCGCGGCCGATCAGCATCACCGCGCGGCACCAGCGGGCGACCGGCGCGACGAGCGGCGCGAAATCCTGACCCTTGCCGTCGCCGCCGGCGATCAGCACGATCTTCTGCGCGAGCCCGTCGAGCGCGGCAACCGTCGCGCCGACGTTCGTTCCCTTGCTGTCGTCGACGTAGTCCACGTCGTCGATCGTCGCGATCACTTCGACACGATGCGCTTCACCGCGGTATTCGCGCAGCGCGTGCAGCAGCGGCGCGGCCGGCAGGTCGATCGCACGCGCGAGCGCGAACGCGGCCAGCGCGTTCGCCGCGTTGTGCAGCCCGCGGATACGCAGCGCGTCGGCCGGCATCAGGCGCTTCTGCGCGATGTCGGGCGTATGCGCACCGTCGCGCTTGCGCCGGCGGCTCGTCGTCTCGTCCGGCGCGTCGCGGTCGACCGCCTCGACCAGCCAGGCGATGCCGTTGTCGCGCGACAGGCCGTAGTCACCGTCCTGCGTCGGCTCGTTCAGGCCGAACGTGATCGTGCGCGCCGCATCCGCGGCGCCTGCCGCCGGCGCGAACTTCATGACGGCCGCATCGTCCCGGTTGAGCACGCGTGTCGTCGTCGCGCCGAAGATCCGGCCCTTCGCCGCCGCATACGCGTCGAAGCTGCCGTGCCAGTCGAGGTGATCCTGCGTGATGTTGAGAATCGCCGCCGCATCGGGCGCGAACGTGCGCGCCGTCTCGAGCTGGAAGCTCGACAGTTCGAGCACCCAGACGTCGGGCAGCGCCGTATCGTCGATCGCGCCCGCGAGCCGGTCGAGCATTGCCGGGCTGATGTTGCCGGCAACGGCGACCTTCTTGCCCGAACGCTGGCACAGCAGGCCCGTGAGGCTCGTCGTCGTGGTCTTGCCGTTGGTGCCGGTGATCGCGAGCACCTTCGGCTGGTAGCCGCTCGCGCCGAGCGCGCGCAGCGCCTGCGCGAAGAATTCCAGTTCGCCCCACACCGCGATCGCGCGCTCGTTCGCGGCCGCGATCAGTGCCGCGAGTGCCGGTTCGAGCGGCGACAGGCCGGGGCTCAGCCCGACGATCTCGACGCCGCCGTCAAGCAGCGCGGGCGTGAACGGCCCGCCGACGAACTCCGCGTCGATGCCTTCGGCCTGCAGCGCGGCAAGGTTCGGCGGCGCCTCGCGGGTATCGGCAATACGCAGCCGGCACCCGTGCCTCGCGCACCACCGCGCGATCGCGAGGCCCGATTCCCCGAGCCCCAGTACGAGCACCATCGGCCGCTGCCGATCTCCAAACATCTCGCCAGACATCCTTGTTACCTTTCCTTTACCGCAACTTGAGGGTGGACAGACCGAACAGGCACAGCATCAGCGTGATGATCCAGAAACGCACCACCACCTGCGTTTCCTTCCAGCCGGACAATTCGAAATGGTGATGCAGCGGCGCCATCTTCAGCAGGCGCCGCCCTTCGCCGTAACGCTTCTTCGTGTACTTGAACCACGACACCTGCAGCATCACCGACAGCGTTTCCGCGACGAAGATGCCGCCCATGATGAACAGCACGATCTCCTGGCGCACGATCACCGCGACCGTGCCGAGCGCGCCGCCGAGCGCCAGCGCGCCGACGTCGCCCATGAACACCTGGGCGGGGTGCGTGTTGTACCAGAGGAACGCCAGCCCTGCCCCGCCCATCGCGGAACAGAAGATCAGCAGTTCACCGGCACCCGGGATGTGCGGGAACAGCAGGTATTTCGAATAGACCGAACTGCCCATCACGTACGCGAACACGCCGAGCGAGCCGCCGACCAGCACGACCGGCATGATCACGAGGCCGTCGAGGCCGTCGGTCAGGTTGACCGCGTTGCTCGCGCCGACGATCACGAAGTAGGTCAGCACGATGAAGCCCCACACGCCCAGCGGATAGCTGATCGACTTGAGGAACGGCAGCATGAGGTCGGCACGCGCGGGCAGCCCCATCGACAGGCCGCTGCGCACCCACGCCATGAACAGGTCGAACACGCGCACGTTGTTCGCCTCGGACACGCTGAACGCGAGATAGACGGCGGCGAACAGGCCGATCACCGACTGCCAGAAATACTTTTCGCGCGACGACATCCCGCGCGGGTCCTTGTAGACGACCTTGCGGTAGTCATCGACCCAGCCGATCACGCCGAAGCCGAACGTGACGAGCATCACGATCCAGATGAAACGGTTCGTCAGGTCGCCCCACAGCAGCGTCGCGACCGCGATGCCGATCAGAATCAGCACGCCGCCCATCGTCGGCGTGCCGGATTTGACGAGGTGGCTCTGCGGACCGTCCTTGCGCACGGCCTGCCCGACCTTCATTTGCGTCAGCTTGCGGATCACCCACGGTCCGCACACGAGCCCGATCCCGAGCGCGGTGATGGTGGCCATCACCGCACGGAACGTGAGGTACGTGAACAAGCGCAAAAAGCTTGCGTCTCCTTGCAGCCATTGCGCCAGCGCCAGCAGCATGCTTCCTTCCTTCTACTCAGTGGGCAGCGGGCACCGTGCCCGCCGCGGATTGGTTCGTCAGCGCGTCGACCACGCGCTCCATCTTCATGTACCGCGAGCCCTTCACGAGCACCGTCGCCTGCGCGCCGTAGCCTGCCGCGAGCAGCGCAGCCACCAGCGCGCCGACGTCGCCGAAATGGCGGGCCGTGTCGCCGTACGCCGTGCACGCATCACGCGACGCATCGCCGAGCGCGAACAGCGCATCGATGCCGCGCTCGCGCGCATACGCGCCGATCTCGCGGTGGAATGCCGGGCCTTCGTCGCCGACCTCGCCCATGTCGCCGATCACCAGCACGCGCGGTGCCGGTTGCGCGGCCAGCACGTCGATCGCCGCGCGCATCGAGTCGGGGTTCGCGTTGTAGGTGTCGTCGACGACCGTCGCGCCCGCGAGGCTGCCGACGTCCGCCTGCCGGACCTGCAGACGCCCCTTGACCGGCTCGAACGACTCGAGGCCCCGCTTGATCGCGGCCAGCTCGATGCCGGCCGCGAGCGCCGCCGCCGTTGCCGCCAATGCGTTGCGTGCGTTGTGTTCGCCGAGCGCGCGCAGCCGCACCGTCACCGCGCCGGACGGCGTGTCGATCGCGAGCTCGCCGCCGAGCAGGCGGCCCGTGACCTGCGCTTCGATCTGCCGTTCGGCGTCGTGCAGCGCGAAATCGAGAATCCGGTTGCCGGTCGCCGCGACGCGCCAGATGCCGGCGTACGCATCGTCGGCCGGAAACACCGCGACGCCGTCAGGCGTCAGCGCGTGGATCACGGCCGCGTGTTCGAGCGCAACGGCTTCCACCGTCGCCATGAACTCCTGGTGCTCGCGCTGCGCGTTGTTGACCAGCGCGACGGTCGGCGCCGCGAGACGCGCGAGGATTTCGGTCTCGCCCGGGTGATTCATTCCGAGCTCGATCACCGCGACGCGATGCGCCCCTGACAGGCGCAGCAGCGTCAGCGGCACGCCGATGTCGTTGTTCAGGTTGCCGGCCGTCGCCAGCCGCGCGTCGGCGCCGACTGCCGCGGCAAGGATCGACGCGATCATTTCCTTGACGGTCGTCTTGCCGTTGCTGCCCGTCACCGCGACGAGCGGCACCGCGAAGCGCTTGCGCCAGCCGTGCGCGAGCGCGCCGAGCGCGGCACGCGTTTCGCCGCCCTCGACAACCGGCATCGCGAGGCCCGCCGGCACGTGCGCGACAAGCGCCGCGGCTGCGCCGCGCGCGGCCACGTCGCCGAGGAAGTCGTGTGCGTCGAAGCGGTCGCCCTTCAGCGCGACGAACAGGTCGCCCGGGCCGACCGTGCGGCTGTCCGTCGACACGCGCTCGAACGTCGTGCCCGGATCGCCGTGGACAGTGGCGCCGGGAATCAGGCGGGCGGCTTCGCCGAGACTGAGCATCGTCATTCGCCGCCTCCCTTGCCGTGCGTCGCGCGTGCCGCGAGCGCGAGCCGTGCGTGATCCTGATCGGAGAACGTGCGCTTCTTGCCCATGATTTCCTGCGTTGCCTCGTGCCCCTTGCCGGCCAGCACGACGACATCCTCGCGGGCGGCGCCGCGCACGGCCTGCAGGATCGCGCTTGCGCGATCCTCGATGCGGCGTGCGCGATCGGGCGCGGTCATGCCCGCGATGACTTGATCGATGATGCGCTGCGGATCTTCACTGCGCGGGTTGTCGCTCGTGACGACGACTTCGTCGGCAAGCCGCTCGGCGATCGCACCCATCAGCGGGCGCTTCGTCGCATCGCGATCGCCGCCGCAACCGAACATGCAGACGAGCCGGCCGCCGCGCTGCGCCGCGATCGGCCGCAGCGCGTCGAGCGTCTTTTCGAGCGCATCGGGCGTGTGCGCGTAGTCGATCACGACCAGCGGTTCGTCGTTTTGCAGCCGGCCGCCAAGGCGCTGCATGCGGCCGTTGACGGACTCGAGCCGCGCGATCTCCGCGACCGCCGCGTCGAACGGCACGTCGGCCGCGAGCAGCGAGCCGAGCACCGCGAGCAGGTTGCTGACGTTGAATGCGCCGAGCGTGCCGACCTCGACGTCCGCGTCGCCCCACGACGAGCGCAGGCGGAATGCCGTGCCCGCAGCGGTGGCGCGCACGTCGAGCGCGACCAGCTCGCGATCGGCGTCGGGCGACTGCGCATCGCCGATTCCGTATGCGATCGTACGCACGCGGCCTGCCAGCTTCTCGAGCAGGCGGCGGCCGGTCGCGTCGTCGCGATTGACGACTGCCGCGCGCAGGCCGCGCCATGCGAACAGCTTCGTCTTCGCGGCTTCGTACGCGTCGAACGTGCCGTGATAGTCGAGGTGATCCTGCGTGAGGTTCGTGAACACGGCGATGTCGAATGCCGTGCCGTTCACGCGGCCCTGATGCAGCGCGTGCGACGACACTTCCATCGCGACGGCCTTCGCGCCCGCATCGCGCAGCTGCGCGAGGCTGCGCTGCAGCTGCGGTGCGTCCGGCGTCGTGAAGCCGGTCGGCACCAGCTGCCCGGGCATGCCGCTGCCGAGCGTGCCGATCAGTGCGCACGGCTGATGCAGTGCCGTCAGCGCGGCGGCGATCCATTGCGTGCACGACGTCTTGCCGTTCGTGCCGGTCACGCCGATTGCGAGCAGGCTGTCGCTCGGGTCGCCGTACCAGCCGCTCGCGATCTCGCCGGCCAACTGGTCGAGCGCCGGCACCGCGAGTGCGACGGGCACGGCCGGCGCGGCCGCGAGGCCGTCCGGCTGATACAGCACGGCGGCCGCGCCGCGGGCGACGGCATCGGAAATGAAGGTGCGATTGTCTGCCCCGTCGACCGCATAGCCGAGGAACACGTCGCCGGCCCGCAGGCTGCGCGTGTCGGCATGCAGTTGCGCCGTGGGGGCCACATGCTGGCGCAGCCACGCAAGCGCGGCTGCGATCTGCTGATGCGCCGGATGGGAACTGCGAGCGGCGCTCATCGAACAACTCCTGGTGAATTACGTGTCGTGCTGGATACGATCATATGCTTCGCCCCGCTGCCCGCGGCGAGCTTTTGCGGACCCGGCTTGGCGGGCGCGCCCGGCGCATCGTCGGACACGACGAGCTGCTTGATCGGCATGTTCGGCGGCACGTTCAGTGCTCGCATCGTATCGCCCGCGATCGCCGAGAATACGGGGCCCGACACCTGGCCGCCGAAGTGGCTGCCGGCGGTCGGTTCGTCGACCGACACCGCGACGACGATGCGCGGGTTCGGCATCGGCGCCATCCCGACGAACGACGCGCGGTACTTGCGCGTGTAGCCGTGACCTTCATGCTTGTACGCGGTACCGCTCTTGCCGCCGACGCGATAGCCCGGCACCGCCGCATCCGGCGACGTACCGCCCGGCGCGACCACGGTCTCGAGCATCGTGCGCACTTCGCGCGCGGTGGTCGGCGCGAACACCTGCGTGCCCGTGATCTGCTGATTGGGGTCGGTCTTGAAAATGGTGACCGGCATCATCTCGCCGTCGTGCGCGATCGCGGTATACGCGCGCGCCAGCTGGAACAGCGACACCGACAGTCCATAGCCGTACGACATCGTCGCCTGCTCGATGCGGCGCCAGTTCTTCCACGGACGCAGGCGGCCGGCCGCGGCGCCCGGGAAGCCGACCTTCGGCGCCTGGCCGAGGCCGATGCTCGTATACATATTCCACATTTCCTCGGGCCGCATCGTCATCGCGATCTTCGTCGCGCCGATGTTGCTCGACTTCTGGATCACGCCGCCGACCGTCAGCGTGCCGAAGCCCGCATCGTCCGTGATCGGCGCGCCGTCGAGCACGAAGTGGCCGTTGCCCGTCTCGACGAGCGTGTTCGGCGTCACGCGATGCAGGTCGAGCGCGAGCGACACCGTGAACGGCTTCATGATCGAGCCCGGCTCGAACACGTCGGTGAGGATCCGGTTGCGCAGCTGCTCGCCCGTCAGCCGCGTACGGTCGTTCGGGTTGTAGGTCGGATAGTTGACCAGCGCGAGCACCTCGCCGGTGCGCACGTCGACGACCATCGCCGCGCCGGCCTTCGCCTTGAACTTCTCGACGGCGGCCTTCAGGTTCGCATACGCGATGTACTGGATCTTGCTGTCGATCGACAGGTCGACGTCCGTCCCGTTGTGCGGCGGGATCTGCTCGGCAACGTCCTCGACGATGTGCCCGATCCGGTCCTTGATCACGCGGCGCACGCCGGATGTACCGGACAGCATTTTCTGGTCGCCAAGCTCGACGCCTTCCTGCCCTTCGTCCTCGACGTTCGTGAAACCGATCAGGTGCGCGGTGATCTCGCCTTCCGGATAGAAGCGCTTGTATTCGTTGCGCTGATAGACGCCGGGAATGTCGAGCGCGACGACCTTGTCCGCGACGTCGATCGGCACCTGGCGCTTCACGTAGACGAAACCCTTGTCTTCCGACAGCTTCACGCGCAGTTCCTTCGGCGTCATGCCGAGGAGCTTGCCGAGCTGGTTGACCTTGGCGGCGTCGAGATCGTCCGGCACGGCGTCCGGAATCGCCCAGATCGCGCGCACGGGCAGGCTCGTCGCGAGCACCAGCCCGTTACGGTCGAGGATCTTGCCGCGCGTGGCCGGCAGCTCGATCGTGCGCTGGTAGCGGCTTTCGCCCTGCTTCTGATAGAACGCGTTGCCGGGCCCCTGGATCCAGAACGCCCGCGCGGCGAGCGCGACGAACGCCATGAACAGCATGAACACGACGAGTTTCGAGCGCCACATCGGCAGATGCACGCCGAGCACGGGGCTCGAGCCGAATTTCACGTCCTTGCGCTTCTGCGACGGCTTCATCGCGCGCCTCCCTTGCCCTTGCCGACCGTATCGGCCGAAGCGGGAATGGGCGCGTCGATCGCCTTCACGGCGCCTGGAGGCAGCGTCAGGTATTGGGTGCGGCCCGTCGTGATCGGCTGCATCTTCAGCGAGTCGTTCGCGAGCTGCTCGATACGCGACGTTTTCGACAGCGCGCTCTGCTGATACTGAAGCTGCGCATAGTCCTGCTGGAGCTGACGCTCCTGCGACTGCGCGCGCTGCAGCTGAATGAAGATCTGGCGCTGCTGGTTCGTCGAGTTGACGACCGACAGCGCGCAGCCCATCACGATGATCAGCAGGAAGATATTGAAGCGGCTCATGGCGTGACGCGCTCCGCGATGCGCATCACGGCCGACCGGGCGCGCGGATTCGCGAGGACTTCCGCTTCGCTCGGGAACTGACGGCGGATTATCTTGAGCGGCGGGCTCGGGAGGTCGACGGCACGGATCGGCAGGCGACGATCGACCGCAGGCGCACTGGCGTGCGCCTGCATGAATCGCTTGACGATCCGGTCCTCGAGTGAATGAAAGCTGATGACCACCAGCCGCCCCCCTTGCTCCAGCAACGACAATGCCGCGTCTAGTACGACTTGCAGGTCCGCAAGCTCTTGATTGACGTGAATCCGTATAGCCTGAAAGGTGCGGGTTGCCGGATCCTTGCCCTTCTCACGGGTTTTGACGACGTGACCCACGATTTGGGCAAGCTCGCCCGTGGTGTCGAGAGGCCCAAGACGGTCGGACTCTGCCCGGCGAGCAACAAGCGCCTTTGCAATCTGAAAAGCAAACCGTTCTTCCCCATAATCCCGTATCACCTCCGTCAATTCCTGCACCGAAGCCCGCGCGAGCCACTCGGCCGCCGACTCGCCGCGCGTCGGATCCATTCGCATGTCCAGCGGGCCATCCGCGCGAAAGCTGAAGCCGCGCGCCGGATCGTCCACCTGCGGCGAGGACACGCCCAGGTCCAGCAACACCCCCGACACCTTCTCGACGCCGCGCGCCGCAAGCGCGTCGCGCATCGATGCAAAGCTGTCATGCACGATCGAGAAGCGCGCATCCTCGATGCGCTGCGCCGTCTCGATCGCCCTCGGATCCTTGTCGAACGCGATCAGCCGGCCGGCCGGCGCCAGCCGCGCGAGTACCGCGCGGCTATGACCGCCCCGGCCGAACGTGCCGTCGACATAAATGCCGTCCGGCCGCGTCACGAGCGACTCGACGGCTTCGTCCAACAACACGGTCCGATGCTGCAATTCGTTTCCCATCGCGGGCGTCTCCGTCACCGCAATCAGAACGTAAAGTTCTTCAGCGCGTCGGGCATGCCCTGCGCCATCGCTGCCTGCTCCTTCGCGATGTAGGTCTGCGAATCCCACAGCTCGAAGTGACTACCCATTCCCAACAACATGACTTCCTTTTCCAGTCCGGCCGCCATCCGCAGCTCGGGCGATACGAGAATCCGGCCCGCGCTGTCGAGATCGACATCCATCGCATTGCCGAGAAAAATCCGCCGCCACCAATGGGCGTCCATCGGCAGCGCGGCAATCTTGGCGCGAAATACTTCCCATTCGGGGCGCGGAAACAGCAACAGGCAGCCGTCCGGGTGCTTGGTCACAGTCACCCGTCCTTCTGCCTGTCCTTGCAGCGCTTCGCGATAGCGAGCCGGCACCGACATCCGCCCTTTCGCATCGAGCGTCAGCGCCGACGCCCCTTGGAACACTTTCCGCTCTCCCGTTCAGGGCACCGAAGCACCCGCTCAATGCTCAAGAATTTAGCCGGAATAGCCCGCTAAATCACACAAAAATACACTTTCTCACACTGTCTCCCACTTTAGAGGAAGGGTTTGGCACGGTCAAGGGAGCGGCCCGGTTTTTTGACGAATTTTGTTAGTTAGAACAAGGACTTACGCGCACATGCTCATGCGCCCCCTCATTCCAAAAATCGTTATAAATGAATGAGCTAGTGCAACTTGTGAAGGTGATACATGAGAAAGGCGGGCCAGACTGGCGTGCGGACGGGGCTTTCGGGGGCGGGAAAACGCGGAAAAAACGGGCGGTATCGGGCACGGCGAACCGGGGCGGCGTCGTGCGCCGCCCCGGTTCGAATGTCAGAGATAGTATGCAGTGCTCGTCATGACTTTCGACGCGGCGCGCATCAGCATTCGCACCGGCAGCGGCAGTTCGATCCCGCCGGCGTCGGTCGCGGCCTTGCCGTGCTTCACCTCGTCGAGCCGCATCTGCTCGACGATCGCGCGCGACGCCGTGTCGGTCGCCGGCAGTTCGGACAGATGCCCGTCGAGGTGGCTCTCGACCTGACGCTCCGTCTCCGCCATGAAGCCGAGGCTGACCTTGTCGCCCAGCGTACCGGCCGCGACGCCGATCGCGAGCGCGCCAGCGTACCACAGCGGGTTGAGCAGGCTCGGGCGCGAATCGAGTTCCTTCAGCCGATGCGCGGTCCACGCGAGATGATCCTCCTCCTCGCGCGCCGCTTCCTCGAACATCGCCTTCGACGACGACGAGCGAGCGGTCAGCTTCTGCGCCTGATAAAGCGCCTGCGCGCAGACCTCGCCGACGTGGTTCACGCGCATCAGTCCCGCGGCGTGCGTGCGCTCCGCGGGCGTCAGTTCGCCGGCTGGCGGCTCCGCCGGCACGGGCACCGGGCGGCTCATCCGGCTAATGCCGGTCAGCGATCGCAAGCCGCGATCGAATTCGCTGATCAGTTCATCCAACACCATCCTGTTCTCCTGGCTGCGTGTGCCGCCGCGAGCGGCAAAGGCACGAGTTCCGCTGCGTAACCGACTTGATTATTCAGCGGAAATTGCGGTTAACCCGTGATTTTAACCATTGTTGCATAAAGGAAACATGGCGACCTTGAGCCACGGCATTTCGCTTTGTCGGAAAAAACGGCTTTGCTACATTACGTCCGACTTCTTGCGAAGTTGATGGGGCCCGTCAACACACCATAACTATCCGCCCCGCCAAAAAAATTCAGTGATTCTTGGAGATCCGTTAATGAAAAAGTCGCTTCTCGCGCTCGTCGCGCTGGGCGCGTTTGCTGGCGCAGCCCATGCGCAAAGCAGCGTGACGCTTTACGGCATCATCGACGAAGGCTTCATCTTCAACAACAACGCCAAGGGCGGCCATCTGTACGGTCTGGCAAGCGGCGTGATGCAAGGCAGCCGCTTCGGTCTGCGCGGCACCGAAGACCTGGGCGGCGGCCTGAAGGCGATCTTCGTGCTCGAGAACGGTTTTGACGTCAACTCCGGCAAGCTCGGCCAGGGCGGCCTGATGTTCGGCCGCCAGGCTTACGTCGGCCTGTCGAGCCAGTACGGTACGGTCACGCTGGGCCGTCAGTACGACTCCGTCGTCGACTTCGTCGGCCCGCTCGAGGCAGGCGACCAGTGGGGCGGCTACATTGCCGCTCACCCGGGTGACCTCGACAACTTCAACAACGCGTACCGTGTGAACAATGCGGTCAAGTATACGAGCCCGACCTACGGCGGCTTCTCGTTCGGCGGTATGTACAGCTTCGGCGGCCAGGCCGGCCAGTTCTCGAAGAACCAGGTCTGGTCGCTCGGCGCCGGTTACAACAACGGCCCGCTGGTATTGGGTGTCGGCTACTTGAACGCACGCACGCCGGCGAACTTCGGCGGCATGTTCAACACCGGCGCGTCGGCTGCCGCGACGGCCGTGTCGTCGCCGGTCTACGGCGCGTATGCGAACAGCGCGAACACGTACCAGGTCATCGGCGCGGGCGGTGCGTACACGTTCGGCGCGGCAACGATCGGGGCGACGTACTCGAACACGAAGTTCAAGGGCTTCTCGGTTGGTCCGTTCGTGAACCAGACCGCGACGTTCAACAACGGCGAAATCAACTTCAAGTATCAGCTGACCCCGGCGCTGATCGTCGGCGCCGCGTACGACTACACGCAAGGCAGCAAGATCGACGGCAACTCGGCAGCCAAGTACCACCAGGGCTCGCTGGGCGTCGATTACTTCCTGTCGAAGCGCACGGACGTCTACGTGATCGGCGTGTATCAGCATGCATCGGGCAACGCGCTCAACTCGGCTGGCAACGTCGTTCAGGCACATGCTTCGATCAACGGTCTCGACCCGTCGACCACCAGCAACCAGGTTGCGGCGCGCGTCGGCATCCGTCACAAGTTCTAATCAGCTTGTCTGACAAGCCGCAGCATATTGAAGGCGCCTTCGGGCGCCTTTTTCTTGTGCGGCTGCGATGCGGTGAGCGGTGAGCGGTGAGCGGTGAGCGGTGAGCGGTGAGCGGTGAGCGGTGAGCGGTGAGCGGTGAGCGGTGAGCGGTGAGCAGTGAGCAGTGAGCAGTGAGCAGTGAGCAGTGAGCAGTGAGCAGTGAGCAGTGAGCAGTGAGCAGGACGATCGCCGCGCGTCCCGTTCACTGCAACGAACCGTTCGGGTGCTCCATCGACGCGCACGCCGCCTGCCGCCCGCGGCATGTACCGAGGTGACGCGCCGTTCGAATCGAAGCGGCCGCGAGCAGCCCGGGCGAGTCGTTCCGCCAGCCACTACGCGCCCGGTCGAACGCGCATCATTCCGACGATAGCCGAATGGTGCGCCTCAGCCCCGATGCCGGCACCACAAACCCAAAAGCCCGGCACCGGCCGGGCTCGTTCGTTCGACTTTGGTGTTACGCGCGTCCGTCGCGCAATTCGCGTCGCAGGATCTTGCCGACGTTCGTCTTCGGCAGCTCCGTGCGGAACTCGACGAGTTTCGGCCGCTTGTAGCCGGTGAGCCGCTCCTTGCAGTACGCGAGGATATCCTTGTCGGTGAGCGCCGGATCCTTCTTCACGACGAACAGCTTCACGGCTTCGCCCGAGTGCTCGTCCGGCACGCCGACGGCCGCCACCTCGAACACGCCCGGGTGCGACGCCACCACGTCCTCGACCTCGTTCGGATACACGTTGAAGCCGGACACCAGGATCATGTCCTTCTTCCGGTCGACGATCTTCACGTAACCGCGCGCGTCCATCACGCCGACGTCGCCGGTCTTGAAGAAACCGTCCGGGCACATGACCTTCGCGGTTTCGTCCGGACGGTTCCAGTAGCCGGCCATGACCTGCGGCCCGCGGATGCAGATCTCGCCCGGCTCGCCGAGCGCGACGTCGTTGCCGGCGTCGTCGCGGATGGCCACCTCGGTCGACGGCAGCGGCACGCCGATCGTCCCGCTATACTCGGTCGCCGTCACGGGATTGCAGGTGGCAACCGGCGACGTTTCGGACAAGCCATACCCCTCGACGATCGCCGTATGGGTCTTCTCATACCAGCGCTTCGCGACGCCTTCCTGGATCGCCATGCCGCCGCCGTTGGCGATCGCGAGCTTCGAAAGATCCAGCTGGTTGAATTCGGGATGGTTCAGCAGTGCGTTGTACAGCGTGTTGACGGCCGGGATCGTCGAGATCTGGTAACCCTTCAGTTCCTTGATCATCCCGCCGATGTCGCGCGGATTCGGGATCAGGACGCCCATGCCGCCCGTGCGCATCGTCAGGAAACCGCAGACCGTCAGCGCGAACACGTGATAGAGCGGCAGCGCGACAACCGTCACGAACTGCTTCACCTCGGGGTATTTTTCGTGTGCGGGATGGTGCCACGCGCCGGCTTGCAGCACGTTCGACACGATGTTCCGGTGCAGCAGCGTCGCGCCCTTCGCAACACCCGTCGTACCGCCCGTGTACTGGAGGAACGCGACGTCGTCGGGGCCGAGCTTCTGCGGCTTGAAGGTCTGCCGCGCGCCGTCCGACAGCGCGGCCTTGAAGCGCGTGAACGACGGAAGCTGCCAGGCCGGCACCATCTTCTTCACGTTGCGCACGACGTAATTGACGAGCCAGCCCTTGATGCCCAGCAGGTCGCCCATCGACGCGACCACGACATGCTTGACCACGGTATTGGCGATGACGGCCTGCAGCGTCGACGCGAAGTTCTCGAGGATGACGATCGCTTCCGCCCCGCTGTCCTTCAGCTGATGCTCGAGTTCGCGCGGCGTATACAGCGGGTTGACGTTGACGACGGTGTAGCCCGCGCGGAGCACCGCGACGATCGCCACCGGGTACTGCAGCACGTTCGGCATCATGAGTGCGACGCGCGCGCCGCGTTTCAGACCGCGTGACTGCAGCCACGCGCCGAACTGGCGCGACAGCGCATCGAGCTCGCCATACGTGATGCTCTTGCCCATGCAGACGAACGCCTTGCGGTCGCGATACTGCTTGAAGCTTTCGTCGAGTAGATCCGGGACGGAAGGATACGGGGACGCGTCAATTTCGGCTGGAACGCCGGGTGGGTACGATTTCAGCCAAATTTTGTCCATACTGCGCGTCTCCTCACATATTTTCGAATGGTCGTGCTAAAACGCATCGTAGCGGCTCGCCCGCCCCGAGACAACAGGGTTAGATGCCCACTTCGAACTTTCGAATGAATTCGTCCGATCATATCTCGAAGTTCGGTCAAATCCGTTCAACTTCCACGAGACAATCGTAAAACGTCGCCGAGTTGCCGAGATCGGTCAGCGCCTGGCTCGTCACTTCGTTCGCGTTCCGTCCGTCCGCCGACAGTTTCTTCCACCAGATCGACAGCCCGACGACGAGGCCCGCCCGCGCGCGATCAGTCACTCTCGCGACCGCCTGCATCGATCCGCGGTCGTTGAAGATGCGGACGACGTCGCCCTCCCCGATGCCGCGCGCATCGGCGTCGGCCGGGTGCATGTCGAGGTGCGGCTGGCCTTCCGTGCTGCGCAGGCTGTCCACGTTGACGAACGTGCTGTTCAGGAAGTGCCGGGCGGGCGGCGAAATCATCGCGAGCGGATAGCGGGCGGCGAGCTCGGGCGCGGCCTCCGCCGATTCGAACGGCGGCAGGTAATCGGGCACCGGGTCCATGCCCATCTGCTCGAGTCGCGCGCTGTAGAACTCGCATTTGCCGGATGGCGTTCGGAAGCCGCCATTTGCGAAAGGCGCGTCCGCCACCTTGAGCTTCAGCCAGCCGGCACGCTTCAGCGTATCCCAGTCGCTGTCGAGCGCGGGGTCGTCCCAACGGAGCGCGGCCTGCGCGACCTCTTCGTCGCTGTGATAAAGCGCGGGCTCGTCGAGCCCCATGCTGCGCGCGATGCCACGGAAGATTTCGGTGTTCGGCCTCGCATCGTCGACCGGCGGAATCGCCGGCAGATTCGCCATCACGTAGGTATGGCCGTACGACTTGTGGACGTCGAGATGCTCGAGCTGGGTCGTGGCCGGCAACACGATGTCGGCGAAATCGACGGTATCCGTCTTGAAGTGCTCGAGAACGACCGTGAACAGATCTTCGCGTGCGAACCCCGCGGCTACTTTCGACGAATCGGGGGCGACCGCGACCGGATTCGAGTTGTAGACGATCACCGCTTCGACTTTCGGCCCGAAGGTCGCGTCGCCGGGATGCAGCAACGCATCGCCGATTGCGTTCATATTGATGATGCGCGGCAGCTTGTGCGGCCAGCCGGGCATCAGATCGGGCCGCAGCAGCGCCGCCTGATTGACCGGTGCGGATTCCGACGACGACAGCAGCAGCCCGCCGGCCCGGTCGCGCCACGCACCCGTCAGCGCAGGCAGGCTCGCGATCGCGCGCACGGCATTGCCGCCGCCGCGTACGCGCTGCATGCCGTAATTGAGGCGGATCGATGCCTTGCGGGTCGCGCCGTAACGACGCGCGAGGTCGATCAACTCCGACGCGTCGATGTCGCAGATCTGTGCGACACGCTCCGGCGGATAGGACAGGGCTCGCGTCTTGAGTGCATCGAAGCCGAGCGTATGAGTCGCGATGTAGTCGTGATCGAGCAGATCTTCGGTCATCAGCACATGCATCATCCCGAGTGCGAACGCACCATCAGTGCCCGGTTTCAATGCGATGTGCTGATGGCATTTCTCCGCCGTCAGTGAGCGGTAGGGATCGATTGCGACCAGGCGGGCACCGCGACGCTTGGCTTCCTGCGCGCGGGTCCAGAAATGCAGGCTCGATGCGATCGGATTGGCGCCCCAGATCAGGATCAGCTCGCTTTCCTCGAAATGCTCGAGATGCATGCCGACGTTTCCGCCGTATGTATAGCGCAGCCCTGCCGCACCGGCCGCGGCGCAAATTGCGCGCTCGAGTCGTGACGCGCCGAGTTTGTGGAAGAACCGCTGCGCAATGCCTTCGCCCTGCACGAGCCCCATCGTTCCCGCATAGCTGTATGGCACGATCGCCTCCGGCGCGCGTGCGGCGATTTCACCGAGGCGACCACCGATCTCGTCGAACGCTTCGCTCCAGCTGATCGGCACAAAATGCCCTTCCCCCTTCGCGCCGACGCGCTTGAGCGGAACGGTAAGACGGTCGGGATGATGAACGCGGTCGGCATATCGGCTGACTTTCGTACACAACACGCCTTGCGTGGGCGGATGGTCGGGATCGCCCGCCACCTTGATCGCCCGACCGTTTTCGACGGTCACGCGCATTGCGCACGTGTCCGGACAATCGTGCGGGCAGACGGCCCGAGCTATCTGAGTGGCGGCGCTCATCGTTCTGGATGCAGCAGGGATGGAGATTCGCAAATTTTACGTGGATGAGCCGAATGGCAGTTGCGTGGGATCGAGCTACTCGGTCCTGTCACGACACGGGTGTGCGGCGTGCGCATGAGGACCCTGCCGGACATGCATCGCAGATCGGTTGAGTCCGCGACGGCCAAGCCCCCCGCCCCGCGGCCATCGCGCGTTTCCGGCGCCGCAAATGCAAAAACCCCCGCCTTTCGGGCGGGGGTTTCTGGCTTAGGGAGCCTGACGATTACCTACTTTCACACGGGAATCCGCACTATCATCGGCGTAGAGTCGTTTCACGGTCCTGTTCGGGATGGGAAGGGGTGGGACCGACTCGCTATGGTCATCAGGCAAAGAGGGTTGTC
>NZ_QTPP01000004.1 GCF_003853415.1 Burkholderia sp. Bp9142 | reverse complement strand
TGAACATGCCTGATTCCCTTCCTTTCCGTCGAGTTTATACACGACCTCATGGAAGGCGAAATTTCAGGGGAAGCTCAAACTGCCCTTGATTCAGGCGTCCCGCGGCCAGCCAGATACCGATCCCGTCGTGATCAGGACCTTCGTGCGGTTGGCGCGCCGATTGGCGAACAGATAGATAGGCATGATGTGGGTGTGCGGCGCCGAACACCTTGACCACACGCGCCAAGGCCGTGTCGAAATCAGCACGCATGTCCAAGCGCCTCGGCCAAACTCAGCCGGGTTGGCTGGCCGCTTACGTATGGATTCCACACCGGCGCCAAAGAGTGCGAGCCCTATCCCCCCGGCTCTGATGTCGAGACGTCGATCGCGGCAGCCTGCAATGCGTGTTCCCTCATTTCCGTGGCCCCGTCATGCTCAGCTTGTTCTGCAAATCGATCCAGGCCCGTCAGTTGGTCCAGTCGTGCCCCCAGCAGGTGCCATGCGGCGCGCTTCTCGACCGTATATGGGTACCGCTGATAGATGCGTTTCATGCGGTTCTGCTCGCGGTGGTTCATACACTTGTCGATCACGGTGGGCAATACTCCCGTCGCCTGCATCAAGGTGGCGGCTGTTCGCCGTAAGTCGTGCGGAGTCCATTTTTCGTCGCCGAGAACGAGGGAATTCGTTTTAGCGGTTCGGTTCGTATGTGCGCCACGCTCGTAAAAGACTAACTGACGGTCGGCTACCTGCTTGGTGATACTTTTGAGGTCAATGTGCGTTTCTGGTTTGTCCTTGTGCCGGCGGGCGGGTAGCAGCCATTCCTTACTGTTGGACAGTTGAAAGAGTGCGCTCATGTGCGTTGTGGCGTAGTCAGACAGAAATACAATGTGTGCATCCCCGTTCTTCGCGTTTTCAATTGGTACGCGCCAAGTCCGAAGTTCAAGGTTGATGTCGCGCTTGCGTGCCTTAATGACCTCGCCCACGCGTGCGTTGGTCGCCAAGATCAACATCAATACGTGCTTTGTGGGTTCCGGCAAGTTCGCGGACTCCAGTGCTTTCGGAAAGGCGCCGATCTCGTGCTCGGAAAGGGTTCGTTCTCGTTCGGCGTCTGTCCCGCCGACATCCTTCTTTGAGACCATCATCAGAGGATTGGCGGAAACGTACTCCCGCGCCTGGCACCATTTGATGAATTGTTTGAGATCGGTGAGAGTCCGGTTGGCGAGCCGGTTTGCGCCTCGCGCGATAATCGCGTCCAGTGAGGACATGATGTCAGAGCGGCGTACGTCTTCCATCGCGATGTCGCCGATCACTGGAAGGACATCCTTTTTGAATGCTCGACGGACTTCTTGTCCGTTGTCTGCCCGCTTCCACAAGGCGGAGTCGGCCCACTCGTTGAATCGCTGTTTGAACGTCCTACGCGCGAGCTTGTCCTCGAGGGTGCGGACTTCTGCGCTCACGTCGACTAGTTTCTTTAGCCTTTCGATGCGTCTCTGTTCCAGCGGATCTTCCCCGGAACTAATGCATGCACGCGCACGGTCGCGGGCATCTCTGATCTGGCGCAGGCTCGCCTTCGGAAAGGTACCGAGACGGATCTCGCGGACGCCGCCGCCTGCTCGATAGCGCAATGAAAATTGAACCGATATGCCCTTCACCCCGGCACGGACCACACCAAAAACACCATGTCCATCGGACAGGCGACGGCCATTGTCAGCTGGGATTAGCCCTTGCAATTCCTTCGTGGTGAGCGTGCTCATTGCAACCTCCGGGGGAAATTGCCCCCACATTTGCCCCCACAGATCCGGAAGCTTGGGTCGTATTGTAATGGAATTGCTAGGGCAAGTTCTTGCTAAAATAAGCATTAAAATCAATGGATTGTGGTGTTTTATCGGACGCCAGCGGAACTCGACGGATGCGACAAAAAAGTGCATGGGGTGCAGGTGGTCGGAGGTTCAAATCCTCTCGCCCCGACCAGACAAAGAACCCGCGTCAGTTCAGGCTGGCGCGGGTTTTTTCTTGCCCGTCGCTTTTTTGCACATCCCGGCGCGGCCCCGGTAAAATGCAAGGTTGATCCACGGAAAGCGCCGTGATTTAGCGGAAGAGGATTCCCCGAACATGACTGATCTTCGTCTTACCATGCGGTTCGCTGCAGTGCTCGCAACCGGCGCGCTCGTCGCCGGTTGCGGTACGTCGTCGCCCACGAAAGTGGACTACAAGAGCGATTCGAAATCGAAGGAAGCGTCGCTCGCAGTGCCGCCCAACATGCTCGACGAGACGGCCGATCAGCGTTCGCTGCCGCCACAGGGCGGCGCGACTTCCCTGTCTGCGCTTCAGCAGGTCCAGCATGCGGCGCCCGCGACGGACACCGTCGCGCCCGCCGTGGCCGGCATGCATATCCAGCGCGACGGCACCGAGAGCTGGCTCGTGATCGACGGCAAGAAGCCGGCCGACATCTGGCCGCAAGTGCGCCGTTTCTGGCAGGAGCAGGGCTTCCTGCTCGTCGTTGACCAGCGCGACAAGGGCGTGATGGAAACCGACTGGAACGAAACCCATCCGCAGATCAACGACGGCTTGATCCGTAGCGTGATCTCGAAGGCGATGGGCAACTCGTACGTGACGGCCGAGCGCAACAAGTACCGTACGCGCCTCGATTCGGCGCCGAACGGCGGCTCCTACGTGTTCATCAGCCAGAAGGGCATGCGCGAGGCGATCACCGGTGCGAACAACGATTCGAGCAAGTGGGAAGCGAAGCCGAACGATCCGGCGCTCGAGACGGAATACCTGAAGCGGCTGATGGCGGTGCTCGCGCAGAACGAGCAGCGTGCGAAGAACGGCGAGCCGCCGGTCGCGAACATCAACGACAACACGGTGCCGAAGGACAAGAAGGCGGATACCGACGCATCGAAGGCTGCCGCCGCCGCGATCGCCGCACAGAACGTCGCGCGCACGTCGTCGCAAGCCAACGACGTCGATTCGGGCTCGGTGCCGTCCGAAGTCACGCTCGGCGAGCCGTACGACCGGTCGTGGCTGCACGTCGGCCTCGCGCTCGATCGCGCGAACTTCACGGTCGACGATCGCGATCGCGCGAAGGGTCTGTATTTCGTGCGCTACGTCGATCCGAAGGATCTGAGCGCGGCCGAGCAGGGCTTCTGGAGCCAGCTGTTCCACGGCAAGAAGGAAAAGCTGGCGAAGCAGTATCGCGTCAACGTGAAGGCGCTGACGCCCGACCAGACGCGCGTGGCAGTCGTCGACGATTCGGGTGCGATCGATGCGTCGTCACCGGCCCGGCAGATCATGGGGCTGCTCGTGAATCAGCTGCGCTGATCGCGGTACGCTTCCGGTCTTCGAAAAAACCCGCCTTTCGGCGGGTTTTTTCATTGTCACGCGCGTCAGTGCGGGCATCTGCGGGGCGTTCGATTCCTCCGTTGACGTTACGTAACATCCGCGCGTTACGGCGGCGGAACACGTGTTACGTCGTCATGACCGAAAAAATATCCTTATAGATCAATGGTGTGCTTTCGAAAATATACCTGGCACGCAAACTGCTCTATAAGTTCGAATCGTTAGGACAGGGAGGATGGCGTCAGAGAACGGGCGGGTGTCGCGAGCGCTCGACCAACGGTCTCGACGTCTTCAGATGCCGGCGCTGCGAGCGCCGGCGCAACCGATGACGATCCGCGCCGTGCGCGGATCTCGATGGCCCCGTCGCCTTTCCTCGTAGGGCGACGGTTTCGCCCGCGCTTCTTCTGAAGCGCGGGCAATTTTTTTTGTGGGGCCGCAACACGAGGGCACGCCGATCCGGTTGACGCGATTCGTATTCGCGAGCATTGGGCGGGCGAGGCTGCGTTGACCGCGCAGGCGTGTTCGACGTTCATTCTCGCTTGCCGCGGAGCGGTCGCGGACTGGATCGATCGTTCCGGGATTTGCGAGCTGTCGAGGCGCGTGGGCGAAGTGGCGCGGCCGGACGCGTTGCCGGCCGCTGCGACGCGTCAGTGCGACGCGCTGGGTACGTCGAGGATCAGGATGATCGTCCAGTCGGCATCGCCGTCGTGGTGATACTGGCGTTCGGCGACAATGAACGGTTGCTGCTTGCCTTGCGGACCGAGGAAAAGCACGTCGCCCTCCATCGGCAGGCACTCGATCGGCGGCAGCGCGAGGAAGGCGTCGTCCGAGCCGCGCGGCATCAGTTGCTTGATCTTGCGAGTGGCTTCTTCGGTCCACTCGATGTCGAGATGAATGTTGCTCATGCTGTCCTCCGCACCGGGGTGCGCACGGGTGGAAAAATTCGGTGCGCGACTTTAGCACAGCGCGCAGGCGCCGCAACCCAAAAAGCCGAACCCGGTTGCCCGGATTCGGCTTTTTCGCTTGTGCGGTGCCGCCGAACTTACTGGCTGGCAGCGTCTGCCGGAGCGGCCTTGGCGGCCTTCTTGCCGGCCTTCTTCGCTGCCTTGTGGTGAGCGGCCTTCTTGGCGTGGTGCTCTTCCTGCGCCGCCGGCTGTGCAGCCTCGGCCGCTTGCTGCTGTTGCAGTGCCTGTGCGCGCTGCTCGATCTCGGCGATCTTGGCCGGGTCGGTGATGGTCTGGATTTGCGTGCTCTCTTGCGCATACGCTGCGCCAGTCAGCGCCGACATCGCGACCAGAATAGCCAGGGACGTCTTCTTCATTGCTTTACCTCCGCTAAGTGGTGATGAACCCGAATGTTGCCGTTTTGTCTGGCGACTGCAAACGAGTGCGTGTCGAGTGTAACAAAAGTGACGGATCAATGTGCACCGGATCGAGGCGCAGCGCAAGGCCCCGTTGAAGTCGCGCAACACTTCATGCATGCCGTCACGCGCATGCCATTCCGGGCGGTGCCGTCGCTTTCGCTGCCGGTGCGCGTAGCGTCGTCAAAACCACCCGAGCCATCGATAGACGTGGAACTGCGCGATGCCGACCAGCTCGTGCAAGGCCTGGTTCGCGTCTTCCAGGTTGCGCCAGCGGGGCAGCCAGCCCGTTTGCGCACGCCGGCGATTCGAATAAACGGGCTGCGGATCGATGCCGAAACGGCGGAAATCGAGCAATGCGCGGCGCATCTGGTAAGACGATGCGACGAGAATGCGCGTGTCGTCATGTTGTGAGCGTAGTATAGACGCAGTGAATTTCGCATTTTCGTAGGTCGTACGGCTGTTCGGCTCGAGCACGAGGTCGCCGGGAGCGACGCCTTCCGCGACCAGCCGGCGCCCGTAGACGGCCGCCTCGGTTTCGCCGTGATGTTGCGGGTCGCCGCCCGACATCACCACGGTGCAGCGGGTGGCCTGCTGCAGGCACGTGCGATAGAGCGCCGCGGTCATGCGGATGCGCGCTTCTCCGTCGGGGGGCGGCCGCAGGCCGGTTTCGCCGCGCCGCGTGCCGACGCCGAGGGCGATCAGCGTGGTCCGGCCGTGCATGTCGGGGTGCTCGACCGGTGTCACGCCCGCCTCGGTCCACGCGATGAGCGGCGCCGCGAGCCAGCCTGTCGCGAGCAGCCAGAACAGCGCGACGCCGACGATCGCGATGAGTCGCCGCCGCTTGCGGCAGAGCAGGAAACAGACGAAGAGAAGTGCAAATGAATCGAACAGAATCAATTTGATTGGGGTATGGTGTCTTTTTATGGACGGCTGATGATCCGGCCCTGACGCGACGCCGAACGTCGGCCTCCAGAATCGGTGGCGGTATCGGCGGGCGGAGCTCCCGCCCGGCGCGCCGCTTCGCATTGTCGCTGCACTTTAAGAAAGAATCGAGATGGCCACGTATTCCAACGAAGCGGTGCTCGACGCATTGAGACGAGTGCAGTACCGCCAGGTACCGTGGGCGCGCCGCCCGGGCGTGTTCGAGTATCTCCGGTCGCTAGGGCTGATGGACACGGTCAGGCAGAAGACCGTTGCTCCAGCACCGGGTTTCCATGCCCCGGTCGACATCGCGGTGCTGACCGATAACGGTCGAGCCGAATGTGCGCGCCTCGAGCGCGACGAGAAATTGCTTTCCTGGACCGATCGCCGTATGGACGACTACGCATTGAGCGAAGCGAGTGCCGTGGCGATTCTCGAAAGCCGCCTCTAGAGGCGTACGCCTGTCCTCACACGACACCTCAAAAAAAAGCCCGTATCGCGAGGATACGGGCGTACCGGATACTTTTGCTGTTGCCACGCTGTGCTCATGGCAACGAATGTGACTCGTCGCGTATCGAGCAGTTCCCGAATCCGGGAATTTTCTTTGGCGAAATCCCGCAGGTTGCCGGACTACGGATGACGCGGCAGGTCGGACGGCTGCGAGCCGATGCGCGCACGCGCGTTGCTGGCGATGTCGCCGCGCAAGTCGCCGCGCGGCACGGTCTGGCGGTTGGGCGGCGTGACGGGCGGTTGCTGGCGAAGGGTGTTCCGGTGATCTTGCTGGCGGTGAGGCGGCTTCGCGCGATCGTCGGCGCGAGCGGGGGCGGTCAGCGCCAGCGAAATGACAATGCCGCATGCGACGAGCAGTGACATTGGTTTCATGGCGGGGCTCCCTTCAAGCCATCGGCGCGGCTTGTTGATATGTCGCTAAGGTAAGCGCGGGAGTGCAGGCTTGCTGTAAATAATCGTAAATAGATGTATCGCGGCGCGACAACGGTAATCGACGACGGCGCGATCGCCGCGCAACGCGCGTGGCGCTGAAAGAAACCGGGCGGCCGAAGCCGCCCGATCGAGCATGCGTTACGCCATCTTCACGGGGGCGCGCCAGGATTCCGGGTTGGTCCAGAAGGCGCCGCGCAGCCGGTCGCGGCTCGGCGGTGCGGGCGGCTTCGTCGCGCTTGCTCCGATGCGCCCGCGCAACGAGATCTGGCGGCCGCTCGTGCCGAGTCGCTTGACGATTTCGGCGAGCGTACCGTCTGCCTGCCATTCGTCGAAGCGACGGCGGCAGGTCGGCGGCGATGGATAGCGGCCCGGCAGCTTCGACCAGCCTTCACCCGTCGACAGTACCCACAGCACGGCGTTGACCACCGAACGTGCCTCCACGCGCGGACGGCCGCGCCGTTCGCTCCGTGCGGGTTCCGAGCAAAACAGACCTTCGACCAGCGCCCACTCGTTATCTCTCAAATCGTCGAACAGCATCATGTCCTCACCTCAGCGAAGCTAACTCCGGTGCGCTGCCCTGCGCCGCGCACTCTTCAAGCACTCGAACGTCGAGTGCCGGGTGGGGGCGTCCGGTTGGCCGGCAGCGGCGTTTCTGCCTTCCGTCCGACGAGAACCTGCGCCCTGTGCGCCAGGTAATGCACGATGTGTGCCACGTCGGAGGCGATTCCCTCGAGAGCCGCTTGGCAGCGGGCTAACGGCTAAGTCAGCTAGGGGCGTATAAGACGCCAAAATAACCCGCCAGCAAATCGGGACAATCACCAATCTTGTGCAATTCGCCCGCGCCACGTGCGTTTGCGCGAATATTGCACCGCAGCGAAACATGTGCGATCGATGCCGGATTCGCACATCGGAGCGTGTTTCGCGCATTAAAATCGCGCATCGATGTCGACGAATGATGAGGTGAGGGGATGAACGTTACGCTGCGCCAGCTTCGCGTATTCATCGAGGTTGCGCGGCTCAGGAGCTTCAGTCGCGCGGGCGGCGAGATCGGGCTCACGCAGTCCGCGGTCAGCCGTTGCGTGCGCGAGCTCGAGGCGGAACTCGGGCTGAAGCTGATCGACCGCACGACGCGAGACGTGCAACTGACCGACGTCGGGACGAACCTGATCGCGAGCGTCTCCCGCCTGATCGACGATCTCGACGACACGCTGCGCGAGATTCGCGAGATCGGCGAGCAGCGGCGGGGGCGCGTGATCGTCGCCGCGAGCCCGACCATCGCGTGCCGGCTGATGCCGCGCGTCGTCGCGTCGTGCGAGCGCCGGTTCCCGTTCGTCACGCTCGGCCTGCGCGACGACGTGCAGAGCGACGTGCTGCGCAAGGTCAAGTCGAGCGAGGTCGATTTCGGCGTCGTCATCGGGCCGCTCACCGTTGCCGATCTGGTGTGCGAACCGTTGATGACCGATTCGTTCTGCCTGGTCGCGCGCGCCGATCATCCACTTGCGGCGCAGGCCGAGGTGCCGTGGACGGCACTCGACGGCGAGCGCCTCGTGCTGCTCGATCATGCGTCCGGAAGCCGGCCGCTGATCGACGCTGCGCTGGCCGCCCATCGGGTGAATGCGACGGTCATGCAGGAACTCGGGCATTCGGCGACGGTATTCGGGCTCGTCGAGGCCGGCGTCGGCGTGAGCGTGCAGCCGTGGCTGTCGCTGCCGCTGCCGGCCGGATCGACGCTGGTCGCACGGCCGCTGACGCCGCGCACCGAGCGCACCGTCGAGCTGGTCCGGCGCCGCGACCGGTCGCTGTCGCCCGCCGCGCAGGCGATCTGGGAGCTCGCGCGCCAGATGCCGGCGCGGGCGGAAGATCTCGACTGAGGGTGCGGATCCGGCGCGCCCGCCGGTACACTACGCGGATCGTGTTCCTCGGTGGCGGTGCTCGATGACGCATTTCGCAGATGTCGGCCCGGCGACGGGCGAGCCGGCGGCACGCAGCGCGGTCCATGCGCTGCGGCCGTCGCTGATCAGGGAGGTGGCGAACGCCGGCTTCGGCATGCCCGACGTGTTGCCGTTCTGGTTCGGTGAATCCGATCGCGTGACGCCGGCATTCGTTCGCGACGCGGCCGCGGCGGCGCTGCGAGACGGCGCAACCTTCTATACGCACAACCTCGGCACCGTCCCGCTGCGCAACGCGATCGCGGCCTACGTGAGCGCGCGTCATGGCGCGACGGCGGCCGATACGATCGCCGTGACGAGTTCGGGCGTGAGCGCGCTGATGCTGGCCGCACAACTGCTGGTCGGGCCGGGCGATCGCGTCGTCGCGGTCACGCCGCTCTGGCCGAACCTCGTCGAAATCCCGAAGATCCTCGGTGCGCAGGTCGAATGCGTGCCGCTCGGCCATGGCGACGCGGGCTGGCGGCTCGACGTCGACCGGCTGCTCGCGGCGCTGACGCCCGATACGCGGATGCTGTTCGTCAACTCGCCCAACAATCCGACCGGCTGGACGATGTCCCGCGGCGACCAGCAGGCCGTGCTCGCGCATTGTCGACGTCACGGTATCTGGGTGGTCGCCGACGAAGTGTACGAGCGACTCGCGTTCGGCGCGGGCGGCGCGTCGTCGTTTCTCGATATCGCGTCGCGCGACGAGCGGGTGATCGTCGTGAATTCGTTCTCGAAGGCCTGGGCGATGACGGGCTGGCGGCTCGGATGGCTGGTCGCGCCGGCGTCGGTCATGGGCGATCTGTCGAAGCTGGTCGAATACAACACGTCGTGCGCGCCGGGTTTCATCCAGTCCGCGGGCGAAGTCGCGCTGCGCGACGGCGAGCCGTTCGTGCAGTCGTTCGTCACGGCGCTGCGCGGCGCGCGTGACCATCTGGTCGCCGCGCTGTGCACGTTGCCGGGCGTCGACGTGCCGCCTCCGCCGGGCGCGATGTACCTGTTCCTGCGCTTGCCGGGCGCGGACGACAGCCTCGCGTTCTGCAAGTCGCTGGTGCGCGAGGCAGGGCTTGGACTGGCGCCGGGGCGCGCGTTCGGCCCGGAGGGCGAAGGGTTCGTGCGCTGGTGCTATGCGTGCGATCCGGCGCGGCTCGATGCGGGCGTCGAGCGCTTGCGCCACTACCTCGCGCGCGGCGCGGGCCGGCGCTGAAGCGGGGACAGAGCGCCCGCGGCGTGCGGACGGCAGGTCGTTCGGCTCATCTTTACGCACCGGACGATTTTGCGTAAGATGGCGCTCAGTCACGCGGTTCCGTCGTTGAGCCGTGCTGTTCCGTCCGGTTTGGGCCTGGCCTGAAGTTGGTTCGCCGCCCCCGGTTCGTGCTCCCATCAATATGACCGATCAGAATCGGGCGAGCGCGTCTTCCGTTCCTTTCGTCTGTTTGTTGATCCGGTTCGTTTGACCACAGGGTCTGGCCTAGCTGCATGAATACCCAAGAGGCGAAGATCGTCCTCGAGACTGCTTTGATCTGCGCGCAGGAACCGCTGAAGCTCGGCGATTTGCGCAAGCTCTTTGCCGACGGCGTGTCGGCTGACACGGTCCGCACGTTGCTCGAAGATCTGAAACAGGATTGGTCCGGCCGCGGTGTCGAACTGGTGGCGCTGGCAACCGGATGGCGCTTTCAGAGCAAGCCGGCGATGCGTCACTATCTGGATCGACTGCATCCCGAGAAGCCGCCGAAATACTCGCGCGCGGTGCTCGAAACGCTCGCGATCATTGCGTATCGGCAACCCGTTACGCGCGGCGACATCGAAGAGATTCGCGGCGTCACGGTCAATACGCAGGTGGTCAAGCAGCTCGAGGATCGCGGCTGGATCGAGGTGATCGGACATCGCGACGTGCCGGGGCGTCCGGCTCTGTACGCGACGACCAAGCAGTTCCTCGACGATCTCGGCCTGAAGGCGCTCGACGACTTGCCCGCGCTCGAGGAGCCCGCCGCGAACATCGAGGCCGCGCTGCTCGCGCAGCAGGCGATGGATTTCGACGGCGAGGCGCTGGCGGCGGAAGCGGTGCCGGAAGCCGGCGAAGCGGCGGTCGACGAGCCCGGCGAATTGCCGGGCGGCGCTGGGACGGACGTCGCGTCGACGCAGGAAATACCGAACCGCGATACGCTGGAAGCTGATCGCGTTCACACCGAACAGGGCGGCGCCGAAGCAGCGCCGGCCGGCGGGCAGTCCGAGCCGCTGCGTGCGGAATGGAACGAGGAAGATCGCAAGCCGGCCGCCGACGCGGTTGCCGGAGACGGAGCGGAAGCGGCCGGCGACATGCCGGGCGAGGCTGGCCAGGCCGATGTCTCGCGCTCCCGTCCCGCGGACGGCGAGATGCTGGACGATACGTCCGACAGCCTCGCCGATGCCGTACGCAGCGCCAGCGCGCCCATCGGCGCCGACGTGCTGCCGGACGACGAAGCAGAACCCGAACAGCGCCGCGCCTGATCGCGGCCGACTTCTTGCCGCGCCCGCGCCGGGCGCGAGACCTGACATTTTGAGGTTGTTTTGACAGATATCCACGATATTGAATCGTCCGCGCCTGCCGTGCAGGCCGCGCGTGCCGACGATACGCCGGAGCAGGACGCTCCTGCCGCGGGTGGTGACGAGCGTCCCCGCCGCGGCCTGCGGCGCGGCCCGCGCAGCCTGATCGCCCGTCGCCGCGCGGCGGCCAAGTCGAAGGGCGCCGATGGCGAGCCGCAGGGCGGCGAAGGCGCCGACGCGCAGCCGGCCGAGGCCGCGGAAGCGCAGCCCGCACGCGCGCCGCGCAAGGAAGCCGCGGCCAAGGGCGGCCGCAAGCCGGCCGGCAAGCGTGAAGGCGCAGCCAAGGGTGCCCAGGGCGGGCAAGGCGGCCAGGGCCGGCGCGGCAGCGCGGCGAAGGGAGAGAGCGGCGCGGCGAAGGCCGAAGGCGATGCAGCGCCGCAGGACGATCTGTTCGCCTATGTGACGTCGCCGGCCTTCGATGCTGACAACGCGGCGGGCGGCAGCGGCGTACGTGCGCCGATGCTGCGTCGCGGTCGCAACCAGCCGACGAACAAGCGCGTGCTCTCACCGGACGACGACGCGCCGAAGCTCCACAAGGTGCTCGCGGAAGCCGGCATGGGCTCGCGCCGCGAAATGGAAGAGCTGATCGTTGCCGGTCGCGTGTCGGTGAACGGTGAGCCTGCGCACATCGGCCAGCGCATCATGCCGACCGACCAGGTTCGCATCAACGGCAAGCCGGTCAAGCGCAAGCTGCCGAACAAGCCGCCGCGCGTCCTGCTGTATCACAAGCCGACGGGCGAAATCGTCAGCCACGCGGATCCGGAAGGTCGCCCGTCGGTGTTCGACCGCCTGCCGCCGATGAAGACGGCGAAATGGCTTGCGGTGGGCCGCCTCGACTTCAACACCGAAGGTCTGCTGATGCTGACCACGTCGGGTGACCTCGCGAACCGCTTCATGCATCCGCGCTACAGCGTCGAGCGCGAGTATGCGGTGCGCGTCGTCGGCGAGCTGTCCGAAGGGATGCGTCAGAAGCTGCTGCATGGTGTCGAGCTCGATGACGGCCCGGCGAACTTCCTGCGCATTCGCGACGGCGGCGGCGAAGGCACGAACCACTGGTATCACGTTGCGCTGGCTGAAGGCCGCAACCGTGAAGTGCGCCGGATGTTCGAAGCGGCCGGCTTGATGGTGAGCCGCCTGATCCGTACGCGCCACGGTCCGATCCCGCTGCCGCGCGGCTTGAAGCGCGGTCGTTGGGAGGAGCTCGACGAGGCGCAGGTGCGCAAGCTGATGGCGACCGTCGGCCTGAAGGCGCCGTCCGAGGAAAAGGGCAAGCGCGGTGGCGGCGGGCAGGCCGAGCGCCGCCAGCCGGATCCGATGCAGACGTCGATGGGCTTCATCGGCCGTGAGCCGGTGCTGACGACCCATGGTCAGCTCGACCAGCCGCGTCGCGGCGGCGGCCGCCGCGGCGCCCCGGGTCTGCCGGGCCTGAGCGGGTACGGCAGCCTGCCGGTTTCGCCGTCGGGCCATGGCAACCGCTCGGGCGGTCGCGATGTCGACGGCAATCGCGCGTCGTATGGCGCCGGTCCGAAGCGTGAAGGCGCGGGCGGCAAGCGCGGTGGCAGCAAGGGCGGCAACCGCAATCCCAACGGCAATCGTGCCGAAGGCGCCGGCAACGGCGGTGGCGGTGCGCGCGGCGGTCAGCGTCCGCAGCGCAATCGCTCGCGCGGTCGCTGAGCATTTCTGGCGTACGGCGGCGTGAAGCCGCCGGTGGGCCGGCGAAATCGGCGTGAGTCCGGTTGGGTCGGCACCTCGCGCTGCGTGATTTGCTTTTGACTGCATATATATCGCGCTGCCGGATTGTGCCGCCTGCTCGGATAGTCCGGTTTTGCATGTTTGGTCGGTAAAGGCGGGCTGGGCGCTGCTTTTACCGGCTGGCTTGGCGTTTGCGCCAAAAATCGCTATAATCGCGGAGTCGCTGGGCGTACGGATTCAATGTGCGGCTCAGGTGCGACCACCAGTAAGAAGATGGGCGTTCCGCCCATTTTTTTTTGCTGAAACGGTTAGGCATCTCGGGTAGCGCTTCCTGCGCCGGCTAAGGCGCGCGCCCGCGGGTGAATCGCGAGCGGCGGGCGCGAACACCTGAGAGGACACTGTGCAACTGACGGAACTGATAGAAACCACGGTCACCGGGCTCGGCTACGAGCTGGTGGATCTTGAGCGCACCGGGCGCGGCATGCTTTGCATCTATATCGATCAGCCTGCCGGCATCTCGCTCGAAGATTGCGAAAAGGTCACGCGTCAGCTCCAGCACGTCTTGACGGTCGAAAACATCGATTACGAACGGCTCGAAGTCTCGTCCCCGGGGCTCGACCGCCCGTTGAAGAAGCTGGCCGACTTCGAGCGCTTCGCCGGCAGCGAAGTTTCCGTGACCTTGAAAAAGCCGCTGGACGGGCGCAAGACGTACCGGGGCATTCTGCACGCGCCGAATGGCGAAACGATCGGTTTGGAATTTGAGAGGAAGAAGGGCGAGGCGGCCATGCTGGATTTCACGCTGGCCGATATCGACAAAGCCCGCCTGATTCCGCAAGTTGACTTTAGGAGCCGCAAATAATGAGTCGCGAAGTGTTGATGCTGGTGGATGCGCTGGCGCGCGAGAAAAACGTCGACAAGGATGTGGTGCTGGGCGCCCTCGAGGCTGCGCTCGCGTCCGCTTCCAAGAAGCTGTTCGACGAAGGCGCCGAAATCCGCGTCCATATCGATCGCGAAAGCGGCGAGCACGAGACCTTCCGTCGCTGGCTCGTCGTGCCCGACGAGGCAGGCTTGCAGGAACCGGATCGCGAGATCCTGCTGTTCGAAGCACGTGAGCAGAAGCCCGACGTCGAGGTCGGCGAATTCATCGAGGAACCGGTGCCGTCGATCGAGTTCGGCCGCATCGGCGCGCAGGCCGCCAAGCAGGTGATCCTGCAGAAGGTGCGCGATGCCGAGCGCGAGCAGATCCTGAACGACTACCTCGAGCGCGGCGAAAAGATCATGACGGGTACGGTGAAGCGCCTCGACAAGGGCAACTTCATCGTCGAATCGGGCCGTGTCGAAGCGCTGCTGCGTCGCGACCAGCTGATCCCGAAGGAAAACCTGCGCGTGGGCGACCGCGTGCGTGCGTACATCGCGAAGGTCGACCGCACCGCGCGCGGTCCGCAGATCGAACTCTCGCGCACGGCGCCCGAGTTTCTGATGAAGCTGTTCGAGATGGAAGTGCCGGAAATCGAGCAGGGCCTGCTCGAGATCAAGGCAGCCGCTCGCGATCCGGGCGTGCGCGCAAAGATCGGCGTGATCGCCTACGACAAGCGGATCGATCCGATCGGTACTTGCGTCGGCATCCGCGGCTCCCGCGTGCAGGCCGTGCGCAATGAGCTCGGTGGCGAAAACATCGACATCGTGCTATGGTCCGAGGATCCCGCCCAGTTCGTGATCGGCGCGCTCGCGCCGGCAGCCGTCCAGTCGATCGTCGTCGATGAAGAAAAGCACTCGATGGACGTCGTCGTCGACGAGAACGAGCTGGCTGTCGCGATCGGCCGCAGCGGTCAGAACGTTCGCCTTGCCAGCGAACTGACCGGCTGGCAGATCAACATCATGACGCCGGACGAATCCGCTCTGAAGCAGGGTGAAGAGCGCGATCGACTGCGTGCGCTGTTCATGGCGCGTCTGGACGTCGACGAAGAAGTTGCCGACATCCTGATCGACGAAGGCTTCACGAGCCTCGAAGAGATCGCTTACGTGCCGCTCAACGAAATGCTCGAAATCGAGGCGTTCGACGAGGACACCGTGCATGAGCTGCGCAACCGCGCACGCGACGCACTGTTGACGATGGCGATCGCGAACGAAGAAAAGGTTGAAAACGCAGCGCTGGACTTGAAGGGCCTCGACGGCGTTACGCCGGAGTTGCTCACGAAGCTGGCCGAACACGGCATGCAGACGCGCGACGATCTCGCCGAGCTGGCCGTGGATGAACTGGTCGACATGACCGGGATGGAAGAGGATGCCGCTAAGGCGTTGATCATGAAAGCACGTGAACACTGGTTCCAGTGAGAAATGACCATGGCGCACTGATTTGATGGCGGCCGTATGGCCTGACCCGATGCTAACCGCAAGGAATCGGTCCTTGCACTAAGAGGAATGAATGGCGAGTAACAACGTAGCCCAATTTGCCGCGGAACTGAAAATGCCTGCTGGTGTGCTGCTCGAACAGCTGCAGGCAGCGGGCGTCCAGAAAGCGAGTGAAGACGATGCGCTGTCCGAGGCGGACAAGGCGCGTCTGCTCGATCATTTGCGCAAGTCGCACGGCGCAACCGACGGCGACAAGCGCAAGATCACGCTGACCCGCAAGCATACGTCGGAGATCAAGCAGTCTGACGCGACGGGCAAGGCTCGCACCATTCAGGTCGAGGTCCGCAAGAAGCGTACGTTCGTCAAGCGCGACGACGTGGCCGAGGGTGCGGAACAGGGTCAGGCGCAGGTCGCCGATGCGGACGACGATGCGGAACTGAAGCGTCGCGAGGAAGAAGCGCGCCGCGAGGCCGAGCTGCTCGAGAAGCAGGCGCAGGAGCTGCGCGAGCGCCAGGAACGCCTCGAGCGCGAGGAAGCCGAGCGCCGCGCCCGCGAGGAAGCGGCCGAAGCCGAGCGCCGCCGTGCGGAGGAAGAAGCGGCGTCGAAGCGTGCCGCGGCCGAAGCCGCAGCGGCACAGCAGGCTGCTGCCCAGCAGGCCGCCGAGGCTCAGCAGGAAGCAGCCGGTGCGCAGTCCGCGCAGGACGAAGCACGCGCGGCCGCTGAACGTGCGGCCCAGCGCGAAGCGGCGAAGAAGGCCGAGGACGCTGCCCGCGAGGCGGCGGACAAGGCGCGCGCCGAGCAGGAAGAGATCAGCAAGCGTCGCGCGGCCGCCGAGGCGGAAGCGCGTGCGATTCGCGAAATGATGAACACGCCGCGCAAGGCCGTGGTCAAGGCAGTCGAGCCGCCGAAGCCGGTCGAGCAGCCGAAGCCGGCCGAAGCGAAGGGCACGCTGCACAAGCCGGCGAAGCCGGCAGGTGCGGGTACGCCGGCGCGTCCGGCTGCAGCAAAGAAGCCGGCCGGCGCAGCGCCGGCGACCACGCAGGCACCGGCAGGCGCGGGCGACCGCAACAAGAAGCCGGGCGCAGGCAAGGGCGGCTGGCAGGACGACGCGGCGAAGCGCCGCGGCATCAAGACGCGCGGCGATTCGAGCGGCGGCGTCGATCGCGGCTGGCGCGGCGGCCCGAAGGGCCGTGGCCGTCACCAGGACAGCGCATCGTCGTTCCAGGCGCCGACCGAGCCGATCGTGCGTGAAGTGCACGTGCCGGAAACCGTGTCGGTTGCTGATCTCGCGCACAAGATGTCGATCAAGGCCTCGGAAGTCATCAAGGTGATGATGAAGATGGGCCAGATGGTCACGATCAACCAGGTGCTGGACCAGGAAACGGCGATGATCGTCGTCGAGGAACTGGGCCATCGCGCGGTCGCCGCGAAGCTGGACGATCCGGAAGCGCTGCTGGTCGAAGGCGAAACGACCACCGATGCGGAGCAACTGCCGCGTCCGCCGGTCGTCACGGTGATGGGTCACGTCGACCACGGCAAGACCTCGCTGCTCGACCACATCCGCCGTGCGAAGGTTGCGGCGGGCGAAGCGGGCGGCATTACGCAGCACATCGGCGCATACCACGTCGAAACGCCGCGCGGCGTCATCACGTTCCTCGATACGCCGGGTCACGAAGCGTTCACGGCAATGCGTGCACGCGGCGCGAAGGCGACCGACATCGTGGTGCTGGTGGTGGCTGCCGACGACGGCGTGATGCCGCAGACGAAGGAGGCGATCGCCCACGCGAAGGCGGGTGGCGTGCCGATCGTCGTGGCAATCAACAAGATCGACAAGCCGGAAGCGAACCCCGATCGCGTCAAGCAGGAACTGGTCGCGGAAGGCGTCGTGCCGGAAGAATACGGTGGCGATTCGCCGTTCGTACCGGTGTCGGCCAAGACGGGCGCCGGCATCGACGATCTGCTCGAGAACGTGCTGCTGCAGGCCGAAGTGCTGGAACTGAAGGCACCGGTCGAAGCGCCGGCCAAGGGCCTCGTGATCGAAGCGAAGCTCGACAAGGGCAAGGGCCCGGTCGCGACGATCCTCGTGCAGTCCGGTACGCTGAACCGCGGCGACATCGTGCTCGCGGGCTCGGCCTACGGCCGTGTGCGTGCGATGCTCGACGAGAACGGCAAGCCGACGAAGGAAGCCGGCCCGTCGATCCCGGTCGAAATCCAGGGTCTGTCGGAAGTGCCGGGTGCGGGCGAGGAAGTGATCGTGCTGCCGGACGAGCGCAAGGCACGTGAAATCGCGCTGTTCCGTCAGGGCAAGTTCCGTGACGTGAAGCTCGCGAAGCAGCAGGCCGCGAAGCTGGAAAGCATGCTCGAGCAGATGGGCGAAGGCGAAGTGCAGAACCTGCCGCTTATCGTCAAGGCCGACGTGCAGGGCTCGCAGGAAGCGCTCGTGCAGTCGCTGCTCAAGCTGTCGACCGACGAAGTGCGCGTGCAGATCGTGCACAGCGCGGTGGGCGGCATCAGCGAAAACGACGTCAACCTCGCGACGGCATCGAAGGCGGTCATCATCGGCTTCAACACGCGTGCGGATGCACAGGCGCGCAAGCTGGCCGAATCGAACGGTATCGACATCCGCTACTACAACATCATCTACGACGCAGTGGATGAGGTGAAGGCGGCGATGTCGGGCATGCTGGCGCCGGAGAAGCGCGAAGTCATCACCGGTACGGTCGAGGTGCGCCAGGTGTTCAAGGTGCCGAAGATCGGCGCGGTCGCTGGTTGTATGGTCACGGACGGTATCGTCAAGCGCTCGTCGTCGGTTCGCGTGCTGCGCAACAACGTCGTGATCTTCACGGGCGAACTCGAGTCGCTGAAGCGCTTCAAGGACGACGTGAAGGAAGTGAAGCAAGGCTTCGAGTGCGGTATGTCGGTGAAGAACTTCAACGACATCGTGGAAGGCGACCAGTTCGAAGTCTTCGAAGTGACCGAAGTCGCGCGTACGCTGTAACCGTCGCGCATCGGCTCATGGGCGGGGCAGGCTTGGGCTTGCTCCGCCCATTTTCATGGTGGCGTGCCAACAATGGCCCGCCGCTTCATCCTGATAAACCGATCACGGATCGATCATGTCCAGGAAACGTACTTCCCCCAATCGCAACGTTCAGATCGCCGACCAGATTCAGCGCGATCTGTCCGAACTCATCATGCGCGAGGTCAAAGACCCGCGCGTCGGCATCGTGACCATCCAGAGCGTGGAACTCACGCCGGACTACGCGCACGCGAAGGTGTATTTCACGGCGCTCACCGGCGATCCGGACAAGACGCAGGAAGCGCTGAATCACGCGTCGGGTCACCTCCACAACCTGCTGTTCAAGCGCTTGCACATTCATACGGTGCCGACGCTGCATTTCCATTACGACCAGACGATCGAGAAGGCCGTGGAAATGTCGCGCCTGATCAAGGAAGCCAACTCGACGCGCGCGAAGGACGACGACGAAGCCGACGCGCCCGCGAAGGACGATTGAGCGCGCGCGCCCTATGACGACTGCAGCCCCCCAGCGTCCACGCGTGCCGCGGCGCGCGCTGGACGGCGTCCTCCTGCTCGACAAGCCGGTCGGCCTGTCGAGCAACGACGCCCTGATTCGCGCGAAGCGCCTGCTTCTCGCGAAGAAAGCCGGCCATACCGGCACGCTCGATCCGCTGGCCTCGGGCCTGTTGCCGCTGTGCTTCGGCGAGGCGACGAAGTTCTCGCAGGACTTGCTGGAAGCGGACAAGACCTACGAAGCGACGATGCGTCTCGGCGTGCGCACGACCACCGGCGACGCGGAAGGCGACGTGCTCGACACGCGCGCCGTCGAATGCGACCGGACGGCGGTGGAAGCGGCACTCGCGCGCTTTACCGGCGAGATCGTGCAGGTGCCGCCGATGTACTCGGCGCTCAAGCGCGACGGCAAGCCGCTGTACGAATATGCGCGCGCGGGCCAGACCGTCGAACGGGAAGGCCGCAACGTGACGATCCATGCGCTCGACCTGTTGGCCTGCGAGCTGCCGGACGTGACGTTCCGCGTGACCTGCAGCAAGGGCACGTATGTGCGCACGCTGGCCGAGGATATCGGCGAAGCGCTCGGTTGCGGCGCGCATCTGACGATGCTGCGTCGCACGGGTGTCGGTGCGCTGACGCTCGAGCATGCGGTGACGCTCGACGCGCTGTCCGACGCTGCCGAAGCGGCGCGCGACGCGTGGCTTCAGCCGGTCGACGCATTGCTGTCGACGTTCCCGCTGGTGCGTCTCGACGAAACCAGCGCAAAGCGGTTCCTGCACGGCCAGCGGTTGCCGCTGTCTGCGCTCGCTTCGATCGACGCGGCGGAGGGCGAGCGTGTGCGCGTGTACGACGCGGTACGGCTGCTCGGCGTGGCGCGCAAGGTCAACGGCGTGCTCGCTCCCGAGCGCCTCGTCGTGACGGCTGCATGATTCACGGCGCGCAGGCGCTGTCGACATGAAAGAAAGCCCGGTCGGAACGACCGGGCTTTTTGTTGGGCAATGCCCGTTCGAGCGCGGCGCTCAGTGCGCGGCCGACGCCGCCGCACCCGCATCGCCGCCGCCCGCGCGTTCGGGCTTCGTGATCCAGATCAGTCCGATCAGCAGCACGAAGATCGCCGCCGAGATGTAGAACAGATCGTTCACGCCGAGTTGCGCGGCCTGCTGCGTGGCCATGTTGTTGATGAGGCCGTGCGCCTGGTCCGGCGTCAGCCCGAGGTTGCCCATCTGCGTGACGGCCTGGTTGAACGTCGGGTTGTACGGGTTGGTCTGCTCGACCAACTGCGCGTGGTGGAAGTTGTTCCGGTGGTCCCACGCGGTCTGGAAGATCGACGTGCCGATGCCGCCGCACATGATCCGCACGAAGTTCGACAGGCCCGATGCCGCGGGAATGCGGTGGCCGGGCAGGCCGGACAGCGTGATCGACACGAGCGGGATGAAGAAGCCGGCCATCGCGATGCCTTGCACGAGCGTCGGCAACGTCAGCGACCACTCGTCGACGCCGGTCGTGTAGCGCGAGCGCATCCAGAAGCACAGCGCGAACGTCAGGAACGCGGCGGTCGCGATGTAGCGCGGATCCGTGCGCGGCAGGAACTTGCCGGTCAGCGGCGACAGCAGGATCGCGAACAGCCCGACGGGCGCCATCACGAGGCCTGCATCGGTTGCCGTGTAGCCGATCTGGGTCTGCAGCCACAGCGGCAGCAGCACGAGGTTGCCGAAGTAGAGCCCGTAGCCGACCGCGAGCGCGATCGTGCCGCCGGTGAAGTTGCGCATGCGGAACAGCGACAGGTCGACGACCGGATGTTCCGCCGTCAGCTCCCAGATCACGAAGAACGCGAACGAGATGACCGCGATCAGCGCGAGCGCGATGATCGTCGTCGACGAGAACCAGTCGAGATCCTTGCCCTTGTCGAGCATGATCTGCAGGGAGCCGACCCACAGCACGAGCAGCGCGAGGCCGACGCCGTCGATCGGCGCGCGGCGCACCGTCGATTCGCGCGTGCGATAGATCGACCACGTGGCCAGCGCGGCGGCGATACCGACCGGGATGTTCACGTAGAAGATCCACGGCCACGAATAGTTGTCCGAGATCCAGCCGCCGAGGATCGGGCCCGCGACCGGTGCGATCAGCGTCGTCATCGACCATAGCGCGAGCGCCATCGGCGCCTTCGCGCGCGGGTAGCTCGACAGCAGCAGCGATTGCGACAGCGGAATCATCGGTCCCGCGACCGCGCCCTGGAGCACGCGCGACGCGAGCAGGAACGGCAGGCTCGGCGCGAGCCCGCACATCCACGACGAGATGACGAACAGGATGATCGACGCGAGGAACAGGCGAACCTGTCCGAAGCGGTCGGTCAGCCAGCCCGTCAGCGGCACGGAGATCGCGTTCGCGACCGCGAACGACGTGATGACCCACGTACCCTGGTCGGACGACACGCCGAGGTCGCCCGAGATAGTCGGGATCGCGACGTTCGCGATGGACGTGTCGAGCACGTTCATGAACACCGCGAGTGATACCGCGATCGTCCCGAGCACGAGTTGCCCGCCCTGCAGGGGCGGGTGGGAGACAGGAGCCTGTGCCATGTCGGTTGTTTTCCCGGAGTCGGAGCCGTTACATCATATTGGCGACGCCGTTCGACTTCGCCGCGGCCGGTGCCGGCGCGTTGCCGCCGGCGTTCTCGGCGATGATGCGTGCGATCTCGGCGTCGGCTTCGTCGCCGTACTTCGCGAACACGTTGGTCTCGTAGACTGTGTTCCGCGCGTTGGCGAGCTGGTCGCCGCGCTCGTCCTTGATATCGACGTCGACCTGCATCGACAGGCCGATGCGCAGCGGGTGCTTCTCGAGGTCCTTCGGATCGATCTCGATACGCACCGGCAGGCGCTGCACGACCTTGATCCAGTTGCCCGTCGCGTTCTGCGCGGGCAGCAGCGAGAACGCCGAGCCCGTGCCGGCCGAGAAGCCGACGACCTTGCCATGGTAGACGGCCGACGAGCCGTAGATGTCGGCCGTCAGTTCGACCGGCTGGCCGATGCGCATGTGCTTGAGCTGGACTTCCTTGAAGTTCGCGTCGACCCACACCGCGTTCAGCGGCACGACCGACATCAGCGGGTTGCCCGGCGACACGCGCTGGCCGACCTGCACCGAACGCTTCGCGACATAACCGGTGACCGGCGCGGGCAGCACGTTACGCGCGTTCGCGAGGTACGCATCGCGAACCTTCGCTGCAGTTGCCATCACGTTCGGGTGTGACGCAATCGTCGTGTTCGCGGTCAGCGCGCGGTTCGATGCGAGCTGCTGTTGCGCCGCGTCGACCGACGCCTGCGCGGCGCGCACCGCGTCGCGCGCGTGGGAGATTTCTTCCTGCGACACGGCGCCCGTCTGCGCAACGGCCACCCGGCGGCGCAGGTCGTCCTGCGCCTTCGACAGGTCGGACTGGCGCAGCGCGACTTGCGCACGATACTGGTCGTCGTTGACGAACAGGCCGCGCACCTGGCGCACCGTCTGCGCGAGGTTGGCCTCGGCCTGCTGCAGCGCGACCTGCGAGTCGGCCGGATCGAGCACGACCAGCGGATCGCCGGCCTTGACCGTCTGCGTATCGTCGGCCTTCACGGCGATCACGGTACCGGTGACCTGCGGCGTGATCTGCACGACGTTGCCGTTCACGTATGCGTCGTCGGTCTCTTCGTGGAAGCGCGCGACGAGGAAGTAGTACAGACCGTACGCGATGGCCGCGATCAGGATGACCGCGATCAGCAGCGTCATCATCCGTTTGCGCTTCCCGTTGTTCTGCGGCTGTGCGCTGGCGGCGTTTTGTTGAGGGTCGCTCATGGCGATGTTCTCCGTCCGTTATTTCGAGTGTCTGCGTAGGGGTGGCGCCGGATCAGTTGGCAGCCTGTTTCGTCTGCTTGTCGGCGTCGGGCGCGGCGAGCCGCGTGCCGGTCGCGTCGAACCCGCCGCCGAGCGCCTTGATCAGCGCGAGCTGCATGTCGCGCCGGCGCATCTTCAGGTTGGTCACGGTCTGTTCCGACGCGAGGCGGTTGCTGTCCGCGGTCAGCACCTGGAGCTGCGGCGACAGGCCGGCCTTGTATCGGATCACGGCGAGGTCGTACGCGCGCGTCGACGCATCGAGCGCACGCTGCGCGTCGTCCATCTGGCGATCGACCGCGCGGATCGACGCGACCTGCGTCGCGACGTCGTTCAGCGCGCCGATCAGCGTCTGGTTGTAGTTCGCGACCGACAGGTCGAAGTCCGCATAACGGCCCTTGAGCTGCGCGCGCAACGCGCCGGCATCGAAGATCGGCAGGTGGATGGCCGGGCCGAACTGCGCCTGGCGGCTCGCGAAATTCAGGAATTTGCCCCAGCCGAACGCATCGAAGCCGAAGCCGGCCGCGAGGTTCACGTCCGGGAAGAACTCGGCCTTCGCTTCCTTCACGTCGTGCATCGCGGCCTCGACCTGCCAGCGCGCGGCGACGATGTCGGGGCGGCGCGACACGAGGTCGGCCGGCAGGTTGCCGGGCAGCGCGACTTCGCCGGTCGGATTCATCACCGGCGCGGCGATCTGCAGCCCACGATCCGGCCCCTTGCCGAGCAGCGCGGCGAGCTGGTAGCGCACGGCCGTGATCTGGCCGTCGAGGTCGGACAGCGAGGCCTGGGTCGTCGCGATATTGCCGCGCGCGGTCTGGCGTTCCACGTTGGTGTCGAGGCCGGCCGATACGCGGCCGTCGGTGATCTTGCCGACCGTCTGACGGTTGGTGATCTCGCGCTGCGCGATGTCGCGCAGCGCATACAGCTGTGCGAGCGAGTTGTAGGTGCGGGCGACCGACGACGCGAGCGTGATGCGCGCCTGCTGCATGTCGGCTTCGGCGGCCTTTTCCTGCGACACGGCCGTGTGCAGGCGCTCGCGGTTCTTGCCCCACAGGTCGAGATCCCACGACGCGCTCGCGAGCGCGTTGTTCTCGCTGTACCACTGGCCGCCGTACGGGGGCGGGAACAGCGCGTTCGACGAATACAGCTCGCGCGTCCACGAGTAGCTGGCTTCGGCCTTCGGCATCAGGTTCGAGCGCGACGATTCGATGTATGACGACGCCTTCGCGATGCGCGCCTGCGCTTGCGCGATCGACGGGCTGCCCTGGAGCGCCTCGTCGATCAGCTGCGGTAACTGCGGATCGCCGAACTGGTTTGCCCAGTCGAGCGCCGGCCACCGGCCGCCCTGGGCCGGCAGGCTCTGGGCGGTTTCGAATTGCGACGCGGGAGCGATCTGCCTGTCGCTCTTGATGCCGATGTAGTTTGCGCAGCCCGCCAGCGCCAGCGCGGCAACCGCTGCGGCGACGGCGGCACGGCACGACCCGGCGCGCACGGACAACGGGGAGGATTTCATCGCGCGGTTCCCTGACTCGGAATGAATGATGGACACTGCAAGGATTTCCTTACATTAATCTGTCTAAAGTAATTGTTATGGCAACTATTACGTGACGCTGCCGCCGGCGGTCTCGCAGTAATTGCTGAGAATGCGGCGCAGCATGCTCTTCAGGAACCCGACTTCTTCCGGCGTAAACCCGTCCAGCAACTCGTCGAGCACGCTGCGGAACACCGGCGGCAGCCGCTCGGCAAGCGCACGGCCTTCGTCGGTCAGTTCGAGGCGCACGACACGCCGATCCTCGATGCTGCGCACGCGGGACAGCAGCCCGCGCTTCTCGACACGATCGAGCAGGCGCGTGACCGCGCTCGCGTCGATCCCGTATTCCCGCGCGAGCTCGGCGGCCGTCGAACACTTGCCGACCGCGATCATGAACAGCATGCTCGCCTGCGTGCCGGTGATGCCGAGCTCTTCCTGCGTTCGTTGCGTGACGAGATTGGTCATCACCGACTTCACGCGCGACATCAGATAACCGACGCTGTCGTTCATCTGATACGAGGACAGCGGCGAAACAGGCGGTTGAGAAGGAGAATCCGACATAAAACCCTGAAGCTGCAATAGTTGACTAGGCAGCAGTATAGGCACAATTGCTTGCCTCGGCAAATGTTAATCGAACGGGCGAGGGCGCGCTCCGTGCTCCGGAATCTCCTTGTCCGGATCAGGGTCTTCGGGGCGCCGGGAGTGGTGTCGGCCGCGTCGGTGGCGAGGGCAGGATGGCGTCGCTTGTTGCATTGCACCGGACGGTCCGGCTTCCGACATTCTCACGTGCTATAATTTGTGGTTTCCAAGCTGCAACGCGCGCGCACGTGTCCCGGTGACAGACGAGCGTGCGCGTTTGCGCGTTCAACGATTTCAGGTTTCTATGACCCGCGCCCTTCGCAATATCGCCATCATCGCCCACGTCGACCACGGCAAGACCACGCTCGTCGACCAACTGCTCCGCCAGTCCGGCACCTTCCGCGAGAACCAGCAGATTGCCGAACGGGTGATGGACTCGAACGACATCGAAAAGGAGCGCGGGATCACGATTCTCGCGAAGAACTGCGCGGTCGAATACGAAGGCACGCACATCAACATCGTCGACACGCCGGGGCACGCGGACTTCGGTGGCGAGGTGGAGCGCGTGCTGTCGATGGTCGACTCGGTGCTGCTGCTCGTCGACGCCGTCGAGGGTCCGATGCCGCAGACGCGCTTCGTCACGAAGAAGGCGCTCGCGCTCGGCCTGAAGCCGATCGTCGTGATCAACAAGATCGACCGCCCGGGCGCGCGCATCGACTGGGTCATCAACCAGACCTTCGACCTGTTCGACAAGCTCGGCGCGACCGAGGAGCAGCTCGACTTCCCGATCGTCTACGCATCGGGCCTGAACGGCTATGCGTCGCTCGATCCGGCGACCCGCGAAGGCGACATGCGCCCGCTGTTCGAGGCGATCCTCGCGCACGTGCCGGTCCGCCCGGCCGATCCGGAAGCGCCGCTGCAACTCCAGATCACGTCGCTCGACTATTCGACGTACGTCGGCCGGATCGGCGTCGGCCGCATCACGCGCGGCCGCATCAAGCCGGGCCAGCCGGTCGTGATGCGCTTCGGTCCGGAAGGCGACGTGCTGAACCGCAAGATCAACCAGGTGCTGTCGTTCAAGGGCCTCGAGCGCGTGCAGGTCGAATCGGCCGAAGCGGGCGACATCGTGCTGATCAACGGTATTGAAGACGTCGGCATCGGCGCGACGATCTGCGCGGTCGATACGCCGGAAGCGCTGCCGATGATCACCGTCGACGAGCCGACGCTGACGATGAACTTCCTCGTCAACTCGTCGCCGCTGGCAGGCCGCGAAGGCAAGTTCGTGACGAGCCGCCAGATCCGCGACCGCCTGATGAAGGAACTGAACCACAACGTCGCGCTGCGCGTGAAGGACACGGGCGACGAAACGGTGTTCGAAGTGTCGGGCCGCGGTGAGCTGCACCTGACGATTCTCGTCGAGAACATGCGCCGCGAAGGCTATGAGCTGGCCGTGTCGCGTCCGCGCGTCGTGATGCAGGAAATCGACGGCGTGCGCCACGAGCCGTACGAGCTGCTGACCGTCGACGTCGAGGACGAGCACCAGGGTGGCGTGATGGAAGAGCTTGGCCGCCGCAAGGGCGAAATGCTCGACATGGCGTCGGACGGCCGCGGCCGCACGCGTCTTGAGTACAAGATTTCGGCACGTGGCCTGATCGGCTTCCAGAGCGAATTCCTGACGCTGACGCGCGGCACGGGCCTGATGAGCCACATCTTCGACTCGTACGCGCCGGTCAAGGACGGCTCGGTGTTCGAGCGCCGCAACGGCGTGCTGATCTCGCAGGACGACGGCGCGGCAGTGGCGTACGCGCTGTGGAAGCTGCAGGATCGCGGCCGCATGTTCGTGAAGCCGGGCGACGCGCTGTATGAGGGCATGATCATCGGCATCCACAGCCGCGACAACGACCTCGTCGTGAACCCGATCAAGGGCAAGCAGCTGACCAACGTGCGTGCGTCGGGTACCGACGAAGCCGTGCGTCTCGTGCCGCCGGTCCAGATGTCGCTCGAATATGCGGTCGAATTCATCGATGACGACGAACTCGTCGAAGTGACGCCGCAGTCGATCCGCCTGCGCAAGCGCTTCCTGAAGGAGCACGAGCGCCGCCGCGCGAGCCGCGAAGGCGCGGTCGACTAAGCTCGGCTGTTCCCGTGCATGACGCAAAAGGTCGCCTTCGGGCGGCCTTTTTTGCATCCGCGCGATGTGCAACCGAATGCGTTGCAAAACACTGTTCCCGCGGGTCGTGGCAATCCGGCAAAACCCCGTCGTGCGGTGCTTTCAGGCACATTTCGCCGTGAACTCCGGTATCGGTTCTGTGATATGCTGCGCGCACGCAAGTTTTAGGTCCTTCCAAGCAAGACTTGATTCGCAATCCGCTAAACGGTCAGGCCGTGTCGCGGAAGGTTGAGTAACCCGCTATTTCTCGAGAAGCTCGAAGAAAGGTGAGCGTAAAATGTCAGATGTAATGAAGCAGTTTCAGCTGAACTCCTATCTGTTCGGCGGCAATGCTTCGTACGTTGAAGAACTGTACGATGCATACCTCAACAATCCGGCATCGGTGCCGGAGAACTGGCGAGAGTATTTCGACGCGCTGCAGAACGTGCCTGCAACGGACGGCTCGAATGCCAATGACGTCGCTCATTTTCCGATCGTCGAATCGTTTGCCGAGCGTGCGAAGGCCAATGCCTTCATCCCGCGCGAAAGCACCAGCAATCTGGCGACCGCGCGCAAGCAGGTCCACGTCCAGTCCCTCATCAGCGCCTATCGTTTCCTCGGCTCGCAATGGGCCAATCTGGATCCGCTGAAGCGTCGCGAACGTCCCGCCATTCCCGAACTCGAACCCGCGTTCTACGACTTCTCCGAAGGCGACCTCGACCAGACGTACAGCGCAAGCAACCTGTATTTCGGTTTCGACCAGGCTTCGCTGCGCGACATCGTCAAGGGCCTGCGTGACACGTACTGCGGCACGCTCGGCGCCGAGTACATGTACATCAGCGATCCGGAGCAGAAGCGCTGGTGGCAGGAGCGCCTGGAATCGATCCGCGCGACGCCGGCCTTCTCGGTCGACAAGAAGAAGCACATCCTGAATCGCCTGACGGCAGCGGAAGGCCTCGAGCGCTATCTGCACACCAAGTACGTCGGCCAGAAGCGCTTCTCGCTCGAAGGCGGCGAAAGCTTCATCGCGGCGATGGACGAAGTCGTCCAGCACTCGGGCAAGCGCGGCGTGCAGGAAATCATCATCGGCATGGCCCACCGCGGCCGTCTGAACGTGCTGGTCAACACGCTGGGCAAGATGCCGGCCGACCTGTTCGCCGAATTCGAAGGCAAGCACGTCGACGACCTGCCGGCCGGCGACGTGAAGTACCACAAGGGCTTCTCGTCGGACGTGTCGACGGAAGGCGGCCCGGTGCACCTGTCGCTCGCGTTCAACCCGTCGCACCTCGAAATCGTGAACCCGGTGGTCGAAGGTTCCGCGAAGGCGCGGATGGACCGTCGCGGCGACGAAGACGGCCTGCAGGTGCTGCCGGTGCAGATCCACGGCGACGCGGCCTTCGCAGGCCAAGGCGTCGTGATGGAAACGCTGAACCTCGCGCAGACGCGCGGCTACGGCACGCACGGCACGCTGCACATCGTCATCAACAACCAGATCGGCTTCACGACGTCCGACCCGCGCGACGCGCGCTCGACGCTGTACTGTACCGATGTCGTCAAGATGATCGAGGCGCCGGTGCTGCACGTGAACGGCGACGATCCGGAAGCCGTGATCCTCGCGACGCAGATCGCGATTGATTACCGGATGCAGTTCCACAAGGATGTCGTGATCGACATCGTCTGCTTCCGCAAGCTGGGTCACAACGAGCAGGACACGCCGGCGGTCACGCAGCCGCTGATGTACAAGAAGATCGCGCAGCACCCGGGCACCCGTGCACTGTACGCCGAGAGGCTCGTGCAGCAGGGCGTGATCAGCGCGGAAGACGCCGACAACTTCGTGAAGGCGTACCGCAAGGCAATGGACGACGGTCACCACACGGTCGACCCGGTCCTGTCGAACTACAAGAGCAAGTACGCGGTCGACTGGGTGCCGTTCCTGAACCGCAAGTGGACGGACGCAGCCGATACGGCCGTGCCGCTCGCCGAACTGAAGCGCCTCGGCGAACGCATCACGACGGTCCCGGAAAACTTCAAGGTCCACCCGCTCGTCGAGCGCGTGATCAACGACCGCCGCAACATGGCGCGCGGCGACCAGCCGCTCGACTGGGGCATGGGCGAACACCTCGCGTTCGCGTCGCTCGTCGCATCGGGCTACTCGGTGCGCCTGACGGGCCAGGACTCGGGCCGCGGCACGTTCACGCACCGTCACGCGGTGCTGCATGACCAGAACCGCGAACGCTGGAACGACGGCACGTACGTGCCGCTGCAGAACATCGCCGAAGGCCAGGCGAAGTTCACGGTGATCGACTCGGTGCTGTCGGAAGAAGCGGTGCTGGGCTTCGAATACGGTTACTCGACCGCCGAGCCGAACACGCTCGTGCTGTGGGAAGCCCAGTTCGGCGACTTCGTCAACGGCGCGCAGGTCGTGATCGACCAGTTCATCTCGTCGGGTGAAGTGAAGTGGGGCCGCGTGTCGGGTCTCACGATGCTGCTGCCGCACGGCTACGAAGGCCAGGGTCCGGAACACTCGTCGACCCGTATTGAGCGTTTCCTGCAACTGTGTGCCGATCACAACATGCAGGTCGTCCAGCCGACGACGCCGGCGCAGATCTTCCACCTGCTGCGTCGCCAGATGATCCGTCTGTTCCGCAAGCCGCTGATCGTCGCCACGCCGAAGTCGCTGCTGCGCCACAAGGAAGCGGTGTCGGACCTGTCGGAGCTCGCGAAGGGTTCGTTCCAGCCGGTGCTGGGCGAAACCGACGGCGGCATCGACGCGAAGAAGGTCAAGCGCGTGCTGGCGTGCTCGGGCCGCGTGTACTACGACCTCGTCGCGCATCGCCGCGAAGCGAAGGCGAACGACGTCGCGATCATCCGTATCGAGCAGCTGTATCCGTTCGCGCACAAGCAGTTCGAAGCCGAAATGAAGAAGTACGAGAACGCGACTGAAGTGGTCTGGGTGCAGGACGAGCCGCAGAACCAGGGCCCCTGGTTCTACGTCGAGCACCACCTGAAGGAAGGCATGAAGGAAGGGCAGAAGCTGGCGTACAGCGGCCGTCCGGCTTCGGCCTCGCCGGCGGTCGGCTACTACGCGAAGCACTACGAGCAGCAGAAGGCCCTCATCGAAGGTGCGTTCGGCCGCCTGAAGAGCGCATCGATCGCGAAATAATCGACGGAAGCGAAACGGGAAGGCGCGCGGCGCTTTCCCGTCTCTTTTGGCCTGCCGGGCGCGTCGCGCGCCGCACCGGCCGAAGGAATCGCACGAACCTCGTCATTACCCAGATTAAGCATCCAGGAAAATCACATGGCTATCGTAGAAGTCAAAGTCCCCCAGCTTTCGGAGTCGGTTTCGGAAGCCACCATGCTGCAGTGGAAGAAGAAGCCGGGCGAAGCAGTCGCGCAGGACGAAATCCTGATCGAACTCGAGACCGACAAGGTCGTGCTCGAAGTGCCGGCACCGGCCGCGGGCGTGCTCGCGCAAGTGCTGCAGAACGATGGTGACACCGTGGTCGCCGACCAGATCATCGCGACGATCGACACCGAAGCGAAGGCAGGTGCTGCCGAAGCAGCGGCAGGCGCCGCCGAAGTGAAGCCGGCGGCAGCGCCTGCTGCAGCCGCACCGGCAGCACAGCCGGCTGCCGCAGTTGCGTCGAGCTCGGCTGCCGCATCGCCGGCCGCATCGAAGCTGCTGGCCGAGAAGGGCCTGTCGGCAGGCGACGTCGCAGGTTCGGGCCGCGACGGCCGTGTCACGAAGGGCGACGCGCTGGCAGCGGGCAGCGCACCGAAGGCTGCTCCGGCCGCCGCACCGGCGAAGACCGCCGCTGCGAAGCCGTCGCTGCCGGACGTGAAGGTGCCGGCGTCGGCCACGACCTGGCTGAACGACCGTCCGGAACAGCGCGTGCCGATGTCGCGTCTGCGTGCGCGTATCGCCGAGCGTCTGCTCGAGTCGCAGCAGACCAACGCGATCCTGACGACGTTCAACGAAGTCAACATGCAGCCGGTCATGGACCTGCGCGCGAAGTACAAGGACAAGTTCGAGAAGGAACATGGCGTGAAGCTCGGCTTCATGTCGTTCTTCGTGAAGGCGGCCGTGCACGCGCTGAAGAAGTTCCCGCTGGTGAACGCGTCGATCGACGGTAACGACATCGTCTATCACGGCTACTTCGACATCGGTATCGCGGTCGGTTCGCCGCGTGGCCTGGTCGTGCCGATCCTGCGCAATGCGGACCAGCTGAGCCTCGCCGAGATCGAGAAGAAGATCGCCGAATTCGGCCAGAAGGCGAAGGACGGCAAGCTGTCGATCGAGGAAATGACGGGCGGTACGTTCTCGATCTCGAACGGCGGCGTGTTCGGCTCGATGCTGTCGACCCCAATCATCAACCCGCCGCAATCGGCCATCCTCGGCGTGCACGCGACGAAGGAGCGCCCGGTTGTCGAAAACGGCCAGATCGTGATCCGTCCGATCAACTACCTGGCACTGTCGTACGACCACCGGATCATCGACGGCCGCGAAGCCGTGCTGTCGCTCGTCGCGATGAAGGATGCGCTGGAAGATCCGGCACGCCTGCTGCTCGACCTGTAAGCCGAGTCTCACTGCATTGACCCGCCCCGCACGCTCGCGCACGCGCGCGGGCGTGCGGGCGTACAAGTAGAAAGGATTGTCATGTCCAAGGAATTTGACGTCGTCGTGATCGGCGCCGGCCCCGGTGGCTACATCGCCGCGATTCGCGCCGCGCAGCTCGGCAAGACCGTTGCCTGTATCGAGAAGTGGAAGAACCCGGCCGGCGCGCTGAAGCTCGGCGGCACCTGCCTGAACGTCGGTTGCATTCCGTCGAAGGCGCTGCTCGCCTCGTCGGAAGAGTTCGAGAACACGTCGCATCACCTGGCCGACCACGGCATCACGGTCGACGGCGTGAAGATCGACGTCGCGAAGATGCTCGGCCGCAAGGATGCGATCGTCGAGAAGATGACGAGCGGGATCGAGTTCCTGTTCAAGAAGAACAAGATCACCTGGCTGAAGGGCCATGGCAAGTTCGCCGGCAAGACCGACGCCGGCGTGCAGATCGAAGTGAGCGGCGAGGGTGACACCGAAGTCGTCACCGCGAAGAACGTGATCATCGCGACGGGCTCGAAGGCGCGTCACCTGCCGAACGTCCCGGTCGACAACAAGATCGTGTCGGACAACGAAGGTGCGCTGACGTTCGACTCGGTGCCGAAGAAGCTCGCCGTGATCGGCGCAGGCGTGATCGGCCTCGAGCTCGGCTCGGTGTGGCGTCGCCTGGGTGCCGAAGTGACGGTGCTCGAAGCGCTGCCGGCGTTCCTCGGCGCAGCCGACGAAGCGCTCGCGAAGGAAGCGGCCAAGCTGTTCAAGAAGCAGGGCCTCGACATCCATCTCGGCGTGAAGATCGGCGACGTGAAGACGACCGCGAATGGCGTGTCGATCGCTTACACGGACAAGGACGGCAACGCGCAGACGCTCGACGCCGACCGCCTGATCGTGTCGGTCGGCCGCGTGCCGAACACCGACAACCTCGGCCTCGAGGCAATCGGCCTGAAGGCGAACGAGCGCGGCTTCATCGACGTCGACGACCACTGCCGCACGGCCGTGCCGAACGTCTACGCGATCGGCGACGTGGTGCGCGGCCCGATGCTCGCGCACAAGGCGGAAGACGAAGGCGTGCTGGTCGCGGAAGTGATAGACGGCCAGAAGCCGCACATCGACTACAACTGCGTTCCGTGGGTGATCTACACGTACCCGGAAATCGCATGGGTCGGCAAGACGGAGCAGCAGCTGAAAGCGGAAGGCCGCGAGATCAAGTCGGGCAAGTTCCCGTTCTCGATCAACGGCCGTGCGCTCGGCATGAACGCGCCGGATGGCTTCGTGAAGATGATCGCGGACGCGAAGACCGACGAGCTGCTCGGCGTGCACGTGATTGCCGCGAACGCGTCGGACCTGATCGCGGAAGCCGTGGTGGCGATGGAGTTCAAGGCGGCGTCGGAAGACATCGCCCGCATCTGCCATCCGCACCCGTCGATGTCGGAAGTGATGCGCGAAGCGGCGCTCGCCGTCGACAAGCGCTCGCTGAACAGCTGAGCGCGGTATAGCGTCGGCCGGCCGTCGGCCGGCGCAGCCGTCTCATGACGAAGGCGGGCGGGGTTTCCCGCTCGCCTTCGTTTTTTCCGGTTTGCCTGATGAACGTCACCGAATACTACACGCGCGAATTGACCACGCGCGGCTATCAGTCCGATCCCGCCCAGCGCGCGGCCGTCGATCGCCTGCAGCACTGCTTCGACGAATGGGTCGACTACAAGGCGCGCCGCTCGAACGCGTTCAAGAAGCTCATCAATCATCCGGACCTGCCGCGCGGCGTCTACATGTGGGGTGGCGTCGGCCGCGGCAAGAGCTTCCTGATGGACAGCTTCTACGCGGTGGTGCCCGTGCAGCGCAAGACGCGCCTGCACTTCCACGAATTCATGCGTGAAGTGCACCGCGAACTCGAGGAATTGAAAGGGCAGGCCGATCCGCTCGACGAGCTCGCTCGACGCATCGCGAAGCGCTACCGGCTGATCTGCTTCGACGAATTCCACGTGTCGGACATCGCGGACGCGATGATTCTGTACCGGCTGCTCGATCGCCTGTTCAACAACGGCGTGCAGTTCGTGATGACGTCCAACTACGATCCCGACGATCTGTATCCCGATGGCCTGCATCGCGACCGCATGCTGCCGGCGATCGCGCTGATCAAGCAAAAGCTCGACGTGCTGAACGTCGACGCGGGCGTCGACTATCGCCAGCGCACGCTCGCGCAGGTGCAGATGTATCACACGCCGCTCGGCGCGGACGCGGATCGCGAACTGCGTCATGCGTTCGCGAAGCTCGCCGCGGTGCCGGACGAAAGCCCGATCCTGCATATCGAGAAGCGCGAGCTGAAGGCGCTGCGCAAGGCCGACGGGGTTGTCTGGTTCGATTTCGCGACGCTGTGCGGCGGCCCGCGCTCGCAGAACGACTATCTCGAGCTGGCCAGCCGTTTCCACGCGATCGTGCTGTCGGAAGTGCCGCAGATGTCGCCGCGCATGGCGTCCGAGGCGCGGCGCTTCACCTGGCTCATCGACGTGCTGTACGACCACAAGGTCAAGCTGCTGATGTCCGCGGCGGTGCCTGCGGAGCAACTGTACGTCGAAGGGCCGATGGCGAACGAGTTCGCGCGCACGGTTTCGCGGATCGTCGAGATGCAGTCGAAGGAGTACCTCGAAACACCGCGCCGCATCGTCGATACTTCGCTGACCTGATCGAGGCTTGCGACAAGTGACTGGCTTCAAACGTCAAATCCAGTCAAATTCTCGCGATCTTCGGGTATTTTCGGACTTGTCTTATATTCATCGTTGAGGCCAGCCGATATCGTTGTGTCATGGTTCCTAAGGCTGGAGATGTCCATGACACCGTATCGCGATCTGACCGACCACGAGTGGCACTGCGTCGTGCCGCTGCTGCCCGAAATGCAGCCGCGCACCGAGTTGCGCGGCCGACCGTTGGCCAACACGCGCGCCGTCCTGAACGGCGTACTCTGGGTCATCTATAGCGGCGCGACCTGGTCCGCGATGCCGCGTCGTTACCCTTCGTACCAGACATGCCATCGCCGCTTCAAGGTCTGGCACGAGACCGGCACATTGATGCAGGTGATGCGCGAACTGTATGGCGACGCAGGCGTGAATCTGTGCAACGAACTGTCCTCGCGGATGCGCAAGCACGCGCAGTCGAAGGCGGCGGAGGGGCGGAGTGCGGCAGCGCCGGTGTACCGTGCACCGGGCAGCTATGCGTCGAATACGCTGAAGCACGCAGCGTGATGTCGTTCAATTTCATTCACGCCCACACCCAAACAAAATCGGCCTGACGACCTCGTCGCAGGCCGATTTTTCATTGCGTCGCGCGTCGCGTTACTGTGCGCGAACCCAGGTCTGCGATCGGCCGAGCAGCGATACGCCGATGTAGCCGCGCACGACGAGCTTCTGGCCGCCGTCTTCCAGCGACATCTTGCACTTGTAGACCTTGCCGTTTTCCGGGTCGAGAATGTTGCCGCCGTCCCAGTGGTCGCCGTCCTTCTTCATCGCCTTGATGATCGTCATGCCTTTGATGAGCTGATCCTTGCGCTCGTCCGTGCACGCGGTGCAGCGACGATCGGGCGTGTCGTTGGCGCCGAGTCCCTTGACGACCTTGCCCGACAGCGAACCCTCACCGTCGTCGGCGATCTGCACGAGTGCCTTCGGTGCATGAGTGTTGTCGTCGATCGTCTGCCACATGCCGACGGGGTTGTCGGCCTGGGCAAAGGTGGGGGCGGCGCAAGCGAGCAGTGCACTTGCGATGGCCAGTGCGCGCAATGGGCGGGTCAGTTGAATCATTGTCTTCCTCCTTGTTTCGTGTCGTATTCGATTTGCCCGCACGACCGTCTGCATGGGGCGGTGGCATGTTGCGAGCTTTGCCAGAATACGTGAAACCGCGCGCTGCGTTTGATAGAGGGGACTCTAATCGAAACAGCCCGCGAGACGCGGGCTGTGGTGACCGATCAGTTGAGCTGATACGAGAACGCGGCATTCACGCGCGGGCTGCGCGATGCGCTTTCAACCGGTGCATCGCCGACCGGCTTCGCGATATTCAGGTCGAGACTGTAGTAGCGGCTGTCCGTCAACCGCACGCCGATACCGACCGACGACAGGCGGCTCGGCGATGGCGTGCCCGTGTGCAGGTATACGCGCGCCATGTCGTACGCGATGTACGGCGTGACCGACTTCATGTACCTCCAGCCCGGCGTGAAGCCGCGGTTGACCTCCAGCGACATCCCCCAGCCCGAGTCGCCCGACGTTTCGCCGGGCTGGTAGCCGAGCGCATAGCGCGTCGAACCGAACGAGATCTGTTCCGACGTCGGCAGTGAATCGGGGCTGTACTGGCCGGTCAGCGAGACCGACGTGCCAATCTTGAACGGCCATTCGTTGGTCTGCGTGAAGGTCGCGCCGGTGCGCACGAACGTCAGTGAAATCGGGCTGTCCACCGACGTCGTGTTCGAGCCGATCGTGATGTCCTGCGACTTCGACGCGCCGAGAATGTTGAAGCCCCTCGCGACGTTGACGCTGAGTTTCTGTACCTGCTTGGCCGATACGCTCGTGTAGTCAAGCTGCATTTGCAGCACGCGGACCTGCGAGCGCGTGTCGATGCTGTTGCCGGTGATCTTGTTCTGGTAGCGGTCTTCGTTGTGCGACGCATAGCCCGACACGGTACCGAGCAGGCTGCGCTGGTTGTTCAGCAGCAACGGATAGGACGCCGAAAGACCGAGTTTCTCGTTCTTGACCGTACGCTCGACGGTCGACGGCAGGCCCGGGTTGTCGGTCGGCTTGCCGCGGTACGTGCTGGCATCGAGGCGCGTGACAAGGCCGCTGCTGCCGACCGGCACTGCGCCGCTGAACGCGACGTAGGTCTGCTTGTCGCGTCCGGGCGGCACCAACGCGGAAATGCTCAATTGCTCGCCGAACGACGTGAGGCCGTTCTCCGTTGCAGTGATGAGCCCCTGGACGCCCGGGTGATTGAAATCGATGCCGGTGCTGACGTTGAATGCCTTGCGGTCGACGGCCAGTTCGAGCGTTGTCGCTCCATCGGTCGTCTGAGGCGGCGGCACGTTGGCCTTGACCGTGAGGCCGGGCAGGAGGCCGAAGGTGTTCACGTAGCGTTCGAACGTCGCGCGGCGCAGCGGGCGATCGGCCGTAATGTGCGCGGCGATCGCGCGAATCTTCGATTCCATCGCGCCGGGCTTGCCCGTGACCTTGACGTCCGACACGTAGCCTTCGACGACCGTGACGCGCACGACGCCGTTCTCGAACGTCTGCGCGGGAATGAACGCGAACGACAGCGCATAGCCGCGATCCTGGTACAGCTTGGTCACGCCGTTGGCGGTTTCGATCAGTTCGCCGATCGTGATGTCCTTGCCGACGAGGGGCGTGAAGCGCCGCGAGATTTCGTCGAACGGCACCGACTTCACGCCTTCGACCTGGAACGTCGTCGGCGTCAGGTGCCGCGACAGCAGCTCCTGCAGTTGCGGTGCCTGCGGCGCAACCTGCACGGTGACGCTCGGACCTTTCTTCGGCGCGTTGATCTGGGGGAGGGAGTCGAGCGGGTTACCTGCCGCGCGCGTCTGTGCATGTGCCGTGCCTGCTGCCGCGATGGCGAGCAGCATCATCCATCTGTCGAGTCTGGATTTCATTGTTCTTCCTCGTAGGCCTTGCTTTTTGTCTTCTTTCTAATGCGGGCGCGCGACACCAGGGTGTCGCGCGCCGCGTGCCGCATTGCCGATTGTGTTTGTATGGCCGCGCCTCCTGCTCCGGCTGCAAAGGCGCGACTGTCCTCCTTACTTGCCGACGCTACCCAGCGTGCCGAGCAACCCCGTGACCGGCGCCAGGAGGCCCGTCGAACTGCCCGACGATGCCGAACCCGTCACGCCGCCGACGAGCGACGTGACCGGCGCGAGCGGATTCGACGAAGCCCCGGATCCCGCTGCACCGCCAACTGCTCCGGTGACAGTATTCAGCAAACCGGTGACAGGCGCGAGAGCGTTTGCACCGCCTGCGCCGCCCGTTGCACCGCCGAGCGTGCCCGTCACCGTCGACACGAGGCCCGTGACCGGCGCGAGCGGATTGCTGCCCGAGCTGCCCGTTGCGCCGCCGACCGCGCCCGTGAGCGAACCGAGCGGCGTCGAGCCGAGGCCGGACAGCAGGCCGCCGAGCGGGTTCGTCGAGTTGGACCCCGACGACGCGCCGTTCTGGACGGTAGTCGACGAGCCGCCGACGAGGCTCGTGAGCAGGCCGGGGATCGGTGCTGCGCCGTTCGGGCCGTTCGGGTTCACGAGGCCGCCCGCGTTGGTCACGGTGTTGCCGACCGAGGTGACGAGCTGACCGACATCGCCGACGAGCGGCTGGTTCGACGTGCCGGCGACCTGCTTGCCCGCCGAGCTGATTGCACCGCCGATCTGGCCGAGCAGACCCGACACCGGTTGTCCGAGGCCCGTGGTCGTGCCGACCTGTTGCGTGACCTGGCCCGCGGTGATCACCAGCGGCGTGATGGCCGAGCTGAGCGGTTGCGTCACTTGCTGCACGGCACCCGACGACAGCGTCGAGCCGATCGTCGTGCCGGCGGCCGTCAGGCCGTTGGCGACGGTGTCGAGCACGGTGCCGACCGGTGTCGTGACAGGGGCGAGCGGCGCGAGCGGACCCGTGCCGAGCGCCTTGACCGTCGAGCTCAGTCCGGACACGGTGTTGCTCGTCGCACCGACGACATTCCCGAGCCCGGCGACCGTCGTGCCGACCGGATCCTTCGTTGTGCCGATCTGTCCCAGGCCGTTGCTCACGGCATCGGCGGCTGCGTCGATGATCGTGCCGGTGCTCGAGACGGTGCTGCCGACACCCTTCGTCACACCGTCGCCGAGACCCGGCACGGTGACGTTGCCGATCGTGCCGCCGAGGTCGGTCGCGGTCTGGCCGAGCGTGCTGACGGCGCCCTTGGTGCCGGTCGTCGTGCCACTGGTGCCGCTCGTGCCGCTGCTGCCGCTCGTACCGCTGGAGCTGCCGTTGTTGCTGCTGGTGGGCGGCGTGCTGACGCTGTTGCCGCCGCACGCGGCGAGCAGGCAGGCCGTCGCGAAAACGGTAAGGGGCACTCGCCATTGGCGCAGGGCGATCGTCGTGATGGAACGCTGGGACATGATGGACTCCTCGCTGTCTTGTCGATGAATGGATGTCGGGTTACTTGTGCGTGCCGCCGAGCAGGCCGCCGAGCAGCGACGTGACAGGCGCGAGCAGGTTCGTGCCCGAGCCGGAGCCCGTGACGGCACCCGTGCCGCCGCTCAGTGTCGGTGCGCCGGCCGTGCTGGTGACTGCGGGGACCGGAGCGGCAATGGGGTTGCTACCGCTCGTTGCGCTGCCGAGTGCGCCGGTGACCGCGGAGACGAGGCCCGTGACCGGGGCGAGCGGGCCGCCGCTGCCGCCTGCAGCGCCGCCGAGTGCGCCGGTCACGGTGGAGACCAGGCTGGTGACGGGGGCGAGCGGACTGCCGCTCGTGCCGCCCGTTGCGCCACCGAGTGCGCCGGTGACGGTCGAGACGAGGCCGGTGACCGGAGCCAGTGGGCCGCCGCTCGTGCCGCCTGCAGCGCCGCCGAGCGCGCCGGTGACCGTGGAAACGAGGCCCGTGACCGGGGCGAGCGGGCCGCCGCTGGTGCCGCCGGTTGCGCCGCCCAGGCCGCCAACGGTCGTGAGGAGGCCCGTGAGCGGCGCGAGCGGATTGGTCACGCCGCCGGTGCTGCCGGTAAGCAGGCCGCCGACAGCCTTCACGGTATTGCCGGTCGACGAGACGGTGTTGCCGAGGCCGGTCGTGACGGGGTTGCCGCCCGTCGATGCGATCAGCGCGCCGCCCTGGTTCAGGCCGTTGCCGATCGTGCCGAGCAGCGTGTTAACCGGGGCGCCGAGGCCGGTGGCCGTCCCGATCGTCTGCGTCGTCTGACCGACCATCGTCGTGATCGGCGTGATCGCCGAGCTGACCGTCTGCGTGACCTGCTGGATCGGGCCGGTCGACAGCACGTTGGACAGCGTGGTGCCGCCGTTCGCTACTGCGTTGCCGACCTGCGTGACGAGGCCGCCGACGGCGCCGGTGACGGGGGCGAGCGGCGACAGCGGACCGCTGCCGAGGCTCGTGACGAGGTTACCGGTTTGCGTGACTGCGCCGCCGAGCTGGTTCACGACGCCGCCCGTGCTGGCGACCGTGACGCCGACCGGATCTGTCGTCGCACCGAGCTGGCCGAGGCCGTTGCCGAGGCCATTGCCGAGCGCCGTGACTGCGCCGCCGACGTTCTGCACGATGCCGCCTGCCGCTTGCGTCGTAGCCGGGTTGACGCCGGGCAGCGACTGGCCGGCGATCATGGAGCCGAGACCCGACACCGTGCCGCCGACATCATTGATGAGATTGCTGCTGCTTGCGAGGACAGTTCCCACCGCGTTCGACGACACACCGGAGGTGCCGCTCGTGCCGCTGCTCGTTCCGCTGGTGCTGCCGCTCGTCGAACCGCTCGTGCTGCCGCTGGTCGAGCCGCTGGTGCTACCCGACGTGCTGCCGCTCGTCGAGCCGGACGTGCCGCCCGAGGTGCCGCCGCCCGACGTGGAGATCGAGTCGCTGCCACCGGAGCCGGAGCCGCCGCTGAGCCCCTTGCTGATGGAACCGGAGCCGCCGCACGCGGAGAGGGAAAGCATGGCTGCCACGGTGGCCGCGATCATAGTCGTCCGGAGCGTGCCATGAGGGATAACCTGAATGTCCATTTCGTCCTCGCATTGAAACTGATGTTGTGTTGAGTGATGCGGGGATTACTCTGCAACTGTCGTGCCATTTCGATGGCCGACGGCTCGACGATTGGTTTTAAACGAGACAATTCCTTGTCGGAAAAGGAGTTTGTGGTAATTGAAAGATTGTTGAAATTGTTTAAAAACGGTCGAATGAGAACGGTTTCGGCCGTTTCGTAACGTAACGTCTCATCATTGGCGTTACGCGCGTGGCGTAACGTGGGGGCGAGGCAGGCCCCTGCAGGCGGTCTGATTGTTTTACTGGTGGATTAGGTGTGCACATCTAACCTATCGTTAGTCCTATGTGTAAGTCGTACCGAAACCCCGTACAAATACGCTGTGCTTCCGGAAAGTTTTTTCGATCCGGTCTTGAAAGAGGTTGGAAGTTAAATGGGATCGGATATAGAATCCGGGGCAGGTGTAAGGAAATGTACAGTTCGGTACACGACGTTCGAGGAGGGGCACTATCGCGAATGTTAACTTGCATCAAATCGTGACACATGCCCCTCGGGGTGACATATAAAGAAAGCGCATCCGGTTGTCGTTAACAGGTGTAACGAACGACACGGGGCAAGGGCCATATATGCGGGGATGTACAACGTATAAAAGGCCAAAAACGTACATACAGGCACGAGGAATTAAAAAATGAAAGCACTTATCAAGCGCTTCCTCAAGGAAGAAGACGGGGTTACCGCGATCGAGTATGGGTTGATTGCGGGTCTGATTGCTGCCTTGATCATTACCAGCGTGACGACCATCGGCACGAAGATCTCGGCTTTGTTCGCCACGATTGCCAGTTCGCTGCCCTGACCCTTGCAGTTCGTTGGGGGGTGAGCGAGCCGCGGTTGCGGCTCGCTCGCCGTTACGTGGGCATGCGCAGTCGATCGCGATATGGCACATCTCATCAGCACCAGCATTTTTTTTGCCTGGGCCGCGCTCGTTGCTGCCGGTGATATTCGATTTCGGCTTGTTCGGAACTCGCTTGTCATCTGCGGAGGCGCTGCTGCACTCGTCAGTTCACTGATAAACGCAAATCCGTTTGGCATTTCAACCGGGCAGGCATTGATCGGCATGCTGACCGGCTTGGTCGTTTTCTTTCCGCTTTTTGCGATGCGCGTCATGGGCGCGGCCGACGTCAAGGTATTCGCGGTTCTCGGCGCGTGGTGCGGCTTACCGATATTGCTCTGGCTGTGGGTGATTGCCAGCCTTGCCGCCGGATTACACGTACTTGGGCTGATGTTGCTCACTCATACGCCGCTCAGTGCGTTGTGGGTGCGCGGGGCGCCCGCAATGGCACTCGGCGGGCGGCGCTCGACACCGTACGCGGCATGTCTCGTCATTCCTGCGGCAATTTGGCTGGCCTATCTGGTCGTTACCTGGAGCGGGCGATGAAACGGCAGTATCGACCGGGCGCGCGTTTGCGTGAGCGAGGAGCGACTGCCGTCGAGTTCGCGCTGGTATTCCCGCTGTTTTTCCTGATCCTTTACGCGATCATCACGTTCGGACTGATCTTCGCGGTTCAGCAGGGCCTGACGCTCGCTGCGACCGAGGGGGCGCGTTCTGCGCTGAACTATGTGTACGAGGCCAACGGTTCGGGTACGCAGGCGCTGGCAGACCGGGCGAGTGCGGCAAAAGCGACGGCTGCCGGCCTCACTTCATGGCTGACCAATGTCCAGATCCCGACACCGGTATCCGGAACATGCAGCTACGACGCGACGATGTATTGCGTGACGGTCACGGTGACCTATCCGTACCAGGCGCATCCGCTGGTTCCATCTTTGCCGTTGCTGGGTCTCGTTACGCCGACGCAGCTGACCGGCACGGCCACCGTCCAGATCAATCCGGCAACCATTCTATGAGCCGGACAGCACGCCCCGCGGGGCACACGCATGCAGCGGTGCCCATGCTCGAACATAACTACATCAATCTACGGCACCGACATTCACCATGGCCAACAACTTGACGAAGATCATCGCCGGGCTGCTGATCGCAATCGCCGTTCTGCTCGGGATCTACGCGTGGACGCTCGGTCGCGCGCCGGCCCGTCCGCCGGTCGTGGCAACGCCGACTGCAGCGACACAGTCGGTGCCGATCGTCGTGGCGGCGCGCCTGCTGCCGGCCGGCCAGCCGATCCCCGCCGATGCATTGAAGCTCGCGCAGGTTCCCATGCTGCCGGCGGGCGGCTTTAGCGATCCGACGGCGCTCGTCGGCCGCGTGCCGGCGAACGACATTGTTGCCGCAGCACCGGTGCTCGAAGGCGGATTGACTTCCGGGCTGGCCGACCAGGTGACGCTCGGCGAGCGCGCCGTGGCCGTCAAGGTCGACGAAACCAACGCGGTCGGCAACCGGTTGCGGCCCGGCAACTTCGTCGATGTGTTCCTGAATCTGCGGCGCGACAACTCCGGCGGCGCGCAGGCGAACTCGGAGATTCCCGGTACGCAGGCGCGCCTGCTGTTGTCGAAGGTCCGTGTGCTGTCGTTTGGCGACGCGACGTCCGATCGGGACGGCGGTGGCGGACCGAGCGGCGCGGTACGGACCGCGGTGCTTGCGGTGCCGACTGCGCAGGTCGATGCGCTCACGCTTGCCGAAGCAAGCGGCCGTCTGACGCTCGCGCTGCGCAATCCGCGCGACACCGAAATCGCTGCACAGACGGTCGCGGTTCGTACGACGGTCGGGAATACGACGCCGTCGGCGCTGGCCGCGAGCGGCGTATGGCTCGACGATCTGTCGGGCGCTCGTGTGCGCGGTACGCCTCGCGCACCGGTTGCGCCGCGCGCACCTGTCATGGCCAGGGGGAGCGGCAGCAGCATCGAAGTCATTCGTGGCGGGCGTGCCGAAACGGTCGCCTATTGACATCAACATACGATCATCGACAGCAGCTAAGAGAGAAGGCCGCGCGACGGCCTCCGACACAATGACAAACAAATTGATTGCATACGCGATTGCCATTTGGGCCATGACCTTTGCCGTCCTGACGGAGGCGGCCGGTACAAACGCGTCGATCGACCTTGCGGTCGGCTCGCAACGACAGATCGCTGCAGGCCGCACGCTGCAACGGATTGCGGTCGGCGATCCCGCCGTCGTCGACGTCCTGGTCATGAAGGGGAGCCGTGCCGGGTCGGTGCTGCTGGTTGCGAAGGCACCGGGTTCGACAAACGTGTTGTTGTGGGAACGCGGCCGCGACGAGCCGACGGTATGGAACGTCAATGTCGTCGATGGGGCCGCTCAAGCGGTACTGGATGGTTCGGGGCCGAAGGTGAAGGCATACGGCGGAGCCGCGGTCCTGTCGGGTTCCGCGGCGTCGCTCGATGCGCATGAACGCGCCGTGGCGGTCGGCAAGCGGATGGGCGGCAAGGACGGCGCAGTGATAGATGCATCGACGGTCGGTAACCGGAGCGTCGTGCAGGTCGACGTGCGCGTCGTCGAGTTCAGCCGCTCGGTGCTGAAGGAAGCGGGGCTGAACTTCTTCAAGCAGAGCAACGGGTTCGCGTTCGGCGCATTTTCGCCGGGTGGCCTTCAGTCCGTGACGGGCGGGGCGACGGCGGGCTTCCTGGCGACGGGCGGCATTCCGATCGCGTCGGCGTTCAACCTCGTCGTGAATTCCGCCGGCCGCGGCATCTTCGGCAATATTTCGATCCTCGAAGCGAACAATCTGGCCCGTGTGCTTGCGCAGCCGACGCTGGTCGCGCTGTCGGGGCAGAGCGCGAGTTTTCTCGCCGGCGGTGAAATCCCGGTACCGGTGCCGCAGGCACTGGGTTCGACAGCGATCGACTGGAAGCAGTACGGCGTCGGTCTGACGCTGACGCCGACCGTGCTGAGCCAGCGCCGGATTGCGCTGAAGGTCGCGCCCGAATCGAGCCAGCTCGACTTTCAGCATGGCGTGACGATCAACAGCGTGTCGGTGCCCGCCATCACGACGCGGCGCGCGGATACGACGGTCGAGCTGGGCGACGGCGAGAGCTTCGTGATCGGCGGCCTGATCGACCGCGAAACGATGTCGAACATCAACAAGGTGCCGGTCCTGGGCGATCTGCCGATCATCGGTGCGTTCTTCAAGTCGTTGAATTACCAGCAGAACGACAAGGAACTGGTGATCATCGTGACGCCGCATCTGGTTGCGCCGATCGCGAAGGGCGCGCCGCTGCCGGCGACGCCGGGCGAGTTGTCCGAGCAGCGCGACGGGCCCGTATGGCGCTCGTATCTTGGTGGTATCGCGTCGCCCGATGCCGCGCCGGGATTTTCGAAATGACCGCACGGCGCGGCGTCGCGCGATATGGATTCAGGGGTATTCAACATGAACGCGAGAACCCTTTCATTGGCTGAGCCCGCCGTGACCGACTACTTTGTGTGCGCCTCGCGCCAGGACGAGCATCTCCGCTGGCTGGGAGACACGCTCGTCCCGGCCGGTACGGTGGAGGCGGTGGCGCTGGAGCCTGGCGCGCTGGCCCAGCGCATCATGGGGCTCAATCCTGCGATCGTCTTCATCGATTTTTCCCGAGCGCAGGCCGAAGCGAGTGCTGCCGCAGCAGCGGTGCGTCTCGCGCACCCGAGCCTGCCGGTCGTCGCACTCGGTACGCTGGCGGAGCCGGAAAGCGCACTCGCTGCGCTGCGGGCCGGCGTGCGCGATTTCATCGATGTTTCAGGCAGTGCGGAAGACGCATTGCGTATCACGCGCGGGCTGCTCGAGCACGCCGGCGCGGAACCGGCCAATCGCCACGGCAAGCTCGTCGCGCTGCTCGGCGCGCGCGCCGGGATGGGCGTGAGTACGCTCGCATCGAACCTGTCCGTATGGCTGCACAAGCGCGGGGCGGCCGCCAGCGTCGCAGGCGACGCGCCCGCGTTCGGTGTTGCCACGCCGCAAGCCCGGCAAACGGCGCTCGTCGACCTCGGCCTGCCGGCGGGCGATAGCGCGCTGTTTCTCAACACACGCTGCGAATTCCACTTTGTCGAGGCCGTCCGCAACCTGCGCCGCATCGACCGGACGTTCGTCAACACGGCCCTCGCGCGGCACGCGAGCGGCGTCGCGTTGACGACGCTGCCGCCGAACCTCGCCGATTTGCGCGATGTGTCGTATGCGGCATGCGTTGGCCTGCTGAACCGGTTGCGCGCATTCTTCGATCAGCAAATCGTCGATCTGGGTGGTTTTACGAACCTGGAGTTCGTCGCGCAGATCACGGCGGTTGCCGACGAGGCGTGGCTCGTCTGCGACCAAGGCGTCGCGTCGATCGTCTCCGCAGTCGAGCTGCTCGAAGGATTGCGCGACGCGGGAATCAACCTCGGCAAGATGCGTCTCGTCGTCAACCAGTACGACACGGCGCTGAGTCTGACGCCGGCCCAGATCGCGGACCGGCTCGGCATCGCGCTGCTGACGACGTTGCCTGCTCGGCGCGTGTCGATCGGGCAGGCGGCGAACCAGGGGCGACTCATCGTCGACATGGCCGAGCGCGATCCGTATGTGCGTGCGCTCGAGCCGCTCGCGGAGCGGCTGACAGGCACGGTGACGGCCGGAAAGGGCGCCGCTTCGGGCCTGTCCGTGCTCAAGCGTTTCATTCAACCTTCGTCCAAGCGTTCGTAAGCGATGGCACACGACATTCAATTTGCCGACGGCGCCGCGCCGTTCTCCCAGTCGCAGCAGTTCCATGACATCAAGAATGCCGCGCACGAACACTTGCTGACGCGCATCGAGGAACTGGGGGCCGAATTCGGTCGTTGGTCGCGCCAGGCGATCAACCAGTTCGTCGATCTGGAAATCGACAGCTTCGTGCGTTTGCGGCGCATTCCGCTCAACGAGAACGAGGTCAGGACGATTGCCGAGGCGTTGACCAAGGAGCTTGCCGGGTTCGGGCCGATCGAGGATCTGCTCGCCGATCCACATGTCGAGGACATCCTGATCAACGGCTACAAGGATATCTACGTGTCGCGCCACGGGATTCTGGCCAAACTGCCGATTCGCTTTACCGATAACGCGCACCTGCTGCGTATCGTGCGACGCATCCTTGCGCCGATCGGCCGCCGCCTCGACGAATCGAATCCGATGGTCGATGCGCGGCTGCCGGACGGCGGGCGCGTCAACGTGGTGATCGAGCCGCTGTCGATCGACGGGCCGGTCGTGTCGATCCGGAAATTCCGCAAGGACCCGCTGAAGCCGGCCGATCTGCTCGGCAACGGCACGTTCAATGCAGAGATCGGCGCGCTGCTCGAGGCGGCGGTCGAGGCTCGCTGCAACATCCTCGTGTCGGGCGGCACAAGCTCCGGCAAGACTTCGCTGCTCAATGCGCTCGCGTTCCACATACCGGAGCCGGAGCGCGTCGTGACGATCGAGGATACGGCCGAGCTGTCTCTGAATCACCCGCATGTCGTGCGGCTCGAAAGCCGGCCCGGCGGCTTCGACGGGACCGGTGTCGTGTCGATTCGCGATTTGCTGCGCAATACGTTGCGGATGCGCCCGGACCGGATCATCGTCGGCGAAGTGCGCGGCGGCGAGGTGCTCGAGATGCTGCAGGCGATGAACACAGGGCACGACGGCTCGATGGGGACCGTGCATGCGAGTTCGCCGCGCGAGTGTCTCTATCGTCTCGAGATGCTGGCCGGCTTCGCCGGGTTCCAGGGAACGGAATCGAGCCTGCGTCGGCAGATCGCGAACGCGATCGATTTCATCGTGCAGATCGGCCGCCTGTCGAACGGGCGGCGCCGGATCCTCTCGATTACCGAGGTAACCGGGCTGTCGGACAACATCATCGCGACGCAGGAACTGTATCGCTACGACGCGCGCGTGACGCCGGAGGGCGAAGAAGTCGACAACTGGGAATCGCTCGGCATTCATCCACACTCGCCGAAGCTCGCCCGATTCCGTCAGGCGCTGCAGGGCGGTTTCGGTGGCAGCGGCGGCGGTGGCTTCGGAGGCAGCGGCGGCGGTGGCTTCGGAGGCGGTGACGGTTTCGGCGGCGGTTTCGGCCGAGGGCGCGGGGGTTTCAATGTATAGCGTGCTGGCAATGGCGCTTCTGCTCGTGGCCGCCGCGCTGATGCTGTGGCGGCACGGCGAGATGAAGCGCGATCGCGCCGACGTGCAGCGCTTCATCGACAGCCGGATCGAACCCGGTGCGCGAGCGGGCCGTGTGCCACCGCGGGAAGCCGGGCCGGTGCCTGCCGCTGCGGCCGCACCCGTCGCGGCGCGCGTGGCGCCCGGCATACCGGCTTCGCAATGGGGACGCTGGCGTGCCATCGCGGCCGAATATCTGGCAAACGTGGCGAGCCGCGCGGGAATCGAGGACGCGCGCGGCAAGGCGCTGTTTGCACTGGTGGCGCTGGCCGGTGCCGCGCTCGCTGCAGGCGACCGGGGCGGCTGGCTGGGCGCGGTGGCGGCACTCGTCTGCGGAGCCGCGCTGCTCGTGTTCTGGCTGGTCTCGCGGATTCATCGGCGGCGCCTGATGATCGTTCGTCAGCTGCCGTCGTTTCTGGACGGGATCGTGCGGCTGGTGACGCTGGGCAATAGCGTGCCGGCCGCGTTCCAGGCCGCGCTGCAGACGACCGAGGCGCCACTGCGCGGATGCCTGGATCACGTGTCGAGGATGCTGCGTTCGGGTGTCGAGATCGATCGCGCGATGATGCATATCGCGAGCGTGTACCGCACGAGGGAGTTCGAGCTGGTCGGGTCGGTGCTGCGGCTGTCGGTACGGTATGGCGGTCGCGCGGACGTCATGCTCGACCGGATGTCGACGTTCATGCGCGACCTCGAACAGGCGGAGCGCGAACTGGAAGCGATGTCGTCGGAAACGCGATTGTCTGCGTGGGTGCTCGTCATGCTGCCGATCGCGATCGGCAGCTTCGTCATTGCGACCAATCCGCTCTATCTCCAGTCGATGTGGAACGACTATACCGGCCGTCAGTTGCTGGTCCTTGCCTTCATGCTGCAGGTCGCGGGCGGGATCTGGCTTTACCACATGGCCAAACTCAGGTGACGGCATGACAGCCAATCAACTTGGTTCGCTCGCACTGGTGCTTGGCGCGCTGGGCATCCTGTTGCTGGCGCTGCTCGCGATCCGCAGTGCGAATGCGCAATCGCGCAGCGGCCGGACGCTGACCAACGCGCTCGAGCGGCGGCTCGCGACGCTGGCGGCCGCGAGCGGGCGGGCAGCACAGGATGCGGACGAGCCGTTGCGGAAAGATCCGGACGCGCGGCAGGCAACCGGTCAACCGTCGCGTTTCGCGCAATTGCAGGCGCGTTTGTCGGCGCTCGGGATGCGCTGGCTCGATACCGGTATCGGCCGGCATATCGTCGCCGAAGAAGACAGATTGCTGCTCGAGCAATGCGGTTTCGTCGATACGCGCACGCGCGGCTTGTTCCTGAGTGCGCGAATCGCTTGCTCGATCGTCATTCCGCTGGCCTACATCGGCTTGGTCGGGCCGCATGCGAGCGGCACGCAGTGGTGGCTCGGCGTGGGCATTTCGTTCATCGTCGGCTTCATGGTGCCGAAGCTGTACCTGCGGCGCCGTGCCGCGAAGCGCCGGCAATCCGTCACCGACGAACTGCCGTTGCTGGTCGACATGCTGCGCTTGCTTCAAGGAGTCGGCCTGTCGCTCGATCAGAGTATCCAGGTCGTCACCAACGACTTCAAGGGAATGATGCCCGTGCTGTCGTCGGAAATGGAGATCGCCCAACGGCAGTTCGCGGCGGGGCGAACGCGCGAGCAGTCGCTGCAGCGCCTGTCGTCTGGCTTTGAAAACGAGGATCTGCGTGCCATCGTGCGATTGCTGATCCAGGTCGACAAGCACGGCGGCGCGGTCCAGGAGCCGCTCAAGCAGTTCGGCGAACGCCTGCGAGAGGCACGTCGTGCAATGCTGCGCGAGCGAATCGGCCGGCTGACTGTGAAGATGACGGGCGTGATGATCGTGACGCTTTTGCCCGCGCTGCTGATCGTGACGGCCGGTCCGGGGATGATCTCGGTGTTGCGTGCGCTGAGCCAGGCGCAGCACTGACGCGGGGAAGGGAAAGGACGGAAGATGAAACGCATCGATGAAGTCGCGAAATTGGCCGGCATGGTGGCGATGGCGGGCCTGCTCTGCGCGTGTTCGGCGTTCAAGGAAAGCGGGTACGGCGTCGGTCCGCAGGCCGAGCGTGCGGCATTGATGGACGCCGCGGCACAGAAGCAGGCGGCACCCGATACGCCCGGCATGTATCTCGGCCTGATCGAGCGGATGCAGTCGCAAGGACTGTATTACGCGTCGCTCGCGCATATCGACGCTTATGAGAAGCAGTACGGTGCGTCGCCACAGACCATCCTGCTGCGCGCCGATGCGTTGCGCATGACCGACCAGCCGGCCGCGAGCACGGCCGTCTATACGCAACTGCTCAACACACCGCTGGCCGCGCGCGGCTATCGCGGGCTGGGGCTGATCGCCGGTGCGGCGGGCGATTTCCCGCGCGCCGCTCAGGCATTGTCGCAGGCGACGGTGCTTGCGCCGACCGATGCCTCGACGCTGTCGGATCTCGCCTACGCAAAACTGCGTAGCGGCGATATCGATGGAGCGCGCATCCCGCTGATGAAAGCCGCCGAACTCGACCAGAACAATCCGAAAATCATCAGCAACCTGGTGCTGTACCTGCTCGCGTCCGGTCGTACGCACGACGCACAGCGGCTCATGGCGCAACAGAAGCTGTCGGCAGACGTTCGCAACGACATCCGCGGCGACGCAATGAAAATCACGGCGGCAGCGCGTGCGTGGCGGCGCGCGGCACCGCCATCGGGCCCGGTCGCGGCGGCGACGCCGGTGGGCTCGGGCAGCGTGGTCAATGTGTCGGGCGCCGATGTCGCGCGGCGGCCGTCGCCGGTCGCAAACATTCAGGGATTCGATCCCACCGCGCCGCTGCTGCAGCGGTTCGCACAATGACAAAGCATTCGGGGGAAGTGACATGACGGACGACAAACGTTTCAATTGCCGCGCTGGATGGCTGCACCGCGGTATCGCGCTGGTTGCGCTGATGGGGGGCGCGACGGCAGCACATTGCGAGCAATCGATGCCACCTGCGTCGGAAATCGGTCATGCGACCGATGCGCTGCTCGCACTGCAGCGGGACAACCGTACGGCCGGACCGGCGTTGCCGATGCTCGGCGATACCGCGTCGCTCAGCTACCAGCGCTATCTCGATTCGTTCAAGCACAAGATTCCGGAGTCGATGGGGTCGCCGGTCAACGAGAACGGCAATGGCGGGTCTGGCGGACAGCATCCGATGCAGTCGTATTGAGCGAGGCGGCAATGAGCGCGGCTCGCCATTCATCAAATCGCGTGACCGGACGGGGCCACGCCACGCCGCGGCGCCAGCGCGGCGCGGTTGTCGTCATGGCGTCCGTGTGGATACTGCTGGCGATGGTGATTCTCGGTTCGGTCGACATCGGCAATGTGTTCCTGGCCCGTCGCGACATGCAGCGCGTCGCCGATCTCGCGGCACTCGCCGCGGTCCAGCGGCTGAACGATACGTGTGCGAACGTGACGAGCGTGGCCACGAACAATGCGTCGAAGAACGGCTTTTCCGTCGGCGGCACAACGACGCTGTCGGCCGATTGCGGCTATTGGGCACCGACGGCCACGGGCACCTCGAGCAGTTTTTATGCGTCGAAGACATCGGTCCCGCAGCTCACCCAGTTGAACGCGGTCCGGGTCACGATTTCCAAGTCGATGCCGTATTTCTTCTTTGGACCGACGCGTACCGTGACCGCCACGTCGACCGCGAAGGCGACCAACATCGACACGTTCTCGATCGGCGCGACGCTGGCCGCCGTCGGCGGAGTCGGCTGCTCGGGCGTGCCGACCGGCAATCCCGGCCTGGTGAACGCGCTGCTGGGCGCGTTGCTGCAAGGCCAGGGCGGTACGCCGCTGACGCTCAATCTCGCGTCTTACCAGGGGCTCGCGTGCGCGAACGTCAAGCTCGGCGATATCGCCGTTGCGCTGCAGTCGCTGTCGGTCGGCAACGGGACGATGGGCGGGCTGGTCAATGCGCAGGCATCGGTCGGGACGTTGCTCAAGGCGATGGTGGCGGCCGTCGGGAAGACCTCCACGCTCGGCGCCACCGTGCAGTCGAGTGCCACCGGTGCGCTGAACAGCATTGCCAACCTGAGCCTGCTGAGCAATGCCGGCATCAAGGTCGCTAGCCTGACCGGACAGGGTGCCACGTCGCTGCTCACGCTCGGTCTCGCGAATGCGCAGGCGGCGGCCGACGCGAGCGTGAACGTGCTCGATCTCGTGATGGCGATGGCGCAGATCTCGCAGAGCGGCAAGCCGGGCGTCGTGATCGGCGCCAACGTGCCGCTGACGCTGTCGAACGGCAGTTCCGTCTCGATCGTACAGTTGCAGGCGCAGGTCATCAGCCCGCCGACCATCGCGGTGGGCGAAGGCGGGAAGGATGCGACCGGCGCGTGGCGCACGGTCGCGACGAATGCGCAGATCGGCCTCTATCTCCTCGTCAACCTCGGCGTGAATCCGCTGCCGGTCGTGGCGTCCGCGAACGTGTACCTGCCGCTTTACGTGCAGCTCGGGGCCGGCAGCGCGACGTTGCTGTCGACCAATTGCATGACCTTGCCGAATTCGGCCACGATCAGCGCGCAACCGAGCGTCGCGAATCTCTGTATCGGCCAGCCGCCACTCAGCGGCAATCTGCTCAACCTGCCGGCGACCTACAGCTGCTCGACGCCCGCCACCGTCCTCGACGTGCTGGTGCTCGGCGGTGCGGTCGAGGTATCGGCAACCGTCTCCAACGTGTCGGTGAATCTGGCCGGCAACACGGCGACCAACACGTTTTACGGACGGGGCGGAAGCGATCCGTCCTACTACTGGACCACCAACACGAATGCACTGGGTTCGGCCGTGAGCAATGCATTGGCGGGCCTGAGCTCGGCCACGATCACACCGAAGGTCAGTGTGTTGTTCGGACTGCTTTCCGTCACGATCACACCGGATTTCATTCCGAAACTGCTGGCGGTCCTGACCGGTGTTTTGAGTCCGCTGTTGAGTGCGCTGGACGGTATCATCGATCCGCTGCTGGATCTGCTTGGCGTCCAGCTCGGTGCCGCCACGGTGCATCAGATGTCGCTGACCTGCGGCGCTGCGCAAACTGTCAGTAATTAGAGAAGCAAGACCACCCGATGAGAACCACCTCCGCAATCGCAGAACTCGACCTGTACGTCTGGGAAGGCAAGGCGGACATTGTCGACCGCGTTGCCCGCTGCATGGCGAGCTTCGACGTCGAAGTGATCCGCGCCGACAATGCGGAAATCTCGCCGGAGCGCGCCGCATTGCGGCCGTCGCTCGCGATCATCAGCGTGACGATGATCGAAACCGGCGCGGCGTTCCTGCGCGACTGGCAGGCCAACATCGGCATGCCGGTCGTCTGGGTCGGCGCGGCGCGCGACCACGACGCGTCGCAGTATCCGCCCGACTATTCGCACATCCTGCCGCTCGACTTCACCTGTGCCGAACTGCGCGGGATGGTCGGCAAGCTCGTCACGCAGCTGCGCGCGCACGCAGCCGAAACACTGCAGCCGTCCGAACTCGTCGCGCACTCGGAGTCGATGCAGGCACTGCTGCATGAAGTCGACACGTTCGCCGACTGCGACACCAACGTGCTGCTGCACGGCGAAACCGGCGTCGGCAAGGAACGCATCGCGCAATTGCTCCACGAAAAGCATTCGCGCTACCGGAACGGCGAATTCGTACCGGTCAACTGCGGTGCGATTCCGGACGGCCTGTTCGAATCGCTGTTCTTCGGGCATGCGAAGGGCTCGTTCACCGGCGCGGTTGTTGCGCATAAAGGCTATTTCGAGCAGGCGGCGGGCGGCACGCTGTTCCTCGATGAAGTCGGCGACCTGCCGTTGTACCAGCAGGTCAAGCTGTTGCGTGTGCTGGAGGACGGCGCCGTGCTGCGCGTCGGCGCGACGGCGCCGATCAAGGTCGATTTCCGTCTCGTCGCGGCCAGCAACAAGAAGCTGCCGCAGCTCGTGAAGGAAGGCCTGTTCCGCGCGGATCTCTACTATCGGCTCGCGGTGATCGAGCTGAGCATTCCGTCGCTGGAAGAGCGGGGCGCGGTCGACAAGATTGCGCTGTTCAAGTCGTTCGTCGCGGAGGTGGTGGGCGACGAGCGGCTCGCACAGCTGTCCGACCTGCCTTACTGGCTCGCGGACGCGGTCGCGGACAGCTATTTCCCCGGCAACGTGCGCGAGTTGCGCAACCTTGCGGAGCGCGTCGGCGTGACGGTGCGGCAAACGGGCGGGTGGGATGCCGCGCGACTGCAGCGACTGGTCGCGCATGCGCGCAATTCGGCACAGCCGGTGCCGGCGGAGAGCGCGGCGGAAGTGTTCGTCGACCGCAGCAAATGGGACATGAACGAACGCAGCCGCGTGATCGCGGCGCTCGATGCAAACGGTTGGCGGCGCCAGGACACGGCGCAGCAGCTCGGCATCAGCCGCAAGGTATTGTGGGAAAAGATGCGCAAGTATCAGATATTTGACGAAGAGCCTGAGACCCGCGAAAGCGAGTAATTAATGGGATAAAATCGCGCTGAATTACAACGACACGGGCGGGAATAAAAATTCATGAGCCATTTGACGGGGTTGGGGCGAGCGTGTGTGTTGCTCGCCATGATGGGAGGCATGCAGGGCGCGGTCGCGCAGGGGTTGGCAGGCAATGCATCGCCGGCGGTACAGCAGGCATCGGCACCGGTGGCGGCGATTCCGGTGATCGATCAGCAGGTTCAGACGTCGGCGCAGCCGCAGGCGGGCGAGACAACCGGGCCGAGCACGGTCGCCGAACTGCAGCGCCAGATCCAGGCGCATTCGCTGACGGAAATGCGCACCAGCTACAACGGCAGCTACGGCGCTAGCCTGCTGTTCAGCGTGAAGGACGGTTCCTATTTCATCGCGTTGTTCCAGCAGAAGGCGTTCTGGCGCGTGATCAAGACTTACGACGAAACGCGGGCGGAAGCGATCTATCGCGATTTCTCGCGTCAGGCGGAGCGGCTGTCCGTCAACGAACTGCGTGCGGCGAAGCTGGAATCGCAGAAGGCGCAGATGGACCGGCAGATCGAAGTCACGCAGGAGCGGGCGCGGCGTCTGCAGGCCGACATCTCGATCGCACGCGAGCAGCAGGCTGCGGTCGCGGATCGCCAGAAGAGCGTCCGCAATGAAACGGCGGCGTTGCAGGCGCAACAGGCGGAGCTTCAGTCGCAACTGCGCGCATTGCAGCAGCAGGTGCGTTCGCTGCAGCGCGAGGCCGACGCGGGCTTGCCGACGACGGTACGCTGAGCGATCACGGCGCGGCCGTGCGGCGACATGCCGCGCCGGCCCACCAGGAAAAAGGGCAAGCCGGTTGGCTTGCCCTTTTGCTTTACTGGCCGTCCGGCACGATTCGCCGGCGGCGCGTGACGATCACCGGCCCGTTGCCGCCGCGTGCGTCGGACGGCGACGGGCTGCCCGATGCGTCGCCGGCATCGCGCGGCGCGCCGTAGCTTTCACGCGGTGCGCCGTAGCCTTCGCGGGGCTCGCGCGGTGCGCCATAACCCTCGCGTGGTTCGCGGGAGCCATAGCCTTCGCGCGGCTCGCGCGAACCGTAACCTTCACGCGGCTCACGCGAGCCGTAGCCGCCGTCGCCGCGCGATTCGCGGGCGCCGCCGTGCGAACCGTAGGGGCTGTGGCCGCCGCCTTCGCGGCCGCCGCCCGGCCGACCGCCGGTACGCGGGCCGCGGGGACCGCCGCCGCCCGGGCGCGAGCCGCCCGTGTCGAGCTGGATCGTGGAAATCGCACGCTTGTAGATGCCTTGCAGACCCACGGGGGTGCGCAGCATCACCAGGTACTGGTCGAACGACTCGATACACCCCGTCAGACGAATGCCGTTGACAAGATAGATTTCAACACGCTTACGTTCCTTGCGCGCCGAATTGATGAAGTCGTTTTGCGGATGGGATTCTGCGGGATTGGCCATTGAGGTGCGGCAGGAGCCTGCGTCAGAGAATATGTTGTGCGTGTGTGTGGCGTGTTCGCCCACCAGGTGTTTGGCGGGATTTTACCCTGTTCGTTCCGCCAGCGCGCGGTCGTGATTGTGTCGAACCGTAACCCACTATAGACGTTCCCATGCGTTTTCGCGATTCGGTCAAATGGCTAGTGCCGTTTGGTTACGTCGCGTTACGACTCTCGCAACGGCGTAGCACCTGGCGGCACGCGGCGGAATTACATTCGACGCGCGTGCCGGGCAGGCCGGCGGATCAGGGAAGGGAACATGAGCAAGAGGAGCTTGGCGGTGTGGATCGGAAGCGTGGCGTTGCTTGCTTCCGGCAGTGCAATGGCGGGGCACGTCGACCTGTCGGTGGGCATAGGCGTGCCGGTCGCGCCGGTCTATGTCGCGCCGGCGCCGGTCTATGTGGCGCCACAGCCGGCGGTGGTCGCCTATCCGGGTTACGGATACGGTTACTACGGCGACGAAGACGACGACGGCTACCGGAAATGGCGCAAGCACTATTACAAGCATTGGCGCAAGCATCACGACGATGACGACGACTGAGCGCGACGTGCGTGGCGCCGGTGACGATCAGAACGCGTAGTCCGGGTTTTTCGGGTCGAACGCAGATTCGTCGAGCGTTGCCGGCGCGATTTTCTCGATGATGATCCGCTCGAAGATCCTGCCGTCGTTGTCATAGGACTCGACAGTCCGGAAGTAGGGCGCGTGCAGGTCGAGCCCGAGGATTTCCTTCTTCGCGTAGAACTGCGGCCGGCCGGTCGGCGTCTCGTAGGTGAGCGCGACGACGCGCACGCCGCCGATTGTCTTCGCCTCCACCTGCGTCGGCCGCTGCACGCCGGCTTCCTGGTATTTCCTTCCTTCGGTCAGGTACAGGTTCGTGATGAACTCGGTGCCGAGATCCTTCACCTGGTGATTCGACTGCGCGCGTGCGAGTGCACCGTCGAGTGCCGTCCACAACGGAATCTTGCCGAGCAGGCCGCCGAGATGGCCGTACATCTCGTCCTTGCGCCGGGTCGTGTCGTAGATCGTCTCCTGCCCCGCGTGCGCGCCGCCTGGCAGCCATTTCGCATATACCCGCAACGGCTCGCGGGTGGTCTTCACGAGCATGCGGTCGGGCGTGTCGGACCATTTTCCGCTGATGCGTTCCTGACGCACCATCGTGAACTGGTACGACGGATAGCCGTTGGGACCATTGCGGATGTAGAACGGTACGGCGAGCGGATCGAGCGCCCTGAACAGCGCCGTGAGCGTCGCGTCGTCAAGTTGTGCGAGCGTGCCGCGCTGTGCGGCTGCGCGCAGCCAGCGCGCCTGCTGACTGACCGGCTCGCGCGTGACTTTCGCCAGTTCCGGCGGTAGCGCGGCCTCCGGTGTCGCGCTCGCGGCATCGGCCGTTTCCTGCGCATGCAGGCCCGGCTGCGCGAGCAGCAGCATGCAGGCGACCGCGGCGGCGGCATGCGCCGCGCGGCGCTTGTTTCCCTCGTTCATCGACAGCGTCTCCTCGAGCGATGCGGCGTTCAGCCCTGCTTCGCGGCCTTGATCCTGGCGAGTTCCTCGTCGCGCAGCGCGCGGCGCAGGATCTTGCCGACGTTGGTCTGCGGCAGCGCGTCGCGGAACTCGACGAACTTCGGTATCTTGTAGCCGGTCAGGTTCTTGCGGCAGTGCGCGAGCACGTCGTCGACCGTCAGCGCCGGGTCACGGCGCACGACAAAGACCTTGATCCGTTCGCCCTGTACGTCGTCCGGGATACCGATCGCAGCCGCTTCGCTGATGCCCGGGTGCGTGACCAGCACTTCCTCGATCTCGTTCGGATACACGTTGAAGCCCGAAACGAGGATCATGTCCTTCTTGCGGTCGATGAGGCGGATGAAGCCGCGCTCGTCCATCACGCCGATGTCGCCGGTGCCGAGCCAGCCGTCGGCGTCGATCACCTTCGCGGTTTCGTCGGGACGCTGCCAGTAGCCGCGCATCACCTGCGGACCGCGCACGCACAGCTCGCCTGGCTCGCCGACGGCGGCCCAGGTGCCGTCCTCGTGGCGAAAGCGCACGAGCGTCGACGGCGCGGGCAGGCCGATCGAGCCGCTGAACGCGGCCATGTCGTTCAGGTTCACCGGATTCATGGTGACGATCGGCGAGCATTCGGTGAGCCCGTAGCCCTCGACGACCGGCCGGCCCGTGACTTGCTGGAAGCGCTCCGCGACGGCGCGCTGCATCGCCATCCCGCCCGCCATCGCGAGCTTGAGCTTCGAGAAGTCGCGCTTGCGGAATTCCTCGTTGTCGAGGAACGCGTTGTACAGCGTGTTGATGCCGGTGATCCCGGTGAAGGTTTCGTTGCGGATGATCTTCATCACCATCTTCATGTCGCGCGGGTTCGCGATCAGGATGTTGCGCCCGCCGAGCCCCATGAAGATGAACGCGTTCACCGTCAGCGAATAGATGTGATAGAGCGGTAGCGGCGTCAGTACGGTCTCGACGTCGCCCGAAACCTGGTCGGCGATCCACGCCTTGGCCTGCAGCAGGTTCGCGATCAGGTTGCCGTGCGTGAGCATCGCGCCTTTCGCGACGCCGGTCGTGCCGCCCGTGTATTGCAGGAACGCGAGATCGTCGCGCGTCACCTGCACCGGCTGCGCTTTGCCGCGTGCGCCGAGCGCGAGGGCGGAGCGCAGCCGGATCGCCTGCGGCAGGTTGTAGGCCGGCACGAGCTTCTTCACGTGCTTCAGCACGAAATTGATCAGGCGTCCCTTCGCATTGAAACCGTCGGCGAGCAGGTCGCCGAGCGCGGTGACGAGGATGTTCTTCACCTGCGTTTCCGGCAGGGCGTCCTGAAGCGTGCGCGCGAAGTTCTCGAACACGACGATCGTCTGCGCGCCGCTGTCCTTCAACTGATGTGCGAGTTCGCGCGCGGTGTAGAGCGGATTGACGTTGACGACGATCGCGCCGGCCTTTAGCGTGCCGAACAGCGCGACCGGGTACTGGAACGTGTTCGGCAGCATGATCGCGACGCGGTCGCCCGGCTTCACGCCGGTGCTTTGCAGATACGATGCGAACGCATCGACTTTCTGCGCGAGCGTGCGGTAGGTCATCGATGCGCCTGCGCTCACGTAGGCGACCCGCTCGGCGAAGCGCGTCGTGCATTCGTCGAAGAACTGCACGAGCGATGCGTATTGCGTGACGTCGATCTCGTGCGGCACGCCGGGCGGATACGACGCGTACCAGATGCCGTCGCTGTTCGGCGGGAGCTGGGCCGGTTCGGTTGCTGCGGATGATGACATGATGTGTCTCCGTGTCGGTGAGAGTTAGCGCTTTAGCGCTTACTCTCACCCCATGCTTCGCGGTCGGTGAAGAGTTAGCGCTTTAGCGCTTACTCTCACCCCATGCTTCGCGGTCGGTGAGAGCTGGCGCTTTAGCGTTCAATCTCACCCCATGCTTCGCGGTCGGTGAGAGTTAGCGCTGCGTCGCTGACTCGTACCCGTGCTGTTTTCGTCGGCGAAAGCCAGCCAGCCTTGGCTCCCGCCGCATGACATTCGTTCGGCCCGAGCCAGCGCATCAACGCCGGCCCGGGCCGCATGTATCGTGAAACGCCGCCTGCGCGGCCTGGCGCGATCAGCTCGCCGAATGCACCGTTGCCGTATCGGCTGCGGCCGCACTCGACGCCAGCCCGAACGCTTCGCTCGCGCCTGCATCGTCGAGCACGGCCGCGAAGATCGACAACTGCGCGCTGTCGGGCATCGGCGCCTTCAACGCGGCGACGATCAGTGACGAAAGCCGCGCGATCATCTGCACGTCGTTCATCGTCCGGCCTTGCGAGAATTCGTCGATCAGGCTTTCGGTTTCGGCACCGGCCAGCGCGCCGGACAGCGCGCCGATCGCGAAGTGCAGCCGCCAGCCGAGTTCCGTGCGCGGCAGATGCGGCAGCGCGCGCTGGAACGAATCGAAGAAGCGGCCCGCGACGCTCGCATAGTGCGCGGTCAGGAAATTGCGCACGAACGGCGACGGGTCGGTGTACGCGCGGCCGATCAGCCGGAGGAAGGCGGGGCCGCCGCGATCGGGGTCGCGCGACGCCTTCAGCGCGGGAATGAACATCGCACCGAGCACGTGCTCGCAGGTAATGTGCGCACCGAGTTGCGCATCGAAGCGGTCGAGGATGCCGAGGCGTTCCTGGTTGAGCTGATCGAGCCGACGCGACAGCATCGCGTGGATCAGTGCTTCCTTGCTGCCGAAGTGGTAGTTGACCGCGGCGAGGTTCACCGCCGCGCGCGACGTGATCTGCCGCATCGACATGGCTTCGAAGCCATGTTCGATGAACAGGTCCTCGGCCGCATCGAGAATGCGCGCCTTCGTCCCGCCGGTTTGCCGATTGCCGGATGACCGCGTCCCGGACGACCGTCCCGCGGACGGTCGTCCCTCTTGACTTACTGCCATGTCCCGCCTCCCAATGCCGGTCGCCCGGCCGCGAACAGGTGATTTGTTTGTCTGATTCAAACAGTCGTTTTTATTAAGATAAAAAAACGCGGGCGGCGCGGGCAAGCGGGGAATCTGGACAAATTCCTCTAGTTCGATGTGCAGGTGCGGAAAACATCGCATGTCGCCCCGGCGGGACGAGGCGCACGCGATGGTGCAATGCGGCAACACGCGGGCTCAGCCGACGGTGGTACGCGTATTGACGGATTGCGTCATGTCGATGCCGCGCCGCTCTCGGCTGAACAGGATCAGCACGGCAATCACGACGGCCACGATACCGGCCACGAGTGCCAGCGCGAAACCGTAGTTGTTGCCCTGCGAAACCGCGAGCGATGCCTGCATCGTCGCATTACCGGCCGAAGATCAGCGCGCCGATCGGGCGCATCGCGAGCGTCAGCGTGAGCGCGAACGCGACGGCGGGGATCGTCGACGCGAATTCGGCGGCGATGTCCTTCAGCACGAAGACCATCAGGAAAAAATCGAACGCGTCGAGCGTCCACCCGAGGTAGGCGGCGATCGTGACGTTGCGCTATTCGCGGGTCCAGCTCATGTCCGAGGTCTCCTCGTTGGCTTGCGCGCTCACGATCTGCAGGCGGATGCCGGCCCGGCTTGCGCGCGGCGCGGGGGGCATGGCTCGAGTGTGGGCCGCGGTGCCGTGCGATGTGGGGCGCGATAACCGCGAATCGGGAATAATCCCTATGAAATGAACTATTGAGAAAACTGAAACGGAGCCGCGCGAAACAAGCGTCAGGCGTCTGTATCATTCCGGAAGGCATTTTGTAGCAGTGATGTCATGCGCGCGCTGCGCATCGCCACCGAATCAGGAATCCCGATGACCGAACCATCCGTTGCCACGTTGCCCGTCCTGGAGACCGAGCGGCTGTGGCTGCGCCCGCGCGTGCTGGCCGACCTCGACGCGAGCATCGAGATGGATCGCGATCCCGAGGTCACGCGGTACATCGCCGGCCCGTGGCACGATCCGGGCGAACACCGCCGCTTCGTCACGCACCGGATCACGCGCGACTATCCGCCGGGGCTCGGCTACTGGTCGATCTTCGAGAGGGCCATGCCCGACGCGTTCATCGGCTGGATCCTGCTGATTCCCGACTATGCGGACGGCGCGCGCGACGTCGAGATCGGCTGGCGGCTTGTGCGCGCTGCGTGGGGGCGAGGCATCGCGAGCGAGGCGGCGGCGGCCGCCGTGCATCACGCATTCGACACCGTGCGGCTGCCGCGCGTGATCGCCGATATCGCGGAAGCGAACCAGGGCTCGCTGAACGTCGCACGCAAGCTCGGGATGCGGCGCGTGAGCGTCGTGCACGACGGGATTCCTTACGTGCGTCATCGTCTCGAGCGCGACGACCTGCGCGCATGACGTGGCAACGCGACGCGGCTGCGCGGCTTGCCGTCAGCGATGATCAAGCGCATGCGTATCGAGGTCGAGACGTATTAACGGTTCGCACGATCAGGAGTATCGTTGCCGGAAATTCGCAACATGGGGTACGACCATGGCACTCGGCAACGACGTTCATCTCATTCCCGTCCGGCTCGACGCGCTGCGTCCGACGCAAATGACGGTCGGCTATCGCGAGGTGAAAGCGAAGCGCAAGCACTGGAAAACGCTCGACAAGCGTGCGCGCAAGGCCGCGATCGAATCGCACTGGTTTCCGGCCGTCCTCGGCCCGGGCGGGCTTCATTACATCACCGATCACCACCATCTCGGCCTCGCACTGATCGAGGAGGGGGAGACGCGCGTGAACGCGATGCTGCTGAAGGATCTGTCCTGGCTCGATGACACGATCTTCTGGCGGATGATGGAACACAACCAGTGGGTGCACCCGTTCGGCGCGGATGGCTCGCGTCGTGACTACGCGCATCTGCCGAAGGTGCTGACGGGGCTCGAGGACGATCCGTACCGGAGCCTCGCGGGCGAACTGCGCACGGCCGGCGGCTATGCGAAGGATGCGACGCCGTTCAGCGAATTCCTGTGGGCCGACTACCTGCGCCAGCACGTGACGCTCGACCAGATTCGCAAGAACTTCTCGAAGGCGCTCGATATCTCGCTGCGCCGTGCACACGACCAGGACGCGCGCTATCTGCCCGGCTGGTCGGGTGTCATCGCCATCAAACCCTGATACGGCCCGGTGCCTGCTGCCTCATGACGACCGCCCCGACCCGTCCGGATGCCGGCCCGCAGCATCCCGAGCATTTCGCTGCACTCGATGCGGCAACGCCGCCGCCCACGCGGCGCATCGGCCTCGATGCGCTGGCCGGCCTGTCGATCGCCGGGCTGCTGATTCCCGAGGCGGTCGCGTATGCGGGGCTCGCCAACCTGCCGCCGCAGGCCGGTCTCATCGCGCTGCTGTCGGGACTCGTCGTCTACGCGCTGACCGGCAGCAGCCGCTTTGCGATCGTGTCGTCGACCTCGTCGTCGGCCGCCGTGCTCGCGGCGACCGTGCTGGCCGAATCGGGGATGGCGCTCGCCGCGCAACTCGCGCTGGCGGCCGCACTCGTCGCGATGACCGGCGTGCTGTTCATCCTGGCAGGCGTCGCGCGGCTCGGCGGCATGTCGGATTTCGTCGCGCGTCCGGTCCTGCGCGGTTTCACGTTCGGCCTCGCGCTGACGATCGTCATCAAGCAGTTGCCGAAGATCCTCGCGATTTCCGTGCAGCACGGCGATGCGCCGCATGTCGCGCTCGAGCTCGTCATCGGCGCGCCGCATGCGAACCTCGCGAGCGTCGCGCTCGGCGCGACCGCGCTCGCGCTGCTGTTCCTGCTCGGGCGCAGCAAGCGCGTGCCGGCCACGCTCGTCGTGATCGTGCTGGCGATCGCGGCAGGCTACGTGGTCGACTGGAAGCAGTACGGGATCGCGATCGTCGGCCATATCGACTTCCAGCATATCGAGTTCGGCCTGCCGCCTCTCGACCGCAACGCGTGGATGCAGACGATCGAACTCGCGTTCGCGTTGATGCTGATCCTGTATGCCGAGTCGTACGGATCGATCCGCAACTTCGCGCTGAAGCACGGCGACAGCGTGTCGGCAAATCGCGATCTGGTCGCGATCGGCTGCGCAAATCTCGTGTCGGGGCTGCTGCACGGGATGCCGGTCGGCGCCGGCTATTCGGCGACTGCGGCGAATGAGGCGGCTGGCGCGCAATCGCGCTTCTCGAGCCTGTGGGCAGCCGGCGTGGTCGCGCTGATCGTGTGGCTGCTGCTGCCGCAGCTCGCACGCACGCCGGAGCCCGTGCTCGCGGCGATCGTGATCTTCGCGGTCAGCCATTCGCTGCATCCGTCGGTGTTCCGGCCGTACTGGGACTGGCATCGCGACCGGCTGGTCGTGGTCGCCGCGGTGCTCGCGGTGTTGGTGCTCGGTGTGCTGCATGGGCTGCTCGCGGCGATCGGCGTGAACCTGCTGCTGACGCTGCGCAAGCTGTCCGAGCCGAACGTCAGCGTGCTCGGCCGGCTGCGCGAGAGCCACGATTTCGTCGATGTCGCGATCCACGAGGACGCGAAACCGGTGCCCGGCGTGCTGATCGTGCGGCCCGAGGCGCAGCTGTTCTTCGCGAACGCAGACCGGATGCTCAATCGCGTGCGCGCGCTGATGAAGGCCGCGCCCGCCACGCATGTCGTGATCCTGAGTCTCGAGGAAACGCCGGATGTCGACGGCACGACGATCGAGTCGTTGCGCACGTTCGCGGCCGAATGCGCGGCACGCGGGCTGCAGCTTGCGATCGTGCGGATCAAGGAGCACGCGCTGCATGCGCTGCGCCGCGCGGCGGACGATACGCTGCGCGACGATGCGATGTCCGAGCTGAGTGTCGACGAGAGCCTGCAACTGCTGCAGGCGCGCGGTCATGGTGGTAATGGCGGTAACGTCGGGAAGGGCGGCACGTGACTCGGCGGTGCGTATGCGCGCCTGATGCTTTCCGATGCAGCCTAATGCGATAGCGCGGCGTCGGCCGGTTCGGCGGTCGCGCGGCTGGCCACGACATCGGCAACTTCGGCAGCCGTCGGAGCATACGCGCCTGCATGCGCACAGGCGACCGCAGCGCAGGCTGCCGCGTAGCGCAGATGGCCGGCGATCGATGCGTCGGGGTGCATGAGCTGGCTGGCGAGCCAGCCGCCGATGCTGGCGTCGCCGCAGCCGACGGTGTCGGCGACCTCGGTCGCGAACGCCGGCTGGAACAGCGCGGTGTCGCGATGCAGGAGCTGCATGCCGGCCGCGCCGCGCGTGACGAGCACGGTCGCGTCGGGCGCCCAGGCGCGCAATTGCGCGAGCGCGGCGGCTTCGTCGAGTTCGGGGAACAGGCCGCGCAAATCCTCATCGGACACCTTGATCCAGTCGGCGAGACCGGCCAGCCGGCGCAGCGTGTCGGGATACGACGGCGTGGCCATCGGCGCGCGATAGTTCGGGTCGAACGAGATCCGCCTGCCGGCCGCGCGTGCAGCCTGCACGACCTCGATCAGGCGCGACGCGAGCGGCTCGCGCACGACGCCGAGCGAGCCCACATGCACGATCTCGGCAGCGTCAAGCGCCCCGTCGGGCAGGTCGGCGGGATCGAACGCGAGATCGGCGCTGTTCTCTCCGATGAAGAAATAGTCGGGCGGCTGTTTCGACACGACCATCGCGAGCAGCGGCGCGCGGTCGACCTGTCGCATGAAGCGCGGGTCGAGCCCGGCATCGGCGCTCCTGCGCATCAGTTCGTCGCCGAAGATATCGCGGCTGACCGTGCCGGCGAACGCGGTCGGCACACCGAGCCGCGCGCCGACGCGCGCCACGTTCCAGCACGAGCCGCCGGCGACGCTGCGCCAGTGCTGCGCGTCGTCGCGGATGAAATCGGTCAGCGCTTCGCCGAATACGATCAGGCGGGGGAGCGTCGTCGTCATGTCGAAACCTTGTGCCGCGGCGTGTCGCGCGGCGGTGCAGCGGTTGAGGTGAGCGGACGGGCAGGGCCGGCGCCGCGCGCGGCGACGCGGCCCGGCACCGCCCGGGGGCGCAGGTCGCAGCGTGCGCTCAGCGCGGGCTGCTCCAGCCCTTGTAGCCCTTCACGTTGTCGCGCGTGATGAGCGTCGGCTCGATCAGGATCATCGGGTTGGCCGGCTTCTGGCCGTTCATGATGCCGTAGCCGACGTTGACGGCCTGCTGCGCCATCGCCCACGGATCCTGGCTCGACGACGCCTGCACGAGCGTGTTGGACTTCAGCGCCACCTCGATGTCGGGTGCGCCGTCGACCGACGTGATCACGATGTTCGGGCGATTCAGCTGTTTCGCCGCGAGATCGCTGCCGATCGCCTGCGGGTCGTTGATCGTGAACACGCCGTCGAGCTTCGGAAAGCGCGTCAGGTAGCCCTGCATCGTGTTCATCCCGCCTTCGCGCGAGCCCTTGCCGTCCTGGTCGCTCGACAGCAGCTTGATGCCCGGGTTCTTCGCGAGCACGGTCTTGCAGCCGTTCACGCGATCGATCACGGCCGACACCTGCGGGCCGTTCTCGATGATCACGTTACCCTTGCCGTTGAGCTTCTTCGCGAGGTAGTCGCACGCCAGCTCGCCTGCCTTCACGTTGTTGGTCTGCACGGTCGCGTTCGCGCCGGCGGCCGCGACGTCCACCGCGACGACCGTGATGCCGGCCGCCTGCGCCTTCTTCACCGCCGGCTCGATCGCCTTCGGGTCGGTCGCGTTGAGCAGGATCATGTCGACATGCGCGGAGATGAAGTTGTCGATCTGCGTGAACTGCTTGTTCAGGTCGTAGTCGGCCGACACCGCGGTGACCTTCGCGTTCGGGTTGAGCTGTTTCGCGCGCGCTTCGGCGCCTTTCACGATCGTGACGAAGTACGGGTTGCCGAGCGACCCGACCGTGACGCCGATCGATTTCAGCGGCTTGTCGGCTGCATGGGCGGCGGCGGTGCCGAATGCGAGCGCGCAGGCGACGGCGGTCAGGGCGGCTTTGTGCTTGAACATGTCGTTGTGTCTCCGGAAGGTCCGTTGGCGGACGGGCGCAGGAGGACCTGCCTGCGCCCTGGTGGTTGAATGGTGAGGGATGCGTGTCAGGTGCGGGCCGAGTCGCGCTGGCGATAGCGGTCGAGCGCGACGGCGCCGATGATCACGAGCCCCTTGATGATGTACTGCCAGATGTCGGACACGCCGAGCAGCACGAGGCCGTTGGTCAGCACCGCGATGATCAGTGCACCGATCAGCGTGCCGACGATCGAACCGACGCCGCCGACGAAGCTCGTGCCGCCGAGGATCACCGCGGCAATCGCATCGAGTTCGTACGACTGGCCGAGCTGCAGGCCGTTGGCCGCATAGAGCCGCGCGGCCGACATCACCGCGCCGAGACCGGCGAGCAGGCCCGAGGCCGCATACACGAACAGCTGGATCGCCCGCACGTTGATGCCCGACAGCCGTGCGGCTTCCGGGTTGCCGCCGACCGAATAGATCCGCATCCCGAGCACCGTGCGGCGCAGGATGAACCACGACAGCGCGATCACCGCGCAGGCGATCACGACGAGCCACGGCACGCCGAGGATCGTGCCGTTGCCGATGAATGCGAACGGCAGTTGCGGGTTGAAGACGGTCGTGTCGTTGCCGATCAGTCGGGCGACGCCGCGCACGGCCGTCATCGCGCCGAGCGTGACGATGAACGGCGGCAGGCGCAGGAACGAGATCAGGCCGCCGTTGATCGCGCCGAACACGAGGCCGACGACGAGTGCGATCGGCACGCCGAGCCAGCCCCAGCCGGGGATGGTCGACGCGAGCAGCGCGGCGACGGCCGACGCGGCGAGCACCGAGCCGACCGACAGGTCGATGCCGCCCGTGAGGATCACGAACGTCATGCCGGCCGCGAGCACGATGTTGATCGATGCTTGCTGCGTGACGATCGACAGGTTCTGCAGCGTGAAGAAGCCGTCGGTCAGGAACCCGAAGCCGATGCACAGGACCAGCAGCACCGGCAGCATGCCGGCGGTGCGCATCAGCGACTGCATGCGCGCGCGATGATCGGCGCCGCGCATCAGCGGCGTACGGTTGGCCACCGGATGGGCCGTCGCGGAAGCGAGGTTCCGCTGCTTGGTCGGGTTGATCATGTCGGTACCTGGATATAAGAGAGGAATGAAGGGCCGTGGTCAGTGCGCGTCGGCGAGTTCGGCCTGCGAGCCGGTGGCGAGCGCGATGATCGCTTCCTGCGTGATGGGCGTGTGCGTGTGGCCGCCGAGTTCGCCGGCGATCTCGCCTTCGCGCATCACGAGCACGCGGTCGGCGACGCCGATGATTTCCGGCAGCTCGCTCGAGATCACGATCACGCCGACGCCCGCGCGGGCCAGTTCGTTGATGATCCGGTAGATCTCGGATTTCGCGCCGATGTCGACGCCGCGCGTCGGTTCGTCGAGGATCAGCACGCGCGGCTTCGTCTCGAGCAGGCGCGACAGCAGCACTTTCTGCTGGTTGCCGCCCGACAGCGCGCCGACGTTCACGTTCGCGTTCGGCACGCGGATCGACAGCGATGCGATCGCGTCGCGTGCGCGTTCGGCACCGCGTGCGAGGTCGAGCGCACCGAGCCGCGCATCGCGGTTGCATACGGAGATGTTGATGTTGTCGCGCACGCTCATGTCGAGGAACAGGCCCTGGCGCTTGCGGTCTTCCGTCAGGTAGACGAGGCCGGCGTCGATCGCGTCGCGCGGCGAATGCGCGCCGAACGTGCGCTCGCCCAGCTTCACGTCGCCGCGCGTGCGCGGCTCCGCGCCGAAGATCAGCCGCGCGAGTTCGGTGCGGCCCGCGCCGACGAGCCCCGCGATGCCGAGCACCTCGCCGGCATGCAGGTCGAGGCTGCAGCCGCGCACGCGCTCGGCGTCGGCGATGTCGCGCACCGACAGCAGCAGGTGGCCGGGGTCGTACGGCGCATGTTCCTTCTTGTAGAAACCGGAGATGTCGCGACCCACCATCATCGCGACGAGCCGCTCGGCCGACAGCGATTCGCGCTCGAGCGTGCCGACGTACGATCCGTCGCGCAGCACCGACACGCGGTCGGACAGTTCGTAGATTTCGGCCATCCGGTGGCTGATGTAGATGATCGCGAGACCTTCCTCGCGCAGCTGGCGGATCAGGCCGAACAGGTGCTCGGTCTCGCGCGACGACAGCGGCGTCGTCGGTTCGTCCATCACGAGGATGCGTGCACGGGTGTGCACGGCGCGCGCGATCTCGACGAGTTGCTGCTCGGCGATCGACAGCGTGCCGACGAGCGTGTCCGGACCGAACGGTGCACCGAGGCGTGCGAGCACGTCCTGGCAGCCGCGCGCCATCGCCGCGCGGTCGATGGTGCCCCAGCGCCGGTTGCCGCGCCGCAGTTCGCGGCCGACGTAGATGTTTTCCGCGACGGTCAGGTTCGGCGAGAGGCACAGCTCCTGGTAGATCACCGCGACGCCCGCATCGCGCGCGGCGAGCGGGCCGTCGACGTCGATGCGCTCGCCGTCGATCAGGATCTCGCCGCCGGCATCGGCGCGGTACGCACCCGACAGGATCTTCATCAGCGTCGATTTGCCCGCGCCGTTCTCGCCCATCAGCGAATGGATCTCGCCCGGATAGACGGTCAGGCTGACGTTGTCGAGCGCGCGCACGGCCGGAAACGTCTTGCTGATCCGGCGCATCTCGAGCAGCGGTCGGGGCGACTCAGATTGCGACATGGTTGACCTCCTGCGATTCGGTGCGGGCGCCCTTGAGGATGCCGGCCCGCGGGGAGAAGTTGAAGAACATCGGCAGTGTCGCGGCGCCGATCGCGCCGGCGTCGGCGCCGAACGTGCCGCGCACGAGCGTCGGGGTGCCGCGTGCTTCCGGCGCGGTGGCGACGAGGGCCGCGCGCAGGCGGGTCGTCACCGCATCGAGCAGGCCGGCGTCGGTATCGGCGTCGAGCACCACCACCGGCGCATCGACGACGCACAGCACCGCGCGCAATGCCGGTGCGAGCGCGTCGACGCAGTCGTCGATCCATTCGTCGACCGCCGGCAGGCCGCGCGCGATGCAGGCCTCGAGGTCGGCGCGGTTCTCGACCGTCTCGCCGTGATGGCGCAGATGGCGCACGAGCGCATGCAGCGACGCGCGGGCGAGCAGGATGTCCCACGGGCCACGCGGCGGCGGTGCGGACGCCAGCCGGCTCGGCGGCACGGGAATCACGGCGATGTCGCCGGCATTGCCGGTCACGCCGCGCAGGCAGTCGCCGTCGATCGCGATGCCGCCGCCGATCGCGGGACCGATGAACAGGTACACAAAGTCGTCGCACTGCCGGCCGTACCCGTAGAACAGCTCGGCGATCGCGGCCGCGTTGCCGTCGTTTTCGCCGAACACGGGCAGCGAAAGCGTGCGCCCGAGGTCGCTCGCGAAATCGATGTCTTCCCACGCAAGGAACGTATCGGGGGCGAGGCCGAGCTCGCGCATCCATGCGCCGAGGTTGTACGGCTGGGCGACGCCGACGCCAGTCAGGCGTGCACGTTCATGTTCGGGGAGCAGATCCTGCATCGCATCGATGTCGCGCCGCACGATCTCGAGCACGTCGGCGGGCGGGGGGAGCAGCGTGTCGTGCGAGCGGCGGCCGAGCACGTCGCCCGCGAAATTGACGAGCGCCGTCTCGATGCGCATCCGGTCGAGATGGACGCCGATGCCGAACGCGCCGCGCGGATCGAGACGGATCAGCGACGCCGGCTGGCCGCGCTGGCCTTCGGTGCGGCCGGCGAACTGGATCAGCTTCGCGTCGGCCAGCGACGCGATGATGCTGCCGACCGCCGTGCCCGTCATGCTCGCAAGGCGGGCGAGGTCGGCCTTCGACGCGCTGCCCGCACGGCGCAGCGTCTTCAGCAGCAGGCGCTCGTTGTAACGGCGCACGTTGGCCGAGTTGCTTCCCTGGCCGATGTGCGGGCTTCTCATGGCGTCTCCTTCCATGTTGCGTCGGCTGTCGACGCATTAAATAAATCACGTTGATTTATTTAACCGCGTGAGCGGCGGCGTGTCAGCCTAGGGAAATCCCGGTTTCGTCCGGAGATGAAGGCGGGGCGTGGGTTTGCGGGCCGTGGGTGGACGGTGCGCCACCGGAAATTTTCGAATTCGTCTGATGGATTTGCTGCTTGCCGTGCGTCACGATTGCCCGTCGGGCTGCGTATGACACGACGGCCCGAACGCGGCGATGCCTGCCGGGGCCGGGTGGAGCGGCACCGGCTGGGCCGCTTGTTCATTCGACGCGGTGCGGCGGAAGTCGTCCTGCGTCTGTTCTATTCGGGAGAAAAACATGCATCGCGCGACGCGTCCCTCGATATCGCTCCTCGATCCTTACACCGGCAGCGAACCGCTGCCGCTTTACGCGACGACGGTGACCGTCATCGGCGGCGAATCGGCGCATGGACGATCGTCCGGGCATGCGCGTTCGGCAACCGGCGAGCTCGATGTGTCGTTGCGCCTGCCGGTTGAACTGGGCGGCGCGGGTGGCGGCACGAATCCGGAGCAGCTGTTCGCGGCCGGTTTCGCGGCATGTTTTCATGGTGCGTTGACGCTGGTTGCGACGAAACGCCGGATTCGACTGCCGGCCAATCTCATGATCTCGGCCAGTACAACGTTTCAGCGCGACCCTGCGGATGGTTTGTTTGCGATCGCGCTCGACGTCGAGGTCAGCATGCCGGGGGTTGGCGCCGATGATGCCCGTGAGCTCGTCGCGGAGACCGAGGCGATTTGCCCTTACGCGAAGATGGCGAGGGAGGGGATTCGGCACACCGTGCGCGTCATCGGGACGGTATGAGCGCGATGTGAGGGGGTATTGCGCTTCCGGAGCGGAAATGAAAAAAGGCCGGCTAAAAGTCGACCTTTTCAAAAAACAGATGGTGCCCAGGAGAGGACTCGGTCACACATGCGCGACCCCGGCTGCGCTTGCAAGCGCAGCCTTTCGAGTCCTCACGCAAAGCGCACAGGCGCTTTGCTTCCTGGGCTTGAAATGAAAAAAGGCCGGCTAAAGCCGACCTTTTCAAAGAATAGATGGTGCCCAGGAGAGGACTCGAACCTCCACGATGTTGCCACCGCTAGGACCTGAACCTAGTGCGTCTACCAATTCCGCCACCTGGGCACGTTTCGCTTGCTGCGATGCGAAGACCGCTATTCTAGCGTGTCTGAAGGATCTGTCAACAGTATTTGAGGTCGCGAACCAAAACAATTTGATGGTTTGGTTGCGGCGCTAGGGAGGAGGGCATGTGCGGCAACACATCGTCGATGCATCGTGACGTCAGTGCGCGAATAAATGCTGCCGTGAGTGCGCGTGTCGATTCGACGCCGGAAATGAAAAAAGGCCGGCTAAAAGCCGACCTTTTCAAAAACAGATGGTGCCCAGGAGAGGACTCGAACCTCCACGATGTTGCCACCGCTAGGACCTGAACCTAGTGCGTCTACCAATTCCGCCACCTGGGCACGTTTTGCAGTAGCTGCTTGCTGCAAAGAAGTGAAATTATAGCGTGTCTGAAGAGACTGTCAACACAATTTGATCGGTGGCGATAAAAATATCGCGCGTTGCGTGTTCGGGGCATCAGACGCCGATCGGATCCGCGCGCTTTGCCGCGAAATTCCAGTGCAGCGCTTCGCTCGTGTCGACGCGGGCGGGCAGCAGACCGGCTGCGAGAAACGTATCGGCGATCTTCTGTTGCTCGCCGAAGTTCTGCGTGACCACGGCGCGTACGAGATAGCTGCGGCGCGCGTTCGCGCGCTCGATCGTCTTCGCGTCGAGTCCCCAGATCGGCGCAAGGGTATTGGCGGCCTCCTGCTGATGTTCGCGCAGCCACGTGCCGGCCTGCGAGAGCCGGTCGAACACGATCTGGATGACGTCCGGACGCGTGGCAGCAAAGCTGCTCGATGCGAGGTAATAGCGCTGGTACGAAGCAAGCCCGTTGCCGTCGGCCAGAATCCGCACGTCGGGGTTCGAGTCGACGGATGCGACATACGGATCCCACGTGATCCACGCATCGACGCTGCCGCGCTCGAACGCCGCGCGGCCGTCTGCCGGCGTCAGGTAGTGGATTGCCGCGTCGGCGGGGGCGAGCTTTGCGCGTGCGAGTGCGGCAAGCAGCAGGTAGTGGCTGCCGGCAGCCTTCGTGACGGCGATGCGCTTGGCCCTGAGATCGGCGAGCGTGCGCAGCGCGCTGTCGCGCTTGACGATAATGGCCTGCGCTTTCGGTGACGGTGCTTCCTGCGCGACGTACACGAAGCGCGCATGCGCGGCCTGTGCGAAGACGGGAACCGTGTCGGCCACGTCCGCGCTGAAATCGACGGCGCCGACATTGAGTGCTTCGGTCAGCGGCAAGCCGCTCGCGAACTCATGCCACGACACGCGCAGGCCGAGCGGCGCGAGCGACTGTTCCAGCGTGCCGCGCGTCTTGAGCAGCGTAATGAGCGTCGACGATTTCTGGTATCCGATGCGCAACGCGGATGGCGTGCTCTCGGCATGCGTCCGGATGCCGGCGGCGCTCAGGCCGGCGGCCAGTATCGCGCGCGTGAACGCGCGGCGCTTCATTGGCGTCATGGGGCGAACTCCTCGTTGGATTCGTCGATAACAAGGCGGCTAACGTACCAACGGGGAGGGCAATCGATAACCGATTAATTCTGCTATCGATCGGAGTGACGGGCATATGGCGCGGCCAGTGCGCGCAATGTGCCGCCGGAAATGAAAAAAGGCCGGCTAAAAGCCGACCTTTTCAAAAACAGATGGTGCCCAGGAGAGGACTCGAACCTCCACGGTGTTGCCACCGCTAGGACCTGAACCTAGTGCGTCTACCAATTCCGCCACCTGGGCACGTTTTGCAGTAGCTGCTTGCTGCAAAGAAGGGAAATTATAGCGCCCCAATTATCCGTGTCAACACTTTTTTGCGATGCGCCGCAAACCGGCCGCTGTGGCGCCTGCACGCGGCATTCGCGTCATTTGGCAACACAGGCGGGTGATAGAATGGTCCGCCGCCGTCACTATAGAACTGTCTGACGGACACTTCTATGTTGATGCCGTGCACCATCAGTCAACGCAACGAGAACAATCATCGACAAACCCTTGAGCAAATATCCGTACCCCATTCCGAGCCGTGAAGAGATTCTCGGCGTGCTGCGTACGAGCGACGCGCCGCTGGCCGCCAACGACATCGCCGAAGCGCTGTCGATCAAGCGCCAGGAGCGCGAGGGGTTCTTCCGCCGTGTCGCCGCGATGGAACGCGACGGCCAGATCCGCCTCGACAAGCGCGGCCATTACCAGCTCACTCATCCGTCGAACTTCGTAGCCGGTCGCGTGCAGGGGCATCGCGACGGCTACGGGTTCGTGATCCGCGACGACGGCCAGGACGACCTGTTCTTGCCGAACGGCGAAATGCAGAAGGTGATGCACAACGACCGCGTGCTCGCGCGGATCGTCGGCTACGATCGCCGCGGCCGGCCGGAAGGCCATGTCGTCGAGGTCACCGAGCGCGCGAACAAGCGCGTGATCGGCCGCCTGCTCAACGAGAACGGCGCGCTGATCGTCGCGCCCGAAGACAAGCGCATCGGCCACGACATCCTGATCACGCAGAACGTGAAGAAGGCGAAGGTCGGGCAGGTCGTGGTCGTCGAACTGACCGACTTCCCGAGCCGCCATTCGCAACCGCTCGGCCGGGTCGTCGAAGTGCTCGGCGACATCGACGATCCGGGCATGGAAATCGAGATCGCCGTGCGCAAGTACGGCGTGCCGCACGAATTCAGCCAGCCGGCGCTCGACGAAGCCGCCGCGCTGCCGGACAAGGTGCGGCCGGGCGATCTGCGCTTCCGCGTCGATTTGCGCGACGTGCCGCTCGTGACGATCGACGGCGAGGACGCCCGCGACTTCGACGATGCCGTCTACTGCGAGCCGACCAAGGTCGGTCGCGGCGACGGCTTCCGCCTGATCGTCGCGATCGCCGACGTGTCGCACTACGTGCAGCCGGGCAATGGCCTCGATACCGACGCGCTGGAACGCAGCACGTCGGTCTATTTCCCGCGCCGCGTGATCCCGATGCTGCCGGAGAAGCTGTCGAACGGGCTGTGCTCGCTGAATCCGCAGGTCGACCGCTGCGTGCTCGCGTGCGACATGGTGATTACCGCGCGCGGCGAGATCAAGGCGTACCAGTTCTATCCGGCCGTGATCCATTCGGCCGCGCGCCTGACGTACACCGAAGTCGCGGCCGTGCTGTCGAACACGAAGGGGCCGGAGGCCGCGCGCCGCGCGGACCTGCTGCCGCACCTGCAGGACCTGTACGGCGTCTACAAGTCGCTGTTCGCCGCACGTCAGAAGCGCGGCGCGATCGATTTCGACACGACCGAGACGTACATCGTCTGCAACTCGCAGGGCAAGATCGAACAGATCGTGCCGCGTCAGCGCAACGATGCGCACAAGCTGATCGAGGAATGCATGCTGGCCGCGAACGTCTGCGCGGCCGACTTCCTGAAGCGCAACAAGCACCCGGGCCTGTACCGCGTGCACGCGGGCCCGACTCCGGAGAAGCTCGAGAACCTGCGTGCGTTCCTGCGCGGCATGGGCCTGACGCTCGGCGGCGGCGACAAGCCGCATGCGAGCGACTATGCGGCGCTGATGGCGCAGATCCGCGACCGGCCCGACGCGCAGATGCTGCAGCCGATGCTGTTGCGCTCGATGCAGCAGGCCGTCTACAGCCCGGACAACATCGGTCACTTCGGTCTCGCGTATGAGGCGTACGCGCACTTCACGAGCCCGATCCGCCGCTATCCCGACCTGCTCACGCACCGCGCGATCTACGCGATCCTGTCCGGCAAGAAGTACGTGCCGAAGGCGCCGGACGGTTTCGAGCTGAACACCGCGCTGTCGCCGCGCGCCCGCGCGATGCAGCAAGCCGACGACGAAGCGCGCGGCCGTTCGCGCTCGAACACGGCGATCTGGGAAGAGCTCGGCCTGCACTGCTCGGCGAACGAGCGGCGTGCCGACGAAGCGTCGCGCGACGTCGAGGCCTGGCTCAAGTGCTACTTCATGCGCGACAAGCTCGGCGAGGAGTACGGCGGGATGGTGAACGGCGTCACGTCGTTCGGCATCTTCGTGCAGCTCGATACGCTGTTCATCGAAGGGCTCGTGCACGTCACGGAACTCGGCTCGGACTACTTCCAGTACGACGAGATCAAGAACGAACTGCGCGGCGAGCGCACCGGTATCCGCTATCGCCTGTCGGATCGCGTGCGCGTGCAGGTGAGCCGCGTCGATCTCGACGCGCGCAAGATCGACTTCCGCCTCGTGCGCGACACGCCGGTGAAGGCGCCGCGTCCCGCACCGGCGCCGGCTGCCGCCGGTAACGGTAACGATCGCGGCGGCCCGCGCGTGCGTTCGTTGCCGCTGGTGGAGGAGGCCGCGCCGCATCGCAAGAAGGCGGCCAGCGCGCCGACCGCCGCGGTGAAGGAAGCGCGCGCCGCGCGTGCGGCGAAGAAGAAGGGCGGTACTGCGGTGAAGACGGCCGCGAAGAAGGCACACGCCCGCAAGAAGTATTGATCGTTCGGGACGGCGCCAGCGCCGCCCTTGCAGCATCGAGAGACGCCGCGTTCTACCGGTCACCGGCCGGCAACGCGGCGCTTTCCTTTTCCATGGATCGCGGCCGCGCGCATTGCGCGGCCGCACGTTTGATCGAAGGTTGTTCCAGTCATGTCACGTCTGAAGGTTCTTTACGGTTTTCATGCGGTGACCGCACGTTTGCGGCACGATGCATCGACGGTTGCGGAGGTGCTGTACGACCAGACGCGCCGCGACCGCCGCATGCAGGACTTCCTGCACGCCGCGAAGGAAGCGGGCGTGCGGCTGATCGCGGCCGACGAAACGCGCCTGTGGGGCCTCGCGCATACCGAGCGCCACCAGGGCGTCGTCGCGCGCGTCGAGGACATCCCGCTCGCGCAGAACCTGTCCGAGCTGCTCGACGGCATCCAGGGGCCGGCGCTGCTGCTGGTGCTCGATGGCGTCACCGATCCGCACAACCTCGGTGCATGCTTGCGTGTCGCGGATTCGGCCGGTGCGCATGCGGTGATTGCGCCGCGTGACCGCGCGGTCGGCCTGAATGCGACCGCGGCGAAGGTCGCGAGCGGCGCGGCCGACACGGTGCCGTACATCACGGTCACGAACCTCGCCCGCGCGCTGCGCGAGCTGAAGGATGCGGGTGTATGGGTCATCGGCACCTCGGACGAAGCGTCGGCGACGCTGTACGACACGAAGCTCGACGGCCCCGTCGCCATCGTGATGGGCGCGGAAGGCGAAGGCATGCGCCGGCTCACGCGCGACACCTGCGACGAAGTGATGAGCATTCCGATGGCCGGCAGCGTGGAAAGCCTGAACGTGTCGGTCGCGAGCGGCGTGTGCCTGTACGAAGCGGTGCGGCAGCGGCGCGTGAAGGGCTGACTACGGGGCTGACATACGGGGCTGACCCACGCGGTCTCGCGCGATGCGCGGGCCGCCACGACCCGAACGACGCGAGCCGTGATTGCGCGCGGCACGCGGCTCCCGGAACTCGCGAACCATGACCCTGTTTCGCCTCGGCGCATCGTGCGCCGTCCTTGGCCTGCTGGCTGCCTGTACGTCGCCGTCGCTGCTCGAGCGCGGCACCTACTACGCCGACACGAGCCTGCACGCGCGCGGCGCCGATTCGCGGATCCGCTTTCTCGTGATGCATTACACCGAAAGCGACGAAGCGAAATCGCTGCGCACGCTGACGGGCGATTCCGTCAGCGCGCACTACGTCGTGCCGCCGCAACCGCCCATCGAACACGGGATGCCGGTCGTCTACCAGCTCGTTCCGGAATCGAAGCGCGCATGGCATGCGGGCATCAGCGAATGGCAGGGCACGACCGAGCTCAATGCGGCGTCGATCGGCATCGAAAACGTGAACCGCGGCCCGCTCGATCCGCAAAACCGTACCTGGCAGCCGTATCCGCCCGACCAGGTCGATGCGCTGATTGTGCTGTCGAAGGATATTGTCGAGCGCTTCGGGATTCCGCCGACGCGTGTGGTCGGACATAGCGATATCGCGCCGCAACGCAAGATCGATCCAGGGCCGCTGTTTCCGTGGCATGCGCTCGCGCAAGCCGGCGTCGGCGCATGGCCGGACGAGGCGACGGTGGCCGCGCGGCTCGGCGGTCGCGATCCGCACGCGCTCGTCGACGTGCGCGAATTGCAGCTGAAGCTCGCGCGCTACGGCTACGACGTGCCGACCGACGGCGTGCTCGACGTACGCACGCGACGCGTATTCGCCGCGTTCCAGATGCACTTCCGTCCGTCCGACTATGCGGGCAATCCGGATGCCGCGACCGACGCGATCGCGCAGGCACTGCTCGACAAGTATTTCCCCGCCACGCCGGCAGTCGGCCACGCGTCCGACACCGGGGCGCCTTGACCGTCGGCGTGCCCGGCGCCCACACCCTCGCGGAAAAAGCCCGGGCCGTCTTCCGAGTCCGGTAAACTGGCGGTTTTCCGCAATCCCGCTGTATTCCCACCCCATGACTCAAGACGAACTCAAACGCCTGGTCGGCCAGGCGGCCGCCGATTATGTGATCCAGAACGTGCCGGAAGGCGCCGTGATCGGCGTCGGCACCGGCTCGACCGCCAACTGCTTCATCGACGCGCTCGCGGCCGTCAAATCGCGCTACCGCGGCGCCGTATCGAGCTCGATCGCGACGACCGACCGCCTGAAATCGCATGGCATCAAGGTGTTCGACCTGAACGAGGTCGAATCGCTGCAGGTGTACGTCGACGGCGCCGACGAGATCGACGCAAGCGGCGCAATGATCAAGGGCGGCGGAGGCGCGCTGACGCGCGAGAAGATCGTCGCATCGGTGGCCGATACCTTCGTCTGCATCGCGGACGGCAGCAAGCGCGTGCCGGTGCTCGGCGCCTTCCCGCTGCCGATCGAGGTCGTGCCGATGGCGCGCACGGCGATCGGCCGGCGCGTGACCGCGCTCGGCGGCGTGCCGGTGCTGCGCGTGACGCAGGACGGCGCACCGTACATCACCGACAACGGCAACGAGATCATCGACGTGAAGGGGCTGCAGATCGCCGATCCGCGCGGTTTCGAAGCGCAGGTCAACGCATGGCCGGGCGTCGTGACGGTCGGCCTGTTCGCCGAGCGCGGCGCGAATCTGTGCCTGCTCGGCACGGCAAACGGCGTTGAAACGATCGTTTATCCCGGTTAATCACAACTGAATGAGAAGCAGTCCGTAATGGCGTCAGGATGCCGTAATGGATTGCATGTTTAAATTTGGCAAAAATCGCGGCCCGGCAAGCGCAGAGCGCTTTCCGGGCTTTTTTTGAAGCCTTATAAATCACCCCGTCAAAAAGAGGGATAACCCTGTCAGGTGTTTACCAGATAGCGAAATATCCTCGAACTCATCAACTTATAGATCATAAGAACAGTCGTAACCAGGGCCGGCGGAACTGCGGAGCAGGTGTTCGCAAATCGACGCACGGGGAGGTGTCATGGAGCAGGGCAAAGACCGGTCACTGGTCGCCAAAGTGATGGATGGGCTTGTCGAAGGTATCGTCGAAGACAAGTACGGCGGCATTCTGCCGCCACAGGACGTGCTATCGAAAGAGTTCGATGTGAGCCGTACGGTGATGCGCGAAGCATTATCGATGTTGCTTGCGCGCGACATGCTCGACGTGCGTCCGAAAGTCGGCACGCGCGTTCGACCGATGCGCGACTGGCGCATGATCGATGAGGACGTGGTGAGCTGGCGGTTTCGCGCGAAGCCGGATCCGCAGTTCATGCGCGACGTCATCGAATTCCGGATGCTGATCGAACCGCGCGCGACCGCGCAGGCGGCGGTCCGTGCGACGGCCGTCGACATTGCGGGCATCCGCGAGGCGTTTGACGCGTTCAAGGTGTTGCAACCGGGCGACCCCGGCTACGACACGGCGGACGAACTGCTGCACACGCGGATCGTCCAGGCGAGCGGCAACCAGTTCTTCCAGCAGATGGCGGCGATCGTGCGCGGTGCGGTGCGGCTCGTGAATCCGCGCGTCGTGCAGAAGGATGGTGCGCACGACATCGCGGTCAAGGCGCATGCGCGCGTCGTCGATGCGATCGAACGTCGCGATCCGCGCGAAGCCGAAGCGGCGTCGCTCGCCCTGATCGATTTCAGCGCCGACGAGATATCGCGCGATTTCTCCGTCGACGTGCCCGTACGCGCCTGAATTCGCACGCGTCGCTTATTCGTGAGCCGGCGAGCCGTTTATCATGACGGCCGGCCGGCAGCGTGCCGGCCACCGTCATACGACCGACACGGAAGATCCGGATGAACGACCTCGACAACCGCCCGGTGCGCTTCGGCATCATCGGCGCTGGCAGCATTGCATGCCGTTTCGCGCAAAGCCTCGCCCACGTGCCCGGTGCCGTGCTCGCCGGCGTGTGGGCACGCCGCGCCGACGCGGCAACCGCCTTCTGCGAAGGCTGCGGCGGCACGCCTGCCGCCAGCCTCGATGCACTTCTCGCGAGCGACATCGACGCGATCTACATCGCGACCCTCCACGACAGTCACGCGTACTACGCGCAGGCGGCGCTCGGCGCCGGCAAGGCCGTGCTGTGCGAAAAGCCGGCGACGCTGAACGCGGCGCAACTCGACGCGGTGCTGGATGCGGCGCGCGCTGCCGGACGGCTCTTCATGGAAGCGATGAAGCCGCCGTTCTTTCCGTTGTACCGTCAGTTGCGTGCGCACCTGCATGACGACCCGATCGGCGAGATCCGGCTCGTGCGCGCGGGCTGCGCGTCGTCGTCGGTGCCTGGCGATCATTCGGTCTATCGTCTCGATCGTGCCGGCGGCGCGCTGCTCGACATCGGGATCTACGAAGCGTTTCTCGCGGTCGACTGGCTCGGTGCCGCACGCGACGTGCAGACGCTCGGGCGCGTCGGCGCGACGGGCGTCGACGTATTCGCGAGCCTGAACAGCCGCCACGCGAACGGCGGCATCGCGCAGCTCTTTTGCGGGCTCGACGTGATGGGGCGCGGCGACGCGCTGCTCGCGGCGGCGGGCGGACACGTGACGATTCACGAGAAGTGGTGGAACCCTGCGCGGGCGACGATTCGCTATGCCGACGGGCGTAGCGTCGAACTCGATGCGCCGGTCGACGGCGGCGGCCTGAACTACGAGACCGCGCATTTCTGCGATCTGCTGCGCGCGGGCGAGCTCGAAAGCCCGATCATGACGCACGACCATTCACGACAGATGATCGCGATGACCGATGCGGCACGCGCGGCGCTCGGCGTGCGCTATCCGGGCGAGTAGGCGGGCGAGTAGGCAGGAAGGAAGGGGCCGGGCGCGCATCCGCGGCCCGGCGAGAGAGGCAACGTGCTCAGTGCCGCGCGGGCAGCGACAGGCGCTGTTCGTACCAGCGCTGGACCCATTCGAGGATCTGGCACAGCACCCAGTAGACCGCGGCGGCGGCGAGGTACAGCGGCAACGGCTGGTAGGTCGCCGCGATCACTTCCTGCGCGCTGCGCAGCAGCTCGGTCACGGTGATCACGGATACGAGCGACGTGTCCTTGATCAGGCTGATCAGGCTGTTCGACAGGCTCGGCACGGCGATGCGCAGCGCCTGAGGGCCGATCACGAAGCGCAGCGTCTGGCCCCACGACAGCCCGAGGCTGTATGCGGCCAGCCATTGGCCGCGCGCGATCCCGTTGATCGCGCCGCGCATGCTTTCGGACATGTAAGCGGCGACGTTCGCGGATAGCGCGATGACGCCGGCCGGCGTCGGATCGAGCGAGATGCCGAGGCTCGGCAGCCCGTAATAGATCACGAAGATCTGCACGAGCAGCGGCGTGCCGCGCATCAGGCTCACGTATGTGCGCGCGAGCCACGCGAGCGCGTTGACCCAGATGCGTTCGAAGCCTTCGAGCGGTTCGCTTTGCCGGATGCCCATCATCGCGAGCACGACGGCGCCGAACAGGCCGAACACCATCGACAGCACGGCGAACTTGACGGTCAGTACGGCACCTTGGGCGAGCACCGGCAGCGATTGGACGAGCAGGGACGTTGTCGACATGGAATACGAATCGGATGCGTGCGCGAAAGCGCAATCATAAACCGGACCGGTAAAACAAAGGGCGGCATCGTTTCGGATGCCGCCCTTTCCGGCCCGCCGTCAGGCGGGAAACAGAGGCGTGCTTACTTGATCGGCTTCGTCACGTCGATGCCGAACCACTTGTCCGAGATCTTCGTGAACGTGCCGTCGGCTTCGAGCTGCGCCATCGCGTCGTCGATTGCCTTCTGGAACTTCGGATTGCCCTTCTTGAACGGGATGCCCGACGGATTCGCCGAGCCGACGTTCGCGCCCGGGCGCAGCGGCAGTTGCGAGTTCTTCGTCAGGTACGCGAGCATCAGGCGGTCGTTCAGTGCCGCATCGAGGCGGCCGGCCGCGAGGTCGCGCAGGTACTCGGGCGCGCCCGGGTACGTCTTCACGTCGATGCCGGGAACCGACTTCGCCATGTCCATGTAGTTCGTACCGAGCGCGACGCCGAGCTTCTTGCCCTTCAGGTCTTCGAGCGACTTGAATTGGCGCGTGTCGTCCTTGCGCTGGATCAGCTGCGCGGACGAATACGTGTACGCGGGCGAGAAGTCGAGCGTTTCCTTGCGCTTGTCGGTGATGCCGACCTGGTTGGAAATCACGTCGAACTTGCCGGCCTGCAGGCCCGCGATGATGCCGCTCCATTCGGTCGTGACGAATTCGGCCTTCACGCCGAGCTTCGCGGCGACGGCCTTCGCGATGTCGACGTCGAAGCCGACGAGTTCGCCTTGCGGGTTCTTCGAGTTGAACGGCGGGAACGTGCCTTCGAGGCCGACGCGCAGCGTGCCGCGTTGCTTCACCTGGTCGAGGAGGTCGGCCGCATGTGCGGTGGCGGCGGCGAACGACGTGCCGATCAGGCCGGCGACCAGCAGCTTCTTCAGCAGCGAAATTTTCATCGTGTGAGCTTCCTTGCCCCAGTGGGGCGCTTGATTCTGACAGTGGGATCGATCATAGCAAAAATACAATCGACCACGAAATATCGTTTGTTTATGGCTATATTACGCGGTGCGTTCGCGCGCGATGGCCTTCACGCATTCGGCCACGAGCGCGGGGCCGCGATAGATGAAGCCCGTGTAAAGCTGGACGAGCGATGCGCCGGCCGCGAGCTTCACGCGCGCGTCCTCGCCCGAGAAAATGCCGCCCACGCCGATGATCGGCACCGCGCTGCCGACTTCGGCATGCAGCTTGCGGATCACTTCGTTCGATGCGTCGAACACCGGACGGCCCGACAGGCCGCCGGCTTCGTCCGCGTGCGGCAGGCCCTGCACGGCCGCGCGCGACAGCGTCGTGTTGGTGGCGATGACCGCCTCGATCTTGTGGCGCAGCAGCGTGTCGGCGATTTCCTTCACCTGTTCGTCGTCGAGATCGGGGGCGATCTTCAGCGCGAGCGGCACGAGCTTGCCGTGGAGATCGGCGAGACGCTGCTGCTTGTCCTTCAGCGCGGCGAGCAGCGCGTCGAGTTCGCCCGCGCCCTGCAACTGGCGCAGGTTCTTCGTGTTCGGCGACGAAATGTTGATCGTCACGTAGCTCGCGAACGGGTACACGCGCTCGAGGCAGTAGAGATAGTCTTCCGCGGCGCGCTCGATCGGCGTGTCGGCATTCTTGCCGATGTTCAGGCCGAGGATGCCGCGATAACGGGCCGCCTGGACGTTCTTCACGAACTGGTCGACGCCGTGGTTGTTGAAGCCCATCCGGTTGATCAGCGCTTCGGCCTGCGGCAGGCGGAACATCCGCGGGCGCGGATTGCCCGGCTGCGGGCGCGGCGTGACCGTGCCGACCTCGATGAAGCCGAAGCCGAGCGAGGCGAGGCCGTCGATGGCGGCGCCGTCCTTGTCGAGGCCGGCGGCGAGACCGACGGGGTTGCGGAACGTGAGCCCCATCACGGTGCGCGGCGCATCGGGCACGCGAGCCGACAGCGCGCAGGCGAGGCCCGTGCGGCCGGCCGCGCCGAGCGCGCGCAGCGTGAGGTGGTGAGCGTCTTCCGCATCCATCTTGAACAGGGATGCGCGGGCCAGCGGATAGAGGGAACTGAACACGGGAATTGGGCGGACGGCCGGAATGAATGACAACCCGCTATTTTACCGGGAGTTGCGCGGCAAGGGCGGGCTTCGCCTCGCACGCGCCGGCGGCGGCGCTTCTCGTGCGGTGCGGCGGCGCGTGCATGGGCGGAAACGGTGCCCGTTGCAGGCGCGAAGCCGCGCCGCGGGAGCGGCCCGTCAACCCGACCCGGAATGTCCGCCCGGCAGCGGTGCGCGGGCCAGTGCCGCGTCGACCGGCGGCAGGTCGACCCGCTCGGGATCGAGGATTTTCCAGCGGCCGTCGAGCAATCCTTCGAGCGGATGGAAGTTCGCCTTGTAGGCCATCTTCGGGCTCTCGCGGATCCAGTAGCCGAGATACACGTACGGCAGGCCGAGGCTCTTCGCCTGCTCGATCTGCCACAGGATGTTGTAGGTGCCGTAGCTCGTGTGCTGGTCGTCGGGTTCGAAGAACGTGTAGACCGACGACAGTCCGTCGCCGAGGATGTCGATCATGCTGACCATGCGCAGCTTGCCGGGTTCGCCGCCCGGCGCGTCGAGGTCGCGGAATTCGACGAGGCGCGAATTGATCCGGCTCTGCAGCAGGAACTGCTCGTACTGGTCACGGCTGTCGCGGTCCATGCCGCCGCCCGCGTGGCGCGCGGACTGGTAGCGCATGTAGAGCGCGTAGTGCTCCTCGTCGTAGTGCAGCGGCGAGACCGTCGCGACGAGCGCGCGGTGCCGCTTCCACATCCGGCGCTGCGTGCGCGACGGCGTGAACGCGCAGACCGGCACCCGCACCGGTACGCAGGCACGGCAGCCGTCGCAGTACGGGCGGTAGGTGAACACGCCCGAGCGCCGGAAGCCTGCCTTGACGAGCTCGGTATAGATGTCGGAGTTGATCAGGTGGCTCGGCGTCGCGACTTGCGAGCGCGCGATGCGGCCGTCCAGATAGCTGCACGGATAGGGCGCCGTTGCATAGAATTGCAGCGCCGAAAGCGGTGAAAGCGGCAGCTCAGTCGGGTGAGTCATGGGCAGCTCTCGATGCAGGGAGGGAGTGCCGCGCTAGCGCTCGGTCCCGGAGGGCGCCGCCGTTTCGGCGGGGCCCGTCAGCGCGGCGAGCACGCGCTTGTCGAACTGCCACGGAATCGGCGGTTCGGCTACCGCGCGGCGCACGTGAGCGACAAAGGCCTTGCGTGCGATCTCGCGGCCGCCGAGCGACGCTAGATGCGACGTATTCTGCTGGCAGTCTATCATCTCCAGCCCCTGCTCGCGAAGGTGGGCGACGAGCGTCGCCAGCGCGATCTTCGACGCATCGGTGGCGTCGGCGTACATCGACTCGCCGAAGAACATCCGCCCGAACGCGACGCCGTAGAGGCCGCCGACGCGGCGCCCGTCGTGCCACGTCTCGATGCTGTGCGCGTTGCCGGACCGGTAGAGCGATGTATACGCGTCGATGATCTCGGCCGTGATCCAGGTGCCGCGCTGCCCGCGGCGCGGCGCCTGCGCGCACGCGCGCATCACGCCCGGAAAGTCATGATCGACGCGCACTTCCCACGTCGGGTCGCGCAGCACGCGCCTGAGCGTCTTGCGCAGCGATGGGGATACCTTGAATTCGGCCGGTGCGAGGATCATCCGCGGGTCGGGGCTCCACCACAGCACGGGCTGGCCATCCGAATACCACGGGAAGATGCCGCGCAGGTAGGCGTCGATCAGGCGCGACGGCAGCAGGTCGGCACTCGCGGCGAGCAGCCCCGGCGCGCCGGTTGCAGGACCGAGCGCGCGTTCAATGGGCGGAAACGGATCGTCCGGGCCGAGCCAGGGGACCATGGGGCGCGGGCTCAGCCGTTGCGCAGCGAGCGGAAGATATCGCCGGTATGCACGCCATAGTCGCCGGCGGCGCGATCGGCGAAGAAGAAGCGCAGGGTCTGGCTGACGGTCGGGAACGCGATCTCGTCCCACGGAATGTCGGCTTCGTCGAACAGCTTGACTTCGAGGCTTTCCTCGCCGGCCTCGTAAGCCGGATCGGTGAGCCGCGCCAGATAGAACAGATGGACCTGATGCACGTGCGGCACGTTGAGCAGCGTGAACAGATTCTGCACCTCGACGCGCGCGCCGGCTTCCTCGAGCGTTTCGCGCGCGGCGGCTTCGGCCGTCGTCTCGCCCATTTCCATGAAGCCCGCCGGCAGCGTCCAGAATCCGTAGCGCGGTTCGATCGCGCGGCGGCACAGCAGGACCTGATCGCCCCAGACCGGTACCGTGCCCACCACGTTGCGCGGATTCTGGTAATGGATCGTGCCGCAGTGATCGCAGATGAAGCGCTCGCGGTTGTCGCCCGGAGGAATGCGCGCGATGACTTCGTGACCGCAGACGGAGCAGAATTTCATGACGAGTGGAAGGGACGAGGTGATGCGAGTGTATCACCGGGGCGAGGCATTCTCGAACGCGACCGCGTGTGTGCGGCGTGCCGCGCGCAGCGCAACGTGCGGTGCGCGGGATCGGGCGCGAAAAAACAAAAAGCCCGGCGCAGGGCCGGGCTTTTTGCATGAATCGGGACGTTGGTTGCGGGGGTAGGATTTGAACCTACGACCTTCGGGTTATGAGCCCGACGAGCTGCCAGACTGCTCCACCCCGCGTCCGTCGAAGAAATGAATTATATGGACTAACCCGAATGCTTGCAAGCACTTTCTCACAATCGCGATGCAATCACGGGCGGGGCCCTTGTAGGGCCGGTACGGCAGGCGCGTGCGCTAGAATCGAGCGGTTTGCATGTGCGGTTCATTCCTGCAGCGGAGTCGTGCGCGAATTGCGTCGGTGCCGTTGCACCACTCACTACTGCATCGACGGATTCATGGACATCGCTCACGATCTGCAATCGATCGGCGCTCAGGAACAGGCGCTCGTGTTTCCCCATTTCGACCCGGCTCGTGCCTGGGCGCTCGGCAACCGGATGCATGCGCTCGCGACCTCGCGCGGTCACGCGATCGCGATCGACATCGTCACGTTCGGCCAGCCGCTGTTCTACGCGGCGCTCGCCGGCGCGACGCCCGACAACGCCGACTGGGTGCGCCGCAAGCGCAATGTCGTCGCGCATTTCCGCCGCAGCTCGTATGCGATCGGCTTGCGCATGCAGCAGGCCGGCGCCACGCTCGCGGACAAGCACGGGCTGCCGGTCTCCGAGTATTCGCCGCACGGCGGCGCGTTTCCGCTGACCGTCGCGGGGGCCGGCGTGATCGGCTCGATCACGGCATCGGGGCTGCCGCAGCGCGCGGATCACGAGTTCGTCGTCGAAGCGCTGTGCGCCGAACTCGGGCAGGACTATGCCGTGCTGGCGCTTGCGAGGAGCTGAGCGATGCAGCTTCCGGGTTACGCATGGCTCGCGATCGCGATCGTCGCGGAAGTGATCGGCACGTCCGCGCTGCGCGCGGCGGACGGCTTCACACGCTTCTGGCCGTCGGCGCTCGTCGTGGCCGGTTACGGCATCGCGTTCTACTGTCTGTCGCTCACGCTGCGCACGATGCCCGTCGGCATCATCTATGCGGTGTGGTCGGGCGCCGGCATCGTGCTGATCACGCTCGTCGCGATGCTGCTCTATCGTCAGGTGCCGGACCTGCCGGCGGTGATCGGCCTCGGGCTGATCGTCTCGGGCGTCGTGGTGCTGAACCTGTTCTCGAAGATGCAGGCGCACTGAGCGTGCGCCCGCGATACGCCGGATGGCTCACATGACCGATTCCACTTCCGCTTCCGCCGACGCCGCCCAGCCCGACGTGCGCGCGTATGTCTCGAACCGCATCGGCTATCTCGAACTGAACCGGCCGAAGGCGCTGAACGCGCTGTCGGTCGGGATGATCCGCCTGATGCAGCAGGCGCTCGACGCGTGGCGTGACGACGCCGACGTGGTCGCCGTCGTCGTGCACAGCCCGCATCCGCGGGCGTTCTGCGCGGGCGGCGACGTGCGCTTCTTTCACGACGCGTGGCAGCGCGGCGACCGCGATGCGGTGGACATGTTCTTCATCGAGGAATACACGCTCAATCACACGATCTTCGCCTATCCGAAACCGTACATCGCGCTGATGCACGGCGTCGTGATGGGCGGCGGCATGGGTATTTCGCAGGCGGCGCGGCATACGGGCGGCTTGCGTGTCGTCACCGATTCGACGAAGGTGGCGATGCCCGAAACGCGCATCGGCCTGTTCCCGGATGTCGGGATGAGCTGGTTTCTCGCGCGCACGCCGGGCGCGATCGGCCGCTATCTCGCGGTGACCGGCGCGACGCTCGACGCGGCCGGCGCACTGTATGCGCAGCTCGCCGACGTCTACCTGCCCGATGCCGCGCTGCCGGCGCTGCTCGATACGCTGCGTAGCGCGCGCATCGACAGCGGGGCGCAGGCCGTCGCGTGCGTGGCCGACGCGGCTGCCGCGCACAGGGTCGTGCCGACGCCCGACACGTCGGCGCTGGCCGACGCGCGTGCCGGGATCGATCGGCATTTCGCGCAAGCCGACATCGGTGCGATCCTCGCGTCGCTCGACGCCGAGCAGGATTGCGCGGCCGTCGACGGATGGGTCGAGAAGGCGACCCACGCGATGCGCAGCCAGCTGTCGCCGCTGTCGATGGCCGTATCGCTCGAAGTCGTCGAACGGGCCCGTGGCGCGACGATGGCCGATTGCCTGCGGCGCGATCTCGACCTCACGCGTTCGACGTTTGCGCACGGCGACGTGATCGAAGGCGTGCGCGCGCTGATCGTCGACAAGGACCACCAGCCGGTCTGGCGCTTCAAGTCGACCGCCGATATCGACCGGGCCGACGTGCTCGCGATGTTCGACAGCCCGTGGACGCCCGACACGCACCCGCTGCGCAACCTCAAGGACTGACGCGCCGCGGTATCGACGTGAAAAGCAAAAAAGGCCGCCTGCACATGCAGGCGGCCTTTTCACTGGCGGATGCCGATCGAGCTCGGCGGCGGCGGGCCGCGCCTCGCCGCAAGACGTACGTCAATCGGCGCCGGCGTCGTCCGACATGAACGCACGCATGAACACGAGCGCGCCGAAACCCCAGAGCGCGTTCGCCGCGAAACCGGCTGTGAGCACCGGCATCATGTTGCCCGATGGCCAGATCCCGCGCAGCGGATCGATCGCGAACACGCGTGCGGCCGTCAGCACGATGCCGCCGAACACCAGCGCGCCGATCCACGGCGCCTCGCGCTCCGGCGACACGCGCAGCAGCCACGCCATCGGGATCGCGCAGCACGCGCTGATCAGCGCGTTCGCGACAAATTCAGGAATGCCGAGCGGCGCGAACGGTTGCGTGGAGAAGCCGGCTGCGGCGATCAGGTCGGCCGTGTGCAGGAGCGCGAGCGTCGCTTCGCGAAAGAAGAGGGCGGCCAGGAAGCCGGACAGGAACGGCAGGATGACTTTCTGCATCGATGAGTGCATTGCAGGCGCGTACGGCCGGGGCCGTACGCGCGAAGTTATTCGGACAGGTGCGTCATTATAGGGCCCGGCTAGGGCCCGGCCGACGCGATATTCGCTGGAGCGTCGTGCTAATCACGAAAGCGGAAAACCTAAGCTCAAAAAAATCGTTCCAAAGCCCTGCACCGATCCATAGACTGATTTCCCAGAAACAGCCGTGCAATCGCGTACTCGCCCGCTGCACGGCCCGACCGGCGAGCCATCCCGATTCGAACGCACACCATGCATGCGTCGCTCGTCCGCGACGCGAGTAGGCCTCGTTTTATCCAGATTCCGGCAAGAACAGTCAAGCAGGAGCAGCAGATGAATGTTTTCTGGTTTATCCCCACGCACGGCGACAGCCGTTATCTCGGCACCGCCGAAGGCGCGCGCGCCGCGGACTACGATTATTTCAAGCAGATCGCCGTCGCGGCCGACACGCTCGGCTATGAAGGCGTGCTGCTGCCGACCGGCCGTTCCTGCGAGGATGCGTGGGTCGTCGCGTCGAGCCTGATTCCGGCGACGCAGCGCCTGAAGTTCCTGGTCGCGGTGCGTCCGGGCATTGCATCGCCGGGGCTGGCCGCGCGGATGGCCGCGACCTTCGACCGCCTGTCGGGCGGCCGCCTGCTGATCAACGTCGTGACGGGGGGCGATGCCGCCGAGCTCGAAGGCGATGGACTGTTCGCCGATCACGACACGCGCTACGAGATCACCGACGATTTCCTGCACATCTGGCGCGGGCTGCTTGCCGCATCGCACGACAACGGCGGCTTCGACTACATCGGCAAGCACCTTCAGTCGAAGGGCGGCAAGGCGCTTTACCCGCCCGTGCAGCGTCCGCATCCGCCGTTGTGGTTCGGCGGGTCGTCGCCGGCCGCGCACGCGATCGCCGCGGATCACATCGACACCTATCTGACCTGGGGAGAGCCGCCCGAGGCCGTCGCGAAGAAGATCGCCGACATCCGTGCGCGCGCCGAATCGCGCGGCCGCAAGATCCGGTTCGGCATCCGCATGCACGTGATCGTGCGCGAGACCGAGGACGAAGCATGGCGCGATGCCGAGCGCCTCATCAGCCGTCTCGACGACGAGACGATCGCCCGTGCGCAGAAGGCATTCTCGAACATGGATTCGGAAGGCCAGCGCCGGATGGCCGCGTTGCACGGCGGCAAGCGCGGCGGCCGCGAGGCGCTCGAGGTGTATCCGAACCTGTGGGCCGGTGTCGGGCTCGTACGTGGGGGCGCCGGTACCGCGCTCGTCGGCAATCCCGAGCAGGTCGCGGAGCGCATGCGCGAATACGCGGACCTCGGCATCGAGACGTTCATCCTGTCCGGCTATCCGCACCTCGAGGAGTCTTACCGTTTTGCCGAGCTCGTGTTCCCGCTGATCAAGGGCGAGGGTGCAAAGCGGCCGTCCGGCCCGCTGTCGGGTCCGTTCGGCGAGATCGTCGGCAACAACTACCTGCCTAAGGCAAGCCAGAGCTGAGCGAAGGAGGCCTGCGATGACAACGAAAACGTCGACGGCCGCTGCCGCCGTGGCCGCTCGCACGTGGCGCGGTATCGCGCCGTGGCTCGTGCCGCTCGCGCTGCTGGCCGCATGGGAGATCGGCGCGCGCGTCGGCTGGCTGTCGACCCGCGTGCTGCCCGAACCGGTGGCGGTCGTGCGCGCCGCGTGGTCGCTCGTGACCTCGGGCGAGATGTGGGCGAACGTGAAGGTGAGTACCTGGCGCGCGCTGTTCGGTTTCGCGATCGGCGGCGGCGTCGGCCTGGCGCTCGGGCTCGCGACCGGCCTGTCGAAAGCGGCAGAGGTCGCGCTCGATTCGACGATCCAGATGATCCGCAACATCCCCGCGCTCGCGATGATTCCGCTCGTGATCCTGTGGTTCGGCATCGACGAGAAGGCGAAGCTGTTCCTCGTCGCGCTCGGCGTGTTCTTTCCGGTCTACATCAACACGTATCACGGGATCCGCTCGGTCGACGCGAACCTGATCGAGATGGCGAAGAGCTACGGCGTGCGCGGCTTCGCGCTGTATCGCGACGTGATCCTGCCCGGCGCATTGCCGTCGATTCTCGTCGGCGTGCGCTTCGCGCTCGGGCTGATGTGGGTGATGCTGATCGTCGCGGAAACGATTTCCGCGCAGTCGGGCATCGGCTACATGACGATGAACGCGCGCGAATTCCTGCAAACCGATGTGGTGGTGGTCGGCATCCTGCTGTATGCGGTGCTCGGCAAGCTGGCCGACGTGCTGGCGAAATGGATCGAGCGCGTGACGCTGCGCTGGCACCCCGCTTATCAATCAGGAGCAAAGGCATGAATGCGACCACTTCGGCGGCCGCCTACGGCCCGCTCGCCGGCGCAGACCTCGAGGCCGAACTGGCGCAGGCGCGCGTGACCGACGACGACGCACGGGATGCGGCGATCGTCGATCGGGACGGCGGCGCATCCGTCGTTCCGCTTGCACGGCGGCGCACCGGCAGCCCGGCACAGGACGACGCGGTGACGCTGTCGGGTGTCAGCAAGCGTTTCGGCACACGGACCGTGCTCGACAACGTCGAACTCGGCATCGCGCGCGGCAGCTTCGTCGCGATCGTCGGCCGCAGCGGCTGCGGGAAATCCACGCTGCTGCGCCTCGTCGCAGGGCTCGAGGCGCCGAGCAGCGGTGCGCTCGTGACGCGCGGCGAGGGCGGCGGCACGCTCGACACGCGGATCATGTACCAGGATGCACGGTTGCTGCCGTGGAAGACCGTGCTGCAGAACGTGATGCTGGGCCTTGGTCGCGGCGCGCGCGATCAGGCACGCGCGGTGCTCGACGAAGTCGGGCTGCTCGAGCGGGCGAACGACTGGCCCGCGCAGTTGTCGGGCGGCCAGCGGCAGCGCGTCGCGCTCGCGCGGGCGCTCGTGCACCGGCCGCAACTGCTGCTGCTCGACGAGCCGCTCGGCGCGCTCGACGCGCTGACCCGGATCGAGATGCATGCGCTGATCGAGCGGTTGTGGCGCGAGCATCGGTTCACCGCGTTGCTCGTCACGCACGACGTGCAGGAAGCCGTCGCGCTCGGCGACCGCATCCTGCTGATCGAGCAGGGGCGGGTCGCCCTCGATCAGCCGGTGCCGCTCGACCGGCCGCGTGCGCGCGCATCGGCCGCGTTCGCCGCGCTGGAAGACCGTGTGCTGCAACGCGTGCTCGCCGGTGGCGCCGGCGGGGCCGATCAGCGCACGGCGCTTGAAGTCGATCACGTACGACCGGTCGGGCAGATTCGCTGGGCCGTTTAATTCCGGGCGGCACCGGCCGCCTGTTCTCAGACTTTTTTCTTCGGAGCGATCAACCCGATGAGCATCACTGCAATCAACGTGCGTAACCAGTTCAAAGGCAAGGTGAAGGAGATCATTCGCGGGCCGGTGGTGTCCGAGGTCGACGTCGAGACGCCGTTCGGCATCGTCACGTCGGTGATCACGACGCGTTCGGTCGACGAACTCGAGCTGAAGGTCGGCGCGGAAGTCGTCGCGCTCGTGAAGTCCACCGAAGTGTCGATCGCGCGCCTCTGAGCGCGGGTCTTCCGTGCCGGGGTGGCGCGGGCGGTCTGTCCGTCCGCGACGCACCGGCTTTCGCGTCGCGCGTTTGCCTCGGTATTCGGCGTCCGGATGAAGTGCTAGGATGGAACGACACCGACGCCGGAGGCCAACGCATGACCCCCATCCTTTCTCCCGAAGCCATCGAGGCGCTGAAGTGGATCGACCAGTTCGGCGACAGCCGGCCGGTTCCGGCCGCGTTCGACGATGTCGTCTATGCGTTGCTGAACGAAGGGCTGATCTACCAGGCGGCGGCCGACCGCGTCGACCTGACCGCCGACGGCAAATCCATTTTGTCTAACGAATACGATTGAGCGCACGGCGCCGGCCGCCGAGGCGGCCTGGCGCTGCGTCGCCACGGAGCGTGCGATGGAACCGAGAGGCAGTGATCTCGGCGATTTCAGCGAGCCGTACCGCGGCTACGAGATCGAGGTGAAGACCGAGCAGGTGTGGGACGGCGAGCATGCGCACTACCGCGTGCTGGAAGGCGCGGCCGTGCGGATCGACTGGCGGCTCGTGAAGGTCGACGGGATGCTGCTCACCGAGCGGCGCGTGATCGAGCGCGTACTCGACGAGGCGCGGCGGGCCATCGACGCCGAACTGGGCGAGGGCGGGCCGGTCTAGTCAGGCTGCCGGGCCGGTCGGGTCGCGTTGCGGTAAAATCTCGGGTTGTTTCCCGCGCCGCTTGCTGCCCCGAATTCCATGTCCGCACCGTCCTCGCTTCCTCCCCGCCGCGTTTCCGTGGCGCCCATGCTCGACTGGACCGACCGTCATTGCCGGTCGTTCCATCGCACGCTGACGCGCGACACGTGGCTGTATACGGAAATGATCACGACGGGCGCGCTGCTGTTCGGCGACGCGCAGCGGCATCTCGCGTTCGCGCCGAACGAGTCGCCGGTCGCGCTGCAGTTGGGCGGCAGCGAACCGGACGATCTCGCGCGCGCCGCGAAGCTCGGCGAGCAGTGGGGCTATGACGAGATCAACCTGAATTGCGGCTGTCCGTCCGAGCGTGTGCAGCGCGGTGCGTTCGGCGCGTGCCTGATGAACGAGCCGCAACTCGTCGCCGACTGCGTGAAGGCGATGTGCGATGCGGTGTCGGTGCCGGTCACGGTCAAGCACCGGATCGGTGTCGACGCTGTCGAGGATTATGCATTCGTGCGGGACTTCGTCGGCAAGGTGGCGGAAGCGGGCTGCGAGACGTTCGTCGTGCACGCACGCAATGCGATCCTGAAGGGGCTGTCGCCGAAGGAGAACCGCGAGATCCCGCCGCTCAAGTACGACTATGCGTATCAGCTGAAGCGCGATTTCCCGTCGCTGGAGATCGTGATCAACGGCGGGATCAAGACGCTCGACGAAGTCGCGCAGCATCTCGAGCATGTCGACGGCGTGATGCTCGGCCGCGAGGCTTATCACAACCCGTATGTGCTCGCGGGCGTCGATGGGCGCTTCTATGGTTCGACCGCTGCGGTGCCGACGCGCGAAGAGGCCGAGGCGAAACTGATCGAATACTGCGCGGCGGAACTGAAGCGCGGCACGTATCTCGGTGCGATCGTCCGGCACGCACTCGGGCTGTATCGCGGTGTCGCGGGTGCGCGCGGTTGGCGTCGCGTGCTGTCGGACAACAAGAAGCTCGCGCGCGCCGATCTGGCCGTGTTCGACGAGGCGCGCGCGCATCTGAACGACGCTCTCGAAAATTTTGAAAAAAATGCTTTGCAAGACGGAAAAGTCTTCGTATAATCTTGTTCTTCGCTGCTGAACACGAAACGAAACAGCGAAGAAACAAAGTAGTATCAGTGGTGGCTGTAGCTCAGTTGGTAGAGTCCAGGATTGTGATTCCTGTCGTCGTGGGTTCGAGTCCCATCAGCCACCCCAAAAAATTCAATGACTTGCAGCGCGATTAGCCGATCCCGCAGCAAGTTTTGGAAGATGGGCTTTCGGAAAAACGGAAGCTCATCTTCCAAGAGAAACCCGCCATCGAGCGGGTTTTTTGTTTTTGGGTTCTACGCATTGCGCGTATTTGACGGCGGCGATCGTGGGTTTCCCGCATCATGCGCTCATTTGACCAGCCCGAGCATCCACGACGTGCGCTTCCTTTCGCAGTAGTGCATCAGTCACGACCGGTTCGTATTCGACCGCTCCGGCTGTTCGCTTCGGCTTGTGTTGCCGAAGAGATGGACGCTTGTGGTCCGCTGTAGCGCGAGTGCATCGTCTATCACGGTTTTCAGCTCGCGCGAACAACTGCGCGAGTTTCACGCGCTGTTGTTCGCCTGCCTTCCGCTTCCCGATTGGTACCTCGACATCTTCCCGGCGGATGCCGTGACGGTGCAGTTCGTGAAACTCGGTATCGTCGCGCAGACGGGACAGTCAATTGATCCAGGCGCAATCGCATGTCCAGATCAAGTTATCGCAGCTGGCGTGATCACTGGCCCATTGCCTTCAACTTCAGCCATCTGAGCGGCGCGGTGACGCGCCAACTTGATGAGGCAAGGAGTGCATGCTTCTCGCGCTCAAGTTCGTCAATGCGCTTTGCACCGGAGGCAACTTGAATTTCGAGGCTATCCCGCTCTGCATCATGTGACGCGAGTTGCGATCGAAGCTGATTCGATTCCGCTTCGGCTGCCGCGCGATATGCATCGAAATCGGCTGCGACGCGATGCGCTTCGGCAAGCACGTATGAGGCCCGATCGAGAGTTGAAAGCCGTGCGATGAGGTCGGTCCGGTCGAACCCGGCGACGAGATTCGGAAATCGGAATTGCAGGGTATGCTCGTAGCCGACTACGTATGCATCGTCTTCTGCGGTCAGATCTAGATAACGAGTACCGTCGACGGCATATACGTACGGGAAGATGCTCAAAAGCCGCTCACGAAATTCCGGATAGGTGATGCGCCGGAACATATTGAGGCAGAAATGGTTCATTTCCAGCACAACACGAGGCTTGAAGCGCTGTAGCGTCTCGCGACCGCCTTCGAATACATCGAGTTCAAACCCTTCAACATCGATCTTTATGAAATCGATGCGGTCAAGTCCGAGCGAAGGGAATGCCTCGTCGAGCGTGCGCACCGGAACATCAACTTGGAAATACCCCGTATTGGCGATATGAAATTGGTTGGCGACGAATGCGCCAGCTGAATCGCCTTCGGAGCCTTGCATAGGCAGCGTTCCGGTCTGTTTTCCGAGGGCGAAATTATGTATCGCTACGTTGGAAATCATGCCAACGTTCTTGGACAGATTCGCGAATGTCCGCGGCACCGGCTCAAACGCGACCACTTTGCCGTCACTGACAATCTGCGAAAGCGCGAGCGCGGTGCAGCCGATATTGGCGCCTATATCGAGTACTTGCGCACCGCTGTCGCACAATACCGCAAGCATCGATACAAGTTGCGGTTCGAATGGGTCAGTCAGCTTTGCTATATAGCTGTCGCTGTCGTTGCCCTGGATGAGCCATCGTCTTCCGCCAATGCCAACACTGCGTTCCATAGTTATCTCTCGAAAGAAAGAAGTTTGTGGATTGCCGTTGAAGCCGGTCGAAAGTATAACGTCAACACTATCTCAAGCCGCCTCGCAGCCGCTTTTCCGTTACGGGGCTCGGCGAAGAGCGATCTTGCGAGGAGCGCCGCGAGGGTGAGGCCCATTCGACTTCTCGATGCCGCAACTCGGTGCCGTCACGCCATTCGAGCGTTGTTGCCCGGTCACCTCTGCGTCGTTCGTGGACCCGCAAAGCAAAGCGGTCGTCGCGGCATGCCCATTGCCCCGCACATTGGCGGAATAAGCCAGTGACTTGGCGTAAAGCGCCAATGCTTGACATACTTACATTCGTGTAATGTATCGGTTCCTCGTGCCCTCAGCTTTGCAGGGCCGTTCGGTCCCGACGACCTGGAAGGCGTCGGGGCATTTTTTTGGCGGCGGCGCCGTCGTGCGGCATCTCATGCGATTCGCGATTTGCGATTCGGCCCGCAGTCGAAACAATCGGCTTCTACGAGCACAACGGCTGGCGATTGACGGGCGTCGAAACCAGCTTCATCGACCGGACGTCGGTCACCGACCGGATTTACGTGATCGAGGCCTGGCGGCCTGTCGGCGTCGAATCGAACGGCTGCCCGCTGCACGACCCATTCCGCAAACGACGAAGCGTCGCGTCCGTCACTCGCCGCAATACCGCACGAGCAGATCCGCCTCCGTTTCATGCACCTCGACGGGCAGGCTCGTCGCCCCCGCATACGCCAGATAGCGCGCGCGATGCTGGCCGTTCCGGAACGACGCGACGCCGACTTTCGACAGGCCCGGAATGCCGAGCAGCGTCCGCGTTCTTGTTTCGCGAAACGTGATGAACGGCATGTCGGGAATCCGGGCCTTGGCCGGGTCGAGGAAATCGCGGATGCCGGCGGCCTTGCCGGGCGCCCAGTACTGAACCGACGGCAGCACGTAGTCGGTCGTGTCGCGGTCGGCGCAAGCGAGCAGTTTCGTCAGGTCGACCGTCACGACGCGATGCCGCGAGTCGTCGGATGCGAATACCCGCTTGAGATGCGTATAGGCATAGGCGGCATGTCCGGGAAGCTGGATGATCCAGACATCGACGCCGTCATGTTGTGCCCGAGCGAGTGTCATGGTTTCCTTGGGTGGGGCATGTGATCTTTGTGGCCCGAGTCTAGCAGTGCGGCGGCGGAGCACGCAGATGTCCGGAACAGCAGGAGTGAAATCACGCGCGAAAGAACGCGGCGCGGAATCGGACACGGAACGGATGCGGCCAGACATTTTCAGTCGATGTCGACAGTTTGCGAGATTATCGCGATATGACGGGAGCGTTCCGGTTGAAAGAGTGAGTTGCCGCACAGACGGTTGCACGGGCCACGATCACACTCTGGCCGGTTGACCGTTCTACCCCGGCCCGGTCAACCGTTTCCCCGCTCGCTCGCGCAGGAGCGGGGGCTTTTTGCCCGCCCGACGCATGCAGGCCGCGTCGGCAGAACCGGACAGGCGTTCGGCAGGCGGCGCTTCGCGTCCCGGCATCCGTTCGCCTGATCCGCATGAATCGCTTTCCTCGTGCCTGAGCAATCGCTTGGGCCCATCGCCGGTTACGGCCGGCGATGCCTGGGTCCCGGCGGCGCGCGATCGCGCTGCCGGGATGCTTTTTGACCCGGACCCGTCAAGGCCCGGTCGCGCGCAACGCGTGTGTCAGCCGGATCAGCCTGCCTGCTCGACGCTGGTTTCCCAGCCGTCGTATTCTCCGCCGAGCGAGCGGATCTCGCGATTGATCTCGAGCGTATGGTGCGTGATGTCGGCCAGCGCCATCGTGCCTTCGTGCGCAAACCGCACGGCCGATTTGCCATCCTCGGTCGGTGCGACCGATTCGACCAGGTAGCCTTTCGACTCGGCCCAGTCGGCGAACTGGTGCGCGTCGCTCGGCTCCGGGAAGTAGGCCCAGTGCATCACGCGCCGGCGGATATCGCTCACGTCGCCTTTCTGCCGCAGTGCTTCGAGCACGCGCATGTCGCGCATCAGCTGCCAGTCGTCGTCGGTCGGATAGAGCGTGCGCCAGTACGTTTCCTTGTCCGGATCGTCCTGGTATGCATACTGAAGTGCGTAGGTCGTCTGTTCGGCCAGCGAGTCGATGATCTCGGCCGCGGCTTCCTCGTCGAACGGCACGTAGAACAGGAAATCCTGGTTGCCGTCGACCGTGATGCGGCCGACCTGTACGCCGTTTTTCGCGGTCACGGCGGCGTCCAACAGATCCTCGATCTTCGTGAGATCGGCGAACTCGGCACCGCTCGGCAGGCCGTCGGGCGTCAGATGCGCAAGCGTGACGCGCACGCTGAGCAGCGACGTGCGCGGGTCGCTTTCGGCGATTTCCGCAAAGCCGTGATTGAAGCTGATGAAGGCCTGATGGTCGCCCATTCTGGCAGGGAAGGTTCCCCAGGCGTCGGTCATGTGTTTCTCCCGTGCACGATTGTCTGTTGACGGTTACAAAGCGTCCCAATGTATCATCGAAAATCGCGCTGGCCGACGCCGCGCGGACGATCCCGCATCCTGCCGGCCGCGGTGGCGGTCGAATTCGCGTGATATCGCGCGATCGCCGGCTTCCATCGTCAGGCGTTCGCTCGGCAGCAACCGTTTCGAAGGAGATTCCGATGTCGATGTTCGCGGTGAATGGTGTCCGAATCGATGTGCTCAGTGCGCGCGTGACGCATGTGCGCTGGGCAGCCGTCAATCCGGCGGACCGGTCGTGGGCGGCAACGCCGAGCGAGGCGTCGGTGGCGGAAGTGGCGCGCGCGCTTGCGGCGGGCAACGACGTTCACGCCGTATTCGACGAAGCGGACGGAACGGCGGTGGGGCCGAGGCTGAAGCGCGTGCTGTATCGCGACGCGTCGGAAGGGATCGAACTCGACATCGACGCCACGAACGAGTCGCGTACGCTGCGTGATCTTCCACAGATCTGAGCGGCGTTCGACGCGTGTTCACGCAAGCCGTCCACAAAAACGAATCACGCTGCCGCGCACGAAACCGCGGCCAGATACACAGTCACCCCGTTGGCCACTGCACTCTGCCTGATGCTCGCGGCCTGTCAGACTGAATCGGTACAGCCCTCTCGCGAGACCGCATCGGCCGCGGTTCCCGCATCGTCGCCGGCGATGCCGATTCGCGGAATCGGTCTCGCACCGCACCTCGCGGGCAGAGTCGCTGGGCGGTCGGTCAATGCACGTCCAACGGCGCGGTCAAGGTAGGCAATTGACGGGAGCGGCCGACGCGATGAACGAACAGGCAAGCGCAACCAAGGATTCCGTCTGGCATGTCGATCCGGTTGCGGGTACGGTGACCGGCGCGTTGCCGATGGCCCTGCGGGTCGACGGCCGCGGTTTCAGAAGCAAGGCGATCATCAGCGCGGTGCTGGCCGGCCTGTCGCGAGCGAATAAAAAAATCTCGGCACGCGTGTCGATTTCCGTCGAGCCCGTCCGTCGTGGCATTGGAGGCGTGCGCATCGTGCGTCCGTCCCGATTTTCGACACGACAACCGACTGAAGGAGCGACACCCATGGCCACGTCCGTCAACCCGATCCCGGAAGGGATGCGCACGCTGACGCCGCATCTGATCTGCGCCGGCGCAGCCGCAGCCATCGATTTCTACAAGCGTGCGTTCAACGCGACCGAACGGTTCCGCCTGCCGACCCCGGACGGCCGGCTTGCGCACGCGTGCCTCGCAATTGGCGATTCGACGCTGATGCTCGTGGATGAAATGCCGGAGCATGGCGCACTCGGACCGAAGGCGCTGAAAGGCACGCCGGTCTGCCTGCACCTGTTCGTGCCGGACACCGACGCGGCGATCGCGCAGGCCGTCGCGGCCGGCGCAACGGTCAAGATGCCGGCCGCCGACATGTTCTGGGGCGATCGCTATGGGCAGGTGGAGGATCCGTTCGGCCATCGCTGGTCGATGGCGACCCATCAACGCGATCTCACGCCCGAGCAGATCGCGGAAGCGATGGCGAGCGCGCCGCCGTGCGGAAGCTGACCGCGCCGGGCGAACCGGGCTGACGTGGCGCGCGGTTCGTCCGCGCTCAGGCGCCGGCGGCCTTGCTGCGTTGCTTGTCCTCGTACATGCGGCGATCGGCCGATTCGAGCAGGTCGGCCACCGTGTGATGCCGCGCGGGATCGTATGCGACGTGGCCGACACTGAACCGGATCGCATAGCCGCGTGCGTCGGCCGCGTTGCGCAGCGCGAGTGCCCGCGTGACGCGTTCGATCGGCTCGCCGACCTCGGCCGGATCGGCGGCGCTCGACAGCACGACGAATTCGTCGCCGCCGAGCCGGGCGATCACGTCGCTGTCGCGCAGCGCACCGGTCAGCGTGTCCGCGAAAGTCTTGAGCGCGCGGTCGCCTTCGGCATGACCGAAGCGATCGTTGATCGCCTTGAAGCCGTTCAGGTCGAAGAACAGCAATACCGCGTGCCGGCCCGTGCGATCACACAGGCTCAGCACGTGACGCGCGAGAATCTCGAAGCCGCGCCGGTTCGTCAGTTGGGTCAGCTCGTCGGTCGTCGCGAGATGCAGCGCCGCGATTTCGCGTTCGGTCATGTGCGCGAGATCGCCGAGCAGCGCGAGTTCCCGATACGGCCGCGTTCCACGACTGCATGTCGAACAGCATCGCGCATTCTCCATTGCACAGCCACGATGGGGCGGGGCAGGCCGTCGGTGCGATGCAGGTGCTTCACACGTCATGCGTAGCTGCACGACACGCAACTTGATGTCCGGTGCCTCAAGCTGTCCGACGTGACGCCGTAAACAGGGTGAGATCAATCGTTCATCTATCGCACCATGGTTCGGATTCTGTACGCGGGGTATCTCGCGTTTGCGCTGTACCTGCTCTATCCGATGGTCCAGAACACGCTGGCCATCAGCACGGACTGCGTACTCGGCGCGCTGCCGGGCGGCAATCGCGATCTGCCGAAGCTTTCGGCAAGCGATGCGCATGCGCGGGCGGGCCGGTGTGTCGTCGCGCAGATCGCCGAGCGAGCGCCCGACAATCACCGATTGCATTGATGCCGCTGATCGCGGTGCCGCCACGCCTGGCGTGCCGGCCACTCGGCCAGGTTGATTGGCGCGTCATGCACGCCGATCATTGACGACATCACGGAGCGAATGCATGCAACGACGCGCGTCGGCCGCGCCGCACGCCGATTGCGATCGCGTGCTGGCGATGCGTCAGTACGACGAGCGGTACGGCGCGCCCTGGTCGAAGCGGCTTTGCCAGTGCGCGAGGTAGCGCGACGCGAGCTGCGGATTGTTCCAGACCACGACGACGTTTTCGGAGTTGCGGCTGGCTGCCGATGCGCTGTAGTTGAACGAGCCGGTCTCGACATGTTCGGCATCGATCACGAGGTACTTGTCGTGGTGGATCGCGTAGGCGTCGATCGTGCGCGTCGGAATGCCGGCGTTGACGAGCAGGTTCAGCGCCTGCTTGCTGCTCTTCGCGCGATTGCCCTTGTCGTCCACGACGACCGCGACATTCACGCCGCGCCGCTTCGCGGCGAGCAGCGCGCGCGTGACGGGCGGCGACGTGAACGAATAGGCGGCCACGCGAATCGAGGTGCGCGCGGCGCCGATCGCCTTCAGCACGAGCGCCTCGGCACCGCCATCGGGCGAAAATGCCGATTCGACGGCTTGCGTCGCGGGTGCTTCATGGGTCGGGGCGGGCAGCAACTGCGCGATGAAGTCGATCGCCTGCTGCAGCAGCGATTCGTTGTGCGTCTTGCCGAAGGCGGCAAAGGGTGTGGCGAGCAGGGAAGCGGCGAGGCAGGCGGTGGCGAGGCGTTTGCGCGACAACATCGTGGACAGCGAATGATTTTGAGACAGCGGGCCGTGAGTGTAACGCAGACATGGCGGCGCGGTCACGTTCGGATGCGAACGGGAGCGATGACATGGTGGCCTGCAGTGGTCGACGTGGCGAAGCTCATCATGCCGCGTGGTATCTGCATCGGCCGGATGGTCGCGCCGGTTGGCGGATGTCGATGATGAACGGGCGCGTGCGCAAGTGGAACGACACGGCCCCGCATGACGAAATGCGCGCACGCGCTCGTGCAGATTCAATACGCTGTGCGATTGATGAGGTTGGAACAGCAGACCGGGCGCGGCAACACGAATGCTCGGCAGGTGCAAACGCATGCAACACGCGGATGCATGATGGCCGCGCTGCGATGCGATGCGCGCGCGGCAGGCTGCGCTGCAGCGCTGCATCAAGGGTCAGGCATCGAGCGGTCCCGTTGCCTCGCATGCGCGCCATCGAACCTGTCCGCGTTTTTGTGGGCGAGGCGGTTGAACGGCACGTTATCCGCGCGCCTGCATAAATCGCTCTCCGAACAGGATAGCAAACTGGTTCATCGCTGATTTCCAATCGAAGGCGGACCGCACGGTCTTGGCCAGCACGTTGCGCAGCGCCAGCCAGAGCAGCTTGATCGCCGCCTCGTCATTCGGGAAGTGGCCCCGGGTCTTGATGATCTTGCGCAACTGCATGTTCAGACTTTCTATGGCGTTTGTCGTATATACAAGTCGTCGAATCTCCGGCGGGAACACGTAGAACGGTACGACGTGCTCCCATGCTCGCTGCCACGATTGCACGATGGTCGGGTATTTCTCCCCCCAAGGGCCGTCAGCGAAGTCCTGTAACGCCTGCCTTGCGGCGTCTTCGCTGGCGGCCGCGTAGATCGGGCGCAGTGCTGCGGCGAGTACCTTCCGGTCCTTGTAGCTGGCGTACTCCAGACTGTTGCGGATCAGATGCACGATGCAGGTCTGAACGGTGGTCCGTGGATAGGCTGCGCTGATGGCCTCGGTCAGCCCCTTCAAGCCGTCGACCACGGCGATCAGGATGTCCTGGCAGCCGCGCGTCTTGAGTTCGTTGAACACCTTGAGCCAGAACTTGGCGCCCTCGGTCTGCTCGATCCAGAGGCCCAGCACGTCGCGCTGGCCATCGGCCTGAATGCCCAAGGCCAGATAGACGGCCTTGTTACTGACCACGCCGTCGTCGCGGATCTTGACCCGCAGCGCATCGAAGAACACGACCGGATACATCGTCTCAAGCGGGCGACTCTGCCAGCTCAACGCTTCGGCCATCACCTCGTCAGTGACCGAGCTGATGAAGTCGGGCGAAACCTCGGTGCCATAGTGCTCGGCCAGAAATCCCTGAATCTCGCGCACGCTCATGCCGCGGGCGTACATCGCGATGATGCGTTCGTCGAAGCCGGTGAAACGGCGCTCGTGCTTGGGGATCAGGATCGGCTGGAAACTGCCGTCCCGGTCACGGGGCACGTCGACCCGGACCGGACCACGATCGGTGATGACCGTCTTGCCGCTGGCGCCGTTGCGTTCGTTGGCCTGACCAGAAGGCTTGGGCTGGCCGGGAGGGTAGCCCAGATGCAGATTCATCTCGGCGCCCATCGCGCGCTCGATGACCGCCTTGTTGAACGCCAACATCAGGTCCTGCACCTCGGCCGGCGTCATCGGCCCCTTGACCAACTGGTCCAGCAGTTCCTTGGGCAGCTCAGGCAGCGGCCCTCGGGCCGCTGCCTGACGCGCTACAGTTTGTCTTTTCTTCTTCATCGGCATATCCATGGCCTTTACACCTCATGATATGCCTCGCCCACGAAATCACGGATAGGTCCGCGCCATCCGGGCCCGGGTTCCGGCTGCACGTCGTGCGCATCGAGTGGCTCGCCGCACGCCGAGCACACTGCAACTGCGTGCATCAGCTGACCACAGGTGCGATGGCGCAATTGCACCGGCGGCCCCTGGCCGTCGTCCTTCCAGCGGTCGCCCCATGTCATCAGCGCGAGCAGGGCCGGATAGAGGTCGAGGCCTTTTTCCGTCAACCGGTATTCGAAGCGCGGCGGGCGCTCCTGATACGCGCGCTTGACCAGCACGCCTTCGTCGACCAGGCGCGCGAGCCGCTCGGCCAGTACATGGCGCGTGAGGCCCAGTTGCGCCTGGAACGCATCGAAGCGGCGGCAGCCGAGAAACGCGTTGCGCAGGATCAGCATGGTCCAGCGATCGCCGAGCACGGCGAGCGTGCGCGCGACCGAACAGTTCAGCGTACCGATGTCATCCCATTTCATCGTCGAGTCTCTAGCGTCGGTTCAGCGAAATAGCGGGTTCGATTATAGAACCCGCCTTCGGTTGCAACAGGCGCGGCCGCGTTGACAATGGCCGGCACCGTTGCCGATAATGAGTTCCAATTTAGAACTTAATAGCGCGGCGACGCGCCTTCAACCCGGAGACAACCCGATGAATCCGCTTTCCCTGTCCGGTCTCGATCTGCTGCGTGCCGCGGCGGCCGGCGACGCGCCGCTCGCGTCGATTTCCGAGACGATCCCGATGCGTCCGCTGGGCGTCGAGCTCGGCTATGTGAAGTTTTCGGCGCGTGCGGACGGCCGCCACCTGAATCCGCTCGGCGGTGTGCACGGCGGGTTCGCCGCGACGGTGCTCGACTCCGTCACGGGCTGCGCGGTGCATTCGATGCTCGACGCGGGCGTTGGCTACGGCACGGTCGACCTGCATGTGAAGATGCTGCGCCCCGTGCCGCGCGACGTCGACCTGATCGCGGAAGGGCGCGTGATTCACCTGTCGCGTTCGCTCGGCGTCGCGGAAGGCACGCTGAAGACGCCGGACGACAAGATCGTCGCGCACGCATCGGCGACCTGCTTCATTCAGCGGCCGCAGTAACGGAGCGGGGGGTGACGTGCGCGCCGGCCCGGCCGTCCGACGTGATCCGAACGGCGCGCACGCCGAGGCGGTCGTAGCGGCGGTAACCTGCATGAGCGAGGCGCGCACCTTGGGCTGCGCGAAGCCGTGCGCATCGGCCATCTGAAGCATTCGCTTCAATGTGATAGCGTTCCTGCTTTCCACTGACGCGACAGGAACAGCATGGAATACCGCACACTCGGCGATTCGGGCATCGAGGTCAGCCTGGTCGGCCTCGGCACGATGACGTGGGGCGAGCAGAATTCGGAGCGCGACGCCCACGAGCAGATCGATTACGCGCTCGGGCAGGGCGTCACGCTGATCGATGCCGCGGAGATGTATCCGGTGCCGCCGAAGCCCGAAACCCAGGGCCGCACGGAGCAGTACATCGGCACCTGGCTCGCGCGGCATCGCGCGCAACGCGACCGGATCGTGCTCGCGACGAAGATCGCAGGCCCGGCGCGGCAGCCGCACAATCCGCGCCACATCCGCGGCGAAGGCAACCAGTTCGACCGCAAGAACCTGACCGAGGCGCTCGACGGCAGCCTCGAGCGCCTGCAGACCGACTATGTCGACCTGTACCAGCTGCACTGGCCCGATCGCAGCACGACGACGTTCGGCCGCCCTGCGTATCCGTGGGTCGACGATGCTTATACGGTGCCGATCGAGGAAACGCTGGGCGTGCTCGCGGAATTCGTGAAGGCCGGCAAGGTCCGAGCGATCGGCGTGTCGAACGAAACGCCGTGGGGCGTCGCGCAGTTCCTGCGCGCAGCCGAGAAGCTCGGGCTGCCGCGCATCGCGAGCATCCAGAACCCGTACAGCCTGCTGAACCGCACGTTCGAGAGCGGCCTGTCCGAATTCACGCACCGCGACGGCATCGGCCTGCTCGCATATTCGCCGCTCGCCTTCGGATGGCTGTCCGGCAAGTACGAGAACGGCGCGCGTCCGGCCGGCGCGCGCATCACGCTGTTCGAGCGCTTCCAGCGCTACAGCAAGCCTCAGGCCGTCGAAGCGACGTCGCGCTATGTCGCGCTCGCGAAGCGCCACGGGCTGTCGCCCGCGCAGCTTGCGCTCGCGTTCGTCAACAGCCGGCCGTTCGTGCGCAGCAACCTGGTCGGCGCGACGTCGCTCGCGCAACTGAAGGAGAACATCGGCAGCATCGACGTGAAGCTGTCCGACGAGATCCTTGCCGAGATCGACGCGCTGCACGAACTGCAGCCGAACCCTGCGCCGTAAACTGCGAGCGGCCCGCGCGGCAGGCATGCCGCGACGGGCCGCGCTCGACGCGCATCGCGGCGCAGTCGTTTCCTGCGTGACCGCGGTTACCGCATCCCGAGCCGCGTGCGCGCGACCAACAGCGCAGCGAGACTCAACACCGCGCAGCCCATCAGGTACAGCGCCGGCGACAGCCGGTTGCCGGTGGCGCTGATCAGCCACGTGATCACGAACGGCGCGAAGCCGCCGAACAGCGTGACGCCCGTGTTGTAGCTGACCGCGAGACCGGTCGCGCGGGTCTGCGCCGGGAACAGCTCGGCCATCAGCGCCGGCAGTGCGCCGCAGTACGTCGCCTTCAGCACACCGATCCAGATCAGCGCGGCGAGCATCGTCGCGAACGAAGCGTGATGCGTGAGCCACACGAACGTCGGCCAGACGGTGGCGAGCATCAGCACGGCGGCGGCTGCCATCACGCGGATCCGCCCGGTGCGATCGGACAGGTGGCCGACGAGCGGCGTGACCAGCGTCAGCACGAAGCCGGTCGCGAGCGTCGCGGCGAAGCCCGTCGATGCCGGCAGCCCGAGCTGCTTGATCGCATAGGTCGGCATGTACAGCACCATGTAGTTGATCGCGGTCGAGATCACGAGCACGCCGATCGACAGCAGCACGCGCATCTTCTGGTCCGCGAACAGCTCGCGCACGGGCGCTTCGGAGCGCGCCTGCGTCTTGAACTCGATCCCTTCGTCGACGTAGCGGCGGATGTAGAGCCCGACCGGGCCGATCGCGAGGCCGAACAGGAACGGCACGCGCCAGCCCCAGCTTTCGAGTTGCGCGGCGCTCAGCGTCGAGGTCAGCAGCGCGCCGAAACCCGATGCGAGCAGCGTCGCGAGCCCCTGGCTCGCGAACTGCCAGCTCGACATGAAGCCGCGCCGCTGCGGCGCATGTTCGACCAGGAACGCGGTCGAGCTTGCGAATTCGCCGCCGGCGGAAAAGCCCTGCATCAGCCGCGACAGCATGATTCCGAGCGGCGCGAGGATGCCGATCGACGCATAGGTCGGCATCAGCGCGATCAGGAGCGTGCCGGCCATCATCATCCCGATCGACAGCAGCAGCGATGCCTTGCGCCCCGCGCGGTCGGCATAGGCGCCGAGCACGAAGCCGCCGATCGGCCGGATCAGGTAGGACAGCCCGAACGTGCCGAGCGTGAGCAGCAGCGACGTCGCCTCGCTGGTCGCGGGGAAGAACAGCTTGGCGATCGTTACCGCGAAAAAGCCGTAGACGATCAGGTCGAACCATTCGAGCGCATTGCCGATCGACGCGGCGAAGATGATGCGCCGGATCTTTGCTGCGCTGGGGCGCGCGGCGTCCTGCGTGGTCAGGGTGGTCGTATTCATCGTGTGAGCAGGTCCCGAGAAAGGAGCGAAGCGCGTTACAGGGCGGCGCCGGCCGCGGCGGGTGCCGCGCGGCGAACGGGCGGCGCGGCGTCGCCGAGATCCCAGAAGAGGCCGGCCATCATCTGCAGTCCCTCGCGCACGACACTCGCGAGCAGGTGCTCGTCCGGCGCGTGCTGCGAGCACGCCGGATACGAGTGCGGCACCCACAGGGTCGGCAGCCGCAGCGTATCGGCGAACACTTCGTTCGGCAGCGTGCCGCCGAGGTTCGGCAGGATCGCGGGCTTCTTGCCGGTCGTGCGCGCGAGCGACGCGACGGCCCAGCGGACCCACGGATCGTCCGGCGGCAGGCGCGTCGCTGGTGCGCCGCGCTCGACGTCGATCTCGATGGCGGCGAAGCCGTGCGCATCGAGATGCGCGCGCAGATGCGCGTGCAGCGCTTCCCAGTCGGTGCCGACCACGAAACGCAGCTGGCAGTGTGCATACGCGACGGGCGGAATCGCATTGACCGGATGGTCGGGATTGCCGGCCTTGAACGCGAGGATCTCGAACGTGTTCCAGCCGAACACGCGCTCGGCGGCGGAGAGGCCGGGCTCGCCCCAGTCGGCGTCGAGCGCCGGATCGCCGGGGCCGCCGCCGACGGACAGGTCGGCGAGTGCGGCGCGCACGGCCGCCGGGATCGGCGGCGGGCGCAGCCCCGCGACGCGGATCGCGCCGCGCGCGTCGACGAGGCTCGCGAGCGCGTTCGCGAGCACGGTCGCCGGGTTGCGCAGCAGCCCGCCCCAGTTGCCGGAGTGATGGCCGCCGTCGCGTGCGCGCAGGCTCAGCTTGAAGTTGACGGCGCCGCGCGAGCCGAGGAACACGGTCGGGCGCTCTGCGGTGACGCGCGGTCCGTCGGACGCGATCAGCACGTCGGCCGCGAGTGCATCGCGCTCCTGTCGGCACAGCGCGTCGAGGCCCGGCGACCCCGTTTCCTCGCCCATCTCGATCAGCAGTTTCGCGTTGAAGCCGAGCCGGCCGCCGCGCGCGTCGAGCACGCTCGCCAGCGCGGCCAGGTTGATCGTGTGCTGGCCCTTGTTGTCGGCGCTGCCGCGCCCGTACCAGCGATCGCCGTCGACGGTCAGCGTCCACGGCGACAGCGGCGCGCGCCATTGTGCGTCGTAGCCGCGCACGACGTCGCCGTGGCCGTAGATCAGGACGGTCGGCAGCGCGTCGTCCTCGTGGCGCGACGCCAGCAGGAACGGGCTGCCGCCGTCGACGGGGTTCTCGACGATCCGCGACGTGAAACCGAGGCGCGCGGCCTCCGGTGCGATCTCGTCGGTCAGGTAGGCGCGCAGCGCGGCACCCGCGCCGCTGTCCTGGCTTTCGGTGCGCAGGCCGACGCGGCGGCTCAGGGTCGTGAAGAACGCGCCCGATTCGAACTGGTTCAGCGCGTGCTGGATGGCGGCGGTACGGCTCAAGACTGTCTCCTTCGTCGGTTTTCCGGCGGGCGCGGCGCGCGCAGCCGGGAGTGCGATCGATTCTAGAAAGCCGTTTTTTTTGTCACAATGATCGAATTTCGAACATTTCGTTGCCGAAAAGGCAAAGTAGAGCGGCCCGGACGTCGGGCTCGGAGACAGAACGATGGCGGCTTTCCTGCATGGTCTTGCACTGCGGTACTTCGTCGAAGTGGCGCGCACCGGGTCGATCAGCGACGCATCGGCGCGGCTGCACGTGGCCGTCTCGGCGATCAGCCGGCAGATCGCGAAGCTCGAGAGCGAGCTCGGCGCGCCGCTGTTCGAGCGCCGGCCGCGCGGGATGGCGCTGTCCGAGGCCGGCGAACGGCTGCTGGGCTTCGCGCAACGCAGCCTGCTGGAGGCCGAGCACGTGATGAAGGAAATCGGCGGGCTGGAGGCGCTGCACGGCAGCCTGCTGAAGATCGCCTGCTCGGAAGGGTTCGCGATCGATTTCCTGCCGGGCGCGCTTGCGGGCTTCAAGGCGCGCCACCCGGGCGTCGAGTTCTCGGTGTGGGTCGTGTCGCCGGCGGAGGCGACGCGGCGTGTGCGCGACGGCGATGCCGACATCGGGCTGACGTTCAGCCTGGCGCCGGAGCAGGGCGTGCGTGTCGAACACACGGAGCGTGCGCCGGTCTTCGTGCTCGTGCGGCGCGACCATCCGCTCGCGGCGCGTGACGCGGTGTCGCTCGCCGATGTCGCGCGGCATCCGCATGTATTGCCCGAGGCCGGCACGACGGTGCGCCAGCTGATCGACATCGCGTGCGTGCTCGACGGGATCATGCTCGAGCCGGAACTGACCAGCAACAACACCGCGGTGATGTACCGCTACGCGCAGCGCACCGGTGCGGTGATGTTCACGGGGCTGCTGTCGGTGCGCGACCGCTTCGACGCGGACGGCTTCGTCGTCGTGCCCGTCACGAACCCGCAGCTGCGCGAGCGCAGCATCCAGGTGCAGACCATGGCGGGGCGCGACCTGCCCGCGTCGGTACGCGCGTTCCGCGACCATCTGATCGACGCGATGAGCGCCGCGTCGCCCCCGCCGGTGGCCGCGCGCGGCCCGAGACGCCCGGGCGTGAGATAATCGCGAATCCGCCTTCCGTGTCCGTGCGGCTCACCGAGCCGCATCGCCCCTGTTCGACGCCAAATTGAAAAACCTGATTGTCACCCTCGATCGCGCCGGCGAGTTCGACGAGATCATCGACGTGCGTACGCCGCTCGAGTTCGCCGAGGACCATATTCCCGGCGCGCTGAACGCGCCCGTGCTCAGCAACGAGGAGCGCGTCATCGTCGGCACGATGTACCGCCAGGTGTCGCCGTACGAAGCGACGCGCGTCGGCGCGGCGATGGTCGCACGCAACATCGCGCGCCATCTCGACACCACGTTTGCCGACCGCCCGCGCAACTGGCGGCCGTTGATCTACTGCTGGCGCGGCGGCAAGCGCTCGGGTTCGATGACGAACTGGTTCAACCTGATCGGCTGGCAGGCGCGCCAGCTCGACGGCGGCTACAAGGCGTACCGCCAGTCGGTGTGCGCGACGCTCGGCACGCTGCCGACGCGGTTCCGCTACATCGCGCTCGTCGGTCATACGGGCTGCGGCAAGACGCGGCTGCTGAACGCGCTGCGCGACGAAGGGGCGCAGACGCTCGATCTCGAGGCGCTCGCGTGTCATCGCGGCTCGCTGCTCGGTGCGTTGCCGGGCAAACCGCAACCGTCGCAGAAGGGGTTCGATTCGGGGCTTGTCGAGACACTCGGGCGTTTCGACCCCGAATGGCCGGTGTTCGTCGAATCGGAAAGCCGCAGGATCGGGCTCGTGCACCTGCCGATCGCGTTGATCGACGCCTTTCACGCCGGGCCGTGGGTGCAGGTCGACGCGGCGCACGACGAGCGCATCGCGTTTCTCCTCGACGACTACGCCCACCTGTTCAACGAGCCGGCCGCGTTCAAGGCGCAGCTCCATCGGCTGATCGGCCTGCACAGCCGTGACCAAGTGGAGCACTGGAATGCGCTGATCGATGCCGACGCGCGGGCCGACCTGTTCACCGAACTGATCGACAAGCATTACGATCCCGCCTATGCGCGCACCTATCGCTCGACGTACAACAAGCCGAACCGCGCACTGACGTTCACGTTCCGGCCGAATGCGGCAGACGGGCGCCAGCAGGCGCGCGCGCTGCTCGACGCGCTCGCGCAGGCCGGGCTGCCGGCATCGCCCGCCGCCGGCGCGGCGGCGCGAGTCGACACCGACAACAACCCTACGACCACCACACGATGACGACCACACGCACCCAACCCAGTCCGGCACTCGGCTGGATGACCTTCCTGCTGATCGCGGTCGCGGGACTGTTCTACGTGAAATGGTTCCCGTACTACAACAAGGCGTTCGTCGCCGCCGAGCATCATTCGATCGGCCAGTCGATCCTGATGGGCTCGTCGGCGAGTGCCCCCGAGCCGTCGCTGAAGGCGGCGCTCGACTATGCGTGGGCGTACGGCAAGGCGATCTGGCAGGCCATGGTGCTCGGCCTGCTGCTCGGTTCTGCCGTGCAGGCGCTGCTGCCGGCGCACTGGGTTGCGCGCGTGCTCGGCCGCACCGGCTTCGGCAGTGTCGCCGCGGGCGGCCTGCTGTCGCTGCCCGGCATGATGTGCACGTGCTGCGCGGCGCCGGTCGTCGCGGGCCTGCGTGCGCGGCACGCGTCGCCCGGCGGCGCGGTCGCGTTCTGGCTCGGCAACACGGTGCTGAATCCGGCCGCGCTTGTGTTCATGGGCTTCGTGCTCGGCTGGCACTGGAGCGCGCTGCGGCTCGTGCTCGGCATCGCGATGGTGTTCGGGATCGGCTATCTGCTGAACGGTATCGCCCGTCCCGAGGACCGCAGCATCGACGACGCGCGGCTTGCCGCGCTGGTGGCCGAACAGGCCGCGGCCGGCAATCCGTTCATCCGCTGGATGAAGCTGCTCGCGCGCATGGCCGTGCGGCTCGTGCCCGAATACATCGTGCTCGTGCTGCTGCTCGGCGCGGCGCGCGCGTGGCTGTTCCCGCACATCGGCCCGGACATCGGCAACCATCTCGGCTGGATCGTCGCGTTCGCGGTCGCGGGCACGTTGTTCGTGATCCCGACGGCCGGCGAAGTGCCGATCATCCAGGCGATGCTGTCGCTCGGCATGGGCGTCGGCCCGGCCGCCGCGCTGCTGATGACGCTGCCGCCGATCAGCGTGCCGTCGCTCGCGATGCTCGCGCGTTCATTCAAGCCGACCATGCTGGCGATCGTCACGGGCCTTGTCGTCGCGTTCGGGATCGTGAGCGGGCTGCTCGCGATCGCGTTCGGGTTCTGACGGGCACGCGGACGGGACGGCAAGCGGGCGCGACAGCCGGACGACTCCGGCTCGCGTGCCCGATCGGCCAGCGGGGCACGACATGCCTGGCAGCTGCAACCCGCGTGATGGCTGCCGCGCCGCGCGCAGACCGATCCCGCCGCGCGATCGTCGTATTCATCCGGCACCGCCGCTTCGCACGTGCGGTGCCCTTTACAAGAAGCAAACAGGAAAACGCATGACCCAACCGAAGATTCATCCTCGACTCGAAAAGGCGCTGACGCGCGGCGATCTCGCGATCCGCCAGGCCAATTCCGCGCGGGCGACTGCCGTGCTGAACGCGCTCGGCACGATGATCATCGAAGCCTCCGCCACGATCGGCGTCGAGGCCAGCATCGAGATTCCGCAGGGCGACCGCATTTACGATCCGGTAAACGGCCTGTGGCCGCAGAAGATGCTGGTGTCGTTCGACGGCCCGGTCGACGAAGCCGACACGGAAGAACTGCGCGCGGTCTATCTGGTCGCCGACGATCCGGGTACGCAGTTCCGCGTCGAATGGCATCGCGCGGACGGCAAGCTCGGCCGCCAGGAAGGCGGCCCGCTGGCGACCGTCGCGTTCCTGACCGACGTCGAGATTCCGTGGAGCGACGACGACGAGTAACGGCGTCTCGATTTCGTGGTATCAAGCCGGCGCCGTCCGCGCCGGCCGTCAGCGCATCATCCGCCGCCGGAACAGCCACGCGGAGACCACGAATCCACCGACCGCATAGCCGGCGAGCACCGCGAGATGCAGGCCGACGTCCGTCGCCGGCCGGCCGAGCATCGCGGGCCGGATCAGTTCGACCGCGTTCGCGAGCGGCAGCACGTGCGCCGCGTGCTGCGCGATCGGCGGCAACTGCGTGATCGGGAAGAACACGCCCGACAGCAGCAGCATCGGCGTCAGCACGAGCGTCTGATAAAACATGAAGAAGTCGTAGGACGGCGCGAGTGCGGTGACGATCATCGCGGTGCTCGCGAACGCGAGGCCGGCGAGCGCGACCACGGGCAGCGCCGCGAGCATCGACGGAAACTGCGCATAGCCGAGCAGGCCCGCGACGAGCATGATCGCGACGCCCGACAACAGCGCCTTGCTTGCGCCCCAGACAATCTCCCCGAGCACGATGTCGCCCAGCGCGAGCGGCGTGTGCATGATCGCCTCCCAGGTGCGCTGCACGTGCATCCGCGAGAAGCCCGAATACATCGACTCGAAGCTCGCGGACATCATCACGCTCGAACCGACCGTGCCGGCCGCGAGGAACGCGATATACGACACGCCGTCGACGTGGCCGAGCATCAGGCCGAGCCCGAACCCCAGGCCGAACAGGTAAATCATCGGATCGGCGAGATTGCCGAACAGCGATGCGAGCGCGAGCTTGCGCCACACGAGATAGTTGCGCCGCCACACGGCGATCCAGTTGGTCGCATTCGCGGGCAGCGCGATCGCGAAGCGGGACTCGCGTGGCGGTGCGGACGGCGCGGCGGCGGAATAGTTGCGTACGTCCATGATCGGTCAGTCCTGCATTTCGCGGCCCGTGAGCCGCAGGAACACGTCTTCCAGATTGGCCGGACGATGCAGATAGCGCAATCCCGTGCGACCCTTGAGTCGCGCACTGAGCGGCTCGGGATCGGTCACGTAGCAGAACAGCGTCTCGCCGCTGATCTCGGTGTGCTTCGCGAACGGCGCCAGCTCGTCGCGCAGCGCGACCGGGTCGGGCCCGTAGATCTCGATCACGTCGCAGCCGATCTCCGATTCGATCAGCGCGTGCGGCGCGCCTTCGGCGATCTTGCGGCCTTCCTCGATCACGCACAGCCGGTCGCACAGGCGCTCGGCCTCCTCCATGAAATGCGTGGTGATCAGGATCGTCTTGCCGCGCGCGAGCAGCGAGCGCAACCGCTCCCACATCAGGTGGCGCGCCTGCGGATCGAGGCCCGTCGTCGGCTCGTCGAGCACCAGGACGTCCGGATCGTTGACGAGCGCGCGGGCGAGCGTCAGACGCCGTTTCATCCCGCCGGACAACTCGCCGACCTTCGCATCGGCCTTGTTTTCCAGCTTCGCGAATTCGAGCAGCGGCTGCACGAGCGCGCGTGAAGCCTGCGCCGATATCCCGAAATAGCGGCTGAACACGAGCAGGTTTTCGCGGACCGTGAAGTCGGGATCGAGGTTGTCGAACTGCGGGACGACACCGACGCGCTGGCGCGCATGCCGCGCGCGCGACGGAACCGGTTCGCCGCACAGTGAAATGGCCCCGGCATCGGGATACGCGAGGCCGAGCAGCATCTTCAGCGTCGTGGTCTTGCCGGCGCCGTTCGGCCCGAGCAGGCCGTAGCATTCGCCGGCCTGCACGTGGAAGGACAGGTCGTTGACGACGAGCTTGTCGCCATAGCGCTTTTCGACGTTCCGGAAATCGATCGGTGCAACGGACATGGGCAGGTTGTCGTTGTAAGCGGGCGCGGACGCGTTTCGCGGCGGGCCGGATGGGCATGCCGGCCGGCGAACGGATCGGGCGAATGCGTGTCACATGGGCATGACCGGGGCGAATGCGCGTCGACGGCACGAACGGGCCATTCTAGTGCATTGGCTGCGTCTCTTCAGGGCATGCCCGCGCGGCAGGGTGCATGCGCGCACGGATCGTGCACTGCATCATCGCCGACGCGCCCCGCGTGGCGAATCAGCGTTTTCCATCCCTTGCGTCCGGAATTGCGGCGCACCATGATGAGTGCATAGGGCACGTAGTCGCGATAGGGAGGTTTCATGGCTAGCTACAACAAGATTCTGCTGTGCTACGACGGCACACTCGAAGGACGCAAGGCATTGCGGTGCGGTGCCAATCTCGCGCTGGACCTGAAGGCGGAAACGCATTTGCTGTCGGTCGTCGACATGCGCTCGAGCATCGCGCAAAGCGCGGGGCTGCTGACCGACGTCGCGTGCGGCCGCTTCGAGGAAACCGCGCGCGAGATCCTGCAGGAAGGCGTGAACTGGCTGCGCGAGCGTGGCGTTCAGGCGGAAGGCCATTTCGCGTTCGGCTATCCGATCGACGAAATCGCGAATCTCGCGACGGAGTTGAAGGCCGACCTCGTCGTCGTCGGCCATCGGTGCCGCAGCGGGTTGTCGAGATGGTGGATGGGGTCGGGCAACACGCAACTGCTTGATCGCGTGAGTTGCAGCATTCTGGTCGCGTGTTCGTCGGCGGAAGAGCAAAAGGCCGAGATCGCGCGCGAACGCGAAGCGGCCACCTCGAACGGCAAGTGACGCTGCGATTGCGTGGCCGGCCGGGTTGTGCCGCGATTCAGGCCGATCGCGCGTTGTGTCGCATCAGCGGCATCGACCGCGATCGCGACTGCTCAGGCGTGCAGGTCAATCGCGGATAGTTTCCACGAGAACAGGCCGAAGCGGTGGAAGATCGCCGCATAGCGCGTGCCGTCGGCGTTGCGCTGGTAGGTTACGACGAATTCATCGATATTCCGGTAGCCGGCATGCGTTTGCTGCGGATGACCGGCATCGCTCGGGCTCGCTGGCGCGGGTGCCGGCGCAGCCGAGGCGGTGGCGTTGCTGCCCGGTAGGGGTGCGCTCGCCGGATTGGCCGGCGGCGTGGCCGGTGCGTTGCCGGGCGCACCGCCTGACGGCGGGCCCGGCCATTCAGGTGGCCGCTCGCCCGGATTGCCGCGCGGCGGGATGCCGCTCATCAGCGCGGCCACACCTTCCGGTGTCGCATAGACATCGACCAGCGGGCCGATCAGTGCAGATCCGATCAGCGCGCCAATCACCGCGAACGGATTGTCCTTTTTCACCGCATCGATCCGGCGCATCAACTCTTCCGTGACCTGCTGCTTCAGGCTGATGCGCAGCGACGGAAAATCGACATATCCGCTGACCGCTTGCGCATCGCGCGCATCGATCGCCGATTTCAGGCGACCGAGCGCGACGTACGGCGAGGCGTACGCATAGCCGATCGCCATCAGGACGGCGACGACCAGCGTGACGATCAGCAGGGGCTTGAGCCGCCATGCGCGGCCCGAAGATCCAGTCACGATGCCTCCGGTGCGGACAGGTTCCGCAATCAGAGACCGCCGTGCGTGGCCGATCGTTCCTCGGCAATGCAGCGATCGATCATCCGGCACACGGCATCGATCGTCCCGACCATGATCAGGCGCGACCGACCGTGATAGACGCGCACGGGCGCACGGCGCGCCGGTTCCGCGTGATTCAGGCCGGCGTTCAGCGACACCCGCGCGAATGCGGGAAGCGCCGACGGCAGCAGCGACGCCTGCCGTTCAACTGCGACTTCTTGGCTCACCACGGGCGCTGTGGCGGACAGCGGCGCGCAGGGCGTGCGGCCGCGCAGGTGACGCAGGCGACCGAATTGACGGAAAGGCAGCAGACGGGAAAGGCGTTCCATGGTGTTCTCCTCAGCGAGACCGATTGTCAGAGTTCGCCCGAGCGGATCAGCCCGACGGCGATGCCTTCCAGCGCGAATTCCGCGCTGCCGGCCTTGACGAAGATGTTTTCGTAATCCGGGTTCTCCGCGATCAGCTCGAGGCCGCCGGGCCGGCGCATCAGGCGCTTGACCGTGACGTCGTCGCCGAGACGCGCGACGATGATCTGGCCGTCCTTCGCTTCGGTGCGCTTCTGCACGGCGAGGAGGTCGCCGTCGAGAATGCCGGCGTCGCGCATCGACAGGCCGCGCACCTTCAGCAGGTAGTCGGGCTTGCTGGTGAACAGTGCGGGATCGCACACGTAATGCTGCGAGATGTGTTCCTGCGCGAGGATCGGGCTACCGGCCGCCACCCGGCCGACGAGCGGCAGCGACAGCTGCATCAGGCCGGCATGCGGCAGCGTGAACTGGTGCGGCGCATCGTCGATGCCAAGCAGGCGGATGCCGCGCGACGCGCCGGCGGCCAGCTCGATCACGCCTTTACGCGCCAGCGCACGCAGGTGTTCCTCGGCCGCATTCGGCGAGCTGAAACCCAGCTCGGCCGCGATCTCGGCACGCGTGGGCGGGAAACCGGAGCGCTCGATCGCGCGGCGGATCAAGTCGAACACTTGCTGCTGACGGGCGGTGAGTTTGGTCATGGCTCAACTGTATGGATAGACAGTGAGCTGTATTTTTATACAGTACTTCGAGAATTTCAAGTGTTACTTGAGGTTCGACGCGATCGCGCCGGTTCCGGCGCGATGTCGCGACGTCCGGACGCCGGTTCGTCCGCCGCAACCGTCCGTCCCGTCTGCGTTAGCACTTTTGAGTATTAAAAAATGAAGAACGATTATTTTTAATCATGTAACCCGTTCGTTAGACTGGCCCGACATCGCAATACCGACAACACTGGAGAACCAAGGATGGCGAAGCGCAATACGGGGCTGGTGGGCGGAGTGGGCCGCCTGATCGCAACACTCGCGCTGGGCGCGGCGGCGGCGCTGGGCGTCGCGACGCATGCCCAGGCCGATACGACGTTCCTGAACGTATCGTACGACCCGACGCGCGAGTTGTATCAGGACTTCAACCAGGCGTTCGGCAAGGAGTGGAAGGCGAAGACGGGCGAGACGGTCAACTTCAAGCAGTCGCATGGCGGCTCGGGCGCGCAGGCGCGCTCGGTGCTCGACGGCCTGCAGGCCGACGTCGTCACGCTGGCGCTCGCCTACGACATCGATGCGCTCGCCAACAAGGGGCTGGTGAACAAGGATTGGCAGAAGCGCCTGCCGGACAACGCATCGCCGTACACGTCGACGATCGTGTTCCTGGTGCGCAAGGGCAACCCGAAAGGGATCAAGGACTGGGACGACCTGACCAAGCCGGGCATCTCGATCGTCACGCCGAACCCGAAGACGTCGGGCGGCGCGCGCTGGAACTACCTGGCCGCATGGGCGTACGCCGTGCACAAGCCGGGCGGCAACGAGCAAAGCGCGAAGGAATTCGTGACGAAGCTCTACAAGAATGCAGGCGTGCTCGATTCGGGCGCGCGAGGCGCTACGACGAGCTTCGTGCAGCGCGGCATCGGCGACGTGCTGATCGCGTGGGAGAACGAGGCGTTCCTGTCGATCAAGGAATTCGGCACCGACAAGTTCGAGATCGTCGTGCCGTCGGTGAGCATCCTGGCCGAGCCGCCCGTCGCGGTGGTCGACAAGGTGGTCGACAAGAAGGGCACGCGCAAGCTGGCCGAGGCCTACCTGAATTTCCTGTACAGCCCGCAGGGCCAGGAAATCGCGGCGCGCAACTACTATCGTCCGCGTTCGAAGAACGTGCCGGCAGAGCTGACGAAGCAGTTTCCGAAGCTGAAGCTGTACACGGTCGACGACACCTTCGGCGGCTGGACGAATGCGCAGAAGACGCATTTCGCGGACGGCGGCGTGTTCGACTCGATCTACAAGCCGCAGTAACGCCAGGCAGCAACCCATAACGACAGCGGCGCGCCACGACAGCGCGCCGTATCCCCGGCGCAAACGCCGGCGCGGCTCACCGCGCCGGCGTTTGTGCCGGACCCGTGAGCAGCATCGACCCAGCAAGAGCATCCGATGACGACGTACACCTTTCGCAAGCCGAGCGCGCTGCCCGGTTTCGGCGTGACGCTCGGCATCACGGTGGCCTATTTGAGCCTCGTGGTGCTGATCCCGCTCGCCGCCACGTTCCTGAAGACCGCGACGCTGTCGTGGGACCAGTTCGTCACCGCCGTCGCGTCGCCGCGCGTAGTCGCGTCGTACCGGCTGACGTTCTCCGCGGCGCTCGGCGGCGCATTGATCAACGCCGTGTTCGGCTTTCTCGTCGCGTGGGTGCTGGTGCGCTACACGTTCCCGTTCAAGCGCCTCGTCGATGCGATCGTCGACCTGCCGTTCGCGCTGCCGACGTCGGTCGCCGGCATCTCGCTCGCTGCCGTCTATGCGACCAACGGCTGGGTCGGCCAGTATCTCGCGCCGTTCGGCATCAAGATCGCGTTCACGCCGGTGGGCGTGCTGGTGGCGCTGACCTTCATCGGGCTGCCGTTCGTCGTGCGCACCGTGCAGCCCGTGCTCGAGGATTTCGAGCGCGAGCAGGAAGAGGCCGCCGCGTGCCTCGGCGCGTCGCGCTGGCTGACGTTCCGCCGCGTCGTGCTGCCGGCCGTGCTGCCGGCGCTGCTCACCGGGTTCGCGCTCGCGTTCGCGCGCGCGCTCGGCGAATACGGGTCGGTGATTTTCATTGCCGGCAACGTGCCGATGAAATCCGAGATCACGTCGCTGCTGATCATCACGAAGCTCGAGCAATACGACTACGCGGGCGCGACCGCGCTGGCGGTCGTGATGCTGGTCGTGTCGTTCCTGATGCTGCTGCTGATCAACACGCTGCAGTGGTATCTGCAGCGCCGGACGAGCCGTGGCTCGTCCGGCAAGGGAGCGAGCGGCCCCGCGCCGTCGACCGTCACCGTTGCCGCGACCGCGGCAGGAGGCCAGCAATGAGCCAGGAGTCCAGCGCCGTGCTCAACCACCCGTCCGCCGCGCGCGTGCGCGCCGCGAAACAGCTCGACCCCGTCAGCGAGCCGCGCGCCGTGCGCTGGCTGCTGATCGGCGTCGCGCTGGCGTTCCTCGCATTCTTCCTCGTCGTGCCGCTCGCCGCGGTGTTCTTCGAGGCGCTGCGCAAGGGCGTCGGCTTCTATCTCGAATCGCTCGCCGATCCCGACGCATGGTCGGCGATCAAGCTGACGCTGACCGTCGCCGTGATCGCGGTGCCGCTGAACCTCGTGTTCGGCGTGTGCGCATCGTGGGCGATCGCGAAGTTCGAATTCCGCGGCAAGGCGTTGCTGACCACGCTGATCGACCTGCCGTTCTCCGTGTCGCCGGTGATCTCGGGCCTGGTCTACGTGCTGCTGTTCGGTGCGCAGGGCTGGCTCGGGCCGTGGCTGCAGGACCACGACGTGCAGATCATCTTCGCGGTGCCGGGCATCGTGCTTGCGACGATCTTCGTCACGTTCCCGTTCGTCGCGCGCGAACTGATCCCGCTGATGCAGGCGCAGGGCACCGACGAGGAAGAGGCCGCGCGCGTGCTGGGCGCGTCGGGCTGGCAGATCTTCCGGCGCGTGACGCTGCCGAACGTGAAGTGGGGCCTGCTGTACGGCGTGATCCTGTGCAACGCGCGCGCGATGGGCGAGTTCGGCGCGGTGTCGGTCGTGTCCGGTCATATTCGCGGCGTAACCGACACGATGCCGCTGCACGTCGAGATCCTGTACAACGAATACAACTTCGCGGCGGCGTTCGCGGTGGCGTCGGTGCTGGCGCTGCTCGCGCTCGTCACGCTCGCGCTGAAGCTGCTCGCCGAGCGTCATCTTGCTGCCGAGCTGGCCGGCGCACGCGATGACGTTCCCGCTCATGCCGGCCCCGTCGCCGCCAATTCGTCGAATTCGTAAAGAGGCAATCAGAATGGGTATCACCGTCCGTCACCTTCACAAGCGCTTCGGCGATTTCACCGCCCTCGACAACGTGTCGCTCGACTTTCCGCCGGGCGAGCTCGTCGCGCTGCTCGGGCCGTCCGGCTGCGGCAAGACCACGCTGTTGCGCGTGATCGCGGGCCTCGAGCACGCGGACGCCGGCCAGGTCGTGCTGCAGGGGCTCGACGTCGCGTCGGTCGGCGCGCGCGACCGCCAGGTCGGCTTCGTGTTCCAGCATTACGCGCTGTTCCGCCACATGACCGTATTCGAGAACGTCGCGTTCGGGCTGCGCGTGAAGCCGCGCCGCGAGCGGCCGTCGGAAGCGGTGATCCGCGACAAGGTGCACGAACTGCTGAAGCTGGTGCAGCTCGACTGGCTCGCGCAGCGCTATCCGTCCGAGCTGTCGGGCGGCCAGCGCCAGCGGATCGCGCTGGCCCGTGCGCTCGCGGTCGAGCCGAAGGTGCTGCTGCTCGACGAGCCGTTCGGCGCGCTCGACGCGAAGGTGCGCAAGGAATTGCGCGGCTGGCTGCGGCGCCTGCACGACGACCTGCACATCTCGACGATCTTCGTCACGCACGACCAGGAGGAAGCGCTGGAAGTGGCCGACCGCATCGTCGTGCTGAACCGCGGTCACGTGGAGCAGGTCGGCAGCCCGCAGGACGTCTACGATCATCCTGAAAGCGCGTTCGTCTACGAGTTCCTGGGCGCGGCGAACCGGCTGCCGGGCACGGTCGCCGGACGCGGCTTCGTCGCGGAAGGCGCGGCGGCGCCGATCGCGGTCGACGCCGATTTCGCGGGCCCCGCGAACGCGTACGTGCGGCCGCACGATCTGCAGCTGTGGCCGGCCGGCGACGGGCATCGCGACGGCATCGCGGTCGACGTGCGCCGCGTGATCCCGCTCGGCGGCTCGGTGCGGGTCGAGCTCGAGGCGCGCACGGGCGGCGCGCTCGAAGCGGAACTCGATCGCGACGCGTGGCGTGCGCTCGCGCTGCAGGTCGGCGACGGCGCGACGGCCGTGCCGCGCGCGGTCCGCGTATTTCCCGCACACTGACGCCCGAACCCGATAAAGAGAAGAGGGCGGCTACCGCTCCGAATCGACATTCGAACAACGACAGCCTAAGAGGCATACCCATGAATTTTCAGCAATTGCGTTTCGTGCGCGAAGCCGTGCGCCAGAACATGAACCTGACGGAGGTCGCGAACGTGCTGTACACGTCGCAGTCGGGCGTGTCGAAGCAGATCAAGGATCTCGAGGATGAACTGGGCGTCGACATCTTCATCCGGCGCGGCAAGCGGCTCACGGGGCTCACCGAGCCCGGCAAGGCCGTGCACCAGCTGATCGAGCGGATGCTGCTCGACGCGGAAAACCTGCGCCGCGTCGCGCGCCAGTTCGCGGACCAGGACAGCGGCCACCTCGTCGTCGCGACGACGCACACGCAGGCGCGCTACGCGCTGCCGAAGGTGATCCGGCAGTTCACCGACGTGTTCCCGAAAGTGCATCTCGCGCTGCGCCAGGGCAGCCCGCAGCAGATCGCGCAGATGATCCTGAACGGCGAAGCCGATCTCGGCATCTCGACCGAGGCGCTCGATCGCTATCCGGACATCGTCACGTTCCCGTGCTATTCGTGGCACCACACGGTCGTCGTGCCGAAGGGGCATCCGCTCGTCGGCCGCGAGAACCTGACGCTCGACGAAATCGCCGAGTACCCGATCATCACGTACGACCAGGACTTCACGGGCCGCTCGCACATCGACCAGGCGTTCGCGCAAGCCGGCGCCGTGCCCGACGTCGTGCTGACCGCGATCGACGCGGACGTGATCAAGACCTACGTCGAGCTCGGGATGGGGATCGGCGTCGTCGCGGCGATGGCCTTCGATCCGCAGCGCGACACCGGGCTCGTCGCGCTCGACACGCAGCACCTGTTCGAGGCAAGCACGACGCGCGTCGGGTTGCGCAAGGGCGCGTTCCTGCGCGCGTATGCGTACCGGCTGATCGAGATGTTCGCGCCGCACCTGAACGAAGCGGAAATCGCCGGGCTGCTGCGCGAAGCGGTCTGACGGCGGGGCGATGTTCCGGGGGCGCGGCAAGCACCCGCCGGACGCGTTGCATGGGGGCCGCCATGACGCCGGTTCCGTGCCGTCATGGTGTGCCGGCGCGTCGAACCTTCGATCGAAGTCGTCGCTGGCAGTCCGGTTGGCCGCCAGCGGCGGCCGCCGCGTGTTCGCCGATCAACAGAAAAACAAGACGGCAGATCCGAATGCCTCGTTGCGACCATGTCGAACGGGTCATTCTCATGAAGATATGATCTAATTCGCGGAAACGCCGGTCGGCGAACCGCGTCGGCGCTGCGTCGCACCGCGAATCCTGCGTCACGCATGACCAAGAGGCGATCAATGAACCTGAAATGGTTTCTCTTTTCCTTCGAAGGCCGGATCGGACGTTTGCCGTGGTGGATCTACGCGGTGGCCTACGGCGCGCTCAGCGCGATCTTCGATGCGGGGTCGCGCGGCTCGTCGCACGAGGATCTGCCGCTGCTGGTGATGCTCGTGCTGTTCGCGATTGCGGTCGTGTCGGTGTGGTCGTCGATCGCGGTCGGCGTGAAGCGGCTGCACGACATCGACAAATCGGGGTGGTGGATGCTGCTGATCGTCGTGCCGGTCGTCGGTGCGATCGTGCTGTTCGTGATGAACGGCTTCATCGCCGGCACGCCGCACGCGAATCGCTTCGGCGAGCCGCCGTCGGACGATCGCGACGAAGCGGCGCCGCGCAACCCGGTGTAACGCGCGGCAATCGGCACGCGCGGCCGTGTGCTCCGAATAAACCCTTAAATATTGATCAGACGGGTTGCGCGTCGAACCGAAACGGTACAGCATAGCCTCCACTCCGCCGGCGTCCCGCCGGCGGTGGCGCGTCGACGACAGCACGCGCCAGGCAGTCGGCCGTCTGCCTCGCTTCCATTCCGTGGTACCGACAAGCAGCATTGATGGCCAATGCCCGGGTAGTGTGGCGCAAACGTTTGCTCACATTAAAACAACAGTCCGGCCCGTCGGGCCAGTCGCCAGGAGATGTGTATGAATGTCCTCTTTCGCCGTCGCTTCCTGACCGCCGCGCTTGCCGCCGTCGCGGTCGCCGCCGCGCCGGCCGTCCATGCGCAATCCACGGCCAAGCCGAAGGTCGCGCTCGTGATGAAGTCGCTCGCCAACGAGTTCTTCCTGACGATGGAAAACGGCGCGAAGGAATACCAGAAGCACAACGCCGGCCAGTTCGACCTGATCACGAACGGCATCAAGGACGAGACCGACACCGCGAACCAGATCCGCATCGTCGAGCAGATGATCGTATCGAAGGTCGATGCGATCGTGATCGCGCCGGCCGATTCGAAGGCGCTCGTGCCGGTCGTGAAGAAGGCGGTCGACGCGGGCGTCATCGTCGTGAACATCGACAACCGGCTCGATCCGGACGTGCTGAAGTCGAAGAACCTGAACGTGCCGTTCGTCGGCCCGGACAACCGCAAGGGCGCGCGCAAGATCGGCGACTACCTCGCGAAGCGGCTGAAGGCGGGCGATCAGGTCGGCATCCTCGAAGGCGTGTCGACGACGACCAACGCGCAGCAGCGCACGGCCGGCTTCCAGGATGCGATGAAGGCGGGCGGGATGAAGGTCGTGTCGGTGCAGTCGGGCGAATGGGAGATCGACAAGGGCAATGCGGTCGCGGCCGCGATGCTCAACGAATACCCGAACCTGCGGGCGCTGCTGTGCGGCAACGACAACATGGCGATCGGCGCCGTGTCGGCCGTGCGGGCGGCGGGCAAGCAGGGCAAGGTGTTCGTGGTCGGCTACGACAACATCAACGCGATCAAGCCGATGCTGAAGGACGGCCGCGTGCTCGCGACCGCCGACCAGTACGCGGCGAAGCAGGCCGTGTTCGGCATCGACACGGCGCTCAAGGCGATCGCCGAGCATCGCAAGCAGGCCGACATGACCGGCGTGGTCGAGACGCCGGTGGATCTCGTGACGAAGTAACGCCGCCCCGCCACGGCCGCCGCCCTCAAGAATCCGGGCAGGCGGCCGTTATACGGAGTGAGCGCGATCACGGCCACTGCATGCACTTGTGAGCGTCATACCCGCGCGCCGCGTGCGCGCGGCCGCAACCAGGATCGCGATGGAACCGACCTTCCAACCCTCCCGTTCAGCCGTTCCCGTGCTGTCGGTCTCCGGCGTGGGCAAGACCTACGCCGAACCCGTGCTCGCCGACGTCACGCTGACGCTCGCGCCGGGTGAAGCGCTCGCGCTGACGGGCGAGAACGGCGCAGGAAAGAGCACGCTGTCGAAAATCATCGGTGGGCTCGTCGACCCGACGACCGGCACGATGCAGCTCGGCGGCGAGGCCTATGCGCCGGCGAGCCGCACGCAGGCCGAGGCGCTCGGCGTGCGCATGGTGATGCAGGAGCTGAACCTGCTGCCGACGCTGACGGTCGCCGAAAACCTGTTTCTGAACCGTCTGCCGCGACGCTTCGGCATCATCGACCGCGCGCGGCTGCGTGACGACGCGCGTGCGGCGATGGCGCAGGTCGGGCTCGACGCGGTCGACCCCGATACGCCGGTCGGCGCACTCGGCATCGGCCACCAGCAGATGGTCGAGATCGCGCGCAACCTGATCGGCGACTGCCGCGTGCTGATTCTCGACGAGCCGACCGCGATGCTGACCGCACGCGAGGTCGAGCTGCTGTTCGCGCAGATCGACCGGCTGAAGGCGCGCGGCGTGGCGATCGTCTACATTTCGCACCGGCTCGAGGAGCTCGCGCGCGTCGCCGAGCGCGTCGCGGTGCTGCGCGACGGCCGGCTCGTGCACGTCGGCGACATGGCCGCGACGACGTCCGACGGGCTCGTCACGCTGATGGTCGGCCGCGAGCTCGGCGAGCACATCGATCTCGGCACGCGCCGGATCGGCGCGCCGCGACTCGTCGTGTCGGGCATGACGCGCGGCACGGCCGTGCAGGACGTGTCGCTCGAAGTGCGCTCGGGCGAAATCTTCGGCATCTCGGGGCTGATCGGCGCGGGGCGCACCGAATTGCTGCGGCTGATCTACGGCGCGGATACGCCGGATGCCGGGATGATCGCGGTCGGCGATCCGCTGAAGCCGGCGCGTATCGGGTCGCCGGTCGACGCTGTCAAGCACGGCATCGCGCTGATCACCGAGGACCGCAAGGGCGAAGGTCTGCTGCTGTCGCAGTCGGTCACGTCGAACGTGTCGCTCGGCCAGCTCGACCGGCTCGCGCGCGGCGGCATCGTCGACATGACGCGCGAGACGGCGCTCGCCGAGCAGCAGATCGACGCGTTGCGGATCCGCACGCACGGCGCCGCGCAGCCGGTCGGCGAATTGTCGGGCGGCAACCAGCAGAAGGTCGTGATCGGCCGCTGGCTCGCGCGCGACATGGACGTGCTGCTGTTTGACGAGCCGACCCGCGGGATCGACGTCGGCGCCAAGTTCGAGATCTACACGCTGATGGGCGCGCTCGCGCGCGAGGGCCGCGCGCTGGTGGTCGTCTCGAGCGACCTGCGCGAGCTGATGCTGATCTGCGACCGGATCGGCGTGATGTCGGCCGGCCGCATGACCGCCGTGTTCGAACGCGGCAACTGGACCCAGGATGCGCTGCTGGCTGCGGCGTTCGCCGGCTTCGGCCGCGAAGCGCTGCCGGAAGGCACGCGGCATCCGGATGCGGAAAGCGCGCCGCGCGCGGCTTCCGGCACTTCGACGACAGGACGACAGCAATGACCCAGCCTCCCGTATCCCCGACCGACGCAGGCGCGCAGCAGGACGTGACGGGGCGCCGCGCGCGCACGCTGTCCGGCACGCGGCTCGGCCTGTCGAACTATCTCGGGCTCGCCGGCGCGCTCGCCGCGATGATCGCGTTGTTTTCGGTGCTGAGTTCGCATTTCCTGACCTACGATACGTTCAGTACGATCGCGAACCAGATCCCCGATCTCGTCGTGATGTCGGTCGGGATGACCTTCGTGCTGATCATCGCCGGCATCGACCTGTCGGTCGGCTCGGTGCTCGCGCTGGCTGCGTCGATGGTCAGCGTGGCCGCGCTGAAATGGCAATGGGGGCCGCTGCCGGCCGCGCTGATCGGGATCGCGGTCGCGACCGTGACCGGCTCGCTGACGGGCGCGATCACGGTCGGCTGGCGGATTCCGTCGTTCATCGTGTCGCTCGGCGTGCTCGAGGCCGCGCGCGGCGTCGCATACCAGCTGACGAATTCGCGCACGGCCTACATCGGCGACGCATTCGATTTCCTGTCGAACCCGATCGCGCTCGGCATCTCGCCGGCGTTCCTGATCGCGGTCGCGGTGATGATCGCGGCACAGTTCGTGCTCACGCGTACCGTGTTCGGGCGCTATCTCGTCGGGATCGGCACGAACGAGGAGGCCGTCCGGCTTGCCGGGGTTAACCCGCGGCCGTATAAAATCCTCGTATTCGCGTTGATGGGCGCGCTCGCGGGGCTCGCGTCGCTGTTCCAGATTTCGCGGCTCGAGGCCGCCGACCCGAACGCGGGCGCGGGCCTCGAGCTGCAGGTGATCGCAGCCGTCGTGATCGGCGGCACGAGCCTGATGGGCGGGCGCGGCTCGGTGATCAGCACGTTCTTCGGCGTGTTGATCATCTCCGTGCTGGCCGCGGGGCTGGCGCAAATCGGCGCGAACGAGCCGACCAAGCGGATCATCACCGGGGCGGTGATCGTGGTGGCGGTCGTGCTCGACACGTATCGCAGCCGGCGCGCGCGCGCCCGGTAAAACTACACAGAAAGCAGACCAGAGAGAAACGGGAAATGGCGACGATCAAGGATGTGGCGGCCATGGCGGGCGTGTCGTTTACGACCGTCTCGCACGTGGTGAACAATTCGCGGCCGGTGTCCGCGGATGTGCGTGCGAAGGTCGAGGGCGCAATCCGCGAGCTGAACTACGTGCCGTCGGCGGTGGCGCGCTCGCTGAAGGCGCGCTCGACGGCGACCATCGGCCTCGTCGTGCCGAACAGCACGAATCCGTACTTCGCGGAGCTTGCGCGCGGTATCGAGGACCAGTGCGCGGCCAACGGCTATTGCGTGTTCTTCTGCAATTCGGACGACGATCCCGTCAAGCAGCGCAACTACCTGCGCGTGCTGCAGGAAAAGCGCATCGACGGGCTGATCGTCGCGTCGGCCGGCGAGGACGCAGTGCTCGCGCAGACGCTCGCGGACGCGCATGCGCCGCTCGTCGTCGTCGACCGTAACATCGAGGGGCTCGCGGCCGACCTCGTGCAGATCGATCACGAACGCGGCGCGTACCTGGCGACGCGTCACCTGCTCGAACTCGGGCACGCGAAGATCGGCTGCATCACCGGGCCGACCGACACGGCCGTCAGCGCGATGCGCGTGCACGGCTTCATCCGCGCGATGGCCGAGCGCGGCGTCGACATCGTGCCGGGCGCGATCGCGGAAAGCGATTTCTCGTGCCTCGGCGGCTATCACGCGGCGTCGCGGCTGTTCGAGTCGGTGCATCCGAGCGCGATCTTCGCGGGCAACGACCTGATGGGCGTCGGCGCGCTGCGCGCGGCGGCCGAGCGCGGGATGCGCGTGCCGGACGACTGCTCGATCATCGGTTTCGACGACATCGAATTTTCCCGCTACACGTATCCGGCGCTGTCGACGGTCGGCCAGTCGGTGCGCGCGCTCGGCGAAATGGCCGCGCAGACGCTGATCGAGCGGATCGGCGGTGGCTCGACGGCCGCGCCGAGCCGTCGTCGCGTCGTGTCGCCGCGCCTCGTGCTGCGCGAATCGACGGCGGTCTACCGCGAGCCGGCAGTGCCCGGCGGCCGCCCATGACGGCGCGTGCAGCGGGCGCCGGCCGCGTGACGGTGGTCGGCAGTCTCAACATGGATCTCGTCGTGCGGGCGCCGCGGCTGCCGCAGCCGGGCGAAACGCTCGCCGGCCATGCCTACGCGCAGGCGGCGGGCGGCAAGGGCGGCAACCAGGCCGTCGCGGCCGCGCGGCTCGGCGCGCAGGTCACGATGATCGGCTGCGTCGGCGCGGATGCGCACGGCACCGCGCTGCGGGCCGGCCTCGAGGCCGAAGGCATCGATTGCACGCGGCTCGCGACGAGCACGTCGGCGTCGACCGGTGTCGCGCTGATCGTCGTCGACGACGCGAGCCAGAACACGATCGTGATCGTCGCGGGTGGCAACGGCGAAGTCACGACCGATACGGTGGCGCAGCACGAGGCCGCGCTGGCCGAGGCCGACGTGCTGATCTGCCAGCTCGAGACGCCGCCGGACGCCGTGTTCGCTGTGCTGTCGGCCGGCCGGCGGCTCGGCCGCACCGTGGTGCTCAATCCGGCGCCGGCCGTCGCGCCGCTGCCGGACGGCTGGCTGCCGCTCGTCGATTACCTGATCCCGAACGAAGTCGAGGCGGCCGCGTTGACCGGGCTGCCGGTGCGTGATCCGGCCGAGGCGGAAGCCGCGGCACATGCGCTGCGGGCGGCCGGCGCGCGCAACGTGCTGATCACGCTCGGCGCGCGCGGCGTGCTTGCGCTGACGGCCGGTGGCGCGGCGCGCCACTATCCGGCGCCCGTCGTGCAGCCGGTCGACACGACCGCGGCCGGCGATACCTTCATCGGCGGCTTCGCCGCGCGGCTCGCGGCCGGCGAGGACGTCGACGCCGCGATCCGCTTCGCGCAACGCGCGGCGGCGCTGTCGGTCACGCGCGCAGGCGCGCAGCCGTCGATTCCCACCCTCGCCGAACTGGCCGAATAGGGCGGATCGCTCATCGCGGCCGGCGCCTGCATCAGCAGGCGGCCGGCCCTCTCCCGCTGATCAGCCGGAATTCGACATTCGCCCCGTCATTTGCAGCGCAAGCCGCAATGTTCCGCACCTATTATTCAAAAAAAGGTAATAAACAGACGGATTGCGGGGAAAATTGACGTCAATACCATCAAGTTGTGTTGCGGATGGTCGTAAATGCATCGGAACGGAACAGTGTTTCGAAAAACGGGCCCGGCCCGTCCATGACGACGCAACACAGGAAAAATGATGGTGATCGGAAATCTGACGATACGTGCGCGCATCGGTTTGACGATGGCGTTTCTCGCGGTACTGCTCGGGGTGATCGGCGTGCTCGGCCTGTACGGGATGACACGCTCGAACGACTCGACGCGCGAAATCTTCACGAACCAGATGCCGAGCGCGGCCGATGTGGCCGTTGCGGAGATCTACGCGGCCCGCGAGCGCCTGGCGCTCGATCGCGCCGCGCTGCTGGCGGGGACGCCCGACTCGGCTGCTGCGGTGGAGCGTAGCCGCGCGATGCGTGCGCAGTCCGATTCGTGGTGGAAAAAGTACCTTGCGCTGCCGCGCGACGCGGAAGAGGACCGACTCGCGCAGGACGTCGCCGCGAAGCGGCAGGCGCTGCAGCGCAGTTGCGACGCGTTCGGCGGCCTTGTCGCGACGGGCGACCACGACCGGATCGGCGAGGGCGCCAAGCAGCTCCAGGTGCTTTACAACGATCTCGCGGTTGCGAGCGAGGCGCTGCGCAATTTCCAGTTCGGCGCGGCGCAGACGAGCTTCGATCAGTCGGAATCGGCGTACGAAACGCTGCGCGTGCTGACGATCGTCGTGCTGGCGGCCGGTCTGGTCGCGGCGGTGCTGTCGTGGCTGACGCTCAGCCGTGCGATCGGCCGTCCGCTCGCTGACGCGCTCGCGCATTTCGACGCGATCGCCGCGGGCGACCTGCGCCGCGCGATCGTCGTGCATCGGCGCGACGAAATGGGCCAGCTCCTCGACGGCCTCGCGAAGATGCAGCGGGGCCTCGTCGACACGGTGCGCACCGTGCGCGGCGGCAGCGAGTCGATCGCGACCGCGGCCCGGCAGATCGCCGCCGGCAACATCGACCTGTCGTCGCGCACGGAAGAACAGGCGTCCGCGCTGCAGGAGACCGCATCGAGCATGGAACAGCTGACCGGTACCGTGAAACAGAACGCGGACAATGCGCGGCAGGCAAGCTCGCTGGCCGCGAATGCGTCGGAGATTGCAGACAAGGGCAATACGGTGGTCGGCCAGGTGGTCGGCACGATGGGCGAGATCAACGACAGCGCTGCGAAGATCGCGGACATCATCGCGATCATCGAGGGAATCGCGTTCCAGACCAACATCCTGGCGCTGAATGCGGCCGTCGAAGCCGCGCGTGCCGGCGAGGAAGGACGCGGCTTCGCGGTCGTCGCGGGCGAGGTGCGCAGTCTCGCGCAGCGTTCGTCGAGCGCGGCCAAGGAGATCAAGGTGCTGATCGACGCGTCGGTGGAGCGCATCCGCACGGGTTCGACGCTGGTCGACGAAGCCGGTCGCACGATGAGCGACGTGATCGGTGCGGTGCAGCGCGTCACGGACATCATGGGCGAGATCGCGGCGGCATCCGAGGAGCAGAGCAGCGGCATTGACCAGGTCGCGCGCGCGGTCACGCAGATGGACGAGGTCACGCAGCAGAACGCCGCGCTCGTCGAGGAAGCGGCGGCCGCCGCGCAATCGCTCGACGAACAGGCCGCGCGCCTGCGCGAAACGGCGTCGGTGTTCCGGATCGACGACGACGCGGGGCGGCCGGTGGCCGCGGCCGCTGCACGGCAGGCGCCGCGCGCGGTTCCCGCACCGGCTGTCGTGCCGGTGTCGCCGTCCGCACCGGCCGCTGCGCGCGACGAGCGCGATGCAGCGCCGAAGCGGCCGGTGCCGGCGCGCAAGCCGGCCGCCGCCGCGGCTGCCGGCGCCGACGACTGGGAGACGTTCTGAATCGCGCGCGCCGCGCATCTATCCCCATTTGGTGGTACACGACGCCCGCGGCCTGCGGGCGTCGTCGTTTCGGCAACCGATGGAATGTGACAGCGCGCGTGACGGTTCATGCGTCGCCGCGCGTTGCATGTGCGCCCTGCGCGCTACGGGTATCTCCGGACGATGCGAAAAAAATTTGTAACGGCGCGCGCGACGTGTCGTCGCAAACGTCGGCTCGAACGTCTAGGGATGAAGGGGAGCGTGAAGGCGCAGCGACGACGACGGAGGTGTCCAACGCACGAGACGTTCCGATGCTCGACGAGACGTGGCGGATGCAGTTTCTGCGACACGGGAGATCGATTGTAAAGCGTCGAAATGCGTTGTCCAACCGGTGTTGTCGAGAATGACGAACTTCATACGAAGAGTTCGTGAAAAAAAATAAGAAAGGGTTTAGGATGAATTCGAACGCGCTTGCTTCTGCGCAGTCATAGAAGGCAAGCACGTCTTCAGACTCAGGCGAGGGAGGTAGCATGGATATTTACAGCAGCTTCGCGAACCGCTTCGAAAAAACGCGAGAGGAAGAGTTCTCGCTGGAGGAGTACCTCGCGCTCTGCAAGAACGATCCGTCGGCGTACGCCACGGCAGGCGAACGCATGCTGGCTGCAATCGGGGAACCGGAACAAATCGATACCCGCAACGAGCCGCGCCTGTCGCGGATCTTCGCTAACAAGGTTATCAAGGTCTATCCCGCGTTCCGTGAGTTCTACGGCATGGAGGAAGTGATCGAGCAGGTGGTCGCCTACTTCCGCCACGCCGCGCAAGGGCTCGAAGAGAAGAAGCAGATCCTCTACCTGCTCGGTCCGGTGGGCGGCGGCAAGTCGTCGATCGCCGAGCGCCTGAAGCAACTGATGGAGCGCGTGCCGTTCTATGCGCTGAAGGGTTCGCCCGTCAACGAATCGCCGCTCGGGCTGTTCGACTACGACGAAGACGGCCCGATCCTCGAAGAGCAATACGGCATTCCGCGCCGTTATCTGAAGAACATCCTGAGTCCGTGGGCCGTCAAGCGCCTGCACGAATACAACGGCGATATCCGCCAGTTCCGCGTGGTGCGCCGCTATCCGTCGATCCTGCGGCAGATCGGCATCGCGAAGACGGAGCCTGGCGACGAGAACAACCAGGATATTTCCTCGCTCGTCGGCAAGGTCGACATCCGCAAGCTCGAGCAGTACGCGCAGGACGATGCCGATGCGTACAGCTACTCGGGCGGCCTGTGCCTCGCGAACCAGGGCCTGCTCGAATTCGTCGAAATGTTCAAGGCGCCGATCAAGGTGCTGCACCCGCTGCTGACCGCGACGCAGGAAGGCAACTTCAAGGGCACCGAAGGATTCGGCGCGATTCCGTTCGACGGGGTGATCCTCGCGCACTCGAACGAGTCGGAGTGGAAGGCATTCCGCAACAACCGCAACAACGAGGCACTGCTCGACCGGATCTTCGTCGTGAAGGTGCCGTACTGCCTGCGCGTGTCGGAAGAGGTCAAGATCTACGAGAAGCTGATCCGCAACTCGTCGCTCGCCGAAGCCGTGTGCGCACCGGGCACGCTGAAGATGATGTCGCAGTTCTCGGTGCTGTCGCGCCTGCACGAGCCGGAGAATTCGAGCCTGTTCTCGAAGATGCAGGTGTATGACGGCGAAAACCTGAAGGACACCGATCCGAAGGCGAAGTCGTATCAGGAGTATCGCGACTACGCGGGCGTGGACGAAGGGATGACGGGCGTGTCGACACGCTTCGCGTTCAAGATCCTGTCGCGCGTGTTCAATTTCGACTCGAGCGAGGTCGCGGCCAACCCCGTGCACCTGATGTACGTGCTCGAGCAGCAGATCGAACGCGAGCAGTTCCCGCCGGAAACCGAGCAGAAATACCTGTCGTTCGTGAAGGACGTGCTCGCGTCGCGCTACGCGGAATTCATCGGCAAGGAGATCCAGACGGCGTACCTCGAATCGTATTCCGAATACGGGCAGAACATCTTCGACCGCTACGTCACGTATGCGGATTTCTGGATCCAGGACCAGGAATTCCGCGATCACGACACGGGCGAGAGCTTCGACCGCGCCTCGCTGAACGCGGAGCTGGAGAAGATCGAGAAGCCGGCCGGCATCAGTAATCCGAAGGATTTCCGCAACGAGATCGTGAACTTCGTGTTGCGTGCGCGGGCGGCCAACGCGGGCAAGAACCCCGTATGGACGAGCTACGAGAAACTGCGTGTCGTGATCGAGAAGAAGATGTTCTCGAATACCGAGGAACTGTTGCCGGTCATTTCGTTCAACGCGAAGGGTTCGGCGGAGGAGCAGCGCAAGCATGAGGACTTTGTGAACCGGATGGTCGCGAAGGGCTATACGCCGAAGCAGGTGAGGCTGCTTTGCGACTGGTACCTGCGCGTGCGCAAGTCGTCATGACGCGCGCGGTACCGCGCCCGTGCGGTTCGTCCGCGCGGGCGCCCTCAGAGACGCCGCCCGCATGACGGCAGACGGCATGTGCGGCGAGCGTCCCGGCATATCGACTTTCGAGCGGGAGACCGGGAGTGCTTCATCAAATCATCGACCGCAGGCTGGCCGGCAAGAACAAGAGCATCGCCAACCGCGAACGCTTTCTGCGTCGCGTCAAGAACTACATTCGTCGTGCCGTATCCGATGCGGTGCGCGACCGTAGCATCAAGGATATCCAGAGCACGCAGAGCATCACGATCCCGCGCAAGGACATCGCGGAGCCGAATTTCCGGCACGCGCCGGGCGGGCGTCGTGAATACGTGCACCCGGGCAACGCGGACTACGTCCGCGGGGACAAGATTCCGCGTCCGCAGGGCGGCTCGGGCGGCGGCGGCAGCCAGGCGAGCAACGAGGGCGAAGGGCAGGACGACTTCGTGTTCGAGCTGTCCCGTGACGAATTCATGCAGTACTTCTTCGACGATCTCGAGCTGCCGCGCCTCGTGAAGACGCACCTGCTGACGGTGCCGAGCTGGAAGAACGTGCGCGCGGGCTGGTCGGCGGAAGGCACGCCGAACAACATCGACGTCGTGCGCTCGCTCAGAAGCGCGCTTGGCCGGCGCATCGCGCTCGGCTCGCCGCTCGTCAACGAATTGCGCGAGCTGGAGGCCCGGCTCGAGGCGCTGAAGGCCGACACCGAGGACCGCCGCGAGGAAATCGCGACGCTCGAGGCGGAGATCCATCACCTGAAAGGGCGCATCTGGCGAATCCCGTTCATCGATCCGTTCGACCTGCGCTACATCAACCGCGTGAAGCAGCCGCAGCCGTCGAGCCAGGCCGTGATGTTCTGCCTGATGGACGTATCGGGCTCGATGGACGAGCAGCGCAAGGATCTCGCGAAACGCTTCTTCATCCTGTTGTACCTGTTCCTGAAGCGTAACTACGAGCGCATCGAGGTCGTGTTCATCCGTCATCACACGCGCGCCGAGGAAGTCGACGAGGACACCTTCTTCCATTCGACCGAAAGCGGCGGCACCGTCGTGTCGAGCGCGCTCGAACTGATGCGCAAGGTGATGAACGAGCGCTACTCGCCGACCGAATGGAACATCTACGGCGCGCAGGCGTCCGACGGCGACAACTGGACCGACGATTCACCGAAGTGTCGCAAAATCCTGGAAGAGGATATCCTCACCAAGACGCGCTATTTCGCGTATATCCAGGTCGCACCGGAAGAGCAGAACCTGTGGCTTGAGTATGCGCAGCTGGCGCTGTCGCAACCGCATCTCGCGATGAAGAAAGTCGAATCGGCTGCCGATATTTACCCGGTATTTCGCGAATTGTTCGAAAAGCAGGTGGAAATGTCATGACGACCCGCCATCTGCACAACGAGTCGCGCGGCTACGCGCCGCGCCCTTCCGGTGACGACACGGCTGGCCCTGCCGCATCGCAGCAAAGCGGCCGGACCGAACCGGCGGCGCCGGCCGCCGACTTGCCCGGTGCCGGGCAGAAGGAAGCGCGTATGAACGTTGCCGAACGCAAGCCGCTGCCGTGCCCGTCCGACTGGACGTTCGAACTGCTTGAGGAATACGACACGCACATCTCGCAGGTCGCCGAGCAATACGAGCTCGATGTCTATCCGATCCAGCTCGAACTGATCAGCGCCGAGCAGATGATGGACGCGTACGCGTCGGTCGGGATGCCGGTCAACTATCGCCACTGGTCGTTCGGCAAGCACTTCCTCGCGACCGAGAAGAGCTATCGCCGCGGCCAGATGGGCCTCGCGTACGAAATCGTCATCAACTCGAATCCGTGCATCGCGTATCTGATGGAAGAGAACACGATGACGATGCAGGCGCTCGTCATCGCGCACGCGGCGTACGGGCACAACTCCTTCTTCAAGGGCAACTACCTGTTCCGGCTGTGGACCGACGCGCACGCGATCATCGACTATCTCGTGTACGCGAAGAACTACGTCGCCGAATGCGAGGAGCGCTACGGCCTCGATCGCGTCGAGGAACTGCTCGATTCGTGCCATGCGTTGATGAACTACGGCGTCGACCGCTACAAGCGGCCGCAGAAACCGTCGCTGTCGAAGGAGGCCGCGTTGCGGCGCGAGCGCGAGGCGTACCTGCAGTCGCAGGTCAACGAGCTGTGGCGCACGCTGCCGGGCAAGAAACCCGAGCAGATGGAGGAGCAGGAGGGCCGCTATCCGCCTGAGCCGCAGGAGAACCTGCTGTATTTCGCGGAGAAGAATGCGCCGCTGCTCGAGCCGTGGGAGCGGGAAGTGATCCGCATCGTGCGCAAGATCGGCCAGTACTTCTATCCGCAGCGGCAGACGCAGGTGATGAACGAAGGCTGGGCGACGTTCTGGCACTACACGCTGCTGAACACGCTGTACAACCAGGGCAAGCTGGAAGACGGCTTCATGATGGAGTTTCTGCATTCGCACAGCAACGTGGTCTACCAGCCGCCCGTCACGAAACCGTACTACAGCGGGATCAACCCGTATGCGCTCGGCTTCTCGATGATGAGCGACATCCGCCGGATCTGCGAAGCGCCGACGGAAGAGGACTACAAGTGGTTTCCGGAGATCGCGGGCACCCCGTGGCTGCCGGCGATGCACTACGCGATGCGCAACTTCAAGGACGAGAGCTTCATCGCGCAGTACCTGTCGCCGAACCTGATCCGCGAGATGCGGCTGTTCTCGGTGCTCGACGACGACATGCGCGATTCGCTCGAGGTGTCGGCGATCCACGACGAGTCAGGCTACCAGTATGTGAGGCAGGCGCTGTCGCGGCAGTACGACATCCATCACCGCGAGCCGAACATCCAGGTGTGGGCCGTGAACACGCGCGGCGACCGCAGCCTCACGCTGCGCCACTTCATGACTGACAACCGCCATCTGTCGAACGACAGCGAGGAGGTGCTCAAGCACATGGCGCGGCTCTGGCAGTTCGACGTGTATCTCGAAAGCGTCGATGAGGCCGGTACCGTGCGCAAGCGCTACGAGTGCCGCTACGTGCCGCCCGAGGTGCGTGCCTGACTCGCGTGACGAGTTTGCATCGGACGCCAGCCTGACGGCTGGCGTTTTCATATGACGAACACGTGGCGAGAGAAAATTCTTCTACATCCGGACGAACCCGGAAAGCCCGTTACTTTACATTTCGCTAAAATCCCGTAGCGCCGTGCGCCGGAACCGGTGCCACGTGCGACCGCACGCGGCGGCCCCGAGCCGTCTCGCCCAGCAAGCACTAAAAGGAACAGACCAACCCATGGACGTCCAGACCGACCAAGCTGCGCTGACCGCGCATGACACCCGGCGGCGCGTGTTCGCCATCGTCGGCGCCTCATCGGGCAACCTCGTCGAGTGGTTCGATTTCTACATCTACTCGTTCTGCGCGCTGTACTTCGCGCCGGCGTTCTTCCCGAGTGGCAACACGACGACGCAGCTGCTGAACACGGCCGGCGTGTTCGCGGCCGGCTTCCTGATGCGTCCGATCGGCGGCTGGCTGTTCGGCCGCATCGCCGACCGTCACGGCCGCCGCGCGGCGATGATGATCTCGGTGCTGATGATGTGCGGCGGCTCGCTCGTGATCGCGGTGCTGCCGACCTATGCGCAGATCGGCGCGCTGGCGCCGGCGCTGCTGCTGGTCGCGCGCCTGTTCCAGGGGCTGTCGGTGGGCGGCGAATACGGCACGAGCGCAACCTACATGAGCGAGGTCGCGCTGAAGGGGCGGCGCGGCTTCTTCGCTTCGTTCCAGTACGTGACGCTGATCGGCGGCCAGCTGTGTGCGCTGCTCGTGCTCGTGATCCTGCAGCAGGCACTGTCGAATGACGAACTGAAGGCGTGGGGCTGGCGCATTCCGTTCGTGTGCGGTGCGGCGGCCGCGCTGATCTCGCTGTACCTGCGCAAGTCGCTCGACGAGACGTCGACGAGCGCATCGCGCGACAAGAAGGACGCGGGCACGATCCGCGGCGTGTGGCAGCACAAGGGCGCATTCTTCACGGTGGTCGGCTTCACGGCCGGCGGCTCGCTGATCTTCTACACGTTCACCACGTACATGCAGAAGTACCTCGTGAACACGGCCGGCATGCATGCGAAGACGGCCAGCAACGTGATGACCGTCGCGCTGCTCGTGTACATGCTGATACAGCCGGTGTTCGGCGCGCTGTCCGACAAGATCGGCCGCCGCACGTCGATGATCCTGTTCGGCACGTTCGCGGTGATCGGCACGGTGCCGCTGATGCACGCGCTGAAGACGGTGACGAGCCCGACGGCCGCGTTCGTGCTGATCACGATCGCGCTGGCAATCGTCAGCTTCTACACGTCGATCAGCGGCCTCATCAAGGCCGAGATGTTCCCGCCCGAAGTGCGCGCGATGGGCGTGGGCCTGTCGTATGCGGTCGCGAACGCGATCTTCGGCGGCTCGGCCGAGTACGTCGCGCTGTGGTTCAAGTCGATCGGCAGCGAGGAAACCTTTTACTGGTACGTGACGGTGCTGTGCGCGATCTCGCTGATCGTGTCGTGGCGAATGCGCGACCCGAGCAAGGAAGGGTATCTGCGTCACGAACCGTGATGGAAGGGGCAGCCCGGCCGGGGCTGCCTGCATCGACCGGCAACCTGCAACAGGACGGCGCTCCGCCACGCAGGCGGCGCGCCGTTTTTTCATGCATGGCATCTTCGCATCGGAGCGCGTGCAAGCTCATCGCGGGACGCGCGATATCGATATCGCAATCGCTTCGTTGTCCGCCGCGGGCGATGCTCTTATTCTGAACCCGTAGTTCGTGTGACACCTCCTTGACTGGGATTCGCGCCCGCTGCGTGCAGCGGGCGTTTTTTTGCGCGCACGCCTTGCATGCGGCCCGCACGCCTCATCACGAAACCCGCTGAGCAAAGCACCATTCGTTGGTTCGGAATTGCCGCGCGCGCTGATACGTTAGCGGCTTCGCGACGACACACGGCGTCGCGATGTTCCTCGAACCGGCCGCCGTGCGATCCGCGGCGGCCTTCATGACAAATCAGGTCGTGCTCATGAAAATCCACACTCTCGCCACATGGCTCGTCGGGGCCGCGCTCGTCACGGCCGGCACGGTCGCGCACGCGGACCGGCTCGACGACATCAGGAAGGCCGGCGTGCTGCGCGTTGCAACCTTCGACAGCAATCCGCCGTTCGGCTATGTCGACGGCAAGAGCAATCACATCGTCGGTCTCGACGTCGACTATGCGAAGGCGCTGGCCGACAAGCTCGGCGTCAAGCTGCAGCTGCAGCCGACCAATCCCGCGAACCGCATTCCGTTCCTGACCTCCGGCAAGGTCGACCTGGTGCTCGCGAACTTCACGATCACCGACGAGCGCGCGAAGCAGGTCGACTTCAGCATCCCGTACTTCTCGTCCGGCCAGCAGTTCCTCGCGAAGAAGGGTGTGCTGAAATCGGCCGACCAGCTGAACAACCTGCGCGTCGGCGCGGACAAGGGCACGACGAACGAGATCACGCTGCGCGAGAAATTCCCGAAGGCGACGATCGTCGCGTACGACGACACGCCGTTCGCGTTCGCCGCGCTGCGAGCCGGCAACGTGCAGGCGATCACGCAGGACGGGCCGAAACTGATCGGGCTGCTCGCGAACGTGCCCGACAAGCAGAACTACGAGATCCCGGCGTTCACGATCTCGAACGACTACATGGGCGTCGGCGTGCCGAAAGGCGAGACGCGCCTGCTCGGTTTCGTGAACGACACGCTCAAGGGGTTCGAGGCGAACGGCCGCGCGGGGCAGATCTACGATGCGTGGTTCGGGCCGACGACGAAGACGCCGCTCACACGCATCTTCCGCATCGGCGACAAGACCTGAGCCGCGCGCCAGATGCGTCGCGATCCGCCGCCGGCCGTGCCGGTGTGCGCCGGTCGCGGCGCTTTCCATTTTTCTTCGCTTCTTTCGATCGCGCGCTCCGCGCCCGCACCACGGCATGCTCGGGTTGGCTCCCAAATATCTGTCCTGGCTCTGGCAGGGCTTCCTGCTGACGCTCGGCCTCGCGGCCGCGTCGGCACTCGCCGCGACCGTCGGCGGGCTGCTGCTCGCCGTCATGCGGCATGCGCGCGGCACGGCGCCGCGCACGGCGGCGGCCGGCTACGTCGTCGCGTTCCGCAATACGCCGCTGCTCGTGCAATTGCTGTTCTGGTACTTCGGCGTCGCATCGTTGCTGCCCGGTACCTGGGTCGAGTGGCTGAACGCGCGCCATGAGCTGAGCGCGGGCCCGCTCACGCTCGCGTGGCCGTCGTTCGAGTTCATCGCCGGCTGGGTCGGGTTGAGCGCGTATACGGCCGCGTTCGTCGCCGAGGAATGTGAAGCTGGGCTGCGCGGCGTGCGCCGCGCGCAACACGACGCGGCTGCGGCGCTCGGCCTCACGCCGATGCAGTCGCTGCGCTACGTGGTGCTGCCGCAGGCCGTGCGCATCGCGCTGCCGCCGCTGTTCGGCCAATACATGAATCTCGTGAAGAACTCGTCGCTTGCGATGGCGATCGGCGTCGCGGAGCTGTCGTATGCGTCGCGGCAAGTCGAGACGGAGACGTTCAAGACCTTCGCCGCGTTCGGTGTCGCGACCGTGCTGTACGTCGCCGCGGTGGCCGCGATCGAGGCCGGCGCGTACGTGGCCACGCAATGGCGTGACCGGCTCGGGGCGGGGCGGTGACGATGGATTTCTCGCTGCTGCTCGACAACCTGCCGTACCTGCTCGTCGGCGCGTTTCCGGACGGCCCGCTCGGCGGCGCCGCGCTGTCGCTCGTGCTCGCGATCGCGTCGGCCATCGCGTCGGCGGTGCTGGGCGTGGCGCTCGGCGTCGCGATGGCGCTTGCGCGCGGCCCGCTGCGCGTGCTGCTGCTCGCGTTCATCGGCTTCTTCCGCGCGATTCCGGTGCTGATGCTGATCTTCTGGACGTACTTCCTGATGCCGATGCTGCTGCACCTGGACGTGCCGGGGCTCGCGACGGTCGTGTGCGCGCTGGCGCTGATCGGCGGTGCGTATCTCGCGCATGCGGTGCATGCGGGCATCGTCGCGGCCGGCGACGGGCAGTGGCAAGCCGGGCTGTCGCTCGGGCTCACGCGCTGGCAGACGGTGCGCTACGTGCTGCTGCCGCAGGCGATCCGGATCATGACGCCGTCGTTCGTCAATCAGTGGGTCGCGCTCGTGAAGGACACGTCGCTCGCGTATATCGTCGGCGTGCCGGAACTGTCGTTCGTCGCGACGCAGGTGAACAACCGGCTGATGGTGTATCCGGCACCGGTCTTCCTGTTCGTCGCGGCGCTTTATCTGGTGCTGTGCACGTCGCTCGACGGCGCGGCGCGCTGGCTGCTGACGCGCCGCCCGCGTGCGGCGCGCGTCGCGCAGGCGACGGCCGAACGCACGGAACCCGTGCGGTGACGGCGTGCCGCGTGCGACGCACGCGGCGCGTTCCCGGTGATGGAAGGTCGGTGTGATGCGGCGGGCCGCGTCGCCGCTGCTCGAGCGGCGACGGGCGTGATGGGCGTGACGGTGCTTCGGCGCGCAGCGTCAGGACGCGCTGTAGTGCGTATCGAAGACCGAGCGCAGCGTCGACGGGCCGGTCGCGAAGTCACCCCACAGCGGGCCGTCGCTCTGCGCGAACGCGAACGGCGACGTATTGATCGATGCGAGGCGGAAGCGCCATTGCGCCGCTTCCTGGCGGAACGCGGTGAGCTGCATGTCGGACAGCCCCGTCTGCGCGTTCGCGAGCGTGACGAGCGGATCGACCGGATCGTTCGCGACGCGCACTTCGAAGTGCAGGTGCGGGCCGGTGGCCGCACCGGTCATCCCGACCGAGCCGATGCGCTGGCCCTGTTTCACGGGTTCGCCCGTCTTCAGCCCGCGCGCATACGCGGACAGATGTGCGTAGTAGGTCGAATAGCCGTCCGCGTGATCGACGACCACGTAGCGGCCGTAGCCGCCCGGATCGGTTCCTACGAACGACACGACGCCGTCGGCCGCCGCATTGACGGGCGTGCCGGACGGCGCGGCGAGATCGACGCCCGTATGGAACGCCATTGCCTGCGACAGCGGGTGGATGCGCTCGCCGAAGAACGAGCTGATGCGGGTCCACTTCACCGGCATCGTGAACGCGGCGGCCTCGAGCGGTGCGCCGTCGAGCGTGTAGTACGCGCCGTGGTCGGCGCCCGGTGCGCGGAACCAGATCGCACCGAACGTGCGGCCTGCGACGCGTAGCTCGAGCGCGGTGAGGTGCGGCGTGCCGCTGTTCGTGTCGTACGCGATGCGGTAGTAGTCGCCGCGCTGCGCGCTGGCGCGCATCGCGACCTTGCCGGTGACGAGATCGCCGAGCTGGATGCGCACCTCGGGCGGCACGTCGAGACGGTTCAGCGTATCGGACAGCGTGAGTTCGATGTCGCCGGCGCGCATGCCGTGCTGGTTTTCGGGCGCCGCGTACTCGAACAGGCTCGTATAGCCGAGCATGTCGTTGCGGTGCGCGCTGAGCGGCGCGAACAGGCCCGGCTGCGGGTTGCGGTCGCTGCGTTCGTTGCGCTCGCCGAGCGTACGCGCGAGTTCACTTGTCACGAAATGCTGCGCGGTGGGAAACGGCGTGTCGGACAGCACGCGCTGCGGCAGTGCGGCCGTGCCCGAATCGACTGCGCCCGGCAGTTGCGAGACGGCCGGCAGCGCGGCGGCGAGACCGAAGGCGGCGAGGGCGCCAAGCACGGCGGCCGGCACGAGCGCGCGCACGAGGCGCTGCGCGCGGCCGGGCGCGAAAGCATCAGGGGTTGCGGCAGGCTTGACCAAAGGTGTCCACATCCAGGAAAGCGGTTCAAAGAGGTGTGGGCAGGAGCCATCGGCGGCGAATCCGTCGGGCGGCGACGGGGCGGGCGACGGGCGTGCAACAAAACAGGCCCCGGCGGGGCCTGTGTCGTTCCCGTTCGACCCAACTCGCGGGCGGGCCCGCTTCGAACGGCGGCGTGAACTTTCCGGGTCGCACCCGGATTATCACGAAGACGCTAAAGAAAGATGACAGCGACAGTCTACCGATGTTCCGCGAAACGTTAAAAATTTTAAAGAGGGTCGGCGCATTCGTTTCGCAGTGCGGTAAATCGGGGTTAAATCAGTATTTATTGCGTATCTTTCGTCAGGCAGGCAATTTTTGCGTGCGCACGCGCAGTGCGCCGGAGCGCCTGACCGCGTCGAAACCGGCGTCGAGCATCGCTTCCGCGTCGTTCCACAGATTGCCGCGCAAGCGGTTGGTCCAGATCATCGACGCGAACACGCCCTCGAGCAGCGACACGAGATAGACGGCCGCGAGATGCACGTCGAGATCGGCGGCGATTTCGCCGGCCGCGATCGCGCGGCGCAGCAGCGCCTTCGTGATGCGCAGCATCTGCAATTCGAGCAGCATGCGGCGCCGCAGCAGCGCACCGTTCTCCTCGCTCTGCTCGCACTTCGTGTAGAGGATCACGAGCACGCGCTGCATCGCGCCGGGCTCGCCGCATTGCCGCAGGTAATGCGACGCCGCGCGGCGCAGCGTGGCGAACGCGGGCAGGCTGTCGACTGCCTCGAACCCTTCCGACGTCCGCGCGAACGCGCGGTCGCACATCGCGAGACACACTTCCATCTTGTTGCGGTAGTGGCCGTACACGGCGCCCCGCGACATCCCGGCGGCCTCGGCGAGGTCCGCCATCGCGGTTTGCGCGACGCCTTTCTCGAGCAGCACGAGCTCGGCGGCGTCGAGGATCCGGTGCTTGATGGCGAGCGATTCTTCCCGGGTCTTGCGGGCCATGTCATGAATTTCCTTACAGTTCGCTGTCGCTTTATTGAGACAGTGGGGCGGCCGGATTGCATCCGCATGTATTTAATCAGTCGTGACTGATTATAATCGGCCACCCTGAGCCGCCGCATTGTATCGGCGGCGAACGATCCGAGGTCACCTATGAATGACAAACGCACCCTGGGGCGCCGCCTTCGGCTGGCGCCGTTCGCGCTCGCGGCCATGCTGGCCGTGGCCGGATGCGGAAAGGGCGGACAAGACAACGCGCCGGAGGCCATTCAGAGCGCGACGGTCGTGACGGTGCGTCCGACGCCCGTGCCGATGACCGTCGAATTGCCGGGCCGGCTCGACGCGTATCGGCAGGCGGAAGTGCGCGCGCGGGTCGCGGGCATCGTCACCGCGCGGACTTACGACGAAGGCCAGGAAGTGAAGCAGGGCGCGGTGCTGTTCCGCATCGATCCCGCGCCGCTGAAGGCCGCGCGCGACGCCGCGCAGGGCGCGCTCGCGAAGGCGCAGGCCGCCGCGCTCGCGGCGAGCGACAAGCGCCGCCGTTACGACGATCTCGTGCACGACCGCGCCGTCAGCGAGCGCGACCACACCGAGGCCGTCGCGGCCGACACGCAGGCGAAGGCCGAGGTTGCATCGGCGAAGGCCGAGCTCGCGCGCGCGCAATTGCAGCTCGACTACGCGACCGTCACCGCGCCGATCGCCGGCCGCGCACGGCGCGCGCTCGTGACGGAAGGCGCGCTCGTCGGCCAGGACCAGGCGACGCCGCTCACGACCGTCGAGCAGCTCGATCCGATCTACGTGAATTTCTCGCAGCCGGCGGCCGACGTCGATGCAATGCGCCGCGCGGTGAAGAGCGGGCGCGCGACGGGCATTGCGCAGCACGACGTCGCGGTGACGCTGCTGCGCGCCGACGGCACCGCGTATCCGCTGAAGGGCAAGCTGCTGTTCAGCGATCTCGCGGTCGATCCGACCACCGACACCGTCGCGATGCGCGCGCTGTTCCCGAATCCGGAGCGCGAGCTGCTGCCGGGCGCGTATGTGCGGATCGCGCTCGACACGGCCGTCGACCAGCGGGCGATCCTCGTGCCGCGCGACGCGCTGCTGCGCACGGCCGACCGCACGTCGGTGCGCGTCGTCGGTGCGAACGGCAAGGTGAAGGACGTCGAGGTCACGGCCGACCAGATGAGCGGCCGTGACTGGCGTATCACGCGCGGCCTCGCGGGCGGCGAGCGCGTGATCGTCGACGACGCCGCGCAGTTCGCGCCCGATACGGCCGTCAAGCCCGTCGAAAAGGCGCCGCCGTCGAAGGCGGCGCCGGCAGCGGCCGCATCGCACGCGGCCGCCCGTCAAACCTGACCGGTTCGAACCACCATGGCACGTTTCTTCATCGATCGCCCCGTCTTCGCGTGGGTGATCGCACTCTTCATCACGATGGGCGGCATGTTCGCGATTCGCGCGCTGCCGGTTGCGCAGTACCCGGACATCGCGCCGCCCGTCGTCAGCATCTATGCGACCTATCCGGGCGCGTCCGCGCAGGTCGTCGAGGAATCGGTGACCGCGCTGATCGAGCGCGAGATGAACGGCGCGCCGGGGCTGCTGTATACGTCGGCGACGAGCAGCGCCGGGGCGGCGTCGCTGTACCTGACGTTCAAGCAGGGCGTCAACGCCGATCTCGCGGCCGTCGAGGTGCAGAACCGGCTGAAGACGGTCGAGGCGCGGTTGCCCGAGCCGGTGCGGCGCGGCGGCATCCAGGTCGAGAAGGCTGCCGACAACATCCAGTTCGTCGTGTCGCTGACGTCCGACGATGGCCGGATGACCGACGTGCAGCTCGGCGAGTACGCGTCGGCGAACGTCGTGCAGGCGCTGCGCCGCGTGGACGGCGTCGGGCGCGTGCAGTTCTGGGGCGCTGAATATGCGATGCGGATCTGGCCCGACCCGGTGAAGATGGCCGGGCACCGCCTCACCGCATCGGATATCGCATCGGCCGTGCGTGCGCACAACGCGCGCGTGACGGTCGGCGACATCGGCCGCGGCGCGGTGCCGGACAGCGCGCCGATCGCGGCGACGGTGTTCGCCGACGCGCCGCTGAAGACGCCGGCCGATTTCGGCGCGATCGCGCTGCGCACGCAGCCGGACGGCTCCGCGCTCTACCTGCGCGACGTCGCGCGCATCGAATTCGGCGGCAACGACTACAACTATCCGTCGTACGTGAACGGCAAGGTCGCGACCGGGATGGGCATCAAGCTCGCGCCGGGCTCGAACGCGGTGTCCACCGAGAAGCGCGTGCGGGCGGCGATGGACGAGTTGTCCGCGTATTTCCCGCCGGGCGTGACCTACCAGATCCCGTACGAGACGTCGTCGTTCGTGCGCGTGTCGATGAACAAGGTCGTCACGACGCTGATCGAGGCCGGCGTGCTGGTGTTCCTCGTGATGTTCCTGTTCATGCAGAACCTGCGCGCGACGCTGATTCCCACGCTCGTCGTGCCGGTCGCGCTCGCGGGCACGTTCGGCGTGATGTATGCGGCCGGTTTCTCGATCAACGTGCTGACGATGTTCGGGATGGTGCTCGCGATCGGCATCCTCGTCGACGATGCGATCGTCGTCGTCGAGAATGTCGAGCGGCTGATGGTCGAGGAAGGGCTCGGCCCGTACGACGCGACGGTGAAGGCGATGCGGCAGATCAGCGGCGCGATCGTCGGCATCACGGTCGTGCTGACGTCGGTGTTCGTGCCGATGGCGTTCTTCGGCGGCGCGGTGGGCAACATCTACCGGCAGTTCGCGCTGTCGCTCGCGGTGTCGATCGGCTTCTCGGCGTTTCTCGCGCTGTCGCTGACACCCGCGCTGTGCGCGACGCTGCTCAAGCCGGTGTCCGGCGAGCATCACGAGAAGCGCGGCTTCTTCGGCTGGTTCAACCGCTTCGTCGCGCGTTCGACGCAGCGTTATGCGGCGCGCGTCGGCGCGATGCTGAAGAAGCCGCTGCGCTGGCTCGTCGTGTATGGCGCGCTGACCGCGGCCGCCGCGCTGATGCTCACGCAACTGCCGACCGCGTTCCTGCCCGACGAGGACCAGGGCAACTTCATGGTGATGGTGATCCGGCCGCAGGGCACGCCGCTCGCGGAAACGATGCAGAGCGTGCGCGAGGTCGAATCGTATATTCGTCACGACGAGCCGGCCGCGTACACGTTCGCGCTCGGCGGCTTCAACCTGTACGGCGAGGGGCCGAACGGCGGGATGATCTTCGTCACGCTGAAGAACTGGACGGCGCGCAAGGCCGGGCGCGATCACGTGCAGGCGATCGTCGCGCGCATCAACGAGCGCTTCGCGGGCACGGCGAACACCACGGTGTTCGCGATGAATTCGCCGGCGCTGCCCGATCTCGGTTCGACGAGCGGCTTCGACTTCCGGCTGCAGAACCGCGGCGGGCTCGACCATGCGGCGTTCAGCGCCGCGCGCGAGCAACTGCTGGCGGCGGGCGGCAAGGACGCGGCGCTCGCCGACCTGATGTTCGCCGGCACGCAGGACGCGCCGCAACTGAAGCTCGACATCGATCGCGCGAAGGCGTCGGCGCTCGGCGTGTCGATGGAGGAGATCAACACGACGCTCGCGGTGATGTTCGGCTCCGACTATATCGGCGACTTCATGCACGGCACGCAGGTGCGCCGTGTGGTCGTGCAGGCCGACGGGCTGCACCGGCTCGATCCGGACGACGTGAAGAAGCTGCGCGTGCGCAACGCGCGCGGCGAGATGGTGCCGCTCGCGGCGTTCGCGACGCTGCACTGGACGCTCGGGCCGCCGCAGCTCACGCGCTACAACGGCTATCCGTCGTTCACGATCAACGGCTCGGCCGCGCCCGGGCACAGCAGCGGCGAAGCGATGGCCGCGATCGAGCGGCTCGCCGCGAAGCTGCCGGCCGGCATCGGCCACGCGTGGTCGGGACAGTCGTTCGAGGAGCGGCTGTCGGGTGCGCAGGCGCCAATGCTGTTCGCGCTGTCGGTGCTCGTCGTGTTCCTCGCGCTCGCGGCGCTGTACGAGAGCTGGTCGATCCCGTTCGCAGTGATGCTGGTCGTGCCGCTCGGCGTGATCGGCGCGGTGCTCGGCGTCACGCTGCGCGCGATGCCGAACGACATCTATTTCAAGGTGGGGCTGATCGCGACGATCGGGTTGTCCGCGAAGAACGCGATCCTGATCGTCGAGGTCGCGAAGGATCTGGTCGCGCAGCGCATGTCGCTCGTCGACGCCGCGCTCGAGGCCGCGCGCCTGCGGTTGCGGCCGATCGTGATGACGTCGCTCGCGTTCGGCGTCGGCGTGCTGCCGCTCGCGTTCGCGTCGGGCGCCGCGTCCGGCGCGCAGATGGCGATCGGCACCGGCGTGCTCGGCGGCGTGATCACGGCGACGGTGCTCGCGGTGTTCCTCGTCCCGCTGTTTTTCGTGATCGTCGGCCGCCTGTTCGACGTCGGCCCGCGCCGGCGCGGCGGATCGCAGCCGGCGACGATGGAGGGTTCTCGATGATGTTTGCGTTGAATGCACGCGCCGCGCCAAGGGTTCAGCTCGCGCTGGCCGCCGCGCTCGCGCTCGCGGGCTGCTCGCTCGCGCCGCGTTACGAGCGGCCGGCGCCGCCGGTGCCGGCCAGCTATGCGCCGGTCGATGGCGGCACGCAGCAGGCGGTTGAAGCGGCTGCTGCTGCTGACGCTGCTGACGCCGCGCTGCTCGACGACTGGCATGCGTATTTCACCGATCCGGCGCTGCAGGCCTGGATCGACGCGGCGCTCGCGAACAACCGCGACCTGCGGATCGCGGCCGGCCGGCTCGACGAGGCGCGCGCGCTGTACGGCGTGCAGCGCGCGGACCTGATGCCGTCGGTCGACGCGAACCTCGGCTACGAACGCACGCGCCAGTACGATCCGGTCGTGCGCCAAAGCGCGATCAGCGGGCTGTATCGCGCGGGCGTCGGCATCAGCGCGTACGAGCTCGACCTGTTCGGCCGCGTGCGCAACCTGTCCGATGCGGCGCTCGCCGAGTATTTCGCGACGGCCGATGCGCAGCGCACGGTGCGCATCGGCGTGATTGCCGAAGTCGCCGGGGCGTACGTGTCGGAGCGATCGTTGCACGAGCAACTGGCGCTGGCACAGCGCACGCTCGACGCGCGCGAGCGTATCGCCGCGCTCACGCAGCGCCGCTACGCGGCCGGCACGAGCGACGCGATCGAGCTGCGGTCGGCCGAGATGCTGGTCGCGTCCGCGCGTGCGTCGCAGGCCGCGCTGCAGCGCCAACATGCGCAATCGGTGCGCGCGCTGCAATTGCTCACCGGCGATTTCGCGCGCAACGTGCCCGCCGACGGCACCGCGCTCGATACGCTCGTGATCGCGCCGGTGGCGCGCGGCGTGCCGAGCACGCTGCTCGAGCGGCGGCCGGACATCCGGCAGGCCGAGTCGCGGCTCAAGGCCGCGAACGCGCAGATCGGCGCCGCGCGCGCGGCGTTTTTCCCGCGCATTGCGCTGACGACCGACTACGGTTCGGTCAGCGACGCGTTCTCGAACCTGTTCGCGGGCGGCACGAGCGTGTGGACGTTCGCGCCGCGCATCACGCTGCCGATTTTCGCGGGCGGCCGCAATCGCGCGAATCTCGACGTCGCGAACGCGCGCAAGCACATCGCGGTCGCCGAGTACGAGAAAACCGTGCAGACCGCGTTCCGCGAAGTGGCCGACGCATTCGCCGCGCGCGACTGGATCGATCGCCAGCTCGCCGCGCAGCAGGACGTCTACGCGGCCGACGGCGCGCGGCTCAAACTCGCCGAGCGCCGCTACGCGGGCGGCGTCGCGACGTATCTCGAACTGCTCGACGCGCAGCGCAGCACGTACGAGTCCGGGCAGGAGCTGATCCGGCTCAAGGAGCTGAGGCTCGCGAATGCGATTGCGCTGTATCGCGCGCTGGGCGGCGGGTGGGCGGCGGCAGGGGCGTCCGTCGCGTGATGTCTTGGCCGGGGCCGGCCAGGTGGCGGCGCATTGCGAGGCGTCGACGCCGCCTCGGCCGGTGTTTCTGCCGACGGGCCACCGGCGGCGCTCGAGGATAAGTGCAAGCGCGCATCGTCGACCCCGTCTTTCCTCCAGGCTGTCGAGTCGAAGGGCCTCCTTCGACTCGACACGCATCCCGGCGGCCGATCGCGTTGCCACTGGCCTCCGATCATGCCGGACTTCCTCCTGTTTCGATTCCATCCAGTACCCCGAATGTCGTCTTGGCACACGGCTTGATACGCGGCCTTAATCCGGGCTTGACGATTGGATTGATTCGCGCATTCCGAATAATGCAGGGCGGCAAAGTGTCGCGGTAAAACGTTTGTATGGATTTGGCAATCGTTTGCGCAAGAAATTCAAGATGGTGAAAATCGCCTGTTAATTTCCTCTCGGTTGAAAATCGCCAATCATTTTCGTTGCACTCGGGCAACGATGGCGGGATTGGACAGAATTTTGTCATTTCGGCGCGGTTATCAGCCAAAGCCATGGCCAGCAAGGAAGTGCGGGGTGGCTGCAATTGCGAACGGGAAATTTCTTTAAATTTCAGACGGTTCCTGAAAATAGAAAAGGACTGCGGAAGAAAATATCCGGATTGAGGATTTTCGGGAAAGAGTCATTCGGAAGAACGTAAATCAAACATTGTCATGTTCGATTTGACAATGATTTACAAAATTCTTTCATTCTTATCTCGATAATGCCGCCTCGTGACGGACGGGAGCCAACCACACGCTGCCTTTTGTATCCGCCACGTCGTCCATTCCCTTTGCAATTCTCACGGAAAACGTCATGAAAAAATCCCTCCTGACCGCTGTCGCGCTCGCGGCCCTGTCCACCTCGGCCTTCGCAGAGGGCACCGGCACGATCAACTTCACGGGTGAGATCGTCGCGGGCGCATGCGGCATCGACTCGGGCTCGGTCAACCAGACCGTGAACCTCGGCAAGGTGCCGACCCATACGTTCAAGCAGGCCGGCGACAAGTCCACGCCGACCAACTTCGACATCAAGCTGACCGACTGCGACACCAGCATCGCCCAGAACGCGTACTTCACGTTCACGGGCACGTCGAGCGCCGGCCAGCCGAAGCTGCTCGCCACGATCGGCTCGGCAACCAACGTCGGCATCCGCCTGCAGGCCGCGTCGGGCGAATACCTCGACAACGGCGCCGAGCAGAAGGCACCGACCGTGCTGCAAAACGGCACCAACGTCGCGCGCTTCGCGGCGATGTACGAAGCCACGGCAGCCGGCGTGACGCCGGGTACCGCCGACGGCGTCGCGAACTTCACCGTCCGCTACCAGTAAGCGTTCATACCGGAGAAGGGGGGGTGCGCACCCTTTCTCCGTCTTCCTTGCCTTCCCGTTTCTTCTTACTCGGATTTCCGGTAGCGCCGCGTGCGAATCAGACATTCCTTCCTTTGCGTCTCCGTGCTGGTCGTCGGCAGCCAGAGCCATGCGACGGAATTCAATTCGTCGTTCCTCGACATCGACGGCACGAACAATGTCGACCTGTCGCAGTTCTCGCAGGCCGACTTCACGCTGCCGGGCGAGTACATGCTCGACGTGCAGGTCAACGACCTGTTCTACGGGCTGCAGGCGATCCGGTTCATCGCGCTCGACGCATCGGGCGCGGGCAAGCCGTGCCTGCCGCCGGAACTCGTCGCGCAGTTCGGGTTGAAGCCGTCGCTCGCGAAGGACCTGCCGCGCTTCCAGGGCGGGCGTTGCGTCGATCTCGGCGCGATCGAGGGCGCGACCGTGCGTTACCTGAAGAACGACGGACGACTGAAGATCACGATTCCGCAGGCCGCGCTCGAATTCACCGATTCGACCTACCTGCCGCCGGAGCGCTGGTCCGAAGGGATTCCGGGCGCGATGCTCGACTATCGCGTGATCGCGAACACGAACCGCAGCTTCGGTGCGGGCGGCGGACAGACGAATTCGATCCAGGCCTACGGAACGATCGGCGCGAACTGGGATGCATGGCGCTTTCGCGGCGACTACCAGGCCCAGTCGAACGTGGGCAACACGGCGTACGCGGATCGCACGTTCCGCTTCAGCCGGCTTTACGCGTTTCGCGCGCTGCCGTCGATCGAATCGACGGTGACGTTCGGCGACGACTACCTGAGCTCGGACATTTTCGACACGTTCGCGCTGACGGGCGCGTCGATCCGCAGCGACGACCGCATGCTGCCGCCGTCGCTGCGCGGCTATGCGCCGCTGATCGCGGGCGTCGCGCGCACCAATGCGACCGTGACCGTGTCGCAGGCAGGCCGCGTGCTGTACGTGACGCGCGTGTCGCCGGGCGCGTTCGCGCTGCAGAACATCAACACGAGCGTGCAGGGCACGCTCGACGTCGCAGTCGAGGAAGAGGACGGCAGCGTGCAGCGCTTCCAGGTGACGACGGCCGCCGTGCCGTTCCTCGCGCGCACCGGACAGCTGCGCTACAAGGCCGCCGTCGGCAAGCCGAGGCAGTTCGGCGGCGCCGGCATCACGCCGTTCTTCGGTTTCGGCGAGGCCGCGTACGGTTTGCCGTTCGACATCACGGTGTACGGCGGCTTCATCGCGGCTTCGGGCTATACGTCGATCGCACTCGGCGTCGGCCGTGATTTCGGCACGTTCGGCGCGGTATCGGCCGACGTCACGCATGCGCGCGCGCGCCTGTGGTGGAACGGTGCGACGCGCAACGGCAACTCGTACCGCATCAACTATTCGAAGCACTTCGACGGCCTCGACGCCGACGTGCGCTTCTTCGGCTATCGCTTCTCCGAACGCGAGTACACCAGCTTCGCGCAGTTCTCCGGCGACCCGACCGCGTACGGCCTTGCCAACAGCAAGCAGCGCTATTCGGCGACGATGTCGAAGCGCTTCGGCGACACGTCGACCTATTTCTCGTACGACCAGACGACCTACTGGGCCCGCGCGTCGGAGCAACGCGTCGGTCTCACGCTGACGCGCGCGTTCTCGGTCGGCGCATTGCGCAACCTGAACGTCAGCGTGTCGGCGTTCCGCACGCAAAGCGCGGGCGCGAGCGGCAACCAGTTCTCGGTGACCGCGACGCTGCCGATCGGCGGCCGCCACACCGTCACGTCGAACCTGACGACGGGCAGCGGCAGCACGAGCGTGAACGCGGGCTACATCTACGACGATCCTGCCGGCCGCACCTATCAGATCAACGCGGGCGCGACCGACGGCCGCGCGTCGGCGAACGCGAGCTTTCGCCAGCGCGCGTCGACGTACCAGCTGACCGCGCAGGCGTCGACGCTCGCCAACGCGTATGCGGCCGCGTCGCTCGAAGTCGACGGCTCGTTCGTCGCGACGCAGTACGGCGTGTCCGCGCACGCGAACGGCAACGCGGGCGATACGCGCCTGCTGGTATCGACCGACGGCGTGCCCGACGTGCCGCTGTCCGGCACGCTCACGCATACCGACTCGCGCGGCTATGCGGTGCTCGACGGGATCTCGCCGTACAACGTGTACGACGCGACCGTCAACGTCGAGAAGCTGCCGCTCGAAGTGCAGGTGTCGAACCCGATCCAGCGCATGGTGCTGACCGACGGCGCGATCGGTTTCGCGAAGTTCTCCGCCGCGCGCGGCAGCAACCTGTACCTGACGCTGACCGACGGGGCAGGCAAGCCGCTGCCGTTCGGCGCATCCGTGCAGGACGCGGCGAACGGCAAGGAACTCGGCATCGTCGGCGAGGCCGGTGCCGCGTTCCTGACCCAGGTGCAGCCGAAATCCGCACTCGTGGTGCGTGCCGGCGAACGCACGCTGTGCACGGTGGACGTGCTGCCGAACCAGCTCCAACTCGAAGGCACGCCGATTCCGGTGACGTGCCAGGCGCCCGGCGAGTCGCATGCAGCGGCCGCCCGGGTCGAACGATGATTTCACGGATGCCGCGATGAACCCTGCTTTCTCCCTTTCCTTCCCGCGACGCACGTCGTGCATGCTGGCCGCGGCCGGCGCGCTGCTCGCCGGCGTCGCGCACGCGGCGATCGTGCCGGACCGCACGCGCGTGATCTTCAACGAAGGCGAACAGGCCGCGATCGTCACGATCACCAACAAGAGCGCGACGTATCCGTATCTCGTGCAATCGTGGCTCGAGGACGCGAACGGCAACAAGATCACGTCGCCGCTGATGGTCGTGCCGCCGCTGCAGCGCGTCGAGGCGAACGAGCGCAACGTGCTGCGCATCGCGAAGCTGCCCGGCGCCGCGCTGCCGGCCGATCGCGAATCGGTGTTCTACCTGAACATCCGCGAAGTGCCGCCGAAGACCGATACGCCGAACACGCTGCAGATCGCGCTGCATACGCAGATGAAGCTGTTCTACCGGCCGAAGGGCGTGCAGCCCGCGCGCGACGAGGACTGGACGCTGCCGATGACGCTGCGGGTGGACACGGCCGCGCACCGGCTCGTGTTCGACAATCCGACGCCGTACCACGTGACGGTGGTCGACGTGACGGCGGGCGCGCAGAAGACGCCGGTGCCGATCGAGCCCGTGATGGTGAACCCGATGAGCACGGCCGACGTGCCGTTCAAGGCCGCGACGCCGTCGACGCTGTTCGTCACGCATATCGACGACTACGGCGGCCAGGTGGCGGTCGAATATGCGTGTGATGCGGGTGCTTGCAAGAGCGTGAAGCGATGAGCGGCGCCACGCATGAACGGCAATGGCCGGCGGCATGGTTGCGCTGGATCGTGCTCGCATTGCTGGCCGTGGCCGCGCAGCCCGCGTGGGCGTTGCGGTGCCTGACGAACAGCGGCGCGACTTCGCTGACCGAACCGATCGGCGGCGTTGCGTCGTATCCGACCGACGCGCCGGACGGATACGTGATCTGGGTGTCTCCGGTCCGCACGACGTCGGGGTATTGCTACAAGGACCTCGGGGACGCCGGCAGCCTGAAAGTCGTCGACAACATCTATTTCTATGCGAACCCGAATCGCACCAACCCGGCCGCGTGGGGGCTCGAGATCGGCATCCGCTACAAGGGTATCGACTATTTCGACAAGACGAGCAATCGCGGCGGCGGCGTGTTTACCGGGTATGCGGTGCCGCCGTGCAGCAAGTACGACTTTGATCGCGGGCGTTGTCAGCAGACCCGAATCAGCATCGACTACCAGGTCGTCGTGCGCAAGAAGGGCAACTGGGTCCAGCCGCCGAGCGATATCTACACGGTATTCCAGTTCGACGGCGAGTTCGGGCTGAATGCGTACAACCCGAGCTTCCAGTACCGGCTGAGCGGCCTGCGCAACCTCAAGCCGACGCCGTGCTTCGTCGACGTGCTCGTGACGCCCGAACCGGGCATCGTCAACTTCGGGCAGGTGCAGGCGATAGGTAACGGCTTCATGCCGACGGTGCCGCGCAAGCGGTTCTCGTTGTCATTGACCAAGAAATGCAACGTCGCGGTGCGGGTCGACGGGTATTTCGAAACGAGCTTTCCGGTGCAGAACGGCTTGCTGGTGCCGGCGAAGGACAGCAATTTCGGTATCGGCATCGAGGACAGCCAGGGCAAGGCCATTCCGTTCAATCAGCAGTTCACGCTGGCTCAGTTTGCGTCCAACGTGATGAATCAGAGCGTGTTGATGGACGCGGTGCTGAAATCGTTCGGTCCGCCGAAGATCGGGCGATTCGATGCGACCGCAACGATCCGGCTGTTCATCTACTGACGTTCGCGAGCGCACCACGCGCACGTCATGAAAAATGTGCCGGCATGCTGGCGCATTTTTTCAAAAGTGCTGCGCGATGCTCAACGCACCCGGCGGCACACCTTGTGATGGTGATGCTCGAAGTGGCACACCCGGTGCGGATGCGCTTCGGCGATGGCCGGCCGAGCACGGCATGGCGGCGTTCCCGTCGTGATCGTCGAGCCCTTTCGGCGCCGTGCAGCCTCCTTTCATGCGGAAAGCTTTCTTCGCGCCACCGATCCGTGGCATCCATCCCGTCCGCCGGAACGCCGATCCCTCTGATTGATCAGACAAATCCTGATAATCGGAAGGGGTATCCGGTAATGTGATTGAGAATGATTTGCGTTTACGTTAAATTGCGCTATCTCGGAATTAGACGGAGCAGATCGATGGCAATGGCGGAAGTGCTCGAACGACCGGCAGCGGCAACGGCGAACCCGTTCCTCGGCAGTTATCCGGACCTGCCGTCGCGCCGCGCGCCGCGTGCGCGTCGTGCCGCGGAGCCGCGCGCGCAGGGCGCGCTGCTCGACGTGCTGATTTCCCATCGCGCGATGCTCGTCAATATCGCGCGCGGCTTCGTCGGCTGCACGAGCCGCGCCGAGGACGTCGTGCACGACGTGTTCGTGAAGCTCGTCGAATTCCCGAACCAGGACGCGGTGCGCCAGCCGGTCGCGTACGTGACGCGGATGGTGCGCAACGCATCGATCGACGCGTGCCGCCGGCAAAGCCTCGAGAACGTCTACCACACGGAAGAGGACGACGGCTTCGACGTGCCGTCGCCGGAACCGACGCCCGAGGCCGCGCTGATGACGCGCGACACGCTGCGCCGGGTGTGGGCCGCGCTCGACGACCTGCCGGCGCGCAGCCGCGCGGCGTTCGAGATGGTGCGGCTGCGCGAGGAGACGCTGCAGACCGCGGCGCGCGCGCTGAACGTCTCGCAGACGCTGGTGCATTTCATGGTGCGCGACGCGGAGCGGCACTGCGCGGAGTGTCTCGATGCATGCCATCGCGGCGTCGCGTGCCCGGTGTTTCTCGGCGGCCGCGCGCGGCGCGGGTAAAAAATCGCGCCGGTCAATCGTCTTCAAGACAGGAGCGGCCGATTCGACAGTCCGCCGCTTCGCATCCTTCAACCGTCTCCCGCTTTCTTACGATCATGACGCAAGCCACGACGCCTTCCGCGGACACCGACGACCTCGTCTACACGGTCGTCATCAACGACGAAGAACAGTATTCGATCTGGCCGACGTTCCGGCCCGTGCCGGCCGGCTGGCGCGAGGTCGGCGTGCGCGGCCCGAAGGCCGACTGCCTCGCGCACATCGAGACCGTCTGGACCGACATGCGCCCCGCGAGCCTGCGCCGCGCGATGGACGGCGAACGCACGACGCGCGCGTCGTGACCCGCTGCGCCGCGCTTGCGGCGCGCCACCTGAAGAGGACGTTGCATGACCCTGCTTTCGTTGCCGACGCTCGACGACCTGCGTATCGAGCCGGGGCTGCCCACCGTCGTGTCGCCGCGCGGCACCGGCGGCATGTCGATCGACGAAGTCGCGCCGCTCGCGCATGCCATCGCGGCCGACACGCTCGAACGGGCGGGCGGTGTGCTGTTCACGGGCTTCCACGTGCCGTCGATCGATGCGTTCCAGCAGTTCGCGGCATCGTTCGGCGATCCGCTGATCGGCTATGAATACGCGTCGACGCCGCGCAGCCAGGTCGAGGGCGCCGTCTACACGTCGACCGAATACCCGCCGCACCGCGCGATTCCGCTGCACAACGAGCAGTCGTACACGCGCGAGTGGCCGCTGCGGATCTGGTTCCATTGCGCGCGCGCGGCGCCGAAGGGCGGTGCGACGCCGATCGCGGACAGCCGCGCCGTCCATCGCGCGCTCGATCCGGCGCTGGTCGCACGCTTCGAGCAGCGCGAGCTGCTGTACGTGCGCAACTTCGGCCAGGGGCTCGACCTGCCGTGGCAGCAGTCGTTCGGCACCGACGATCCCGCCGAGGTCGAGCGGATGTGCGCGGCGCGCGGGATCGAATGCACCTGGCGCACGGACGACGACGGCGAACTGCTGCTGCGCACGCGCGAACGCTGCCAGGCCGTTGCGCGTCATCCGCGCACCGGCGAGCGCGTGTGGTTCAACCAGGCGAACCTGTTTCACCTGTCCGCGCTCGACGACGACATGCAGGAAGCGCTCGTCGACGCGGTCGGGCTCGACAACGTGCCGCGCAACGTGTACTACGGCGACGGCGAGCCGCTCGAGGCCGATGCGCTCGCGGAAATTCGCGGCGTGCTCGACCGCCAGCGCATCGTGTTCCCGTGGCAGACGGGCGACGTGCTGATGCTCGACAACATGCTGACCGCGCATGCGCGCGACCCGTTCGACGGGCCGCGCAAGGTGGTCGTCGCGATGGCGCAGAGTTACACGGTCCCGCGCGCGACCGAACGGAGGACCGATGACGCGTAGTACCGCCGCGCTTGCCGCGCGCGGACTGACGGTGGGTTATCGCGACCATGTCGTGATCGACGGGCTGGACCTGTCGATCGCGGCCGGCCGCGTAACGGCGCTGTGCGGTCCGAACGGCTGCGGCAAGAGCACGCTGCTGCGCACGCTCGCGGGCCTGCAGCCCGCGCGTGCGGGCCACATCGACGTGAACGGCAAGCCGCTCGCATCGTTTCGCCGTCGCGCGCTCGCGCGCGAACTCACGATGCTCGCGCAGTTCAACCAGATCCCGTCGGGGCTGACCGTGCGCGAGCTCGTCGCGTACGGACGCTATGCCTATGGCGGCTTCCTGCGCGGGCTGTCGCGCGCCGACCATGCGGCGATCGACGAGGCGCTCGACACGAGCGGCCTTGCCGGCGACGCCGAGCGTGACGTCGGCGCGCTGTCGGGCGGCGAGCGCCAGCGTGCGTGGATCGCGATGGCGCTCGCACAGCAGGCGCCGATCGTGCTGCTCGACGAGCCGACGACCTATCTCGACATCCATCACCAGCTCGACATCCTCGACGCGCTGCGCGCGCTGAACCGCGCGCGCGGGCTGACGATCGTGTGGGTGTTGCACGACCTGAACCAGGCGGCCGCGTACAGCGACGAAATCGTGCTGATGCGTGCCGGCCGCCTCATCGCGCACGGTTCGCCCGACGCGATGCTGGAGCCGGCGCGGCTGCGCGCGGCATTCGGCGTCGACATGCTGAAGCTCGCGCATCCGCGGACGGGCGCGCCGATGTGCGTGCCGGCCTACGGGCCGCCGGCGTCCGGCCCTGCATCCGGCACGCCGCACGCGGCCGGCGCGTTCGACAGGGATCTCGCCGTATGACGACGTTCGCGTTGCGCAAGCGGCTCGCGGCGAGCGGGCAGCGCACGGCATCCGGCCGCCGCGCCGGTGCGATCGCGCTCGGCCTCGTCGTGCTGATCGCCGTGCTGGCGGTGCTGCGCGTCGCGCCGGACCTGCGCGCGTGGTGGAACGCGGTGCCGGGCAGCGACGCCGCTGTGCTCGCGGGCGTGTTCCTGTTCGACCTCAACCTGCCGCGCGTCGCGGCTGCGCTCGTCGCTGGCGGCTGTCTCGGCATCGCCGGTGCGCTGTTCCAGTCGCTCACGCGCAACCCGCTCGCATCGCCCGACCTGCTCGGCGTGACGGGCGGCGCACAGCTCGGGCTGCTCGCGGCGATGCTGGTGCCGGCGCTCGCCGGGGTCGCATCGGTGCCGCTGCTGTTCGTCTGCGGGCTGATCGCCGCCGCGTGCGCGATCGTCGCGGCCGGCGGCTGGCGCGCGACGCCGCTGCGGCTCGTGCTCGCGGGCAGCGTCTGCATGCTGCTGTTCGCGGCGCTGTCGACGCTGGTGCTCGCGTTCTTCGAGCAGAACATCGCGGGCGCCGCGCTGTGGACCAACGGCAGTCTCTATCAACCGGGCGCGACCGGGCTCGCGCTCGCCGCGCGCTGGCTCGTCGTGCCGCTGCTTGCGCTGCCGTTCGTCGTTCGACCGCTGAATCCGCTCGCGCTCGGCGACGAGGCGGCTGCCGCGGCCGGCGTGCGCGTCGACGCGACGCGGCTCGCCGCGACGATCGTCGCGGTCGCGTTCACGAGCGTGGCCGTCAGCATCGCGGGCCCGCTGTCGTATGTCGGGCTCGTCGCGCCGAACCTGCTGCGCCAGGTGCGCGGTGCCCGGGTGGCGCGGCTCGGCGTGCTGGTGCCGCTGTCGGCGCTCGCGGGCGGTGCGCTCGTGCTGGTCACCGACAGCGCGGTGCTCGCGTCGGGCCTCGACGCGACGCTGTCGACCGGCGTCGCGATCGCGCTGGTCGGCACGCCGCTGATGCTCGCGATGATCCGGCGCGGCGCGGCATGGTCGGGCGTGCTGCACGCGCCGGCCGAACGCGCGGCCGGCAGCGGCTCGACGCGTGTGGTCGGCTGGCTCGAACGGCTCGGCTGGCCGCTGCGCACCGTGCTGTTCGTCGCGGGCGGCCTGCTCGTGGTGTTCGCCGGCGTGTCGGCCGGCCCCGAATGGCTGTCGCCCGCGCGCTGGTCGGCCGCGCTGTCGGGCCATGATGCGCTCGCGCGCATGCTGATCGACCTGCGCATGCCGCGGCTGCTGTGCGCGCTCCTCGCGGGCGCGCTGCTGGCCGTGAGCGGCGTCGCGATGCAGAGCGTCGTGCGCAATCCGCTCGCGGGCCCCGAAGTGCTCGGTGTCACGCAGGGTGCGGGGCTCGTCACGCTGTTCGCATTGTCGACGTGGCCGCTGATGGGCCACGTGACGCTCGCCGTGGTCGCCTTGACCGGCGGGGCGCTGTCGCTCGCGATCACGCTCGCGCTGAATCACCGGCATCGTTATGCACCGCTCGCGGTGGCGCTGACAGGCATCGTGATCGGCGCGCTGTGGACCACGCTCGCGCAATGGCTGATCACGCAGGAAAGCGTGCAGCCCGCGCGCTTCGTCGTCTGGCTCGTCGGCGGCACCTACGGCCGCAGCTGGGGCGAGGTGTCGATGCTGCTGCCGTGGTGCGTGCTCGCGATACCCGTGTTCGCATGGCTCGCGCGGCCGCTCGACATGCTCGCGCTCGGCGACGACCAGGCGGCCGCGCTCGGCCTGCCGGTCGCCGCGTTGCGGCCGCTCGCGCTGACGATCGCGACGCTCGCCGCCTGCGCGGCCGTCGCGGCGGTCGGACCGGTCGGCTTCATCGGACTGATGGCGCCGCACGTCGCGACGATGCTCGGCGCACGCCGGCATCGCACGCGTCTGTGGCTCGCGGCCGCGTGCGGCGCGCTGATCCTCGGCCTGGCCGATCTGGCCGCCCGCACGGTCGTTGCGCCGCGCGAAGTGCCGGCCGGCGTGCTGACCGCGCTGATCGGCGCACCGTACCTGCTCGGACTGCTGATCCTCGAGGGGCGCCGCGCCCGGCGCGCGGGGCGATGACGCCGGCGCTCGACGGCGCATGCGCCACGCGCTTTTCCGCGTTCGCGCCCGAACCGTTTGCCGAGCATCTCGACGTCGTGTGGCTCGGGATGCCCGACGACACGCAAGCGCCGGGCCGGGTCGTCGTGCCGGTCAGCGCGCTGCCCGATTACCGCGAGGCCGTGCTCGACGCGATGGTCCGCCATTACGGCGGCGATCCGGCGCAGCATGCGCGCGCGCTGATGTCGCAATGGAGCAAGTACTACTTCGGCCGCGCGGCGCCTGCCGGCGTGGTCGCCGCGCTGACGCTCGGCCGGCCGCTCGACATGGCGCCGGAACGCACGTTCGTCGCGCTCGACGACGGGATGCCGGCCGCACTGTATTTCGCACCGGACGCGCTCGGCGCGCCGTGCGCCGATCCCGCGCCGCGCTATGCGGGGCTCGTCGCACATCTCGGCGCGGTGATCGACCTGCTCGCGGCGATGGGCCGCGTCACGCCGCGCGTGCTGTGGAGCAACGCGGGCAACCTGCTCGACTATCTGCTCGGCACGTACCGGTCACTGCCATGCGCGGCGGATCCCGTTCGCGACGCCGACTGGCTGTTCGGCGCATCCTACGTCCAGGGCGAGCCGAATCCGCTGCGCCTGCCGGTGCGCGACGCCGTGCCGCGCTCGCCGCTGCTGCCGACGCCGTTTCGCGCGCGCCGCGTGTGCTGCCTGCGCTATGAAATTCCTGGAGAAACGCAACTGTGTGGAAGCTGCCCCCTGCTATTGACGATGGACGACGCGGCGCTCGCCGAGCAGGACGCGATCCGGTGACGCATGCCGGCCGCCGCCAGGCGCTCGGCGCACTGGCCGCGCTCGGCGCCGCGTGCTGCGGCGCGCTGGTTGGCCCGGCCGTTGCGGTCGCCGACGACGCGCGCGGCGGGCAGGGCAGCAGCACGGCTTCGCCACCGGGCCGCTCGCTCGCGGGCAATCCCGTCATATCGCAGGCGAGTGCAACGATGCCGGTGCGGCCGCAGCGCGTGGTCGCGCTCGACTTCATGTTCGCGGAAAGCGTGATCGCGCTCGACATCGTGCCGGTCGGCATGGCCGATACCGCGTTCTATCCGGGCTGGCTCGGCTACGAGAGCGACCGGCTCGCGCACGTGACCGACATCGGCTCGCGGCAGGAGCCGGGGCTCGAGGCGATCGCCGCGGTGAAGCCCGATCTCATCATCGGCGTCGGCTTCCGGCATGCGCCGATCTTCGCCGCGCTCGACCGGATCGCGCCGACGATCCTGTTCCAGTTCAGCCCGAACGTGTCCGAAGACGGCGTGCCCGTCACGCAGCTCGACTGGATGCGGCAGATCTTCCGGACGATTGGCACGGTCACCGGACGCGATGCGCGCGCGAAGGCGGTCGACGCGCAACTGGACGCGGGCATCGCGCGCAATGCGTCGCGGCTCAAGGCGGCCGGGCGCAGCGGCGAACGCATCGCGCTGCTGCAGGATCTCGGGCTGCCCGACCGTTACTGGGCCTATACGGGCAACAGCACGTCGGCGGGCCTCGCACGCGCGCTGGGGCTCGATCCGTGGCCGAGGAAGCCGACCCGGGAAGGCACGCTGTACGTGACGTCCGCCGACTTGCTCAGGCAACGCGATCTCGCCGTGCTGTTCGTCACCGCGACGGGGATGGACGTGCCGCTGTCCACGAAGCTCGATTCGCCGGTGTGGCGTTTCGTGCCCGCGCTGCGCGAACGCCGGATCGCGCTCATCGAGCGGAATATCTGGGGGTTCGGCGGGCCGATGTCGGCGCTCAAACTGGCCGACGTGATGACCGATACGATGCTGAAGCTGCCGGCCGTGCGCTGAACCGGCAGATCCTCGCGAGCGGGCGGGGCAGCGCGGTCGGGAGCCGGGTTGCCGTCCGCGTGCCGCGCGAACGGGACGCCGCATTCCGGTGGCGTCACGCGTACGCAGGTACGCCGAACGACGTTTCCTTCCGGCTTTTCCGAATCCTTCCCAATCCTTCCCAATCCTTCCCAATCCTTCCCAATCCTTCCCAATCCTTCCGATCCTTCCGATCCTTCCGATCCTCCGAACCGAGCACCGCCTGCGCGCCGCAATCGCCGCGCGCGGGCGGCCGGTGTACGCACGTGCCTACGCGCTCAGCGCGTCGGCACCATCCCGTGCGCGTGACCGCGCGGGCGTCGTGTCGCTGACGATCTGCCCGTTGTCGAGTTTCAGCAGGCGATCGGCGAGATCGAAATAGCGGTCGTCGTGCGTGATCACGATCACGGCCTTGCCGCGCGCGCGCAGTTCGGGCAGCAGCTGCTCGTAGAACACGGCCTTGAACGACGGATCCTGGTCGGCCGCCCATTCGTCGAACAGGTAGAACGGGCGGTCCTCCAGGTACGCGACGACGAGCGCGAGCCGCTTGCGCTGCCCGGTCGACAGCGCGCGGTTCGAGAACGCGCCGTCGACGACCTTCACCTTGTGGTCGAGCGCGAGCTTCGCGACCAGCGCGTTCGCGCGCGCATCGGCCTGCGCACGCGCCGGATCGTCCGGATCGACGATGCCGAGCAGTGCGTCGAACAGGTGGAAGTCGTTGAACACCGCGCTGAAGCGCTGCCGGTACGCGGCGCGCTCGCGCCAGCCGATCGTCCGGCCGTCGGCCTCGATCGTGCCTTCCTCCGGCTCGTAGAGCCCGGTCAGCACCTTCGCGAGCGTGGTCTTGCCGCTGCCGTTGCCGCCGACGATGAACACGAGCTCGCCCGGCCGGATCGTCAGGTCGATCGGCCCGATCCGGAACATCCGTTCGTCGCGCTCGTGGAAATACGCATGCGTGACGCCGCGCAGCGTGACGGCGCCGGCCGGCGGCACGTCGAGCGCGTCGCTGGCGGGCGGCACCGTGCGCAGTGCGCCGAACTCGGCCATCACGCCTTCGATCCGCCCGAGCGACACGCGCGCCGCATTGACGGTCGGCAGGTTGTTCAGCAGTCCGTCGAGCGGCACCAGCATGAACAGGAACACGACGACGTAGCCGGCTGCCGTGCTTGCATCGGCGTGCACGCCCAACTGCGGCCAGAACGCGGCCGCGCCGAGGAACACGTAGAACAGGAAGATGATCCAGCCGACGCCGACCGCATACGCGCTGAACGCGCGGCGGCGGTGATCGCGCACCTCGCCGATGGCGGCGCCGAGCTGGCCGTCGACGAACTGGCGTGCGCGCGCGTCATGCAGCTTCAGTTCCTTCGCGCCGGAGAACAGCGAGCCGAGATAGCCGAACAGGCGGTCCTGCGCCTGGCCGGCTGCTTCGAGCGACGCGATCGCGCGGCGATCGCCGGTGTGATAGCCGAGCGAGCCCGCGATGATCGCGGTCAGCGCGAGCAGGCACACGGGCCACGACAGCCACGCGAGATAGCCGAGGCAGCCGAACACGATCGAGCCGTGCATCACCAGGTTCGGCAGCGCGAAGAACAGCATCGACACGTTGGTCGCGTCGTCGGTCAGCACCGACTGCACGGGCGCCGCGCCGATCCGCTCGATGTCGCGCAGCTCGGCCGCGCCGACGCGCCGCGCGAGATGCACGCGCAGCCGCGCCATCGTGTCCTGCGACAGCCGGGCGAACAGCGTGCCCGACACGATCCGGGTGACGAGCGCGATCACCGCGCACAGCGCGAAGCGCCATGCAAGCGACGCGTCGGCCGCGCCGGGTTGCGCGAGCGCGCGGTTCAGCGTCGCGACGAGCAGCACGCTCGCGACACCGTTGAGCACGCAGGCGACGAGCGCCAGCGCGAGCGATGCGCGGCTTTCGCGCAGCAACGCGAGGATCAGGCGGGCCGCGGGGCGGCCGGGGGAGGCGTCGAGGGACGGCGGGGAAGAAGGCTCGTGGGCGGCTGTCATCGGCAACGTCGGTAAATGAAGGGCAGGCAAACCATGCGGAAACGGCAAGACTGATGCGAAAGCAGCGCGCGGGACCGGCCCGGTTGCGGCTTTCCTCCCTGATAGACGAACGGGCCGCGCAAATATTTAGCGATGCCTTCGAAAAATGCGTCCGTTCGGGCTTTGCGCGCAAAACGGTAAAAAATCGGCCGCGCCGTTCGTCACACCAATGAAGCCGCCCCAAGCGGCCCCGAGACTTGGCCGAAGCGGCCGGACCGAAGGATTTCACGCACATGACGAGTTTCCCGACTGCGTTGCACCACCGAATCCGCGAACTGGCGCGCCGTGCGCCCGACGCGCCCGCGCTCGCCGCGCCTTTCCAGAACGACCTGCGCCTGTCGCGCGGCGCGCTCGACGCGCGTGCGTCGCACCTTGCCCGCCAGCTGCGCGCGGCCGGTGTCGGCGCGGAAGTGCGGGTCGGCGTCTGCGTCGAACGCTCCTGCGAGCTGTTCGTCGCGCTGCTGGCCGTGCTGAAGGCGGGCGGCGTGTTCGTGCCGCTCGATCCGCGTCATCCGGCCGCGCGCCTCGACTGGATCGTGCGCGATGCGCAGCTGCGCCACGGGATCGTCGATGCGGCGGGCCGCGCGGCGCTCGGCACGTCGTTCGACCATGCGTTCGACGCGGCGGCGGCACTGGACCACGGCGCGGATGCCGCCGCCTTTGCCGACGACGAAGACGTGCCGGTGCATCCGCGCGCGGCCGCGTACATGATCTATACGTCGGGCTCGACTGGCACGCCGAAGGCCGTGGTCGTCGAGCACGGGCCGCTCGCCGCGCATTGCGACGCGCTCGCGGCCGCGCTGCCGATCGAAGGCGGCGATCGCCTGCTGCATTTCGCGTCGGTCAATTTCGACGCCGCGCACGAATGCTGGCTCGCGCCGCTCGCTGTCGGGGCCAGCGTGACGATTGCGCCGCCGCAGCCGTTCGCGCCGGACGCCGCGCATGCGCTGATGGTGCGCGAAGCAGTCAGCGTCGCCGCGTTTCCGCCGGCCTACCTGCGCGAATTCGCCGCCGTCGCCGCGCGCGACGGCGTGCCTTCGGCCCTGCGCGTGCTCGCGTTCGGCGGCGAGGCGCTGCCGCAGCAGGCCTTCGAATTCGTGCGCCGCACGTTCCCGTCGGTGCGCCTGGTCAACGGCTACGGGCCGACCGAGGCCGTGATCTCGCCGATGCTGTGGCCGGTCGAACCAGGCGAGACGCCCGAGCTGGCCGCGAACGATGCGTATGCGTCGCTGCCGATCGGCCGCGTGATCGGTCCGCGTGTCGCGCGTATCGATGGCGACGCGGCAGGCGCGTCGGGCGAAATGGGCGAGGGCGGCGAACTGCTCCTCGGCGGCGTGTGCGTCGCGCGCGGCTATCACGGCCGCCCGGCGCTGACGGCCGAACGCTTCATTCCGGATGCGCACGGCGAGCCCGGTGCGCGCGTGTACCGCACCGGCGACCTCGCGCGCCTGCGCGCCGACGGCGCATTCGATTATCTCGGCCGTCTCGACGACCAGATCCAGGTGCGCGGCGTGCGCGTGGAGCCCGCGGAAATCGCCGCGTGCCTGCGCACGCATCCGGCGGTGGCCGACGCGGCCGTGATCGCCGAAACCGGCGACGGGCCGGCGCGGCTGATCGCGTGCGTCGCGCTGCGTGCGGCCGCCGACGATGCGGCGCTGAAGGCGCACGTGGGCGCGCAGTTGCCCGCCGCGTGGCAGCCGCACCGGTTCGTGCGCTGCGATGCACTGCCGTACACGCTGAACGGCAAGCTCGACCGTGCCGCGCTGCGCGAGCGCATCGCCGCCGCACGCGATACCGAACGACACACGGGCGACGCACCGTGCACGCCGACCGAACAGCAGATCGCCGGTGTCTGGCGGACGCTGCTCGGCCTCGACGCGACGCCGTCGCGCGACGACCGCTTCTTCGCACTGGGCGCCGATTCGCTCGCCGCGATGCAGTTGCAGGCCGCGATCCGCGCCGCGTTGCGCGTGAACCTGCGGCTCGACACGCTGTTCGCCGATCCGGCGCTGGCCGAGCTGGCCGCGCACGTCGATCGCGCGGAACGCGAAACGGGCGAGCCGCTGGCCGCGATCGCCGCGCGCCGTGCGCCGGCCGATGCCGCGGCGGCTGCGGCGTATGTCGATCGCGCGGCATCGCTCGCGCAGCAACGCTTCTGGGTCCTCGCGCAGACGCGCGATGCGAGCGCCGCCTATCACATTGCCGCGCACTGGACGATCGACGGCGCGCTCGACCGCGACGCGCTGCAGCGTGCGCTCGATCACGTGATCGGACGGCACGACGCGTGGCGCACGACGCTCGTCGACAACGACGACGGCATCGTGATGCAGCGCGTTCATGCACGCCTGCCGGTCGCGATCACGACGCTCGACTTGCGCGGGCAACCGCCGGCTGCGCGCGATGCGGAAGCCGCGCGCATTGCCGAACGCGACGCGGGCGAGCCCTTCGATCTGTCGCGCGGGCCGCTGTTGCGCGCGACGCTCATCGTGCTCGCCGACGAGCGCCACCGGCTGCTGCTGACCGCGCACCACGCGATTACCGACGGCTGGAGCTCGCGCTGCGCATTCGACGAGCTGTCGGCCGCGTACCGCGCGTATGCGGAGGGCGGTGAACCGTCGTTGCCCGAGCTGCCGATCCAGTACGCCGACTACGCGGACTGGCAGCGCGACATGCTCGCTTGCGGCGAAGGCGAGCGTCAGCTCGAATACTGGCGCGCCGCATTGCGCGACGTGCCGGGCCCGCTCGCGCTGCCGGTCGACCGCCAGCCTGGCGCGACGCGCACGCTGCAAGGCGCGCGCGTGTCGCACCGCCTGCCCGACGCGGTCGCGGCCGACGTGCGGCGCCTCGCGCGTGACGCGCAGGCCACGGTCTTCACGGTGCTGCTGGCCGCGCTCGATGCATGGCTGGCGCGCCTGACCGGCGAGACGGACGTCGTCGTCGCCGTGCCGGTCGCGCATCGCCAGCGCCCGGAAACCCGCGCGCTGCTCGGCCTGTTCCTGAATACGGTTGCGCTGCGCGTGCGCGTGGCGCCGACGCTGCCGTTCCGCGCGCTGGTCGACGCGGCCCGCACGGCCGCACTCGACGCGGTCGCGCACCAGGACGTGCCGTTCGAGCGCGTCGTCGATGCGGTGAAGCCGCCCGTCAAGCGCGGCGACGAATGGCTGCGCGTGAAATTCGCGCAGCAGTTCGATGCGCGGCACGACAGCGTGCTGCCGGGCGCGACCGCGGTCGCGACGCCGGGGCCCGATCTCGCCGCGCGCTTCGACTTCGCGCTGGACTTCACCGACGACGCGCACGGGATCGAACTCGTCGCCGCCTACGCGACCGACTGCATCGACGCCGACACCGCGCGCGCATGGCTCGACAGCTATGCGGCGCTCGTCGCGGCCGCCGCACATGAACCGCAATGCACGACGGCCGCGCTGCCGTGCGATGCGTCGCCGGCGTCGCGCCAGCCGCGCGACGGCCGCGCGCTGAGCGTCGAACACGCCGACATCGTCGCCGCATTCGCACGGCAGGCGGCGGCCTATCCGCATCGCGTCGCGCTCGCCGATGCGTCGGCATCGCTCACGTTCGCCGAACTCGACGACGCGTCGAACCGCATCGCGCACGCACTGACACTGCGCGGCGCGACGGCCGAAGCGCCCGTCATCGTCTGCATCGAGCGCTCGGTCCGCTTCGTCGTCGGCCTGCTCGGCGCGTTGAAGGCCGGCGCGCTGGCCGTGCTGCTCGACCCGGCGCAGCCGACCGCACGCCTGGCGGCCGCGGCCGCCGACTGCGGCGCGCGTTGGGCGCTCGTCGCGCATGGTCGGGATGGGGCCGCGTGGCCGTCCGGCATCGACGCGCAGCCGCTCGACGTCGACACGCTCACGCAGGACGCGACGCTCGCGCATGCGGCCGGCGTACGCGCCGCGCCGCATCCGGAACAGGGCGCCTATCTGATCTATACGTCGGGTTCGACCGGCACGCCGAAGGGTGTCGTCGTATCGCACGGCGCGCTGGCCGACTACGTGCACGGAATGCTCGACGAACTCGCGTTCGCGCCGGACGCGTCGTTCGCGATGGTGTCGACCGTCGCCGCCGACCTCGGCCATACGACGCTGTTCGGCGCGCTGTGCGCGGGCCGCACGCTGCACCTGCTGCCGGCCGCGTGCGCGTTCGATCCGGACCTGTTCGCGCAAGAGATGCGCCGTCGCGACGTCGGCGTGCTGAAGATCGTGCCGAGCCACCTGCAGGCGCTGCTCGACGCGCGCGTGCCGGCCGACGTGCTGCCGTGCCACGCGCTCGTGACCGGCGGTGAAACGCTGACGTGGGCGCTCGTCGCGCGCCTGGCCGCGCTCGCGCCGGCCTGCCGCGTGATCAACCATTACGGGCCGACCGAAGCGACCGTCGGCGCGATCGTGTGCGATACCGCATCGATCGCCGCCGATGCGCGCGACCCGGCGAGCGGCGTGCCGCTCGGCACGCCGCTGCCGAATGCGCGCGCACTGGTGCTCGACGCGTTCGGCGCATGCGTGCCGGCCGGTGCGACGGGCGAACTGTATCTGGGCGGGCCGGGCGTCGCGCGCGGCTACCTGAACCGGCCGGCGCAGACCGCCGAGCGCTTCGTGCCCGATCCGTTCACGCCCGGCGCGCGCCTGTATCGCACCGGCGACCGCGTGCGTCTGCGCGCGGACGGCCGTCTTGCGTTCCTCGGCCGTATCGACGACCAGGTGAAGATTCGCGGCTATCGCGTCGAACCGGGCGAGGTGAGCGCGGCGGTCCGCGCGGCCGGCCCGATCGCGCAGGCCGAGACGCTCGCGATCGAGCACGACGGCCGCCTGCGGCTCGCGACGTTCGTCGTGATGCGCGACGGCGCGGCATTCGACGAAGCCGCCCTGCGCGCGGCGCTCGGCGCGACGCTGCCCGACTACATGGTGCCTGCGCAGTTCGTCGCGCTCGCGCGGCTGCCGGTGACGGCGAACGGCAAGATCGATCGCGCGGCACTGCGCGAACTGGCGGCCGCACCGGTGGCGACGGCCTTCGGCGACGCGCCGCAGGGCCCGGTCGAGACGGCGCTCGCCGAAGTCTGGCAAGCGGTGCTGAAGGCGCCGCACGTCGGCCGCGACGACAACTTCTTCGAACTCGGCGGCGACTCGATTCTCGTGCTGCAGGTGATCGCACGCGCCCGCAAGCGCGGCGTGCGTTTCACGCCGAAGCAGCTGTTCGACGGCCCGACGGTCGCCGAACTCGCGCGCATCGCGAAGACCGAGGAGGTCGCCGCTGCAACGCCGGCATCGACGTCGGCATCCGCAACGCTGGCGCAGGCTCGGTCCGCGCCGGCCGTCGCGGCGATCCTGACGCCCGCGCAGCAGCGCTTCTTCGCGCTCGACGTGCCGCATCCGGGCCACTGGAACCAGTCGGTCGCGTTCGACGTGCGCGGCCCGTTCGACGCCGATGCATTCGCGCGCGCGTTCGATACGCTGCTGACCCATCACGACGCATTCCGCCAGCGCTTCGCGCGCGGCGCGGACGGCAACTGGCATGCGAGCGAGGCGGCGAAGCCGTACGACGCGCTGCCGTTCGTCGAGGTGGCCGCACGCGACGACGCCGATGCACTGGCGCGCTTCGACGCAGTGCAGCGCCGCCTCGATCTCGGCCGCGGGCCGCTCGCCTGCGCGTGCGCGACGCGGCTGCCGGACGGCTCGACGCAGCTGTATCTGGCGATTCACCATGCAATCGTCGATGGCGTGTCGTGGCGCATCCTGCTCGACGACCTGGACGCCGCGTATCGCGCCGCATGCGAACGCGCGCCGGTGCGCCTGTCGCAGCCGGGCCTGCGCGCGGACGCATGGGCCGCACGCCTCGCGCGGGCCGCGACCGAACCGGCATCGCCGTTCGCCGCTGAAACGGCATACTGGGCCGGCATGGCACAGGGTGACGACCTCGTGCCCGATCATCCGGACGCACCGGCGACGAACGCCGATGCGGCCGTCGTCGTGCAGACGATCGACGCGACGCTGACCCGTGCCGCGCTGACCGACGCGCACGCCGCGTATCGCACGCAGACGATCGAACTGCTGGGCGCGGCGCTCGCACTGGCGCTGGCCGGTGCCGACGGTGGCGCCTCGTGCCGGGTCGAGCTCGAAGGGCATGGCCGCGAGGCGCTGTTCGACGATGCGGACGCGAGCCGCACGATCGGCTGGCTGACCAGCCACTATCCGGTGATGCTGCCGGTCGAAGCCACGGCGCGCGACACGCTGTGCGCGGTCAAGGACACGCTGCGCGCGGTGCCGCACAAGGGGCTCGGCTTCGGCGTGCTCGCGCACCACGGCGACGCGGCGACGCGTGCGGCACTGGCCGCCGTGCCGCGTCCGCGCGTCACGTTCAACTATCTCGGCCAGTTCGACGTGCCGCGCGACGCGACGCTCGTGCCGCGCTTCGGCGGCACCGGCATCGAACGCGATCCTCAGGGGCCGCTCGGCAACACGCTCGCGATCCATGCATATCTGGATACCGGCCGCGACGGCGCGCGCACGCTGAAGATTCACTGGGTATACGGCGCGCCGCAGTTCGAGCGCGCGACGATCGAGGCATTCGCCGAACGCTTTGCAGCCGCATTGCGCGAACTCGCCGACGCATGCGCGTCGCGTGTCGCGCACCGCGGCGGCGGGGCGACGCCGGGCGATTTCCCGCTCGCGCAGGCGGCCGGCCTCACGCAGGCCGCGATCGAGCGCGCGCCGCTCGACTGGCGCACGATCGACGACGTGTATCCGCTGTCGCCGATGCAGCAGGGGATCCTGTTCCATGCGCTGTTCGCGCCCGGTCACGCAAGCTACGTGAACCAGCTCGTCGCGACCGCGACGGCGCTCGATGCCGACCGGCTCGCGGCCGCGTTCGGCGCATCCGTCGCGCGCCACGACATCCTGCGCACCAGCGTGATGCCCGACGAGGCCGGGCCGCTGCAGTGCGTGCATCGCCATGCGCAGATGCCGGTCGAGCAGCTCGACTGGCGCACGCGCGGCGACACGCTGGACACCGATTTCGACGCATGGCTCGCGGCGGACCGCACACGCGGCTTCGACTGGCGCGAGCCGCCGTTGATGCGGCTCACGCTGATCCGCGTCGCGGACGACGCATGGCGCGTCGTCTGGACGCGCCACCACGTGCTGCTCGACGGCTGGAGCACCGCGCGCCTGCTCGCGGACGTGCTGCGCGACTATCGCGACCCCGATGCGGTGTCGCCGTTCGCGAGCCGCCCGACACTGCGTTATCGCGACTTCATCGCGTGGCTCGGCACGCGCGATCGCGCCGCGGACGAACGCTTCTGGACCGATCGGCTCGCGCGCCTCGATGCGCCGACGCTGATCGCCGAGCGCGTGGCCGACCGCGCGGACGCCGAGATGGTCACGTGGCGCGCAACGATCGACGCGGATGCGATGACGCGCGTCGCACAAACGGCGCGTGCGCTGAAGCTGACCGTCAACACGCTGGTGCAGGGTGCCTGGGCGCTCACGCTGCAGCGCATGACGCACCAGCCGGCCGTCGCATTCGGGGCGACCGTCGCGGGCCGTCCCGATGCGCTCGCGGACGTCGACACGGTGCTCGGTCTCTTCATCAATACGCTGCCGGTGATCACGGCACCGGCGCCGCAGCAGCGCGCGGCCGACTGGCTGCAGACGCTGCAGCGCGAGAACGCGGCCGCCGCCGAGCATGCGCACACGCCGCTCGCCGACATCCAGCGCTGGGCGCGCGGCGCCGGCGGCGCGCTGTTCGACACGCTGGTCGTGTTCGAGAACTATCCGGTCGACGATACGGCGCGTGAAGCCGATCCGCGCGCGCTCGCGCTGAGCGACGTGCGCAGCGTCGAATCGACCGATTTCGCGCTGACGCTCGTGATCGAGAGCGGCGCCGGGCTGACGATCGACTACGGCTACGACACCGCGCGCGTCGATGCGCGCCAGGTCGAGACCTGGCACCGCGCGTTCGCGTGCGCGCTCGATGCGCTGGCCCGCACGCCGGACGCACTGCTCGGCACGCTGTCGATCGCCGACGACGCGACGCGCGGCGCACTGGCGCTCGCGCAGGACACCGCGCGGACGTGGCCGGACGCGCAACGGCAGCCGCTGCACCTGCAATTCGCGGACGTGGCACAGGCGACGCCCGATGCGATCGCGCTCGAATACGCGGATGCCCGCGGTGGCGTGCAACGCGTGACCTATCGCGAACTCGATCTGAACACGACGCGCGTCGCCGCCGCATTGCGCCGGCGCGGCGTGCGGCCCGATACGCCCGTGGCGTTGTGCGTCGAGCGCTCGTTCGACATGGTCACGGCGCTCGTCGGCGTGCTGAAGGCCGGCGCCGCATACCTGCCGGTCGATCCCGACTATCCGGCCGAGCGCATCGCGTATCTGCTGCGTGACGCGCGGCCCGCGGTCGCGATCACGCAGGCCCATCTGCGCGGGCAGGTCGAGGCCGCGCTCGGCGACGACGCGACGACGCAACTGCTGACGGTGGCCGATCTGCTCGCCGACGAAGCCGCCGCATCGGGCGATGTCGCCGCAGACGCCGCGGCCGACATCGTCGACGACGCCCGGCTCGCGTACCTGATCTACACGTCCGGCTCGACCGGCAAGCCGAAAGGCGCCGGCAACTCGCACGGCGCGCTCGCGAACCGGATCGCGTGGATGCAGCACGCATACCGGCTGACGCGCGACGACGTCGTGCTGCACAAGACGCCGTTCGGCTTCGACGTGTCGGTATGGGAATTCGTGTGGCCGCTCGCGACCGGCGCGAAGCTCGCGATCGCCGCGCCCGGCGACCACCGCGATCCGGCCCGCCTCGCGGCCGCGATCCATGCGCACGGCGTGACGGTGCTGCACTTCGTGCCGTCGATGCTGGCCGCGTTCGCCGCCTATCTCGACGATTTCTCGTCCGCTGCGCAATGCGACAGCGTGCGCCTGATCGTCGCGAGCGGCGAGGCGCTCGCGCCCGAACTGGTCGCGAAGGTTGCACGGCTCATGCCGGACGCGACGCTCGTGAACCTGTACGGACCGACGGAAGCCGCGATCGACGTGTCGCACTGGACCTGCGGCCCCGACGACGCGCGCGCCGTCGCGGTGCCGATCGGCCATCCGATCGCGAACCTGCAGCTGCACGTGCTTGACGCGGCATGGCAGCCGGTGCCGGCCGGCGCGACCGGCGAACTGTATCTGGCGGGCGCGGGCCTCGCGCGCGGCTATCTCGGCCGTCCGGGGCTGACCGCCGATCGCTTCGTGCCCGATCCGTTCGTGCCGGGCGCGCGCATGTATCGCACCGGCGACCTCGCACGGCGCCGCGCCGATGGCGCGCTCGACTACCTCGGCCGCGTCGACACGCAGGTGAAACTGCGCGGCCAGCGGATCGAGCCCGGTGAAATCGAGGCGCTGCTGCGCACGGCGCCGGGCGTGCACGACGCGGTCGTGATCGTGCGCGACGAGCAGCTGATCGGCTATGTCGCACGCGGCGACGCGGGTCCGCTCGACCGTGCGGCGCTGCTGGATTCGCTGCGCGCGCAACTGCCGGCGTACATGGTGCCATCGCAGCTGATCGAGCTCGACGCGCTGCCGGTCACGCCGAACGGCAAGTGCGATCGCCATGCGTTGCCCGCGCCGGTGCGCGAGGCGGCCGCGGCCGTCGAACTCGAGACCGACACGGAGCGCGCGCTCGCAGCGATCTGGCAGCGCGTGCTGCACGTGGACGCGATCGGCCGCGACGACGATTTCTTCCTGCTCGGCGGCCACTCGCTGCTCGCGACGCAGGCCCATGCGCAGGCGAACCTGCACTGGGGCCTCGCGCTGCCGCTGCGCACGCTGTTCGACACCCGCACGCTCGCACGTTGCGCGGACGCGATCGACTCGGCCTGCGCGGCCCGCGGCGCGACCGACGCGGCGAGCGCGATCGACGCGCTGCTCGGCGAACTGGAAACCCAATAAGGACGACGGATGACGAAGGTTCAACCCGACTGGCTCGCGCTCGCGACGCGCTTCGCGCAACTGCCCGACGCGCAGCGCGCCGTGTTCATCGACAAACTCGGCGCGGCCGGCATCGACTTCCGCGTGCTGCCGATCCCGCCGCGCACGGCGCGCCACGACCGCGTGCCGGCCTCGTTCGCGCAGACGCGGCTGTGGCTGCACGCGCGGCTGATCGACGCGCCGGACGCGTATCACATCACCGAGCGGCTCGCGCTGACGGGCCCGCTCGACACGCATGCGCTGCGGCTCGCGTGCGATGCGCTGATCGCGCGCCACGAAGCGCTGCGCACGACCTTCGACGAAGCAGAAGACGGCGTCGCGCAGACGATCCATCCGCCGCTGCGCTGCCCGTGGCGCGAGACTGATCTCGAGGCGCTGCCCGACGCGCAGCGCACCGCACGCGCCGAAGGCATCGCGACGGCCGACGAAACCGACGCGTTCGATCTCGGCACGGCGCCGCTCGTGCGCGCGCACCTGATCCGCTTCGACGCGACGCATCACTGGCTCGCGCTGACCGTTCACCACATCGTGTCGGACGGCTGGTCGTCGGGCGTGATGCTGGACGAACTCGCGGCGTTCTATCGCGCGTACGCATCGGGCGCGCCGGTGCCGCTCGCGCCGCTGCCGATCCAGTACGCGGACTACGCGCTGTGGCAGCGCCGCTGGCTCGATGCCGGCGAGCGCGAGCGCCAGCTGGCGTTCTGGCGCGAGCGGCTCGATCCGCAGCGCGGCGTGCTGACGCTGCCCGGCGCGGCCGCGCGGCCCGCACGCCGCAGCGCGCGCGGTGCACGTCATGTGTTTTCGCTCGACGCACGCACCGGTGCGCAATTGCGCGCATTCGCGGCCGCCTCGGGCGCGACGCCGTTCGCGGTGCTGCTCGCGGCGCTCGACGCGCTGCTCGCGCGCGCGACCGGTGACGCGCGGATCTGCGTCGGCGTGCCGGCCGCGAACCGCGAGCGCGCGGAAACGGCCGGCCTGATCGGCTTCTTCGTCAACACGCTCGCGATCGACGTCGCGGTGCCCGCGCACGGCGATTTCTCGTCGCTGGTCGCGCGCACGCAGCGCGCGCTCGTCGATGCGCAAATGCACCAGGACGTGCCGTTCGAGCAGGTCGTCGATGCGCTCGGCGTACCGCGCAGCGCCAGCCACCATCCGCTGTTCCAGGTGATGGCCGCGTACGGCGAGCGCCGCGCGCTGCCGGCGCTCGGCGCGGCGTCGGCCGCATTGCTGCCGTCCGGCACGCCGTCCGCGAAATTCGACCTGACGCTCGCCGTCGAGGCGACGCCCGACGGCACGTTCGACGCTGCGTTCATCCATGCGCTCGACCTGTTCGACGCGGACGCGATCGCGCGGCTGGCCGCGCGCTTCGTCACGCTGCTCGGCGATGCGCTCGCGCGCCCCGACATGCCGGTCGGCGATCTCGACTGGCTGCCGGCCGGCGAACGCGCGCAGCTCTTCGGATGGAACGCGCCGGCGGGCGCCGCCGAAGCCGCACCGTTCGTCCCGGTGCACGCGCGCATTGCCGCGCATGCGACGGCACGCCCCGACGCACGCGGCGTCGCCGACATCGATCGTGCGCTGACGCGCGGCGAGGTCGACGCGCGCGCGGCACGCATCGCGCGCAATCTCGTCTCGGCCGGCGTGCGGCCCGAGATGCGCGTCGGCGTCGCGCTGCAGCGTTCGGTCGACCTGCTGGTCGCGCTGATCGCGGTGCTGAAGTCGGGCGCCGCGTTCGTGCCGCTCGATCCGGCCCATCCGCGCGAACGGCTCGCGCAGATCGTCGGCGATGCGGGCATCGCGCACGTGCTGACCGACGGCGCGAGCGCCGCATCGCTGCCCGAACTGCCGGCCCTGCGCGTCTGGCGCGCGGACGAAGTCGACGCGCTCGACGCAGCGGCCCACGTCGCGCTGCCGGACGTGCTGCCCGGTCATGCGGCGTACGCGATCTACACGTCGGGCTCGACCGGCAAGCCGAAGGGCGTGATCGTCGATCACGCGTCGTTCGCGCGGCATTGCGTGGCGATCGCGCAGCGCTACGGCGCGGGCGAGCACGACGTGTTCCTGCTGTTCCAGTCGGTCAACTTCGACGGCGCGCACGAAGGCTGGTTTTCGCAATACCTGTCGGGCGCCGCCGTGTCGGTGACGGCCGACGTGCTGTGGCCGCCCGCGCAGACCTGCGCGATGATGGTCCGCGACGGCGTGACGATGACCTACGTGCCGCCCGGCTGCGCCGCGCAGCTCGCCGAATGGGCGCTCGCGCACGGCGCGCCGCCGACGCTGCGCTCGCTGACCGTCGGCGGCGAAGCGACGTCGCGCGAAGCGTTCGCGATGCTGCGCCGCGCGATGCCGAACGTGCGCGTGGTCAACGGCTACGGCCCGACCGAAACCGTGATCACGCCGACGCTGTGGATGTTCCGTCCCGGCGACGATGTCGCGAAGCTGGGTGACGCCGCCTATCTGCCGATCGGCACGCTGGTCGGCGCGCGCACCGCGCACGTGCTCGACGAGCGGCTGCATCCGCTGCCGGTCGGCGTGATCGGCGAGCTGTACCTGGGCGGCGAGGGGATCGGCGTCGCGCGCGGCTACCTCGATCGCCCCGCGCTGACGGCCGAGCGCTTCGTGCCAGATCCGTATGGCGCGCCGGGCGCGCGCCTGTATCGCACGGGCGACCTCGTGCGGCGTCGCGCGGACGGCGTGTTCGATTTCATCGGCCGCGTCGATCATCAAGTGAAGCTGCGCGGGCTGCGCATCGAACTCGGGGAGATCGAGGCGCAGCTGGCCGCGCACGATGCGGTGCGCGAGGCGTGCGCGGTCGTGCACGGGCAGGGTGCGCAGGCGCAGCTCGTCGCGTACGTCGAACTGACCGCCGACGCGCAGGCCGCCGCCCAACCGGTCGAAGCCGCGGCGCTCGACGCGCATCTGCGCCGCACGCTGCCCGACTACATGGTGCCCGCCCAGCTGATCGTGCTCGACGCGCTGCCGCGCAACGCGAACAGCAAGGTCGACCGTGCGCGGCTGCCGGCCCCGGTGCGCGTCGAACGCGCATACGAAGCGCCGCACGACGGCGACGAAACCGCGCTCGCGGCGATCTGGCGCGACGTGCTGAACGTCGAACGCGTCGGCCGCGGCGATCACTTCTTCGAACTCGGCGGCCATTCGCTGGCAGCGGTGCGCGTGGCGACGCGCGTCGCCGAGCGGCTCGGCCGCGACGTGCCGGTGCGTGCGCTGTTCGAAGCGCCGGTGCTCGCGCAATATGCGCGCCAGGTGGCCGACGCGCCGCGCGCCGCGCGCGCCGGGGCCGCGGCGCCGGGCGTTGCGGTGGTCAAACCCGATGCGCGTGGCGTGTGGCCGCTGTCGCCCGCGCAGCTCGGCCTGTGGTTCCTGTGGCGGGCACAGCCGGACAGCGCGGCGTACAACATTCCGGTCGCGCTGCGCGTGCGCGGTCCGCTCGACGTCGACGCACTGCGCACGGCGTTCTCGGCGGCGGCGGCCGCGCACCCGGCGCTGCGCGCACGGCTCGTCGTACGCGACGGCATGCTGCCGGGCCAGCGGATCGATGCCGCGGCTTGCGTCGCGCTGCCGCTCGTCGACCTGTCCGCGCAGCCCGACGCGTTTGCCCGCGCGGCGGCGCTGACCGATGCCGATGCGCTCGCGCCGTTCGATCTCGCGGTCGATGCACCGCTGTGGCGCGCATGCGTGCTGCGACTCGGGGCGGACGATCACGTGCTGTCGGTGACGATTCATCACATCGTGTCGGACGGCGAATCGATCGAGCTGTGGTTCGACGCGGTGCGTGCCCGCTACGTCGCGCTCGTGCGTGCCGGCGCGGCGCCGGCATCGTCGGCAGCGACGTCGATGACCGCGGAAAACACGCCGCTCGTGCTGCCCGCGCCGTGTCATCCGGCCCGTGTCGCGTACTGGCGCGACGCGCTGGCCGACCTGCCGTCGTCCATGCTGCCACGGCGCGCCAACGCGCCAGCCGTCCCGCAATGGCGAGCGGCACGCATCGCGTTCGAGTTCGACGCGGCGCTGATTCGTGCCGCGCGCGACGCCGCGTCCGCTGCGCACGCGACGTTGCCGATGCTGCTGCACGCGGCGCTCAACACCGCGCTGTTCCGCGTGACCGGCGCGGCCGACCAGCCGGTCGGCGTGCTCGCGTCGACCCGCGCGCTGACCGGCGATGCGGCGCGCGAAGCGCTCGGGCTCTTCATCAATTCCGTGGTCGTGCGTACGCGGATCGATGCGGCGGCCCGCCGCACGGACGTGCTCGCGCAAGTGCGCGATACGGCGCTCGCCGCGTATGCGCATGCCGACGTGCCGTTCGCCGACGTCGTCGCGGCGCTGCGCGCGCCGCGTGCCGCGCAGGCCAATCCGCTGTTCCAGGTGATGTTCAACTACCTGCGCCCGACCGGCGCCGCCGCGCGCGACTGGGCGGGCCTGTCGCTCGCCGCATTCGACGATGTGCGCCATCGCGTGGTATTCACGCTGGAGCTGGATGTGGTCGAGCATCCGGACGGCCGCGTGAGCGCCGCGTTCTCGTATGCGGACGAAGTGCTCGACGGCGGCTTCGTCGATGCGCTCGTCGACCGCTATCACGACGAAGTCGCGCGTTTCGCCGATGCGCAGGAAGCGGCGCTCGGCGCGCCCGATGCGCTGTTCGCCGCGCGGACGGCGGTCGCGGCCGCGCCGGCCGACAACGCGGCGCGCGTCAAGGCGGCGGCGCGTGCGCCGGCCACGGCAGCCGCACTCGGCGCGCTGTGGTCGGACACGTTCGCGACGGCCGCGCCGGCACCCGACGCCGACCTGTTCGAGGCCGGCGCGACGTCGTTCGACGTCGTGCGCTTCGTCGACGCGGCGAGCCGCGCCGGTCATGCGCTGACGGTGGCCGACGTGTTCGCGTCGCCGACGCTCGCGGCGCTCGGCGCACATATCGATGCATCGACCGAAACGGCGCAGGAGGTGCGCGATGCTGGCTGAAGTGCGTCCGGACGGATTCACGATGCCCGACACCTGCCGTCTCGCGTTCGCGGACGGCCTGTTCGCCGCGCGCGACGGCGCGGAGATCCGCGTCGCGCAGGGCGACGGCATCGGCGCGCAGCTGCTGCGCGCGCAACTCGCGGACGACGGCACGCTGCGCCTCGTCGCATATAACCATCGCGCGGCGCCGGCCGATCAGCGCCGCGCGCTGCTGGCCGCGCTCGCCGCCGCGTTTTCCGACGACGTGCGCCGCGCGGCGATCCGGCTCGACCCGGCCGCGTGGCCGGTGGTCGCGCTCGATGCGCTGCGCGCGAGCGGCGTGCTCGCCGATGGCGGCCTGTGCATGCGCGAAGGCTGGGCGCAGCAGCCCGATCTGTGGCGGGTCGGCACGCATCTGCCGTGCGCGACGCTGCCGATGCTGACCGACGGCCGGCGTCATCCGCGCCGGCCGCCCGCGCCGCGCGGCGACGTGTATGCGCGCGACCTGCCGGCGCTCGGCGTGCGCTTCACGCTGCGCGGCTGGCAGCCGGCCGAGGACGCCGCGCGCGTCGCGCGCTGGTTCGACGAGCCGCGTGTGCGCGACGGCTGGCCGGGCACGCAGCCCGGCGTGGACGGCACGGCGCCCGATGCCGAGCCGCACGTGAGCCCGCTCGTCGGCTGCTTCGACGGCGAACCGTTCGCGTATGTCGAGGCGTTCTGGCTGAAGGAAGACCCGCTCGCGCCGCACGTCGGCGCGCGCGACTACGACCGCGGGCTGCGGATGCTGGTCGGCGAGTCGCGCTGGCGCGGCCCGCATTGCGTGGCCGGCTGGCTGCCGTCCGTCGTGCATTACCTGTTTCTCGACGACCCGCGCACCGAAGCGGTCGGCTGCGCGGTCCCGGCCGGCCGCGCGCGGGTCGTCGATACCCTCGCGCGGCATGGCTTCGCGCGGCAGCGCCGCCTGGCGCTCGCCGACGTGCAGCCGCTGTGGATGCGCACGCTGCGCGAGACCTTCTTCACCGGCCGTCACGTCTGACGGGCCGGTTTCACCGACAAGGGAGCTGAGAGACATGCAGAGAGAAACCGTATTCGACCTGATCGGCGTCGGCTTCGGGCCGTCGAATCTGGCGCTGGCCGTGCGCCTCGAGGAGCGGCGTGCGGCGCGCCCGCTCGCCCGATGCTTCATCGAACGGCAGCCGGATTTCGGCTGGCATCGCGGGATGCTGCTCGACGACTGCCGGATGCAGATCTCGTTTCTGAAGGATCTCGTCACGATGCGCGATCCGAAAAGCCGCTATACGTTCATCAACTACCTGTTCGAACGCGGCCGGCTGAACGAATTCGTCAACCTGAAGAACTTCTATCCGACCCGTGTCGAATTCCACGACTACCTGAGCTGGGTCGCCGACGCGTTCGACGAGCACGTCCATTACAGCGAGACCGTCACGGCCATCGAACCCGTGCGCGGCGAAGGCGCGCGGATCGATGCGCTGCGCGTGGTGTCGCGCGACGCGGCCGGCCATGAGCGCCAGCGCGTGACGCGCGCGCTGTCGGTCGGCGTCGGCGGCACGCCGGCGGTGCCGGACGCGTTCGCCGCGCTCGGCCGCGATCGCGTGATCCATTCGTCGTCGTACCTGACCGACATCGACCGCCTGGCCGCGTCGCCGGACGGCGCGCGCCGCCGCGTCGCGGTGATCGGCGCGGGGCAGAGCGCGGCCGAGGTGTTCATCGACCTCGCGCGCCGCTTCCCGCACGTCGACGCGAGCCTCGTGATGCGCGCGGGCGCGCTGAAGCCGGCCGACGACAGTCCGTTCGTCAACGAGATCTTCAGTCCCGAGTTCACCGACGTCGTCTACGCGCAGCCGCACGATGCACGCCGCGCGCTGCTCGAGCGCTACCGCGACACCAACTACGCGGTGGTCGACCGGCCGCTGATCGAGCAGATCTACGAAATGCTGTATCTGCAGCGCATCGACGGCACGCCGCGTCATGCGCTGCTCGCGAACAGCGCGATCGAAGCCGCGGTGCGCACCGCCGACGGCTGCATCGAACTGACGCTGCGCGACCGGATGAACGGCACGACGCGTGTCGAACGCTTCGATGCGCTCGTGCTCGCGACCGGCTACCGGCGCGACACGCATTCGACGCTGCTCGAAGGACTCGCGCCGCATCTCGGCGATGCGCTCACGCGCGGTGACGTCACGCGCGACTACCTGCTCGCGACGCCCGAGCACTTCGCGCCGCGCATCTACCTGCAAGGCTGCTGCGAAGACAGCCACGGCCTGTCCGACACGCTGCTGTCGGTCCTGGCGCGCCGCGCGGACGAGATCTGCGCGTCGCTCGAGGAAGGGATCGCGCCCGCCCATGACGATGGCGCGGCCCGGGCACTGCATGAACAACGACATCAAGACGGGGCGAGCGCGGGCCGCATGGCTTTCGCTCTTTGACAAAGGCGCGGTCGGGGACCGCATCAAAAAAGTGGAGCAGAGAAAGATGGAGTGGGCAACAGGCACGCGTTTGCGTGCGATCGCAGCCGCGGCAAGCGTGGCGTTCGGGATGGCGGCAGGGCACGCATTCGCCCAGACGGCGCCGGCCGTGAACGCAGGCGCCGCGGCGCCGGCCAGCAGCAATGCACGCAACGGCGCGGCGGACAATGCGTCGACCGGCGCGCCGAGCGGCTCGGCGACCGGCACGCTGCCGGCGATCAACGTCAACGCGGGCTCGGAAGGAGACGGCACGGTCGGTCTCGTCGCGAAGCGCAGCAGGACCGGCACCAAGACCGATACGTCGATCAATGAAATCCCGCAGACGATCAACGTCGTCACCGCGCAGCAGATCGAGATGACCGGCGCGACCGACGTGAACGCGGCACTGCGCTACGTGCCGGGCTTCTCGTCGTACGGCTCGGACAACCGTTCCGACTGGTACGCGGCGCTGCGCGGCTTCACGCCGACCGCCTACGTGAACGGCCTGCAGGTGCCGAACACGCTGAACCTGTCGAGCTGGCGCGTCGATCCGTACATGATCGACAGCATCACCGTGCTGCGCGGGCCGACGTCGGTGCTGTACGGCGCGGGCGACCCGGGCGCGATCATCGACGTGCAGACCAAGACGGCCGACGGCGAGCGCGTGCGCGAAGCCGGCGTGCAGTTCGGCAACTATGCGCGCAAGCAGTTCATGATCGACGTCGGCGACAAGCTCGACGCGGACGGCAAGTATGCGTACCGGTTCGTCGGCGTCGCACGCGACGGCAACGCGCTGACGGGGCCGAACAACGACCAGCGCGTCGCGCTCGCGCCGTCGTTCCGCTGGCGCCCGGACGCGGATACGTCGCTGACGCTGTCGGCCACGTACCTGCAGGACTGGGGCGACATCTCGTCGAACTTCCTGCCGGCGCAAGGCACGGTGCTGCCGAACCCGAACGGGCAGCTCGACAAGGACGTGTACGGCGGCGACCCGAATTTCAACTACTACCGCAAGAAGCAGTGGTCGCTCGGCTACCAGTTCGAGCGGAACCTGAATTCGATGTGGACGTTCCGGCAGAACGTGCGCTGGATGCACCTGTCGCTCGACAACGGGTCGGTGTTCGGCGCGGGCTTCGCGGACGGCAGCCTGACCGACATCAACCGCTGGGCCGGCGTGTTCCAGACGAACTACAGCCGCTTCGACATCGACAACAACCTGCAGGGCCGGTTCGGCACGGGGCCGCTCGAGCACACGCTGCTGCTCGGCTTCCAGTACAACCGGCAGACCGCGACCGACAGCGAATGGCTCGCCGCCGCATCGACGCTGAACATCTACAACCCGGTCTACACGCCGGTCACGCTGTCCGTGTTCTCGCCGCCTAACACGACGTACCGCACCAACACGTACACGACGATGAACACGTTCGGGCTCTACGTGCAGGACCAGGTCAAGTGGAACCGCTGGACGCTGACGCTCGGCGGCCGTGAGGACTGGGTCAACCAGCGGATGGACGATCGCGAGGGCGGCACGCAGTCGAAGGCCGACGTCACGGCGTTCACCGGCCGCGTGGGCCTCACGTACCAGGGCGACTACGGGCTGTCGCCGTACATCAGCTACGCGACGTCGTTCAACCCGCTGATCGGCGTGAACCTGTACGGCGGCGGCCTGCCGCAGCCGACACGCGGCAAGCAGATCGAGGCCGGCCTGCGCTGGCAGCCGCCCGGCCGGAACCTGATGCTGAGCGCGGCGATCTACCAGATCAACCAGACCAACGTGCTCACGCCGACGCCGACGAATCTCGACCCGACCGGCACGACGTCGGTCCAGACCGGCGAAGTGCGTTCGCGCGGGATTGAGCTGAACGCGACCGGCAAGCTCACGCGGAACCTGTCGCTGATCGCGTCCTACGTCTACCAGGACGTGAAGAACGTGAAGGCGAACGACGCGTCGCTGAACAACTGGCCGGTCGACATTCCGCGCCCGCGCCAGATGGCGTCGCTGTGGGCGGACTGGACGTGGCACACGGGGCCGCTCACGGGCTTCGGCCTGGGCGGCGGCGTCCGTTACCAGAGTGCGTCGGCCGGTGCGGCGGACAACTCGCTGACGGTCGCGAGCTACACGCTGTTCGACGCGGGCGTGCACTACGACACGCGTAACTGGCGCTTTGCCGTGAACGGGACGAACCTGTTCAACCGCCACTACATCAGCGGTTGCCAGTCGACGAGCGTCTGCATTTTCGGTACCGACCGCACGGTGATCGCCACCGCGAAATACAACTGGTGACGCCGCGCGCCGCGGCGCGCCGGCCGGCCTTCGGGCCGGCGCGGGCGGGCCGCGGCGCCGTCGTCCGCTTTTTCCACGACGCCTCCATGCCGAAGAAAAATCTCGTCTACATCCAGTCGCTGCGCAACGGCGCGGCCGATCGCGCCGGCCAGCCGGTCGCTTACCAGGGCGGCACGCGCTACATGAAGGCGCCGCTCGAATTCCTCGTCGAGCGCCTGAACGATTCGCCGCTCGGCGAACGCTATACGCTGAAAGGCGTGATCGTCGACGACGACGAAGGCTCGCCGGCCGATCGAGCGAAGGTCGCCGACTACGGCTTCACGCGCACGCCGGGCCGCCCGTGGATTCTGCCCGACGGGCTGACCGTGCAGGGCCGGCCGGTCGACGAACTGTTCTGCACGATTGCGTCGACGTACCGCCGGCTGCCGCGCGACGCGCGCGAGCGCGTGACCGGCAAGCAGGCGTTCGAGCGCCGCCTGCTCGAACGCCTGCTCGAACTCGACGCCGACGTGGTGGTGCTCGACGGGCTGCTCGTGATCCTCGACGAACTCGTGCGTCCCGGCGCGCGCTTTCACCGCCGCATCGCGAACATCCACCCCGGCATCACGGCCGACGATTCGCCGTACCAGCGGCGCGGCGCATGGGCGACGCTCGACGCGCTGCACGGCGCGCGCGGCGAACGGGTCGACTGGGCGAGCGGCGCGACGTCGCGCGTCGAACCCGTGACGATGACGGGCGCGTCGTTCCATTACGTCGACAACGGCATCGATTCCGGCGAGGTGATCTGCGACGTGCTCGACACACCGATCGCGCCGGACGACACGATTCTCGAACTGCGCTGGAACAACTTCCAGCGCAGCCTGTTTCCGGCGCTCGAGCGAGGGCTGCACATCCTCGCCGACCGCCACGACGCGGGAGCACTGTGATGGAAGACACGATGACGAAGCCGGCGCGCACGGCAGACGCCGTCGAAGGCGAGGTGGCCGCGGCACTTGACGGCGCCGCGCACGGGCCGGCGACGCCCGCCGCCGAGCGCACGCTCGATTCGTGGCGGCCCGATGATCCGCCGGCCGCGCTGCTCGCGGCATTCGTCGCACTGTTCAACACCGACACGCGGCACGACGCGGCGACGGTGTCGGTGCCGCTCGGCGGCGCCGATCGGGCGGCCGTCGCGTCGTACGTCGACCGCGCGGTGCGCGAAGGCGTGATCGACGGCGCGCAGGTCGCGGGCGACCGGTTGCGCCTGAGCGCATCGCGCGCAACGTTCTGGCAGAACCCGCAGCCGTGGCTGAAGGCGCCCGCGTCGGGCGGGATGCCGCTGCGCTACACGATCACGAACGGCCATCGGCATCCGGTGCGGCCGCCGTCGCCGGCCGGCGAGATCTATGCGCGCTACATGCCGCAGGTCGGGATGACGTTCAGCCTGCGCACCGTCGACATCGATGCCCATGCGCAGCTGTTCAGCGACTGGATGAACCTCGATCGCGTCGCGCATTTCTGGGATCAGCGCGGCACGCTCGACGAGCACGCCGCGTATCTCGCGGAGCGGCTTGCCGATCCGCACATGCATCCGATGATCGGCTATTTCGACGACACGCCGTTCGGGTATTTCGAGTTCTACTGGGCGAAGGAGGACCGCCTCGCGCCGTTCTACGACGCGCACGACCACGATCGCGGGCTGCACCTGCTGATCGGCGACTCGCGCTTCCAGAGCGCGGGCAAGCTGCATGCGTGGTGGAGCGGGGTGCTGCACTACATGTTCGTCGACGAACCGCGCACGCAGCGGCTCGTCGGCGAGCCGCGCGTCGATCACGTGCGGCATATCGCGTACATGCACCGGCTCGGGTTCCATACGCTGAAGGAGTTCGACTTCCCGCACAAGCGCGCGGCGCTCACCGTGATGGAGCGCGAGACATTCTTCGACACTTTCCGGTTGCCGTGACGGGACGGGGGCGCGAAGCGTCGATGCGCCGATTTGCAAGCGTCGACGTTTCGCGCGGCGAGAAGGGCGGGCATCGGCCGTTCGGGATATGGATCGGGCGAGCAGCATGAGGAAGAATGGACCGCTCCCTCATCGCAGACTGGTCGTGACGACATGGCAAGCACCCCCGCGACGGCATCGGGCGCGATCCCCGATCCATGCTCCCCGACATTGACATATGCCGGCATATGCCTAGAATGGGCGCATCGTACTCCCATGGAGTGGCTCATGCGCACCGTTTCCATTTTCAAGAACGCCCGTAACCAGGCAATCCGCATCCCGAAGGACATGGAATTCGAGGGTGTGACGGAACTCGAAATCCGCCGCGAGGGCGACACGCTGCTGCTGCGTCCGGTGCGGCCGACGTGGCTGTCGTTCGCAAGTGAACCGCTGGCCGATGCCGATTTCCTCGTCGAGCGCCCGGCTGTCGTCGAATCCGGCCGTTTCGACCTGTCCGGTGCCGATAACGACGCACCGCCGGAGTCGCGCCGGTGACCACGCTCTACATGCTCGATACGAACATCTGTTCGTTCATCATGCGCGAGCGGCCGCCCGTGGTGTTGTCCCGGTTGCAGTCGTGCGTCAATGCGCAGCACCGGATCGTCGTGTCGGCGATCACCTATGCCGAAATGCGGTTCGGCGCGGTCGGCAGAAAGGCATCGCCGAAGCATGCGGAACTCGTCACGGCCTTTGTCGCGCGGCTGGACGGTGTGCTGTCGTGGGATGCCGCGGCGGTCGATGCGACGGCCGCGATTCACGTCGACCTTGCCGCACGTGGCACACCGATCGGCGCGAACGATGCGTCGATCGCCGGTCACGCGATCGCGGCCGGTGCCGTGCTCGTCACGAACAATCGTCGCGAATTCAGCCGCGTCGCGGGGTTGTCGCTCGAAGACTGGGCGGCCTCGGCCCAGGGCTAGGGCTGTGAATGCGCGATGGCGTTGCTGTCGCGCGGTCGCACATCATGTGCGGGGCACGGGCGGATCCGCGAGGAAAGCGCCGCGGAACGCGTCGAGATACCGGTCGGCGTCATCGCTGAATTCACCCGGCAGCAGCGCGAACGCGCGGGCCTGCAGATCCTGCCCGAGCGTCGCGTAAGTCGCGTCGTCAGATAACAGCGCGCGGATCGCATCGTGCGTCTGCGGCGAAGCAATCCGCTTCGCCTCGCGCGCCAGCAGCAGCGCCGCCGCCAGCTCCGGCTGGAAGCCGTGCCGTTCGAGCAGATCGGGCGCGACGTCCCAGATGCGCTCGCGATTGCCCGCGTCGTGAAAATGCGTGAGCAGGAACAGCAGGTCGTACGCGTCGCTGTTCTGGCGCGCGCGCCGGTCCTTCCACGCAAGCAACTTCAGCAGCGCAAGCGCCGGCAGGCTCGCCACCGGCACCGCGATGCCGGTGGCGATCGACACGGCGAGCGCCGTATCGACCGCCTCCTGAAAGCCCAGCACGTTCAGCACGAAATCGCCGAGCGGCGGCCACGTGATCTCGCCGGGCGGTGCTTCGAGCGGCCCGAACGGCACGAGATCGAGCGCCGTGCGAAACCCTCGCGTCCCGCTGTCGAACAGCAGGGTCTGCTGATGCTTCGGCGCGCGCGCGAATTGCCCGGTCGCGACGAGCGCATCGACGAGCCGCTCGTGAAACGGCCAGCTCACCGCGCACACGGCGACGTCGACGTCCCGCGTCGCACGCACCGGCCGGATGCCGTGGACATGCCACATCAGGATGTCGCGCGCGGTTGCGCCGGCGACGACGAATGCCGTGTCGAGCCGCGCGCAGGCGGCACCGACCGCCTGCAGCAGCGCGACCGCCGCCGGCTCGAGCGGCCGGCGCGCGTCGACTTCAAGCGGTTCAAGCGGGCGGGCGGGCGAGGTATCGGTCATGGATGTGTTCGGCGGCGGCAAGATTGCGGCTGTCTCCTGACGAGACGAGATCCGCATAGATCAGCAGCGGCGGCACGAGCGGCACGTCCTGCTCGCGCCAGTCGAGCGCCGGCGACGGCGGCCAGAACGCTTCGAGCAGCTCGACGTCGCCGCGCTCGTCCGGGCGCAGGCGCGCCTGGAGCAGCAGGCGGCTCGACACGGCGCCGTGCGTATAGACGGTGACCGCGGCCGGCTTCAGGTCGTGCGTCAGCAGGTCGGCCGCCGGTTCGCCGCCGAGCCGCGCATCGAATGCCGCGAAATCGAAGGTGCGCCACCAGTCGGGCGCGACGGCGGCAAATCGCCGGGCCGGCAGTTTCGCGCGCAGGCGGCTCGGATACAGCGCGACCCATTCCTGCACGAAGCGCGGCCAGTCGGGCATCAGGCGCTCGCCATTGCGCCGCTGCGCGACGAGGCCGCGCGCGAGCAGGTCGTCCATGGCGAGATTGACCGTGCCGAGCGCGACGCCCGACGCGGCAGCGATCGCCCGGTACGGTTGCGCGACGAGGCCCGGCTGCGTCGCGAGCGCGAACATCACGGCGAGCCCCTTGGGTGTCGTCGCGCGCGACGCCTGCCGGCGCGGCGTGCGGGCGGGTTTCGGCCGGCCGGAGATCAGCACGGTCGCCTCCGGCTGGATCAGGCTCGCGTTGCCGGCGGTATCGAGGAACGGGATGCCTTGATCGGTCAGGCGGGCGGCCAGCTCGGCCGACACGTACGGCGCGACCAGCATCAGCGGCCGCTCGCCGGGCAGCGGGGCGCCGCCGCGGCGACGCAGCGCCGCGCGCGCGTCCTGCACCGAATCGACACCGATGCTCACGGCCGCCGGCATCTCGAAGGTCTGCCCGGCAATGCGGAAGCGGATCATCGCGTCGGCGTGCGCGGTGTATGCGACCGGCACGCGCACGGGCCGTGCGTCGAAGCGCCGGGTCGCGCGTTCGAACGCGGTGCAGGCTTCGTCGAGCACGTGCTGTTCCGCTATCGGCAGGGTGGCGTTCTCGGGCATCAGGGCGGGTCGCTTGTTCACTTTTTCATCAGCGTACACAAAAAATGTACACCCGTCAAAAAATGAACAAATTCGCTCAACCCGTTGATATGGCGGAATTATTCCGGAATGTTGAACGGCAATCAACGAACACTCCCCCTGCAGAATCGAGACTGAACACGCAGCGTCGCGAATTCCGGTCTTGCGCGGCAGTCGCCCGGATGGCCGGTTTTGCCGGCCGTGCGATGCGTCATGTGCCGCCGTGATCGCTAGGCAACTCCAGGTTGCCGCCGCGACGACTTTCTGTCTGTCCGGTTGCTGCCCAACGGGCTATCCTTGCCTGCACATTCCCCACCGAACCCAGGAGACGACACCGTGACGCACAGCGTGATCCCCGCAGGCCTCGCCGACGAAATGATCGAGATCCGGCACCGCATTCATGCCCACCCCGAACTGGGCTTCGAGGAATTCGCGACGAGCGACCTCGTTGCCGAGCAGTTGCAGGCATGGGGCTACGCGGTGCATCGCGGGCTCGGCGGCACGGGGGTGGTCGCGCAGCTGAAGATCGGCAACGGCACGCAGCGTCTCGGCTTGCGCGCCGACATGGACGCGCTGCCGATCCACGAGTCGACCGGCCTGCCGTACCAGAGCACGATCCCCGGCAAGATGCATGCGTGCGGCCACGACGGCCACACGGCGATGCTGCTCGCGGCCGCGAAGCACCTGGCGCGCGAGCGACGCTTTTCCGGCACGCTGAACCTGATTTTCCAGCCGGCCGAGGAAGGGCTCGGCGGCGCGAAGAAAATGCTCGACGACGGGCTGTTCGAGCAGTTCCCGTGCGACGCGATCTTCGCGATGCACAACATGCCGGGCTTCCCGACGGGCAAGTTCGGTTTCCTGCCGGGGCCGTTCATGGCGTCGTCGGATACCGTGATCGTCGACGTGCAGGGGCGCGGCGGCCACGGTGCGGTGCCGCACAAGGCGATCGACCCGGTCGTCGTGTGCGCGCAGATCGTCATCGCGCTGCAGACGATCGTGTCGCGCAACGTGTCGCCGCTCGACATGGCGATCGTCACGGTCGGCGCGATCCACGCGGGCGAGGCGCCGAACGTGATTCCCGATCGCGCGCAGATGCGCCTGTCCGTGCGCGCGCTGAAGCCCGAGGTGCGCGACCTGCTCGAGACGCGCATCCAGGAAGTCGTTCATGCGCAGGCGGCCGTGTTCGGCGCGACCGCGACGATCGACTACCAGCGCCGCTACCCGGTGCTCGTCAACGATGCGGAGATGACCGCGTTCGCACGCGGCGTCGCGCGCGAGTGGGTCGGCGAAGCGCACCTGATCGACGGGATGGTGCCGCTCACCGGCAGCGAGGATTTCGCGTTCCTGCTCGAACGGCGGCCGGGCTGCTACCTGATCATCGGCAACGGCGACGGGGAGGGCGGCTGCATGGTGCACAACCCCGGCTACGACTTCAACGACGCGGCGCTGCCGACCGGCGCGTCGTACTGGGTCAAGCTGGCCGAGACGTTTCTGGTGTGACGGAGTGTGCGGCGTGAGGTCCGGGGCCGGGCATCGGTAAGCCGTTCCGGCAGCCGAATGCAATATGTACCAAATTTTGGTATATGATAATTGCCTTGAAAAGGAGGTGAGCCATGCCCCGAAACACATCCGTTTCCCTTGGTGACCACTTTGCCGAATTCGTCGATGCTCAAGTGCAATCCGGGCGATATGGCTCTGCAAGCGATGTCGTACGGGCTGGTTTGCGGCTCCTCGAGTCACACGAAACGCAGGTGCGTGCGTTGCAAGAAGCGTTGAAGGCCGGTGAAGCATCAGGAGCGCCCAAGCCATTCGATAGCGAGGCGTTCCTGACGCGCATGCGGGGATCGCATGGCGGTTAAAGGTCGACAGCTTCAATTGACCCCACTGGCCGAACTCGATCTCGAAGACATTTGGCGCTATACCGCCGAGCATGGGTCGATCGGGCAGGCAGACCACTACCACCGCGATCTGATTGCAACCATGGAAGCGCTGGCGCGCGGCGAAAAGGTCGGCCGGACTTGCGTTGTTCGCGATGGCTATTGCCGGTACGCAGTGAGCTCACACGTCGTGTTCTATCGCGAAACGGACGACTCGCTCGATGTAATCAGGATTCTGCATCAGCGAATGGACCTCGAGCGGCATCTGTAATCGCGCGCACCGCGCAGTGCGATCACGTCGAAACGGCCCGCAATTCCGGTATGACGTGCCGTCTCGGTTCAATTGCGGCATGTGCCGAACTGGAACACGTCCCCACTGAACAACGCCACCGCCGCCTCCGGATTCGACGGCCAGTACATGTGCATGTACGTCGCGACGATCGAACCCGCGTGATAAACGGCCTCGCCGCTGCCGTGCGCCCCATCGGGCCGGGCGGCGGCCGCCACCGGCACCAGCGGCGTGTCGAGCCGCGAATAATGAAACGTATGGCCGCGCATCGGCCCGGTGCGCGTATCCAGCTGCTGCATCCCGAGCGCCGCGAACCGGCGCTGCATCGTCGCATGGCCTGACAGCAGCCCGAGCATCGGCGTCGTCGCGCCATCCACGTCGGTCAGCGACTCGCACAGATACACCATGCCCCCGCATTCCGCGACGATCGGCCGGCCGGCCGCCGCGTGTGCGCGAATCGTCCGCGCGGTCACGGCATTCGCCGCGAGCGTCGCCGCATGCAGTTCCGGATACCCGCCCGGCAGGAACAGCGCGTCGCACTCGCCGGGCACGGGTTCGTCGGCAAGCGGGGAAAAGAACCGCAGTTGCGCACCCAGCGCATCGAGCAGCGCGAGATTGGCCGGATAGATGAACGAGAACGCCGCATCGCGCGCGATCGCGATCCGCTTGCCGGCAAGCGCGCGCGGCAGCGGGGTGCGGACGTCCGGTTCCGCGAACGAGACGGCCGGCGGCAATTCGGCGAGCGCCGTCTGCGCGAGCACGTCGGCTGCACGATCGAGCCGCGCATCGAGGTCGCCGATGTCGGCCGGCTGGTGCAGGCCGAGATGCCGTTCCGGCAGCGCGATGCCCGCATCGGCCGGCACGTGCCCGAGCCAGCGCAAGTCGTCCGGCAGCGCCTGCCGCAACAGTTCCGCGTGTCGCGGCGACCCGACGCGGTTCGCGAGCACGCCGTGAAACGGCACCTCCGGCCGGAACCGGGCGAGCCCGAACGCGACCGCCGCGAACGTCTGCGCCATCGCCTTCGCGGAAATCACCGCGACGACCGGCACGCCGAACGCCGCCGCGAGATCGGCGCTGCTCGGCGTGCCGTCGAACAACCCCATCACGCCTTCGATCAGGATCAGGTCCGCGTCGCGCGCGGCCTCGGCGAGCAGCGCACGGCAGCCGGCTTCACCGACCATCCCGAGATCGAGCGCGTGCACGGGCGCGCCGCTCGCGCGCGCGAGCAGCATCGGGTCGAGAAAGTCCGGCCCGGTCTTGAACACCCGCACGCGCCGGCCGAGCCGGCGGTGCAGCCGCGCGAGGCCGGCCGTCACCGACGTCTTGCCCTGGCCGGACGCGGGCGCGCTGACGAACAGCGCGGGGCAGGCCGGCATCGGTCAGAACTCCACGCCGCGCTGGGCCTTCACGCCTTGCTCCTTGTACGGATGCTTGACGAGCCGCATTTCGGTGACGAGGTCGGCCGCATCGATCAGCGCATCGGGCGCATGCCGGCCGGTGACGACGACGTGCACCGAATCCGGCCGCGCGACGAGCGTCGCGAGCACTTCGTCGAGCGGCAGGTATTCGTACTTCAGCACGGTGTTCAGCTCGTCGAGGATCACCATCCGGTACTCGCCGCTTTCGATCATCCGGCGCGCCTCGTCCCAGCCCTTGCGCGCGGTCGCGATGTCGGCGTCGCGGTTCTGCGTGTTCCACGTATAGCCGTCGCCCATCGTCACGAAGTCGCATTCCGCGACCGCGCCGAGGAAGTCGCGCTCGGACGTATGCAGCGCGCCCTTGATGAACTGCACGACGCCGAGCCGCATGCCATGGCCGAGCACGCGCACGGCCATGCCGAACGCGGCCGTGCTCTTGCCCTTGCCGTTGCCGGTGTTGACGATCAGCAGGCCCTTTTCCTGGGTGGCGGCAGCCTGCTTCTTTTCATGGCCGGCGCGGCGGCGTTCGGTCATCCGCTGATGGGATTCGGCATCGGTCTTCATCGGGAGTCGTCCTGTCGAAAGCGAAACAAAGGGTTCAGAGCGGGCCGGCGAGCGCGACCGTCACGCCGTCCCGGATGGATTTGGGGCCGAGCAGCCGGCCATGCGGCGCTGCGAGCTGCGCGCACGGCTCGGCCACGCCCGCGACGCCGAAACGCGCGAGCGCGGCGGCCGACGGGCCGCTCAACGCCGGTTCGGGGCAATGCGCGAGCTGCGCCGCGTCGAACGCGACGAGCGGCCAGCCGCGCCGTGCGCACAGCGTGCGCAGCGGCCGGGCACGCGCCTTGTCGGCGAGCGTGGCGACGACGGCCGGCTCGGTGTCCGGGTAGCATGCCAGCGCCGCGCGGATCGCGGCATCGAGTTGCGCGGCCGTCACGCCCGCGCGGAAACCGACGCCGAGCGCGACGCGCATCATGCGCGGCCGCCGAGCGCCGCGCGCACCGCGGGATCGCCGGCGAGCGCCGCGACGCGGCCGATCACGACGATCGCCGGTGAACCGATGCCGGTTGCGCCCACCCGTTCGACGATCGTGTCGAGCGTCGCGAGCACGTGGCGCTGGCCGTCACGCGTGGCGTTCTCGATCGCCGCGCACGGCGTGTCGCCGGCCAGGCCGCCGTGACGCAGTGCGGCCGCGATCGCGTCGAGCCGGCGAATGCCCATGTAGATCACGATCGTCATCCGCGTCGCGGCGAGCGCGCGCCAGTCGGGTTCGTCCGCGCCCGCGCCGTGGCCCGTGACGAAGATCACGCCCTGCGCGTCGCCGCGATGCGTGACCGGAATGCCGAGCGCGGCCGGCGCGGCGATACCGGCCGTGATGCCGTTGACGACCTCGACCGGAAAACCGGCCGCGCCGAGCGCGAGCAGTTCCTCGCCGCCGCGGCCGAACACGAACGGATCGCCACCCTTGAGCCGCGCGACGCTGCGGCCCGCGCGCAGATGCGCGAGCATCGCGGCGACGATCGTTTCCTGCGGCGTCGAGGCATGGCCGCCGCGCTTGCCGACGTGCTCGATGCGTGCGTCGGCACGCGCGTGGCGCAATACGTCGGGGTTCACGAGATCGTCGACGAGCAGCACGTCGGCCGCGGCGATCGCGCGCACGGCCTTCAGCGTCAGCAGATCGGCGTCGCCGGGGCCGGCGCCGACGAGCCATGCGCGGCTCATCGGACGCGGCACGGCGCGCACCGTGTCGTGGCAGTGGAAAGGGGACAGCGAGCGGCACATCGGCGGCCGGCGGACAGGCAATGCATGACGGATCGAGCGAAGCCCGCGCAAGCGCGGGCGGAATGCGCACCCCATCCGTCCCCCGCGGATCGGGCGTTCGGCGAGCATCGGGCTCGCCCCTTGCGTCGGCCGGTATCCGGGCTGGCCGCTTGCCAGGCCGCAGCCTTCCCGCCCGCTGAAGGGCAGTGGCATCGCGGGCGGCCTGGGCGCGTGCGGGGGAACCGCGGCGCGCGGGCGGCGTACCGTTGCGGGGACAGCACAGGCCGGCCGGACTTCCGCCTCCTGTTTCCCGTTTAACTGCGTGCGCGGAATGCGCACGCGAGCACCGAACGCGGCGCATACGATAGCACAGCGGCCGGCCCGCGCGAACCCGCCGCGCGGGCGCCGGATGTGGCCCCGGATGCGGCGCCGCGGCCATGCCGAATACCCCGCGGCAGCTCGTTCCGCCTTGACGCTCCCGGCACCGCCGCCTACACTCGCACGCGTTTTGGTGCTCGCGCGCGCTCCTCCGGCGCGCGCAGTTAAACGGGAAACAGGGAGCCCGCCTGCGCCGCAGTCGAGCCAACCTGTGCTGCCCCCGCAACGGTAAGCGAACGCGTCGCGCGCAAGCGCCACGCAGCGCCGCTTCGCCGCATGCCCGCCGCATGCGGACGACTGCCACTGGATGCCGCGCATCCGGGAAGGCGAAGCGGCGTGTTCGTCAGCCCGGATACCGGCCGAAACGTTGGGGTTCAGCGCCGCGGGGAGGCGGCGCATCGTCCACGGCCGCAGCACGCCCGACGCCCGAGCGTTTCCCGCTTGCTCCACCGATCCGTCCGTCGCATGCACGTGCGCGGACCCGAACGGAGAACGGCAGGCGGCGCGGGCAGGGCCGGCGGCGGCCGTGTTGGCATTCACCATGTCGACCGTTCGCAAGGAAGCGTCATGTCCGATTCGTCGTGCCGTCCGTTGCGCAGCCGTCCGTCCGGACCGAGCCGCGACATCCCCGCGATCCGCCAGATGACATGCCGCGCCGCATTCGACGCGACGATCCCGGCCTGATTCCATTTTCGCCACAGGACCTACCATGACCCTACGCAAGCTTCCCGTCACGATCGTCACGGGCTTTCTCGGCAGCGGCAAGACCACGCTGATGCGCCACATCCTGCAGCACGCCGAAGGCCGCCGCATCGCGGTGATCGTCAACGAATTCGGCGAGCTCGGCATCGACGGCGAAATCCTCAAGGGCTGCGGCATCGGCTGCGAGGATACGGAGGGCGCGCAGGGCGAAGCGTCGGGCCAGTTGTACGAACTCGCGAACGGCTGCCTGTGCTGCACCGTGCAGGAGGAGTTCTATCCGGTGATGGAAGCGCTCGTCGAGCGCCGCGCCGACATCGATCACGTGCTGATCGAGACGTCGGGCCTCGCGCTGCCGAAGCCGCTCGTGCAGGCCTTCAACTGGCCGACGATCCGCAACAGCTTCACGGTCGACGCGGTCGTGACCGTCGTCGACGGCCCGGCTGCCGCGAGCGGCCAGTTCGCCGAGAACCCGCAGGCCGTCGACGCGCAGCGTCGCGCCGATCCGAACCTCGACCACGAATCGCCGCTGCACGAACTGTTCGCCGACCAGCTGTCGTCCGCCGATCTCGTGATCGTGAACAAGGCCGACCTCGTCGCCGATGCGCAGTTCGCCGAAATCGAAGCCGCGATCCGCGAGGAAATTCCCCCGCAGGTGAAGATCGTGCGCGCGACGCGCGGCGAACTGGATCTCGCGATGCTGCTCGGGCTCGAGTCGGCGTCGGAGGAAACGATCCACCTGCGGCACGACCATCACGGCTCGGCCGACGACGGCGATCACGACCACCATCACGACGAGTTCGATTCGGTGGTGGTGGCGGGCGATGCGGGCTCGCGCGACGCGACGATGGCCGCGCTGCAGCGTGTCGTCGAGACGCACACGATCTATCGCGCGAAAGGCTTCGCGGCGCTGCCCGAGGCGCCGATGCGGCTCGTGATCCAGGGCGTCGGCCGCCGCTTCGACAGCTATTTCGACCGCCGCTGGCAGGACGGCGAGCCGCGCGCGAGCCGCTTCGTGCTGATCGGCGAGGATCTCGACGCGGCCGCGCTGCAGCGCGCGTTCGATGCCGCGTGCGCGGCCGAAATGCAGCAGGCGTAACGCGCGATGCATCTGTTGCGCACCACGCCGGGCGGCTTCGTCGACGATACGCAGGGCGTCGTCCGGATCGACCAGCAGCCGGCCGACATCGTGATCCTGAGCTCGGCCGACACGACGCTGTCGCTGCTGGCCAGCATCGTGCCGAAGCTGCCGCCCGGCTTCCCGAGCGTGCGGCTCGCGAACGTCACGTTCCTGCGGCAGCCGGCGTCGGTCGATTTCTATGTCGACGACGTGCTGCGTCATGCGAAGACGGTCGTGATCGACCATCTGGGCGGCGAGGCGTACTGGCCGTACGGGATCGAGCAGGCCGTGTCGCTCGCATCGAAGCGCAGGCAACGGCTCGCGATGTTCTCGGGCGACCTGCAGGAAGACCCGAACCTCGTCGCGAAGAGCACGGTCGCGCCCGACCTGTGCCGGCTGTGGTGGCGCTACCTGCGCGAAGGCGGGATGCACAACGCCGAAGCGTTGCTGCGCAGCATCGCATTCCATACGCTCGGCTTCGGCGACGAACCCGAGCAGCCGCGCCCGCTGCCGGCCGCCGCGCTGTATCACCCGGCGCGCGACCCGGCGAGCGTCGACGACTGGCGGGCGCGCTGGACGCCTGGTGCGCCCGTCGTCGCGATCCTGTTCTATCGCGCGCACTGGCAGGCCGCGAACACGGCCGTGTTCGACGCGCTGGCCGACGCGCTCGTGCGCGAAGGGCTCAATCCGCTGCCGATCGCGGTCACGTCGCTGAAGGACGCGGTGAGCCGCGAGGTCATCACCCAGCTCTGCGACACGCACGGCGTCGCGCTCGTGCTGAACACCACGGCCTTCGCGGCCGGCGCGATCGACAGCCCCGAGCCCGACGTGCTCGCCGGCGATGCGCCCGTGCTGCAGGTGATCCTGTCCGGCGGCAACCGCGACGCATGGGTGGCCGACAACCAGGGCCTGCACGCGCGTGACATCGCGATGCACATCGCATTGCCTGAAGTCGACGGCCGCATCGTCACGCGTGCGGTGAGCTTCAAGGGGCTGGCATATCGTTGTCCGCACACCGAAGTCGACGTCGTGCGCTACCAGCCGGACGCCGAACGGATCGCGTTCGTCGCGGCGCTCGCGCGCGGCTGGTGCCGGCTGCGCACGCTCGACAATGCCGACAAGCGCATCGCGCTGATCCTCGCGAACTACCCGCAAAGCGAAGGGCGGATCGGCAACGGCGTCGGGCTCGATACGCCGGCGTCCGCACTGCGTGTGCTGGCGGCGCTGCGCGATGCGGGCTATGCCGTGGCCGACCTGCCCGACGACGGCGACGCGCTGATCGCGCGGCTCACCGAAGGCGTGACCAACGACCCGGCCGTGCGCGCACTGCGCCCGGCGTTCCAGAGTTTCGCGCTGGCCGACTACGTCGCGCATTTCGCGCGGCTGCCGGCCGCCGTGCGCGACGCGCTGAGCGCACGCTGGGGCGCGCCTGAAGCGGACCCGACGCTGCGGCAGGGGCGCTTCACGATCGCCGGCTGGCGCGCGGGCAACGTGTTCGTCGGCATCCAGCCGTCGCGATCGCGCGACGAGAACGACTATGCGAGCTACCACGACGCGGACCTCGTGCCGCCGCACGCGTACCTCGCGTTCTATTTCTGGCTGCGCGACGCGTTCGGCATCGACGCGGTCATCCACCTCGGCAAGCACGGCAACCTCGAATGGCTGCCGGGCAAGAGCGTCGCGCTGTCCGACGCGTGCTGGCCCGATCTGACGCTCGGGCCGCTGCCGCACCTGTATCCGTTCATCGTCAACGATCCGGGCGAGGGCAGCCAGGCGAAACGCCGCGCGCAGGCGGTGATCGTCGATCACCTGATGCCGCCGCTCACGCGCGCGGAAAACTACGGCCCGCTGCAGGATCTCGAACGGCAGGTCGACGAGTACTACGAAGCACTGATGGTCGATGCGCGGCGCGCGAAACTGCTGCGCAAGACGATCCTCGCGACGATCGCCGAACACCGGCTGCATGACGAGCTGAGCGTGTCGCCGCCGCGCGATACGGGCGACGAGGATGCGCTGCTGACGCGCGTCGACGCGTGGCTGTGCGAACTGAAGGAAGCGCAGATTCGCGACGGGCTGCACGTGTTCGGCGCGTCGCCGGCCGATCGTCAGCGGCGCGATACGCTGCTCGCGCTCGCACGCTTTCCGGTCGGCGACGGCAAGGGCGAGCGCGCGGGACTGATCGCCGCGCTCGCGCGCGATCTCGCGCTCGGCGACGATTTCGATCCGCTCGCGGCCGACTGGGCCGCGCCGTGGACGGGCCCGCGGCCCGCCGCGCTGCAAGCGCTCGACGCGTCGCCGTGGCGCCATGCGGGCGATACGCGCGAGCGGCTCGAACGGCTTGCGCAGCAGTGGCTGGACAGACTGTGCGCGGACACCGCCGTCGACACCCAGCCACCCGGCGACTGGCCGCACACGCTCGCGGTCATCGAACGCGTGCGCGCGACGCTGATGCCCGCGCTCGACGCGTGCGGCGGCGAGGAACTGCGCCAGCTGCTGCGCGGACTCGACGGCCGTTTCGTGCCGCCGGGGCCGAGCGGCTCGCCGTCGCGCGGCCGCCCCGACGTGCTGCCGACGGGACGCAACTTCTATTCGGTCGATACGCGCGCGGTGCCGACGCAGGCCGCGTGGTCGCTCGGGCTGAAATCCGCACAGCAGCTGATCGAACGCCATCTGCAGGATCACGGCGACTATCCGCGCGCGATCGGGCTGTCGGTGTGGGGGACGGCCACGATGCGCACCGGCGGCGACGATATCGCGCAGGCGTTCGCGCTCATCGGCGTGCGGCCGAAATGGGCGCACGGCAGTCATCGCGTGACCGACTTCGAGATCCTGCCGATCGAGATCTTCGACCGGCCGCGCATCGACGTGACGCTGCGCGTGTCGGGCTTCTTCCGCGACGCGTTCCCGAACCTGATGCACCTGTTCGACGCGGCCGTGCAGGCCGTTGCCGCCCTCGACGAGCCGGAGGAACTGAACCCGATCCGCGCACGCATCGAGCGCGAACGCGCGAAATGGATCGAGCAGGGCGTGGCGCCCGACGAAGCGCGGCGTCGCGCCGGCTGGCGCGTGTTCGGCGCGCGGCCGGGCAGCTACGGCGCGGGCCTGCAGGACCTGATCGACCAGCGCCGCTGGCAGAGCGACGCCGAGCTTGCCGACGCGTACCGCCGGTGGGGCGGCCATGCGTACGCGCAGAACAGCGCGGGCGCCGCCGCGCCCGACGTGTTCGGCGAGCGGCTCGCGACGATCGACGTCGTCGTGCAGAACCAGGACAGCCGCGAACACGACATCCTCGACTCGAATGACTACTACCAGTTCCAGGGCGGGATGACGGCGGCCGTGCGGCACCTGTCCGGGCAACAGCCGAGCATCTACCACGGCGACCATGCGAACCCGGTCGCGCCGAAGATGCGCACGCTGCGCGAGGAGATCGCGCGCGTGATCCGCTCGCGCGTCGTCAACCCGAAATGGCTCGACGGCGTGAAGCGTCACGGCTACAAGGGCGCGGCCGAAATGGCCGCGACCGTCGACTACCTGTACGGCTATGACGCGACCGCGCGCGTGCTGTCGGACCACCAGTACGCGCTCGTCGCCGACGCGTACCTGTTCGACGACGACACGCGCGCGTTCCTCGAACGACACAACCCGAAGGCGCTGCACGGCATCTGCGAACGCTTCGTCGAAGCGATGCAGCGCGGGCTGTGGCAGCAGCCGGGCGACTATCGCGAGCGGATCGAAGCGGTCTGGCTCGACAGCGAACAACTCCAGGAAGGGGGACGGCGATGACCGATCCGACGACGCACCGTGCACGCGCGGTGTTCCCGTTCGCGGCGCTGGTCGCGCAGCAACCGCTGCAGCAGGCGCTGCTGCTCGCGGCGATCGACCCGTCGCTCGGCGGCGTGCTCGTCAGCGGGCCGCGCGGCACCGCGAAATCGACCGCGGCGCGCGCGCTGGCGGAATTGCTGCCCGAAGGCGAATTCGTCACGCTGCCGCTGTCGGCAAGCGACGAACAGGTCACGGGCACGCTCGATCTCGCGCATGCGCTTGCTGAAAACGGCGTGCGCTTCCGGCCGGGCCTGCTCGCGCGCGCGCATCGCGGCGTGCTGTACGTCGACGAAGTGAACCTGCTCGCCGACGGGCTCGTCGATACGCTGCTCGACGTCGCCGCGAGCGGCGTGAACGTGGTCGAGCGCGATGGCGTGTCGCACGCGCACGACGCGCGCTTCGTGCTGGTCGGCACGATGAATCCCGAGGAAGGCGAACTGCGCCCGCAACTGCTCGACCGCTTCGGGCTGATGGTCGAGCTCGAGAACTGCTTCGACGCCGCACGGCGCGAACAGATCGTGAAGGCGCGCCTCGCGTTCGATCTCGATCCGGACGCGTTTCGAGTGCGTCACGCGGCTGCGCAGCGCGGACTCGGCGACCGGATTCACGCGGCGCGGGCACGGCTGTCGACGCTGGATTTCGACGATGCGGTTCACGCACGCGTCAGCGCGCTGTGCATCGACGCGGCCGTCGACGGCTTGCGCGCCGACCTCGTGATGCTGCGCGCCGCGCGCGCGCTCGCGGCGCTGGAGCAGGCTGACGCGGTGACGGTGTCGCATGTCGAACGCGTGGCCGACGCGGTGCTGCGGCATCGGCGTCATGCGGGTACGCCGCCGTCGTCGGGCGCGTCGCAAGCGCGCAGCGACAACGACCGCGCCGACCGTTCGCCGCCGGACACGCGCCGGCAGCCCGACGCTCGACCGGGCGCGGCACGCAACGATGCGACGGCGTCGCAAGGCGACTGGGGCTACCTGCCGCCCGAGCCGGCCGGACTGAGCAACGTCAAAGGCGTGGTGCCGCTGCCGCTAAAAAAACGCTGAGCCATCGAGCCGACGCCGCCGCGAATGCCGTTCGCGGTGCTCGATGGCAGCCAGGCGCCGCCGCGTGCGTGCCGGGGTCGGCGCGTGCCGGCACGGCCGTTGCGTGGCCGGCGACGCTCGCCGCGAAGCGCGGCGGTCCGCTGCACGCCGACCATCTGCGTTTCCGCAAACAGGCCGGCACACCGCGCGCACTCCATTGTTTCGTGCTCGACTGTTCGGCGTCGATGCTGTCGCACGAACGGCTCGCGCTCGCGAAAGGGTTGATCGTCGCGTACTTCGATCAGGCCGCGCGCGAGCGTGTGGAAACCGCGCTGATCTGCTTCGGCGGCGACGGCGCCGCACGGCGTTTCGGCCCGGCCGTGCCGCGCTGGTGGAATGCACGCTGGCTCGAACCGGTGGACGGCGGCGGCGGCACGCCGCTCGCGGACGGCATCGCGGCCGCCGCGCAACTGCTGGCGCGCGCTGCACGGCGTACGCCGGACCAGCAGCGCTGGCTGTGGGTGCTGTCCGACGGACGCACGCGCGACACGCCGCCGAAACCGGCGGCGGCCGATCACGTCGTGTTCGTCGATTTCGATGACGCGGCCGTGCGGCTCGGGCACGGCAGGCGGCTCGCCGATGCGTGGGGCGCGCAATGGAGGACGGCCGCGTCGCTGTGCACCGGGCTGACCGGCTGATCGGATCAGCGGCCGCGCGGGACGATCGCCGGCGCTGCGCTATGATCGCCGTTTCTGCTCACCGGAATGCCTGCCATGCAAGTACTCGTCGATGCCGACGCATGTCCCGCCGTCGTCAAGGACATGCTGTTTCGCGCCGCGCGTCGTGCCGAGATCTGCGTGACGCTGGTCGCGAACCAGTTCCTGCGCACGCCGCCGTCGCCGTTCATCAAGGCGCTGCAGGTGCCGGCCGGCTTCGACGTGGCCGATGCGCGGATCGTCGAGCTCGCGGAAGCCGGCGATCTCGTGATCACCGCCGACATCCCGCTGGCCGCGGCCGTCCTCGACAAGGGCGCGCATGCGCTCGACCCGCGCGGCAACTGGTTCAGCCGCGAGAACATCGAGGAACGCCTGTCGACGCGCGCGATGATGGATCAACTGCGCAGCGCGGGCATCGACACGGGCGGGCCGGCGCCGTTCAGCGCACGCGACGGCAAGGCGTTCGCGTCGCAGCTCGACCGGTTCCTTGCACGCCACGGCAAGCCCTGACGCACCGGGCGCCGGTCGTCCGGCATGCGATACGTCACCGGTTTCGCGTCGAATCGTCGGCTACGGCAGAATACGGATTCGCCGCGACCTTGATATCGTGGCGCGAACGACCCATCGGAGGGCATGGATGTCACCGACCCAACTTCTCGTTCCGACGTTGACCCAGATGCTGCGCGCGCAATCCGCGTGGCTCGACAAGGCCGCGGCGCACCGGCAGGCCACCGGCGACGCGCCCGATGCAATGCTGATGCTGAAGCTGGCGCCCGACATGTATCCGCTCGCCGCACAGGTGCGGTTCTCGTGCTTCCAGGCGATGGAGCCCGTCTACCGGCTGCGCGGCGAGCCGCTGCCGGCTGCGTTGCTGGCACTGCGGGAAGCCGGCTGGCATGCCGATGCGCAGCCGGGCACGCTGAGCGACGCGCAGGGCATCCTCGCCGGCACGATCGCATTCCTCGGCGAACTCGCGCCCGACGCGCTCGATGGCGGCGCCGCGCTGCCGATCACGCTCGAGCTGCCGAACGGCATCGCGTTCGACATGACGGGCGAGCAGTACGTGCGCGACTGGGCGCTGCCGCAGTTCTACTTTCACGCGATCGCCGCATACGCGATCCTGCGCCATGACGGCGTCGAGCTCGGCAAGGCCGACTACGTGCCGCACATGCTGGCGTACGTGCGGCCCGGCACGATTCCGCAAGGTTGAACGGATGAGCGGACGCCCCGGCCGCGGCGCTCCGGCATGACGCGGGCGCTGTTCGTCTGCAGCCGCAACCGGCTGCGCAGCCCGACGGCCGAGGCGTTGTTCGCCGCCTGGCCGGGCGTCGAAACCGACTCCGCGGGCCTCGCGCCCGACGCGGACACGCGTTTGTGCGCGGCGCAGCTCGAATGGGCCGAGATCGTGTTCGTGATGGAGCGCACACACAAGGCGAGGCTGTCCGCGCGGTTCGGCGCCCGGTTGAAGCACAAGAAGATCGTCTGTCTCGACATTCCCGACCGCTATGCGTACATGCAGCCCGAACTGGTCGCGCTGCTCGAACGCAAGGCCGGGCCGTTTCTGCGCGCGTGACCGGCGCGGGTCGGCTCAACGCGCCCGATGCGCCCCGTCCACGAACGCCGAAAAACGATCGAGGTGCAGCAGTTCGATGATCTTGCGGGTCGGCACGCTCGCGCGCAGCGTCTCGAGCCGCTCGACGTCGAACCACTTGCAGCGCGCGATCTCGTTGCTCGCGCGCGGGGTCAGGTGTTTCGGCACCTCGGCCACGAACACGTGATGGAGCTTCGTGAGGCCGCCGAACTGCACCGCGTAGTCGAGCGCGAGTCCCTCCAGCCGCGTTTCCTCCGCCAGTTCCCGCTGCGCGGCCTCGAGCGGCGTCTCGCCGCGCCGGATCGTGCCGCCCGGCAGCGACCAGCGCGCGGCGGTACGGGCGACCAGCAGCACGCTGCTGCGCTGGCGGCACACGATCGTGGCGCGTTCCTTGATGCTGGCGACGGTATCCGGCCCGGTATTCATGTTCGGCAAAACGGGTGCTGAATGGTGGAGGAAAATGCGCGTCGACCGGGGCTGCCGGCCGGTCGCCCGATCGACGGGCACGACGGCATGAAAGCCGCCGCGCCGATCATACCGGGCATTCGTGACAGTTCCGTGCGTTGCCTCGCGCAACGCGCATCGCGTCACGCGTGCGTGTCGATCCCCGAGCGCGCCGGCTTCCCGGACCGCCCGTGGCGCCGTTTGTGGACGGTACGCCGATGATGCGGCGGCGCCGTCACATGCGGGCGCGTGGGCGCCGGCCGAGCCGTCGGCGCGGCGGCCCGCGGCTGTAATTGTCCCTCGCCAAAATGGAAGGTCTGGGTTTGCGCGCGGGCGGCGCCCAGCGTCGACGCCAGCACGATGGCCGCGAACAGCATGCGTTTCATGAAATCTCCGTCTTTCGCCAGATAAGCACGTTCCACGAGCTTAGCGAACGGCGGCAGGGCGCCGCAACCGGCGCGCGCTCGGTGTCGTCCCCGGTTGGGCGCGGCCGCGCGATCCGCGCGGCGGATGCCGCATGTCCGGCTTGACAATAAAATTCCTGAGTGTGAATATAAATTCACGCACAAGAATTAACCTTCACAGTCCGGGAAGTCGGGGCGCGCCGATGCCGGCCCGACGAAACCGGCGATCCGATCAACCGGAAGCAGGAGCGAGACGCATGGCGGAGCTGCAGCAGCAAGGCGCGTTGGCGGGGTTGCGCATCATCGATCTGTCGCGGGTGCTGGGCGGCCCGTACGCGACGCAGATCCTCGCCGACCACGGCGCGGAGGTGATCAAGGTCGAACCGCCGTCGGGCGACGAGACGCGCACCTGGGGCCCGCCGTTCGACGGCGACACCGCGTCGTATTTCCTCGGCGTGAACCGCAACAAGCTCGGCATCGCGCTCGACCTGACGAAGCCGGACGATCGCGAGCGGCTGCTCGGCCTGCTCGAGCACGCCGACGCGCTGGTCGAGAACTTCAAGATCGGCACGATGGAACGCTGGGGGCTCGGCTTCGACGCGCTGCATGCGCGCTTTCCGCGCCTCGTCCATTGCCGCGTGTCGGGCTTCGGCGCGGACGGCCCGCTCGGCGGGCTGCCCGGCTACGACGCGGCGGTGCAGGCGCTGGCCGGCCTGATGAGCGTGAACGGCGAAGCAGGGGGCGCGCCGCTGCGCGTCGGCGTGCCGATCGTCGATCTCGTCACCGGGCTGAACGCGGCGCTCGGCGTGCTGATGGCGCTGCGCGAGCGCGATGCGAGCGGGCGCGGCCAGTTCGTCGAATCGACGCTGTTCGACTGCGCGCTGTCGATCCTGCATCCGCATACGCCGAATTTCTTCCATTCCGGGAAGGCGCCGGTGCGCACCGGCAACGCGCATCCGAACATCACGCCGTACGACAGCTTTCCGACCGCGAGCGTCGACATTTTTCTCGCGGTCGGCAACAACGGGCAGTTCGCCGCGTTGTGCGACGTGCTCGGCACGCGCGACTGGCCCGACGACCCGCGCTTCGCCGACAACCGCGCGCGCAGCGCGAACCGCGCAGCGCTGCGCGCGCTGCTCGAAACGGCGCTGGCCGCGCACGACGGCGCGGCGCTCGCCGAGCAGCTGATGCGCCGCGGCGTGCCGTGCGCGCCCGTGCTCGGGCTCGACGCGGCGCTCGACCATCCGCACGTCGCGCATCGGCGGATGAAGGTCGAACTGGGCCGGCATCGCGGCATCGCGTCGCCGATCAAGCTCGGCCGCACGCCGGCCACGTACCGGCGGCCGCCGCCCGCGCTGAACGAACATGCGGCGCAGGTGTTTGCCGACGACGAACGCGACAGCACCGACAGCGGCACGCGCCGGAACTGACACGCATGGCGGCCGTGCCCGTGCGATGGCGTCCGGCGCCGCCGCACGACCGCGCGACGCTTCGGACATCACGCCGCACCGCCACCGATGCGCGGCGGCACAAGAGGAGACACATCATGCTCGCATGGATCGGCGCGATCGCGATCGTCGCGCTGTTCGGCCTGATCATCACGAAGCGGCTGTCGCCGCTCGTCGCACTGATCGTCGTGCCGGTGGCCGCGTCGCTCGCGGCCGGCTTCGGACTCTCGACCGGAAAGTTCATCGTGCACGGCGTGCAGAACATCGGCCCGATCGCCGGGATGTTCGTTTTTGCGATTCTATTTTTCGGAATCCTCACCGATGCGGGGATGCTCGACCCGATCATCGCGGGCGTGCTGCGCGTGATCGGCTGCCATCCGCCGCGCATCGTGGTCGGCTCGGCGCTGCTCGCGCTGCTGATCCACCTGGACGGCTCGGGCGCCGTCACGTTTCTCGTCACGCTGCCCGCGATGATGCCGCTCTATACGCGGCTCGGGATGGACCGGCGGATCCTCGCGTGCGTCGCGTCGATGGCGGCCGGCGTCAACTTCCTGCCGTGGGTCGGGCCGATGCTGCGCGCATCGGCCGCGCTGCACATTCCCGGCTCGGCGATCTTCATGCCGATGATCCCGGTGCAACTCGTCGGGCTCGTGTTCGTGTTCGGCACCGCCTACGTGCTGGGTGTGCGCGAGGCGAAGCGGCTCGGGCTCGATCGCGCCGGCGCGGCGTTGCTCGCGATCGCACCGCGCGTGCTGACCGACGCCGAACGCGCGCTGCGCCGGCCCGGGCGCTTCCGGATCAACCTGGCGCTGACGCTCGTCGTGCTCGGCACGCTGGTGTCGGGCATCGTCGATCCGATGGTGATGTTCATGCTCGGCACGGTGGCCGCGCTCGTGATCAACTATCCGGACGTGCAGGCGCAACGCGAGCGGATCGACGCGCATGCGAAGGCCGCGCTGATGATGGCGAGCGTGCTGCTCGCGGCCGGCGCGTTCACGGGAATCATGTCCGGCACCGGAATGCTGAAGGCGATGGCCGAGGTCGTCGTCGCGCACGTGCCGGTCGAGCATGCGCGCCACCTGCCGTTCGTGCTCGGCCTGCTGTCGATGCCGCTCAGCCTGCTGTTCGATCCGGATTCGTTCTACTTCGGCGTGCTGCCGGTGCTCGCGGAAAGCGCGAAGCTGCTCGGCGTGCCGCCGATCCAGATGGCGCAGGCCGCGCTGCTCGGCCAGATGACGACCGGTTTTCCGGTCAGCCCGCTCACGCCCGCGACGTTCCTGATCGTCGGCCTGACCGGCGTCGAGCTGGCCGAGCACCAGAAATTCACGATTCCGTTCCTGTTCGCCGCCACCGTGCTGATGGTCTTCGCCGCGGTCGTGGCGGGCGTGTTTCCGTTGTGAGCGTCCGCGTACCTGTCGCGCCGCGCCGGCTTCCACCGAGGCGGCCCCTCCAAGCCCGGCGTCGTATGGGGAATCGCGCGGCCGTTCACGTTTTCCTGGAGAGCAATCCATGCAGTTCGACCTGACCGACGACCAGCGCGCGATCGAAAGCGCGATCGAGAAAATCTGCGAACGCTTCGGCGACGATTACTGGCTCGAACGCGATCGCGCGGGCGGGTTTCCGTCCGACTTCCACGCGGCGCTCGCCGAGGCCGGCTGGCTCGGCATCGCGATGGACCCGGCCCACGGCGGCGCCGGGCTCGGGATGACCGAGGCCGCGCTGATGATGCGCGCGATCAGCGCGTCGGGCGCCGGCCTGTCCGGCGCCTCGGCCGTCCACATGAACATCTTCGGGCTGAACCCGGTGCAGGTGTTCGGCAACGACGCGCAGAAGGCGCGCTTCCTGCCGCCGCTGATCGCCGGACGCGACAAGGCCTGCTTCGCGGTGACCGAGCCCGACGCGGGCCTCGACACGACGCACCTGAGCACCCAGGCGCGCCGCGACGGCGACCATTACGTGCTGAGCGGCCGCAAGATCTGGATCTCGACCGCGCAGGTCGCGAACAAGATGCTGATCATCGCGCGCACGACGCCGCTCGACCAGGTCGCGAAGCCGACCGACGGGCTGAGCCTGTTCTACACCGACCTCGACCGTTCGCGCGTCGAGGTGCGCGAGATCGAGAAAATGGGCCGCAAGGCCGTCGATTCGAACATGCTGTTCATCGACAACCTGCGCGTGCCGCGCGACGACCTGATCGGCAACGAGGGCGACGGCTTCCGCTACCTGCTGCACGGGCTGAACCCCGAGCGGATCCTGATCGCCGCCGAGGCGATCGGGCTCGGGCAGGCCGCGCTGCGGCGCGCGACGCAGTATGCGTGCGAGCGTGTCGTGTTCGGCCGGCCGATCGGGCAGAACCAGTCGATCCAGCATCCGCTCGCGCAGGCGTGGATGCAGCTCGAGGCCGCGTGGCTGATGGTGATGAAGGCCGCGACGCGCTACGACGCGGGGCAGTCGTGCGGGGCCGAGGCGAACGCCGCGAAGTACCTCGGCGCGGAAGCCGCGTTCCAGGCGTGCCAGACGGCGATCGCGACGCACGGCGGGATGGGCTACGCGAAGGAATACCATGTCGAGCGCTACCTGCGCGAGTGTATGATTCCGAGGCTCGCGCCCGTGAGTCCGCAACTGATCCTGTGCTACATCGCGGAGAAGGTGCTCGGGCTGCCGAAGTCGTACTGACCGTACCGACCCGGCGGCCGGCCCGGCGCGCGGTTTCCCGTTCCGAATCAAGCGCTCGTCATGGACGTCAAACTCGTTGCCCGCACGCTCGACCTGTTCGAGCTGTTCGCCGCCGAACGGCGGCCGCTGCCGCTCACCGAACTCGCGCGCCTGCTCAATGTGCCGGCGTCGAGCTGCCTGGCGATGGCGCGCACGCTCGTGAGCCGCGGCTATCTGTACGAGGTGCGCAAGCGCGGCGGCTACTACCCCACGCGGCGCCTGCAGACGATCGCCGCCGCGATCGACGCGACCGATCCCGTCGTCGACATCGTGCATCCGCATCTGGTCGCGCTGCGCGATGCCAGCCGCGAGACGGCCGTGCTCGGCAAGATCCACGGCGCGTCGGTCACGTATCTCGACGTCGTCGAGTCCGAGCAGGCGATCCGCTATACGCGCCAGCCGGGCGAGCTGCGCCCGCTGCATGCGAACTCGATCGGCAAGGCGATCTTCGCGGAACTCGCGAGCGATGCGCAGCAGGCGCTCGGCGCGCAGCTTTCGTTCGAACGCTTCACCGATGCGACGGTGACCGACCTGCCGGCGCTCGTCGCACAAACCGCGCGGTTTCGCGCACTCGGCTGGGCCGAGAACTTCGGCGAAAGCGCGCCCGAGCTGTCGGCGATCGCGGTCGCGCTGACGCTCGACGGCGACTGGTACGGGCTGTCGGTCGTCGGGCCGACCGAGCGGATCCGCCAGCATCGCGATACGCATGCGGTGCTGCTGGTCGATGCGAAGGCGCGGCTGCTGGCCGAGCAGGGGCGCGGCTAGCAAGGGCCGCGAAGCAGGGCGGGGCGCCTGCTTCGGCGGCCGTTCGCCGTGGCGCCGGACAGCGCCCGGGAACGGCCGCGGCCGGCATGTCACGCGCCGGCGCGTGCCGGCGTCACGACTTCACCCACACGCCGCCGGCGCTCGGGTTGTCGCCTTGCGTCCACCATTTCGCGCAGTATTTCGCACCTTGGTACATCACGCACGTGCCACCCTGGTACGCGGTCGTTGCCGACCACGTTGCCGTGCCGCCGCCGATCGCTTTCCACACGCTCGCCTGGCCAGGCACGTCGCCCTGCGTCCACCATTGCGCCTGGTACGTCGTGCCCTGGTACGTGACCGTCGCGCCGGCCGTATAGACCTGGCCGGCCGACCAGGGTGCGCCGGGCTGCGGCGTGCCGCCGTCGGAGCCGCCTCCATAGTTCGGATCCTGCGTGACGCCCGTACCCCACTTGCCGTCGAGCTTGCGGAAGATCGCCGCGAACGCGTATGGCTGCTGCACGATGCCCGAGCAGGTCGGCGCCACATACGCGCCGTTGTTCGGGCACGGCCGATCGCGGCCGACCGACCAGTTGCCGAAGAAACCGTAGCCGTTGCCGATCGCCGCATTCAGCACGCCCTGCGCATTCGCGAGCGTGAAGGTTTCGCCCTGCACGTCGTTCATCCCGATCATCGGCGTGACGCCCACCATCTGCCAAAGTTGAGCGCCGGTCTTCGGCTGGCCCGCCGACTTGAACGCCGTGTCGAGCTGCGCGTAGAGTGCCTGCGCGGCGCTGATCGCGGCCGCGCCCATGTCGATGTTCGCGGGGCCGTAGTTCATCGTCATCAGGTTCACCGCGTCGAACGCGACCTTGTTCGCGATGGCCGCGGTGACGACGTTCACGCCATCCTGCGTGAGCCCGGTCGGCATCGTCGGCAGCGTCAGCGTCACGTGCAGCGGCTTGCCTTTCGCCGCGTAGTCGGACTGCAGTTGCGCGAGCGCCTGGAAGTTGCGGGCGACGGCGGCGCCGTCCTGCTGCGACGCGCCCTCGATGTCGAAGTCGACATGCGTGAGGCCGTAGGTGTCGATCACGGTCTGGTAGGCCGTCTTCAGTGCGGGAACGGTCGAGCACGCCTGCATCAGCGGCGTGCCGTTCGCGCCGCCGAACGAGACGGCGATCTCGCCGCCTTTCGCGCGATAGCTCGCGATCGACGTCGACAGCGACGCGAGCAGATCGCCGCCCGCGCCATTGCCGATCGGCTGCACGCCGCCCCAGGACGGCGCGCAGCCGCTGCCCGCGACCACGAACGCGAGCGTGAACTGCTGGATGCCTTGCTGGACGCCGATCCGGTCGACGAGCGGCGTCGGGTAGAGCGTCACGTCGACGAAGGGCGCATAGGCGCCGGCGCCATGGGACACGCTCGCCACGGCGAGCAGGCAGCCCGCGGCAAGCGCGCGCGGGTTGAATCGCGGCAACACGTTGTTGTTCATTGTGTTCTCCAAGTGGAAGAGGGATACGCTGGCCCGCGTATCGCCGCCGGGCGGGCGACCGGGCATGCCCGGCCGGCGGCGTGCTCATCTTGGAGGATTCGCGCCGGATCGTGAATACTTAGGTGTTCTTTTCGTTATTCGATTCTCGACACGTAACAATCTTGCCGATTCGCGCGCATGTCGAAACGCGGGGCGGGCGATTTTTCCACCCGATGGCGCGGTGAAGCTGACGCGCGCGACGCGCGACCCGTGCCGCCGGGCACGGCCGGCGCATGCATGAACCGGTAACGGCGAACCGGCAACGCAGGCCGGCATGCGGATCACCGACATCGCGCGATGTGCGCCGGCCGCGCGTTGCGCGGCCGCATTCAGCGATACCAACGCGGCGTATACACCCACTCGCGGCCGTCGCCGATCGCGAAACGCCGCGTCGTCGACGAGCCGACGATCACCATCGTGCGCATGTCGACCTGATCGCTGCGCAGCGCGCCGAGGGTCGTCGTCACGAGCGTCGCGCCGGGTCGCCCGATATCGCGGCCGAGCACGACGACCGTATCGGCCGCGCGATGCGCGCGCACGGCATCGAGCGCACGATCGAGCTGCCACGGCCGCGCACGCGAGATCGGGTTGTAGAACGCCATCACCAGATCGGCTTGCGCCGCATGCCGCAGGCGCGTCTCGATCACGTCCCACGGCTTCAGGTTGTCCGACAGCGAGATCGCGCAGAAATCGTGGCCGAGCGGCGCGCCGGCCTGCGCGGCGGTCGCGAGCGACGCCGATACGCCGGGTTCGACGCGCAGCTCGACCGCGGCCCAGTGCGGGTCGCGCGCTTCGTCGAGCGCTTCGAGCACGGCCGCGGCCATCGCGAACACGCCCGGGTCGCCCGACGACACGACCGCAACGCGCCGGCCTTGGGCCGCCAGTTCGAACGCATGGCGCGCACGCTGCATTTCCTCGCGATTGTCGGTGCCGTGTACGCGCTGGTCCGCGCGGAACGGGCCGGCCATCGTCACGTAGGTCGAATAGCCGAGGATATCGGTCGCTTCCGCGAGCGCGCTGCGCGCGGCGGGCGTGAGCCACGCGGCATCGCCCGGGCCGAGGCCCAACACCGTCAGGCGGCCGCGCGCACGGCCGAGCGCGGCGGGATCGACGGGTTGCGCAGCGACCGCGCACGCGAGGCCGCCGGAGGTTGCACGCACCGTGTGTGCCACGCGCAACGTGCTGCCGAGCACGGCGGCGGCATCGGTGTCGCCTTCGACATCGGTGAAGCGCAGCGGCACGCCCAGCGTGTGCGCCGCCGCTTCGACCCGCGCATCGCCGAGCAACGTCGTTGGCGCGACGAGCGCGGCGAGCGCCAGCCGCGCGAGGCCGTGTGCGTCCAGCAGCGCGTCGATGCGTTCGGCGAGCGACGGCGACACATCGGCCCGCACGCCACGTGCGTCGATGCCGACCACGACGCTGCGCGGATGGATCACGAGTTCGTCGCGCGCGCCGCGCCACGCATCGGGCGTCACGCGGATCGCATGCGCTGCCGCGTCGTCGCGCGGCAGCGCGACGTCGTCGAGCCATGGTGCCGCGCCGTCGATGCGCGTGGCCGCACCCGCGAGCAGGTCCGACACGAACCGCTTGCCTTGCTGGAGATCGGCAAGCGCATAGCCGTCGGGCGGATTGAGCACGCACGCGCCGAAGCGCAGTTCGCCGCTCGTCGTGATCGCCGGGGCGACGCCCAGGCATTCGGCGATTTCGCGCGCGACCAGGTTGACGCCCGTCAGTCCGCCGAGCAGCGGCACGACGGCCGAGCCGTCTTCCGCGACCGCGAGCACGGGCGGTTCGACACCCTTGTCGGCCAGCGCGGGCGCGACGCAACGGATCACGATGCCGGCCGCGCACAGCGCGACGATCGGCAGGCCGCGCGCGTAAAGCCCGCGCAGGTGCGCGCCGAGTTCGTCGAACGGCACGTCGGCGTCGACGCGCGACGCGAGCCCGTGCACGAGCGCCCCCGGATAACGCGCCTGGATGCGCCGCGCGGTATCGAGCGCGCCCGCGCCGAGAATCACGATCGCGGGCGGAGTCGTCATCCTTGCCATTTTTCCCCCGGCACGACGAGCAGCGAAAAATACGGCGACGCCATCGGATCGACGTCGTCGAGCGGCACGATGCGCTGGGTCGCCATCGTCGCGCGCTCGACGTACAGCGCGCGCTTCGCGAGCCCGAGTTCGTCGAGCACGCGCCGCACCTTGTCGAAGTTGCGGCCGAGTTTCATCACGACGGCCGCGTCGGCCTGCGCGAGCCGCACGCGCAATTCGTCTTCCGGCAGCACGCCGGACAGCACCGACAGGCTCTGGTTGCGATAGACGAGCGGCTGGCCGAGCACGGCCGTGCCGCCGAGCATCGCGCACACGCCCGGGATCACTTCGGTGTCGTAGCGCGGCGCGAGGCGATCGTGCAGGTACATGTAGGACCCGTAGAAGAACGGATCGCCTTCGCAGATCACCGCGACGTCGCGCCCGGCGTCGAGATGCGACGCGACGATTTCAGCGGCCGTGTCGTAGAAGTCGGCGATCACCGTCTCGTAGCAGAGCGGCGGCGGCAGTGCCTCGGTCGTCACCGGATAGACGAGCGGCAGTTGCGTCTGCGCATCGAGCAGGTGCGCTTCGACGATTCCATAGGCATTGCCTTTCTTGCCCTTCGCGACGAAATACGCGACCACCGGCGCGGCCTGCAGCACGCGCAGCGCCTTGATCGTCATCAGCTCGGGGTCGCCGGGGCCGACGCCGACCCCGAACAGGCGTCCGCGCGGGGCCGTCATTCGGCCTCCGTCGCGAGCGCGTTGACCGCGGCGGCCGCCATCGCGCTGCCGCCGCGCCGGCCGAGCAGCGTGACGTACGGCACGCCGCGGCTGTCCGCGTCGAGCATCGCCTTCGACTCGGCCGCGCCGATGAAGCCGACCGGAAAGCCGAGGATCAACGCGGGGCGCGGCGCGCCGGCGTCGATCATGTCGAGCAGGTGGAACAGCGCGGTCGGTGCGTTGCCGATCACGACGACGCTGCCGGCCAGATGCGGGCGCCACAGTTCGAGCGCCGCGGCCGAGCGCGTGTTGCCGAGACGCCGCGCGAGCTCAGGCACGTCCGGTTCGCCGAGCGTGCAGGTCACGCGATTGCCGGCCGGCAGCCGCGCGCGCGTGATGCCTTCGGCGACCATCCGCGCGTCGCACAGGATCGGCGCGCCGGCCGCGAGCGCCGCGCGGCCCGCCGTGCCGGCGCCGGCCGAAAAGCGCAGGTCGTAGGCGACATCGACCATCCCGCACGCGTGGATCACGCGCACCGCGAGTTTCTCGAGATCGGGCGGAACCTGCGACAGGTCGGCCTCGGCGCGGATCGTCGCGAACGACTGGCGGTAGATTTCCTGCCCGTCGCGAATGTAGTCAAGCATCGGTGGTGTCCTGGCTGTGCCGCGCGCCCGTCAGTCGGGCCGCGGCCTGGTCAATCGTCAGATGGCGCGCGAGCGGGGCGCCGAGGCCCGCGGCGGCGGCGCGCCGGTAAAGGTCGTAGCGTGCGGGCGCGACGGCGACGAGCGTGTGCGTCGCCGGGTGCGGCAGCGCACAGTGGCGCTCGCAGCCGGTCAGGTGCACGTCGACCGGATGGCCGACGCGCGCGGCCAGCGCGCGTGCATCGTGTTTCGTATCAGCGCGCGACTTCGCGCAGCCCGCGCTCCCGGTGCACGCCACCAGCGCCGCCAGCGGGTCGGATGTCGTGCACACCAGGCCGAGCGACGCGAGCGCATCGAGCACGGCCGGCGCGCGTGCGTGCCGCACGCCGTGCACGAACACGCCTTGCCACGGCGTCATCGATAGCGTGGCGTCGCCTTCGGCTTCGGCCAGTGCCGCGAGCCGCTCCAGTTGCGTCGCGTCGAGCCGGCCGAGCACGAACTGCGCGCCGACGCTGCAGCGCGCCGTGTCGAGCGACGGCCGCGCGCCGAAACGCAGCGCGGCATCCGCCTGCATGCGCCGCCAGCCGGCCAGCGCCGGATCGGTCTCGAGCGGGAAGGGGACGTAGTGCTGCGCGCGCGCGCGCAACGCGCGTTCGCCGCCCGTCGCGAGCAACGCGCGCATCCGCGTGACGTCGGCCGGCGCAAGATCGAGGAAGGCGAGCAGCAACGCGCGGACGAGCGCGACGGCCTGGTCCGGCGCCACGTCGAACGAAGCGGGCGAATCGTCGGACGAGACCGGCGGACAGCCGGCCAGGCCCGCGGCGATGCGGACCGCGCCGTCGCCGCGACGCCGCGCGGCGAGCCAGATGTCGTGCGGATGATCGAGCGCCGCGACCGATTCGCCGCCGTCGAGCTGGATCGAGAATTTCGGCGACAGCGCGCCGCGGCGCGGCTCGTGCGTCAGCATGTCGAGCAACGGCAGCGCGAGTGCGCGGCTGTCGAGCAGCGCGGCGGGATCGAGCCCGGCGAGCGGGCTGAGCATCAGGTTGCGGACGTCGTCGCTCGAGGCTAGCGCGGCCCGGTCGCCGGCGGCATCGCCGGCGCGCGTGCGCGGGCCGAGCCCCGCGTCGAGCAGGGCGCTGGCCAGCGGATCGGCCGCGCCATCGCGAATGCCGCGCAGCTGGAGATTCGCGCGATTGGTCGCGTCGATCGCGCCGGAGCCGCAGGCGCGCGCCGCGGCGGCGATCGCGCGTGCCTGCCGCGCGTCGAGCCGGCCGCCCGGCAGCTTGATCCGGCACAGCCCGCCGTCGGCGGCCGCGACGACGCGCACGAGCCCCGGGCAAGCCGATGGGCGCACGACGGGCGACGCAGGAATCGAAACGGGGGCGGAACTCAACGGGATACCGGGACAGTGTCGCGCCGCGGCCAACGCATCGGTACACCCCGCCCGACGCCGACTGGCACGCACGCACTTTCAGGCCGGCAGGTCTCCTGGCTGACAGGTCGGCGCCGGCTCCCGGCCTTCCCGGTGAAACCAGTGGCATGAGGGGGGGAGATCGGCTCGCTGTCTACAGTTGCGGGGGCAGCCACAGCGGCGCGCGGCGCGCCCTGTGTTCCCTCTTCGGCCCCGAAGGGCACCGGCGAACGAACGGCCGTAGGATACCCGATTTCACCGGCGCTTCGCGACCGCCGAATGGCTCCGTGTCCGAAGCGGAACGCGACCCGGCACCGGTGGGCCCGCAGATGAAACGCGCGGAGGAACACGGTACCATGCCGACTTTCGCAATGCGGACGTCCGCGCCGGCGCCTTCACGGCCGCCGTGCGGCGACGCGATGGAACCGGACGATGGGGAAGGGTGCATGACGGCGTGGCTGACGGTAGTGGGCATCGGCGACGACGGCTACGCGGGGCTCGGACGCAGCGCGCGGCGCGCGCTGCTCGAGGCGACGCGGGTCGTCGGCGCGAAGCGGCACCTCGACATGCTGCCGGCGCGGCTGCCGGCCGCGCGCGAGCCATGGCCGTCGCCGTTCGACCTGTCGGGCCTGCTCGCGCGGCGCGGCACGCCCGTCTGCGTGCTGGCGAGCGGCGACCCGATGCTGTTCGGCGTCGGCGCCACGCTTGCGCGCGAACTATCCCCTGACGAATGGCGCGTGCTGCCCGCCCCGTCGTCGCTGTCGCTGGCGGCCGCGCGGCTCGGCTGGGCGCTGCAGGACGTCGGCGCGGTGTCGCTCGTCGGCCGGCCGCTCGCGACGCTCGCGCGCCACCTGCTGCCGGGCCGGCGCCTGTTCGTGCTGAGCGCCGACGGCCGCACGCCGGCCACGGTCGCGGCCGAACTCGCCGCGCGCGGCTTCGGCCCGACGCGCATCAGCGTGTTCGAGCATCTCGGCGGCCCGCTCGAGCGGCGTCTCGACGGCCTCGCGCAAGACTGGCACATCGCCGAAACCGCCGCGCTCAACCTCGTCGCGCTCGACTGCCGGGCCGGCCCCGATGCGCCGCGCCGCGCCCTCACGCCCGGCCTGCCGGACGACGCGTACCGCCACGACGGCCAGCTCACCAAGCGCGACATGCGCGCGCTGACGCTCGGCCGCCTCGCGCCCGCGCCCGGCGAACTGTTGTGGGACGTCGGCGCGGGCAGCGGCTCGATCGGCATCGAATGGATGCGCGCGCATCCGTCGTGCCAGGCGATCGCGATCGAGTCGCATGCGGAGCGGCAGCGCTTCATCGAACACAACCGCGACGCGCTCGGCGTGCCGGGCCTGCAACTCGTCGCGGGGCGCGCGCCCGATGCGCTCGCGGGGCTCGCCGCGCCCGATGCGATCTTCATCGGCGGCGGCGCGACCGCGCCGGGCGTGCTCGATGCGTGCTGGTCGGCGCTGAAGCCCGGCGGCCGGCTCGTCGCGAACGCGGTCACGCTGCAGGGCGAGCTGGCGCTCGCCGCATGGCGCGACGCGCATGGCGGCACGCTCACACGCGTATCGCTCGCGCACGCCGAGCCGCTCGGCCGCTTCGACACGTGGCGGCAGCCGTTGCCGGTCACGCTGTACGACGTGCGCAAGCCCGATGCCGCGGCAACGGACCTCCCGGATCTCGCGTGATGCGCGACGAAACCCCCGAACAACCGGCACCGCTGCGGTTCGGCTATACGACCGGCAGTTGCGCGACCGCGACGTCGCTCGCCGCCGCGCGCCTGCTGCTCGCGGGCCGCGCGGTCGATGCGGTCGAGATCGTGTTGCCGAAGGGACAGCACGTGATGATGCGGCTCGCGTTCTGCCGGACCACGGCCGACGGCGCCGAGGCCGGCACCATCAAGGATGCCGGCGACGATCCGGACGTCACGCACGGCGCGCTGATCTTCGCGCGCGTCGCGCTGTCGGCCGCGCCCGGCGTGCGTTTTCATGCCGGGCCGGGTGTCGGCACCGTCACGCGCGCGGGACTCACGCTGCCGGTCGGCGAACCGGCGATCAATCCGGTGCCGCGCCAGATGATGACCATGCACCTCGACGCGCTCGCGGCCGAATACGGCTACGCAGGCGGCTTCGACGTGACGATCGGCGTCGAGGGCGGCGAGGCGCTGGCGCTGAAGACGATGAACCCGCGTCTCGGCATCGTCGGCGGGCTGTCGATCCTCGGCACGACCGGCATCGTGCGGCCGTTCTCGTGCTCGGCGTACATCGCATCGATCCACCAGGGCATCGACGTCGCACGCGCGAACGGCATCGCGCATATCGCCGCGTGCACCGGCAACGCGAGCGAGGATGCGATGCGCGCGCACTACGGCCTGCCCGACATGGCGCTGATCGAGATGGGCGATTTCGCCGGCGCGGTGCTGAAGCACCTGCGCCGCGCGCCGGTCGCACGGCTGTCGATGTGCGGCGGCTTCGGCAAGCTCAGCAAGCTCGCGGCCGGCCATCTCGACCTGCACAGCCGGCATTCGAGCATCGACCTGGCGCTGCTCGCGCAGTGGGCGGCCGAGGCCGGCGCGAACGAGGCGCTGCAGGCCGCGATGCGCGCGGCGAACACCAGCCAGGAAGCGCTGAAGCTCGCGCACGCCGACGGCGTGCCGCTCGGCGACATCGTCTGCGCGCACGCGCTGCGGGTCGCGCGCGACATCGTGCCGGCATCGGTCGTGGTCGAGATGTTCGCGATCGACCGGCAGGGCCGCTTCGTCGGGCGCGCACGATGAGCGCGCGCATCCTGCTGCTCGGCGGCACCGGCGACGCGCTGAAGATCGCACGCGCGCTCGGTCCGCGACACGTCTATAGCCTCGCGGGCCTCGGCAAGGTGCCCGACGATCTGCGCTGCGACGTCCGCGTCGGCGGCTTCGGCGGGGCGGCGGGGCTGGCCGCGTATCTGCGCAGCGCCGGCATCGGCCTCGTGATCGACGCGACGCATCCGTACGCCGCGCAAATCAGCGCGAACGCAGCAGCCGCCGCGCGCGACGCGGGCGTGCCACTGTGGGCGCTGCGCCGCGCGCCGTGGACGCCGGGGCCCGGCGACGACTGGCGAATGGTCGACGACTGGGCCGGCATCGAAGCCGCGCTCGCGCCGTTCCGGCGGCCGCTGTTCACGCTCGGCCGCGAACCGCTCGCGCATCTCGACGCGATCCCGCCGCACCAGTTCTGGCTGGTGCGCTGCCTCGACGCGCATCCCGGCAACGCGCGCGCGCAGATCGTCGCCGCGCGCGGTCCGTTCACGCTCGACGGCGAACGCGCGCTGTTCGCACTCGCGGGCATCGACGTCGTCGTCAGCAAGAACAGCGGCGGCGCCGCGACCGAGGCCAAGCTCGACGTCGCGCGCGAACGCAGGCTGCCGGTCGTGATGCTGAAACGGCCGTCGCTGCCCGACGCCGATCGCGCGTTCGACTCGGTCGCCGCACTGCTCGACGCGCTCGACCCGGCCGCGCGCGCGTGATGCGGCGCGACCGGCTGCCCCATGAATTGACGGAGATTTTTCGATGACGGTGTATTTCATCGGCGCGGGCCCTGGCGACCCGGAGCTGATCACGGTGAAGGGGCAGCGCCTCGTGCGCACGTGCCCGGTGATCCTGTATGCGGGCTCGCTCGTGCCGCCGGCCGTGCTCGACGGCCATCGCGCGGAACAGGTCGTCAATACGGCCGAACTCGACCTCGACGCGATCGTCGCGCTGCTCGCCGACGCGCATGCGAACGGGCAGGATGTGGCACGCGTGCATTCGGGCGATCCCTCGCTGTACGGTGCGATCGGCGAACAGATCCGCCGCCTGAACGCGCTCGGGATTCCGTATGAAATCGTGCCGGGCGTGACGGCCACGGCCGCGTGCGCGGCCTCGCTCGGCGTCGAGCTGACGCTGCCCGGCGTCGCGCAGACGGTGATCCTCACGCGCTTCGCGGGCAAGACGACGATGCCGGAAGGCGAAGCGCTCGGCGCGCTCGCCGCGCATCGCGCAACGCTCGCGATCCATCTGGGCGTGCGGCATCTCGCGCGGATCGTCGACGAAGTGCTGCCGCATTACGGGCCCGAGTGCCCCGTCGCGGTGATCTATCGCGCGAGCTGGCCCGACGAGGAGCGCGTGACCGGGACGCTTGCCGACATCGTCGGCAAGGTGCAGGGCACACGGATCGAGCGCACCGCGCTGATTCTGATCGGGCGCGTGCTCGATGCGGAGGGGTTCGCGGATTCGACGCTGTATGCGGGCGCCGGCTGATCACGCACGCGCCGGCCGGCGCTCGGCGCGGCGATCGCGGACATCACGCGCATACTGACGCCCGAGCCATGCGCTCGGCTCATGCCGATCCGCGAGCAACGGGTCGGCGCACTGGCCGACGGCATGCGGCATGCGATCCGCGTTTGCCGGCTAGGCGACGAAGATGCGTGCGACTTGCAGCGGCGCCTGTCGGCGGTTCCCGGCCGAACGGGCGCGCCAAGCAGGCGGCTGACGCGCCGGTTGCCTACGCACGCGCGACAGGCCGCGCGAACCTCGGTGCAAACCCCGCCGCAAGCGCGAACAGCGCGACACACAGGCATGCCATCGCGATCCATGCCGGCGTCAGATCCGCGAGATGCTGGCGCACGACGCCGGCCGCGAACGGAAACAACCCGGCGATCAGATAGCCGACGCCCTGCACGAACCCCGTCAGCGATGCGGCGTCGGCCGGTGTCGCCGCGTGGTCGACCGTGACGATCAGCGACAGCGGGAACAGCGCGCCGATCCCCGCACCGAGCAGCAGCGCGGCGGGCATCGCGAGCGCGTCGGGCGCAGCCAGCATCACCAGCAATCCGACGAGCAGCGACACGATCGCCGCGTGCAGCGCGGGCCGGCGATCGGGCAGGCGGTCGATCGTCGCCGAGATCGCCAGCCCCGCGAGGACTTCCGCGAGCGTCACGCCGCCGAGCAGGCTGCCGGCAGCCGTTGGCGACCAGCCGAGCCGCATGTAGTACGGCGGCAGCCACGTCAGCACGAGCGTGTAGGCGCCCGTCGCGATCCCGAAGAACATCGCGAGCCGCCAGGCGCGCGGCGAGCGCGACGGCCGCGCGTGCGCCACCGACGTCGAAGCGGCCGCGCGCATCGGCCCGGCCGCCAGTGCGTCGCCGCCGCGACTGGCCAGCGGCCACGCGAGCGCTGCAATGGCGGCCGGCAGCGCCCAGCCCGCGAGCGCGACGAGCCAGCCCCAGCGGGCCGCGGCAAACGGCGCGACGACGCTCGCGAGCACTGCGCCGCCCATGATCGACGTCGAATAGACGCCCATCGCACCGCCGATCCGCGTCGCAAAATGCGCCTTCACGAACCCCGGCAGCAACGCCTGCACCATCGCGATCCCGACGCCCGCGCAGCATGCGCTCGCCAGCAACAGCCATGCGTGCTGCGCACCGATGCGCGACGCGCACGCGAATCCGATCAACGCAACGCCGAACCACACGCCGCCGGTAATCCCCGTCACACGCTGCAGCCGCCGCGCGCTCAGCGCGCCCAGGCCCATCAGCAGGATCGGGATCGTGGTCAGCAGGCTCGCCGCGCCGTCGCCGATGCCGGTCGCACGCTGGATCATGTCGAGCAGCGGACCGATCGCGGCCAGCGCCGGCCGCAGGTTCAGTCCGACCAGCACGACGGCGGCAAGCCGCCACGCGGGGGAAGCGAAACGATTCATGGAACGGCCCTCGATGTCGGTGCACGGCCCCTCCGTCGGGGTGTCGTGCGTTTTCATGTAAAGTATCTCGACATCAAGATAAATGCCAATTTATCTCGACGTCAAGATAACTGGTGAGCCGAGGAGGGTTAATGGATCGAGCCGCGCATGCGCTCGCGCAATGGCGCGTCGAGCGCCCGGATCTGGATGCGTCGTCGATGCTCGTGATGGGACGGCTGCAGGAGGCCGCGCTCGTGATCGCCCGCGACGGTCTCAATCCGCTGTTCGCGCGCTACGGGATGCAGCCCGGCGAATTCGACGTGCTGGCGACGCTGCGGCGCAGCGGCGCGCCGTTCGCGCTCACGCCGACCGCGCTGTACGACGCGCTGATGATGTCGTCCGGCGGGATGACCGCGCGGATCGACCGGCTGCAGAAGGCCGGCTGGGTCGAGCGCCGGCCGAACCCGGCCGACGGGCGCGGCACGCTCGTCGCGCTGACGGACGCCGGCCGCGCGCTGATCGACGATGCGGTGGTCGCGCACGTCGACAATCAGCGCGCGATGCTGGCTGTGCTGTCGGAGGCGGAGCAGGCGCAACTTTCAGCGTTGCTGGAAAAACTGCTGGCGGGATTGGAGGCAGGCGCGTCGACGTCGGCCGGACAATGACGCCGCCGGATCGTCACGCCGGACGAACGAGCGGGACGCGCAAACGCCGCAGAGAAGCGGGCGTTTCCGCCCGCCGCGCGATGCGGCGGGCGGCAGAAACAGCGGGCCGCACACCCTGCGCCCGCTGCGCGGGTCAGTCGCGTGCCGGGATGTTGAGCCCGCGCGCGACGGCCGGACGCGCGACGAACGCTTCGAGCGCCCGCGCGACGTGGCGGAACTCGCTGAAGCCGACGAGATCGCCCGCTTCGTAGAACCCGACCAGGTTGCGCACCCACGGGAAGATCGCGATGTCGGCGATCGTGTACGTATCGCCCATCACCCACTTGCGGTTCGCGAGATGCGCGTCGAGCACGCCGAGCAGGCGCTTCGATTCGGCGATGTAGCGGTCGCGCGGACGCTTGTCCTCGTAGTCGCGGCCGGCGAACTTGTGGAAGAAGCCGACCTGGCCGAACATCGGACCGATGCCGCCCATCTGGAACATCACCCACTGGATCGTCTCGTAGCGGCCCGCGAGGTTTTTCGGGATCAGCTGGCCCGTCTTGTCGGCGAGATAGATCAGGATCGCGCCCGATTCGAACAGCGGCAGCGGCCGGCCGTCAGGGCCGTTCGGATCGATGATCGCCGGGATCTTGTTGTTCGGGTTCAGCGACAGGAATTCGGGCGACAGCTGGTCGTTCGTGTCGAAGCGCACGAGGTGCGGCTCGTACGGCAGGCCGGTTTCCTCGAGCATGATCGACACCTTGACGCCGTTCGGCGTCGGCAGCGAATACAGCTGGAGACGGTCGGGATGGCGGGCCGGCCATTTTTTCGTGATCGGGAAGGCGGACAGATCGGGCATGAAGGTTCGCTTGTCAACGTGGAGGATCCGCGATCCGCCGGCCTGCCGCGCGTCGCCGGCAGCCCCTGACACGGCGGCAGGGGCGGGACGACGCGCATCGACGGGCGGGCGGGGCGCGCCGAAAACGCCCACTGTAGCCGATCCCCGCGATCGCTGCAGACGGCGGCCGCGAGTCGCGCGCATCGCGCCGTGCGTCGCTTCGTCGTCAGAAGTTGTGCCGCAGCCCGACCATCGCGGCCGTCGTGCCGACCCCGGGCGCGACCGGCTGCCCGTACACGAGCATCTGGTTCATCGTGCCGCGGTTGTTCACATGGCCGGCCTGCGCATAGACCATCGTCCGCTTCGACAGGCTGTAGTCGGCCGTGAGCACGACGGCCGTCGAGCGGTTCTCCGAGCGGTTGCGGTCCTTCAGGTAGTACACGGCGGAGGCGACCTGCAGCGCGGGCGTGAAGCGATAGCCGACGCCTGCCGACAGCATGTCGAGGTTCACCCGGTCCGCATGCGCGGGATTCCGTCCGTTGCCGTACGACGCCGACACCGAGAAGTCGCGAATCGTGTATTTCGCGCCGACGTAGACGAAGCGGTTGTTGTCGACGCCGGTCGGCGTCGTGCCCGGCGCCGGATTCGTGTCGTGGCCGTTGTAGTAGACGGCCGACGCGTTGAGCCCGTGGTTCGCATACCGGAGCACGACCGATTCGCGCGTGCCGCCCTGGAACTGCCCGGCGACGCCGCCGGGCGCGTATTCGAGCGCGATCGACGCGCCCGCGAAGGTCGGCGACTGATAGACGAGCGCATTGCTGTCGTACAGTGCGCCGATCGAGCCGTTGGTGCTCGTCCCCGGCCAGCCGGCCGCGGTGTTCAGGCCGAGCCACGCGGTCAGCACGCTGCCGAAGAACTGCGCGTTGCGCACGTCGGTGTCCGCCATCGCGTAGATCATCGGCACGATCTGGCGGCCGGCCGTGAACGTGCCGAACGGCCCCGACACGCCGAGCGACGCGACCTGGTTGAAGATCGCGACGGCGCCGGGCGTGTCGCTCAGCTGCATCCTGCCGGTGCCGCTGTCGAACGAGCCCTGCAGCTTGAAGTTGACCTTGTAGCCGCCGCCGAGGTCCTCGCTGCCCCGGATGCCCCAGAAGCTCGAATAGATGCCGCCGTCCTTCATCCGGAACACCTTGCCGGTGTTCGGCGCGTTCGGGCCGAACGACGCGGCCGACGTGCTCTGGTACAGCAGGCCCGTGTCGACCACGCCGTACAGCGTGACGGAGGATTGCGCATGCGCGAGCGCCGAACAGCCGGCAAGCGCCGCGAGCGCGGCCAGTTTCGTCTTCATCGAAGTCTCCAGGATCGTCATGGACCGCACGGGATCGAGCCCGTGCGGGTAAAGCGGGGAAGCATCGAGGCAGGCGGGACGGCGCGGGGTGCAACGCCGGCGCGAGCCGTGCGGAAAGACTACGCAACGGCGCGCGGCCGCTCCCCCCCATGCGCGGGGGGCAGGGTTGCGGAGAATTGAATGGGGGCGGCGGTGACGAGGTTGCCGTCAACCGCCGGGCAACGCCGGTACAGACGTGTGCAGGCGGCTAAGGCGCGCTTTCGAGCAACCCGAGCACCAGCGCGCGGCGCACCGCGTGCTTGCGCGAGCTGGCGTCGAGCTTGCCGAACAGGTTCTTCAGGTGCCACTTCACGGTTTCCTCGCCGACGGCGAGTGCGACCGCGATCTCCTTGTTCGACAGGTTGCGCGCGAGCAGCTCGAGGATCGCGCGCTCCTTGGGTGTCAGCACGACGCTCGGCACCGCGCGCGGGCTGGCCGTGCTGCGCGGCGCAGGCGGCACGATGCGCGGTTGCGGCTGCGCGGGCCGGACGGGACCGTCACCCGCGGCCGCCTCGTCGCCGGCGCGGCGCGCCCAGTCGGCGACGGCCGGATGCGCGTCGGCGAGCGTGCGCGTGAGGCCGAGCATGTCCGCGAGGTTCATCGCCTCGTCGAGCCGCGCGCGGCCGCCGTGCCCCGACTGTTCGAGCGCGAACGCGCCGAGCGCCATGATCTCGATGCGCTCGCGTCCCATGTTCATCTCGCGGGCCAGCACCGCCGCCTCGTCGAGCGCCGCGCACGCATCGTCCCAGCGGCGCGCGGCAAGCGCGGCACCCGCGTGCGCCATCGCCTGCAGCAGCACCACCGGGCGCCGCCACAGCGGCCCGTGCGACGGAAATTCGGCCGCGGCGATCGCATCGATCCGCTCGACGAGCGCATGACAGGTCGCCTCGCGATAGCGCGCCGCGTGAATGCGCACCTGCTCGGCGAGGCTCGCGACCGACAGGCGCGGCAGCCGCCGCGCGACGCCCATCGCATCGAGCGCCTCGAGCAGGTCGATCGCGCGATGCTCGACGCCGCGCAGCAGCGCGATGCGCGCGGCCGTCCGATAGCCGAGCAGCACGGTGTCGGGCGTGCCCGCGTGCTCGAGCACGTCGAGCCGGTTCGCGAGCAGCGCGGCGGCCTGGTCGACGCGGTCGGCCTCGTAGGCGATCGCCGCGCACATCGCCGCGAGCATGCAGGTCAGCGGATGGCGGCGCCCGAGGTCGGCTTCCGCGCGCGCGAGCGCCGGCGACAACGCGTCGTCCGCGAGCCGGATCTGGCCTTCGCACAGGTAGCTCAGACCGGTGATCAGTTCGCCCCAGCGCGCGACGTAGCCGAACCCGGCTGCCGTCTCGCCGCGCGGCGCGGCCTGCTGGAAGCGGCGCGCCTGCGCCGGTTCGCCGACGATGATCGCGCGTGCCGACAGGCGGTTCGCATGCATCTGCGCGAGCCACGTCGCCGCGGGCGGCGTGAAGTCGGCCCACGGTTCGAACAGCTCGACGAAACGGTCGATTTCGTCGGCGTAATAGGCGGCCGCGCTGAGGATCAGCGCGCATTCGTAGCGCATCGCGGCCGGCGTGCCGGCATCGGCCAGGATGCCGGCGATCTGGCGCCGTGCCTCGACATGGCGCTCGCCGAGCGCCAGCGCCCAGGCGACCGCGATCCGCAGCGTCGGACGCTTGTCGAGCTCCGCATCGGGCAGCAGCGCGAGCCAGTCGAGCACGTCGTTGATGCGGCCCTGCTTGATCGCGTCCTCGAGGCAGCGCTGCGCGAGCGCGTACGCGGTCTCGACCTGGCCGGCCGCATACGCATGACGCGCCGCTTCCTCCGTCATCCCGTGTGCGTCGAGCCACGCAGCCGCGCGTGCATGCAGCGCGCCGCGGTCCGCGTCCGGGCTCGCCGCCAGACGGTCGCGCAACGTATCGCGCACGAGCGGATGCAGCCGGCACCAGTCGGAATCGTCGGACGCGATGAACAGCGGCGTGTCGCGCACGAGCCGCGCGAGCCGGTCGGGCGCGTCCGCATCGTCGAGCAGCGCGGCGCACAGCGACGGATGCAGGCGGTCGGCAACGCTGGTATGCGTCAGGAACGCGGTGTCGTCGGCGGACAGGTTCGCGAGCAGCAGCTCGACGAGCCGGTCGCGGGTGCCGTCCATGCGCACGGCGAGCGCGTCGACGGCCTGGCGCGGGTCGGCCGAGCGCGCCATCGCGGCCATCGCGAGCTGCAGCCCGAGCGGCCAGCCGTCGACGCGCTCGAACAGCCGCGCGCACGCGTCGGCGTCTACCCGCTGCGCAAAGCGCGCGCCGACCAGCGCGATCGTCTCGTCGAGCGTGAAGCGCAGCCAGTCGGGGCCGGCGAGCGTGCATTGCCCGCCGGCGAGCAGGTCGCCGGCCGCGTGATCGAGCCCGCGCCGGGCCGCGACAACGACACGCAGGTTCTGCGGCGCGTTGTGCAGCACGTAGGTCAGCGCGTCGAGGCCCGCGGCCGGCAGCCGCTCCGCGTCGTCGACGATCAGCAGCGCGTCGATCGACAGCTGCGCGACTTCGGCCAGCCACGCGGTCAGCCCCTCCAGCGCGCGCGCCGCGCCGCCCGGAATCAGGCGCCCGAAGCCGGGCCGCGCGCACCCGGTGCGCACCGCCTGCACGAGCCCCTGCAGCAGGCGCGGCGCGTCGTCGCGCTCGTCGGCGGACAGCCACACGACCGCGCGGCCGAGCGCGAGCGATTCGCGGCGCCATTGCGCGAGCAGCGAGGTCTTGCCGTAGCCGGCCGGCGCCTGCACGAGCGTGACGGGCCGGGCGTCGAACGCCGGCGCGGCCAGGCTCAGCCGCGCACGCGCGAGCAGCTGCGCCGGCACGCGCGGCGCGGTCGTCTTCAGCACGAGTTCGGTGGGGGGCGCGTCGGCGCGATCGGGTGGGTGGGCCATCGGGGCAGCAGTCGGATTCCGGCGATGCCGTGTGGGCCAGCGTCCGGGGTGGGTGTGGGGGGAAGGATCGGCCGAACCACGTTCGCGCGTCAATCCCCCCCGCGACGAGTGGGGCCGCGCCGGCACCCGGTCGATAGCATGGGTTCCGATGCGTGACGAACGCAACCGACGAACGCGACGAGGAGAGGGCCATGAACATCGTATCGACCGGCACGCAACGCAGCGCGCCGAGCGCCGGATAAGCGGAGCGGCACGATGTACCGCCATCTGCTCGTGACGGTCGACGGCGTGCCCGGCGGCATCGACGCGATCGGCCATGCGCTCGAACTGGCGCGTGCGGTCGGCGCGCGGGTCACGTTCGTGCTGTCCGGCGCCGCGCCGGACTCGCCCGACTCGCGTTTATCCGGAGCGCGGATGCCGGAACACGGTGCGAAAGTGGAAGCCGCCGCACGGGCGCAGGGCCTGTCCCATGCGATCGCGGGGGCCGGCGACACGTCGCCCGGCGCGCTCGCCGCCGAGCTCGGCTGCGACCTGATCGGCGTCGCGGCGCTGCCGCACGACGCCGATGCCGGCGCAGCCGCGCAACGGCGGTTGCTGCTCGCGACGAGCGGCGTGCCGGTGCTCGTGTGCCCGGCGCGGCATGCGCCGGCCGAGGCGCACGTGATGGCGCGCTGTCTCGCCGCGCATCGCGCGCTCGGCGAGCGGCTGCAGGCACTGATGACGATGAGCGAACGCCCGGACGCCACGAGGCGGCCGACCGCCGACGCGGGCGGCACGCTGGCGGCGCTGGCATCGCTCGCGGCGCTGCAGGACGCACGCTTCGGCACGTCCGCGGAAGCACGCCTGTTCGCGGCATTGCGCATGCGGGCGGAGTGCACCGCGGCCGAACTCGACGAGCTCGACCGCCAGCGGCACCGCGATGCGCACGCGCTCGACGCGCTGGCGCGGCTCGCCGCCGACGGGCGGCCGTCGGCCGCGTTCGATGCCGCACTGGCCGGGTATGCGCGCGGCGCATTCGAACAGATGGGGCGCATCGAAGGCGTGATTTTCCCGGCCGCGCGGCGCTACCTGGGCGAGGCCGACTGGAACGAACTGGACGCGCCCCCGGCGCGCGGCGCAGCCGCGACGCCGCCGGGTGCGGACGAACCCGGCGATGCGTGACGCGCATCCGACTGAATACCTACGGAGAACCAGATGGCACATGCAGTGCGATTCCACGAAACCGGCGGCCCCGACGTGCTGCGCTGGGAAGAAGTCGAGGTCGGCGATCCGGGCCCCGGCCAGGTGCGCCTGCGGCACGAGGCGGTCGGCCTGAACTTCGCCGACACGTATTTCCGCAGCGGCCTGTATCCGGTGCCGCTGCCGGCGGGCATCGGCGTCGAGGCGGCCGGCGTGGTCGAGGCGGTCGGCCCCGGCGTGACGAACGTCGCCGTCGGCGACCGCGTGACCTACACCGGCTTCCTCAACACGCTCGGCGCGTACAGCACCGAACGGCTGATCGCGGCCGCGCCGCTCGTCAGGCTGCCGGCCGGCATCGCATGCGACACGGCCGCGGCGATGACGATGCGCGGGCTGACCTCGGCCTACCTGCTGCGCCGCATCCACGCGTTCGCACCGGGCGACACGATCCTGCTGCATGCGGCCGCGGGCGGCGTCGGGCTGATCGTGTCGCAATGGGCGAAGCTGCTCGGGCTCACGGTGATCGGCACCGTGTCGAGCGAACACAAGGCCGCGATCGCCCGCGCGCACGGCTGCGACCACACGATCGACTACAGCCGCGAGGACGTCGCGAAGCGCGTGCGCGAACTGACCGACGGCGCCGGCGTCGACGTCGTGTTCGACAGCGTCGGCAAGGACACCTTCGAGGGCTCGCTCGATTCGCTGAAGCGGCGCGGGCTGATGGTCTGCGTCGGCACCGCGTCGGGCCCGATCCCGCCGTTCGACCCGCAGCGCCTCGCGATGAAGGGCTCGCTGTACCTGACGCGTCCGGCGCTGGCCGACTACATCGCCGATCCGGCCGAGAAGAACGACCTGGCCGGCGAACTGTTCGCGCACGTCGCGGCCGGCCGCATCCGGATCGAGATCAACCAGCGTTATGCGCTGCAGGACGCGGCGCAGGCGCACCGCGACCTCGAGTCGCGCAAGACGACGGGCTCGTCGGTATTCATCGTCTGAGGAGACGCGCATGCGAGTCGAACCCCTGACCTGTGCGATCGGCGCGGAGCTGCTGGACGTGAGCCTCGCCGACGCCGTGCACGACGACGGCCTGTTCGCCGAGATCCGCGCGCAGTTGCTGCGCCATCGCGTGCTGTTCCTGCGTGACCAGGACATCACGCGCGCCGAGCACGTCGCGTTCGCGCGCCGCTTCGGCGAGCTCGAGGATCATCCGGTCGCCGGCAGCGACCCCGAGCACCCGGGGCTCGTGCGGATCTACAAGTCGCCCGACCAGCCGAACGACCGCTACGAGAATGCGTGGCACAGCGATGCGAGCTGGCGCGTGGCGCCGCCGTTAGGCTGCGTGCTGCGCTGCGTCGACGGGCCGGCGGTCGGCGGCGACACGATGTGGGCGAACATGGTGCTCGCGTACGAGCACCTGCCGGAGCACGTGAAGCAGCAGATCGGCGACTTGCGCGCGCGCCACGGCATCGAGGCGAGCTTCGGCGCGGCGATGCCGATCGACAAGCGCCTCGCGTTGAAGGCGCAGTACCCGGACGCCGAGCATCCGGTCGTGCGCACGCATCCCGAAACGGACGAGAAGGTGCTGTACGTGAATGCGTTCACGACGCATTTCACGAACTTCCACACGCCCGGGCGCGTGCGCTTCGGACAGGACGCGAATCCCGGCGCCGGCCAGCTGCTGCAGTACCTGATCAGCCAGGCGTACATCCCCGAATACCAGGTGCGCTGGCGCTGGAAGAAGAACAGCGTCGCGATCTGGGACAACCGCAGCACGCAGCATTACGCGGTGATGGACTACCCGCCGTGCGTGCGCCGGATGGAGCGCGCGGGCATCGTCGGCGACGTGCCGTACTGATCCGGGCGCGCCCGCGCCGTAACCGGTTCTCGACCCCATGCAACGCGCCGGGCCCACCGCCCGGCGCGACGGGATACGCACGCCCGTACGCTTGAATAAAACGATTCCCACTGGAGGACGACATGCAATTTCTCGACGATTCGCTGCACCCGGAAAACCAGGACAAGGTGGTCATCACGGTCGCGCCGTACGGCCCCGAATGGATGCCTGCCGATTTTCCGGAAGACATTCCGGTGACGATGGACGAGCACGTGCAGAAGGCCGTCGACTGCTACAACGCGGGCGCGACGGTGCTGCACCTGCACGTGCGCGAACTCGACGGCAAGGGCAGCAAGCGGCTGTCGAAATTCAACGAGCTGCTCGGCCGGCTGCGCGAGGCCGTGCCCGACATGATCCTGCAGGTCGGCGGCTCGATCTCGTTCGCGCCGGAAGGCGACGGCGCCGAAGCGAAATGGCTGTCCGACGACACGCGCCACATGCTCGCCGAGCTGACGCCGAAGCCCGACCAGGTGACGGTCGCGATCAACACCGTGCAGATGAACATCACCGAGCTGATGAACCGCAAGGACATCGCCGGCACGTCGCTGAACGAAGCCGCGCTGTGGGACGCGTACCGCGAGATGACCGTGCCGGCCGGCCCCGGCTGGGTCGACGAACACCTGCGCCGGCTGCAGGCGGCCGGCATCCAGCCGCATTTCCAGCTCACCGGCATGCATGCGCTCGAGACGCTCGAGCGGATCATCCGCCGCGGCGTCTATCGCGGCCCGCTGAACGTCACGTGGGTCGGCATCGGCGGCGGCTTCGACGGCCCGAATCCGTACAACTTCATGGAATTCGTGCGGCGCTGCCCGGACGGCGCATGCATCACGCTCGAATCGCTGATGAAGAACGTGCTGCCGATCAACACGGTCGCGATGGCGCTGGGCCTGCATCCGCGTTGCGGGATCGAGGACACGATCATCGACCAGAAGGGCAACCGGATGACGTCGGTGCAGCAGGTCGAGCAATGCGTGCGGATCGCGCGCGAACTCGGCCGCGACATCGCGACCGGCAAGGAGGCGAAGGCGATCTACCGGATCGGCGTGCAGTACGACGGCGTCGACGAGACGCTCGCGCAGCTCGGGATGGCGCCGAACCGCCGGCCGGGCCAGCTGAGCGTACCGCTGCGCGCGGCCTGACGCGCCGCGCAACCGGGCGGCGGCCCCCGCGGCTGCCGCCCGCCGATCGTTGTGGCGCGGCACCCGTCCCTGCGCGCGGCGCAGGGGCCGACTCCGGTCAACGGAGCGGGGCCGCGCAAGCCGCGCCGGTGCGTTGCCGCACCGGTGCCGGAGGAGACACGCATGCTGCTTCATCACGTCGAGCCGTCGCTGCAGGAGGCGGCCGCCACCGGCCGCCGCGCGCCGGCCTATGCCTGGCTCGTGTTCGGGCTGACCGTCGGCCTGCTGCTGTCGGACTACATGTCGCGGCAGGTGCTCAACGCCGTGTTTCCGTTGCTCAAGCACGCGTGGGGGCTGTCCGACACGCAGCTCGGTTCGCTGTCCGGCGTCGTCGCGCTGCTGGTCGGGCTGCTGACGTTTCCGCTGTCGGTACTCGCCGACCGCTTCGGCCGCGTGCGCAGCATCGTGCTGATGGCCGCGCTATGGAGCGTCGCGACGCTCGGCTGCGCGCTGTCGACCAACTACGCCGAGATGCTCGTGGCGCGCGGGCTCGTCGGGCTCGGCGAAGCCGCGTACGGCAGCGTCGGCGTCGCACTGATCCTCAGCATCTTTCCGGCACGGCTGCGCGCGACGTTGACCGGCGCGTTCATGGCCGGCGGCGCGTTCGGCTCCGTGTTCGGGATGGCGCTCGGCGGCCTCGTCGGCGCGCATCTCGGCTGGCGCTGGTCGTTCGGCGTGATGGCCGCGCTCGGCATCGTGCTGCTCGTCGCGTACCGCGGCGTCGTCACCGAGCGGCGGCTCGCGGCATGCCGTGTCGAACCATGCCGGCCCGTTGCCGATGCGCCGCGCGATTTGCGCGGCAGCGTGCGCGTGCTGATGACGGGGCTGTTCGCGTCGCGTTCGGTGATCTGCGCGTATGTCGGCAGCGGGCTGCACCTGTTCGTGCCCGGCGCGCTGTTCGCGTGGTTGCCGAGCTACCTGAACCGCTATTACGCGATGGCGCCGGACCGCGCCGCCGTGCTCGCGGCCGGCTTCGTGCTGCTGTCGGGCGTCGGGATGGTCGGCTGCGGGATCGTCACCGATCGCGTCGGGCGTACCGACGGCGCGCGCAAATGGCTGACCGCGATCGCGTATTGCGTGCTGACCGGCGTGTGCCTCGCGGTCGCGTTCCGGCTGCCGCCCGGGCCGCTGCAGCTCGCGCTGATCTGCGCGGGGATGCTGGTCGGCGCGGGCGCGTCCGGCGCCTCGGGTGCGATGGTCGCGAACCTGACGCCGGCCGCGATCCACGCATCGGCGTTCGCGACGCTCACGCTCGCCAACAACCTGCTCGGCATGGCGCCGGGCCCGCTGCTGACGGGATGGGCCGCCGATCGCGCCGGGCTCGTCGGCGCACTGCAATGGATTCCCGTCGTGCCGCTCGCGGCCGCCGTGCTGTTCGCGATCGGACGCGCGAGCTACGCGGCCGATCTCGCGCGCGTCGAACGCGAACGGCGCGCATCCCGTCTTTCCTGAACCGAACCCACCTGGAGGCTGCATGACCCTGGCGACCGCGCCCACCATCCTGATCGTGCCCGGCTTGCGCGATCACGTCGAAGACCACTGGCAGACGCATCTGCAACGACGCCTGCCGAACGCGCGCGCCGTCGCGCCGCTCGATGCCGACAAACTGAGCCGCAATGCACGCGTCGCGGCGCTCGATGCGGCGCTGGCCGCGATCGACGGCCCGGTGATTCTCGTCGCGCACAGCGCGGGCGTGATGATCGCCGTGCATTGGGCGCCGCACGCCACGCGGGCGATCGATGGCGCGCTGCTCGCCGCGCCGGCCGATCTCGATACGCCGATGCCCGCAGGCTATCCGACACCCGATGCGCTCGACGCGCACGGCTGGACGCCGGTGCCGACCCGGCCGCTGCCGTTTCCGAGCATCGTGGCCGCAAGCCGCAACGATCCGCTTGCGCGCTTCGAGCGCGCCGAGGCGCTCGCGGCGGGGTGGGGCAGCAAGCTCGTCGATCTCGGCGAGGTCGGGCACCTGAACCCGGCGTCCGGGTATGGCGAGTGGCATGACGCGGAGCGGCTGATCGGGGAGGTGGCAGCGCTCGGTGAAAGCCGTTCCAGGCTGACAGGCTGACATTCTCCACATCAATCGGGCGCGCCATCGTCTCTTCGGGCGCTATGATTGGCGGCAACGCGGCCGCTTGTTTCGAATGCAGGCAAGTGGCTGATTGCTCATGTTTTTCAAGACGGAATGCTGTCATGGCCCCCAAAAGAAAGACGCTGTACGGGGTTGAACTGAAACCCCGCACGATCATCCGTCCCACGGCGGAAATCAAGGCTTCAACGGAAACCGACAAAGGCGACGTGCTTCGCGCCGCCCGAAAAGTCATTTCCGAACACCGCGATGTGCTGGTCGCGTTGAAAGATCGTTGATTTGCTCGATCTTGATTACGTCATCACGATTCACGACGAAATCATCCGGGACCTTGGCGGTCTGAGCGGATTCGCTCATGCCGGCCGGGGCGGTGTCGAAGCCGCCCTGCATCGCGTCGACAATCATGCCCATTAATGCCCATTACGCGGGCCTGGACGACGTGTTCGGTATTGCCGCGACCTATGCGGTTGCCATCGCACGCGGGCACGTATTCAACGATGCCAACAAACGCACCGGCCTCACCTGTGCATTGACGTATATGGAGCAGCAGGGAATTGCGATTCCTCGCCTCGCCGATCTCGAAGATCTTATGGTCGATGTGGCGGACGGCGGCGTAACCAGCGAGGACTTGGCTGAATATTTCAGTGCAGTCTGGGAACTGTCCCGGTCCCGCTAACGACATCACGTCGCGTCGTTCTCTCATCAGCCATCCTTTCAATCATTCAACGGCGCGCGGAAATTCTGCTCACTATCCTGGCGTCCGGTCGTCGTGGTGAGGCGTTTGGCCATAGTCGGCGAAATCGGTCCATTCCGCCTCACGTCGATATACGACGTCTTAACACGCGACATGGGTTCGATTCTGGAAATCCGAGGAGACCCTCGATATCCCTTGGATCGCATTCCCGGAAGGTTTTTGTTAGGGAAATTCCCGCCCTGCGCCGCTCGGTTTTTTGTTGACCGACATCGTATAACGCCGTCATGATTTCCCGAAAGAAAGGTCCCATCCACCGACCGAAGCGAGGAGACATGAACACCACCACGATCGCGCGCCGTGTCCGCCGGATCGCCCTGGCGCTGGGCCTGACGCTGTCGGCCGCGGCCGCCGTCGCGGCCCCCGTGTCGCTGAATGTCGTCGACGTCGCGGGCAACCTGCAGCTCACGCAGAAGGCCATCGAGGCGTTCAGGGAGAAGAACCCGAATCTCGTATCGAATGTCACGTTCACGAACGCGCCCGCGCCGCAGCTGCCGGGCAAGATCAAGGCGATGCAGGCGGCGGGGCGCGCCGACATCGACCTCGTGCTGACGGGCACCGACGCACTGGCCGCCGGCATCGAGCAGAACCTGTGGCTGAAGCTGCTGCCCGACAACGCGGGCGCATTCCCCGGCGTACTCGATAGGTACGCGCCCGGCCCGCGCAAGATGCAGGATGTCGCGCAGGGCTTCGGCCTCGAAGTCACCTACATGCCGGCCGGCCCGTTGCTCGAATACAACCCGGCGAAGGTCAGCGACCCGCCGAAGACGCCCGAGCAACTGCTCGCGTGGTGCAAGGCGCATCCGAACAAGCTGATCTACGCGCGCCCGGCCAACTCGGGCCCCGGCCGCACGTTCCTGATGGGGCTGCCGTACGTGCTCGGCGACAAGAACCCGCAGGACCCGGTCAACGGCTGGGACAAGACCTGGGCGTTCCTGAAGCAGCTCAACGACTGCGTGCCGTACTACCCGGGCGGCACGTCGGCCGTGATGAAGGAGCTCGGCGAAGGCACGCGCGACATGACCGTGACCGTCACCGGCTGGGACCTGAACCCGCGCGCGCTCGGCATCGTGCCGGCCGACTTCCGGATCCAGGCGTTCGACAACATGACGTGGGTCAACGACGCGCACTACATGGTGATCCCGAAGGGCGTGCCGAAGGACAAGCTCGACGTGCTGTTCAAGCTGATGAACTTCCTGCTCGAACCGGCCCAGCAGGCGATGACCTACGACGACGGCTACTTCTATCCAGGCCCGTCGGTGAAGGGCGTGACGCTCGAGATGGCACCCGCGCACAGCCAGGAGGTGATCAGGAAGTTCGGCCGCCCCGAGTACGCGAAGCTGCTCGCGGATCGTCCGCACGTGCAGCCGCTCAACGCGCAGGCGATGGTCGCCGCGTTCCAGAAATGGGACCGCGAGATCGGCTCGCAGAAATCGAAATGACGCAAGAACCCGCGGGCGCGGCGGCGCCCGCGCCGACGGAGTGCGCGTAATGAAGCACAGTTTCGAACGGTTGCGGCTCGACGGCGTGTGCCGCAGCTTCACCAACGCGGAGGGCGCGCAGGTCGCCGCACTGAACGGGCTCGATCTCGACATCCGGCGCGGCGAGTTCATCGCGCTGCTCGGCCCGTCGGGCTGCGGCAAGTCGACCGCGCTGAACTGCATCGCCGGGCTGCAGCCGCTCACGAGCGGCGGCATCTGGCTCGACGACACGCGCATCGACGTGCTGCCGCCCGAGCGCCGCGGCTTCGGGATGGTGTTCCAGAACTACGCGCTGTTTCCGCACATGTCGGTGCTCGAGAACGTCGGCTTCGGGCTGAAGATGCGCGGGCTGCCGAAGCAGGAAACGCGGCGGCGCGCGCAGCAGGCGCTCGAACTCGTGCAGCTCGTCGGCCACGAGGGCAAGCTGCCCGGGCAGCTGTCGGGCGGGCAGCAGCAGCGCGTCGCGATCGCGCGCGCGATCGTCATCGAGCCGCCGCTGGTGCTGATGGACGAGCCGCTGTCGAATCTCGACACGAAGCTGCGCATCGAGATGCGCGCCGAGATCCGCCGCATCCATACGCAGCTCGAACGCGCGACGATCTACGTGACGCACGACCAGGACGAGGCGCTGTCGATGGCCGACCGGATCGTCGTGATGAAGGAGGGCGTCGTGCAGCAGGTCGCGTCGCCGAAGGACGTGTACACGCGCCCGCACAACCTGCACGTCGCGCGCTTCATGGGCTATCGCAACGTGCTGCCGTTCACGCTCGAAGGAATGGCCGGCGACTACGTGAGCGTCGCCGCCGCCGGCGTGCGCGTCACCGGCGTGCCGATGGCCGGCTTCGACGGCAAGGACGTCGTGGTCGCGCTGCGCCCCGACGACATCGAGCGCGCGGAAGAAGGGGCCGACAACGCCTTCGACGCGACCGTCGAAACGGTCGAGTACGGCGGCCGCGATTCGCTGATCCGCGCGATCACGCCGTTCGGCCCGATCTGGGCGCGGGTCGCCGGCGAATTCGCGGAAGGCGAGCGGCTCAGGCTGCGCGTCGCGCCGGCGCGCACGCTCGTCTATGCGGGAGCCGCGCAATGAACGGCCGCCGCCCCGCGCGCACGGGAGCGCGCCACCGGGAGACCGCATGAGCACGCTCGCGACCGGCGGCACGCCGCGCGACACGAAGGCGTGGCTCGTCACGCCCGCGCTCGCGTTCATCGTCGCGCTGTTCATCTATCCGTTCGCCTACGGCCTCGTGCTGTCGTTCCAGCCGATGAACGGCGGCGGCGCGCTCGCGAACTACGTGCAGTTCTTCACCGACAACGCGATGTGGCCGACCGTGCTCGTCACGCTGAAGCTCGCGGTGCCCGCGACGCTGATCAACGTCGGCATCTCGGTGCCCGTCGCGTTCGCGCTGCGCCGCAACTCGCCGTACCAGAAGTTCGTCACGACGCTGCTCGTGATTCCGGTCACGCTCGGCACGGTGCTCGTCGCCGACGGGATGCTCACGTACTTCGGCCCGAACGGCTGGTTCCCGCAGGCGCTGCAGGGGCTGCACCTGTATACCGACGAAGTGCGCCTCACGCACAACTACTGGGGCGTGCTGCTGTCGCTGATCGTGTCGGGCTTTCCGTTCGCGTTCCTGCTGATGCTGTCGTACATCAGCGGCATCGACCCGACGCTCGCGCGCGCCGCGGCCACGCTCGGCGCGAACCCGTGGCAGCAGTTCCGGCAGATCTACCTGCCGCTGCTCGTGCCGGGTCTCACGATGGCCGCGTGCCTGTCGTTCGTGCAGGCGTTCTCGGTGTTCCCGTCGGCCGTGCTGCTCGGCGCGCCGGCCGGGCCGACGCGCGTGATCTCGATCGCGGCCGCCGAAGCCGCGTTCGAGAGCTACGACTATTCGCTCGCATCGGCGATCGCGATCGTGATGGGCTTCGTGCAGCTGCTGGTGGTCGCGTCGATGCTCGGCGCGCGCCGCTTCTTCTACACGGGGCCGGTGACAGGGGGCAAGGGCTGATGGCGACCGACCATGATGCGGCGCCGACCTGGCCGCCGAAGCAGGACGCGCCCGATGCACGCGCCGTCAACGCGAGGACACCACGGAAGATGAGAAGCAACCTCGCCGGCCGGGCATGGAAGGCACTCGTCTGGGGGCTGATGGCGTTCTTCCTGCTGAACGTGACGCTGCTGATTGCCACCGTCGCGGTGAACTCGGTCGCGACGCGCTGGTTCGGTACACCGCTGCCGCAGGGCTTCACGCTGCACTGGTATGCGAAGGCGTGGGAAGACTTCCAGCTCGCGAGCGTGCTGTGGGTGACGCTCGAAGTGGTCGGCGCGGTCGTGCTGCTGTCGGTCGCGCTCGGCGTGCCGGCCGCCTATGCGCTCGCGCGCGTGCCGTTCCGCGGCAAGCGCTTCGCGCTGCTGGTGTTCCTGCTGCCGCTGATGGTGCCGCCCGTCACTTACGGGATCCCGATGGCGACCGTGATGTACAAGGTCGGGCTCGCCGGCACGCTGCCGGGCGTGATCCTCGCGAACCTCGTGCCGGCGCTGCCGTTCGTGATCCTCGTGATGACGCCGTTCATCGAGCAGATCGATCCGAATCTCGAGGCCGCCGCGCGCATCTTCGGCGCGAACACGTGGCGTTATTTCCGCTACGTGCTGCTGCCGCTGCTGGTGCCCGGCATGCTCGCGGCCGGGCTGCTCGTGCTGGTGCGCACGATCGGGATGTTCGAGCTGACCTTCTTCACCGCGGGCCCGAGCACGCAGACGCTCGTCGTCGCGCTGTATTACGCGGTGTTCTCGACCGGCGTGCGCGCACCGCAGTCGATCGACGCGATGGCGATGATCTACATGGCCATCACGCTCGTATGGGTCGTGATCGCGCTGCAGTTCGTGAGCCCGACGCAGTTGGTCAGCCGCGTGAAGCAAGAGCGGCAGTAAGCGACAGTGGCCGTGCAGCGCGCGGGCGTCGTGCAATTGGTTACAAATGGATACCGCGAACGACGCGCGGACGTTGCAGACTACGCGGCGTAACGGCTCGGCGACGCGTTCACCGGCATTGCCGCATGCCGTCCGACCTTCACCCGATTCGCGGAGTTCCATGAAGTTTCCCACGCTGCTGACGCTCGGCTGTGCGGCCACGCTGCTCGCCGCCTGCAACCTGCTCCACGACGGCCCCGGATCGAGCGACGTCGACGCCGCGGTGCGCCGCGCGCTCGAAGCGGAAAACCACGGCGGCCTGAACGCGCTGCTCGGCCAGCCGCTGCCCGTGTCGGCCGACGTGATCTCGGCGAAACCCGACGGCGACTGCAGGAAGACCGGCGAGCGCACCTACACGTGCGACGTCGTGATCACGTGGCGCAACGGCGATTACGCGCCGTCGCGCGCGAACCTGACCTTCGTCAAGGCCGCCGACGGTTCGTGGCAGACCTCGGGCGTCGACGCCGCGATCGCGACGGGCGCCGCCAAGTCGCTGATCGACAGGATCGGCAAGGCATGGCCGGGCAATGCGGCCAGCGGTGCGTCGGCGCCGCAGTGACGCGCCCGAGACGGGGTTCGTCGCGCTTTCTGCCGAGTACGTCCCGGCGATCGGGACCGCATCATCTGTCTTCCGACGCTGACGACCTGCGATCCGCCGCCGATGACGGCGGCGGCCCGCGCGCAGCCGTGCGAGTCACGCGCCGGTCAGCGCCTGCGCCCGGCGGCACCGGTCACCGGTGCGGTCTGCGCCGGGCGACCTGACCCGGTCGAGCCGGCGGCATCCGCGCCGGTCCCGGACGATTGCACGACACGTGCCTCGGCGGCGCGGATATCGTCCGGATACTGACACTTCAGCGGCTTGCAGCCTGCTTGTTGAAGCTGGCGTAACCGGGCGACGACCTCGGCACGCGTGACGGGGCCGCTGGCCGACTGCGCGAACGACACGACAGATGTGCCGCGACCGGTGGCCCAGCTGGTTCGACCGGCGCTTAAGTCCGGAATAACGAAGAAAAAGGGTGCAAACGCGGACTCGTATCGGCCGGGCCCATCCTCGGCATGTGGGCCGGCATATAGGGAAAACCCTTAATCCGCGCTATAATCACGACCTAGAAGAAAGGTCGAACCATGCCCGAACGTTTCCAATCCCTTGAAAAATTTGTGTTTTCCCTGGTCGTGATGTCCGCGGTCGTCTGCTCCGCATTCCTTGCGTACGAGCGTCACCCCGAGATCAAGATCGCGCTGCACGAAGGCGAAGCGCTGATGCGCGAAAGCGCCAAGTATTCGGTCATCTGCTCGCCGTCCAAGGTCGATCCTTGCGTCGAGATGTCCGCTTACTGAGCGTCGCCTCCCGCTGCTCCCGCTGACCCATCCCCGCTGATTCCCGCCGACGCGCGGCCGATGGCCGACACGCGCCGGCGGCGCGCATCGCGCACCCACGCGCACCGGTTCCGGTCGCGCGTCGGCTAAGTACCACCTCTCTTCGATTCTCCTATGCCGCTGCGGCGTCCTGTCCGCAACGCGTCTTCCCGTCTTCACGTCCTCCCGTCCTCCTGGCCGGCGCGTCGCTGCCGACGCCGGGCACGGCACACTGCCGCCGTTCACCTTCGCGCATGCCGCACTCAATCCGCCGTCACGACATGCCGCGGCTCGCCGCTCGCAAACGCCGTGACGTTGTCGACGAGCTGGTCGGCCAGCGCCTGCATCGCCTCGTCGCTCGCCCACGCGACATGCGGCGTCAGGATGAACGCCGGATGCGACAGAATCGCGTGGAACGGATGCGCGGCCGGCAGCGGCTCCTGCGTCACCACGTCGAACCCCGCGCCCGCGATCTGCCCCGACTGCAGCGCGTCGACGAGCGCGCTTTCATCCACGAGCCCGCCGCGCGCGGTGTTGATCAGCAGCGGGCGGCGCGCCATCCGCGCGAAGGCGGCCGCATCGATCAGGTTCCGGGTCGCCGGCGTCAGCGGGCAATGCAGCGTGATCACGTCGCTGTCGCGCAGCAGCGTGTCGAGCGGCACACGATCGCCACCCCGGGCGTCGCCGTGCGCGACGAACAGCACGTGCATGCCGAGCGCGCGGGCGATGGCGGCCACCGCACGGCCGAGCACGCCGTCGCCGACGATGCCGAGCGTCGCGCCGGCCAGGTCGCGGATCGGATGATCGAAGAAGCAGAACTGCCCGCTGTCGAGCCAGCGTCCCGCGCGCACCGCGTCGCGATATGCGACGAGGCTGCGCCGCAGCGCGAAGATCAGCGCGAACGTGTGCTCGGGCACCGTGCGCACCGCATACCCGCGAATGTTGCTGACGACGATGCCGCGCGCCGCGCAGGCCTCGAGATCGACGACGTCGGTGCCGGTCGCGGCGATCGCGATCATTTTCAGGTGCGGCGCGCGGTCGAGCGCCGCCGCGTCGAGCCGGACCTTGTTGGTCACGACGATGTCCGCGTCGCCGATACGCGCGGCGACTTCGTGCGCGGCCGTCCGTTCGAAGGCCTGGAGTGCATGCGGAAACGGGAGCGGCTTCAGCACGGTCTGCGGCGACAGCGTCGCGCGGTCGAGAAACACGATCTTCGCGGGAGAGGAGCGGGAAAACATGGCGGGTCTCACTGACGGGCGCCCGGCGGGCGCGCAACGGCAACGATTCTGCCAACGGCGCGCGTGATCGGGCTTGACCGTTGCGCGAGCGCGCTTTCCCGCGCGGAAAGGCCGGCGCCCCTCGCAGGCGAGGGCGCGACGTTCTCCCGGTTCGCTGCCTTTCCGTTCGGGAAAGGCAGGTTGAGCATCGATCGATTTTCGCCGGGCGCGAACGCCGTCATGATCGCCGTCATCGACAACACGATTTCTTCGGAGACAGTCATGACGCGCCCCCTGGACGGTATCCGCGTGCTGGAACTCGGCCAACTGATCGCCGGGCCCTTCGCGGGCCGGATGCTCGCCGAATTCGGCGCGGACGTGATCAAGGTCGAGCCGCCCGGCGTCGGCGACCCGCTGCGCAAATGGCGGCTGCTGCACGACGGCACGTCGGTCTGGTGGGCCGCGCAGTCGCGTAACAAGCGCTCGCTCGCGCTCGACCTGCGCACGCCCGAAGGGCAGGACGCCGTGCGCCGCCTCGTCGCCGGGACCGACGTGCTGATCGAGAACTTCCGGCCCGGCACGCTCGAAGGATGGGGGCTCGGCTGGGAGGCGCTGTCCGCGATCAACCCGCGGCTCGTGATGCTGCGCGTCTCGGGCTTCGGCCAGACCGGCCCGTATCGCGACCGGCCCGGCTTCGGCGTGATCGCCGAGGCGATGGGCGGCCTGCGCCACCTGACCGGCGAACCGGGCCGCACGCCGGTGCGCGTCGGCGTGTCGCTCGGCGATTCGCTGTCGGCGCTGCACGGCGTGATCGGCATCCTGCTCGCGCTGCGGCATCGCGAGCAGCAGGGCGGCAAGGGGCAGGTCGTCGACGTCGCGCTGTACGAATCCGTCTTCAACATGATGGAAAGCCTGCTGCCCGAATACTCGGCGTTCGGCGCCGTGCGCGAGGCGGCCGGCAGCAGCCTGCCCGGCATCGCGCCGACCAACGCGTACCGCTGCCGTGACGGCAAGTACGCGCTGATCGCCGGCAACGGCGACAGCATCTTCCGGCGCCTGATGGAACTGATCGGGCGCCCCGATCTCGGCAACGATCCCGCGCTCGCGCACAACGACGGGCGCGTCGCGCAGGTCGCGCGCATCGACGCGGCGATCGGCGCTTGGAGCGCGCGGTACGACCTCGACGAGGTGCTCGCCGCGCTGAACGACGCGCGCATTCCGTCCGGGCGCATCTACGACGTCGCGGACATCGCGGCCGATCCGCATTACCGCGCGCGCGACATGATCGTCGACGCGGCGCTGCCCGACGGCACGCCCGTGCTCGTGCCGGGCATCGTGCCGAAACTCGGCGCGACGCCGGGACGCATCGAGCGTCCCGCACCCGCGCTCGGCGCCGACAGCGACGCGGTACTCGAATCGATCGGCATCGATGCCGCGACGCGCGACGACTGGCGCACGCGCCGCGTGATCTGAACCAGCCACCGGGACAACGACATGAGCAAGCCCCCCCAACGACTCTACCTCCACGAAGTCGCGACGCGCGACGGTTTCCAGAATGAAGCGGCGTTCGTCGACACCGACGACAAGATCGCGCTCGTCGACGCATTGAGCGCATGCGGCTTCGCGAAGATCGAGGTCACGTCGTTCACGTCGCCGAAGGCGATCCCCGCGCTGCGCGACGCGGAGGCCGTGATGCACGGCATCATGCGCGCGCCGGGCGTCGTCTATACGGTGCTCGTGCCGAACGTGCGCGGCGCGGAGCGTGCGCTGTCGTGCGGCGTCGACGAGGTGAACCTCGTGATGTCAATGAGCGAGAGCCACAACCGCGCGAACCTGCGGATGACCCGCGAGCAGTCGTTCGCGCAGCTGCGCGACGTGATCGACGCGGTGCGCGGCTCGGGCGTCGCGATCAACGTGTCGCTGTCGACCGCGATGGGTTGTCCGATGGAAGGCGACGTGCGTGACGAAACCGTGCTCGCGTGGATGCAGCGCTTCGCGGATCTCGGCGTGCACGGCTTCACGCTGTGCGACACGACCGGCATGGCGTATCCGTCGCAGGTGCGCGGGCTGGCCGGACGCGCGCGCGGACGCTTCGGCGCGTTGCAGCTCACGCTGCACTTTCACAACACGCGCGGGATGGCGCTCGCGAACACGCTCGCCGCGCTCGACGCCGGCATCGACCGCTTCGACGCGTCGCTCGGCGGGCTCGGCGGCTGTCCGTACGCGCCGGGCGCGACCGGCAACGCATGCACCGAGGAGCTCGTGCACATGCTCGCGCTCGACGGCTACGATACGGGCATCGACCTCGCGGCCGTGCTCGCCGCGGCCGCACGGCTGCCCGCGCTGATCGGGCATGACGTGCCGAGCCAGATCCTGAAGGCCGGGCGCCGCTCGGACCTTCATCCGCCGCCGCGCGCCGAAGCCGGCGACATGCCGGCGCAGCGGGCTTTCTCGTGAACAGGAGCGAATCACATGGCGCTGATTGACCACCTCGACCACCTCGTGCTGACCTGCGTCGATCCCGAGCGGACGAAGCATTTCTACACGGAAGTGCTGCAGATGCAGCTCGAAACCTTCGGCGCGGGCCGGCTCGCGTTCCGTTTCGGCAACCAGAAGATCAACCTGCACGTGCGCGGCGCGGAGTTCGAGCCGAAGGCGCACGTGCCGGTGCCCGGTGCGCTCGACCTGTGCTTCATCGCGTCGGTGCCGCTCGACGACGTGATCGCGCATCTGCAACGCGTCGAATGGCCGATCGTCGAAGGGCCCGTCGAACGCACCGGTGCGACGCGCAAGATCCGGTCGGTGTACGTGCGCGACCCGGACCTGAACCTGATCGAGATCTCCGAGTTGATCTGAGTTGCGCCGGGCGGCGGCCGTCGTGCCGCTTCATCGCGGCCGGTCCGCCCGTTCGCGCACGCGCCGGCAGAACCTGCCCGCTGCGCGGCAGTCCTCCGCCGAAAGCGGACAGGCGCCCGCCGCGCCCGCCGATTCCGGATAGCCGGCCCCGGTCGCGCTGCGGATAATGGTGCAACGGCGTCGGCCTGTCCGCCGCCTTCGCCGCGGGCACCGCGAACGTCCCGCGTATCCGCAATCCGACCCAGGAGCTTCCCGCATGACGATCCTCTATCGCGGCATGGACCGCGCGGCGCTCGACGCCGCCTACCTGAACACGAAGGCCATTCCCGATTTCCCGGCCGTGCTCGCATCGTGCCAGGCACGCAGCAGGGCGCTTTACGATGCGACGCCCGGGCGGCGCGACCTGCGTTACGGCGCAGGTTCCGAGCAGCGCTTCGACTGGCTGCCGTGCGGCCGTCCCGGCGCGCCGCTGTTCGTGTTCATTCACGGCGGCTACTGGCAGCACTGCGCGAAGGAGGATTTCGCGTACGCGGCCGCCGGGCCGCTCGCGCGCGGCTTCGACGTCGTGCTCGCCGAATACACGCTCGCCCCGGCCGCATCGATGACCGACATCGTCGGCGAGATCGGCACGTTGCTCGACCATCTCGCGGCCGATCCCGACGGCATCGGCACCGCACGGCGGCCGATCCACCTGGGCGGTCACTCGGCGGGCGGCCACCTGACGGCCGTGCATCGCGCGCATCCGGCCGTCGTATCGGCGCTGGCGATCAGCCCGCTCGTCGATCTCGAGCCGATCTCGCTCTCCGTGCTCGACGACAAACTGAATCTGACCGCACGGGAAATCGCCGCATACAGCCCGCTGCGTCATGTCGGGCCCGGCGCGCCGACCGTCATCGCGGTCGGCGCGGCCGAGCTGCCGGAACTCGTGCGCCACGCACACGAATACGCGGACGCATGCGAAGCGGCCGGCGAGCGGGTCGCGCGCGCATGGCTGCCCGGCATGCAGCACTTCACGGTGCTCGACGATCTCGCGACGCCCGACAGTGCGATGCTCGCCGCGTTGCAGGCGATCGGGCCGCGCTGACCGCGCCGGATTGCACCCATTCGCGCCAATCCGCGCCGCGCGGCCGGGCGTATGATCGGCATCAGGCCGGTCCGGCGCCATTCGCCCGCGCCGCACGGCTTTCCCCTGGACCTTCATCATGGTGAACCCGCTTCATTTCGATTTGCAGTCGCTGCGCGTGTTCGCGCTCGTCGCCGAGCACGGCAGCCTGACCAAGGCGGCCGAACACGGCCAGCTCACGCTGTCCGCGGTCAGCAAGCGCATCGCCGAACTCGAAAGCGTGACCGGCAGCGCGCTGTTCGTCCGGCATGCGCGCGGTGTCGAGCTGACGCCGGCGGGCCGCGCGCTGCTCGACCATGCGGCGAAGGTGATCGAGCAGGTCAACCGGATGGCGCACGAGATGAGCGACTACGTCACCGGCGTGCGCGGCCACATTCACGTGTGGACCAACACGTCGGCCATCGTCCAGTTTCTGCCGGCCGATCTCGCCGCATTCCTCACCGACAATCCGGGCATCAAGGTCAGTCTCGAGGAGCGGCTGAGCCACGAGATCGTCGACGCGCTCGAGGCCGGCAAGGCCGATCTCGGCGTGTTCGCGGACAACGTGCCCGCGCCCGGCATCGAACGCCGGCTGTACCGGCGTGACGAGCTCGTGCTGCTCGTGCCGCGCGGACATCGCTTCGCCGCGCACGACAGCATCCGTTTCGCGGATACGCTCGATGAAGACTACGTCGGCCTGAGCGACGGCAGCTCGCTGCTTGCGCGGATGACCGATGCCGCATTCGCGGCCGAACGCTCGCTGAAGCTGCGCATCCAGGTATCGAATTTCGACGGCGTGAGCCGGATGATCGAGGCCGGGCTCGGCATCGGCGTGTTGCCGCGCGACGCGGTAACCGGCGAGCGCGCGGCGCGGCTCGGGGTCGTGAAGCTCGACGACGCGTGGGCCACGCGCACGCTGTGGGTCGGCGTGAAGGCCGGCACCGTGCTGACCACCGACATCGCGAAGCTGTTCGATTTCATGTCGGCGCGCTGAGCGCGCCGTCGACGCGAGGCACGGGGCGCGTATTCGCACGCCCCGTGCCGGTCGCCGCGTCATACCGGGTTGATGTCGTCCTGGCTGCGCCGCGTGGTCAGCGGCCCGAGCACGCGCAACGTGACGGCGACGATGCCGAGCGCGACCGAGATCACGCCGAACATCGCACCCGCGCCGTGTTCGGCCAGCACCGGCAACAGCACGAACGGCAGCACGCCGCTGACGATGCGCGACAGCGAGTACGTGCTGCCGATCGCGGTCGAGCGTACGCGCGCCGGGAAGATCTCCGCCTGGTACACGTGATATGCGTTGCTGAACACGTTCGATGCACAGGTCGTCAGGAAGCCGAAGCAGACGATCAGCGCCGTATTGCCCGAGTACGCGAAGCACAGCCCGAACGCGGCGATCGACAGGATCGACACGATCACGAGCGTGCGGCGCTCGATCCAGTTCAGCAGCGGAATCGACAGCAGCGAGCCGATCGGATAACCGATGAACGACAGTGCAATGAACAACGTGCTGTCCGTCACGTCGAACCCGCGGCTCTTGACGACCGTGCCCGCGAGCGTGCCGAAGCCGTAATAGCCGAAGCCCTGGAACAGGTGGAACACCGCGAGCATCAGGTAGCGCGCGCCGTAAGGCCGGCGGCGCAGCAGCGCGATGCGCTCGCCGAGGCTCAGCGGGCGCCGCGGCTCGGCCGATGCCGCGAACTGCTCGGGCACGCGCACGCCGGCGCTGTCCGCGAAGCGCCGCGCCGCGGCATGCGCATCCGCGATGCGGCCCTGCGCGAGCAGCCAGCGCGGGCTTTCCGGCAGCCGGTGCTGGACCAGCAGCATGTACACGGCACCGAGGCTGCCGATCGCGAGGATGATGCGCCAGCCGGCCACGCCCGCGACATGCAGCGGGTTCAGCCACAGCGCGAGGAAGCCGACCAGCGGCACCGCGACGTACGAAGTCGTATAGGCCCACGCGGCGAGCCGTCCGCGCTTCTCCTTCGGCAGGATTTCCGACAGGAAACTGTCGGCGACCGGGTAGATCGCGCCGACGCCGATACCCGTCAGGAACCGGCATGCGACCAGCATGTCGGCGTTCACCGAGAACGCGCCGATCAGCGAGAACGCGCTGTACCAGACGAGCGTCAGCAGGAACGCCTTGCGCCGGCCGATGCGGTCGGCGAGGGTGCCGAGACACATCGCGCCGACGAACATCCCGATGAATGCCGATGCCAGCAGCAGCTTGAAATCGGCGCTTTGCCGGCTCAGTCCGTATTCGTGCTGCAGCGCGGAACCGATCGTGCTGACGAGGAAGATCTCGTACATGTCGAAGAACAGCCCGATGCCGATGACCCAGACGACGAACCGGTGTAGCGCACCGACCGGCAGGTCGTCCATGAATTCGCCGAGCGTGATGCCGCGGGCGGGCAGGGCCGTCGCATCGGCGCCGGCCCGGGCCGCGGGCGGTACGGCGGACGCGGGTCCGCCCGCGGTGCCGCCAAGGTCGAGGGGTTGGCTGTTCATCGTGTCTCCTGATTGTCAATTCGCCGTGGCGCGACGCCCGGCCGTTCGTGGCCGGCATCACAGGCCGGTCGCGCGACGCGACGCATGCGCGCGCCGGGCCCGCGAAAGGCCGGATGAGCGAGTGGCGCCGATCGTCCGAAACATGGTGGGCGAATTTGCGCGGCGCGATAATTGCGGATGCTTCAAGCACCCTTTCCCGAGCAGAAAGGCTGCGGAACGCCCGCGCCACGGGCGTCGGAAACAAGGCCGGCCGCTGCGGGAACGCAAGGACAGGGATAACCATGGGTCATGCTGCGCGCTCGGCGATCGGATCGGCAGCTGGAACGTAATCGTCGGCTGCCTGATGTTGACCGCGCTCGCCGGCCGCGCGGCTGACGGCCTGCGCGGCGCTCGCATATCGGGTGCGCGGCCGATAGCGCCGATCACGGGCTGGCCCGTGGGCGACGGACTGGCGTAGCATGGGCGCAGTTGCGGGGATGCCGTTGCGCGCCCCGTTCGGACGCGACGATCCGGGAACGCGTCGCGCCGCGCGCGGGCGAGCGTCATCGCCCGATCGTCCGCCGTATCCGACACCGCTTTCGCATGGCCGGCTCCGCGCAAAGCGCCGTGAGCACACCACGTGCCGAACCCGATCCAGCCACTTCGGCCGGCACCCGGCCGCGGCATTCCGATCCCCGACGTTGCAGGAGGCAACGACATGAATCGACCGACCGACAACCGGACGCTGTTGCGCACGCTCGGCATCCGCACCCCGATCATCCAGGCGCCGATGGCCGGCGTCAGCACGCCCGCGCTGGCGGCTGCCGTGTCGAACGCGGGCGGGCTCGGCTCGCTCGGCGTCGGCGCGACGAACGCCGACGGCGCGCGCACGATGATCCGCGACACGCGCGCGCTCACCGACCTGCCGTTCAACATCAACCTGTTCTGCCATCAGCCGGCCCGTGCCGACGCCGCCGTCGAACGCGCGTGGCTCGACTGGCTCGCGCCGGCGTTCCGCGAACAGGGCGCGGCGCCGCCGGCGTCACTGTCGGAGATCTACACGAGCTTCGTCGCGGACGATGCGATGCTCGCGATGCTGGTCGAAGAAAAACCGGCGGTCGTGAGCTTTCATTTCGGGTTGCCGTCCGATGAGGCCATCGCCGTGTTGAAGCGCGCGGGCATCACGCTGTTCGCGGCCGCGACGAATCTCGACGAAGCCCGGCAGATCGCCGCGGCCGGCATCGATGCGATCGTCGCGCAGGGCATCGAGGCCGGCGGCCACCGCGGCGTGTTCGACTCGACGGCACACGACGACGGACTCGGCACGTTCGCGCTGACGCGCCTGATCGTGCGCGAATGCGCGCTGCCGGTGATCGCCGCCGGCGGCATCATGGACGGCGACGGCATCGCCGCGGCGCTCGCCCTCGGCGCGCAGGCCGCGCAACTCGGCACCGCCTTCGTCGCGTGTCCGGAGACATCGATCGACGACGGCTATCGTCGCGCGCTCCTCGGCGACGCGGCGCGCCGCACGACCTTCACGACCGCGATTTCCGGCCGCCTCGCGCGCGGCATCGCGAACCGCCTGACCGCGCTCGGCGACGATCCGCATGCACCGGCCACGCCGGCCTATCCGATCGCGTACGACGCCGGCAAAGCGCTGCATGCGGCCGCCAAGGCGAACGGCGAGTTCGGCTACGGCGCGCAGTGGGCCGGGCAGGCGGCGCCGCTCGTCCGGTCGCTGCCGGCGGCCGAACTGTTCGCGACGCTCGAGCGCGAGACGCGAGCGGCCATCGCGCGGTTGCAGCACGTGCTGGACTGATTCCCGGGCCGCGCGCGCCGACGCTCGGCGAATGCGCCGCTACGCCACTGCAACGCGCATCGACGGCCACAAAATTGCAACGTTCTGTATCCGCGCGCCGCGTGGATACAGCGCGATACAACGCATGGGCCCGGGCCCGCTATAAAGCGGACATGACCTCTTGAGGAGCACGACATGTCTGCGACATGGTTCAACGGATCCTGCCACTGCGGCACGGTGAAATTCGAAGTCCGGACCGCGCTTGCGCCGGCGGTTCGCTGCAACTGCAGCCTCTGCCGCCGTCGCGGCGCGCTGATGAGCCCGATGTTCGCTGCGGCCGACCTCAAGATCGTCGCGGGCGAGGGCGCGCTGACGCTCTACCGCTTCAACACGCGCACGGCCCGTCACTATTTCTGCAGCCGGTGCGGCATCTATCCGTTTCACCAGACGCGCAAGGACCCCGCGTGCTGGCGCGTCAATCTCGGCTGTCTCGACGGCGTCGATCCGTACGCGCTCGACGCGGCGGTCGCCGACGGCGCGAGCCTTTCCGTCGTGGAGGACGCATGAAACGCTGGCTGATGATCCTGCTGTTCGCCGCGGGCGGGCTCGCAACCGAAATCGCACATCCGGTCCAGTGTTCGCTGCTGTCGATCAGCCGAACGCGGACCGGCAATCGCCGGGGTCGAAACGACGGATGCAGGGACTGAGCGCGAGCGGGGCGCCGCGCGTATCGCATCCTGTTGATCGGAAACGATAATCATGCTCCCGATAAGATCGCACGCGATATATAATGCGTTCATCTGCGACACGATCCCGTGTCGATGGAGGACGCTCATGAAACCGACCGAAGCACAATCGCCCGCCACGCCGCAACTGTCCGAGTTCCTGTGTTTTGCGATCTACTCGACGAACCTCGCGTTCGGCAAGGCATACAAGCCGATCCTCGAAGAGCTCGGCCTCACGTACACGCAATACATCACGATCATTGCGCTGTGGGAGGAGGGCAACCAGACGGTCGGGCAACTCGGCGAAAAGCTGTTCCTCGAGTCGAACACGCTGACACCGATCCTGAAGAAGCTCGAGGCGATGGGCTATCTGGAGCGGCACCGCGATCCGTCGGACGAGCGCCAGGTGCTCGTGAGCCTGACGAAAAGCGGCCGCCGCGTGCGCGAGAAGGGGCTCGACATGAACCTGGTCGAAGCCACCGGGCTGAAGTCCGACGAGTTCGCGAAGATGCAGAAGGCGATCGTCACGCTGCGCGGCAACCTGATCGCTTCGATCGACGAATAGACGAATAAACGCAGGTTTCGATATCGGGCCGGCGACGCGATTGCCGCCGGCTCCCTCCGCGATTGCCATACATTTCCGGCGGCCAGGAACCGGCGCACCGCTGCGCCCGGTCCGTTACGACCGGCTCTGCGGCTGGCCCGTCCCGGTCTCCGCGCGCCCCAGCACCAGCAAATGCATGTCGCGACGCGTCGTGAAGCCGAGTGCCCGATAGCGCTCGATCGCGATGTGATTCGACGTGAGCACGTGCAGGAACGGCGTTTCTTCCCGCGCGCGGATCGCCGCGATCAATGACCGGATCAGTCCGGCTGCGAGGCCCTGGCCCCGAAACGCGGGATCCACGCACACGGCGCTGATCTCGGCATGGCCGCCGGCTCTCATCCGCTCACCGGCCATCGCCACGAGCCGGCCCTGCCTCCGGAAACCGATATAACCACCGAACTCGACGGTGCGCGGGCCGAACGGGCCCGGTTCCGTCGCCGTGATCAGCTCGAGCATCTCCGGCACGTCGGCTTCGGTCAGCCGGACAGGCGCCAAAGGATGCGCGTCGTCGAGTGCGCCTCGCCAGATCATTTGATGCAGCATCGCGCGCCGCACCACGGAAAAACCGGTCGGCGTCGTGATCTCGTCCGGCGTGACCAGAGCCGCCGGTCCGTGCGCGTCGACCAGTTCGCGCAACGCGTCCAGAGCGACCGGACTGCGGTCGGCCATGCCGGCAAACGGCGCGAGCGTGGGAGGGAACCGCCGCGCACGCTCGTCGCCGAGTGCGAAACGCTGCTGCTCGCCGGCGAGCGCATTCCATACGACATTGTCGAGCGGATGCGATCCGACTGCTTCGCGTCCCGTCGTTGCTTCCCGCATCGCCTGCTCCTGGATTGAAGGCCGTCCGTCGCACAGCATAGACGCGATCGCCCGCACATGTCGCAGACGAACAAAAAGCGCATGCGATTACATCGCATGCGCTTTATTTGACTGGCGGTATCGCCGATTTCGTCGCGACATTCAATGACCGAAATAGATCGAGCGCTCGGCCGTGCGAATCGCGCTGCGACTGCCGGATTGCGCCGCGCCGTCGGCGTTGCCGCCATAACCGGCTGCCTGCGTGTCGGTCGCCGTCGTGTCGTTGTCGCGAACCCGCTTCAGCGCTGCCTGCAGGTTGTCCGGATAGGCCGGATCGTTCGGGCGATTCGGCAGATAGCCGGCCTGCTGGAGCGCGGCCAGCTCCGCCCGCACCTGCGCACGCGTCACGGTGCTTTCGGTCGCGAAGGCCGGCGCGGCAACGGCAGCCGACACGGCGACGAGCAGGGCTGCAATCAGTTGGGACTTCATCATTCACCTCGGTAGAAAAGAGTGCGTCCAGGGTTGTGCGCGGCACGCCGGCAATCGGCGCCGAACTCGGTTTCGTTCAATGGCCGAAGTAGATCGAGCGCTCGGCGACACGCGTGACGGAACGGCTGCCCGACTGCGTGGCGGCTGCAGTGTCGCTGCCATAACCGGACGCCGACGCATCGGCCGCGACGGTGTCGTTCGCGTGGATACGGGTCAGCGCCGCCTGCAGGTCGTCCGGATAGTGCGGATCGTTCGCACGGCCCGGCACATAGCCGGCTTGCTGCAGCTGGAAGAGTTCGGCACGCACTTGTGCACGGGTCACGACGGCGTCATTGGCAAAGGCCGGCGCGGCAACGGCAGCGGATACGGCGACGAGAACGGCAGCGATCAATTGGGTTTTCATCATTCACCTCGACAAGAAAATGGCAGGACATTCGTGAGAGCGGCGCCTGGCCGCCCGATGCAATGCTCAGACGATGCGGATCTCGACGTCGATGTTGCCGCGCGTCGCCTTCGAGTACGGGCAGGTCTGATGCGCGGTGTCGACGATGTGCTGCACGACGTCACGATCGAGCCCGGGCACGCTTACGTTCAAGCGGGCCTGCAGGAAGTACGCGTTGCCGCCGATGCCCAGGTCCACTTCGGTGTCGACCGCGAGGTCGGCCGGCAGCGTCACCTTCGCCGCGCGCGCTGCAAGCTGCATCGCGCCGATGAAGCAGGCCGACCAGCCGGCTGCGAACAGTTGTTCCGGGTTGGTGCCGGTGCCGGCGCTGCCCGGCGACGACAGCTGGATGTCGAGGCGGCCGTCGGAACTGCGCGCCGCGCCGTCGCGGCCACCGGAAGTCGTGTGCGTCTTGCCCGTGTACAGCACTTTTTCGATCTTGCTCATCGTTCACTCCGTCAGGTTGGAAGGTTTTCTCAGGTGCGATTCGATCGCATGCGATGCAGTTTCGTCGAGACGTCGAGCGCCGTCAAGCGGATTCGATTAAATCGCATGCGATATTTTGTATTTCAATGTATCCGGATCGTGTCGGGCCTTGCGGGACAAGGCCCGACGGCGATGCATCCCTTATATTGAAAAGACGGCGCGCGAGCGGAAATTTCACGGCGGGCAGGGCAGACGCCCGCCGGAAGGGGCGTTGTCTCGGCGGCGGCAACCCGGTTACGCCGCTCGAATTTCGGCGATCACGACCAGGATCACGGCCGCGTCGGCCGGCAACTGGCGCTGGGAAAAGGCCGAGCGCGCGTGTCCCGCCTTGTCGCCCAGCACGGCGGCGAACAGGTCGGAGGCACCGTCGATCACGGCCGGCTGGCCGTAGAAGCCGTCGGCCGACGCGACGTGGCCCTCGACCCGCACGATGTGATGCAGGCGGTCGAACCCGCCCAGGTGCCGGTTGATCTGCGCGAGCACGTTCAGCGCCGCGAGCTGCGCCGCGTGCCGACCGTCATCGACGTTCAGTTGTTCGCCGACGCGGCCCGTATAGGCCACCTTGCCGTCGGCAAGCGGCAGTTGCCCGGACACGAACAACAGGTTGCCGGCTTCGCTGACGGCGGTATAGCTGCCGAGCGGTTGCGGCGGTTCGGGTAGCGTGAAGCCGAGTTCGGCCAGCTTCTGTTCGATCGTCATCGTGTTCTCCTTCTGGGATGGTTGATGGGTCGGCCGCAGCGCGAAAGCGCCGCTCGCCAGAACTTCCGTGAGTCACTCTAGTGAGGCGGTCAGGGCCGGTAAATATCGTTCGCGCAATTGATTCGACACACGATGTAACGAATCGCGCGCGGCACGAAACGACGCGAACGCATGCAGGCGCCGCCGCCCGGTGGTGCCTGCCGAGCTCGCCGGCTCGCTGGTTTCCCGCCCGGGATTCATGCACACTCGTTGCCTCGACGTCCGGCGATGGAAGCGCCGGACACGGCAGGAGCCCCCTCATGCAACGAAAATTCGACGACCTCCTGCTCGGCAGCATCGAGCTGTTCTGCCTGGCAGCCGAACTCGGCAGCTTCACGCTCGCCGCGACCGCGGCGAGCGTTACGCCGGCCGCGGTCAGCCGGTCGGTCGCGCGGCTCGAGGAGCGTCTCGGTGTCCGCCTGTTCGTACGGACGACGCGCCAGATCCGCCTGACCGATTCCGGGCGGCGCTACTTCGAGCAATGCCGTGATGCGCTGTCGCAGCTCGTCGATGCGGAGCGCGAAGCAACGGGCCAGCAGGCAACCCCGGCGGGCGTGCTGCGCATCAGCATGCCGACGCCTTACGGACACTATCGCGTGCTGCCGCTGCTGCCCGCGTTTCGCGAGCGATACCCGGACGTACGCGTCGACACGCATCTGAGCAACCGCAACATCGACTTCGCCGAGGAGGGCTTCGATCTTGCGATCCGCGGCCGTGCGCCGGCGGATTCGAGCCTCGTCGCGCGCACGCTGGAGGACGCCGAACTCGTCGTCGTCGCGACGCCCGGCTACCTGAAGCGCGCCGGCGTGCCGCGCGCCATCGACGATCTGCACGCGCACGAATGCATCCAGTTCGAGCTCCCGAGCAGCGGCCGGCCGATTCCGTGGCTGTTCGACGACGGCGCGGCGGAAATCGAAATCGCGACGACCGGCGGCTACGGCGCATCGGGCGACGTCCTCGCCGGCGTCACGCTCGCACGCAGCGGCGCGGGCCTGTTCCAGACCTATCGCTTCATCGTCGAACGGGACCTGCGGGAGGGCACGCTCACGGAGGTGCTGTCCGGCCAGGGCGGGCGGTCGCGGCCGTTCGTGCTGCTGTATCCGCATGCACGCTATCTGTCGTCGCGTGTACGCGTCTTCGTCGACTTTCTCATCGAACATCTGGAGCAGGCGCCTGGCAAGCGGGCGCGCTAGCCGCGTCCGGTCACACCGGCAACGGGGTGGGGAGGGGCGCGAACGGCACGGCTGCGCCGCTGGCGGGCCGCCTCGCGCCATCCGCGCCGGCGCGTTCTCGCTACCTTGCGCTCAGTGCCCGGCGCTCTGGCCGCCGTCCACATGCAGGATCTCGCCGGTGACGAACGGCGCTGAATCGAGATACAGGATCGCGCCGACGATGTCGCTCATCTCGCCCATCCGGCCGACCGGATGCAGCGATGCGAGCATCGCATGCGTGTCGGGTGCATGCATCGGCGACTTGATGATGCCGGGCGACACGGCGTTCACGCGGATGCCGGCCTTCGCATACTCGATCGCGAGCGACTTCGTCGCCGCATTGAGGCCGCCTTTCGTCAGCGATGCGAGCACCGACGGTACGTTGCTGTTCGCGTGGTCGACGAGGCTCGTCGTGATGCTGACCACGTGTCCGCTGCCGTGCCGCTGCATCGCCGCGATCGCGCGCTGCGTGACGTGGAAGAAGCCGTCCAGGTTCACGCGGGTGATGGCCGCATAGTCGTCCGCCGTGTACTGCGTGAACGGCTTCGCGATGAAGATGCCGGCGTTGTTGACGAGCGTGTCGACCCGGCCGAAGCGCTCGATGGCGGTGTCGACCACACGCCGCGCGACCGGCGGCTCGCCGATGTCGCCCGCGATGGTGACGAGATCGGGATCGTCCGACGGCCCGATCGAACGGGACGTCGCGACCACCCGATGGCCCAGTGCGCGGAATGCGTTGACCGTTTCAGCACCGATGCCTTGCGATGCGCCGGTGACGATGATGACTTTGGAAGTGCTCATGAGATGCCTCGACAGGTGACTGGTTTTCGGCTTCAGTGCCGACCGGATCGATGAATCCGATGGACCAGACTCTAGGCGCGCCGGGCCGGAGTTCGAACACCCACCGTGGACCAACAGTCTTGCGTCGCAGGAACAAATGCGGGGAAGTGCGGGGACGGCCGCGGCGGCGATCGGTGCAGCAGCGGTGTGGGTGGAGGTGACTCGACGTGACCGCCAACGAGCCGGCAATGGTGCGATGACGCGCGTCGAATCGGAATCGTCGTGAATCCGGACGTTTGCGCGGTCAAATGCTGCGAACGCTGCGTGCTGGTTTGCTCGTGACACATTGGGCACTTCGTTCGTTTGTCGATGCTATCCGGATAACTTTTCTTATCACAATAGCTTCATTGTTTGCACAAAGTCTCGAGTCTGAAAACGCGTCTGACCGAACCTTCACACGCATCATCGGATGGCTCCGAAAAGCGGATCAGGGCAGGGCTACCGCCGGATGCGCATGCTCGGTGCGCTATCCGGCACTCGTAACGCGACCCAAACTGGCGCAAATCTGCCCGGATCCGCAGATGCGATCCGATATCGCCCGCGCCGGACGATGCCGATCCATTCATGCCAGATGCTTGCTCCGGCCGAAAAATTCAGGGGGAATGGGCGGCGCTATACCCGGCCCACCAGCGAAGCGCCGAACGGGAATGCGAGTACGACCGTTGGGAGGCGTTCTGGGACGTGGCGCTTGCCGTTGTCGACTCGCTTGCCCCGGACGCCCGGAGCGCAACCGCGTGCGCGGATTTGCTTTACGCGATTGCGCGCGACCACGAGCTGGAACACGTTTCGAGCATGCCTTGTCGCGGTAGACCGCCACCGGCTTGCGTCGTCACACAAATCCTGCCAAGCCGTGCTCACGCAACCGGGCGACCAGCCGGCGAATCTGTCGTGTCGTCAGCCCGAGCCGTTCGGCCGCGCGGCCAGGCCTCAGGCCCAAATCCACTACAGCCTGGATTACCTTCAGACGGTCGAGTTCTCGCATGTTCAATGTCACCAGTGCTGTTCGGTGCATCGCCGGCTCCATGATCTGACGGGGAGCCGGCAAGCTTACCGAGGTCCAAACGCGACATTTCTAAATGGCTAGAACACGACATTTCTAAAAAGCTACTACAAACTTAACTTCGATAAATTCCATTATGTCAAATTAGAAATTTATCTGGAAACACCACTAAAATCCCTACCAGACGCCACCGGAATTCCGCCTCACCGGTCGCCCGCAGCCGTCGTTTCCAGCGCAAACCCGGCCTCGGCCAATTCGCCGACACGCAATGCCCCTGACGGCCGCCCGCCAGACGCCGTCTCCATCCACCGCAAACTGCCCGCAACACGACGATCAGGACAACCACATCCCCTGCATCTTGTGCGAGAAATGCGCGCGCTCGGCCGTCTCCATCAGCGACAGGAATTCGTCCTGCATCATGTGGATCAGCGCTTCGTGGTCGCCGGCCTCGAAATATACCTCCGGCTGCTGCGCGAGATGTTCCTCGAGGAACGTCTTCATGCCGTACGCCATGCATACCGGCGGCAACGCGCCCAGGTCGCAATCCTTGAACAGTTCGCGCAGTTCGATTTCCCTGGCGAGCACGAGATGGCGGCCGGTCTTGACCCAGAGGTCCGACAGCCGCACCGCGTGCGACGTCGGCAACACGGCGGCGACGTAGCCTTCGTCGTCCTCGAGCAGCACGGTTTTCGCGAGGCGATCGCCGGGGATATGCGCGGCGGCGGCCGTCTCCATGCTGGTATGGCTATACGGGTGGTACACGACTTCGTACCGCGATGACTTCTGACGCAGGCAATCCTGCAGGGTGGCTGACATAGGCATGGCACACCTCGTCTGGGCAAATCGGGCGAACGAAGATCGCTCCGGATTCGTTCAGCATAGGTCGCATTCGGCCCGATGGAAATCGCCGCTTCGCCCCTTCCTCATTCGGGCTCCAACTCCGGTTCCAACCCCTTTTCGCGCAGCCATTCGCGGTTGAAAAGCCGCGCTCGATAGATGTCGCCGCGATCGCACAGCAAGGTCACGATCGTGTGCCCCGGGCCCATCCGGCGCGCCAGCCAGACCGCCGCCGCGACGTTGATGCCGCTCGATCCGCCGACATACAGCCCCTCCTCGCGCAGTAGCCGGTAGACCATCTTCACGCACAGTGGATCATCGATCCGCACGGCGTCGTCGATCGGCGCGCCGGCGAGATTCGCGGTGACACGCGTCGAGCCGATGCCTTCGGTGATCGAGTTGCCTTCGGTGCCGAGGTCGCCCGTCTTCACGTAACTGTAGAGCCCGCTGCCGTGGGGATCGGCCAGCACGATCCGGACCTCCGGATTCTGCTCCTTCAGGTAGCGGCTCACGCCCGCCAGCGTGCCGCCCGTGCCGGTCGCGCAGACGAACGCATCGACCGTGCCCGCCGTGTCGCGCCAGATTTCCGGCCCGGTCGTCTCGTAGTGCGCCTGCCGGTTGACGACGTTGTCAAACTGGTTGGCCCATACCGCGTTGTCGAGTTCGTCCGCAAGCCGCCCTGCAATCTTCTGATAGTTGTTCGGGTCGCGGTACGGCGCCGCCGGCACCGGGCGCACGTCGGCGCCGAGCGTGCGCAGGATCGCCATCTTGTCCGGCGATTGCGTGTCGGGAATCACAATCACGCAGCGATAGCCGCGCGCGGCGCAGATATGCGCAAGACCAATGCCCGTATTGCCCGCCGTGCCCTCGACGACGGTGCCGCCCGGCTTCAGCGCGCCGCGCTGCTCGGCGTCGCGGATGATGTAGAGCGCCGCGCGATCCTTCACCGATCCGCCCGGATTCATGAACTCCGCCTTACCCAGGATCTCGCAGCCCGTTTCCGCGCTGAGCTTCGCCAGCCGGATCAGCGGTGTGCGCCCCACGCAGTCGACGAAGCCTTGTCGCACGTCCATGTCCCCCCCTTTGCATTCGCGCTCGCGCGCCATACACAACGAAGGATAGGACGCGCCGCGGCTATCAGCACCGGCTGCCGCGTACTAAGCTTGGAGAGCCCATTGCGGCGCCCGCGCCGCATCGCCAGACGAGGTCCGCCATGCTGCAATTGCAAACCGTCGCCGTCGACAAGCCCGAGGCCGTGAATTTCATTCTCGGCCAGTCGCATTTCATCAAGTCCGTCGAGGACATCCACGAGACGCTGGTCGGCGCCGTGCCTGGCATCCGTTTCGGGCTCGCGTTCTGCGAGGCATCGGGCAAGCGGCTCGTGCGCCGTTCCGGCACCGATGCGGAACTCGTCGAACTCGCGTGCCGCAATGCCAGCGCGATCGGCGCCGGTCACGCCTTCATCGTGTTCCTCGGCGACGGTTTCTATCCGGTCAACGTGCTCAATGCGATCAAGGCCGTCCCGGAGGTCTGCCGGATCTATTGCGCGACCGCGAACCCGACCGACGTGATCGTCGCGGAAACCGCGCAAGGACGCGGAATCGTCGGCGTCGTCGACGGCTTTCCGCCGCTCGGCATCGAGAACGACGACGACGTGCGCTGGCGCAAGGATCTGCTGCGCACGATCGGATATAAGGCGTAGACGCGGGCCGCCGGTCCGGCGCCAGACGCATGCCGCCCTCCGGCTGCGGCCGGTTCATGCGTAAGACGCGGCGGCCTGACCGTGACCCGCCGCCGGGTGCGGTGCGCCCGCGTCAGCGGCGGATCGGACCGCGCATCCGGCAACGTGCGCGCGCCGGGTCGCTAGTGGTTTGCACGCGCATCCCTGCGCCAATGGCGACCGGGTTCCCGCGAACGACTTTCGCCGCGCTTTCTCGGACGAATTCGAAAGCCACTGCATAAGACCGCGCGGCAATGGCGCGGACCGGCGAGGCGGACAGTCATGATCGCGTCTCTTCTGCCGGAGCCCTGTCCTGCAGACTCCGCTGCATCAAAGGCCCGGCCGCGGCCGGGATTTCCGGGTGCAGGAAAGCTAGACCGTTAGTTGCATTTAAGAGAACGAAGATACGCTCCCGTTTGCGTCGCGCCGCTGCCGCCCGGCTGTCCTATACTGGCCGCTACTGGCCGCTGCAGACCGACGGTCGCACCGACGCATCGGACGCGGCCGTCGACTCTTCCCGGAGCAACGTATGCATTACCAGCTGATCTACGAACTCGTCGACGATTACCTGTCCCGGCGCGACCAGTACCGCGCCGAGCATCTTGCCCTCGCGCGGGCGGCAACCGAACGCGGCGAGCTCGTGCTCGCCGGCGCGTTGCAGGATCCGGCCGACCAGGCCGTGCTCGTGTTCGAAGGCGATTCGCCGGAAGCCGCCGAATCGTTCGCGCGCGCCGATCCGTACGTGCAGAACGGGCTCGTCAAGTCGTGGCGCGTGCGGCCGTGGCGCGTCGTGGTCGGCAAGCACGCCCCGCACTAGGCGTCGAGGCTACAGCCACCCCGCCCGCTTGAAGCGCCACCACAACGCGAGATCGGCCGCGACCATCACCGCGATGCAGCCGTAGAAGCCGTACTTGAGGTGCAGTTCGGGCATGTTCGCGAAGTTCATTCCGTAGATGCCGGCGATCATCGTCGGTATCGCGAACAGCGCGGCGAACGAGCCGAGCCGCTTGGTCACCTCGTTTTCCGCGAGCGAGATCATTCCGAGATTGACCTGGATCGCGGTCACGACCATCTCGCGCCGCCCTTCGATCGTCTTCACGATCCGCTGCAGGTGGTCGTACACGTCGCGAAAGTAATGCTCCATCCCGCTGCAAACCTGCGGAATGCGGCCGCCGGTGAGCTTCGCGAGCGGCTCGATCAGCGGCGCCGTGTGCTGGTGCAGCATCACGAGCCGGCGTTTCAGCGAATAGAGATCCTCGATGATCGCGCGCGACGACGCGGGCGTGGCCTTCGTGAAGATGCGATCCTCGAGTTCCTCGAGCTCGTTGCCGAGCGTCTCGAGGATCGGAAAATAGCGATCGACGACCTGGTCCATCAACGCATAGAACACGAACGCCGACCCTTCCCGCAGCAGATGCGGTTCGTGCTCGCATCGCTTGCGCACCGCGCGGAAGTCCTGCTCGGTATGGTTGCGGATCGACAGCACGTAGTTCGGGCCGACGAACACGTTCAGCTCGCCGACCTTGAATTCAAGGTCCCCATCGAGCTCGACCGTATGCAGCACCGCGAACAGCGAATCGCCGTACTCCTCGATCTTCGGGCGCTGATGCCCCTTGCGGGCATCCTCGAGCGCGAGTTCGTGCAGCCCGAATTCCTCTCCCATCAGGTCGATCTCGCCCAGCGTCGGATCCTTCAGCGCGACCCACACGAAACATTCGGGCTTCGACACGTAGTCGCTGATGGCGTCGATATCGATGTCGGCCAGCTTGCGGCCGTCCTGGTATGCAGCACAGTTGATCAGCATGGTGTCCGTGATGTTGCCGTTTTCGTATCAGTTTACCGGTTTGCCGCGCCTGCGGCCCGGCTTGCGCGGCGCGCCGATATTGGTCATGATCGGACTGCATGCGCCGCGGCACGCGCACGGCATCGCTTCGACAGACGCACGGCATGGCCGTGCGGCCCAATCGTCAAGGAGACAGACCCATGTGGTATTTCTCGTGGATACTCGGCATCGGCGTGGCGCTCGGCTTCGGCATCATCAACGCGATGTGGCTGGAGGCGGAAGTGTTCTCGCGCGACGACAAGCGCGCCGACACGTCGCGCACGGGCTCGGGGAGCCGATATTCGTGACGCACCTGGTGTTCTTCTGCGGTCATGCGGGCACCGGCAAGACCACGCTCGCGAAGCGGCTGATCGGGCCGCTGATGCGCGCGACCGGCGAGGCCTTCTGCCTGCTCGACAAGGACACGCTCTACGGCCGCTACAGCTCGGCCGCGATGGGCGCCCTCACCTCCGATCCGAACGACCGCGACAGCCCGCTCTACCTGAAGCATCTGCGCGATCCCGAATACCAGGGCCTGCTCGACACGGCCCGCGAGAACCTCGCGCTCGGCATCGGCGCGCTCGTGGTCGGCCCGCTGTCGCGCGAAGTGCGTGACCGGCGCATCCTCGACCGCGCGTGGCTCGGCATCGGGCCGGACGTCACACTGACGGTCGTCTGGGTTCATACGGCGGAAGACGTCGCGCACCAGCGGATCGTGGCGCGCGGCAATCCGAACGATGCGTACAAGCTCGGGCACTGGGACGAATACCGGCAACGCCGCTTCGTGCCGACCGGCCACGAATGCGACGGCATCGTGATGTTCGACAACACCGCGCCGTCCGACGCGGACATCGATGCGCTGCTGTACCGCATCGCTCCGCCGGCGCCGCAGGCAACGATGGTCCCGCCGCTGCCCGCCTGAGCGGCACGCACCGCCCCGCTCTTCCCCGCTTCGGCACGCTTCAAGAAACAACGCCGGAAGCGCTGTTGCGCTCCCGGCGTCGTACGGCCCTCGTGCCAGAGACCGGCGTGCGGTCAGGCGACTTCGTGCACGCGCTCCATCGTGCCGCCTTCGTACAGCTTGCCGAAGCGGTTCGCGAGGAACGCCTTCAGCGACACCTTCTCCTGCGGGATGAAACCGCTCTGCGGCAGCTTCTTCTCGCGGAACAGATCCAGCACCGCGCACATCGCACCGGCCGTCGTGATCTGGATCGCGCTCATGTGCATCCCGCACACGTCCTTTGCGAAAATCTTGCGCGTGAACACGTCCTGCACGAGCTGGCCGTCCTTCACGCCCGTCACCGTGACGAACACCAGCACGACGTCCTGCTTCGTCGACGGCACCGCGCGGCGCATGATCGACTTCAGCGTGTCGCGGTCGCTCGACAGGCGCAGGTCCTCGAGCAGGAACTGCACGAGTTCGCGGTGGCCCGGATAGCGCACCGACTTGTAGTCGAGCGTCTCGACCTTGCCCGACAGCGTCTCGCACAGCGTGCCCAGGCCGCCCGACGTGTTGAATGCTTCGTATTCGGTGCCGTCGAGCGAGAAGTGCTCGAGGCCTTCGAGCGGCTGCACCCACTGCTTGCGGCCGTCGCGGATCGCTTCGCACGGCTGGCAGTATTCGTTGATCAGGCCGTCGACGCTCCACGTCAGGTTGTACTTCAGCGCGTTGGTCGGATACTCGGGCAGCGCGCCGACACGCATCTTCACGTCGCGCACTTCGCTGAAGCCGTTCACGAGCTCGTGGGCGGCGATGCCGATGAAGCCCGGCGCGAGGCCGCACTGCGGCATGAACGCACGGTCCGAACCGTCGGCCAGTTCGCGGATCGCGTGGGTGGCGCGCACGTCTTCGGTCAGGTCGAAGTAATGGACGCCGGCCGCCTTCGCCGCGGCGGCGACGTTGACCGCGAGGTAGTACGGCAGCGCGTTGACGAGCGCATCGAAGCCCTTCACGGCTTCACGGATCGCATTGGCGTCGGCCGAATCGACGCGTTGCGTCGCGATGCCTTCACGCGACAGCTTGGCGAGCGCATCCGCATCGCGGTCGAAGGCGACGACTTCGTAGTCGCCCGTTTCACGCAGCATGTGAGCAATGGTGTGGCCGATCAGACCTGCGCCGACGATGGCGATTTTCATGCGCTTATCTCCTGATGATGGGTTTGGTGTTGGTGTACGGCGTCGAGCCATGAACACAGTTTAGGGACGCGCAAAATCAGTTCCAAGACGAAGAGTGATGCGAAACAACCGATAAATTCGACGAAATGACGATACATTTCGTCATAACGACCAAATCATCTAAAAATCGCGTATATGACGCGCCGCAAACGGGCCGCCACGGACGCGATTGGACGGGCAAGAGGGAACGAACAAGACAGGACATGTGCACGCGCGGGAATCGTCGTGCACGCCCGGCAGGCACTCGACACGGCGACTGCGACGGCGACGCCGACGTGGCGATGCGCGAGGCAACGCCCCACCCAGCGGCTAGCGCCGGCGGCGGTCGTCAAAGGAAGGTAAGGAAGGTAAGGAAGGAAAGGAAGGAAAACGCCGCGCGACGCGTCATCCGCCGATCGTGCCGCGATCGATCTTGCGCGACAGAATGATCGACGTCGTCGTGCGCTCGACGCCTTCGAGCGTGCCGATCTGGTCGAGCAGGTCGTTGAGCCGCTCCGGCGAATCGGCACGCAGCCACGCGACATAGTCGTATTCGCCGCTCACCGCGCACAGCAGTTGCACTTCGGGCATCCGGTCGAGCCTGCGCAGCACGTCCTTGCCGAATTTCGGCGTGAGGATGATGCCAACGTACGCGTAAATGCTCGCATCGAGCACGTCCTGCCCGAGCCGCACGCTGTACCCGGCGATCACGTTCGTGCGCTCGAGCCGCGCGATGCGCGCGACGACTGTCGTGCGTGCGACGTCGAGCTGCCGCGCGAGATCGGCGACGCTTGCGCGCGCATCCGCTTGCAACAGCGCAACGAGTTGCCGGTCGAGGTCGTCGAGTTGGTCGAGGCGAGGTGGACGCATGAGGCTGGGCCGGCGTGCAGCGCGCCGGCGAAATGGAACGTGACGCGATGATAGCGCCGAACGCCGGTGCGCCCAAACGGCATCGCGCGCCGTCACGGGCTCACGCGTGGGCACCACCCTCCTCGCGCGCATGCGGCGCCCGGCGTGCCGATCGAACGCTACCGCCCTCCGCCCGCCATGTCCCTTTCAATTTCGATTCGTATCGGATGTAAGCAAGTGTCGCTTTCGCTGCCGCGCTGTACGCAACGTGCTACTAATAATGTGCGACGCGAGATGCGCGCTCGCGGCACTGGCCGCCGCGCCCGCTCGCACGACACCACCCCGGAGAGCCAACCATGAAGAAGATCTCGCTCACCCTCGCTACGCTCGCCGTTGCGGCCAGCGCATTCGCGCAAACCCCGCCGCAACCGCAGACGCCCGCACCGGCGCCGACGACGGCCGCGTCGGCGCCAAGCGCCGAGCAGCGTGCGGCACGCCACGAAGCACGCATCGAGCAGCGCATCAAGTACCTGCACGACCAGTTGAAGATCACGTCGGCGCAGGAACCTCAATGGAAAACGTTCGCCGACACGATGCGCGAGAACGGCGACACGATGGGCCGCCTCTATCGCACCCGGATGGAAAGCCACAACGTGTCCGCGGTCGACGACATGAAACAGTACGCGGAACTCGCGCAGGCGAACGCGGACGGCGCGAAGAAGCTCGCCGACGCATTCGCGCCGCTCTACGAGCGCTTCCCGGCCGACCAGAAGGCGCTCGCCGACACGACGTTCCGCAGCTGGCTGCACCACGGCGGCGAACACCGCGGCAAGGGCAACGCCAAGAGCAAGGAAGGCAAGGCAGCCGCCGCGCCGGCTGCCAGCACGCCCGCCCAACCCTGACGTCCGCCATGCCGGCGCCGCACGGCCCGCAAGGGCCAAACGGCGTCGCGCTTCCCGCGGGAAACCGGCGCGTCACACGGCGCGCCGATTTCGGGATAAGCTCCCGGCTTTTCCCGCACTTCCCCCACCATGCTCGAACTCAAGCACATCGATCTGCGTACCGACCCGCAGGCCCGTCGCGTCGTCAAGGACGAAACCGTCACGGTCGCCTTCGCGGATGCCGACGGCGAACTGATGAGCCTCGAAGGCCCGAACCGCTACGTCGCGGGCGACGCGCTGATCATCGGCTCGACCGGCGACCGCTGGGTCGTGTCGCGCGCGCGCTTCGACGCGAAGTACCTGCCTGCCGATCCGGCGCTCGCGCACGGCACGCCGGGCGCGTACCGGAACCGGCCGGCCGTCGTGCTCGCCCGCCGCATGGACGAGCCGTTCACGATCGCCCGCTCGGAAAACGGCGACACGCTGCGCGGCGTCGCCGGCGACTGGGTGATGCAGTATGCGCCCGGCGACTACGGTGTCGTGCAGGCGCAGCGTTTCGCACAGGTCTACCGCGACGCGTAACACGTAACGCGCTATACGCCGGCGTCGCGCCGGCGCGCGCGTGAGCGCTCAAGCGAAGTCTTCGTCGAGTTCGAGTTCCGCGTCGCGCTCGACGGCCTCGCCGGCCGCGTGCCGCTCCTCGAGCGAGCCCAGCATCGCTTCCGTGTACGCATGCAGCACCGCATGGCTGCGGGCGCGCTGCATCGGCCTGAGCGCCAGATAGCGCGCGAGCGCCGCCGGCACGATGCGGATGTCGAGCGTCATCCGCTTCGGCGCCGAGCCGAAGCGCATCGCGAGCCAGTGCACGGACAGAAACCGGCCGCGTTCGTCGCTGCTTTCGGCAAAGCGCGTCTGCTCCGGAAAGAGATCGCAGATCACGCGCGCGAGCGCGTCGAATTCGGCGCTCCGGCATTCGATCAGATAGTCGTCCATTCCGCCCTCCCGTCAGGCCGCCGCGTGCGGCGACCGGCACGTCTTCACCAGCACGGCGACCAGGATCGCGGCCAGCACGAAATACACGGCCTCGAGCGACCCGGCCGGCAGCACGCGCACCTGGTACAGCAGCGCCGGCGCGGCAGCCAGCGCATGCAGCACGATCGCGAGCGGCAGCGCACCCGCGCGGCCGGCGCGCACGCCGCGCCAGACCAGCACCGACAGCGCGAGCTGCACCACGAACGCCGCGCAGCGCTCGAGCAGCAACAGCAGGATCGACTGTGCCGACAGCGTCGCCAGCATCACGTGCAGCCGCACGACGGTATCGCCGGGCAGGTCCGCGAGCTGCGTCTCGAGCTGCCCGCGGCTCGCGAGCCACGCGAGATACGACCACTGGCCCCATACGAGCACGCCGACGAACCAGGCTTCGGCACCGGCATGGCCGATCCCGTAGCCGATGCCGCGCCCGTCGCCGGCCGACGCGCCGTAGCGGCGGTTCAGGAAGCGCATCCCGAGATAGCGGCCGATTTCCTCGAACACGGCAGTCGCGAGCGCGCTGTACGCGACGAACGCGAGCGGCTGCGTGAGCCAGCCGCCGGCAGGCGTCTGGCTCAGCACGAGGCCATGGAAGGCGCGTTCGACGATCATCGCGAACAGCGTGAAGACGGCGACGCCGACGATCGTGTCGCGGCGGTCGAGCGCAAGCGGCTTGCGCAGGGTACGGAAGAGAACGAACGGCAGTAGCGCGATGATCAGCGTGGCGGCGATCAGCACCGCCAGCGTGACGGGGGCGACAGTCATGAATTTCCTTGTTCGGGGCAGCGCACCTGACGCGCTGCGTGCCCCGAATGATACTCAGCTTGCGGTCGACGCGCGCGCAATCAGCTCGCCGCGCAGCATCGCGACGCGCACGTCGCCGGCCGCACCGTCGATGCGCTCGTGCACGAATTCGACAGCCTTGTAGCCGATCTCGTAGGTCGGCTGGCGGATCGTCGTGATGCCGATCAGTTCGGCCCACTCCGGATCGTCGATCGACAGCAGCGCGGCCTTTTCCTGCCATGCGGCGCCGAAACGCGCGCGCAGGTGGCGCGCGATCGCGAGCGCAACCGGCGCGTTCGCGGCGAACAGCGCCGCACGCACGCCGCGCCGCGTTGCGTCGTCGATGCGCGCGTCGAGGTCGGCGAGCGCCGCGGCTGCCGCGGCGGGTGCGTTCAGATCGAGCACGACCGTCGGCGGCACCGGCAGCCCGCGCGCGTCGAGGGCCGCGCGGAACGCAGCCTCGCGCAGGCGCCGCGAGCTGACGCGCTCGAACGGCTGCACGACGAAATGGATCGCATCGAAACCGCGCGCGATCAGGTGCGCGAGCGCCGTCTCGATCGCATCGGTGTTGTCGAGCCCGATCAGGTCGGCCTCGAAACCCTCGACCGTCCGGTCGACGAGCACGGCCGGGATGTCGCCGCCGCGCAGCGGGCGCAGCACGTCTTCCTCGGCGCCGAGCGCGTTGACGATCAGACCTTCGACCCGGTAGGTCGTGAGCAGCTGCAGGAAGCGCCGTTCCATCTCGACTTCATTCGCCGCGTGACAGATGAGCGGCATGTAGCCGAGCGCGTGACACGCCGCCTCGACACCCTGCAGCACTTCGACGGTATACGGATTGGTCAGGTCGGCCGCGAGCATGCCGAGCAGCCGGTTGCGGCCGCGCTTCAGCCCGCGCGCCATCTGATTCGGCCGGTAGTTGAGGCGCGCGATCGCCGCCTCGATCCGCTGGCGCAGATCGGCGGACAGCACGTGCGTCTCGCCGTTCAGATAGCGCGAAACACTGGTCTTGCCCGTGCCGGCTTCGCGCGCGACGTCGCTGATCGTCGCCGGACGCTGCGTGGAAGGGTGCGAATCGCTCAAGTCGTGCCTCGCGACGTACGATCCGCGCCGCTTCGTATGCGGACGGACCTTTGTTGTTGGATACGAAAGCCACCGGGCGGACGCCGCTGCCCCCATGCTTCGCGGTCGACCGAAACCGGCGCGTTCGCGCCCGCCCCGGTCACCTGAAACGGACGGCGATCGGCCGCACCGGACCTGGCACGGATGCCCGCCGCCGGACGCCGCCGGCCGCGTGGCCGGGTCGTCGATGCGACGAGCGGGCGATCATAACGCAGCCTGCCCTCCCGCACCAAGACCATCGACTCTAACGGCGCCGGCAGCCCCGCCGGCCGGCCGTCGCCCCTCAGGCGCGCGCAAGCGCGTCGGGGTTGACGAGGTTCGTGCGCAGCGTGCCGGCCAGCGCGCCGACCAGGTTTTCCGCGGCGCAGCGCGCCATCGCATGGCGCGTCTCGTGCGTCGCCGAGCCGATATGCGGCAGCGCGACAACGTTGTTCATCCGCAGCAGCGCCGAATCCGCCGGCAACGGCTCCTGCTCGAACACGTCGAGCCCCGCGCCGCGGATCGTGCCCGCGCGCAGCGCGTCGATCAGCGCGGCCTCGTCGACCACCGGCCCGCGCGATGCGTTGATCAGGATCGCGCCGCGCTTCATCTTCGCGAATTCGGCCGCGCCGATCAGGTGATGCGTTTGCGGCGACAGCGGCACCTGCAGGCACACGAAATCCGACTGCGCGAGCAGCTCGTCGAGCGTCACGCGGCGCGCGCCGTACTGCCTCTCGGCTTCGGCATGCGCGGAGCGGTTCGTGTACAGCACCTGCATCCGGAAACCGAGCGCCGCGCGGCGCGCGACCGCGCCGCCGATCCGCCCGAGCCCGACGATGCCGAGCGTCTTGCCCTGCACGTCGGTGCCGTACAGATCGGGGCCGATGCTGCGATGCCAGTGGCCGGCCTTCACCCACTCCGCCAGCTCGACCACGCGCCGCGCGGACGCAAGGATCAGCGAGAACACGGTGTCGGCGGTCGATTCGGTCAGCACGTCGGGCGTATGCGCGAGCACGATCCCGCGCCGCGTGAAGTCCGCGACGTCGAAGTTGTCGTAGCCGACCGAGATCGTCGACCAGGCCTTCAGCCGCGGCGCGCGATCGAGCATCCGCGGCGCGACCTTCAGGCTCGCGCCGATCGCGCCATGGGCGTCGCCGAGGGCATCGGCGAGCGCGTCGGCGCCGTCGGCCTGCACGACGTCCGCATGCTCGCGCAGGTACGCGAGGACGTCATCGGGCAGCGGCTTGTACGCGACGATACGAGGCTTCATCGTTCTCATTTTCCTTGCAGCGGCGCCGCGAGCGAGTGCGCATCGCGCGCCTGGGGTTTGACGGACAGCGTGAGGATCACCGCGGCGACGAGCGCGGCGCTCATGAACGCATACGACGCGACGGGCGACCCGGTCGCCCCGTTCAGGTAGCCGACGAAATACGAGCCGACGAACGAGCCGAGCGCGCCCATGCTGTTGATCAGCGCCATCGCGCCGCCGGCGACGTTCTTCGGCAGCAATTCCGGGACGATCGCGAAGAACGGGCCGTACGGTGCGTACATCGCGGCGCCCGCGACGACGAGCAGCGCATACGAGATCCAGAAGTGCGACGAGCCGAGCGCATACGATGCGGCGAACGCGGCCGCGCCGACCAGCAGGAACGGCCACACGAAGCCGCGGCGCGAGCCGACCTTGTCGGACGCCCACGACGCGGCGAGCATCGCGATCGTCGCCGCGAGATACGGCAGCGCCGACAGCCAGCCGGTCGCGACCATCCCGAGCTCGGAACCGTTCTTGACGATCGACGGCAGCCACAGCACGAAGCCGTACACGCCGATGCTCCAGCAGAAGTACTGCGCGCACAGCTTGATCACGGCCGGCGAGCGGAACGCCTCGCCGTAGTTGCGCACGGGCTTGATCGCCGCCTGTTCGGCCGCGAGCGCGGCGTCGAGGTCGCGCTTTTCCTGCGCGGTGAGCCACGGCGAATCGGCCGGCTTGTCCTGCACGAGGAACCACCAGCACACGGCCCAGATGATGGCCGGCACGCCTTCGGCGATGAACATGTGGCGCCAGCCGAACTCGTGGACCAGATAGCCCGACACGATCGACATCCACAGCACGGTGACCGGGTTGCCGAGGATCAGGAACGTGTTCGCGCGTGAGCGCTCGTTCTTCGTGAACCAGTTGCTGATGTAGATCAGCATCGCCGGCATCACGGCCGCTTCGACCACGCCGAGCATGAAGCGGATCACCATCAGCGACGGGATGTTGGCGACCACGCCCGTGAGCGCCGCGCAGGCGCCCCACAGCACGAGGCTGGCGAACACGAGCTTCTTGACGCTGCGGCGCTCCGCATAGATCGCGCCCGGAATCTGGAAGAAGAAATAGCCGAGGAAGAACAGCGCGCCGATCAGCGACGACAGGCCCTTGCTGATCCCGAGGTCCTGGTTGATGCCGGCCGCGGCCGCGAACCCGTAGTTCGCGCGGTCGAGGTAGGCGAGGCTGTAGGTGATGAACACGATCGGCATGATCGTCCACCAGCGTCGTGCTGCGAGATTGGCTGCCATCAAAGTGTCTCCTTGGTAGACCGGCATCGACGAATCGTTGCGCCGTCCGGCCTCATGCAAAACCGTGCGCGAAGCACGAAATGGGTCCGCGGATTGTGCCGTGTCCGGCCTCTCATTGCGCGGTGACGCTTTCCTCTAAGCGATCGGTGCGATTGCTGACGTTTTCGAGCTGATCGAGTGCCGCACGGGTCGGCAGGCCTTCCGAATCGCCGATCACCTGGATCGCGAGCGCCCCGATACGGTTGCCGCGCGCGACCGCCTGCTCGACGGACCGGCCTTCCAGCAGCGCGCTGACCACGCCGACCGCGAAGCCGTCGCCGGCGCCGACCGTGTCGACCACGTTCGCGACGCGCTCGCCCGCGACGGTGCCCTCGCGGCCGTCGGCCGTGCGGAAATACGCGCCTTCGGCGCCCAGCTTGATCACCACGCCGCGCGCGCCTTGTGCCAGGTAGAAGCCCGCGATGTCGGCCGGCGTGTCATGCCCGGTAAGCTGCCGCCCTTCGGCGAGACCCGGCAGCACCCAGTCGGCGAGCGTCGCCAGCGCATTCAGCGTCTTCGCCATCACGTCGGCGGACGGCCACAGCGTCGGGCGCAGGTTCGGGTCGAACGAGATCGTCTTGCCGGCCGCGCGCATCTCGCGCGCCAGCCGGAACGCGAGTTCGCACGACGTCGCGGAGATCGCCGGCGCGACCCCCGTCAGGTGCAGGTGCCGCGCGCCGAGCACGTAGTCGGCCACGTAGTCGTCGCACGACAGGTGGCTCGCGGCCGAGCCCTTGCGGAAATATTCGACGGTCGGGTCGCTGCCGTCGTCGTTGCGCGACTTCAGCTGGAAGCCGGTCGGGTAACGCGGATCGACGGTCACGCACGACGCGTCGATGCCTTCGCGCGCAAGCGTGTCGAGCACGTAGCCGCCGAACGAATCGCGGCCGACCCGGCTCATCCAGCCGACCCGGAAGCCGAGCCGCGACAGGCCGATCGCGACGTTCAGGTCCGCGCCCGCGATCCGTTTCGTGAATTGCGCGGCGTGCGCGAGGTGGCCGGGCTCGGCGGCAACGAACATCGCCATCGCTTCGCCGTAGGTCACGACATCGAGTGCTGCTTTCATGAATGAACTCCTCCGTATCCTTCCGGCGTCACGCGGCGGCGAGCCACGCGACGCGCCGGCCGGCATCGCCCGCCGGATCGGCCGCATCGAACGGAAACTCGATGCCGCGCGGCGCCGCTTGCGGCAGGGCCGCGAGCACGTCCGTGACGAGCAGATCGCCCGGCGCCGGCGCCACCGCGAAACGGCGCGCGCCCTCGCCCTCGACTGCCTTGCAATGAATGTATTCCACGTGCGGCGCGAGTGCGTGCGCGCACGCGAGCGGCGCTTCGCCCGGCCACTGCCAGTTGCCGATGTCGAACGTCATGCCGAGCGCATCCGGCATGCCCGCCTCGGTCAGCGCATCGAACAGCCCGCGGAACTGCGCGAGCGCGCCGCCCACCGCCAACTGGCCGTTCTCGACCACCACGCGGGCACGCGCGCCGCGCGACAGCGCGACGATCTCGGCCGCATGCGCGTCGCCGGCAAAACCGCCGAGCTGGAACTTGACGAAGCGCGCGCCAAGCGCGTCGGCTTGCGCGAGCGTGTCGCGCAGCGCATCGGCGTCGAGCGCGCCTGCTTCCGTGTACAACGTGGCCGGCGTCGAATAGACCGACCACAGCCCGTGCGCGGCGAGTGCCGTGCCGAGCTCGGCCAACGCGCCGGGCGCCGCGTCTTCTTCCGATGCGAACAGCTCGCGCCGCACCTCGAAGCCGGTCGCGCCGGACGCCGCCGCGGTCGCGATGAATGCGCGGTGGCCCTCCTGGCGCACGCGGTCCATCCCGAATGCGCTCGCCACGATCACGATGTCTGCCATGTCTGCCCTTTTTACCGGAATGGAACCGGTTCCATTTACTTGAGACGGATGGTGCGCTTCGCGCCTTGTGCCCGCCATAGAGGAAATCCCTAAGGCCGGTCGCCGCGTGAATACGCGCCCGTGCACGTGCATCCGGCGCGCTCCCGCAGCGGCTTGCGCCGCTTATCCGGCGTGGTGCGTGAGGCTCAGGTCGAGAAACTGCGCGGCCACGCGCGACGGCGCGGCGCCGTGCGGCACCAGGATCGAGAAATGGCGCGTGAGCGGCGCGGGCGCCAGCGAGCGCGGCACGAGCGCCGCATCCTCGTGGCGCAACGACATCGCGGACACGAACCCGACGCCCATCCCTGCGCGCACGGCCTCCTTCACGGCCTCGACGCCCGCGATCTCGAACGCGACGCGCATCGGCGCGCCGCCGTGCGCGAACGCGCGTTCGACGAGCTGCCGCACGCCGGAGCCCGCCTCGCGCAGCACGAGCGGATGCGCGGCGAGTGCGTCGAGCGTCACGCCGGCGTCATAGCCGGGCGCGGCGAGCGGATGTCCGGCCGGCACGACCGCGATGATCTCGTCCTCGTGCCACGCATGCACCGCGGTGCCGGGCGGCAGCGCCTCGCCGGGCGGCCCCTCGATCATCGCGATGTCGAGCGACGCCAGCGCGGCGACCACGTCGGCCGTATTGCCGCTCATCGTCTGGATCGCCACCCGCGGCGCGCGCGGCTGGAACGCCGCGATCAGGTACGGCAGCAGGTAGCTTGCCGGCGTCGTGCTCGCGCCGATCCGCAGCGTGCCGGCGTCGAGCCCGCGCACCGCGTCGCGAAACGCGCGCGCCTGCGCGAACGTGTCGCGCTGCGCGTTCGCGTACTGCGCGAGCTGTTCGCCGACCGGCGTCAGGCGGATGCCGCGGCCGTCACGCTGGTACAGCGGCTCGCCGAATTCGTCCTGCAGCAGGCGCAGCTGGCCCGACACGGCCGGCTGCGACAGATGCAGCGCCACGGCAGCGTGGCTGATGTTCAGATGTTCGGCGACGGCCGCGAACGTTATCAGTTGATCCGGGGTCATGGGGTTGAATTATCGGCTTTCCGGATAGTTTACGTCACAAATCACAATTTTTCATATCGATATAACCAAATTAGGATTAAGGCATCGCAACCTGCTTCATCACGGTGCCCCATGTCCACTGCCCCGACTCCCCCTCTCAGCCACGCCGCGCCGTCGATGCGCGGCCAATTGAACGGCGTGCTGTTCGTCGCGCTGTTCGCCGCCGCCGTCACGAGCCTGTCGCAACTGCCGGCGATCGCCGGGCTCGGCCTGTCGCCGCTGATCGTCGGCATCGTCGCGGGCGCGCTGTACGGCAACGCGCTGCGCGACGGCATGCCCGCGAGCTGGGCGGCCGGCGTCAACTTCTCCGCGCGCAAGCTGCTGCGCATCGCGGTCGCGTTCTTCGGCCTGCGCGTGAGCCTGCAGGAAATCGCGCAGGTCGGCCTGCCGGGCCTGACGGTATCGGTGCTGGTCGTGATCAGCACGCTCGCGATCGGCACCTGGGTCGGCATGAAGGTGATGAAGCTCGATCGCGATGCGGCACTGCTGACCGCCGCCGGCAGCGCGATCTGCGGCGCGGCCGCCGTGCTCGCGTTCGAGTCGACGCTGCAGTCGAAGCCGCACCAGAGCGCAATGGCCGTGGGCAGCGTGGTGCTGTTCGGCACGCTGTCGATGTTCCTGTACCCGCTCGCGTATCACGCCGGTCTGCTGAATCTCGACCCGGCCGGCCTCGGCCTGTTCTTCGGCGGCACGATTCACGAGGTCGCGCAGGTGGTCGGCGCGGCGAGCGACATCAGCCCGGAGGTCGCGCACGTCGCGACCATCGTGAAGATGACCCGCGTGATGCTGCTGGTGCCGGTGCTGCTCGCGCTCGGCTGGTGGCTCGCCCGCTCGGCACGCTCGGCCAATGCCGCCGCCGACGGCGTGCACGGCAAGCGCAAGGTGGCCGTGCCGTGGTTCGCGCTCGGTTTCCTTGGCTTCGTGATCGTCAATTCGCTGAACGTGCTGCCCGCCGACGTCACGCATACGCTGAACGTGCTCGACACCTTCGCGCTGACGATGGCGATGACCGCGCTCGGCATCGAGACCCGCGTGTCGCAGATCCGCGAGGCCGGCCCGCGCGCGCTGACCACCGGCCTGATCCTGTATGTATGGCTGATCGCCGGCGGTTACGGGATCACCTGGGCGGTGCAGCACTGGCTTGGCTGAGCCGCACGTCCACGCCGCGACACGCGCCGCGCCCGACGGGAAGGTCCCGCGGGCGCGGCGCAGTGCTATGCTTCGCGTCGTTTTCCTTCGTCCTCTTCATCACCCTCTTTCAGCCGTGCTCTCGTTCCTGCTGAAGCTGCGCACTCGCGCCCAGACGCTGTTCCGCCTGTCGGACGCCCATACGATGCTGATCTGGTCGGCCATCGTCGGCGTCGGCGGCGCCTTCGCCACCATCGCATTCCGCGAAGGCATCGACCTGATGCAGCACCTGATCTCCGGGCACAGCGGCAGCTTCGTGCAGATGGCGAGAAGCCTGCCGTGGTACGTGCGCTTCTGGATGCCGGCCGCGGGCGGCTTCCTGGCCGGCTGCGTGCTGCTGCTCGCGACGCGCGGCGACAGGAAATCCGGCAAGACCGACTACATGGAAGCCGTCGCGCTCGGCGATGGCGTCGTGCCGGTGCGCCAGAGCCTGTGGCGCAGCGTGTCGTCGCTGCTGACGATCGGCAGCGGCGGCTCGATCGGCCGCGAAGGCCCGATGGTGCAGCTCGCGGCGCTCGCCGCGTCGCTGGTCGGCCGCTTCGTGCACTTCGACCCGCCGCGCCTGCGCCTGCTCGTCGCATGCGGCGCGGCGGCCGGCATTACGTCCGCGTACAACGCGCCGATCGCCGGCGCGTTCTTCGTATCCGAAATCGTGCTCGGCGCGATCGCGATGGAAAGCTTCGGGCCGATGGTCGTCGCATCCGTCGTCGCCAACATCGTGATGCGGGAATTCGCCGGCTACCGGCCGCCGTACGAGATGCCGGTGTTCCCGGCCGTGACGGGCCCCGAGGTGCTGCTGTTCGTCGTGCTCGGTGCGCTGTGCGGCGTGCTCGCGCCGCAGTTCCTGCACCTGCTCGATGCGTCGAAGAACCAGTTCAAGCGGTTGCCCGTGCCGCTGCCGGTGCGGCTCGCGCTGGGCGGCCTCGTGGTCGGCGTGATCTCGGTGTGGATTCCGGACGTATGGGGCAACGGCTACAGCGTCGTGAACCACATCCTGCACTCGCCGTGGACCTGGCAGGCGCTCGTCGCGGTGCTGGTGTTCAAGGTGATCGCGACGGCCGCGACGGCCGGCTCGGGCGCGGTCGGCGGCGTGTTCACGCCGACGCTGTTCGTCGGCGCCGTGTTCGGCTCGCTGTTCGGGCTCGCGATGAACGCGCTGTGGCCCGGCCATACGTCCGCGTACTTCGCGTATGCGATGGTCGGGATGGGCGCGTTCATGGCCGGCGCCACGCAGGCGCCGCTGATGGCGATCCTGATGATCTTCGAGATGACACTGAGCTACCAGGTCGTGCTGCCGCTCCTGGTGTCGTGCGTGTTCGCGTATTTCGTCGCACGCGCGACCGGCACGACGTCGATGTACGAGATCACGCTGCGCCACCACCAGGACGCGCAGGAACGGCTGCGGCTGCGCACCACCCAGATGCGGGAGCTGATCCAGCCCGCGCAGACGGTCGTGCCGCTCACCGCGAGCGTGGCCGACATGACGCGCGTGTTTCTCGAATATCCGGTGAAGTATCTGTACGTGACCGACGACGCCGGGCGCTTCCGCGGCGCGGTCGCATTGAAGGACATCACGTCCGACCTGCTCGACAAGCGCGACACGACCGACAAGACCGCCGCGCACTACGCACATACGCCGTTTCCGCTGCTCACGCCCGACATGCCGCTCGCGACCGCACTCGAACGCTTCATGGCGTTCCAGGGCGAACGGCTGCCGGTGATCGAAAGCGAAACCGAGCCGACGCTCGCGGGCGTCGTCTACAAGACGTCGCTGCTCGACGCGTACCGGCGCATGACGGGTGAGCGCTGACGCACAGGGTGCGCGGCACCCGGTGCGGCTTGCACTGCCGCACTGCATTCCCTGCCGCCTGATCGTTCAGTCCGGCGCGCGCCCCAGCACGACCCGTGCGAAGAACCCCGCAAGCACCGATTCGGCCGCGTCGGCCGACACGTGCTGCGGATCGGCCGTGTAGTACGACTGCACGCCGTCGCACAGGCACATCAGCCCGAATGCGAGCGTCTCGGCCGGCAGCAGCAGCGGCGTGCCCGCGCGCTCGGCGAAGCGCTGGATGAACTCGGCCATCTGCAGCCGCTTGCCGTGCAGGAACTGGTTGAAGCGCACGCGAAACTTCGCGTCGCGCGCCGCCTGCAGCTTCGCCTCGCCCCACAGCAGCGAATACTCGTCGTCGCGAAAGAGCGTCCGGTAGTACGCGAGCGCCGTCGACTCCATCTGCTCGCGCGGCCCGCCTTCCTCGAAGATCGCCTCGAAATCGGCCCGCACCGAATCATGGTCGCGCTCGAGCAGCTCGAGCAGCAGTTCCGACTTGCTGCGGAAATTCGAGTAGAACGCGCCGCGCGTGTAACCCGCCGCCGCCGCGACGTCCTCGACGCTCGCGGCGACATAGCCTTTCTTCAGAAAAATCCGGTGCGCGGCATTCAGCAGACGTTCACGCGTCTGGTCCCTGCTCTGCTCGCGAGTCAAGCGCTGTGGTTTCATGGCGCGCAGTCTAGCATCAACTCCCTTTCGGATTCATCTTTGCATTCAGATACAGGTGTGTATTAGAATCCGCCACAGTTTCCGAACGACCTCGTTCGTCTCTGTCCGTGCGCGCCGTGCTGGCGCCACTCGGGGCAAGCGCCCGCCGCGCTTGCCGGCTTCGTTCCGCTCTCACCTCATCTGGGGGTTTCGTGAATCGCTCCGGTTCCCGCGCCGTGCTGCTGATCGGCACCGCGCTCGTCCTCGCCGCCTGTCATCCGAAGGAAACCGCGCCGCCCGCGCCGCGCCCGGTCGTCGCGCTGCCCGCGCACGCCGACGGTGCCGCGGCCGCGGCCACGCTGCCCGGCGAGATCCAGCCGCGCTATGCGACGCCGCTGTCGTTCCGCATCGCGGGCAAGATCGTCGAGCGCAAGGTGCGGCTCGGCGATACCGTCAAGGCCGGCCAGGTCGTCGCACTGCTCGATCCGTCCGACGTCGAGAAGAACGCCGCAAGCGCGCAGGCGCAGCTCGATGCCGCGTCGCACAGCCTCGCGTTCGCGAAGCAGCAGCTCGACCGCGATCGCGCGCAGGCGCGCGAGAATCTGATCGCGGCCGCGCAACTCGAGCAGACCCAGAACAGCTACACGTCGGCGCTCGCGCAGCGCGACCAGGCGCAGCAGCAGCTCGCGCTCGCGAAGAACCAGCTCCGCTATGCGACGCTCGTCGCCGATCACGCGGGCACCATCACCGCCGAACAGGCCGACACGGGCCAGAACGTATCGGCCGGCCAGGCCGTCTACCAGCTCGCGTGGTCCGGCGACGTCGACGTCGTCAGCGACGTGCCCGAAGCCACGCTCGCGTCGCTCACGCCCGGTCACGCGGCGAGCGTCACGCTGCCGTCGCTGCCGGGCCGCCAGTTCGCCGCGAAAGTCCGCGAAATCGCGCCGGCCGCTGATCCGCAAAGCCGCACGTATCGCGTGAAGCTCACGCTTGCCGAACCCGATCCGGCCGTGCGCCTCGGGATGACCGCGAACGTCGCGTTCGACGGCGCGCCGGTTGCCGGCAACGCGCCGAGCATCACGCTGCCCGCGACCGCGCTGTTCCACGAAGGCCCGCATCCGGCCGTATGGGTCGTGCGCACGAAGGACGACACGCTCGAACTGCGCCGCGTCGACGTCGCACGCTTCAACGAACGCACCGTCACCGTGTCGCACGGGCTGCAGCCGGGCGAGCGCGTCGTGCTGCAGGGCGTGCATACGGTCAGCGCGGGCGAGAAGGTGCGGCCGATCGCGCCGCTGCATCCGGAGGACTTCGCGTCATGAGCGGCCCCCGCGAAGAAGGCCGCTTCAACCTGTCGGCGTGGGCGCTGCGCCACCAGGCACTGGTCGTCTACCTGATCGTGCTCGCGACGCTCGCGGGCATCCTCGCGTACACGCGGCTCGCGCAATCCGAAGACCCGCCGTTCACGTTCCGCGTGATGGTGATCCGCACGTTCTGGCCCGGCGCGAGCGCGCGGCAGGTCCAGGAACAGGTGACCGACCGGATCGGCCGCAAGCTGCAGGAAACGCCGGCCATCGACTTCCTGCGCAGCTATTCGCGGCCCGGCGAATCGCTGATCTTCTTCACGATGAAGGACTCGGCGCCGGTGAAGGACGTGCCCGAGACCTGGTACCAGATCCGCAAGAAGGTCGGCGACATCGGCCATACGCTGCCGCCCGGCGTGCAGGGCCCGTTCTTCAATGACGAATTCGGCGACGTCTACACGAACATCTGGACGCTCGAAGGCGACGGCTTCACGCCCGCGCAGCTCCACGACTATGCGGACCAGCTGCGCACCGTGCTGCTGCGCGTGCCGGGCGTCGGCAAGGTCGACTACTTCGGCGATCCCGACCAGCGGATCTTCATCGAGGTGAACAACGCGCAGCTCACGCGCCTCGGCATCTCGCCGCAGCAGCTCGGGCAGGCGATCAACGCGCAGAACGACATTTCGTCGGCCGGCGTGCTGACGAGCGCCGACGATCGCGTGTTCGTGCGGCCGAGCGGCCAGTTCGACAACGTCGCCGCGATCGCCGACACGCTGATCCGCATCAACGGCCGCACGTTCCGGCTCGGCGATCTCGCGACCGTGAGGCGCGGCTACGACGATCCGACCGTCACCCAGATGAGCGCGAACGGCCATGCGGTGCTCGGCATCGGCGTGACGATGCAGCCGGGCGGCGACGTGATCCGGCTCGGCAAGGCGCTCGACGCCGAATCGAAGAACCTGCAGGCGCAGCTGCCGGCCGGCCTGAAGCTGACGCTGGTGTCGAGCATGCCGCATGCGGTGTCGCATTCGGTCGACGACTTCCTGGAAGCGGTTGCCGAAGCGGTTGCGATCGTGCTGGTCGTGAGCCTCGTGTCGCTCGGCCTGCGCACCGGGATGGTCGTCGTGATCTCGATTCCGGTCGTGCTCGCGGTCACCGCCCTCTTCATGTACCTGTTCGACATCGGGCTGCACAAGGTGTCGCTCGGCACGCTGGTGCTCGCGCTCGGGCTGCTCGTCGACGACGCGATCATCGCGGTCGAGATGATGGCCGTGAAGCTCGAGCAGGGCTACAGCCGCGCGCGCGCCGCCGCGTTCGCGTACACGAGCACCGCGTTCCCGATGCTGACGGGCACGCTCGTCACGGTGTCGGGCTTCCTGCCGATCGCGCTCGCGAAATCGAGCACCGGTGAGTACACGCGCTCGATCTTCGAGGTGTCGGCCATCGCGCTGATCGCGTCGTGGTTCGCGGCCGTCGTGCTGATTCCGCTGCTCGGCTATCACCTGCTGCCCGAACGCAAGAAGCACGCGCACGAAGCCCATCTGCCGGACGATCACGAGCACGACATCTACGACACGCGCTTCTACACGCGGCTGCGCGGCTGGATCGACTGGTGCATCGAGCGGCGCTTCGTCGTGCTGCTGATTACCGGGGTGCTGTTCGTCGTCGCGCTGGCAGGCTTCTCGCTCGTGCCGCAGCAGTTCTTCCCCAGTTCCGACCGCCCCGAGCTGCTGGTCGACCTGCGGCTGCCCGAAGGCGCGTCGTTCGCGGCGACGCTGCGCGAGACCGAACGCCTCGAGAAGGTGCTCGACAAGCGGCCCGAGATCGATCATTCGGTGAACTTCGTCGGCAGCGGCGCGCCGCGCTTCTACCTGCCGCTCGACCAGCAGCTGCAGTTGCCGAACTTCGCGCAGTTCGTCGTCACCGCGAAATCGGTCGAGGATCGCGAGAAGCTCGCGACCTGGCTCGAAACCACGCTGCGCGACCAGTTCCCGGCCGTGCGCTGGCGCCTGTCGCGGCTCGAGAACGGGCCGCCCGTCGGCTACCCCGTGCAGTTCCGCGTGAGCGGCGACGACATCGCGACGGTGCGCTCGATCGCCGAGAAGGTCGCGGCAACGATGCGCGGCGACGCGCGCACGGTCAACGTGCAGTTCGACTGGGACGAGCCTGCCGAGCGCTCGGTGCGCTTCGAGCTCGACCAGAAGAAGGCGCGCGAACTGAACGTCACGTCGCAGGACGTGTCGAGCTTCCTCGCGATGACGCTGTCCGGCACGACCGTCACGCAATACCGCGAACGCGACAAGCTGATCGCGGTCGACCTGCGTGCGCCGCGTCCCGATCGCGTCGATCCCGCGAAGCTCGCCGGCCTCGCGATGCCGACCTCGAACGGCCCCGTGCCGCTCGGTTCGCTCGGCCGCTTCACGCCGACGCTCGAATACGGCGTGGTGTGGGAACGCGATCGCCAGCCGACCATCACCGTGCAGTCCGACGTACGCGCCGGCACGCAGGGCATCGACGTCACGCATGCGATCGACGGCAAGCTGAATGCGTTGCGCGCGCAACTGCCGGTCGGCTACCAGATCAACATCGGCGGGTCGGTCGAGGAAAGCGCGAAGGCGCAGACGTCGATCAACGCGCAGATGCCGCTGATGGCGATCGCCGTGTTCACGCTGCTGATGATCCAGCTGCAGAGCTTCTCGCGCGTGCTGATGGTCGTGCTCACGGCCCCGCTCGGGCTGATCGGCGTGGTCGGCACGCTGCTGCTGTTCGGCCAGCCGTTCGGCTTCGTCGCGATGCTCGGCGTGATCGCGATGTTCGGGATCATCATGCGCAACTCGGTGATTCTCGTCGACCAGATCGAGCAGGACATCGCGGCCGGCCATGGACGCTTCGACGCGATCGTCGGCGCGACCGTGCGGCGCTTCCGCCCGATCACGCTGACGGCCGCGGCCGCCGTGCTCGCGCTGATCCCGTTGTTGCGCTCGAACTTCTTCGGGCCGATGGCGACCGCGCTGATGGGCGGGATCACGAGCGCGACCGTGCTGACGCTGTTCTACCTGCCCGCGCTGTACGCCGCGTGGTTCCGCGTGAAGCGCGACGAACGCGACCCGCTCGACGGCCCGCCGCACGATGGCGGCACGCCTGCCGCGCCGTCGGGAGCCTGACCATGGACTTGTCGATGAACCTGAAAACCCAAGCCGTGCGCGCGCTCGCGGTCGCGAGCCTCGCCGGCCCGCTCGCCGGCTGCGCGTGGTTCGCGCCGAGCGGCGAGCCGCCCGCGATGCCGTCGCCCGCGCATTACGGCGCCGCGCCGCAGGTGCAGCAGACCGTCGCCGCGCAAGGCGTCGCGCAGCAGTTCGAAGTCGGCGCGCAGCCCGTGCCCGACTGGTGGACGCAGTACCGCTCCGATGCGCTGAACGCGCTCGTCGACGAAGGGCTGCGCAACAGCCCGACGCTCGGTGCGGCGTCGCATTCGCTGGATGCCGCGCGCGAACAGCTGCGCGGGCAGATCGGCAGCTCGATGCTGCCGTCGATCGACGCGGGCGGCCAGGCCACGCGCCAGCGTGCGCTCGGCGTGCCGATCCCCGCGCTCGGCGCGCCGACGCTGCTGTACGACACGTTCGTCGGGCAACTGCAGGCGAGCTACACGATCGACCTGTTCGGCGCGGCGCGTTTCGCGAACCGCGCGCTCGCGAAACGCGTCGACGTCAGCGCGTTCCAGCTCGAATCGGCGCGACGCGCGCTCGCCGCGAACATCGTCACCGCGTCGATCACCGTGTCGGTACTCAACGCGCAGATCGAAACCACCGAGCGGCTCGTCGCGCTCGCGAACGACCAGGCGCACGACGCCAAGCGCCGTTACGCGCTCGGCTCGGCGTCGCGCAGCGATGCGCTGAACGCACGACAAAGCGCCGACACGTTCGCGGCCAGCCTGCCCGCGCTGCGCCAGCAACGCGACTCGGCACGCCACGCGCTCGCGGTGCTGGTCGGCCGCACGCCCGACCGGCCGCCGGCCGATCTCACGCTCGCCGACCTGCACCTGCCCGAGCAGGTGCCCGTGGTCGTGCCGTCGGACCTGCTGCAAAGCCGCCCCGACATCCAGGCGGCCGACGCGGGGTTGAAGGCGGCCGCGGCCGAAGTCGGCGTCGCGACCGCGCAGATGTTCCCGCAGCTGTCGCTGTCGGCGGCGATGGGCAAAGGCGGCTTCAGCTGGCCGACGATGCTGTCGGGGGCCGGCGCGATCTGGAGCGTCGGCGCATCGCTGAGCCAGCCGCTGTTCCATGGCGGCGCGCTGCTCGCGCAGCGCCGCGCGGCGAAGGCGACCTACGAAGCCGCGGTCGACCAGTACAAGCAGGCCGTGCTCGCCGCGTTCCAGAACGTCGCCGATTCGCTGGCCGCGCTCGAGCACGACGCAGAGGCGCTCGATGCGTCGTCCCGCGCCGCGCTGTCCGCACGCGGCGCATACAACGACGCGGCCGCCCGCGTGCGGCTCGGCGCGTTGCCGCCGTCGACCGCGCGCGCCAGCGAGCTGCAGTACCGCAACGCGCGGCTCGACGAGATCCGCGCGACCGGCGCGCGCTTCGCGGATACGGCGCGGCTCTACCAGGCGATGGGCACGCCGCAGGCCGACCCGACCGGGAAGGCCGGGAAGGCGGGGAACGCCGACACGGCCGGCGACACCCGCAATGCGGCGCAAAACGCTCCCGGCACCCAGGCGCGCACGGCCACGCCCGACGCGTCGCCGCCACCGCAATAACGCGTTCCTTCCTGCCGGCGCACGGCGCGCGGGACCGTTCCGCGCGCCGCTTCGCGATCTTCCGCTTGACCCTCACGTAGCGTAACGTTCGAGACTCCAGTGTGCGCACCGAACGGAGGACACCATGCGGCTGAAAGTGGGAGAACTGGCGAAACGCAGCGGGCTGACCGTCCGCACGCTTCATCACTATCACGCGATCGGCCTCTTGACGCCTTCGGCGCGTGCCGACAACGGCTACCAGCTGTACGACCGCGACGACGTCGCCCGGCTCCATCAGATCCGGGCGCTGCGTCGCTTCGGACTGTCGCTCGCCGAAATTGGCGACTACCTGCACCAGCCCGGCACTCCGCTCGTCGCGCTCGTCGCGCAACAGATCGCGTCGCTCGACCGCCAGCTCGCGCAGACCGCGCAGCTGCGCGAGCGGCTCGTGCACCTGCACGCGCAACTCGCCGCGGGCGCCGAGCCGGAACTGGCCGATTGGCTCACCACACTGGAGTTGATGACCGTGTACGACAAATATTTCTCCGAGGAAGAACTCGCGCGCATGCCGATGTACCGCAAGAGCCAGACGGGCGACGCGGAATGGATCGCGCTCGTCGGCGAGGTCCGTGCGCTGCGCGATGCGGGCGTGCCCGCCGAGGACGAGCGCGCCCGTATGCTCGCCGCTCGCTGGATGGCGCTGCTCGTGCGCGACACGAACAACGATCCGCGACTGCTGGCGAAGCTCAACCTGATGCACGAACACGAGCCGGCGATGCAGTCGAAGATCGGCATTTCGACCGCACTGCGCGACTATGTGCTGCGCGCGTCGTCGGAAACGAAGATGCGGATCTTCGAAAAGTACCTCACGCCGGACGAGATCCGCTTCTTGCGGGCGCACTACGGCGAACGCGCGATGGAATGGCCGCAACTGATGGGCGACGTGCGCGACGCGATCGAGGCGGGCGCGAAGCCCGATTCGCCGCAAGGCCGCGCGCTCGCGCAGCGCTGGCTCGAGCTGTTCTGCAGCTATGCGGGCCACGACCCGGCCACGCATGCGAAATTCCGCGAGGCGATGATGACCGAGCCGGTGCTGACGAAGGATTCGTGGGTCGACGACACGCTGATCGGCTTCGTGCGGGAGGCGATGGCGCAGCTTGCGCCGACGCGCTGAGCGCGTGACCGTGCGGGCGGCAGGCCGGGTTTCCCGCGTGCCGCCCGCTTCGCCATTTGCGGCCCCGCCGCCTCGGCACCGCGCGGTTGCGATGTGTCAGTCCGGCTCGCCGACACCGTCATCGCTGAACGCGAGCAGGTCGCCAGGCTGCAGCCGTGTCGATGCCAGCCAGCCATGACGCGCCCGCTCACCGGTCGCGCACCCCGAGCCCGAGCGCCTTCATCCGCCGGTACAGCGTGCGCTCGCTCATCCCGACGTGCTCGGCCAGCGCCTTGCGCGTGCCGTCGAACGTGCCGGCAATCCGTACGAGCTGCGCGTCCGACACGCCGCGCGCGTCCACCACGCGCGCCTGCGGCGCGGCCGATGCCGCGACCAGTTCGGCCGGCAGATGCTCGACGCGAATCGTCCCGTCGTCCGCGAACAGGCACGCGCGTTCGAGCACGTTGCGCAGCTCGCGGATGTTGCCCGGCCATGCATACGCATCGAGACACGCACGCGCCCGCTCGGTCAGCACGAACGGCCGCGCCCCCGTCTCTCCCGCGCCGGCCCGGACATTCGCGATCCGCCGCAGGATCGATTCGGCCAGCAGCGCGACGTCGCCGCGCCGTTCGCGCAGCGCGGGCAGCGGAATCGGGAACGCGTTGATCCGGTAGTACAGATCCTGGCGAAAGCGGCCGTCGTCGATCATCTCCCGCAGCGGCTTGTGGGTCGCCGCGACGAGCCGGAAATCCGCGCGCAGCAGCTCGACGCCGCCAACGCGCCGGAACGTCCCCGACTCGATCAGCCGCAGCAGCTTCACCTGCATCGGCAGCGGCACGTCGCCGATCTCGTCGAGAAACAGCGTGCCGCCCTGTGCGGTCTCGACGAGCCCCGGCTTGCGCTGGCTCGCGCCGGTGAACGCGCCCTTCTCATAGCCGAACAGCTCGCTCTCGAACAGCGTTTCGGCGATGCCTGAACAGTCGACGACCACGAACGGCCCCATCGCACGCTCGCTCGCCTCGTGCAGCGCCCGCGCGAACAGCTCCTTGCCGGTACCCGATTCGCCGAGCAGCAGCACGGGCAGCATCGACGGCGCGACGCGCTGCAGCGCGCCGAGTGCCGCATTGAACGCGTCGGCGCCGCCGACGAGCCCTTCCGCGCTCGGCTGCGCGGACGCGCTGCGCACCGTCGTCAGCCGTTCGACGTACGCGATCACGTCGCCACGCGCATCGAAGATCGGCCGCAACTCCACATCGACGTGCTCGGGACCGCGCGGCGTATGGTGAATGTGCAGCACGCGGTTCAGGCTGCGCGACTCGAGCGCCTGCTTCATCGGGCAATGCTCGCCCGCCTGGTCGCACGGCACGTCGTAGTGATGCGAGACCTGAAAGCAGTGCCGGCCGACATGCTCGACGCCCGCCACGCCGAACTGGCGCCGGTACGCATCGTTCGCCGCGAGGATGCGGTACGCGGGATCGAGGACGATCATCGGCTGCGGATCCTGTTCCAGATAGGCGACGAGCGCGCGCACATCGGGCATCACGTCGGGCGACGGCGCCCGAACGATCGGAATGGTGTCGTGCGAATTCATGGAGGCTCGAGAACGGATGGCCGGACGAACTGCCAGGCCGACTGCCAATTCTGCCACGACACTGCCAGATCTGGCAGCCCCTGCCGGCAGCCATTCGCCGGCCATCCCCGCGACGCACCGCGAGCCTGCCGAAAATCCGAACCGAATCAAGTACCTGCCCCATCGGCCGACCGCGCGGCAAGGACTGGCACGCTTCTTGAAGATGGAACGCCCGATTGCAGATGCAGAACCCGATCGAGGACATCCCGTGAGCCATGCCCCCCTGCTGTCGGTCGAAGGCTTGTTCGACCCGGCGACCCACACCGTCAGCTATCTGCTGCTCGACACCGCGAGCCGCGCGTGCGCGCTGATCGACAGCGTGCTCGACTACGACCCGAAATCCGGCCGCACGCACACCGCCAGCGCCGACCGGCTGATCGCGCGCGTCGCCGAACTCGGCGCGACCGTGCACTGGCTGCTGGAAACGCACGTGCACGCCGACCACCTGTCGGCCGCGCCGTACCTGAAGGCGCACGTCGGCGGCCGGATCGCGATCGGCTCGCACGTGCGCCGCGTGCAGCACGTGTTCGGCACGCTGTTCAACGCCGGCCCCGGCTTCGCGCAGGACGGCAGCCAGTTCGACCGCCTGCTCGACGACGGCGACACGCTCGCGCTCGGCGGGCTGACGATCCGCGCGCTGCACACGCCGGGCCATACGCCCGCGTGCCTGACCTACTGCGTCGACGACGCGGCGCAGCGCGCGGCGTTCGTCGGCGACACGCTGTTCATGCCCGACTACGGCACCGCCCGCTGCGACTTCCCCGGCGGCGACGCACGCACGCTGTACCGCTCGATCGCGCGCGTGCTGGCGCTGCCGCCCGACACGCGCCTGTACCTGTGCCACGACTACCAGCCGGGCGGCCGCGACGTGCAGTTCGTGACGACCGTCGCCGAGCAGCGCCGCGCGAACCTGCACGTGAAGGACGGCGTGACCGAGGACGATTTCGTCGCGATGCGCACCGCACGCGACGCGACGCTCGACATGCCCGTGCTGATGCTGCCGTCCGTGCAGGTGAACATGCGCGCCGGCCACCTGCCCGAGCCCGAAAACAATGGCGTGCGCTACCTGAAGATCCCGCTCGACGCGATCTGAGCCGCCGCCCCGACCGGAGAACCCCCGACATGACCATCCGCACGCTGACCGACCTGCTGTCGGTCTCGCCCCAGATCGCCGCGACCGACCTGCCCGCGCTGCACGCGGCGGGCATCCGCTCGATCATCTGCAACCGCCCGGACGGCGAAGGCGCCGACCAGCCGACCGTCGCCGAGATCCGCGCGGCGGCCGCACCGCTCGGTATCGCCGTCCACTACCTGCCCGTCGATACCGGCAAGGTCACTGACGACCAGGCCGCGCAGTTCGGCGCGCTCGTCACGACGCTGGCCGGCCCGGCACTCGCGTACTGCCGCAGCGGCACGCGTTCGGCGACGCTGTGGGCGCTGTCGCAGGCAGGCAGGCGCCCGGCCGGCGACATCGTCGCGATCGCCGCCACGGCCGGCTACGACCTCGGCGCGCTCGCGCCACGTCTTGCGCAGGGCGGTCATCAAGCCGCGCCGGGCGTCGACGCGCAGCACGACATCGTGATCGTCGGCGCGGGCGCAGCCGGCGTCGCGGTCGCGTCGAGCCTGCTTGCACGCGACGCATCGCTCGATATCGCGGTGATCGACCCGGCCGATACGCACTACTACCAGCCGGGCTGGACGATGGTCGGCGCGGGCGTGTTCCGGCCCGACACGACCGCGCGCCGGATGGCCGACCTGCTGCCGCGCGGCGTGAAATGGATCCAGGCAGCCGTCGCCGGCTTCGAGCCCGACGCGCACGCGGTCGTGCTCGACGGCTGCCGGCGCATCGGCTACCGCAGGCTGGTCGTGTGCCCGGGGCTCAAGCTCGACTGGCACGCGATCGACGGCCTCGCGGAAACGCTCGGCCGCAACGGCGTCACGTCGAACTATCGCTACGATCTCGCGCCGTACACGTGGGAGCTGGTGCAGGCGTTGCGCGGCGGCCATGCGCTGTTCACGCAGCCGCCGATGCCGATCAAGTGCGCGGGCGCGCCGCAAAAGGCGATGTACCTGTCGTGCGATCACTGGCGGCGCACGGGCCGCCTGGGCGCCGCGAACGTCGAGTTCCTGAATGCGGGCGGCGCGCTGTTCGGTGTCGCCGACTACGTGCCCGCGCTGATGGAGTACGTGAAACGCTACGACATCGCGCTGTCGTTCGGCCACAACCTCATCGCGATCGACGGACCGGCACGGCGCGCGACGTTCCGGCGCACGCTGCCCGACGGCGGCACGCAAACCGTCGAGCGCGCGTTCGACATGATCCACGTCGTGCCGCCGCAGCAGGCGCCCGATTTCGTGCGCGCGAGCGCGCTCGCCGACGCGGCCGGCTGGATCGACGTCGATCCGGCGACGCTGCGCCACAAGCAGTTCGCGGATATCTTCGCGCTCGGCGACGTCACCAACACGACCAACGCGAAAACCGCCGCGGCCGCGCGCAAGCAGGCACCCGTGGTCGCGCACAACCTGCTCGCGTCGCTGGGTCGCGCGCGTGGCGGTGCCGCGTACGACGGCTACGGATCGTGCCCGCTCACCGTCGAGCGCGGCAAGATCGTGCTCGCCGAATTCCTGTACGGCGGCAAGGTCGCGCCGACCTTCCCCGCGTGGCTGATCGACGGCAAGCGTCCGTCGCGGCTCGCGTGGCTGCTCAAGGAGCGCGTGCTGCCGCCGCTCTACTGGAAGGCGATGCTCAAGGGCCGCGAATGGCTCGCGAAGCCCGCGATCGCACGTTGACCGGAACCCGATGACACCATGCTGATTTCCCTCGTACTCGGCGGCTTCGTCGGCGCGGTGCTCGGCCTCACCGGCGCGGGCGGCGGCATTCTCGCGGTGCCGGCGCTCGTCGTCGGGATGGGCTGGCCGATGCCGCAGGCCACGCCCGTCGCACTCGTCGCGGTCGCGGGCAGCGCCGCGCTCGGCGCGCTCGAAGGGTTTCGCCGCGGGCTGGTGCGCTATCGCGCGGCGCTGCTGATGGCCGTGGCCGGCGTGCCGCTCACGACGCTCGGCGTGCGGCTCGCGCACGTGCTGCCGCAACGCGTGCTGCTGGCGCTGTTCGCGCTGACGATGCTGGTCGTCGCGGCGCGCCTGCTGCGGCAGGCGCTGCGCCACGCGCCCGGCGACACGGACGAGTCGCCGCTGTGCGTCGGCCGCGTGAATCCCGATACGGGCCGGCTCGTGTGGTCCTGGCCGGTCGGGCTCGCGCTCGCGTCGACCGGCGCGGTGACGGGGCTGATGACCGGCTTGCTCGGTGTCGGCGGCGGCTTCGTGATCGTGCCGATGCTGCGCAAGTTCACGAACGTGTCGATGCACGGCGTGGTCGCGACCTCGCTGATGGTGATCGCGCTGGTCGGCACCGGCGGCGTGTTCGCGACGCTCGTGTCGGGCACGCACGCCCCGCTCGACATGATGCTGTGGTTCACGGTCGCGACCGCGATCGGGATGGCCGCCGGCCGCCACGCGTCCCGGCACCTGTCCGCGCGGCACGTGCAGGCCGGCTTCGCGGCCGTGCTCGTCTGCGTGGCGTTCGGGCTGCTGGCGAAGACGGCGTTCGGCGCATGAGCCGCACGCGGCGCAATCCGCCAAACGAAACGCCCGGTCCGACTCGTCGTCGGTACCGGGCGTTTTTCGTTGCGTCGGCAACCTGTGCGTGAGGACCTCAGGCGGCGAACGCGGCCATCCGCTTGCGCTCCTGGCGCAGCATCACGAAGTTCGCGATCACGACGCCGGCCGTCACCGCGACGATGAACAGCGTCGCGAGCGCATTCATCTCCGGATTCAGGCCGAGGCGCACGCGCGAGAACACGACGAGCGGCAGCGTCGTCGAGCCGGGACCCGACAGGAACGCCGACAGCACGAGGTCGTCGATCGACAGCGTGAACGACAGCAGCCAGCCCGCGATCAGCGCCTGCGAGATCAGCGGCAGCGTGATCGTGAAGAACACCTTCAGCGGCGTCGCACCCAGATCGAGCGCGGCTTCCTCGAGCGACGGGTTCAGCTCGCGCACGCGCGACTGCACGATGATCGCGACGTACGAGATGCACAGCATCACGTGGCCGAGCCAGATCGTGAAGATGCCCCGCTCGGCCGGCCAGCCGATCCACTTCGCGAGTTCGATGAACAGCAGCAGCAGCGAGATCCCCTGGATCACCTCGGGAATCACGAGCGGCGCGTTGATCATCCCGCTGAACAGCGCAAAGCCGCGAAAGCGGCCCATCCGCGCGAGCACGAAGCCGGCCCACGTGCCGATGAACACCGACGCGAACGCGGTCAGCAAGCCGATCTTCAGCGACAGCCACGCGGCCGTCAGCAGCTCGTCGTCCTCCACGAGCGCCGAGTACCAGCGGAACGAAAAGCCCGACCATACGGTGACGAGCTTCGACTCGTTGAACGAATAGACGATCAGGCTGATGATCGGGATGTACAGGAACGCGAAGCCGGCAAACAGCGCCGCGAACTGCAGGTAACGATTCGGCTTCATCGGCGGCGGCCCTCCTGGTCCTTCGCCTGGAAGTGCTGGAACATCGCCATCGGCACGAGCAGCAGCAGCACCATCGCGCAGGTCACGGCCGACGCCATCGGCCAGTCTGCGTTGTTGAAGAACTCATTCCACATCACGCGACCGATCATCAGCGTGTTCGCGCCGCCGAGCAGTTCCGGAATCACGTACTCGCCGACCGCCGGAATGAACACGAGCAGGCAGCCCGCGATGATGCCGTTCCTCGACAGCGGCAGCGTGATCTGCACGAACGCCCGCCACGGCTTCGCGCCGAGGTCGTACGCGGCTTCGAGCAGGCGCAGGTCCATCTTCACGAGGTGCGCGTACAGCGGCATCACGAGGAACGGCAGGTACGAATACACCATCCCGATGTACACCGCGTAGTTCGTGCGGTACAGCTCGATCGGCGTGTGGGTCAGGCCGATCCACATCAGGAAGTTGTTCAGGAGCCCGTTGTTCTTCAGGATCCCGATCCAGGCGTACACGCGGATCAGGAACGACGTCCAGAACGGCAGCATCACGCCCATCATCAGCAGGTTGCGGGTCGCCGGGTTCGAACGCGCGATGTAGTACGCCATCGGATAGCCGATCAGCAAACACAGCAGCGTCGTGATCGCGGCGACCACCACCGAATTCACGTAGGTCGCGAAATACAGGCTGTCGGTGAGCAGGAACGCGTAGTGCGACAGGTTCAGCGCGATGTGCACCACGCCGTCCGTGTACGACGCGAGCTCCGTGTACGGCGGGATGCCGAGCTGCAGCTCCGCGAAGCTGATCTTCACGACCAGCACGAACGGCACGAGGAAGAACAGCACGAGCCACGTGTACGGCCCCGCGACGACCGCCGCGCCGCCGGTCAGGTTGAAGCGCCGCACCGGCCAGGCGAGCAGGGACTTGAGCGCGTTCATGACGTCAGCACCACGCCTGCGGTCGCGCTCCAGCGCACGTAGATCTCGTCGCCCAGCGCCGGCGTGTCGAGCTCGGTGATCGCGAGGCTCGACACGTTCGCGATCACCGTCTTGCCCGCGTCGAGCTTCACGTGATACAGCGAATAGCCGCCCATGTACGCGATGTTGGTGATCCTGCCGCGCGCCCAGTTGAACGCGCCTTCGGGCGGCTTGCGCGTGAGCGCGATCCGCTCGGGGCGCACCGACACCGTGACCGGCATCCCGAGCGGGCCCGTGATCCCGTGGCTCACGTACAGCCGGCTCGGCAGCTCCGGCGATTCGATGTACACGTGGTCGGGTTCGTCCTCGATCGTGACGCCGTCGAACAGGTTCGTCGAGCCGATGAACTCCGCCGAGAAGCGGCTGTTCGGATATTCGTAGACTTCGTTCGGCGAGCCGATCTGCACGATCTGCCCTTCGCTCATCACGGCGAGCCGGTTCGCCATCGTCATCGCCTCTTCCTGGTCGTGCGTGACCATGATGCAGGTGACGCCGACCTTCTTCAGGATGTTGACGAGCTCGATCTGCGTGCGCTGGCGGATCTGCTTGTCGAGCGCCGACATCGGCTCGTCGAGCAGCAGCACCTTCGGGCGCTTGACGAGCGAACGCGCGAGCGCGACGCGCTGCTGCTGGCCGCCCGACAGCTGGTGCGGCTTGCGCTTCGCATACTTGCTCATCTGCACGAGCTCGAGTGCCGCGGCGACCCGCTCCTTCAGCTCGGCCTTCGGCGTGCCTTCCTGCTTCAGGCCGTATGCGACGTTGGATTCGACCGACATGTGCGGGAACAGCGCATACGACTGGAACATCATGTTCACGGGCCGCTTGTACGGCGGCATCTGCGCGAGGTCCTCGCCGTCGATCAGGATCTTGCCCGACGTGACCGTCTCGAGGCCCGCGAGCATCCGCAAGAGCGTCGACTTGCCGGAACCCGAGCTGCCGAGCAGCGCGAACAGCTCGCCCTGGCGCACCGTCAGGTTCACGTTGCGCACCACTTCGGTCTCGCCGAATTTCTTGACGGCGTCGACGATCTGGACAAAATTCTCGGCACGCGAATCGGCACCGGACGAAGGAACGAAGGACGGCGCGCCCGCGACCGGCGCGCCCGACTGGCTATTCATGATGTGCTGCTTCTCTCCTGCGTTTGACGAACAAAGCCCCCGGGGACACCAGGGGCTTCATGACTGCTGGCTTACTCCGGCTCGCGTCAGCGGCCCGATTTCAGCTCGGTCCACAGACGCGTCTGCAGACGCTGGATTTCAGGCGGCAGCGGCTTGAGCAGGAACAGCGTCTTCACGACGTCGGCCGGCGGGTAGACGGCCGGGTCGTTCGCCACGTCCGGCCGCACGTACTTGCGGGCCTCGGCGTTCGCGCTCGGGTAGTACACGGCGTTCGTGATCGCCGCGTGCACCTTCGGATCCTCGATGTAGTTGATCCACTGCAGCGCGGCGTCCTTGTTCTTCGCGTCCTTCGGGATCGCCATCACGTCGAACCAGACCGGCGCGCCGCCCTTCGGAATGTAGTACTCGACCTTGTACGGCTTCTTCGCCTCGATCGCGCGATGCTTCGCGATCACGACGTCGCCCGACCAGCCGAACGCGAAGCAGATGTCGCCGCCGACCAGGTCGTTGATGTAGCCCGACGAGTTGAACTGCGTGATGTACGGGCGGATCTTCTTCAGCACGTCCATCGCGGCCTTGTAGTCGGCCGGGTTCGTGCTCATCGGATCCTTGCCGATATAGTGCAGCGCCGCCGCGAACATCTGGTCCGGCGCGTCGAGCACCGACACGCCGCAGGTCTTCAGCTTCGCGAGGTTTTCCGGCTTGAACAGGATGTCCCAGTTGTCAAGCGGGACCTTGCCGAGCGCCTGCTGCGCCTTCGTCAGGTTGTATGCGAGACCGGTCGTGCCGTATGCCCAGGGCACCGTGTACTTGTTGCCCGGGTCGGCGCCTGCGACGAGCGCCATCAGCTGCGGATCGAGGTGCTTGAGGTTCGGCAGCTTCGACTTGTCGAGCGGCGTGAAGATGCCGGCCGCGATCTGCTTGCCCGCGTAGTTGCTGGTCGGCACGACGATGTCGTAGCCCGAGCTGCCCGTCAGCAGCTTCGCCTGCAGCGTGTCGTCGCTGTCGTAGTTGTCGTAGCGGACCTTGACGCCCGCCTGCTTCTCGAAGTTCGGGATCGTGTCCTTCGCAATGTAGTCCGACCAGTTATAGACATTGAGCTGCGTATCCTTCGCCGCCGCCGCCGATGCACCCACGCACAGCGCAAGCGCTGCGAACCGGCCCGCTACCTTTGCTTTCATCCCGTTCTCCCTCCGGCCGGACCGCTTGTCCGGCTGCCGTCTGCCTCGTCATGGCGGCGCATTCTGGCACGCCGCCCCTCGAAAACCCCGAACGCTACCACCATTCGCGCTCCGTCACAAAAAAATCATGCCCGTGTCGCGCAAACGGAACAGATTCCCGCCACGAGCCGCCCGGGCGGCCCGCACGACGGGGCGTTCCGGGGGAATTCTATCGGGTAATCGGCGTCTGTCCATCAGGAAAAGAAGGCGGTGACGAAACCGTCCGGACGGGCGGCCGTCGCGCCGCCGGCATCGCTGCCCGGCCGCGTCATCCCGATGCATTAAAATGACGCCCTGACGATTCAAAGCGCGAACCTTCCCGATGGCCTCCAATCTCCACGACCTGCCCGACAGCCCCTGCATCGGCGTGTGCTCGACCCTCTTCGACGAAGTCTGCAAGGGCTGCGGCCGAACGGCCACCGAAGTGTCGAACTGGGTATTCCTGAGCGACGACGAAAAGCGCACCGTGTGGGAGCGCATCACGCGCGAAGGCACCGCGATGCGTTTCCAGTACGACAAGCTGTAAGCCGTCCCGCGTCGGCGCGTGCCGACGCGATGCGCCCGCCCGGGCGCTCCCGGCCCGATCACGGGCCACCCGCCGGCCGACTCCGACCGCCCGCCCCCGTCCCGCCCCCGCACACGCCCCGTCGCGATCAACGCGACGCACGCCGCTTCCGTTCCGACTTCCCGCTGCCGGCAAACGCCATGGTCGCAATGACGCCGCGCGTCCTCGGTCAGGATCGTCCATCGCCAACCCGCATGCCAGGATCGCGCCACCCGATCTTCGACATTGTCCGCTCAGATCAAAGCCATACCGCTCAATCGTTACCGAAGCTGAAAAATATTGCATCTGACATTCGTAACGATCAAAACACCAGCTTCCATCGATAAATCGAATTATTTTCACGATTAACCAACGTTAATTTCGTAAAAATAGCCAAAAAAATCTGTACAAGTACGATTTCAATTCACAAATCCAATTGATAAATTCCACCCGTTCTCCGGAAATTCCGGCGAGCGATCCAACTTCCATTAATCAAAACCCGGATCACCGAATTAATTTCGTAATTCCGGCCAGTTATCAGGAACCCATTCAGATGAAATTCGTTAAGATGACGAAACAAGCCTCGAGCCTCGTGGTTGCAGGCCTGCTCGCGCTGGGAAGCGCATCTGCGTACGCCGACTCGTTCGACGTCAAGGTCACCGGGAAGATCAAACCCGGCGCCTGCACGCCGACGCTCGCCGGCGGCGGCACGTTCGATTACGGACTGATCGGCGTGGCCGAACTCAACCCGACCTCGCCCACGCTGCTCGCGGTCATGTCGGATTCGATCACGATCACCTGTGACGCCGCCGCCCGCGTCGCGCTGACCGCACAGGATAATCGTGCCGGCACCGGCGCATTTACCGGCAACATCAACTTCTTCGGCTCGTCCAATTCGGTCGCCACGCAATTCGGCCTCGGCTCGGCGGGCGGCAAGAATATCGGCGCCTTTGCATTCCGTTTCAGAACGAATACGTTCCAGGCGGATGGTGCAGCAGTCGATTCGATTTATTCAAGCACCAACGGCGCCAGCTGGGTGACGTCCAACGGAATCGTCAACAACACCGGCGGCTACGAGTCGTGGGCGAAGAAAGGCCAGACCGTCCCGGTCGCGGCGAAGGTCTTCACCGGCACGCTCGACGTGCAGGCCGCGATCGACAAGACGTCGAACCTCGACCTGAGCCAGGAAATCAATCTCGACGGCCTCGCCACCGTGTCGCTCGTGTACCTGTAATTCCGGTACGCGTCTTTCCTCCGATCGTGTCGATCGCCTGACTGGCGTCGACCGCGCCGCCGCTTCGCCGAAGCGGCGGCGCGCTGCACGATGCCCCCTAGCCTGCCACCGCCATGAAATTCCCTGCACGCCACACCCTGCGGGTGTCATTGCTCATCCCGCTCCTCGGTTGCCTGATCGATTCGAACGCCGTACACGCCATGGGCGTCGTGCCCGAAACGTCCGTGGTGATCGTCGACGAAGCCGACGGCGAAGGAACGATCTCGGTCAAGAATACCGACAGCCATCCAACGCTCCTGCACACGACGATCGAGCCCATTCCCGAGGACAGGGCCGAGCTCGTCATCGTGACACCCCCGATCGCGCGCGTCGAAGGCGGTGCGGTGCAGCTCGTCCGGTTCGTTCTCGCTGTGAACCAGCCGCTCGCCACGCAGCGCCTCGCCCGTGCGTCGTTCTCCGGCATTCCGCCGAAACGCCCGGGCAGAAACGAGATCCAGACGATCATTCGCCAGAACCTGCCGGTGCTGATCCAGCCGCAGGACCTCGCGCGCAACGACAGACCGTGGGAACTGCTGAAGTGGTCGATCGAGGACGGCAAGCTGATCGTGCGCAACGACAGCCGCTACGTGGTGCGTCTCGAACAGAAAGTGCAGTTGCTGCCGTCGCAGCAGATCGTGTCGCTGCCGGCACCCTACGTGCTGGCCGGCCAGACCCGCCGGATCGCATTGGCCCGCGAGGCCGCGACGCCCGAGCGCGTGCGCCTCTTCCCCGCCACCGTCTATGGCTACTCGGTCGACCACTACGACGCATCGCTCGCCCCCGCCGCGACCGAAGCGGTCACGCACCGGTAAGCACCGCGCCTTCGAATCCGGATCTGCAATGTCAGGTGCCATCCAGGGCCGGGGCGGCCTGCTCGCGCTCGGGCTGTCCCTCGTCGCGGGCTGCATGCCGTGCGCCGCCGCAGCCAACCCGGGCGGCACCGCGCCCGACGCGCTCGAGTTCGATGCCGGCATGCTGCGCGAGCACGGGATCGACGCCGCGGCGAGCCGCTATTTCGCGCACGCGCCGCGCTTCATGCCCGGCACGGCCTCCGTTCGGCTGACGGTCAACGGCAAGCGCGCCGGCCGCGCCGATGTGCGATTCGACGACAACGGCAACCTGTGCGCGACACCCGGCCTGCTGCGTGTGGCCGGCCTCGTCGTGCCCGACGCGCTCCGGGAGACAACCGCGCGCGACACCAGCGCCGACATGCCCCCATGCTACGACTACCGGCACGCCTATCCGCAAGCGATTGTCACGCTGCGCCCGGCCGACGGCGCCGTCGACCTCGTCGTGCCGGCCGATGCACTCGATACGGGCCGGCGCACGCCCGACACGTTCGAGCGCGGCGGTTTCGCCGGGCTCGTCAACTACGACTTGCTCGCGATGACAACGCGCAATCCGGCCGGCACGTCGCAATACTGGCAAGCCACGACCGAAGCCGGCTTCAACGCGGCGGACTGGATCGTGCGCAGCAGCCAGATCGCCACGGCCGTGGACGGCCATGTCGGCGTCGACCATCAGGCTGCCTATGCACAGCGCACGTTCGCGTCGCGCGGCACGATATTGCAGGCCGGGCAGATCGTCCCGCGCTCGACGCTGTTCTCGATCGGCCGGATGTTCGGGGTGCAAACGTTTCCCGACGAGGCGCTGGCGGCCGCGCCCGGCACGGCCGCACGGGTCACCGGAATCGCGCGCACGCAAGCGCGTGTCGAGGTGCGCCAGCTCGGCGTACTGATCCACTCGTCGCAGTTGCCGCCCGGCCCGTTCGCGCTGGGCGACCTGCCGCTCGTCAGCGGCACGGCGGACCTCGACGTCACCATCGTCGAGGCAACCGGCGACATCCAGCATTTCATCGTGCCGGGCTCGTCGCTGCCCGGCGCCGGGCTCGCCGCCGGGCAAGGACTGGCGCTCGCGGTCGGCCGCCTGCAGAACGACGGATACGCGCAAGCCCCATGGCTCGCGACCGCCACGCACGGCTGGCAACTCTGGCAACGCGCCCGGCTCAATGCCGGCATCCTGGTATCGTCGCCGTTGCAGTCGGGTGCCGCGAGCGTCACGTTCACCCCGCTTGCCGGTATCGACGCGGCCGTCGGCCTCGACGTCAGCCGTACCGCCGGTCGACGCGGCACCCAGGCCCGTGTCGCGCTGGCGAGCAGCCGCGGCACGGCACTGAGCGCCAATGTGTCGTTCGTCCGGCGCACGCCCGGATATCGGGAGCTGACCGATGCGGTCCAGGAGACGGACACATTCACGCCGCCCTCGCATACCCAGTTCGCCGCTGCGCTGGGCTGGCACGCTCGCGCGCTCGGCATGCTGTCGCTCGACTACACGCGGGTCGGATTATTCGACGGCCCCGCCATGCAGCGCGTCGCCGGCACGTGGACTCGCCTGCTCCGGCGGGGATCGGTTGCGCTGAACGTGAACCGTACGCTCGGCACCCGCGGCAGCGGCGGTACGCAGGTCTATGTCACCATCACCGTGCCGATCGGCACGCGCAGCGTCAGCGCGTATGCGAACGTCACCGGCGATTCGGTGCGCTCGGGCGCCCGCTATTCCGACACGTTCGGCCGCACCGGCAGCTATGGTGTCGCGGCCGACTACGACACCGCGATCCGGTCGCCGTCGATCCGCGCGACGGTCAGCGCCACGCCGAACCATGCGCGCGCGACCCTGAACGCCGGCCTCTACGGCGCCGGCCGCTCGACGATCGGCGTCAATCTGCGCGGCGCGGTCGCGCTGCTCGATGGCGTCGGCATGCTGTCGCCGTACGAGATTCGCGACACGTTCGCGCTCGCCAGCGTCGGCGAGCGCGCCGGCATCGAACTCGCGACGCCGTCGGGCCCGGTCTGGACCGACCGGCACGGCCGAGCCGTCATCGCATCGCTGCCCCCGTACGCGCAAGCGTTCATTCGGATCAATACGAAAAGCCTGCCGCGCGATGTCGACCTGAAGAACGGCATGCAGACCGTCGAAGCCGGCCGCGGTTCGGTCAGCCGCGTCGAATTCGCCGTCGAGCAAACGCGGCGCGTGCTGCTGACCGTGACGCAGGCGAACGGCGCACCGCTGCCCGTGCTGTCGACCGTCATCGACGACGGCGACCGGTTCGTGACCGTCACCGGAAGCGAAGGCAGGCTGCTGCTCACGGGCACCCAGCTGACGACGCCGCTGCGGGTCGCGTTGCCGAACGGCACGTACTGCCGCCTGGCGATCGCGCTGCCGGACACGCCGCCTGCCACGACGCGCTATTACGAGCGGGCCGAGGCGCGCTGCGAGTCGTTGCCCGCGTCCGTCGCGGATGCCGCACAAAAAAAGAGCGGCATGCCGACTGCCATGCCGCCAACCCCAACTCTGTTCTTTCCCGCGCGCGCCTAGAACTTCATCCCGACGCCCACGCCCACGATCAGCGGATCGATGTGCAGCGTGCCGATGCCCTTGTCGCCGAGCGTCGCATCGGTGCTCATCCAGATCTTCTTGACGTCGACGTTCATGAACACCTTCTTCGTCAACTGCACGTCGACGCCGAACTGCAGCGCCGGACCGAAGCTGCTCTTGTTGATCGACACGCCCTCGCCGCCGACGTTGAGCCCGTTGTTGTAGAAGTACGTGTAGTTCAGGCCCGCGCCGACGTACGGACGCACCTTGCCGGCATGGTTGAAGTGGTATTGCAGCAGCAGTGTCGGCGGCAGCACGCCCACGCCGCCGAGATTGCCGAGGCTCGACGTCATCTGGTGCCGCGACGTGGCGAGGATCAGCTCCACGCCCAGGTAGTCGCGGATCATGTAGGTGAAGTCGAGCTCCGGCACGATCGCGTTGTTCACGCCGGTGTTGATCGCGCCGAGCGTGTCGCTCGCGCGCTCGTTCGGCTGGATGCTGATCGCGCGCAGCCGGACCAGTACGTCACCCTGGTTGATGCCGTCGCCCGGCGATGCCGCGTGCGACAGCGAAGGCATCGCGGCGAAACTTGCCGCAACGGCGGCAGCGGTGACACAAGTTCGAATCGTTTTATGCATGGTACGGACCCCCAAAGAATGGTTTCCATTCTCCCAGTAGGGTCTTTTCGCCATCTTGATATCCGTCAAGCCAGCGTAAACGTGGGGCGGTTTGCCGCAGGCTCGGTCGCACGGCCCGTCAGCAGCAGGTCGAGCAGATCGCGCACGCTGCGGATCGCACGGCCGAACGGCAGCGCTTCGCGGCCGCGGAAGAACAGCCCGTTCGCGACGTCGCCGCGCAGCGCGGCCGCGAGCCGCGTGTCGATGCAGAAATGGCCGAACTTCTCGATGCCGTCGCGCAAGCCGCAGACGCTCAGGCATTCGAGCGCGGTCGGACAGCGCTGCTTCAGCACGCCGAGCTTGTCGCGGATGCGCGTTTCGTTGCGCAGGTAGCGATCGAGCCAGGGGGTCTTCACCGCGCGCGCCGGCAGCCCCGTCACGCTGACGAATTCGACGATGTCGTCGGGCAGCGCATCGGCCAGCACGCGCTTGAAGTTCGGATGCGCATCCCCCTCTTCCGTCACCGCGAACGGCGTGCCCACCTGCACGCCGTTCGCACCGGCCGCGAGCGCCGCTCGCACCGTGTCGTGACTGTTGATCCCGCCCGCGACGATCAGCGGAATCGTGTCGCGCGCAAGGCCGAGCGATGCCATGACCTGCGCGGTCTCGTCGAGCACGCGCGCGAAATCGAAGCGCGCATCATGCATGTCGTCGATCTGCGTGACGCCGAGGTGGCCGCCCGCATGCGCGGGATGCTCGATCACGATCGCATCGGGCAGCCGCCCCTTCTTCATCCACTTCTTCAGCACCAGCGCGATCCCGCGGCTGTCCGACAGGATCGGGATCAGCGCGATGTCGTGACCCTGCGTGAGGTCAGGCAGATCGAGCGGCAGGCCCGCACCCATCACGATCGCGTCCGCGCCCTCTTCGCACGCGACGCGCACGTAATCCGCATGTGCGCTCACTGCCTTCATCACGTTGACCGCGATCATCCCGCGTCCTTCGCTGTAGGTCTTCGCGAGACGAATCTCGCGCGCGAGCGCTTCGAGGTTCGCGGCCTCGAGCGTCGCACGATCGGGATTCGCCCGACAGCGCGCGAGCAGGTCCGCATGGTGGTGACGCAGGTCGATGCTGGCGATCGTGCCGAGCGCGCCTTCGCGCGCGACGCTGCCGGCGAGGCGGTGCGCGGAGATGCCGACGCCCATGCCGCCCTGCACCACGGGCAGCAACGTGCGGCCGCGAATCGTGAGCGGCGGGAAGGAAGTGCGTGCGGTCATCTGAACCTCGTCGAAACATCGGCAATCGGAAACGCGATGATCGACGATCCACCGGCGCGCACCTTGACGGTCGTCAATAAAAAAACGGCACGCGAGCGTGCCGTTTTCCGGTCATGCGGCTTGAAACGCTCAGCCCTGATTCGCCGGCTTGAGCTGCATCGACTTGTACTCGAGATACTCTTCGAGCCCGTACACGCCGTTCTCGCGGCCGTGTCCCGACTGCTTGTAGCCGCCGAACGGCGCTGCGCCGTTCCACGTGCCGCCGTTGATGTCGACCTGCCCCGTGCGGATGCGGCGCGCGACGCGCATCGCACGTTCGTCGCTGCCCGCCCATACCGCGCCGCCGAGCCCGTACGGCGAATCGTTCGCGATCCGCACCGCTTCCTCTTCGTCGCGATACGTGATGATCGACAGCACCGGCCCGAAGATCTCTTCCTGCGCGATCGTCGATTTCGGGTCGACGCGGCCGAACACCGTCGGCTTCACGAAGAAGCCCTTCGCGAGCCCTTCCGGCAGGCCCGTGCCGCCCGTCACGAGCTCCGCGCCGTCGTCGATCCCGCGCTGGATGTAGGCCTGCACGCGCTGCTGCTGAACGGCCGATGCCAGTGCGCCGAGGCGCGTCGTTTCCTGACGCGGGTCGCCCGCCACATACGCTTCGGCCGCCGCCTTCGCGATCGCGCGCGCCTCGTCGTAGCGCGCCTGCGGCACCAGCATCCGCGTGTGCGCCGAACAGGTCTGGCCCGCGTTCAGGTAGCACGCATTGACCGTGCCCTTCACCGCCGTCACGAAATCGGCATCGTCGAGGATCACCGACGCCGACTTGCCGCCCAGTTCGAGCGCGACGCGCTTCACGCCCGCGGCCGCGAGTTCAGCCACGCGCTTGCCGGCACGCGTCGAACCCGTGAACGACACCATGTCGACGTCCGGATCGCTCGCCAGCGCCTCGCCGACGACCGGGCCATAACCGCACACGAGGTTGAACACGCCCGGCGGCAGACCCGCCTCGTGAATCGCCTCGGCGAGCATGAACGCATTGAGCGGCGCGACTTCGGACGGCTTCAGGACGACCGTGCAGCCGGCCGCGAGTGCCGGTGCGACCTTCAGCGTGACCTGGTTGAGCGGGTAGTTCCACGGCGTGATCGCCGCGACGACGCCGACCGGCTCGCGCACCACCAGCGAGTTGCCGACCGTCGCCTCGAATTCGAACGATTCGGCGAGCTTCGCGTACGCCTTCCAGTTGTAGATCGGGCCGCCGACCTGGATCGCGCGCGACAGCTTGATCGGCATCCCGACTTCGCCGGTGATCGATTGCGCGAGTTCCTCGCTGCGCGCCTGCAGGCGCTCGACGATCTTGCGCAGGTAGCCCGCGCGCGTCGCGGCCGGCGTCGCGGCCCACGCGTCGAATGCCGCCCGCGCCGCGCGGACCGCGTCCTGCGCGTCCGACGCGACACCTTCGGGAATCCGGCCGATCACGGCCTCGGTGCCCGAGTCGATCACGTCGATCGTGCCCGTTCCGGCCGGTTTGCGCCATGCGCCGTCGATGTAGAACTGGTCGTAGGTTTTCATCGCTTCCTGTCTCCCGGAAAACGGCCATTCTAACGAGTGTGGCGCGGCACGGTGACGATGTCGAACGAGGCCGCAAGGGCAGGCCAATGGTCCGCCAGCACGCCGGCGGAACGCGTGCCGGACGCCCGCTTCCCGCGGCTGCGGCATCCGCGCCACGCGGTCGCACCAGGTGGCCCGCATCGTGCTATGTTTTTAGTATCGGCGCCGGCCGCTGCAGGCCGCGCCACCCGGAATCGACGCCTTCGTGAGCGCTGCCATGACCGACGCATCCCGTACCCTCGGCTCGCAAGATCGCCTGGAGCTGCTGTGCTGGCTCACCTGCGGCAATCTCGGCGCGTTTTACCTGAATGAATCGTGGCCGGACGCATCGTTCCAGGTGCAGGCGGCGCACCGGTGGCTCGACCGCCATCACCGGCAGGCCGACTGGCTCGCGATCGCGAAGCTGGCCGCGCTGGCGCAGGACATCGCCAAGCGGCACGCCGGCTTCGTCGACGCGTCATGGGCGCGCGACGCGGTCGAGGAAATCGTCGATACCGACGATCTCGACTACCGGGCGAAACTCGTGCAATGGGTGTACGAAGATTGCTGCAAGGCGCTCGCCGACAAGCGGCTGGCGGATTGACGCGCCCGGCAGTGCGCGAGGCGGTGCTCACGTCGCGATCGCGGCGACGGCCGGCCGGGGTTGGCGCCGCCGCGCCGAATCGTCATCGCGGGCGCAATGCCCGACCTGACATTTGCCCTTCAACGGCCCGTCGGGCCGGCGATGGCCGACATCCGCCCGGATACGAAAAAACCCGCCAGGCTTCCACCTGGCGGGCTTCCGGTACATCAGGCCGGGCATGATCGCCCGGGCACTTACTCCTGCCCCTGACTCGTCAGGAACTCCTCGTAATTGCCACCGAAGTCGAACAGCGTGCCATCCGTGCGCACTTCGACGATCCGGTTCGCCAGCCCGCTCACGAATTCGCGGTCGTGCGACACGAAGATCAGCGTGCCTTCGAACTGCTCGAGCGCGATCTGCAGCGACTCGATCGACTCCATGTCCATGTGGTTGGTCGGCTCGTCCATCAGCAGCACGTTGTGGCGGCCGAGCATCAGCTTGCCCCAGATCATGCGGCCCTTCTCGCCGCCCGACAGCACCTTCACCGACTTCTTGATGTCGTCCGACGAGAACAGCAGGCGGCCCAGCGTGCCGCGCACCATCGTCTCGTCGTCGCCGTCCTTGCGGTACTGGTCGATCCAGTCCATCAGCGTGATGTCGTTCGGGAATTCCTCGTACGTGTCCTGCGGCATGTAGCCGACATTCGCGTTCTCGGACCACTTCACCGAGCCGTGGTCGAGTGCCAGCGCGCCGAGCAGCGAACGCAGCAGCGTCGTCTTGCCCGCGCCGTTCTCGCCGATGATCGCGATGCGCTCGCCCGGCTGCACCGACAGGTTGAAGTTCTGGAAGATCGTGCGCTCGTACTTCTTCGTGATGTCTTCGGCGACCACCGCGACGTTGTGCAGCTTCTTCTCGAACTCGAAGCGGATGAACGGGTTCTGGCGCGACGACGGCTTGAATTCCTCGATCTTGATCTTGTCGATCTGCTTCGCGCGGCTCGTTGCCTGGCGGGCCTTCGACTTGTTCGCCGAGAAGCGGCGCACGAAGTCCTGCAGCTCCGCCACGCGCTCCTTCGCGCGCGCGTTCGCCGCGGCCTGGCGCTCGCGCGCCTGTGCCGACGCGAGCATGTAGTCGTCGTAGTTGCCCGGCCAGACCTTCAGCGTGCCGAAGTCCATGTCGGCCATGTGCGTGCACACCGAGTTCAGGAAGTGACGATCGTGCGAGATGATGATCATCGTCGAGTTGTACTCGTTGAGCGTGTGCTCGAGCCAACGGATCGAGTTGATGTCGAGGTTGTTGGTCGGTTCGTCGAGCAGCAGCACGTCCGGCTTCGAGAACAGCGCCTGCGCGAGCAGCACGCGCAGCTTCCAGCCCGGCGCGACGTCGGCCATCGTGCCGTTGTGGAACTTCTCCTCGATGCCGATGCCGAGCAGCAGCGCGCCCGCGCGCGCCTCGGCGTCGTAGCCGCCGTATTCAGCGAACTTGCCCTCGAGCTCGGCCGCGTGCATGTAGTCGTCGTCGGTGGCTTCCGGGTTCGCGTAGATCGCGTCGCGCTCGGTCATCGCGGCCCACATCTCGGTGTGGCCCATCATCACGACGTCGAGCACGCGCACGTCTTCATACGCGAACTGATCCTGGCGCAGCTTGCCGAGACGCACGTTCGGCTCCAGCGCGACGTTGCCGGCGCTCGACTCGAGGTCGCCGCCGAGGATCTTCATGAAGGTCGACTTGCCGCAGCCGTTCGCGCCGATCAGACCATAGCGGTTGCCCTCGCCGAATTTGACCGAGATATTCTCGAACAAGGGCTTCGGCCCGAATTGCATCGTGATGTTGGCAGTAGAAAGCACGGCAGGTCCCGTAAGAGAGAAATCGACGGAAAACCGTGTATTTTAGCAGGTGTCGGAGAAACTGCCGACCGCACTGTTCCGGCCCCGCCAGCCGGGCCGCTGCATGCGGCGCCGGCACCTGCGTCGGGCACCGTCACTTGCCGGCCTTCGCCGCCGCCTTCTGCGCCGCCTTGGCCTTCATCTGCCCGAACAGCTCCGAGCACGGCACGTCGCGGTTGTTGCTCGGCGCGATCAGCGGGATCAGCGCCGCGAACGGGTTGATCAGCCCGAGCCCGACCATCGCGCCGGCGCGCAGCGCGAGCGCACCCGCGTCGACACCGACCTTCGGGTTCTTGAACGTGCCCTTCGCATACAGCGGCGAGCGCAGCGAGAAGACCCGGAAACCCTTCGTGTGCGGATGGATCTTCAGGTCGAGCGATTCGTCGCGCAGGTTGATCGGGCCGTCGACGTTGATCAGCGCGTCGTCCGTATCGAACGCGAACACCTTCGTGTCGAGGATGCCGTCGGTCGCAACGAAATCGATCGCCGCGCAATTGATGTTCACGTCGCGACTGCCGAACAGCTTCTCGTAGACGACGTTCGCGACGTTCAGCCCCGCGGCCTCCATCAGCAGGAGGCTGATGCGGCCGTCCGTGATGAGCGCCTTCACTTCGCCGGTCGACGTCGCCGCGAGCGCGGCCGGCGAGTTGCCCGTCGCCGACAACGACGCGTCGCCGTTGATCTCGCCGAGCGCGGATTGCATCACCTTCTGCGTCGGGAACAGCTGCTTGAGCTTCAGGTGCCGCGCGGCCACCGTGAAGCGGCCCTTGAGTGGCGCGCCGCTGCCGTCCAGATGCGCGGTCGTCGCGAGCGTGCCGCCCGCGACGCCGAACTGCAGCGGTTCGAGCGTCAGCACGCCGTCCTGCATCAAGATGTGCGTGTACAGGTTCGTGATCGGCAGGTTCGCGCGCTTGATCAGCTTGCGGCCCGTGAACTTCACGTCCGCGTCGATCGCGCGCCAGCGGTCGGTGCGGAACGTCTCGACCGGCAGCACGCGGTCCGTCGGCTGGCGCGTGGTATCGCCGCGCCGGGCCTTGCTCGCGGCCGTGTCGGCGCCGATCACCGGTGCGAGGTCGGAGAACTGCAGCAGGTTCGACACGAGCTCGCCCGACAGCTTCGGCCGCGGCTCGCGCTGCGCCCAGGTGAGCGTGCCGCCGAGATCGCTGCCACCGACGCGGCCATTGAAGTTCTCGTAGCGGAACGTGCTCGCGTGCGGCTTGAAGTTGCCGATCAGGTGCCCCTCGGTCGCATACGGCGGCGTGTCGGGCAGCGTGATGCCGGTAATCTGGTAGAGGTGCGACATCGACGTGCCCTGCAGCCACAGCCGCAGGTCGAGCGCCCCGAGACGCCTCGGGTCGGTCAGCGTGCCGACGATCGCGAGCCGCGTGTCGCCGGCCTTCACGTCGGCCTGCAGCGGGAACGGCTGCGTCGTGCGCTCGATCGCCAGCACGCCGCCCACCTTGCCGGTGCCGCTGATCGGCACGTTCTTGTAGCGGCCGTCGACCTTGAGCCCGAATGCATACGTCGGGCCGGACGGCTTCGCCGGCACGGCAGCACCGGATGCACCGCTCGCGCCGGATGCCGCGGCGGCTGTCGATGCGGAGGAAACCGAAGTAGTCGCTGAAGCGGACGCCGCACCCGATGCGGCCGCGGGCGTCGACGCGGCGCTCGCTGCCTGCGCCGCCGACGCGCCCGACGCGGCCTCGGCACTCGCCTTCGCGCTCAGTTGCGCGGCGCCGCGCTTGCCGACGCGCTGCGCCGACGCCTCGCGCGACGTCTGTTCCTGTTCCTTCAGCACGTCGCCGAGCGGAATCGGCTGGCCGAGCGTATCGATCGCGACCGTGAGATCGGCCTTCGTGATCGCGTCGCGATACGTGACGATGCCCTTCGCGAAACCGAAGCTGTCGAGCCGTACCTTCCATGGCGACGGCTGCGCCGATTGCTTGAACTGGAAGGTCCACGTATTGCGGCCGTCGGCGAGCCGCTCGAGATCGACCGCGGGATTGACGACGTCGATCGACGGAATGACGATCTCGTGCGCGAGGAGCGGCAGGACCGCGAGGTCGAAATGCGCGGCATCGAGCGTGACGAACTTGGGCCCTTTCGCCCAGTCGGGATTGCCGATCTCGAGTTGCGTGGCCGAGAAGCTCGGCCAGGGTACCCATGCGCGCCAGCCGGTCTCGCCGTCGGGGCGGCGCCAGCCGACCTTGAGATCGCCGTTGATCGCGAACGGGCGGCCGAGCGCGGCACTCACCTGTTCGTTGACCCACGGCTTTGCGCGGTTCCAGTCGAACGTGAAGATAAAGATGCCGGCTGCCGCGACGATCAGTGCGACGATACCGACGATCCATGCAGCCGATTTGCCGATGGCTCGGGCTAGCGTCATGGCGGTTCCGTTGTTGTTCTGCAGAGTTGCCGCGCCATGTCGGGCCGCTTGCGTGAACGAACGGCGCACGACAATCGCGGCTTTTCGATGGGTATTATGACGCACGCCGCGGCAACGCTTCGGCGCCGTTAACGCTTTTTTTCATTTGTGACATGACAGCTCCCACCGGTCTCATCGATGCGCAGCACATCACGCGCCGCGACGCCGGCAGCGGCAAGACCCTGCTCGCGCCGACCGACTTCAGCCTCGCCGCGGGATCGCGAATTGCTATCACGGGGCCGTCGGGTTCCGGCAAGAGCGTGCTGCTGCGCGCACTCGCGTTGCTCGATCCGCTCGACGGCGGTCACATCCTGTGGCGCGGCCAGCGGATCAGGCGCGGCGCGATTCCGCGCTACCGGCGCAGTGTCGCGTACGTGCGCCAGCGGCCCGCGCAGATGGACGGTACCGTCGACACGCAATTGCGCTACCCGTACTCGCTCGCGATCTATCGCGACGTGACGTTCGACCGCGCGCGCGCCGAAGCGCTCGCGGCACGCGCCGGTCGCGGCGCCGATTTTCTCGACAAGCGTGCGAGCGAACTGTCGGGCGGCGAAGCGCAGATCGCCGCGCTGCTGCGCGTGCTGCAGCTCGACCCCGACGTGCTGCTGCTCGACGAGCCGACGTCCGCGCTCGACCCCGATTCGACGCGCGCGATCGAAGCGCTCGTCGGCGCCTGGTTCGACGCGGCATCCGACGCGCGCGCGTACATGTGGATCTCGCACGACCCGGCGCAGGCCGCACGGATCGGCACGATGCGGCTCGTGATGCAGGCCGGCGTGCTGCACGCCGCGAGTGCGACGGAGGCCGCGCAATGAGCCCGGCGCTGCAGGACCTGAGTCTCGTCGACGTCGGCATCGCCGCCGCGCTCGTCGCGGTCAACGGTGCGATCTCGGCCGCGCTGTCGCTCGGCCTCGGGCGCAAGCTCGCGCTTGCCGCCGTGCGCACCGTCGTGCAACTGCTCGCGATCGGCTACGTGCTCGGCTGGGTGTTCGGCCATCCGCACTGGACCGTCGTGCTGCCGCTCACCGCGTTGATGACGCTGATCGCGGGCTTCGCGGGCGCCGGTCGCGGCAAGCACACCTATCGCGGACAGCGCATCGACAGCATCGCGTCGATCTGGTTCAGCAGCTGGTTCGTCGCGGCCATCGGCCTGTTCGTCGTGATCCGCATTCATCCGTGGTACGCGCCGCAATATGCGATCCCGATTCTCGGGATGATCCTCGGCAATACGCTGACGGGCGTGTCGCTGGGCGTCGAACGGATGATGGAGGAACTGACCGCACGGCGCGACCGCGTCGAGACCGCGCTCGCGCTCGGTGCGACGCGCTGGGAAGCCGCGCAGGACGCCGCGCGCCAGGCCGTGCGCGCGGGCATGCTGCCGACGCTCAACCAGATGGCCGTCGTCGGCGTCGTGAGCCTGCCGGGGATGATGACCGGTCAGGTGCTGGCCGGCCAGTCGCCGCTGCAGGCCGTGCGCTACCAGATCGTGATCATGTTCCTGATCGCCGCGGCGTCCGCGCTCGGCACCGTCGGCGCGGTGCTGATGACGTATCGCCGCTTGTTCTCGGCCGACCACCGCTTTCTTGCATCGCGGCTCGAGGAACGCGCGCATTGATGCGAGACGCCGCAATGCGCGCGGCATTCGCGCGGCGTGCGGTCAGCGGGCAGCGCGGCGCTTGCCGAGGGCCTGGCGCAACGCGGCCGTCACGTCGGCGTCGGGCGCCAGGCCGTCGACCGACGCGACGAGCCGCACCGCTTGCCGCGTCGTCACATAGGCCTGCGCACCGACATAGCCGCCGCTGCCGGCCGAGCGCGTCGTGACGACGAGCGCCTGCGGCGCACGTGCGCCGAGATCGGCGGTGAACGCATCGGCGACGGTGCCGTCACGCGCATGCAGCATGCCCGTCACGTAATCGTCCGTATCGAAGCCGGGCGCCGCGTGCGCGGTCGAATACACGCGTACCGCATAGCTGCCCGTCGAGCACGGTTCGAGCGCGCCGCTCGACACGACGGCGGCCTGCTGTCGCGACGGCAGCGCGACTTTTTTCACGAAGCTGCAATCGTCGGCCGCCTGCGCCTGGGCAGCGACGAACGCAGCGGCCGACAGCAGCGCGCACATGCGATGTTTCATCGGGATGTCGTTCGGGGAAGATGGAGGATGCCGGGAGCATAACGTGACAACCGCATGACGTCACGCAAGCCGCCGGGCAAATGACTGCGCCCTCGGCGCGCGCCCGGCGTGACGACGCAAACATCAAGCGACGGAAAAGCCCGAAGCCGCGCGCCACGAAACCGTCACGCGCGGCCCTGTCCGGATCGCCCGGCTGCGCACCGGGGTTGGTTGCGCGCGCACCGGACCGGCCCGCGCACACCGCTCAGCGCTTGATCGACACCGTCACCCTGGTGCCGTCGCTCATCGTGACGGACTTCGAACCGCCATTGGTCGAAATCGACACCCACTTGACCTGGCTCAACGACACGACGTCCGGACACAGCAGCGACTTGCCGCCCGCGCTCACGTTGCGCGTGCCTTTCGGCGCGGCCGCCTGGAAGCTCATCTGCACGTTCGCGATGCCCTTCGCGTCGACCGACGGCGCGAGCCGCACCTGGGTCTGGCGCACCATCGCGCCGTTCGCGTCGCGCGGCAGGTTGTCGGCGTTCGGGCAACCGTCCGGCATCGCGACCGCGCCGCCCGGCGGCACCGACTTCCAGTTGAAGTCGTCTGTTTCGCCCGAGCGGATCTTGCGGGTCTCCTGCGTATTGCCGAAGGTCTTCGACTCGACCTTGACGGTGTATTCGAGCTGCCCTGTCCCGCCGCCCTTCAGGCTGCCCTTCACCGGCGGCGCCGCGAATACGCTCGCGCTGACGCACGCCGCCGCGAACACGGCCGACCACGATGCGGCGACTGACAAGCTGCGTTGGCTCATGCTGACCTCCTTGTAATGCGGCGGCACGCGCGTGCCGCGCGGTTTTTGATGCATGATGCGTTGCCAGTCTACCGCCAAGCGGCATGCAATGCGCCGCAAACGCATCGGGTGTTACCCCGCTTGCGTTCGCGACGCGCCATCCCGTACGTGCGACGCCGGCGCTCAAGAAAACGCCGGGCCGCCCCAAGTTTTCCGCCCCGAAGGAAGTCCCCTCGGAGGGCCTGGCGCGAAGCGACAGGATTGGGGGCACTCAGAAGCCGCTCAGCACCAGCTTGCCGATCGCGCGTCCGGCCTCGAGCAGCTGGTGCGCGCGCCGCACGTTCGCCGCGTTGATCGTGCCGAGCTGTTCGCCGAGCGTCGTGCGCAGCGTGCCGCCGTCGACGAGGCGGGCCACCTCGCCCAGGATCTTGTGCTGCTCGATCATGTCCGGCGTCTCGAACATCGCGCGCGTGAACATGAATTCCCAGTGAAACGCGGCGCTCTTCGCCTTCAGCAGCTCGACCGGAACCGGCTTCCCGTTCTCGACGATCGTGCAAATGCCGCCCTGCGGCCGGATCACTTCCGCAGCGGCAGGAAAATGACGGTCCGTGTCGTTGAAAATCAGCACGTAGTCGACGTCCGGGTGGCCGATGTCACGCAACTGCGCGGGCAGGTCGCCGAAATGATCGACCACGTCGTCCGCACCGAGCGAGCGCACCCATTCGGCCGACGCCGGGCGCGACGCCGTCGCGATCACGCGCAGCCTGCCGAGCGTCTTCGCGAGCTGGATCGCGATCGAACCCACCCCGCCCGCGCCGCCGATGATCAGCACCGACTTGCCCGCGTCCGCGCCCTGCGGCGACACGCGCAGCCGGTCGAACAGCGCCTCCCACGCGGTCAGCGCAGTGAGCGGCAACGCGGCCGACGCCGCGAAATCGAGCGTGCGCGGCTTGCGCGCGGCGATCCGCTCGTCGACCGCGTGGAATTCGCTGTTCGCGCCGGGGCGCGTGATGCTGCCCGCGTAGAACACCTCGTCGCCGGGCCGGAACAGCGTGACCTCGGCACCGACCGCGACGACCGTGCCGGCCGCATCCCAGCCGAGCACGCGCGGGGTGTCCTCGACCTGGGGCTTCGGCGCGCGCACCTTGGTGTCGACCGGGTTCACGGAAATCGCCTCGACCTTCACGAGCAGGTCGCGCGGGCCCGGCACCGGTTGCGGCAGTTCCACGTCGAGCAGCGCCTGCGGGTCGTCGATCGGCAGGTAACGGGTCAATCCAACGGCTTTCATTACGAAACTCCTTCAGGGAAATCGGGCGGGCCGCGGCGCAGCCCCCAGTGCATGCCATCGTAGGCCGCCCGATCCTTCGCGAAAACCGCTATATTTCCTGAAACATTTTCAGGAATTTCAGAACAATGGCGCTCGATCCGATTCCGGCCCCCGACAAGCCGCTCGACCTGCTCGACGTCGGCCTGTTCGTGCGCGCCGCGCTGCTCGCGAACGTGACCGCGGCCGGGCGCGAGTTCGGCGTGTCGGCCGCGGTCGCAAGCGCACGCATCGCGCAGCTGGAGCGCCAGCTCGGCGCGCGATTGCTGCATCGCACCACGCGCCGCATCAGCCTCACGCAGGACGGCGAAGTCTTCATGGCTCGCGCCGAGGCGCTGCTGTCGGCCGCCGACGCCGCGCGTGCGTGCGTCGGCCATGGCCGCAGCGAGCCTTACGGGCGGCTCAAGGTGTCGATGTCGTCGTCGTTCGGCCGCCAGCACGTCGCGCCCGTGATTCCCGCGTTCCTGCGCCGCTATCCGTCCGTGTCGCTCGACCTGCGGCTGTCCGACGAGATCGTCGACCTCGTCGACGACGGCTACGACGTCGCGATCCGTCTCGGCGCACTGAAGGATTCGACGCTGGTCGCACGCAAGCTCGCGGTAAACCGCCGCGTGCTGTGCTGCTCGCCCGCGTATCTCGCCGAACGCGGCACGCCGCGCCATCCGGCCGACCTCGCGCAACACGAATGCGTGATCCTCGGCGACCAGCGCGACTGGTCGTTCGTCACGCCGCAAGGCCCGCTCACCGTGCGGGTCGGCGGCCGGCTCGTCGCGAGCAACGGCGAGGCGATCCGCGAAGCGCTCGTCGACGGCTTCGGCATCGCGATCAAGTCGACCTGGGACGTCGGCCCGCTGCTCGCGAGCGGCGCACTCGTCACCGTGCTCGACGACTACCCGTTCGCGAACGACATCGCGATCTGGGCCGTCTACCCGAGCCGCGCGCACGTGCCGCTGAAGACGCTCGCGTTCATCGCGTTCCTGGCCGAGCACTTCGGCGATCCACCTTACTGGGATCGCGCGGACGACCGCTGACCGCCATCCCGTGAGCGGCGCTTGCGGCGGCGCCGGCCGGGCATCCGCGGCGATCCGGTCGCGACCGGATACCAACCGGCTACAATGACGCGTTCGCGACGCAGCGGCCCGACGCCGGACGGGGCCCGCGTTCGCAGGCGGCCGTACGCCGGCCGCGCACGCGTTTCATTCGCTTCCAATCATTCCGCCATGACCCACAACCTCGTCATCCAGAGTCTCGCGCCGCTGTCGGACGCACATCACAAACCGCTGCTCGCGCTGTCGCGCGGCACCCGCATCGTGCAGACCGACGATCATGCGCTGCGCATCGAAAACGCGAACCCCGCGCAGCGGCTCGACATCGACGCGTACTGCGGCACGCATGCGCTCGACTTCGGCTTCATCGAAGCCGGCCGCGCGCTCGGCGATTTCGGCCTCGCCGTGATGGACATGGATTCGACGCTGATCACGATCGAATGCATCGACGAGATCGCCGATTTCTGCGGGCTGAAGACGCAGGTCGCGGAGATCACCGAAGCGTCGATGCGCGGCGAGATCCGCGACTTCAACGAAAGCCTCACGCGCCGCGTCGCGCTGCTCGCCGGGCTCGACGCGCAGGCGCTCGAGCGCGTGTACGAGGAGCGGCTGCAGTTGTCGCCGGGCGCGGAGACGATGCTCGCCGGCGTGAAGGCCGCGGGCCTGAAGACGTTGCTCGTGTCGGGCGGCTTCACGTTCTTCACCGAGCGCCTGAAGGCGCGCCTCGGCCTCGACTACGCGCACGCGAACACGCTCGAGATCGTCGACGGCAAGCTGACCGGCAAGGTGCTCGGCGAGATCGTCAACGCGGACGTGAAGGCGCGCATGCTGCGCGACACCTGTGCATCGCTCGGCCTCGAGCCGAGCCGCGCGATCGCGATGGGCGACGGGTCGAACGACCTGAAGATGATGGCCGAAGCCGGGCTGTCGGTCGCGTTCCACGCGAAGCCCGTCGTGCGCGATGCGGCCACCGTCGCATTCGACCACGTCGGCCTCGACGGGCTGCTGCGGCTGTTCTGATCCGCACGAGCCGCCCACGAAAAACGCCGGCGCGATGTTGCATCGCGCCGGCGTTTCGTTTTTCCGCTTCGGTTCCGTTATCGGCCGAGCGTGGCTTCCATCGCGCGCTCGATGTCCACGCGCAGGTCGGCCTCGTCTTCGAGACCGACGTAGAAGCGCACCAGCGTGCCGCGATGCGGCCAGTCCGCGCGCATCGACGCCACGTCGTAAGGCATCGCGAGGCTGCACGCGCCGCCCCAGCTCCAGCCGATCGCGAACAGCTCGAGCGCCTCGACGAAACGATCGATCTGCTCGCTGCCGTAGCGTTCGTCGAACACGACCGAGAACAGCCCGCCCGCGCCGGTGAAGTCGCGCACGAACGATGCATGCCCCGGGCAGTCCGGCAGTTGCGGATGCAGCACGGCCGCGATCTCCGGCCGCGCCTTCAGCCATTGCGCGAGCGCGAGCGCGCTCTTGCTGTGCGCGTCGAAGCGCACCTGCATGCTCGGCAGGCTGCGCAGCACGAGCGAGCAATCGTCGACCGACACACCGATCCCGCAGCGCATCCGCGCGAGCTTCAGTTGTGCGTGCAGTTCGGCGTTCGCGGTGATCGTCGCGCCCATCAGCACGTCGCTGCCGCCCGACTGATACTTGGTCAGCGCCTGCACCGAGATGTCGACACCGTGCTCGAACGGCTTGAACGCGAGCCCGGCCGAATACGTGTTGTCGATCGCGGTGACGATGCCGCGCGCCTGCGCGACCGTCGTGATCGCGCGCACGTCGGGCACTTCCATCGTCACCGAGCCCGGCGCCTCGATCCAGATCAGCCGCGTGTTCGGCTGGATCAGCTCGGCAATCCCGGCACCGACGAGCGGATCGTAGAAGCGCGCGGTGATGCCGAAATCCTTCGCGAGCCAGTTGCCGAAATCGGCGTTCGGCCCGTAGATGTTGTGCGGGATCAGCACGTCGTCGCCCGCCTTCACCATCCCGAAATAGACGTTCATGATCGCCGAGAGGCCCGACGGCTGCAGCAGCGCATGCGTGCCGCCCTCGATCTCGGCGAGCCGCTGCGCGAGCGCGAGCGACGTCGGGGTCGCATGCAGCCCGTAGCGCCACTGGTTGTCGTTGTGCCAGACCAGCGCGCGCATCGTCGCGAGATCGGGGAACACGACCGTCGATGCGCGCGCAACCGGCGGCACGAACGAACGGAAGCCTTCGGGAATGACGTCGTCGGGTTGAACGATGCGGGTCTGGAGTGCGCGCTTCGGAGTGGATGCAGTCATGGCAGGAGGCCGGAGCAAAGGCCGTTCGGTTGCGGAATAGGTCGCTAGATTAGCCAAATTCGGCGCGGTTGGCCCGGTACAATGCGCGCCGCATGCACCGAGCCAGCGCGCACTCAGTCGTCGGTGCGCAGGTTGACGATACCGCCAACCGTCTCGATTTCCTGTACGCGGCCGTCGCGTACCTGCAGCGCCGCGCGTTTGCCCGGCGCCAGTCGCAGCACGACCGGCTGCGGATCCGATTCGTCCGAGTTCATCCGGTCGGCCTTCAGGTCGCCCGTCGAATCGAAGCGACCGATCCACACGCCCGTGATGTTCGTGCCGTCGTTCGATTCCTCGATTTCGAGCGTGTTGCCGTCACGATCGCCGGCGAGCAGGACCACCTCGCCCGTGTCCGTGAACTGGTATTCGCCGTGCACGCCTTCCTCGCCCGTCTTCGGGCCGAGATGCACGACGATCGGCCGGTCGCCGAGCGTGCCCTCGTAGCGTGGCAAGCGGGCGAACTCCGGGTTCGACCGCAGCGGCCGCGCGGGCACCGCTTCATCCCGCTGCGCGCCCGGCGCGGCGGCCTGGGCCGCGACCACGCCCGGCATCGCGAGCCCCGCCGCCAGCGCGCCGGCGATCACCAGCGCCCGTTGCCATTCCGAATATCGCCCCACCTTGTATTGCTCCTTGCTTCAGACTCGCTCGAAAATCGCGGCGATACGCTGCGCGTTGCCAACGCGCATCGTCACGATGCATATGGCGACCGCCATGCGAAAGCACCCATTGCGGTACGCGCGCCGCCCGCGCCCGTTCACCTCGCCCGTGATTCGGGGGCGCGAATGAGTGCGTCGCGTGGCCGGCGTGCGTGATCCGCGTCAGCCCTGCATCAGGCGTTCCACCGCATCGCGGTGCGGAATCGGCGCGACCGCGCCATAGCCCGTTGTCGACAGCGCCGCCGCCGCGTTCGCATAACGCGCGGCCGCGAATGGATCGTCGCCCGCGACGATCCGCGCGACGAACGCACCGCCGAAGCAGTCGCCCGCGCCCGTCGCATCAACGGCTTCGACGGCGAAGCCCGGCACCACGCGCCGTTCGCTCGGGGTCGCGACGTACGCGCCTTCCTTGCCGAGCTTCAGCGCGACGACCTGCGGCCCGTGCTCGAGCATTGCATCGACGATCGCGTCGCGATCGTTCGCGCCCGTGAGCGCCGTGACGTCGTCCCAGCTCGGCAGGCAGATGTCCGTCTGACGCAGCGCTTCGCGCATCACCGCGCGGGCGCGCGGCAGCGGCCACAGCTTCAGGCGCAGGTTCGTGTCGAAGCTGACCTGCGCGCCGTTGCCGCGCGCATGGTCGATCGCCGCGAACGCGGCGTCGCACGCGGCCGTGCTGATCGCAAGGCTGATGCCCGACAGGTGCACGGCCTTCGCCGCGGCCAGCGCATCGAGCGGCAGGTCGGCCACCGCATAGCGGCTCGCCGCGGAGCCCGCGCGCAGATAGTCGAACTGGTGGCCGTCGGCACCGTGCGTGACGAAATACACGCCGGTCGGCGCCGTGCGGTCGATCCGCACGTACGTCGTGTCGACGTGCTCCGCCGTCCACATGTCGGTCAGCAGGCGGCCGAACGGATCGGCGCCAATCGCCGACACGAAGCCCGTTGACGCGCCCTGGCGCGCCGCGGCGATGCAGAAGTTCGACGTGTCGCCGCCGAAGCCCTGCAGGAATTCCGGACGGCCCGGCTGCGACTGGTTGAATTCGATCATCGCCTCGCCGAGCGCGAGGATCTCCGGAAATGCGGCGGTCATTGCTTAAACCTCGCCCCACAGGTCGTGGCCGTCCGCGCCCGTGATCTTCACCGACACGAAATCGCCGACCTTGTAGCGCTTCGACGCCTTCGTCGCCGGCTCGACATAGACGACGCCGTCGATCTCCGGCGCATCCGCCGCCGTGCGGCCGATGCCGCCTTCGTCGCTGACTTCGTCGATCAGCACCTTCAGGGTCTTGCCGACCTTGCGCTGGATGCGCTGCGCCGACACTTCCTCGGCGACTTCCATGAAGCGCGCGCGGCGTTCCTCGCGCACGTCGTCCGGCAGCGCGCCGTCCAGTTCGTTCGCGGTCGCGCCTTCGACCGGCGAATACGCAAAGCAGCCGACGCGATCGAGCTCCGCCTCGCGGATGAAGTCGAGCAGCGTTTCGAACTGCGCTTCCGTTTCGCCGGGGAAGCCGGCGATGAACGTGCTGCGGATCGTCAGGTCCGGGCAGATCTCGCGCCACTTCTGCACACGCTCGAGCACCTTCTCCGCGTTGGCCGGGCGCTTCATGCGTTTCAGCACTTCCGGATGCGCGTGCTGGAACGGCACGTCGAGATACGGCAGCACGTGGCCCTTGAACGGACCTTCGGCCATCAGCGGAATGACTTCATCGACGCTCGGATACGGATACACGTAGTGCAGGCGCACCCATGCGCCATACTGCGCGGCGAGTTCGCCGAGTGCGGCGACCAGGTCGGTCATGCGCGTCTTGATCGGCTTGCCGTTCCAGAAGCCCGTGCGGTACTTCACGTCGACGCCGTACGCACTCGTGTCCTGCGAGATCACGAGCAGTTCCTTCACGCCCGACTTGAACAGGTTCTCCGCCTCGAGCATCACTTCGGCGACCGGACGCGATACGAGATCGCCGCGCATCGACGGGATGATGCAGAACGTGCAGCGGTGGTTGCAGCCTTCGGAGATCTTCAGGTATGCGTAGTGGCGCGGCGTGAGCTTGATGCCGGCGGCCGGCACCAGATCGACGAACGGGTCGTGCGGCTTCGGCAGGTGCGAATGCACGGCCTGCATTACTTCTCCGACTGCGTGCGGGCCGGTGACGGCGAGCACCTTCGGGTGGACTTCCTCGATGAGGTTCGAGCCGCTGGCGCTCGACTTCGCGCCGAGGCAGCCGGTGACGATCACCTTGCCGTTCTCGGTCAGCGCTTCGCCGATCGCGTCGAGGCTTTCCTGCACGGCTTCGTCGATGAATCCGCAGGTGTTGACGACGACGAGGTCGGCGCCGTCGTAGGTGCCGGAGATTTCATAACCTTCGGCGCGCAGCTGCGTGATGATTTGCTCGGAGTCGACGAGGGCCTTCGGGCACCCGAGGGACACGAAGCCTACTTTGGGGGACTGGGACATCTGGAATGTGGGGGCGTGGCGGCAAAAGTGTGAGTTTACAGCTATTTATGGGTCAGCGAGGCAAAACCGGCGGTCGGAGTGCCGTGGATGGCGCCCCCAATATGCGGTGCGCACGGGCGCATCGAGCCGCCACGGACGGTTGATCCAACCCTTTCCCGCCGACGGTGATGCGCCAACGGCCCCGATCACCCCACGCCACCGCCCTACAATCACCCCGGCCCCGCTCCGCCGCTATGCGAAAATCGCGATATCCGCTCTCTTCACTTACCCAACGGGGATCGCATGACCACCCACATCACGATCGAATTCACCGAGCACGCCGCTGAAACCATCGGCGAGCAGACCAGCACCAGCTTTTCCTATGACCAGGGCGCCCACGTGCCGCAACCCGGCGACTTCGTCGAACTGGAGAATTCGCGGCAGACGTTTCTCGTGATCGGCCGCGTGTTTTCGCTGAAGGCGAATTACTGCGCGGTGAAGCTCGTGCTCGATCTTCCTCCGGCGGACGACCATCAGGATTTCGATCCGGCACTTTGAGCGAAACGGGCGAACTGCGCCCGATTCTCGGCCAGGTACCGTTGCACGAGCCCGGCGCAACGGCACCGGCCCTTACCGGCCCTTACCGGCACGAACACGTGCCGTCAGGCGCGACACCTGCCGGCCTTGCTTCGCTGAGCATCTGGAATTCGATCGACCGGACAACGGTCATGCCCGCCCCCGCGCAGGGGCACAGGCATTCGGTGCCGACGATCAAGAACGACCGTCGGCGGTATCTTGCGGCAGCGGGCCGCCAGCCACCGTCGTGCCCGAGCACACGATCGGCGGCATCGCACCGCCGCAGGTCGCGGCACCGACCGTCCGGCGGCTCGCGCCGCCGCGGCCGGCCCGCCGCGCAAGCGTTACTTCTTCTCCGGCTCCGGCGTGCCCGGTTGCTTGAACGGGAACGTGCTGAACATCGACTTCGCCTGGTTCTGCATCTGCTCCTGCATCTGCACGAACATGTTCTTCGACTGCTCGATGTAGCTCGTCATCATCCCTTGCATCATCGGCGCCTGCATGTTCATGAACTGCGACCAGACTTCCGGATTCATCGCGTTGCCTTCGTAGAGGTTCTTCGATTGATCCGCGAGCTTGTTCTGGATGTCGATGAACGCCTGGATGTTCTTTTCCAGGTACGTGCCCATCATGCCCTGCATCGCATGACCGTAGAAACGGATGATCTGCGACAGCATCGACGACGAGAACATCGGCACGCCGCCGCTCTCTTCCTCGAGGATGATCTGCAGCAGGATGCTGCGCGTCAGGTCTTCGTTGGATTTCGCATCGACGACCTTGAAGTCCTCCTGTTCCAGCACGAGTTGCTTGACGTCGGTCAGCGTGATGTACGTGCTCGTCTCGGTATCGTAGAGCCGGCGGTTCGGGTACTTCTTGATGAGCCGCTCGGCCGTTTTCTTTGTAGTAGTCATGTAACGCCTTTGAGTGCAGCGTAGCGCAAGTGACAAATCCCCGCCGCCCGGTTCCGGGCGGCGGGGGCCTTCGGAGACGCCAGGCTGCGCGGCCACCCGGCCCGCGCAGCCCGCGCGTTCAGCCCATGTGCAGGCCGCCGTTTAGCGAGAAGTCGGCGCCCGTCGCGAAGCCGGAGTCGTTCGACGCGAGCCACGCGACGATCGAACCGATTTCCTCCGGCCCGCCGAGACGACGCACCGGGATCGTCGCGACGATCTTCTCGAGCACGTCCGGACGGATCGCCTTCACCATGTCGGTGCCGATGTAGCCGGGCGACACGGTGTTGACCGTCACGCCCTTCGTGGCGACTTCCTGCGCGAGCGACATCGTGAAGCCGTGGATGCCGGCCTTCGCGGTCGAGTAGTTCGTCTGACCGAATTGCCCCTTCTGGCCGTTCACCGACGAAATGTTGATGATCCGGCCCCAGCCGCGCTCGACCATCCCGTCGATCACCTGCTTCGTCACGTTGAACAGGCTCGTCAGGTTGGTGTCGATCACGGCCGTCCAGTCTTCATGCGTCATCTTGCGGAACACGACGTCGCGCGTGATGCCCGCGTTGTTGACCAGCACGTCGATCTCGCCGACTTCGGCCTTGACCTTGTCGAATGCCACCTTGGTCGATTCCCAGTCGCCGACATTGCCTTCCGACGCGATGAAATCGTAGCCGAGCGCCTTCTGGTCCTCGACCCATTTCACCCGGCGCGGCGAGTTCGGGCCGCAACCCGCGACCACCTTGAAACCGTCTTTCGACAGACGCTGGCAGATGCTGGTGCCGATGCCGCCCATCCCGCCCGTTACGTACGCAATTCGCTGAGACATAGATCTCACTCCATTTCTTGGTTTTGAGAGCCGCCGGAGGCCCCTCTGACTCCACGTGACGCCGGCCGAACGTAATCGACCGGCGCCCGGATTGGTTTGGCGGTGACTGCGCCCCGGTTACGGACGTTCGACCGCGAGCGCGACACCCATCCCGCCGCCGATGCACAGCGACGCCAGCCCGCGCTTCGCGTCGCGCTTGACCATCTCGTGCAGCAGCGTCAC